>NZ_CDCE01000031.1:0-224892 GCF_000819805.1 Aeromonas diversa CDC 2478-85
TCTTTATGCTCAGCAGTCATAGCCCAGTGATGTCGCCGGCCTGCTGAAGGGGGTCGGGCGGTGCTCTCCGCTCCAGCCGTTGACACGGCTGCCGCTTCGCCACAAACGTCGAAGGCCTTCCCTGACGGGAAGGCCTTTTTGCATTGGAGCACGTATCGACATGGCGCCGCTGGCCTGCTGAAGGGGTTCGGGCTGCGCCCTCCACTCCTCGCGGGTTTGCCACTGCTTTATCTCTCGTTGCCTCCGACAGTATCTGTTCTACGATCCCGTGTCTTTGGCCATCCTCAGCTGCGTAGGATCAACGAAACGGCGTTTCTTGCGTACAAAACACCGGTCGTACTTGTTTCACGCCATGAAGCAGGTAGAGTAATAAAATCGTATGTGGAGGCGCTCTCCACGCAACAGATGTGATACTTAACAGCGGTACTGATATGGAACAAGTAAACAAGTCTGCCTTCAGCGATGTTCTGGAATATGTTCGTATGTCTCGTCGTCAAAACAAACTCAAACGAGAGATTCAGGACAATGAGAAGAAGGTCCGCGACAACCAGAAGCGTGTTCTCCTGCTGGATAACCTGAGTGACTACATCAAGCCTGGCATGAGTATCGAAGAGGTTCAGGCCATCATTGCGAATATGCGTGCCGACTATGAAGAGCGGGTCGATGATCACATCATCAAGAATGCCGAACTGTCCAAGGAGCGGCGCGAGCTCAGCGCCAAACTCAAGGCGATGGGTGGCCATAAATGAGTCTCAGCCGGCCTCGATGGCCGGCTTCTTTTTCCCTTCTGGTGTGACCATTGACTCCCTTTTTGCCTTTCTGCCTTGCGCCCTGTTACCATCAATTCTGAGGATGCTGCTGCGACAGAGGCGAGTCATCCGTAACATATAAAGACAATAAGTTGTGCAACCATGCTGGGGTCTCATATGGGCGCACCAAGGCAGATGGATTCGAATATAGTGGCATCAGAGGATTATCCGGTGGGTCAACCGCCAAGACCTCGTCGTTCCTGGCTTACCTGGCTGTTTTGGTTTTTGTTCTTGCTGATCGTCGGGGCCTTGGTGGCGCTGGTGCTCTTCGAGATGAAGACCTCAACCCTGCAATCCAGAGAGATTTCTCGCTATGCGTCGGGACTGACGTATCGTGTGGAGCCGGGCGCCAGTGGGCAGATCGCCTTTCCGACACAAGGGCCTTTTGATAAGCGCTTGGGGTACGTCTCTTTGCCTGCCGTCCAAGAGCGTTTGCTCCAGCGTGGCTTCGAGGTAACCCGACAGGTTCGTTTCTCCGACGAGCTTTACCGTTATGCCTCCCATGGCTTCTTCGTACCCTATACCGAGAAGGTACAGGCAGGGCTGACGCTGCATGATTGTCGTGCTGAGGATGTCTATCGCTTCCGCTATCCTGGCCACTACTATGCGGATTTCAATGCGATTCCATCCCTTGTCGTGCAATCCCTGCTCTTCATCGAGAACCGCTATCTGCTCAGTACCGAAGAGCCGCTGGCCAACCCGGCGGTGGATTGGCCCCGTTTTGCCAAGGCTGCGGTTTCCCAAGTTGGCAAGGCGCTCGACATGCAGGATCAGTCGGCAGGGGGGAGTACCCTGGCGACTCAAGTCGAGAAGTATCGTCACTCTCCGGATGGCCTGACCCTATCGCCCACCGAAAAACTGAGGCAGATGGTTTCTGCCAGTGTGAGAGCCTATCGGCTTGGCCCGGAAACCCTGGAAGCGAGAAAACTGGTTGCCTGGGCTTATCTCAACTCTGTGCCCCTGTCGGCAGCCCCCGGTTATGGTGAGGTGCATGGCCTGGGGGATGGATTGTGGGTCTGGTTTGGTGCCGATCCTGAGCGCGTTAATTTGCTGCTCGATCCCATGCGCAACCAAGGCACCAGCCTGGCGGAACAGGGTTTGGCCCTGCGTCAGGTTGTCTCTCTGATGATCGCCCACCGCCGTCCGTCCTATTACCTGGCTCAAGGGAGACAGGATCTGGCCACGGTGACCGACAGTTACCTGCGTCTCTTCGTTCAGGAGGGGATGATAGATCCTCCCTTGATGGAGGCCGCCCTCAAGGCTCCTCTCTCATTTCGTAACTTCGTACAAGCGCCTGCCTCCCTCAAGGTTGAGAGCAACAAGGGCTTGCAGGTGGCTCGTTCTCGATTGAGCCGGCAGCTGGGGGTACAACTCTATGACCTGGACCGGATGGATCTCAATGCAGACACCAGTCTCAACTTCCAGCTTCAGGATCAAGTGACGGCTTACCTGCACCGGCTGGCTGACCCTGCCTTTGCGGCCGAGGTCGGGCTCTTTGGTGAACGCCTGCTCTCGCCCGAGAAGACAGGGGACGTGAGCTACAGCTTCACGCTCTTTGAACGGACGCCTGAGGGGTTCCAGGTTCGGGTTCAGACAGACAACACGGACCAGCCTTTCGATATCAACGAGATGAGCAAGTTGGAGCTGGGCTCTACCGCCAAGCTGCGGGTGCTGACCACTTATCTGGAAATTATTGCCGAGCTGCACGAGCGTTATGGCGACATGCCGATCGATTCCCTGCGTAAGATAGATGCGCAGGATAACCTGAGTCGTTGGGCGATCGCCTGGCTCAGCACCGATAAGGAACGCAGTCTTCCCATCATGCTGGAGGCAGCGCTCGATCGCACCTATTCCGCCAGCCCCTATGAGGGATTCTTCACCGGCGGCGGTATGCACACCTTCAACAACTTCCGCAAAGAAGACAACGGTCGCATGCCGAGTATGCGCGATGCCCTGCGCGAGTCGATTAACCTGCCCTTCGTGAGACTGCTGCGGGATATCGAGCGCTATACCCTCTACAAGGAAGGTAACCGCGCCCAGCTGCTCAAGGATGACAAGGACCCGCGTCGCACCGAGTATCTGGTTCGTTTCGCCGATAAAGAGGGACAGACCTACCTGCTGCGCTTCTGGCGTAAGTATGAGGGTAAGAGTACCGAGGAGCAGCTCGATACCTTCCTCGATGGTCTCAAACCCAGTGCCTCTCGGCTGGCGGCCGTGCACCGCTATCTCTTCCCCAATGCGTCGCTGGATGAGTTTCGGGCCTTCCTGGATGCTCGCCTGCCCAAGGCGATGCGCGCAGTCGTGACAGAAAAACGGATCGCCCAACTGTATGAGGGCTATGGTCCAGGCAAGTATTCCTTGCCAGATCAAGGCTATATAGCCAGGGTACACCCGCTCGAGCTCTGGCTGCTTAGCTATCTGCGCGAGTTCGACAAGGCGACTTTCTCCGATGCGGTGAAAGCGAGCCGGGATGAGCGCCAGGAGGTCTATGGCTGGTTGTTCAAGACGCGACATCGTAGCGCCCGGGACAGCCGGATCCGCACCATGCTGGAGGTCGAGGCCTTCCTGGATATTCACCAGCGCTGGCAGCGTCTGGGTTATCCCTTCGATCACCTGGTACCGTCCCTGGCTACCGCCCTTGGCAGCTCGGGTGACCGACCGGCGGCCTTGGCCGAGCTGATGGGTATCATTATGAACGACGGGGTGCGCCTGCCGACCTTGCGCATCGATCGCCTCGAGTTTGGCCAAGGCACGCCGTTCGAGACCGAGTTCATGCCGAAGAAAGAGGCCGGCGTACGCGTGCTGCCGAGCGAGGTGGCGGCTGCCCTGCGCGGTGCACTCTCCCAGGTGGTCGAGGCGGGGACGGCGCGGCGTATTGCCGGTGCCTTCAAGCTTGCCGATGGAACCCCTATTGTCATGGGCGGCAAGACAGGGACCGGTGATAACCGGATCGAGACGGTGGGACGCTACGGCAACGTGACCAGCTCTCTGGCGCGCAACCGCACCGCCACCTTCGTCTTCTACCTGGGCCCAGATCACTTCGGCACCCTCACTGCTTTCGTGCCGGGGAGCCAGTCGGACAAGTTCCGCTTCACCTCGGCGCTGCCGGTACAGGTGCTCAAGGGGATGGCGCCGATCCTGACGCCCTATCTGGAGCCTGGAGCCCATACCCAGTGCCAGGTCCCACAACCCCAGTCATGAATTCGGGGGCCGCAAGGCCCCCGCTCTTTTGAGGTGATCCCATGCATTACGCCTTCTGCCAGACGGCCCGCGGACCCCTGCTGGTCGCCATCGATCGGGATGGCCTGCGCCACGTGGAGTTCTGCGACGGTGAGCGACCCCAGCCCGTGTTGCCAGACTGGCGCCACGACGAGGTGGCACTGCGCCCCTATCTGGAGCAGTTCACCGCCTACTTTTCCGGTCGGCTAACCCGTTTCGATCTGCCCCTGGCAGCCTGTGGCACGGCGTTTCAGATGGCGGTGTGGGCGGCGCTGCGGGAGATTCCCTTCGGCCACACAGTGAGTTATCGCGACATTGCCAACGCCATCGGCAATCCCAAGGCGGTGCGGGCCGTCGGGGCGGCCAATGGACGCAATCCCCTTAGCGTCATAGTGCCGTGCCACCGGGTGATTGGTAGTGCCGGTGCCTTGACCGGCTATGCTGGCGGACTGCCGATCAAGGCCTGGTTGCTGGAGCACGAGAAAAGTGTTGCAAAGATGAACAGCAGATGAAGTGACGGCTCATATTCACTTCAGAGAAGCAGGCGTAAGGTGATTCTACACTCCGAACCAATGGCGGTTATGAGTGGCACCCATGTGACGCTTCCAATCTGTGATTTTTCCCCAGCGCCTCCCTGAGGCGCTTTTTTTATGCCTTTTCCATAAAAAAGCCCGCCGGAAGGCGGGCTGAAAATGACAAGGTGCAGTTGTCAGGAGAGGGTCAGAAAGAGGCCGGCGAGGCAGGCACTCATCAGATTGGCCAGCACGCCGGCCAGAATGGCGCGCATGCCGAAGCGGGCGATGAAGGCCTTGCGCTCGGGCACCATGGAGCCGAGGCCACCGATCAGGATCGCCATGGAGGAGATGTTGGCAAACCCGCACAGGGCGAAGGTGACGATGGCCTTGCTGCCGGCGCTCAGGGTCTGGTCCTGCACCAGGGCGATGAAGGCCACGAACTCGTTGACCACTATCTTGGTGCCGATGAGGGCTCCAGCCGCTTGGGCCTCCTGCCATGGAATACCGATCAACCAGGAGACGGGGGCGAACAGCCAGCCGAGGATGATCTGGAAGCTCAGCTCCATGCCCACCAGGCCACCGGCCCAGCCAAGCAGGCCGTTGAACAGGGCGATGACACCGACGAAGGCGAGCAGGGTCGCGCCTACGGCCACGGCGATGTTGAGGCCGGCCATGGCACCGTCGGCGGCGGCTTCGATGACGTTGGTGGCGCGCGGGATCTCCACGTCGTCGTGGAAGTCAGCCTCAACTTCGCTGGGAGGTACCAGGATCTTGGCCATGGCCAGCCCGGCCGGGGCCGACATGAAGGCGGCGGCGATCAGGTACTTGAGCTCGACACCTATGCTGGCGTAACCGACCAGGGTGCCGCCCGCGACCGAGGCGAGACCGCAGCTCATCACGGCGAAGAACTGGGAGTCGGACATGCGCGAGAGATAAGGCTTGACCACCAGGGGGGCCTCGACCATGCCGACGAAGATGTTGGCGGTAGCAGAGAGGCTCTCGGCGCGGCCGGTGCCGAGCAGGCGTTGCAGGGCTCCGCCGATCAGGGCGATGACACGCGGCATCAGGCCGATGTGGTAGAGAATGGCGATCAGCGCCGAGAAGAAGATGATGACCGGCAGCACGTTGAAGGCAAAGATGAAGCCGAGTTTGAACTTGGCCAGATCCCCGAACAGGAAGGCGATCCCCTCCTGGCCGTAGGCGATCACGGCGCTGACGCTCTGGCTCACGCCGTTGAGCACGCTCTGGCCGGCCGGCAGCCACAGCACCAGGGCGGCGAACAGCAGTTGCAACAGCAGGGCGAGGGAGACGGTACGCAGCGGGATGGCGCGACGGTCGGTGGAGCAGAGGGTGGCAAGGGCCAGGATGGCCAGCATGCCGAGCAGGGCAATCATGGGGACTCCGGGTGGCGGAACAGGGATGGGCGCGGATTCTGCGCCTGCCGCTGTCGTCTCGCAACCCGGGCTTGTTGCCCCTCTGTTATCGGACGACGAAAACCGTTTTCCACCTCGCTAACTGACTGATTTTATTCAGACACATTTCATTTGTTTCCTTATAAGGACAATCATTCCCTGGTCAGGGACAATCGCCCCAGCCAGGGTTGCTGGCGTGCCTCCCAGTGGGGCGGGTGACCGAAGATCTCTTTGAGGAAGGCGATGAAGTGGCGCACCTTGGGGGGCAGGTGTTCACGCCGGGCATAGACGGCGTGCACCGCCATTTTCTGGCTCGGTTCCCACTCGGGGAAGAGGGGGATGAGGCGCCCCTGGCGCAGCTCGTCCTCCAGCAGGTAGTTGGCCACGTAGGCGATGCCGAGCCCGGCCAGGGCGGCGTCGCGCACTGCCTCGGCCAGATCGACCCGGTAGTTGCCACTCACCGGCACCGCCAGCCGTTCGCGGCCACGGCGAAACTGCCACTGATCGTAGCGGCGCTCCTGGCTCTGGTAGGTGATGCAGTTATGGTGCTGAAGATCCTGAGGAGTGAGGGGCGTGCCGTGCTGCAACAGATAGTCGGGAGAGGCGACCACCACGAAGCCGATGTCGGCCAGCCGCTGGCCGACCAGCCCCTCCGGCTTATCCTCCACCGTGGTGATCCAGAGATCCAGCCCCTCGTCCACCAGGTTGCTGCGTCGATCGAACAGAGAGACCTCCAGCTCGAGCTCGGGATAGTTGCGCTGGAACTCCTGCAGACGCGGCACCACGTGCAGGCGACCAAATGACTGACCGATCCCTAGGTGCAGCACGCCGCTGACCCGGCCCTGGCGTTCGGCCACCATGGAGTCGGCTTCCTGGGCCTGGATCACCAGGGCGCGGCAGTGGCGGGCATAGTCCTCGCCGAGCTCGGTCAGGGCAAAGCGGCGGGTGGTGCGTTGCACCAGCTGGGCTCCCAGGCTCGCCTCGAGCTGGGCCAGCTGCTTGCTGATGTAGGACTTGGAGACACCGAGGCGGCGCGCGGCGGCAGAGAAGCCCTGCTCGCGAACCAGGGCATCGAGGATCAGCATCTGGGGCAGCCGTTGCAGCATCACAGTTTCCCATTGTGGACAAAGGTCCATTATGGCAAACCCGGCCGCCCCTTGGCAGGGTTATTGGCCGAGCGCTTGCTCGAGCTGGCGCAGCAGCGGGTTGCGATCCGGGGTCTGGCCGGCACCATAGCGGGCGATCAGCTTGCCGTCGCGCCCCAGCAGGTACTTGTTGAAGTTCCAGTCGGGGGCCTTGGATTGGGCTGCCAGCGCCTTGAACAGGGAGTTGGCCTCGGCACCGCGCACATGGCTGAAGTTGAACATGGGGAAGGTGACCCCATAGTCGCGGCGGCAGACGTCGGCGGCCTTCTGTTCGCTACCGTCCTCCTGACGGAAATCATTGGAGGGGAAGCCGAGCACCACCAGCCCCTTCGCCCCGTATTGCCGGTGCAGGCGCTCGAGGTCGGCAAACTGCTTGGTATAGCCGCAGTAAGACGCTGTGTTGACCACCAGCACCACCTTGCCCTCGGTCAGCTGGCACAGGTTGTGGCGGGTGGTGGTGGCGAGCTCGCGCAGCTCCTGGTTCAAGTAGTCGGGGCAGGCCTGGGCTGTGGTGGCGGCCAAGAGGGCCGCGAGCAGCAGAGGTTTCATCATGGAGTCCTTGTCAAAGCGTGGAAGGGAAACACGGCGCACCTAGCGTGGGATCAGCGCTATGCCGGTCAGCCAATGATGGCCGCCGATCAGCAGGGTCGCTACCAAGGCGGCGGCACCGGCGAAGCAGGCCAGGTCGGCGCGCCAGTCGGGCGCCGCCACCTGGGTGTGCCAGCCGTCGCGGCGCAGGATCAGCAACAGGCTCGCCAGTGCCCACAGCGCCAGGGTGGCAAACAGCAGCAGGGAGCGCCCCTCGTGATTGACCAGCAGATGGCCGACGGCCCACAGCATAAATCCCAGCAACTGGGGGTGGTGCAGCCAGCGGCGCAGGTGATTGGGGCCAAACGAGCAGCAGACGAGCCAGATCCCGAGCGGCAGCATCACCATGGCCGCCGGCCGTCCCCAGGCGGGGGGCGTGTAGAAGGGCTCCGGCAGGGTAGCACGCCAGCCGGCGAAGAGCAGGCCGAAGGCGACGAAGACGGCGAGGGAGAAGAGCCCCTTGTAGCGCTGTTCGCCGAGACGTTCGCGCAGCTGCGCGCGGTGCGCCGGCCAGAGACTGGGATAGAGGTGAGTCAGGGCAAAGAGGAGCAGCCCCAGGGTGAGCAGCAGCATGGTGGCCTCCGTGGCGTTATGCTGCCCCTATGATGCCGCAAGCCACTCTCCTTGGGCAGCGGCAGAGCCAAAAAAGCCGGCCCAGTGGGCCGGCGTTGGCCTCAGCGGGCACCGAGGCGCCACAAGGCAGCCACGTTACGGGCCGTCAGCTCCACATTGCCGCGGGCGGTGGTGAGGGCCTCCGGCAGGGCCATGGCGCGGTTGACCACGGCAAACACGGCATCCAGCCCGTGCTCGTGTACCACGGCGCAGTCGTCGCTGAGGCAACCGGCGATGCCGATCACCGGCTTGCCGAAGCCCTTGGCACAGCGGGCGACGCCGATCGGGGTCTTGCCGTGGATGGTCTGGCTGTCGATGCGTCCCTCACCGGTGACCACCAGATCGGCGTCGGCCACCGCTTCGGCCAGCTTCAGCGCCGCGATGACGATCTGGATGCCGGGTTTGAGCTCGGCGCCGAGCAGACCCACCAGGGCCGCCCCCATGCCACCGGCGGCGCCCGCCCCCGCAATCTCCTTTACCTGCTTGCCAAGCACCTGCTCGATACGGTCGGCGTAGTGGGCCAGGTTGGCGTCGAGCTCAGAGACCATGGCGGGGGTGGCTCCCTTCTGCGGCCCAAACACGGCGGAGGCACCCTGGGGGCCGCACAGGGGATTGTCCACGTCGCAGGCCACCTCGATGTGCAGCTTGCCCAGACGGGGATCCAGAGTACTCAGGTCGATCCTCTCCAGTTGGCCGAGGGCGCCACCTCCGGGAGGCAGGGCCTGCCCCTCTTTGTCCAGCAGACGGGCACCGAGGGCCTGCATCATGCCGGCGCCGCCGTCGTTGGTGGCGCTGCCGCCGATGCCGAGGATCAGGTGCTCTACCCCCAGGTCGAGCGCCGCCAGGATCAGCTCGCCGGTGCCGACGCTGGTGGTGAGCAAGGGGTTACGCCGCTCGGGCGGCACCAGGTGCAGTCCCGAGGCGGCGGCCATCTCGATGACGGCGCGCTTGCCATCGCCGAGCAGGCCGAGGAAGCCCTCGACCCGGTTGCCGAGGGGGGCGGTCACCTCGACCGGCACGATGCGCCCACCGGTGGCATCCACCAGGGACTGCACCGTCCCCTCGCCGCCGTCGGCCATGGGCAGCTTGACGTAGGTGGCATCCGGCAGCACCTGACGAAAGCCCGCCTCGATGGCGTCGGCCACTTCCAGGGCGCTCAGGCTCTCTTTGAAGGAGTCGGGGGCGATGACGATTTTCATGAAATTTCTCCTCAGGCGAGACCGAACACGCCGAACATCAGGGTAGAGACGAATGCGATGGTGAGACCGACGGCGGTCTCGTAGGGGATCAGCTTGAGCCGCTCTCCGATCCCCATGTGGACGCTGCCCCCGGTGGCGTGGAAGAAGGAGCCGTGGGGCATGTGGTCAAACACGGTGGCACCGGCGTGGATCATGGCGGCCCCGGCCAGGGCGCTGACCCCCAGCTCCAGCAGGGTGTGGCTAAAGACGCTGGAGGCGACCACGGTGCCGGCAGTGGTGGAGGCGGTGGCCAGCGACATCAGGGCCCCCGAGACCGGCGCCAGCAGGTAGGAGGGCAGGCCCGAGGCGGTCAGGCCTGCGATCATCACGTCCTTGAGGCCGGAATTGGCGATGATGCCCGCCAGGGTGCCGGTACCGAGCAGCATGATGGCGACCGGTGCCATGCGTGACAGGCCAGAGACGGCGTACTGGTTCAGGTTGCCGAACTTGCCCATCATCAGGGCGCCCACCAGGCCGCCGAGCGGTAGAGCGATGAGGGGATCGATGACGATACCGGCCACCGGGCGCAAGGCCAGCAACAGGATGGCGACCAGGGGCGCGCTGATGGCGGCGGCAAAGCGCGGCAGGGCGCTCTCGTCCACCACGACCACCTCCTTGGCGTCTACCTTGCTGCCACGGTTGTTGAGGCGCTTGGCCAGCCAGTAGGCCATGGCGAGGCCAAACAGGCCCGGGATGATGCCGGCGGCCATCACAGAGGTGAGGGGCAGGTGGAAGGTGTCGGCGGCCGCGATGGCATTGGGGTTGGGAGACATGACGTTGCCCGCCTTGCCACCGCCGATCATGGCCAGCAAGATGGCCGGCTTGGAGAGATCGGCACGGCGGGCGATAGCCAGGGCGATGGGGGCGACCGTGATGACCGCCACGTCGACGAAGACGCCGACCGCAGTCAGGATCAGGGTGGCCAGGGCCAGCGCCAGCAGAGCGCGAGTCTCGCCGAGCTTGCGCACTATGGTCTCGGCGATGGTGGTGGCGGCGCCCGATTCGATCAGCACGCCGGCCAGCACGCCGGCGGCCAGGATACGCATCACGGCGGTGGTGATCCCCTGGGCGCCGCCGATCATCAGGGCGACGGTCTGGGTCAAGTCTGCACCGCCGATGAGACCGCCGGCGAGGGCGCCGACAATCATGCCGTAGGCGGGCGGCACCTTCTTGAGGATGAGGGTGATGGCGATGACGAGAGCGGCGAGGGCCCCCAGGGCAGTGATGGGTGTCATGTCGGGTACCGGTTGTTGGAATAGTGGCCGCATTATGGCCGCCTGAGTGCCGGTGTCTTTGTTTAATCCATCAAAGTTTGTGAGAAATAGATGTGTGTTTTTGTTCAGATAAACAAATCACCCTGCCAGGCTGAGGGCCAGATAGAGCAGCAGCTTGTCTTCCAACACATTGATATTCAAGCCGGTTATATGTTCTATCCGACTCAGTCGGTAGCGTAGCGTGTTGGGGTGGACGAAGAGGGCGGCGGCGGCCCGATGCAGATCACAATTCTCGCCGAAATAGTGCTCGAGACTCTTGCGTAGGGTGCCTTTGGTATCCTCTTTGCCGAGCCGCTCGAGGGGGGTAGCGAGCCGGCTCGCCTGCCAGGAGTCGGCCAGGGTGCCGAGCAGCACCGGCAGCTTGTAGTCCTCGAAGAAGTAAACCTGGCGGCGTGGTGCCTGGCGGCTGCCGCGTTGCAGGGTCTCGCGGGCGGTGTGCCAGGAGAGGGCGAGCCCCTCGACCCCGGGGAAGTGATCGCCCACCCCGATGCGCACCCGAAAGCCGGCGATGCGCGCCAGCAGCGCCTTGACCCGCTCCCGCTCCCCCTCGGTCTGCCAGCCCGACTCTCCGAGCTGGATGGGTTTGAGCACCACTATCTCGTCGAGGCCGTGGATGGCGACCAGGTTGTCGCGCTCCGGATGCTCCAGCAGGTGCACCAGCTCGCGCAGCCGGGCCGGCTCCCCCTGCTCGAGGCGGATCACGGTGGCGACCCTGGGTTGGCTTAGATCGATGCCGAGCAGGCGGGCCGACTGGGCCAATTGGGCCGGCTTGCCGTCGCCACGCACCAGCTGCAGCACCAGCTCCTCCCTGTGGCGGCGATCCCACAGCAGCTGCTCGGAGAGCGCCGCCTGCTCGAGGATCAGCTCGGCAGTCATCTGCACCAGGGCGGCGAAGGCGCGCACCTGCTCCGGTGCCCCCGAGATGCCGATGACGCCGATCAACTCCTCCTGAAAGGCGATGGGCAGGTTGATGCCGGGGCGCACCCCCTTGAGGTGAGCGGCTGTTGCGTCGTCGATCTCCACCACCCGGTTTTCGGTGAGGGCCAAAATAGCCCCCTCATGGCGTTGATGGAGGCGGCTCGGGTCGCCCGAGGCGATGATGTGGCCGTGCCTGTCCATCACGTTGACCGAGTAGGGGAGGATCTTCATGGCCCGCGCGACGATCTGACGCGCGATATTATCGTCCAGTTCCATGCTGTTTCCGGCGTGATTGGGGCTTCGGGCTGTTGCTGGCGCGCCCGGACCGTTAGAATAGGCCCCACTTTACCCCAGTTGGACCCCACGATGGATTATGAATTTCGGCGTGACGGCTTCGGCGGTTACCGCGCCCGCTTCTCCATGGGCCACGAGGCCATCGGCCAGTGGCTGATCGACGAGGTGGGTAAGGACGAAGCCGTGCTCGATGAGCTGTTCGCCGTCATCGACCGCCTCTCGGCCCGCCAGCAGGAGGAGTTTCGTCGTCCCGGGCGTGACTACTCGCTGACCCTGACCCAGGAGGAGGCCGAGGTCAAAGCCAACGTGCTCAACATCAGCCTGGACGAGGATCTCGACGATCTCGCCTACTATGACGATGAACAGCTGGCCCTGTGCGGCCTCGAGGATTTCGCCGCCGTGCTGACCTCCTGGCGCGCCTTTATTCGCAACGAGGACTGGTAAGTCCCGCTCACACTACAGGTTTGAACCACTATGTCTGATATCGACACCAACAAGGCCGACAAGGCCAAGAAGAAGGGCTCCCCGCTCACCATGCAGCTGAACCTGGGTCCGAAGGACGCCAGCCGCCTGCACGCCCTGCACCTGGACGCCACCATCACCTTCGACGACATGAGCATTCCCAAGGGGGTGCTGATCAAGGCGGCCCTGATCGCCCTCGAAGAGATGGAGCCCACCAAGCGTGCC
Source organism: Aeromonas diversa CDC 2478-85 (assembly GCF_000819805.1). Classification (GTDB taxonomy): domain Bacteria; phylum Pseudomonadota; class Gammaproteobacteria; order Enterobacterales; family Aeromonadaceae; genus Aeromonas; species Aeromonas diversa. The sequence continues at coordinate 12,712 of NZ_CDCE01000031.1, forward strand.
GACATCGTCGCCCGCGTGATCGCCGAGTCGGGCCGCTAAGCCGGTTACCGCTCACAAAAAGCCCCGCCTCGGCGGGGCTTTTTGTTGTCCGTCAGGCCAGCTGGCAGGCTTCCACCCGTTGGCGCAGGGTACGATAGCGTTCGCCCAGCTGCACGCGCGATAGCCCCTCATCGGCGGGGTCCAGGTGGTTTTGGAGCAGGTGGAAGTCCCGATCCAGATGCTGCTCGAGCCAGTCGATGCGCTGCAGGGTGAGCGGTGTGGCGCTCTGACCGCTGAGATCGTCCAGCACGTCGAGCAGGTGGCTGCGGTACATGTCGCGCAGCCAGTGGGCCCACAGGGCCTCGGGGCCCGAGAGGGCTTCTCGCCAGCGGGCGATGAGCCCTTCCAGTCTGGCCAGCACCGGGAGTGAGGCGCCGCGGCGGCGCAGGCTGGCCAGCTCCCAACGTGCCCACTCGAGACAGAGTTCACGCCACAGATGGAACTGGGGCAGGGGATCCTCGATCCCGAGCCAGAGCCCCGAGAGGGCCCGGGTCTCGAGCCGCTCGGGGACGTGAAAGTCGGGATCGCTCAGGCCGTTGGAGTTGAACTCGTGGAGGGGATCGAAGGGCCACATGTAGCCAAAGTCGAACAGCCGCACCTGATGGCCGTCGTCGAGCAGGTTGCCCGGGCTCGGGTCCCAGTCGAAGAAGCCCCAGTGAGCGAGCTCCCCCTCGGCATTGAGCATCTGCTGCAACACGCGTTCATTGATGCGTGAGAGGGGTTTTCCTGGCAACCAGGGAGAGAGCAACAGGCCGTGGTGCAGTGAGCCGAAGCGAGTGCTAACCACCTGGGGAAGCAGGTCGGGGTGCAGCTCGCGCAGGCTCTCAATCTCCTGACGCCGCTGCAGTTCGGTCAGGAAGGCGGTGGCGCCGTCGGCATTGGCGACCCGCGAGACGGGGCGTGCCCGCTTCAGGCACCAGGCTTCCCCGTCCAGATCCAGATGCAACACCTCGGCGGTGAGTCCGCTGCTGCACCTTTGCACCACGGCGGGGTGCTCTGCACCGATCTGGTCGAGCTGGGTCAGAGGCAGTGGGCACTCCTGTTCGCTGCCGATGCGGATCTCTGCCCCCGATGCCAGGAGGGCGGTCAGTCGCTGTTGCCGGGCGGTGATCTTGGGGTTCATGGGGGATCTCCTTATCGCCTCTGTTGACAGGCTACTCAGTTCACGCCGGATGAACCAGACGAGGGAAGAGATGGTGACGGTTTCATCACAGAGTCAGTAGAAGATGGCGAGCCAGATGGTGGTGCGGTCCGGGGCCGTGGATTCCACCCGGTGGCGCAGGTGGGCCGGCAGGTTGATGTAGTCGCCGGGGCCCAAACGCAGCAGCCTGGCCTCACCGCTCTGGGGATCTTCGATATTCAGCACCGCTTCGCCTTCCACCAGTAATACCCACTCGTGTTCGCTTTGATCGTACCACTCCCCCTGGGGTGTGCTTTGACCGCGCGAGAGGATGCGCTCGATGCGCAGGTGATCGGTGCTGAGGATGTCTTCAAACAGCTCGCAAGGCAGGGAGTCGGGGAGCATCTTGAGCAGGTTGCCGGTATGCATGTGCTGACCTCCATGGCGGACTGGTTTCAGTATAGATAAGTGGTCAGGGGAAGCCGTTGGGCCAGTTCGAATCCGAAGAGGGAGTCGTTCGACCTGCCGAGGGAAAACGTTTGACGAATTCGCTGCATTTCATCGCGTTTCCTGCTATTTTGCGCGCCCATCAGACAAACGATTTCCTTCACACTTTTACGAGATCCAGGCAATGGCAGAGCAACACGCGGCCGCGTCGATGGGACGAGGCGATTTTTTGGACACTTACTTCTCGATTCATGAGCGGGGCAGCTCGGTACGCCAGGAGCTGGTTGCCGGCCTGACCACCTTCCTCGCCATGGTCTACAGCATCATAGTCGTGCCCAACATGCTGGGCGCGGCCGGTTTCGAGCAGGGGCCTGTGTTTGTGGCTACCTGTCTCATCGCCGCCTTCGGCTCCCTGCTGATGGGGCTGTGGGCGCGCCTGCCGATGGCCATCGGCTGCGCCATCTCTTTGACCGCCTTCACCGCATTCAGCCTGGTGCTGGGTCAGGGCATCTCGATTCCGGTGGCACTCGGCGCCATCTTCTGGATGGGGATCCTGTTCACCCTCATCAGCGCCACCGGCGTGCGTCAGTGGATCCTGGCCAACCTCCCCTTCGGCATCGCCCACGGTACCGGGATCGGCATCGGTCTGTTCCTGCTGCTGATCGCCACCAACAGCGTCAGCCTGGTGGTGAAGAACGAGGGGGCCGGCCTGCCGGTACAGCTCGGTGATTTCACCTCCTTCCCCGTCATCATGACCCTGCTTGGGCTGGCCGCCATCTTCGGCCTGGAGCGTCGCCGCGTGCCGGGCGGGATCCTGATGGTGATCGTCGCCATCTCCCTGCTGGGCCTGGCCTTCGACCCTAAGGTGACCTGGCAGGGTTTCTTCGCCATGCCGAGCCTGACCGGTGAGCAGGGCTCCCTGGTGGGCAGCATGGACATCATGGGCGCCCTCAACGCGGCGGTGATCCCGAGCGTACTGGCCCTGGTGATGACGGCGGTGTTTGATGCGACCGGTACCATCCGCGCCGTGGCGGGGCAGGCCGGCCTCATCAACGAGCGTGGCCACATCATCAGCGGTGGCAAGGCACTGACCGCAGACTCGGTCAGCAGCATAGTTGCCGGCGTGGTGGGCGGGGCTCCGGCCGCCGTCTACATAGAGTCGGCCGCCGGCACCGCCGCCGGTGGCAAGACGGGTCTCACCGCCACCGTGGTCGGGGTGCTGTTCCTGCTGATGATCTTCCTCTCACCGCTCAGCTACCTGGTACCGGCCTACGCTACCGCACCGGCTCTGATGTACGTGGGCCTGCTGATGCTCGGCAACATCACCAAGCTGGACTTCAAGGATAGCGTCGACGCTCTCTCCGGCATGCTGTGCGCCGTCTTCATCGTGCTCACCTGCAATATCGTCACCGGCATCATGATCGGCTTTGCCTCCCTGGTGGTGGGTCGTCTGGTGGCCGGTGAGGCCAAGCAGCTCAACCTGGGCACCCTCCTCATCGCCGTCGCCCTGGTGGCCTTCTATGCCGGCGGCTGGGCCATCTAAATCCCAAGCAGAATGAGCAGGGCGCCTTCGGGCGCCCTGCTGCGTTTGGGGGGCCTCACACTTTTTCCCTCTGCCTTCCTTCGGCGTTTCATCATGAAACGGTGAGGCCTGACATTGCGTTTCATAATGAAACGCTGAAGGGCGGGTTTGGCACCGCCCCGCCACCCCTTAGACTGGCAACACTATTCATGCCCGTTGGGCCAGGAGGGAATCTCGATGAAGAAGCTGATCAACGCCGTCGATGCCGTGGTGCGCGAACAACTGATGGGTATGGCGGCCGCCCACCCCGAGCTGAAGGTGCGCATCGAGCCCCATTTTATCACCCGTGCCGACGCCCCCGTGGCCGGCAAGGTCGCCCTGGTGAGCGGAGGCGGCAGCGGACACGAGCCGATGCACGGTGGTCTGGTCGGGCGCGGCATGCTCGATGGCGCCTGTCCGGGAGAGGTCTTCACCTCGCCGACGCCGGATCAGATGTATGAGTGCGCCCAGGCCGTCGATGGTGGTGCCGGGGTGCTGTTCCTGGTGAAAAACTACACAGGTGACGTGCTCAACTTCGAGACGGCGGTCGAGCTGCTGCACGGAGAGGGAGTCAAGGTCGGCTTCACCCTGGTCGATGACGACGTGGCGGTAAAAGACAGCCTCTACACAGCCGGGCGGCGCGGTGTGGCCGCCACCGTGGTGATCGAGAAGCTGGTGGGGGCGGCCGCCGAGGCGGGCTATGACCTGGCCCGCTGCGAGGCCCTGGCCCGGCGCATCAACAACCAGAGCCGCAGCATAGGCGTCGCCCTGCACGCCTGCACAGTGCCGGCCGCCGGCAAGCCCTCCTTCACCCTGGCCGACGATGAACTGGAGTTTGGGGTCGGCATCCACGGGGAGCCGGGGATAGAGCGACGCGCCTATCAGGATCTCGACACCCTGGTCGAGCAGATGTTCCTCACCCTGACCGAAAACGTCCCCTACCACCGCACCCTGCGCCGCTGGGATCGCGAGCAAGGCGGCTGGCTCGAGGATCAGGTGACCATAGAGCCTTTGGGGCAGGGTGACAGGGTGATCGCCCTGGTCAACAGCCTCGGCGGCACTCCGCTCTCCGAGCTCTACGGGGTTTACGGCAAGCTGGCCCAACTGTGCGACAAGGCGGGCATCCACCTGGTTCGCAACCTCATCGGTCCCTACTGCACCTCCCTCGACATGAGCGGCATCTCGATCACCCTGGTGAAGGTGGACGACGAGCTGATGGGGCTGTGGGATGCCCCGGTCCATACCCCGGCCCTGCGCCGTGGCTGCTGAGGAGAGCATGATGCTGACCAGAGAACAGGTGGTGGCCTGGTTGCAGGCCTGCGGCGGGGTGTTTGAGCGCGAGCGTGATTTCCTTACCGGCCTCGACACCGACATCGGCGACGGGGATCACGGCATCAACATGCAGCGCGGTTTCGCCAAGGTGGCCGAGAAGCTGCCGACCGTGGCGGACAAAGACATAGGCCAGATCCTCAAGACCACCGGCATGACGCTGCTCTCCTCGGTGGGCGGGGCGAGTGGGCCGCTCTATGGCACCTTCTTCATCCGCGCCGCCGCCGTGGCCGACGCCCACCAGAGCCTCACCCTGACGGAGTTGCAGCAGATGTTGGCCGAGGGTGTCGAGGGGGTAGTGGCACGCGGGCGCGCCGAGCCCGGTGACAAGACCATGTGCGACGCCTGGTGGCCAGCCCTGGCCGCCCTCGCCGAGGCCCAGGCGCGCGGAGACTCGGTGGCCAAGGCCCTGACGGCAGCGGTGGCCGCCGCCGAGCTGGGCGCCCAGGCCACCATCCCCATGCAGGCGCGCAAGGGGCGCGCCAGCTACCTGGGTGAGCGCAGCATAGGGCATCAAGATCCAGGGGCGACCTCCACTTGCCTGTTACTCGCCGCCCTGGCTCGCAGCGCAGGGGGTGGCGCATGATAGGTATCGTCGTGGTCTCCCACAGCGCCACCCTGGCGGCCGGCATTCAGGAGCTGGTGGCCCAGCTCGGTTCGCCGGCACGCCTCGCCCTGGCCGCCGGGGTGGACGATCCCCTGCACCCCATCGGCACCGACGCAGTGGCGGTAATGAGTGCCATCGAGGAGGTGGACGATGGGGAGGGGGTCTTGGTGCTGATGGATCTCGGCAGCGCCCTGCTCAGCGCCGAGACGGCGCTGGATCTGCTGCCCGAGGAGCTCAGCGAACGGGTGAGACTCTGTCCTGCGCCTCTGGTCGAGGGGACGCTGGCGGCCGTGGTCGCCGCCGGGGCCGGCATGGATCTCGATGCCGTCGCGGCTGAGGCACGGGGGGCGTTGGCCCCCAAGCTGGCCATGCTGGGCGAGGGGGGAGAACCTGAGGCGGTCGAGCTGGCCGAGCCCGAACCCGTGCACGAGCCTTGGCAGAGCTACCAGGTCGTGGTGGAGAACCCCCACGGGCTGCACGTGCGGCCTGCGGCACGGCTGGTTGCGGCGCTCAAGCCGTTCAATGCGGAGCTGCGTCTGTGCAAGGGGGAGCAGGAGGCCAACCCGCGCAGCCTGAGTCGACTGGCCCTGCTGGATGTGAAGCGGGGGGACACTCTCACCCTGTTTGCCCGCGGCGGCGATGCGTCCCTGGCCCTGATGGCGTTTCGTCAGCTGGCGGCCGATCGCTTCGGCGATGCCGAGTGATCCCGGTAGTGTGCGGGATCGATGCCTAGGGTCTTGAGCCGGCGCCAGAGCGTGGTGCGACTGATGCCGAGCCGCTCAGCCATCTGCTGCACTCGCCCCTGGCAGAGCGCGGCCGCCTCGAGCAGGGCGTGACGCTCCTGCTCGGCCAGGGTCATCAGTCGGGGCTCCGGCGTGGTCTCCTCTGGCCTGTGGTGCAGGGAGGCGGGCAGGTGCTCCGGCTGGATAGTGGTCCCCTCGGCCCTGAGCCGGGCGTGTTCGACGACCGACCGCAACTCGATCAGGTTACCGGGCCAGGAGTGGGCCAGCAGACGCTCCCGGGCGGCGGGTGAGAAGCCGCGCGGATCGCCCTGCAGCTCCAGCTGATGGGCGATGAGGCGGGGCAGATCGGCGGTGCGCTCGCGCAGGGGAGGGAGCCACAGCTCGAAGGCTTGCAGGGCGAAGAGGAGCTGACGCCCGAAGAGCCCCTGCGCCACCCGCACCTCCAGATCGACGGAGCTGGTGGCGATGAGACGAAACTTCGGCAGCAGCACCCGCGACGAGTCGAAGCGCTGTAGCCGTCCGCTCTTGAGCCACTGCAGCAGCGCACCCTGCAGGGTGGGTGGCAGCTGTTCTACCTGCTCCAATACCAGGGTGCCGCCATGGGCCTCCTCCATTTTTCCGGGGCGCTCGATCCCCTCCTCGTCACACCCCATCAACAAAGACTCCAGCCGTGCCGGTGGGATGGCGTGGCAATCCACAATGACCAGAGGCCCGTCGGCCTGACTCCCCTCCAGGTGCAGATAGGCAGCGAGCGTTCCCTTGCCGCTGCCGGGTTCGCCGCGCAGCAATACGGGGCCATTGCCATGGGCGGCCTGACGCGCCAGACGCAGGGTCCTGGCCATGGGCCGGGAGTCGGCGACCAGCATGGGGGGCGGCTGGCGCCGCAGCCAGAGGGCCTCGAGCCGCTCCGCCGGGTGCAGCAGCGCGATGAAGTGGGCACCCAATGGGGTCGGAACGCGCTTGAGGCTGAGCAGCACGGGAAGGAGCCTCCCCTCGCACTCCAGCACCAGATCTACGTGGCTCAATGGATCTTCCGATTCGATGGCTAGCTCCAGTCGCCTCGGCAGGCGCAAATGGAGGGCGAGGGGCTGACCGAGCACCCGCGCTGGGTCCAAGCCAAGGCGCTCTGCGGCGAGTCGGTTGAGGTAGCGGATCCTGGCCTGGTGATCCCAGGCCAACACCCCATCGTCCATCCCCTCCAGCAGGGCATAGAGCTCGCTCAGATGGCGCTGGGACTCTTGCATCAGCCCCTCCATCTGCAGCAGGTTGGCCAGCTCACGGCCCGCCGCGACCGCCAGCGCCAGATCCCCCGGATAGGCCTCCTCCAGCGGGCAGTAGAGGGCCAGCATGGCGACCAGCCGCCCCTGAGGGTTGAAGACCGGGGTCGCCGAGCCGACCCAGCCGTGCAGTGCCTCCTTGAAGTGTTCCTTGCCGCGCAGGGTGAGTGGCATGCCCAGATGGCCTGCCAGGTTGATGGCGTTGCTGCCGAGGCGCCCCTCACTCAGGAAGGCCCCCTGCAGCAATCCAAGCTCACCGAGTGCCGCCAGGATCTCCCCATGGCCGACCCTTGCCAGCAGGCAGCCGCTCTCGTCGGTGAGCAGCAGGGCGCAGCGGCGCCCCTCCATGTATTCGTAGAGATCCTCGAGGGCCATCTCGCCGGTCACCACCAGATCCCGCTTGCGTTGCAGCATGCTCTGCAGGGTCTGGCCACGGGCCAGGTGTGGTGGTTGCCAGGGGGTGGGGGCGCTTTGCAGGCTGCAACGCTGCCAGGAGGCTTGCAGCCACTCCGGGTATGCGTTCACATCGGACTCCTTGGGTGGGGGGCCCATTAAAGCAGCCCCGGTGCCTTCTGTCAGTGACTCGGCTCAGAATGCCTGACGTAACCAGTTCAAGAGGGTGCGGCAGTGGGGCATCTCGCGACTTTCCCTGTGGATCAGCAGGCGCCACTCTGGCCCCTTGACCCTGTGGGCAGAGAGGGGGAGTAGGCGTCCTTCCTCGATAGCCGGGCGAGCCAACAGCTCGCAGGCCAGTGCCACGCCGACACCTCCTATGGCGGCCTCGAGCAGCAAGGCGGGATCCGAGAAGTTGAATCCCTCCTCTTTAAGTCCAAGCCCATCGCCCCCCTGCAGCAGCCAGCGTTGCCAGTCCATCTCCCGCTCCCCGTGCAGGGGCAGGCGATCCTGTGCTGGCAAGCGGGCTATGGCCGGCGTGGCGACCGGCAGCAGCCAGTCCTGATATAGCCCGAACAGGTCGCAATCGGCCTGGGCCTCAAGGTCGGCGTGCAGCGCCAGATCCACGGTTTCGTTTCCCATGTCGGGGGGCTGGTTGTCGGTGACGATCCAGAGATCGATCTCGGGGTGGTGCCGGTGCAGCGCCGGGAGGCGCGGCACCAGCCAGTAGCGGGCCAGATCCTGGCTGGTGTGCAGGATCACCTGATTGGGCTTCTGATACTGGTCGAGTCGCTTGAGGCCAACGGCCAGCTGCTGTAGCACCCCTGTGGTCGTGATCAGCAGATCGGCGCCGGCATCGGTGAGGGTGACGCCGCGCCCCTGTCGAAGGAAAAGCGGCTGGCCGAGCATCTCCTCCAGACTTCGGATCTGCTGGCTGATGGCCGACTGGGTGAGGTGCAACGCCTCTGCCGCCTTATGAAAGCTGCCGAGGCGTGCGGCGGCCTCGAAGCCGCGCAGCACGTTGAGCGGGGGCCACTGTTTAAGTTTCACTAATTAGCGTTCCTTATCGCTTGCCGGCTGAATTGATCGTTTGTTCGTCGCTTTCTGGGCGGATAGCCTATCACTATGTTTTCAATCTGTAATAAAAGCTAATGATAGGAGTCAAGATGCACACTCGTCGCACCCTGCTCAAGATGATGGCTGCCCTGGGCGTGTTGGCCGCAACCCCTCTGGCGCTGGCCGGAGAAGAGGAGCCGCTGATGATGCCCGATGAGGCGTCTCCTCAGGCGCGGGTCTGGGTGGCGTTTGCCGCCAGCCGCGCCATCTGGGGCGGCTCGTTCCAGGAGGTCCAGGCCACCATTGGCCGGTTGGTGAGGGCCCTGGTCCGCTTCACCCCGGTGACCGTACTGTGCCGACCGGGCGAGGAGGCCCTGGCGCGGCGCCTGTGTGGCGAGCGCAATACCCGCTTCATGCCGATGGCTCTCGACGACATCTGGGTGCGTGACACGGGGGGCGTCTTCGTTCGGGATGGGGATGGACTCACCCTGGTGGACTTCAACTTCAATGGTTGGGGAGAGAAACAGGAGCATGACAGCGACAGCAGGTTGGCGGCGGCGCTGGCCAAGGCGAGCGGAGCCCGCTATCTGCGTGCCGGTATCACGGGGGAGGGAGGCGGCATAGAGGTGGATGGCGAGGGAACGGCGATCATGACCGAGAGCTGTTGGCTCAACGACAATCGCAATCCCGGTGTGACGCGCGCCGAGCTGGAGTCCGAGTTCAGGGCGCTATTGGGGATACGCAAATTCATCTGGTTGCCGGGGATCAAGGGGCGGGACATCACGGATGCTCACGTGGACTTCTATGCCCGCTTCGTGCGACCCGGTGTGGTGGTGGTCAATCTGGATAATGATCCCGACTCTCACGACTATGGGGTGACTCGCGAGCATCTGGCCATCTTGCGGGCGGCGCGGGACGCCGAGGGCAGGGCATTAACCCTGCATACTCTGCCACCGCCGCGCCAACCCAGAGATAACGCCTTTAGCCGCAGCCGCGACTTTGCCGCCGGCTACATCAACTACCTGCCGATCAATGGCGCCGTCGTGGTGCCCCAGTTTGGCGATCCCGAGGCCGATGCCCACTGCCGTACCCTGCTCGGGAAGCTTTACCCCGGTCGTGAGCTGGTTCCCCTCGATATAGATCCGGTCGCGGCAGGAGGCGGGGGTATTCATTGTATTACCCTGCACCAGCCTGCCTGACGTTTTAGGCGCGATCGGATGACTCGGTAGACGCCTGTGCCAGGGAGGCGGCCTCTCGTACTTCGCCCTCCCGGATCCAGGCATCGAGCAGGGTATAGGCGACGGCCAGCACGACCGGGCCGATGAAGAGGCCTATGATGCCGAAGGCAAACAGACCGCCGATGACCCCCACCAGGATCAGGATCAGGGGCAAGTCCGCCCCCTGTTTGATGAGGTAGGGGCGCAGGAAGTTATCCATGCTGCCGGCAAACAGGGACCAGACCAGCAGGAAGGTGCCCCAGGTGTTGTCACCGCTCCAGTAGAGGTAACCGATGGCGCTGAGCAGTACCGGGAAGGGGCCAATCTGGGCGATGATCAGCACGAACATCAGCACCACCAGCACCATCACATAGGGTATGCCGGCGATCAACAGGCCGATGCCGGCCACGGTGGATTGCACCAGTGCCGTCACCACCACGCCGAGGGCGACGGCGCGGATCGCCTGAGAGGCCAACACGGTGGCGTTGTCGCCCCGCTCACCCGCCAGTCGGTGCGCGAAGCGGCGAATGCCATTGGCCGCTCGCTCTCCCGAGTGGTAGAGCATGCCGCAGACGGCAACGGTCAGCAGGAAGTGGACAAACAGCATGCCGAGATTGCCCGCCTGAGCCGCCAGCCACTTGGCGGTCTGCCCCAGGTAGGGGGTGAGCTTGGCAAACAACACCTGTCCGCCACTGGCGAGGATCTGGCGCCACAGCTCCAGCAGCTTGTCGCCGACCAGGGGGATCTGTTGCAGCCAGAGCAGCTCGGGCGGGGTCGAGTGGTTAAAGGTGCTCGCCCACTCCAGCAGCAGGGGCACCTTCTCGGCCATGGTGGCCAGTGCCATGGAGAGGGGGATGACAAACAGCAGCAGCAGGGCGCCGGTCATCACCAGCACGGCCAAGGGGCGGCGCCCCCACAGCAGGCGTTGCACCAGGCGCAGCAGCGGCCAGGTGGCGATGGTGATCATGGTGCCCCAGATGAGGGCCGGCAGGAACGGCTTGAGCACCCAGAGGCTGGAGATGATGAGAATGCCGATAAACAGCACTCCCAGAGTTACTTTGGCCAGATCACGCTTCTTCTCGGGCATAGCGGTCGTTTCCAGGAATGGCGGTGGAAGAGAGGAGCCAGATGCCTGCGCTCAGCCATAAGCCAAGCAGCAGTAAAGAGGCCCATTGTAGTAACAAGATGGTGAGCGAGCTGCTCATCAAATAGGGAAGCTGCCACTGCAACAGGCCGCACAGCAGACTGCCGACCAGCGCCAGCAAGGCGGTCGGCAGAGGGGGACGTGCATGACGCTGCAAGGGGAGCGATTGCCCCAGGCTCAGCCCTGCGCCGAGACTGGCCAGGGCCATCAGCGCGTTGGACTGGGTTGGCCAGGCCAGCGCCAGGGCGAGCAGGCTTAGCGTCCACCAGGCCAGGGGGCGGGCCGAGAGTCGTGCCAGTGTCTCGGATTGGCTGAGTAACAGCCCTCCCAGCAGCAAGCCGGCGAGCACGTCGGAGATGAAGTGGACACCCAGTTCGAGACGAGCCAGCCCGGTAAGCACTCCCGCCAGCATGGCCCAGAGCAGAGGCTGGCGACAGCCCTGCCATTGGCGCAGCAGCAGGCCCCAGAACAGCAGGGCGGTGGCGGTGTGGCCACTCGGCATGCCAAAGCCGCCACTCGCCTGCTCGGCAAGCTGAGGCATCAGATGAAAGGGGCGCGGCCAGCCGATGGCGAGCTTGCTCAGTGTGATACAGAAGGCCAGCGCGCCCAGGGTAAAGAGCATGGCGCGCAGCCGTGGCCACCCCAACCAGGGCAACAGCAGGGGGAGCAGGACCAGATAGAGTGCCTGCTCGCCGAACAGGTTGGTTACGGCCAGCAGCGGCGCCAGGGGGGCCAACGCCGTCTGCAGTCTCTCCAGCCAGGGAAGCTCGGCGCGATGCAGCAGATTGCCCTGTTGACTGAAGTCCCTCAGCTCCTGGCGCTGACTGTCGCCACCGGCAGGAAGCCGAGTGGCGAGCCAGCGGGTCTGCTCGGGAAAGCGCAACTCGACCTCGGGCGCCGCTGGATTGATCAGCCTGGCCTGGCGGATCTCGCCACCCAGATTCGGAGCATGGAGCAGGTTGACGTCTCCTTGCGGGGTCACTTGCAGCGGGGTGAGGGTGCGGCAGGCAAACAACATGGCTCTATTCCACTGGCCGATGGGGGAGAGGATCTCACCCTTGAGTCCCGTCTCTTCATAGAGCTCGCGCAGTGCCGCCTGTTGCGGCGTTTCTCCGCCATCCACATAGCCACCGGTCAAGCCGAAGCGTCCCGAGACGCTGTCTTTTACCATCACGACCCTGTTCTGATGCTGTACCACACAGACGGCGGCGGTTGGTGACGCTGCGCTGGCTTGTCCCGCCAGCAGGGTAATCACTATCAAGAGGATGTGAATCACGATTTGCTTCCTCGTCTCGTATGGCAACAGGGTCACAGAAAGACGGGGAGGCGGCAACTACTTCAGCAGGGGGGCGAGATCCTTGCTTAGGGTGAAGTTCAGCATATGGGCATACTTTTGCGTCAGGGTGCGATAGGCCTGACTCTGCATCACTCGCATCAGGGCCTGCTGAAAGCGCTCGACCTTTCGTGGATCGGTAGCCGGATTGAAGGCGAAGCAGTTTTCCTGCTGGCTCAGGATGGCGACGACCTGGAACTCGGCCGGGTTGAAGCCCATGCGTCCAATTTGGTGGAACAGCAGGTCCTGATTGGCGGAGACCAGGTCGGTACGGGCCAGGGCCAGCTGGCGCACCACCTGATCCATGCGCTCCACCGACATGATGCCCTGTGGCGCTATCCCGGCATTGAGCAGCAGTTGTTCGCCGACGTCCGCCTTCATGGCGCCGATGCGAAGGGGGCGCAGATCGTCCAGAGAGGTGATGGTGTGTTTGTCCTGCTTGCGGCCGATGAGAGAGATCTTCGAGACGCTGATGGGGCAAGCCCAGAGGAAATGGGGCGAGCGGGCACGGGTGTGTGAGGTGGCAAAGAGCACGGCGCCAGGTTGTTGGGTAAGCAGATACCAGCCCTGAGCCCAGGGTAAAAAGTGGATGGGGTGCTCTTTTTCCCCCATCTCCTGCCAGACCAGGGTCAGTAGCTCGACGGAGAAGCCGCTCGCCTCTCCACGGGGGCCCTGGCCATTGAGGGGTTGGTTCTCTTCCGAGTAATAGGTGAGCGCCAAGAGAGGCAGGGCACAAGCCCATAGCAGCATAAAGAGAAACTTCATCACGCCTCCAGCAGGCCGGGATCACAGGATTCGTTGAGTATAGGCACTCGGGTTCAGCTCATGACATGGCCCCCCTGTGGCGGCTATAGTTGGCAGATTCTTTATCTCAGTGGTCAACACATGAAACAGTTTGCGTTTTTCCTCGGTATCACCCTGGGGGTGATCCTCATCCTGTTCGGCACTGTGGTCATCTTTCAGGCGCTGCCTGCTGCCCTCGATGTGCTGGAGATGCCGAGCCGAATTCCCTTCGTACGTGAGGTCTACAACTGGTTGATGACCAGTGCCAATGGGCTAACGGCCAATCTGGAGCAAAACTTCCTCGAAGCCTTCCAGACAGTGCTCAAGCTGATCCTGCTGATGGCCTTCCTCTGGGTCTGCGTCAAGCTGGTCCACATGGGGGTCATCATCATCAGGGCGGGCGTGGATCTTATCCGTACCTCCATCGAATTCGGCACCCGGCCGTCTCAGCCGTCAGCCGAGCATCCGACGCTGACGCATCAGGAGCGTCCCCGAGAGCGGGATCGCTATTACCCCTGAATGACAGAGGCCACCCTGGGGTGGCCTCTTCCTTTCCATTGCGCTTTAGTTCAGCAGCTTCTCCAGCTCGGCTTCGGCGGCCGCACGGACATCTTCTGTCGTGGTAGTGTTCTTTGGCGCCGCCTTTTCCTTGCTGGTGGGCAAGGCATTCGCGCCCTTGGTGTTCTGAGCCTGTGCGACGGGCGCTTTGGGTTGGGTCGCAGCCGAGACGGGCGTGTCTTTGGCTGGCTCCGGCTGGCTCACCTCTGCCGGACGGCTCGCAGGTGCTGGTGGTTGCGTGGACGCTGTGCTCGGTGGTGAGGGCGGCGTCATCGCAGCGTTTGGCTTCCCGGTCGATGGGGTGGCGGAGGGCGTCACCCCAGAGCCTGCATTGGTCTCCGGTGAGCTTGCCGGCTCCGACGCCGCGGCTTGGGGGGCCGAGACCTGTGGGGTGGACGTAGCGGCCGATGCAGCCTTGGAATCGGATCTTGAGCCGGTCTGGGGGAGTGGCGGGATTGCGCCGGCAGGAGTGGGTTGTGCGTTGGTGGCCACCGGCTCGACCGCCTGAGCGACCACGGCTGCCGGTTTGGCCGCCGCTGTGGGGGCTGGGTTGACCACCACCGCTTGGCTGACGGCGTCGTTGATGCGGCGTGTTGCCGTTTTCTGAGCCTGGGTGGCGGTTTGCGCGGCGCCACTTCGGGCTCCTTGCAGCAGGCTCTGGGCACTGCCCTGTACCAGGCCGCTCACCGCCTTCTGTGGGTTGCTCAAGACTCCCAAAGCCGAACCGACGGCGCCCAGAGTCGACGCACTGCTCGCGGCAGCGCCTTGAGTGGCCGCAGCCGGCGCCGTGGGGTCCCAGCCTTGCATGGCCTCGGGCCAGCTTGGCTGTGAGCCCGGCTCGGCAAACACCTTGGCCCCCTGCTGGTCGACCAGCATGACGGCCATCTGGTTGGTGTCAGAGTTCCACACCAGCCCCGCCTTGTCGCTCAGGCCGGGCACCGTGCGTGACAGGGTATAGAAGAGGGGACCCTCTTGCTGCAATTGATCGGCCGTCTTGAGCAGCGTCACTGTGGTGTCGTAGTGAGGGCCCAAAATGGAGACCATGCGATCCTTGACCAAGGGCTGCTCGAACAGGTTAACCTCGTTAGGATCGAAACCGACCAGGGGCTTGAGCAGGGCCCACATCAGTTGGCTACCCGGGGAGATCAGCAAGGGGGCGACACATCCGCTCAGCATCAGGCTGATCAGTGCCACCTTGATAAGGGAAACAACACGCATTGAAACAGGTCCAAAACGAAATAGAGGGGGTGTACAGGCCCGCCGGCGGTGCGATGCTGTTGTACAGCAAATGGCCAGGCGAGTCGGCGCGCAGGCTATCACAGTGGTCATGGAAAGCCAGAGGGAGGTGATTAATATTTTCTCGCTCTGGGTCGCTCTAACAGGGGAACAAGGCAGAAGGAGTCGTACCATGAAATGGTGTCTGTTGGCTGTGCTGGGCGGACTGGGCTTGGGGGCACATGAGGCCAAGGCCGAAGGAGATGCCCGCTTGCTGCTCCCCATCAATCCGGGGGAGCGGGTCTGTTGGTATGAGGATCGCCGTTACAGCCAGGGCGCGGTATTGGATCTGGAGAGCGGCCCGCTCGTCTGCGCTCCCCAAAACGAGCAGGAGAGCAACGGGCCATTAAGTTGGCACGCCCTCTCGTCCAAACCACAGCAACCCAAAGCCGAGAAGGGGGAGAAGCGTCTGCGGGCCGGGGCCTGAGGGGTTTTATTGATCCAGCTAAAGACAGGGGGAAGCGGTTTATCGCATAATGCCCGCCCCTGTCGTCACTGCTGGAATCTATCCATGTCCCGTCGCTTCTCCAACACTCATCGTCGTCGCAATAGCTGGTGGTACAAGCGTGTGCTGGCTCGTGAGCGCGCAGAGCGTGAGGCCCGCTCCGTTCGGGATTGATAGAGAGCGCTGATCGACGTCAGTGCGCCTTCTTCAGGGTGCGGATCACCGCATCCTTGGTCTGTTTGGTTCGGCTGATGTGCCTTGGCGCCACCAGCACCACATCATTACCGGCGACGGCCCCCATGATCTCCGGATCGGCATGGCGATCCAGCATACGAGCCACCACGGTAGCGGCACCCGGTGTGGTGTGGATCAGCACCAGCTGATGGTTGCTCTCCACGGATTTCACCATGTCGTGGATCGAGCGGGTACTGTCTCCGTGTTCCAGTTGTTCTTCCACCAGGGTGTAGATCTTCTTGCCGCTGGCATTCTGTGCCTTGGCCACCCCGAGACGGCGCAGTAGTCGGGAGACGGTGGACTGGCTGATATCGGGGAAACCGAAGTGGGCCAGCTCGCGGCGAATCTCATCCTGAGTGCTGTAGCAGTGGCGGGCGATGATTTCGCGGCAGGCATCCAGTTGGGCGGCGTCGTGGTTAATCTCGCTATGCCCCGACAAGGTCTTCACCATAGAGCGCCTCCTCACGGCACAACGTCAGCATCAATATTCGTTCAAGTCGGTTTTATGCAGAGTAATTATCTGCATAAGGACTATGCATTCGTAAAACCCTCTACACAGGGCGGGAATTATAGCTGACCGGTCGAAAACCGATGTGACAGGGCTCAAAAAAGGGCCCAATAGGGCCCTTTTAGTCACTATTAATGCATAAACGCCTTAGAAGAGGGCGCTGACGATGTCCTGGGTGAAGGACTTCTCGCAGTATTTACACTTCATGCGCACCGAGTCTTTCACCTCACGCACGGCAAAGTGGCTGGAGACCGGTTCCTGATGGGAGATGCAGTTGGAGTTGGGGCACTCGAACACCCCTTCGATGAACTCGGGCAGTGCCAGCTGGTGCTTCTTCACCACCTCGAACTCCTCGATGATGTTCACCGTTGCCTTGGGGGCGAACAGGGCCAGCTGGTTGGCCTGCTCTTCGGTCAGGCGAGTGTTCTCGATCTTGATGAGATCCTTCTTGCCCAGCGCCCCGGATTTGAGGTTGAAGCCGACCGTGATGCGCTCGCTGGTCTCAACCAGCTGGAACAGCTTGAGGATCTTGATGCCTTGCCCGGCCGGGATATGGTCGATGACGGAGCCGTTACGGATGGCTTCTACTTGCAGTTTCTCAGACATACTCTTCCCCTCAGACAGTTTCATTCAGTACCAGTGACAGCAGCGCCTGACGTGCGTAGACGCCATTTTCGGCCTGCTCGAAGTAGGCGGCATGCGGTGTCTTGTCCACCGCGACCGTGATCTCGTCGACCCGCGGCAGCGGGTGGAGAATCTTCATGGTCGGCTTGGCGCCCTCCAGGGTCGGTACGTCCAGAATGAACTTGGCGGCCATGTGCTTGTACTCGGTCTCGTCGAAGCGCTCTTTCTGCACCCGGGTCATGTAGAGGATGTCGAGCTCTGGCATCACCTCTTCCATGGTCTCGTGCACACTGAACGGGATCCCCTTCTCTTCCAGCTCCTCGCAGATGTAATCCGGCATCGCCAGGGCCTCGGGAGAGATGAAGAAGAAGCGGCAGTTGAACAGACTCAGGGCCTGGGCCAGGGAGTGTACGGTACGGCCGTACTTGAGATCCCCGACGAAGGCGATGTTGAGGTTGTCCAGGCGTCCTTGCGTCTCGTGGATGGTGAAGAGATCGAGCAGGGTCTGGGTCGGATGCTGGTTGGCACCGTCACCACCGTTGATGACAGGCACCGAGGAAAACTCGGAGGCAACCCGGGCTGCGCCCTCACGGGGGTGGCGCATCACGATGGCATCGGCATAGGAGCCGATGATCTTCAGGGAGTCGGCCAGCGTCTCGCCCTTCTTGGCGCTGGTGTTGCCACCGTCGGCGAAACCGATGATGTTGCCACCGAGACGCTGTACCGCGGTCTCGAAGGAGAGGCGGGTGCGGGTAGAGGGCTCGAAGAAGCAGCTGGCCACTAGCTTGTCTTGTAGCAGGCGGCGGTTCGGGTCGGCCTTCAACCGTTGTGCGGTTGCGACCACCAGTTCCATCTCGGACCGGGTCAGGTCGGAGATGGAGATGACATGTTTCTTATAGAGTGGATTGGTCATCGTCTGCATTCCCTTTGACTGAGGTGGGGGGGCAAAAAAAAAGCCCCTGAAACAGGGGCTTTTTTCAAAATGAATTGGGGATCGACGGGTCGGGAGCCAATAAAAACGGCGCCGGTACGGTGCGGAGCACCGAAGGAGGCGACACTGTATGGCAGCTTTATTGGCGATAACATAACCAGACCCTGAGCAAAATCGGAAGGATTATAGTGGCGAAAAAATCCTTGTCAAAACATTATTTCAATGGCCGATTTTGGTGGGTGAAAACGTTTATTTGTCGGTAACGGGTTTGCAAATCCACACCGCGTGACGGTTTTGCAGGGGATGACCTTGCTGTGCCATGCAGCGCAGGTAGGCGAGACGATGGTGCCCTTCCAGCAGGGCATAGGGGCGTGGCATGGGTGTGCCGTCCGGGTAGCGATCCCCCTCGGCGGGGGCCAGCACTATGATGGGTTCGGGCCAGGTGCCCTGAGTCAGCATGTACTCGGCCAGCCAGGAGCGGCGCACATAGCGGTTACTGCGCAGCATCTCACTCCAGCGATCGACCACTTCCATGTGCCGGGTGTTGATGTCGCTGCAGATGATCTCGCCGTCGAGCCAGGCCGGGACTACCTCGATGCGGGAGAGATCGATAAAGCTCCAGTTCGACTCGAAGCCACGCCAGTGGCGATAGAGCCACTGGGCCAGCAGATTGGGAGGAATGCCGGGCAGCAGGGGGCCGACCCGGATCAGATAGTCGGCCAACGATTCGGTTTGGGTCTCATCGCGAAAATTGAGCGGGGCCAGCTGTTGCAGCAGCCTGTAATTGAGCATCTTGGTCTCCCTCCCTGCACCCTGTCTACCCTACTCCCAAAGTCGGTGCTTGCCCACCCTAAGGGATAAAGTCGGCTATAAAATCAGCGGGTTATCTCCTGCTAATACCAAAAACAGGCCAATTCGACGTAACTTTGTGCAAACGGTACAAAGTGCTTAAAAAAAGCCTTTACCTTTGGTCTGCGCTTTGTATAATTCGCCTCGTTCTCTGCAGGGGCGTAGTTCCAATTGGTAGAACAGCGGTCTCCAAAACCGATGGTTGCGGGTTCGAGTCCTGCCGCCCCTGCCATTTCTTCCAGAAAAGCCGGCCTAGTGCCGGCTTTTCGCTTTCTGGCTTTCCTGGTTTTCCCCTTAGCTCCTTTTATGCCTTTTGTCGCTGCCGGTTTTGTCAAGCGCGGCCAGCCTGTCCCTGTGCTACACCTTGCTGCGTTGCCCGCGGCCTGGCGCCCGCACCGCGGGGTGGACGAGGGCGTGATACTCAAGGAGAGCGACTCATGAACAAGGCGGTGGAGATGCACCGGACCCCGGCCCATGCCGGTGGCTGGATGCCCAAGGATCAGACCCATGTCGAACGCTGGGTGCAGCGCCTGCGCCACGCGGTGACCCATCACCCGCGTCCGTTGGTGGCCCCGGTGGCCGAGTTCAAGGCGCTGGTGGAGGGGGATCCGACCCTGCACCTGCAGGCCGAAGCCATGTTCGAGGAGGCCTGGCAGCACAAACACCTGACCCCGCTCGGACAAGTCGAGGTGCGCAGCTTCGCCGAGTTCTTGCTGCTGCTCAACGGCATCATGACCACGGCCCCCGAGGCCTATGAGGATCTGCAGACGCAAGAGCCGGCCGGCCTCATCGGTTTTCCCATCAACGCCCTGCTCAACTGGCCCATGGGCACGGTCGCCGGCTACGGCTTCTTCGCCAATGAGCTGGTCAACCAGCAGCTGAAGAAGGTGCTCGCCTACTGGGCCGAGTTCCTGCAAAGCCCCGCCTCCCGTTATGTGCTGACCGAGTCGGTGAGCCCCCTCGACCGGCAGACCCTGATAGTCCCCTGGCTGGGGGCGCTGGCCAAGTCGCAGATGGTGGCGGTGGCGCGCGGAGCCCTGGGGGAGGGGGATAATCCGACGCCGGCGCAGTTCGAGGCGATCTTTAACTGCACGCCGGGGGCCGAGTATGAAGGCTTCGCCAGTTGGGATGACTTCTTCACGCGCACCTTCCGCCCTGGTGTACGGCCGGTGGCGGCGCCGGATGATGACGCCATCATCGTCAACGCCTGCGAGTCCGCACCCTTGCAGGTGGTGAAGAAGGTGCAGCGCCAGGAGGCCTTCTGGCTCAAGGGGCAGCACTACTCCCTCGACAACCTGCTCGACTTCGACCCGCACGCCGCCGAGTTCGTCGGCGGTACCGTCTATCAGGCATTCCTCAGCGCCCTCAGCTATCACCGCTGGCACAGCCCGGTGAGCGGGACCGTGCGTTCGGTCAAGGTGGTCAACGGCAGCTACTACCTGGCCAACCGTTATCAGGGCTTCATCAACCCGGCGGGTGCCGATCCGAGTGCCCCCAACCAGTCCCAGCCTTTCCTCACTGCGGTGGCCACCCGCGCCCTCATCTTCATCGAGGCGGACAACCCGCGTATCGGTCTGATGTGTGTGGTACCGGTGGGGATGGCCGAAGTGTCGAGCTGTGAGGTGACGGTGCGCGAGGGCCAGCGGGTCGAGAAGGGGGATCCGCTCGGCATGTTCCACTTCGGCGGCTCCACCCACTGTCTGCTGTTCCGCCCCGGCGTCGAGCTCGAGTTTGACTTCTACGGTCAGCAGCCCGGGTTGGAGGCGACCAACCTGAGGGTCAACACGGCGCTGGCACGAGTGTTATGACGCAGACAACCAGGCCGCCTCTGGGCGGCCTGGTTGCTAGCGGCGGAGGGGGCTTTCTGGAAGAGAGCAGAGGGAGAGAGCCTGAGCGCCGTCCCAGCCCTTAATCTGCTCGCGGAGCACGTCGAGGGCACTTTCCAACAGCTCAAACTGACCTGCCTTGCCGAGCACCCGAATTCCCTGCAGCTGCATCACCAGATAGGCGGCCAGGCTGACGGCCCGCTCCGGGGGTAGGGTGCGACTCAGCACCTTGGTGAAGGCGCGGTTGAGGGCGGTAAACAGCTCGTTGGCGAGGCACTTCACCTCTTCATCCGCGACGCCGCGCTCCAGTACGGCATTTTGCATGAAGCAACCATACTGCTGTTCTCGCTGTTTGGCGGCGAAGGCTTCCACCAGATCGAGGAGATCGGCCAGGGTTCCCTGATCCGATTCGAGCCGTGCCAGCCCCGGTAGCCCCCGGGTATAGAGGTAGTGGCGCAGCGCCTCGCGATAGAGGGTCAGCTTGTCCCCGTAACTGTTGTAGAGGCTGAAGCGGTTGATGCCGAGGTGATTCACCAGATCGGCCACCGAGGTGGCTTCGTACCCCTTCTGCCAGAAGAGCTCCATGGCCTGCTCCAGTTTCTCATCCCTGCAAAAATTACAACTTCTTGCCATCGTACTCTCTCGTTGGTGAGGGGGTGAACGTCATTGTTGACCGTTCGTTCCGTTATGCGTTAGTTTAATCTAACTGATCGTTCAGAAAAAGAGAGAGCACATGATAATCCATGAACTTGCCCCTACACCGAGCGCCCGTCGAGTCAGCATTTTTCTGGCCGAAATGGGAATAGAGGTGCCCAGAGTACAGATCGATCTGCGTGGTGGCGACAACCTGAAGCCTGAGTTTCGAGCCAAGAGCGTCAATGGCCGGATCCCCATGCTGGAACTCGACGACGGCACCTGTCTGTGCGAAACCATGGCCATCTGCCGTTTCTTCGATGCCAGTTCACCGCGCACATCGAGCCTGTTTGGTGAGACCCCGCTGGAACAGGGTCAGGTGGAGATGTGGAATCGCATCCTTGAGCTGGAGGGGATCATGGTCGCCTTCCAGGCCTTTAGAAATCTCACCGGTGTCTTTCGGGATCGGGAGCGCTGTGTCGAGGCATGGGGCGTGGAGTCCAGAGAGCGCCTTGAGGAGCTGCTGCCTCGCCTCGAGGCTCGATTGGAAGGGCGGAAGTTCGTGGCCATCGATCGTTTCAGCGTGGCGGATATCACTGGCTATGTGTTGCTCGATTTTTGCCGTCAGCGCCTGGAGCTGGAGACTGAAGGGCGTTACCCCAATCTGAGCCGTTGGTATCAGACCATTCACGCCCGTCCCGCCATCGCGGCCTTGGGCTAATGCCATCGAACCGAGGAGCCTTTTATGATTGAGTTCTACACCGCCGCCACCCCTAACGGACACAAGGTGGCCATCGCCCTGGAAGAGATGGGAATCGACTATCGGGTACACCCGCTCGATCTGTCGAAGCTGGATCAGAAGCAGCCCGAGTTTCTGGCCATCAATCCCAACGGACGCATTCCTGCCATCATCGACACCGAAAACGATGACTTTGCCGTCTTCGAATCCGGCGCCATCCTGCTCTATCTGGCCGAGAAGAGCGGGCAGTTGCTACCCAGCGATCCCAAGGGGCGTTCACGGGTGATCCAGTGGTTGATGTTCCAGATGAGTGGGGTAGGTCCCATGATGGGGCAGGCCAACGTCTTCTACCGCTACTTCCCCGAGAAGATCCCGGCGGCCATCGAGCGCTATCAGAAGGAGGGGCGTCGCCTGTTTGAAGTCATGAACGGGCAGTTGGAGCAACATCCCTACCTGGCCGGTGAGGAGTACAGCATCGCCGACATCGCCACCTTCCCCTGGGTGCGAATCCACGAATGGAGCGGTATCGATATCTCGGGTCTCGACGCCCTGCACGGATGGCTGGCCCGGATCGGTGAGCGTGAGGCGGTGCAGCGTGGTTTGATGGTGCCACCCCCGAGCGATCTCTCCGCCGATGAGCGCGCCGAGCGAATCCGCAATATGGTGACTCGGTGAGGTCGGGGTGCCGCCGATGGCGGCACCCTATTCGGGAGCCTCAAGCTCGAGACGCACTCTCTGCTCCAGTCGCAGTGGCTTGAGGTATTGTCGAAAGTGATGATCCAGCAACTTGTCCATCAGGCCGCTGCGCTCGGCCTGGTTCAGGGCCTGCTCCAGCGTCTCCCGGTACTTGGCGGCGGCCGGTGAGAGATAGAAATGAAAGTCCCTGTGATAGACCAGCAATAATCTCGGCTCTATCTCGAGGGCCGGATAGCGCGCCGCTTCCGGCTGTACCTCGTTGACTCCGCGAGAGAAGTAGTTGATGCCCCGATCCGGGGTGAGCATGGTAAAGAGCTGGCGCCACTCTCCGTCCCGCACGTGATAGGGAAGCCGATTCTTCTGCCATACCCGTTCGTCATACCAACCGGCGCCCAATCCTCCCACCTTGCCCAGGGCTCGAAACGACGCCAGATCCCTGACGCCCTCATAGCTCTTGGCATCACCCTTGGGAATGAGCAGCACCCTCTGTCCTATAAGCCCCCGAGTCAGGTCTACCCGAACCGGGGTAAGCTGGCGATCTCGCTCTGTGGTTTGCAGCATCCAGAGCAGATCGATCTGGCTGGTGGCAACCAGCCGTTGCAACCGCTTCTGGGGGATGTGGGCGAAGGGTTGGCGTATGGTCAGCGCGATTCCGGCATCCGCCAGCGATTCCTGGAGCAGGGCATGGTAGTAGCGGTGCGAGCCATCGTCGAAGGCGGGCAGGGTGAGGGTCAGTTCGGCCGCCTCCAGCCTGGGGGTGGAGAGCAGCAGTAGCAACAACAGGAGTGGGTACACGGCACAGATCTCGGCTAACGGCTCTGTTGAGCATAGCCGCCGCGATAGAATAGGCGGGCCCGTGGCGGGCCCGCCCCATCATCAGGCGAGGGCGGCCAGGGCGGCGGCGTAGTTCGGCTCTTCGGTGACTTCGCTGACCAGTTCGGCATGCAGCACCTTGTCCTGCTCGTCGAGCACCAGCAGGGCGCGCGCGGTCAGGCCGACCAGCGGGCCGGAGGCGATGGCCACACCATACTGCTCCATGAAGCCGGCATTACGCAGGGTGGAGAGGGTCAATACCTTGTCCAGTCCCTCGGCGCCGCAGAAGCGAGCCTGAGCGAAGGGCAGATCGGCCGAGATGCACAGCACGACGGCGTTGTTCAGGGCGCTGGCCTCGGTATTGAACTTGCGGACAGAGGCCGCGCAGACCGGGGTGTCGACGCTCGGGAAGATGTTCAGGATCTTGCGTTGACCGGCGAAGCTGGCCAGGGTCACATCGGCCAGGTCCTTACCCACCAGGGTGAAGGAGGCAGCCTGCTCGCCGATGGCGGGGAAGTGACCGGCGACGTCGACGGGCTGGCCTTGCAGAGTGATGGTGTTGCTCATGTTGGTTGTTCCTGTTTTTGTTTTACATGTTCTGCCGCACTATACCCGCTCGGGGCGAGCCGGCACACCAAAAGTGGCCGTGAAATTGTTAGTGACGGTTGCCTGCCCCCCCTGTTTTCTCTCTCGGAGAGTCTCTCCTTGCTCCTGACCAATCAGTTATTAGTTGGCTTCACTAAAGTCCCTTACTGACCTTGCCGATAGCAATTACCCATACAGGAGTAATTTTCCTGTTCTCATAACAAGGAGCTGTGTCATGACTCTCTCTTTGCGCGGTAAGCTGCTCGCCACCAGCTTGGGCGTTGTGCTTCTGATGGCGACCCTGCTTGGTATCGTCGCCTTCCACACCCTCAAGTCGCGCACTATGGCCGCCATTCAGAGTGAAGCGGTGAACTACGGGCATGCCCACGCCATCGCCATCGGGGAGTGGATGGCCGATCGCAAGCAGGCCGTGAAGGCCACCGTCAACGTGATCACCGCCAATCCTCAAGCCGAGCTGGTGCCCCATCTGCAGCAGACGCTGACTTCAGGCGGGTTTGGCCTGGCCTATTTCGGCTCGGAGCAGGGAGTGATGACGCGCAACGATCCTTCCCTCAACAAGGGAGACTATGATCCCCGCGCCCGCCCCTGGTATCAGGATGCGGTCAAGGCCGGCCAACAGATCGTCACCGCACCCTATGTGAGCGTGACCATGCAGAAGCTGGTGGTGACGCTGGCCGAGCCGGTTCGCTATCAGGGACAGGTGATCGGTGTCGTCGGCGCCAACCTGGCTCTGGACAAGCTGATCGATGAAGTGCTGGCGATGAAGGTGCAGGGTGAAGGCTACGCCATGTTGCTCGATGGCAGCGGGCTCATCGTCGGCCACCCGCAAAAAGATCTCGCCCTCAAGCAGGTGGCCGAGTTGGCCCCCGGCCTGTCCGGTAGCGTATTCAAACAGTGGAGCCAGGGTGGTGAGCTGCATGAGGCGACCATAGATGGTCGGGATGTGCAGCTCTCGGTCCAGTCGGTACCCGGTACCGACTGGCTGCTCGCCATGGTGATGTATCGCGATGTGCTGGATGCGCCCCTCACCAGCCTGCTGTGGCAGCTGGTCGGCCTGACCCTGGTGCTGCTGCTGGTGTTCAGTGCCCTGCTCACCGCCATGTTCAACTACCTGTTCGCCGATCTCGGCCGGGTCTCCAGGGCGCTGGCCGACATCGCTCACGGTGAAGGTGATCTGACGGTGCAGATCCAGACCCGCAGTCAGGACGAGGTGGGCCAGCTGGCGCGCAGCTTCAATCAGTTTGTCTCCCGCCTGCACGGCATCGTCAGCCGGTTGCGCGACGTGGCCACGGCGCTGGCTGAGCAATCCAGGTTGCAGGCCGCGAGCGCCGACGCCCGCGCCGGTCAGGTCAAGCAGCAGCAGGACGAGATCGTCATGGTTGCCACCGCCGTCACCGAGATGGCCTCGGCCACTCAGGAGATCGCCGGCAACGCCGAATACGCGGCGAGCACCGCCGGCGAGTCGGTCAAGCTGGCTCATCGTGGTCACCAGCAGGTGGGCAAGAGCCGCAGCAGCATCTCGGATCTGGCGGGTGAGGTTGATGGCGCCGGACGTGTCATCACCGAACTCGACAGTCACGCCCAGCACATCAGCTCTATCCTCTCGACCATCAGCGGCATCGCCGAGCAGACCAACCTGTTGGCGCTCAATGCCGCCATCGAGGCGGCGCGCGCCGGGGAGCAGGGACGCGGCTTTGCCGTGGTGGCCGACGAGGTACGGGTGCTCTCCCAGCGCACCCACGCCAGCACGGCCGAGATCCAGGGGATGATCGAAACCCTGCAGCAGACCACCCGTCGTGCGGTGAGCGGCATGGAGACCAGCCACGGTCTGGCCCAGACCAGCGTGGGGGATGCCAATGCGGCGGACGAGAGCCTGCAGCAGATCAATCAGGCCATCGGGACCATCAGCGACATGGTCACTCATATCGCGGCCGCGGCCGAGGAGCAGACCTCGGTGACGGCAGAGATCAGCCGCAACACCGAGAACATCCGTTGCGTGGCACAGCAGTTTGCCGAGCAAGCCAGGGATGAGGCCGAGCAGGCCGCCGTCCTCAAGCGGTTGACCGAGCAGCTGGCGAGCGAAGTGGGCCGATTCAGGCTCTAGTGAAGAGAGGGGCGACCGGGTCGCCCCTCTTTTTTATTATCACTGGGTCACCCAAATCAGCCTGTCGGTGGCAAAACCGAGGGACCTGGCCCGGGTGACCAGCGCCTCGACGCGCTTGGGGTCAGGATGAGGTGAGCGGGCGAGGATCCAGAGGTAATCCAGGTTGTAGCTGCTCACCAGAGCGAGCTCGTAGTCGGTCTCCAGCACGTTGTAGCTGCCGTAGAAGGGGCCGAAGAAACTCACCTTGAGGCGCCCCTGGTCGCGGTTGCCCACGAAGTAGGCGCGCCCCTCGGCCTCGCGCCAGCCGCCGCCCGGCTCCTGGCCGCGATTGATCACCTTCACCCCGCCATCGCCGCGCAGGCTATAGGTGGCGGTGACCCGGTTCAGACCGCGTTCGAAGCCGTGATCGAGGCGGGCTATCTCGTACCAGGTGCCGAGGTAGCGCTCGAGGACGAACGGCTTGACCACCTGCTGCCCTTCCGGAAGGCCAGTGCAGGCGCTGAGCAGCAGGGCCAGCGCCCCCACAATCAATACGCGCATCTTATCCCTCCACAATGCGTAGTTGCCCCTCGCGAAAACGTGCCGCGTGCTCGCTCGGGGTGTTACCGAAGAAGCGCTTGTACTCGCGGCTGAACTGAGAGCCGCTCTCGTAGCCGACCCGCCCTGCCGCCACCCCAGCCTTGAGGCCGTCGTGCAGCATCATCAGTCGCGCCCGGTGCAGGCGAAGGGTCTTGATGTACTGGAGGGGCGAGGTGGCGGTGGCCGCCTTGAAGTGATGGTGGAAGGCCGACACGCTCATGTTGGCTTCGCGCGCCAGCTCCTCTACCGTCAGGTTCTCGGTGAAGCGCTGCTCCATGATACGCAGCACTCGGGCTATCTGGTTCACCTGGCTGTGGCGGCTGGCCATGGCGAGCAGGGCGGGGCCGCCACCGTCCTGGAGGGCGTGAAACAGGATTTCGCGAACGATCTGGGGCCCCAGTACCCGAGCGTGCAGGGGCTTGTCCAGCACGTCGATGAGCCGCTCCACGGCGCACAGCATGATCTCGGAGAGGGGCACAGAGAGCACGCCGCGTCCAGGCTCAGCCGATGCCGGCACTGCGTCCCCCATCTCCAGCAGCAGCGCCTGCAGGCTGGCCACGTCTATCTCGAGCGACAGGCCTACCAGGGGCCGCTCGGGGGAGGCGAAGCATTCGCACTCGCACGGCAGCGGCAGGGTCATCATCAGGTAGTGTTCGGGGTCGTAGCGGAAGGTGAAGTCCGAGAGGTAGCCCACCTTGTGCCCCTGCAGGATGACGATCATGCGCGGCCGGTATAGCACAGGGATGCGGTCGTGGTGCTCGGTGGTGTAGATGAGGTGCACGCCGGGCACCGGGGCCGGCGTGATGCCCTGGCGCGGCGCCAGGGCGGCGAGGCGGCTGGCCAGGGTGGATTGGTGCGTCGCCGGAGTGTGATCGATTGTACTCATTTATCCAGGCTCAGTAGAAATAGGCAAGAGATAGGCAGAATGTTGCCTTGATGGTAGGTCGTTATCGGAGAAAAATGCAACCCATCGCATTTCGGCTGTTCCCATCGAGGAGATCCCATGAACAACTTCATTCTGCACACCCCGACCAAGGTCCTGTTCGGTGAGGGCCAGATCGCCGCCTTGCGCGAGCAGATCCCGTCCGACGCCCGCGTCCTCATCACCTACGGCGGCGGCAGCGTGCTGCGTACCGGCGTGCTGGCCCGCATCCGCGAGGCCCTGAGCGGCATGACCCTGTTCGAGTTCGGCGGCATCGAACCCAACCCCTCCTACGAGACCCTGATGGGCGCCGTGGAGCTGGCCCGCGCCGAGCGTATCGACTTTCTGCTGGCGGTCGGCGGTGGCTCTGTGCTGGACGGCACCAAGTTTATCGCGGCGGCGGCGCCCTACGCGGGCGACAAGGACCCCTGGCACATCCTGGAGACCGTCGGTGGCGAGGTGCAAAGCGCCATCCCGCTCGGCGCCGTGTTGACCCTGCCGGCCACTGGCTCCGAGATGAACATGGGGGCCGTCATCACCCGCAAGGGCACCGGTGACAAGCAGCACTTCTTCTCCCCCTTCGTGATGCCGCGCTTCGCCGTGCTCGATCCGGTGCTCACCTATACCCTGCCGGCGCGTCAGGTGGCCAACGGGGTGGTGGATGCCTTCGTGCACGTCATCGAGCAGTACATCACCTATCCGGTCGATGCCAAGGTACAGGATCGCTTCGCCGAAGGGCTGCTGCTGACCCTGCTGGAGGAAGGCCCCAAGGCGCTGGCCGAGCCTGACAACTACGCGGTGCGAGCCAACATCATGTGGAGCGCCACCCTGGCCCTCAACGGCCTGATTGGTGCCGGCGTGCCCCATGACTGGGCCACCCACATGCTGGGTCACGAGCTGACCGCCCGGCACGGCCTGGACCATGCCCAGACCCTGGCGGTGGTGCTGCCGGTGATGCTGGACGTGCAGCGCGACAGCAAGCGCGCCAAGCTGCTGCAGTACGCCGAGCGGGTGTGGGATCTGCGCGACGGCAGCGAGGCCGAGCGCATCGACGGTGCCATCGCCGCCACCCGTGCCTTCTTCGAACGCATGGGGGTGCCGACCCGACTGCGCGACTACGGCATCGAGCAGCCGGACATCGAGACCATGCTGGGCAAGTTGGAGGCGCGCGGTTACACCGCCCTGGGCGAACAGGGGAATGTCACCCTGGCACTGAGCCGGCATATTTATGAGGCGGCGCGCTAACCGGCAGCCTCGTTTCCACAGCGATGAGTCACGCGGCCCCGCGTACGCCACGACAGGCGGACGATGGGGCCGCATCTGTTACGAAAGTGTTGTTTTTTGAGACTTGATGGCGAGAACGTGGCCAGTGACCACTTTTGTAATAACAAAAAACGCTAAGCTAGAGGCCGCCAAAAACAATTTTTTTGACTGGTTGGAGTTCTCGATTTAGTCAATCGCTTGGTTATAAGTGATTAATGTAGTTTGTTTTTTTGGTCATCGGAGAACACCGGCTCGAAATCTGTACGGCAGGGAGCCAAGGTCCGGTTGTCATAAAACTCCAAAATTTGATACTAATCACGTTCGCGCTGGAAAAACGGGGTCGGGCCGCAACAGGATGTTGTCGTGCCTGCCACTGATTTTCTTAACAAAACGCTTGTCGGCCCAGCCAGGGCCGGGCCAGTTTCCCCAGTGAAACCGGCGCAAGGTTGCGATTATTTACTAACCATCAGGGAATAGTCATGCAGATTGGAATACCGAGAGAGAGTCTCGCCGGTGAAACCCGGGTCGCAGCGACCCCGGCCACCGTCGAGCAGCTGAAAAAGCTCGGCTTCGACGTGGTGGTGGAGAGCGGCGCCGGCCGTCTTTCCAGCTTCGATGACGCTGCCTTCGTGGCCGCCGGTGCCGAGGTGGGTGAGAGCGTGTGGAATGCCGACCTGATCTTCAAGGTCAACGCGCCGACCGACGCCGAAATCGCACTGATCAAGGAGGGGGCCACCCTCGTCAGCTTCATCTGGCCGGCCCAGAACCCCGAGCTGGTCGAGAAGCTCTCCCAGCGCAACATCAATGTGATGGCGATGGACATGGTGCCGCGGATCTCCCGTGCCCAGGCCCTCGACGCCCTCTCCTCCATGGCCAACATCGGCGGTTATCGTGCCGTGGTGGAGGCCGCCCACGAGTTCGGCCGCTTCTTCACCGGTCAGATCACCGCCGCCGGTAAGGTGCCGCCCGCCAAGGTGCTGGTCATCGGTGCCGGCGTGGCCGGTCTGGCTGCCATCGGTGCCGCCGGCTCCCTCGGTGCCATCGTGCGTGCCTTCGATACCCGTCTGGAAGTGGCCGAGCAGATCGAGTCCATGGGGGGCGAATTCCTCAAGCTGGACTTTGGTGGTGAGGATGGCGCATCAAGCGACGGTTACGCCAAGGTGATGTCCGACGAGTTCATCGCGGCCGAGATGGCCCTGTTTGCCGAGCAGGCGAAGGAAGTGGACATCATCATCACCACCGCCCTGATCCCGGGCAAGCCGGCGCCCAAGCTGATCACCAAGGAGATGGTCGACAGCATGAAGCCGGGCTCGGTCATCGTCGATCTGGCGGCCGCCACCGGCGGTAACTGCGAATACACGGTGCCGGGCCAGCTGCATGTCACCGACAACGGCGTCAAGGTGATCGGTTACACCGATCTGCCGGGTCGTCTGCCGGCCCAGTCCTCCCAGCTCTACGGTACCAACCTGGTCAACCTGATGAAGCTGATGTGCAAGGAGAAGGACGGTAACGCCGTTATCGACTTCGAGGACGTCGTCATGCGCAACATGACCGTCATCAAGGCCGGTGATGTGACCTTCCCGCCGCCCGCCATCTCTGTCTCTGCCGCACCGCAAAAACCGGCCGCCGCCAAACCGGCTGCCAAGAAAGAGGACGCCAAGCCCTCCAACAAGAAGTTCATCTTCGGCGCCCTCGGTATCGCCGCCTTCGGCTGGATTGCCTCGGTGGCTCCGGCGGAGTTCCTCTCCCACTTCACCGTCTTCGTGCTCTCCTGCGTGGTCGGTTACTACGTGGTGTGGAACGTCTCGCACGCCCTGCACACCCCGCTGATGTCGGTGACCAATGCCATCTCCGGCATCATAGTCGTCGGCGCCCTGCTGCAGATCGGCCAAGGGTCGGCCCTGGTGACCGGGCTGTCGTTCATCGCCGTGCTGATTGCCAGTATCAACATCTTCGGCGGCTTCACCGTTACTCAGCGCATGCTGAAGATGTTCCGTAAGGATTAAGGGGGTTTAACGTGTCTCAAGGATTGGTAACAGCATCCTATATCGTTGCCGCCGTGCTCTTCATCCTCAGTCTCGCGGGACTGTCGAAGCAAGAGACGGCCAAGCATGGCAACCTGTTCGGTATCGCCGGTATGGCTATCGCCCTGCTCGCCACCGTGTTCAACCCGGAGACCAGTGGTGTGCACTGGATCATCCTGGCCATGGTGATCGGCGGCGCCATCGGCGTGCGTCTGGCCCTCAAGGTCGAGATGACCGAGATGCCCGAGTTGGTGGCCGTGCTGCACAGCTTCGTCGGTATGGCCGCCGTGCTGGTGGGCTTTAACAGCTTCATCGATCTGCACCCGGCCGCCCCGGCCGAGGTGGTGGTGAGCGTCGGCTCCAACCTGGATGCCACCCTGGCCGCCGCCCGCACCGCCTTCGAGCAGGCTGCCCAGGCCGCCCAGGCCGAGCACCTGACTGGCGCCATGCTCAACATCCACCTGGTGGAAGTGTTCCTCGGCGTCTTCATCGGTGCCGTGACCTTCACCGGCTCCGTGGTGGCGTTTGGCAAGCTGCGTGGCCTCATCTCCTCCAAGCCGCTGATGCTGCCGCACCGTCACAAGCTGAATCTGCTGGCCGTGTTGGTCTCCCTGGCCCTGATGGTCTACTTCGTCAAGGTCGGCGGCTCCACCACTGCCCTGCTGATCATGACCCTGATCGCGTTCGCCTTCGGTTGGCACCTGGTGGCCAGCATAGGCGGCGCCGACATGCCGGTGGTGGTCTCCATGCTCAACTCCTACTCCGGTTGGGCGGCGGCGGCGGCGGGCTTCATGCTCTCCAACGACCTGCTGATCGTGACCGGTGCCCTGGTGGGCTCTTCCGGTGCCATCCTGTCTTACATCATGTGCAAGGCGATGAACCGCTCCTTCATCTCCGTGATCGCCGGTGGCTTCGGCTCCGACGGGGTTGCCTCCAGCGGCGACCAGGAGATGGGTGAGTATCGCGAGACCAACGCCGAAGAGGTCGCCGAACTGCTCAAGGGCGCAGGCTCTGTCATCATCACCCCGGGCTACGGCATGGCGGTGGCGCAGGCCCAGTACCCGGTGGCCGAGATCACCCAGAAGCTGCGCGATCGCGGCATCAAGGTGCGCTTCGGTATCCACCCGGTGGCCGGTCGTCTGCCGGGCCACATGAACGTGCTGCTGGCGGAAGCCAAGGTGCCGTACGATATCGTGCTGGAGATGGACGAGATCAACGAAGACTTCGCCGATACCGACGTGGTGCTGGTGATCGGTGCCAACGACACCGTCAACCCGGCCGCCATGGAAGATCCGGGTAGCCCCATCGCCGGCATGCCGGTGCTGGAAGTGTGGAAGGCGCAGACCGTCATCGGCTTCAAGCGCTCCATGAACACCGGCTACGCCGGCGTGCAGAACCCGCTCTTCTTCAAGGAAAACACCCAGATGCTGTTTGGCGATGCCAAGGCCAGTGTCGAGGCGATCCTCAAGGCCCTGTGATCGGGCGCCTGAATAACATCAAGGAGGCCATGGGCCTCCTTTTGTTTATGAAGTGATTTGAGATAGTCTGAAGTGAGTATCGCCTGCCAGGGATGGAGTATGGGAAGAGGATTGTTGGGGCTGCTGGGGTTTTGGTTGATGTGGGGGGCTTGGGCAAACGAGCGACCTCTTGTCCTGTTGACCGAGCCCTGGCCTCCCTACGTGATGGTAGAGCGGGATCGGGAAGGCGAGGGGGCTGATCTGGAGCTGGCTCGCGTCGTGTTAAAGCGCATGGGCTATCAGGTCGAAGTGCGTCAGCTGCCCTGGAAACGGGTGTTGCTCGAAGCCAGATTGGCCAAGGGCGACGCCGTGGTCGATATCTTCTATCAGAAGGAGCGCGAGCGCTGGATCCACTACCCCTCCGAGCCACTCTCTCGCAGCGGTGAGGTGCTCTTCTCCCGCCGGGACGCCTTCGTCGACTATCAAGGACCCGCCTCGCTGGCGGGGAAGCGGATCGGCGTACAGGCGGACTACGCCTATGGTCACGAGTTTTTGTCGGCCACCGGTTTCGAGCGGGTGCCCATGACCGGTGAGAAGAATGTGCCCAAGCAGTTACAGTTGCTGAGTGAAGGGCGGCTTGATGGCGTGGTGCTCAATGAGTGGGTGGGGACTTACTGGCTGAGAAACCTTGAGCTGGGCAACGTCATTACTCATAGCCCCCGCACCATCACCACCGACAATCGCAACTTCCTCGGGTTTACTCATAAGCCCGGCCATGCCCGCCTGGCCGAGCGGTTCTCTCAGGAGCTGAAACGCTTCAAGCAGACCGATGAGTACCGCCAGCTGCTGGCCCGCTATGGATTGAAGCCTTGATGCATCTCTGGTTGCTGTTTTTATTGCTGCTTGCCCCCTGGTTGTACGCCAAGCCCCTGGTGGTTGGAGGGACCCTGGAGGCTCCGCTCAAGTATCTGGACGAAGAGGGGCGGCCCGCCGGGCTTGAGATCGACATCCTCACCGCCATCTTCGGGGCCATGAAGCAGCCGTTTCGGGTCGAGCTGACCGACTCGGGTGCGCGCCTGACCCGCAACGCCGAGAGCGGCGTCTACGACATGGTCTTCACCCACTCCTACAAGCCAGAGCGGGAACGCTATCTCATCTATCCCCAGCAGTCTCACCTGCGTCACAGCTGGCACTTCTTCGTGCGCAAGGAGGATCTGGGGCGTATCCGCTTCGATCGACTGAGCGATCTCAAGCCGTGGCGCATCGGGCTCACCAAGGACTTTGCCTACACCCCTGAGATCAACGCCATCGAGGGGGATCCCGCCTGGCGGGTGCAGATGGTGACCATGAACGATCTGCAGCTGCGCAAGTTGGTGATGAAGCGCATCGATGTGGTGCCCATGCCGCTGGTGACCGCTTTCGCCCAGATCCAGGCAGAAGGCATGGAAGGCAAGGTGGACTACCTGCCACACCCCTTCAAGTCGAGCCCCTACTTCAACGTCTGGTGCAAGGCGCGCGCCGATGACCAGACTCCCGCCCTGATGCAGGCCTACGACGCCGAGCTGCTGCGTATGAAGCGAGACGGCCGGCTCAGGGCCCTCTACGAGAAGTACGGCATTCCCTACGTGGAGCCCTGATCAGGGGCGCACGTCGCGCAAGATGGGATTTTGCAGCGAGATCAGGGTTTCGGTGGACTGGATCTCGTCGATGGTCTGGATCTTGTTGATGAGCACGGTCTGCAACTCGTCGATGGAGCGGGTCATCACCTTCATGAAGATGCTGTAGTGACCCGTGGTGTAGTAGGCCTCCACCACCTCGTCCAGCGCCTGCAGCTTGGCCAGCGCCGAAGGGTAGTCTTTCGCGCTCTTGAGATTGATGCCGATGAAGCAGCAGACGTCGTAGCCGAGCTTCTTGGCGTTCACCTGCACCCGCGTCCCCTCGATAATCCCCGCCTGCTTCATCTTCTCGACCCGCACGTGGATAGTGCCCGGGCTCACCGCGAAGCGCTTGGCCAGCTCGGCGTAGGGAATGCGCGCGTTTTCCATCAGGGCTTCCAGGATGCCCTGATCCAGATTGTCGATCCGATAATTTTCCGCCACTTTTTTGAACGACCTTTAACGATTCGAGATTAAAGGTGAGGTTATATTGAATGAAAAAAGGCGTAAAGCGTATTTGTATTATCGAATATTGAATTTAATGGCCGTTGTGTTGAAGAATCCTCACAACAACGCAGTTTGAAACAGGGATTCGCCATGAAACAGCACTACATTCGCAGCCAACAGCAGATCACTCTGGTCAAGGAGATCTTCTCCCGCCAGCTCGCCCAGCAACTCGGTCTGATGGAGGTACAAGCCCCCATCCTGAGCCGGGTCGGTGACGGCACCCAGGATAATCTCTCCGGCAGCGAACAGGCGGTGCAGGTGAAGGTGAAGACACTACCCGGAGACAGCTACGAGGTGGTCCACTCGCTCGCCAAGTGGAAGCGCCATACCCTTGGCCGCTTCGGCTTCGAGCCGGGCGAGGGGCTCTACACCCACATGAAGGCCCTGCGTCCGGACGAGGACCGCCTCTCCCCGATCCACTCTGTTTACGTCGATCAGTGGGATTGGGAGCGGGTAATGCCGCAGGATCGCCGGGATCTGGCCTACCTGAAAGAGACGGTGCAGGCCATCTGGGGCGCCATCAAGGCCACCGAGCGCACCGTCTGCGCCGAGCACGCGTTGACCCCCTTCCTGCCGGAGGCGATTCAGTTTGTGCACAGCGAAGAGCTGCTGAGCCGTTACCCGGACCTCGACGCCAAGGGACGTGAGCGCGCCATCGCCAAGGAGCTGGGTGCCGTCTTCCTGATCGGCATCGGCGGCGCCCTTGCCCACGGTGAGCGCCACGACGTGCGGGCCCCGGACTACGACGACTGGAGTTCAGAGAGTGAGCTGGGGCTAGCGGGTCTGAACGGCGACATCCTGGTGTGGAACCCGGTGCTCGAAGACAGCTTCGAAATCTCCTCCATGGGGATCCGGGTGGACGCCGACGCCCTGCGGCGCCAGCTCGCCATCACAGGCGACGAGGATCGCCTAGCCTACGACTGGCACCAGGATCTGCTGGCCGGCCGCATGCCCCAGACCATAGGCGGCGGTATCGGTCAATCGCGTCTGGCCATGTTGCTGCTGCAAAAAGAGCATATCGGTCAGGTACAGGTCGGCGTCTGGTCGGCCGAGATGAAGGCCAGCGTCCCCGGCATGCTGTAAGGGATGTCAGCCGAACCCGGTGCCGCGCTCATGCGGGGCACGGTTCATCCAGTGTGTGGTCATCCGGGGTGAGAGAGCGCATCCCGGCAGACTGTAAGCAGAGCGGCCATCCCGCCTCTCTGCGCAACCGGGGCTTGCCCCTGCGACCCGCTCAACCCACGTCAGGTCGCACTGAATACATTCCTCCCGGCAATCTTCGGATTGCCGTTTTTTTTTGCCGATAAAAACGAGGCGCCCCGCAGGGCGCCTTGGATCAACCGGGTGTGCGTAACCGGGAGACCTTGAAGTTACGCTCGGCCTGATGGACCTTGTAGAGATAACGGCGCGACTCGGCCAGCGGGTGCTGCTCGGTGAGGACCTGATAGACCTCCTGAGGCGAGAGCCGGTTGATGACACCCGGTGCCGCGTTGCGATCGTCGGCAAAGGTGCGCAGCACGTTGCCTGCCCCACCGTTATAGGCAGAGATGACCGAGTAGCGGCGTGACTGGGGATCCTGAATATCCGCCAGATAGACGCTCTGTAGCAGGTGCAGGTAGGCGGTGCCGATGTCGATGTTGTAGGCCGGGTTGAACAGGTCTTCCCGGGTCGGCTGACCGTACTTGCCCTTCACCCGCACGTAGACATCCCGCCCGGCGGTGGCCGGGATCACCTGCATCAGGCCGTAGGCGTTGGAGCTGCTCACCGCATAGGGGTTGAAGCTGCTCTCTGTCTTGATCACGGCGTAGATGAGGCTCTCGGGAACACCGTACTTGCGCGAGGCCTGGCGGATTAGCCCGGCATACTTATAGCCTCGTTGATCCGTGTGATTCGCCTCCATGGGGATGTCCACATAGTAGATGGTGCGGATCCCCAGGGTACGCTGCTTGAGGGCGGTGGCGAGCAGATGGTCTGCGTAGCGCTCGGCACGCCAGGCGAAGCGGATCGGCTGACGCTGGTTGTCGAGCACCTGGCCATAGAGGAAAGGGTCGGTGCCGGGCATGATCTCCCGATCCGAGTAGAGATCCACTTCGGCCGGATCATCCGGGGTGAGCAGGGTCTCTATGATGGCGCGGCGCAGATGCACCTTGGGGTCGATCGTCGAGACGGTCTCCACCTGGATCAGGCCGCCATTGAAGTCGATGTGGGCCCGGCTCTTGTACTGGTCTGTGTATTTGACGTAGTCGAAGCGCCCGGCGAACAGGGCCTCACGCCCCCACATCTCGTTCACGTTGTGGGAGAGGGCGCTGATCATGTGCTCGAAGCCGCGCACATCCTTGCCGTTGACCAGATCCTCATCCTGTGGGGCGGGCTTGGGTGCAGAGGAGCAGCCGGCCAGCAACAGCAGACCGGCCAGGGGCCAGAAGAGGCGACTCATGATGGGCTCACTGGCTGGGGGGGGTATAGCCGTCGATCTGCACCTCGGCACCCTCGAAGAGGTATTGCACCATCTCCTGCTCGAGCAGCTGGCGGTGCTCGAGATTCATCATGTTGAGCTTCTTCTCGTTGATCAGCATCACCTGTTTCTTCTGCCACTCGGCCCAGGCCTCTTTGCTGATGTTGTTAAAGATGCGCTTGCCGAGTTCGCCCGGGTAGAGCTGGAAATCGAGGCCCGGGGCCTCCTTCTGCAGGCGCTGACAAAAAACGGTACGGCTCATGATTGACCTCTATGATGCGAGTTCCGGATAGGCGAGCAGACGCTGGGTGGCGGCTGCCAGTCCCACCTCTTCGGGTTGGCGTAAGTTATACCAGAGAGTGGTATCCCCTTCCATGAGGGCCGGGGGCTGGTGCGTCTCGACCTCCAGCAGGAAGGGGCGAATGTCCAGGTGGAAGTGGCTGAAGGTGTGGCGAAAGCCTGCTTGCTCCTGCACTCGGTCGGGGTCTTGCCCCAGCTCGCGCAGTCGGGCCTTCAGCTGAGCCTCGGTGTCGAACTGGGGGAAGCAGTAGAGACCACCCCAGATCCCCTGCGGCGGGCGCTTCTCCAACAATACCCTCTCCCCCTGCTTGAGCATCAGAAATAGGCCGCTTCTGACCGGTGTGCTCTTCTTCGGTTTACCTTCGGGGTAGCGGGTCGGTGTGCCCTCCAGGCGCCCCTGGCAATCCGCCTGCACCGGGCAGAGTTCGCACTTGGGTTTGCTGCGGGTGCAGACGGTGGCGCCGATATCCATCATGGCCTGGTTGTACTCTTGTACCCCCTGACGCGGGGTCAGGCGGATGGCGAGCTCCCACAGCTGGTTCTCCACCGCCTTCTGCCCCGGCCAACCGGGCTGGGCCAGCCAGCGAGTGAGTACCCGCTTCACGTTGCCGTCTAGAATGGCGTGGGGCTGGCCGAGGGAGAAGGAGAGGATGGCGCCGGCGGTGGAGCGACCAATGCCGGGCAGGGCGGTCACCTCTTCGATTCGCTCGGGAAAGAGGCCGCCGTGCTCGTCACGGATCCGCTGGGCCGCCTGGTGCAGGTTGCGGGCGCGCGCGTAGTAGCCGAGCCCGGTCCAGTGATGCAGCACCTCATCCACGGGCGCATCGGCCAGGGCGATCACGTCGGGGAAGCGGGCCATGAAGCGCTGGTAGTAGGGGATGACGGTGGCTACTTGGGTCTGTTGCAGCATGATCTCGGAGATCCAGACCCGGTAGGGGGTCTTCTGCTGTTGCCAGGGAAGGGTCTTGCGTCCCGAGTGTTCATACCACTCCAGCACCCGGTTGGCGAAGGTCGCTTGGTTCACGTCGATTCTCGTCAGTTGAAAACTAAGCGGGAGCCTAGTTGGCTCCCGCAGGGGTCAGCCATTCCAGTTCTGCAACTTCTCGATGCTACCCTGCTGGCCGCCCACCGTGAGGATCAGGCGCTCCTGCTCAATGGCACTCACGGTAACGCCCGGGGCCAGCTCCTTACCAACGCTCAGCTCACGGCCATTGAGGATGACGCTGCGCTTGGCGGGGTTGGAGGAGTAGAGATGGGCGCCGTAGGTAAAGCGCGGCACCTGTTGCAGCAGCTCGTAAGGCAGGCTCGAGAGCGGCGGTACGCTGTCCTCGATCGGCGCAGGGGCCGGTGCCTGCGCCAGAGGTTGCTCGCTACCCACCGCCTGGGCAAAACGGCGCGCCAGCTCGGGGGAGACACCGCTTAAATCGAAGCCTGGCAGGGTCGGCACCGGGCTCTGCTGAGGGGCGGCCGGCTTGGGTTCCGGTTGGGGTAAGGGCGGGGGCAGGGGCTCAGTGGTGAGCTCGCGCGGCTCCACCCGCACGAAGGGCGGGATCACCTTGTGCGTCACCTCCACCTTCTGTTCGACAGGCTTGGTGTTGAGCCTGTGCCAGCCGTAGTTGGCTCCGGCACCCAGCACTAAGGCCAGTAGCGCCAGCAGGGGCCAGATCCAGCGCGGTGTGGTGGGCTCGGGACGTGCGGCCAACCCCATGGAGGGGATATGGGGCGTGCCGGCCGGCGCGTCGGCCCGGCGCAGGGCATTGAGCAGGGTAGACATCAGGAGGCCTCCTCCAGCTTGGGCATGGGGTCGCCGGCGATGACGTTGAGACGCAGCAGGGTGTTGCCGCCAGCCACGCCATCCACATTGAGCCCCGCCGACTTCTGGAACTGTTCGACTTTGCGCTTGAGCTCGGCATCGAAACGGCTCACCTTGCGCGGTGCCTGTTTGAGTGCCTTGCTCACGGCGTTCTCGAGCCACTGGGCCTGAGCCTTGCCGGCTCCGTTGCCTATGATGGTGCTGCCATCCTTGGGCAGGCGCCACAGCAGGGTGTAGTCACTCCCCCAGTGCTGGGTCAGCCAGTCGCGCTCCACATCCCAGCTCTGCTCGCCGATCAGCAGGTGTGCCTGCTTGGCGCCGAGCGATACCAGGGTCGCATAGTAGCCGTTACCGTGTTCGTCCTTGAGGCTCACCTGGGCCGGGTGCTGCATCTTCTCAAGCTCCTCGAGGCTGCCAGCCCCGTTCAGGCAGCGCAAGCCGGCGCGCGGAGCATCGTCACAGGTGGCCTCTTCCAGTTCGGGTTCGAAGCCCCAGACCCGATAGAGATTTTGCAGGGCAATGGCCGGATCGTAGGCCTGGGAGATCGCCTCCTCCAGCTGCGCCTGCTGCTCCGGGGTCTCATCCTGAGTGACTGGTACCTCCACCTTGACCACGGGGCGCACCGGCATCACACCAAACTGTTGCCAGCCAAACCAGCCGGCGGCCACCATCAGTGCACCGCCGAGCGTGACCGCCAGCGTGCTGACCCAGCTCGCATCGTCGCGCTGACCCGTGACTTCAAAGGCGGCCTGGGCGATATCGCGCCCGTTGATCTGGTGATCGCCGCGGCCATAGGCGACCAGCATGGCGCGATCGCAGATGAGGTTGATAAGGCGCGGG
This sequence comes from Aeromonas diversa CDC 2478-85, assembly GCF_000819805.1. GTDB lineage: Bacteria > Pseudomonadota > Gammaproteobacteria > Enterobacterales > Aeromonadaceae > Aeromonas > Aeromonas diversa. The sequence goes on from NZ_CDCE01000031.1 coordinate 52,417, forward strand.
ATGCCGCCGGAGAGGCGATGCAGCGTCGTGATCGCCTTGGCGCTGAAGATGGGTTGCAGGCAACCGGCGATCTGCAGACGGAACCGGATGTAAGCGTCCACATCGTTGCGGGTCAGGGGCAGCAGGTGGTAGCGCGCCGTGATGCGCTGGGCCAGCTGGCGCAGCAGGGGCTGGCGTAACATCTGTTGCAGTTCGGGTTGGCCTATCAGCACCACCTGCAGCAGCTTCTTCTCGTCTGTCTCGAGGTTGGTCAGCAGACGCAGCTGCTCGAGCACCTCAGGCAGCAGATGCTGGGCCTCGTCGATCAGCACCACGCTGCGCCGGCCTGCCGCCAGGTTGGCCAGCAGATGGTCGCGGATGAGATCGAACAGGATCTTGAGGCCGGCGTCGGGGGCGTAGGGCAGGCGGTACTCGTCGCAGATCGCCGCCAGCAGATCCCGCTCGGTCAGGGAGGGGTTGAGGATATAGGCGATCTCGGTCCCCTCCGGCAACTGCTGTAGCAGGCAGCGGGAGACTGTGGTCTTGCCGGTGCCGACCTCGCCGGTGAGCAGCACGAAGCCACCCCCATCCTGCAGGCCGTAGACCAGGTGTGCGAGGGCCTCCCCATGGCGCTCGCTCATGTAGAGATACTTGGGGTTGGGGGAGATGGAGAACGGTGCCTCCGCAAGCCCGAAAAACTGTGTGTACATAGGGTTCATTCCATTGTCATGGACGGCAGGGTACAGGGGGGGGCCGTGGGATGTCAAAGCCGCATCGAAGGGGAGTGACGGAGGGGGTATAATCCCCCCGTTAACGCAGAAGGAGAAGAAGTTGCGAGTCTATCTGGTCGGTGGTGCGGTACGTGACCGTTTGCTGGGGTTGCCCCAGGGGGATCGGGATCATGTGGTGGTGGGCGCCACGGTGCAGCAGATGCTGGATCTGGGCTATCAGCAGGTGGGGCGTGACTTTCCCGTCTTCCTCCACCCCCGCACCCAGGAGGAGTACGCCCTGGCCCGCACCGAGCGCAAGCAGGGTCACGGCTACACCGGGTTTGTCTGCCATGCCGCCCCCGACGTGACCCTGGAGCAAGACCTGCTGCGCCGGGATCTCACCATCAATGCCATCGCCGAGGATGACGATGGCGCCCTGGTGGATCCCTATGGCGGTCAGCGCGATCTGGCCGACCGGGTGCTGCGCCACGTCTCGCCGGCCTTTAGCGAGGATCCCTTGCGGGTGCTGCGGGTGGCCCGCTTCGCCGCCCGCTTCCACGCCCAGGGCTTCACCATAGCCCCCGAGACCCTGGCCCTGATGCGCCAGATGACGGAGGCAGGTGAGCTGGCCCATCTTACTCCCGAGCGGGTCTGGAAGGAGATGGAGCGGGTGCTGCTGGGGCCGGCTCCCCGGGTCTTCTTCGAGGTGCTGCGCGAGTGCGGCGCCCTCAAGGTGTTGCTACCCGAACTGGAGGCCCTGTACGGGGTGCCGGCGCCAGTCAAATGGCACCCCGAGGTGGACACAGGCCTGCACACCATGCTGGTACTCGATCAGGCGTGCCGCCTCTCACCGGCGCTCCCGGTACGGTTCGCCGCCCTCTGCCACGATCTCGGCAAGGGGCTCACCCCGCCGGCCTTCTGGCCGAGCCACCACGGTCACGGGCAGAAGGGATTGCCGCTGATCCGGGCCCTGTGTGAACGGCTGCGGGTCCCGAATGATTGCCGCGACCTGGCACTGCTGGTGAGCGATCTGCACACCCACATCCACATCGCCTTCGATCTCAAGCCAGCGACCCTGCTCAAGGTCTTCGACAAGGCGGACGCCTGGCGCCGTCCGGAGCGCTTCGCTCAGTTGCTCGATGCCTGCCGCGCAGACTTCTTCGGCCGCACCGGATTCGAGGAGAGGGTCTACAGCCAGCCCGACTATGTGGCCGAGGCACTCAACGCCGCCGCCGCGGTACCGGTGAAGGAGATAGTCGCCGCCGGCTACCAGGGTGAGGCGATCCGCGAACAGCTCGCCAAACGGCGGCTGGATGCCATCGGCCGCATCAAGGACGAGTGGACCTTCGAGCTCCCCTGATTGGGTTAGCGGAAATAAAAAGCCCGGGCAAGTGCCCGGGCTTTTTCAATCGACCACATCAGGAGAAGCAGGCCTTCAGGATATAGAAGATGATGATGGAGAGGATGGCGCCCGCCGGCAGGGTGATGATCCAGGAGACCACTATGTTGCGCAGCACGCCCAGGTTCAGGGCGGCGATGCCACGGGCCAGACCCACCCCCATCACGGCACCCACCAGCGTCTGGGTGGTGGAGATGGGCAGACCGGTCCCGGAGGCGATCACCACGGTCGCGGCGGTGGCCAGCTGGGCGGCGAAGCCACGGCTCGGGGTCAGGTGGGTGATGCCGGTACCGACGGTCGCCATCACCTTCTCGCCCATGGTGGCCAGACCGATCACGATACCGATACCGCCGAGCGGCAGGATCCACCAGGCGATATGGGCATTGCCGGCGATCTCGCCACCGGAGGCGACGATAGAGGTCACCGCGGAGAGAGGGCCGATGGCATTGGCCACATCGTTGGAGCCGTGAGCAAAGGCCATGGCGCAGGCGGTGATGATCATCAGGATGCCGAACACCTTCTCCACGTTGGCGTAGTGCATCTTGCTGTCATCCTGCGGGTTGTACTTCTGGCCGCGGATATAGAACCAGCCTGCCAGAGCAACCAGCAGCGAGATAATGACCGAGAGCAGGATCCCTTCGTTGTCGGTCAGGTGCAGACCGACGTGGGAGAGTCCCTTCTTGATGGTCACCAGGCAGATCACCAGAGAGGTGAGGAACATGTAGAAGGGGACGTAGCGCTTGGCGTTGGCGAGCGGGTTGTCGGTGTTGAAGATCAGCTTCTGCACGCTGATGAACATGAAGTAGGCGATGAGGCCGGAGAGGGCCGGGGTGATCACCCAGGAGCCGACGATGCCACCAAACTTGTCCCATTGTACAGACTCAGGGCCAATGCTCACCACGCCGAAGCCGACGATGGCGCCGACGATGGAGTGAGTGGTAGAGACAGGCCAGCCGAAGTAGGAGGCCAGGATCAACCAGGCACCGGCCGCCAGCAGGGAGGCGATCATGCCGAGCACCAGCAGATCGGGCGTATCGGCGAAAGCTGCCGGATCTATGATGCCGTTACGGATGGTCGCCGTCACTTCGCCGCCCGCCAGATAGGCGCCGGCGAACTCGAAAATCATGGCGATGATGATGGCCTGGCGGATGGTCAGGGATTTGGTCCCGACCGAGGTTCCCATGGCGTTGGCCACGTCGTTGGCACCGATCCCCCACGCCATCATGAAGCCGAACACGGCCGCAATGAGCACCAGGGTGGTGCCATAGTTCGCAATAATATCCATCAATGTCTACCAGTCTGTGGATTAAGAACGAGCCAGCATCAGTTCCAGGCGCTCGCCAACGCGTTCGGCCTGGTCTGCCAGATCTCCTACCCATTCAAGGATCTTGTACAGGAACATCATATCGATCGGGTTGTACTGCTGCTCCACTGCCTGGAGCTTCTGGCGCAGCCCAATCTGCATAACATCCGTGTCGTCCTCGATCAGATCCAGTTGATGGATCATCTCTGCAACCAGCTCAACCTCGCGGCCCTTGAAGCCAGTCTCGAGGAGATCGTCGAGCTCTTCGATGGCTTTCTTGGCCTGTGCCGTGGCATCGATGCAGCGCTTGAGATAGGCCATGAAGTCGGCCCGCATCTCGACGGGAAACTCCATATGACGGCCCAGCATGCGGCCCGAGATGTCCTTGGCGCGGTTGGCGATCTTGTCCTGCTGGGTCAGCAACTCCAGCAGATCGGTGCGCGCGACAGGCATGAAGAGACCGCGTGGCAGCTTGAGACGGATCTCGCGCTTGAGCACATCGGCTTCTTTCTCGAGCTGGGAGATCTGGGCACGAACCTGTTCGGCCTGGTCCCAGTGACCGTCGGCAACGGCGTCGAAGAAGGGAATAAGCTGCTCGCAGCAGGTATGCACTTTGGCAATATGCTTCTGCAGCGGTTTGATGGGGGACTTGGCAAAAAGTCCCAAGATAGTATTTACTGGCATAGCCAAACCTGTGTCGGTGAAAAAACACGCGATACGCTGTTGTGAGGGGCGCATGGTAACCGAACTGGGAGGGCAATAAAACCGGCAATTGGACGCGAGTTCTCTTGTGTATCCCATTCGCTATCCCCATCCCCCCGCAAACCCGCCTGCTGTCTGCCCGGAAGCCTAGATGAGCCAAGAGATTGAAATTAAATTCTGTTTGAACCGGGTCGGTTCAGAAATGTTAGCCGATTTTTTGCCGACGTTACCGATAGTGGCGCGCACTTGTTGCGAGTTGGGGAACCGCTATTTCGATACCCCGGATCTGGCGTTGCGCCACCTGGACATGGGGCTGAGGATCCGTCGCTGGGGCGAGGAGGCAGAGCAGACCATCAAGTGCCGGGGTCAGGTGGTGGGTGGACTCCATGCCCGACCCGAGTACAACACCCCTATCGAGGGAGAGGTACCGGATCTCTCCCGTTTTCCTGACGAAATTTGGCCAGATGGGGAGACGGTTACTCGTCTCCAGCCGAACTTGCAGCCACTTTTTCGTACCGATTTTCGGCGTGAGGCGCTGCAATTTGAGACTCCCGGTGTGGCCATCGAGCTGGCCCGGGATGAGGGGGAGATAGTCGGTCGCCTCGGTCGCGAACCCATCGACGAGCTGGAGCTTGAACTCAAGTCTGGCCCCGCCTCGGCCCTGTTCGATCTCGCCGAGCGTCTGGCGGCGCTGGGGGGATTGCGCCCCGGTTCCCTCTCCAAGGCGCAGCGGGGTTATCGACTGGCGGGGCAGGCCGCACCCTGGGCACTGCGGGCCAGCCATCCGGTCGCAGACGACCTGAACGCCCTCATCGACGATCTGCAGTACCACGAGTCCTGCTGGCTGGCTGGCCTGAGCGGGGCCGCAGAGCGCATGAGCGAGGATGCGCGCCGGTTGCTGCCGATGGGCGAGGGGAGTCGTTGGCAGGCGCCTCTGGCGAGCTGGCTCCAGCACTGGGAGAGATCGCCCGATGAGGCGTCGCTCTACCGAAGCGACTATGCCCTCTTCCTGCTGCGGCTGACTCGCCAGCTGCACGGTGCCTGAATCGTCACAAAAAAGCCCCTCGTCGAGGGGCTTTTCATCAGTAGCGCGGGGGCATGCCTTCCGGCACCGTCTTGAAGCGGCGATGTAGCCACATGTACTGCTCGGGGGCGCGGCGTACCGCGGCCTCGACCACCTGATTGGTGCGGGCCGCATCGGCCATGTCGTCGCCGCTGGGATAACCCTCGAGGGGGGCGCCGATGTGCAGCACATAGCCTTGCTCGTCACGGATGTTGTAGCAGGGCAGGGTCACCGTGTTTTTGACCCGGGCCAGAGTTGCCGTGCCTGTGATGGTGGCGGCCTGCGCGACGCCGAAGAAGGGGACAAAGACGCTGGCGTGGCTGCCATAGTCGTGATCCGGTGCGTACCAGAGGGCGTCGCCATTGCGCAGTGCCTTGATCATCCCCTTCACATTGATGCGATCGACCAGATACTTGTTGGACTTGCAGCGCCCGTGGTACTGGGCGAACTCCAGCACCGGATTGGTGTTGGGGCGATAGACGCCAACACCGGGGCGCAGCAGGCCGAAGCAGCGGGCGTTGAGTTCGAGGGTCAGGAAGTGACAAGAGAGCAGCAAGATCCCCTGTCCCCGCTCCAGCGCCGCGATGAGGTGCTCTTCCCCCTCGACCCGCATCAGGCTGCGCATACGCCAGTCTGGCCAGAACCAGGCCATGCCCACCTCGAAGATGGCACAGCCGACACTCTCGAAATTACGGGTCAGCAGCGATTCCCGCTCCTGTAGCGAGAGCTCGGGGAAGGCCAGCTCGATGGAGCGACGGGCCACCTTGACCCTGGATTTGATCAGCTTCATGGCCAGACGGCCGAGCCCACGACCGAGCCGCATCTGCCAACGCCAGGGCAGCAGCACCAGCAGCCAGAGCAGCGACAGCCCGAACCAGTGCAGCCAGTAGCGAGGGTGGAACAGTCGAGGCTCCAGACGGGGAAGACGTTCGGCGGACATGGGGGCTCCTTGTGGGGATTCAGAGGGCGGATTCTAGCCGAAAAGTGCCGCACAGGGGGAGGATATGTCACGGGAAAGCTGCCCTGATGGGGGAGGCATGCTAGAATCCCGCCCAGTTTTTTTGTTCCGAGAGCTCATCAGATGAAGATCACCCTGCCCGATTTCAAGAAGGCTCGTGTCCTGGTCGTTGGCGATGTCATGCTGGATCGCTATTGGCATGGTCCGAGCAGCCGCATCTCGCCCGAGGCACCGGTCCCCGTGGTCAAGGTGGAGCACATCGAGGAGCGCCCGGGGGGCGCCGCCAACGTGGCGCTCAACGCCGCGGCGCTGGGCGCCCATGCCACCCTGCTTGGCCTGACCGGGCAGGATGAGGCGGCCGATGCCCTGGAAGGCAAGATGGCGGGCGTCAAGGTCGCCTGCGATTTCGTGCGCCTGACCGATTACCCCACCATCACCAAACTGCGCGTCCTCTCTCGCAACCAGCAGCTGCTGCGTCTGGACTTCGAAGAGGCCTTTCACTCGGTCGATGCCGGCCTGCTGATGGCGAAGATCGAGGCCGCTCTGCCCCAGAGCGATGTGATGATCCTCTCCGATTATGCCAAGGGTGCGCTCAACGATGTGCCCGGCATGATCCACCGTGCCCGCGCCGCCGGCATTCCCGTCTTGGTCGACCCCAAGGGGACCGATTTTGAGAAGTATCGCGGTGCCACCTTGCTGACCCCCAACATGTCCGAGTTCGAGGCCGTGGTGGGCAAGGTGAAGAACGAGGAAGAGCTGGTCGAGCGTGGTCTCGAGCTGGTCCGCCGTTTCGAGCTGCAAGCCCTGCTGGTGACCCGATCCGAGAATGGCATGACCCTGATCCGTGCCGGTCAGAGCGAGCTGCATATGCCGGCTCAGGCCCATGAGGTGTATGACGTGACCGGTGCCGGTGATACCGTCATCTCGACCCTGGCCACCGCCCTGGCGGCCGGCACCTCGCTGGAGGAGGCATGTGCCCTGGCCAACACCGCCGCCGGCATCGTGGTCGGCAAGCTGGGTACCTCCACCGTCAGCCCGGTCGAGTTGGCCAATGCCCTCTACAACGAGCATGAGACCGGGTTCGGCGTGCTCTCCGAGGAGCAACTCAAGGTGGCCGTGGCGGCCGCGCGTAGCCGTGGCGAGAAGATCGTCATGACCAACGGTTGTTTCGATATCCTGCACGCCGGCCATGTCTCCTATCTCGCCAGTGCGGGCAGGCTGGGCGATCGCCTGATCGTGGCCGTCAACACCGACGAGTCGGTGCACCGCCTCAAGGGGCCGGGCCGTCCGGTCAATCCGACCGAGCGTCGCATGGCTGTGCTGGCAGCGCTGGGTGCGGTGGATTGGGTGGTGCCGTTTGGTGAAGACACCCCGCAGCGCCTCATCGGTGAGATCCTGCCGGACCTGCTGGTCAAGGGCGGCGATTACAAGCCCGAGGAGATCGCCGGTTATGCCGAGGTGACGGCCAATGGCGGAGAGGTGAAGGTATTGAACTTCGAGGATGGCTGCTCCACCACCGACATCATCAAGACTATTCGCGAGCGCGGCTGACGCGGCGCGCGACCCCGAAAAGACCGGCCCTTGGGCCGGTCTTTTTTATTGGCCTGGGGCACGGCGACGCCGTGCCAGGCGCGGTTATTCGCGCTGTGCTTGAGAGAGGGGGCCGGGCAGCAGGCGTGCGCGCAGGGCCGGCCAGCTGTCCGGGGTGGCAACCAGGCGCTCCTTGGTGGCGCGGGTCTGGCGCTTGAGGCGGTATTCGAGGCGAAGGGCCTGACCATGGTCGCCCACCTCGGCCTGCCAGGCCAGGGTGAGGGGGCCCTTGCCACGCAGGTTGCGTGCGCCTCGCCCTGCCTGGTGCTCGGCCAGGCGGCGGACCGGATCGGTACTGATCCCTGTGTAGAGGTGCCCCAGTCGGGTGCGAACCAAGTAAAGATGCCAGATGCTCATGGACGGCAGCCTAGCGGTCCGGGGCGCGCCTGACAACTGGGCGGCGGCATCTGTGCCATGCTTTTCGGTGAATAGGGGGGTGGCATGGCGAAAGGATGGTGGCTCTGTTTGTGGCTGTGGCTCGCCTGCGGGTGGGCCGAGCCGGTGCGCCTCTACAACTACCACCAGCATCCCCCCTTCATGACTGGCCCGCAGAGCGGGCTCACGTGGGAGCTTGCCGATTACCTCAACGCCAAGTTAGGGGAGAGGGTCTTCGAGGTATGGACGGTCAATCGCTACCGGCTGCAGCTCGAGATGAAAGAGCCGGACTTTCGCGGTGTGGTGGCCTGGGTCAATCCCTCCTGGTTCGATGACCCGGCCCGGGTGCGCTACCTCTGGAGTCTGCCCATGATGCGTGACACCAATGAACTGGTGTCGAGCCGCGACCGCCCGGTCGACTATCGCGGACTCGACAGCCTGCTTGGTCTGACCTTCGGCGGCATCATAGGTTACCACCTGGTGGGGGTGGATGAGGCGGTGGCGCGCGGCGAGATGAAGCGGGTGGATGCCAAGCTTGCCAAGACCAATCTGGATCTGCTGCTGCGCCATCGTATCGACGCCACTCTGATCCCGGGATCCGCTTTGGGCTGGTTTATCGACCGGGCCGAGTACCGGGGAAAGCTGTACGTCTCTCCGTTTCCCCACTCCAGCTACACCCGTCACCTGCTGCTCTCAACCAACTTGGGTGAACTGCAGCGACGCCTGATCCCCATCATAGACGCCATGGACACGGACCCCGCCTGGCACCGTGTTCTCGATAGCTACCGTCACTGAACGGGTTGGCGCCGACGCAGGCGGTGCAGGGGTAACAGACTCACCAGCAGGCCCGCCCAGACGAACATGAAGCCAACCTCCTTGACCGGGTCGGGGCGCTCGCCAAACCAGAACACGGCCAGCAGGAAGGCCAGGCTCGGCTCTATGTACTGGAGCAGGCCGACTGTGCTGAGGCGAGTACGGATCATGCCATAGCAGAAGAGCCCCACCGGGATCAGGGTTGCCGGTGCGCTGCCGATCAGCATCAGCCTGTCGCCCCAACTGCCATCCATGAAGAGGCTGGGGTGGCTTGACAGGGTCAACCAGAGCACGAACAGGAGCGCCAGTGGTAGCTGCACCAGAGCCTCAAGATAGAGACTCTGATCGGTCGGGTAGTGAATCTTCTTCTTGATGAGGCCATAGACGGCGAAGTTGCCCCCCATCAGGATGGAGAACCAGGGCAGCTCCCCATACTGGAACAGCATATAGGCGAGTCCGGCCAGCGCCAGGGCGACGGCCAGATGTTTCTGGGGCGTGAGCCGCTCCTTCAGAAAGATCACCGCCAGCACTATGTTAAACAAGGGGGTCATGAAGAAGGCGAGGCTGGTGGCGAGTACCTGACCCGTGGTGAGGCACCAGGTAAACATGCTCCAGCTGATCGACATCACAGGGCCGGCACAGAGGATCAGCAGCAGTTGACGCGGCTCTGCCCGCAGCCTGGCCCAGGGCATGGGGCGTGCGGTCAGCTGCATCAGCAGGGCCAGCAAGACCACGGACCAGATCACCCGGTGCGAGAGTAGCTCCCACATGTTGATGGTGGGCAGGAACTGATAGTAGAGGGGCAGCAATCCCCACAGGACGAAGGAGAGGGCAACCACGCCTGGTCCGAGTATGAGTGGCATCATGTGTCTATTAAATTAAACGGTTGTGGCCCAGTTTAGGTCTCTCACCCCTCGTGGACAAGCGGTCACGAAGGAAAAAATCGGTTAGCATGGGCGAATGGAAACCTTGCCCTGTCTGTTTGAGCGTATCCGCGCCTGTCGCCTCTGTGAGGCACAACTTCCCTTGGGTCCACGTCCTGTCATCCGTGGCAGCGAACAGTCACGCCTGCTCATCGTGGGTCAGGCACCGGGTACCCGGGTGCATGCCAGCGGCATCCCTTGGGATGATGCCTCCGGTGAGCGACTGCGTCACTGGCTGGCCCTGGACAAGGATCGCTTCTATGACGAGTCACATATTGCCATCATGCCCATGGGGCTCTGTTACCCGGGGCGCGGTCGTTCCGGCGATCTGCCGCCGCGTCCCGAGTGTGCCCCCCTCTGGCATCATCAGGTGTTAGCCCTGATGCCCAACATAGAGTTGACCCTGTTGGTGGGGCAATATGCCCAACAGTTTTATCTGGGGAAGGGCTTTCGCGGCTCACTGACCGAGACGGTTACTCACTGGCGAGCCTTTGCGCCAACCCTGGTCCCCCTGCCTCACCCCTCACCGCGCAATACTCTCTGGCTCAAGAAAAATCCCTGGTTTGAGGTCGAGGTGGTGCCCTTCCTGCGGCAGCGTGTCGCTCAGCTGTTGGCCACCTGAGGCTGAGTCTCGGGCGCCTTGCGCCCTCCACGGGCCATGGCCACCAGGGGCAACACGATACAGAGCCCCCCCAACAGCAGGGGCAGACCGGGTTGCTCGTTAAAGAGCCAGATGCCGACGGCCACGGCGGCCAGCAGTCCAGTGTACTCCGCCGCCGCAATCTTGCTGGCCTCTGCCTTGCGGTAAGCCAATACACACAGGCCCGCATAGACGACGATGAGGGCCGATGAGCCGAACGCCGGCCACAGCATCTGCCATTGCCAGGGGGCGCCCTCCCACCAGACCAGCCCAAGCACCAGAGGCATGCTCAGCACGTTGGTGAGAAACAGGGTCTGCACCACGGGTTGTTGCTGGGGCAGGCGTTTGATCAGCAAGTTATTCACGGCCATGGTCAGCGCGACCCCGAGCGCCGCCAGGGCGGCCCAGTTAATCTCGGTCGGACGCAACACGATGAGCACGCCGGCAAAGCCGAGCAGGGCGGCCACCACCTTCTGGCGCGACAGGGCCTCCCCCGCCAGCCAGACCGCGAGCGGGACCATCAAGAGCGGCGCGGCATAGAAGAGGGCGTTGGCGGTGGCGAGCGGCAGCCGGGTCAGGGCGACCACCATCATCACCACGCCGACGGCCCAGATATGGGAGCGCAGCAGATGCCAGCGCAAGGCCACCGGTGGATGGCGGCGCAGAGACCAGAGCAGCAACGGCAGCAGCATGATGGCGGCCGACACCTGGCGAAAGAAGACAAACTGGAACACGGGTTGATCCGGCTCCAGCACCTTGACCAGGGCATCGGAGAAGACTGCGACTATGTTTCCCAGCACCAGATAGAGGATGCCGATCCCGACTGCGTTCATACCACCTCCACGATCATTGGGGGTAGGGTAGCCAGGGCTATGCCATCTAGTAAAATGATGAAAAATGACGACCCATGAGGTTTTTAGATAATGAAACTGCCCCCCCTGCGCGCCGTGCACTATTTCGAGGCGGTGGCCAGACTGCAGAGTTTCTCGCGAGCCGCGGCCGAGCTGATGGTCAGCCAGAGCGCCGTCAGCCATCAGATTCGTCTGCTGGAAGACTATCTGGGGGAGGCCTTGCTGCTGCGTCAGGGGCGGCGCGTCTCTCTCACGGCGGCAGGGGAGAGCTATCTGGAGGGGATCACGGCAGGATTGGGGATGATCGCCCAGGCGAGCGAACAACTGCGTGGCGGTGGTGAGATGCGGGTTCGCCTGGCGCTCTATAGCTCGTTTGCGGTCAAGTGGCTGATCCCACGTCTGAACGGACTGCGCCAGCAACATCCTGAGCTGGAGCTGGATCTGGAGATGGTGGCCGAAGATCCCCAGCTCTCGGATCGGGTGGCCGACTGCTTCATCACTGTATCGCCTCAGGCGCGCGGGTATAGCCACGATCTGCTCTATCGGGAGCGGCTGATGCCGGTGTGCAGCCGCCGTCTCTGGCAGCAGCTAGAGGGGGAGTGGCCCGCCTCTCTGTGGCAGTTGCCTCTGCTCTCGATTCAGGCCATCTACAAGGAGAAGGGGGAAGATTGGCGGCGCTGGGCCGAGGTCGGTGGACTAACCATTCCCCCCGAGGCGCGCATGCACCACTTCAGTCATATTTTGTTGGCGTTGGAGGCGGCCAACTGGGATCAGGGGGTGGCGCTCATCAACGATTACATGCTGCGCTCTGATGAGCCCAATCTGGTCAGGCTCCCTCTCCACCCCCTGGAGACGGGAGACAGCTTTTACTTCGTCTGCAAGCGCTCGCGCCTGCACGAGCCGGCCATCAGCCGGCTGCGCCAATGGCTCTGGATGGAGACCGAGGGAAGCCTGCGTCCACGGGACTAGCTGCGCTTGAGCTGCGCCGCCACAAACAACAGGGCGGCACTCACCACCACCGAGGGGCCGGCCGGAGTGTCCTTGAACCAGGAGAGCAGCAGCCCCCCCACCACGGCCAGGCAACCGATCAGGGAGGCCAGCGCGGCCATCTGCTCTGGCGTGCGACTGAAGCGGCGCGCCGTAGCGGCCGGGATGATGAGCAGAGAGGTGATGATGAGGGCGCCGACAAACTTCATCGCCACCGCGATCACCAGGCCAATGAGTAGCATCAGGAGGGCGCGCAGCAGATCGACCCTGACCCCCTCGACCCTGGCGAGCTCTTCCGAGACCGTCATGGCCAGCAGCGGATTCCACCATCGCCACAAGACCAACAGCACCAGAGCGCCACCACCGTAAATCCAGAGTAGGTCTTGGGGTTGCACCGAGAGCAGATCCCCGAACAGATAAGCCATCAGATCCACCCGGACACTGTCCATGAAGCTGAGGGTGACCAGTCCCAGAGAGAGGGCGCTGTGGGCCAGAATGCCGAGCAGGGTGTCGGTGGCGACCAGCTGGTTGCGGCTCATGATGAAGAGCAGCAGGGCCATGGCCAGGCAACAGACCACGACCGCCAGGGTCAGGTTCACTTGCAACAGGATGCCCAGCGCGATGCCAAACAGGCAGGCATGGGAGAGGGTATCGCCAAAATAGGCCATCTTGCGCCAGACCACGAAGCTGCCGAGTGGGCCGGCCAGCGCGGCGATGCCGAGGCCGGCTGCCAGGGCGTAGAGAAGGAAGCTGTCCAAGGGTTACTCCTGGCGAGAGGGGATGCGGATAATGGGTGTGTCGTGATGGTGATGATGCTCCCCGTCACAGTGGTGATGGTGGGTATAGACCGCCAGTTGTTCCTGTTCGGGACGGCCGAACAGCCGGGCGAACTCGGGGTGGCGGGCAACACTCTCCGGTGCGCCGTGGCAGCAGACGTGGCCATTGAGGCAGATCACCTCGTGGGTGCTCGCCATCACCAGATGCAGATCGTGAGAGACCATGAGGACGGCGCAGTCGAGCTCTCGAGCCAGCTCGCTGATGAGCGCATAGAGCTCGACCTGGCCGCTGACGTCGACCCCCTGCACCGGCTCGTCAAGCACCAGCAGCTCAGGCTCTACGCGCAGGGCCCGGGCCAACAGGACGCGTTGCAGCTCCCCCCCGGAGAGTTGTTGCATACGATCCCCTTGCAGGTGCGTGGCTCCGACTCGGGCCAATACCTCGGGAATAGAGCGGCGTGCACCCCGTGCCAAATTGAGGAAACGCTCGACCGTCAGGGGGAGGGTGGGGTCCAGATAGATCTTTTGCGGTACATAGCCGATACGCAGACGAGGCACTCGCGTTATGCTCCCGCTACCCGGGGTGAGCAGACCCAACACCAGTTTGCTGAGGGTGCTCTTGCCGGCCCCGTTAGGGCCAACCAATGTTGTGATCTTCCCCTTCTCGAGGGAAAAGGAGACCTTGTCGAGCACGGTACGTCCCTCAAACGCGAGAGAGACATCCTTGAGCTCCACCAATGGGTTCATGAAGCAACTCCGGGGTTTACTGCAGCAAGAATTGTTATACTATAACATTTTATGACGACAATGTTACCACGCCTGCCGAGCCGCCGAGAGCCCATGAGACGCCTTTTTTTAACCCTGCTGATGCTGGGGACAAGCCTGCCCACCAATGCCATTGAGGTGTTGGCCACCCTCAAACCCATCGCCTTTATCGCCGCAGCCATCACGCGTGACGTGGCCGAGCCAGAGGTGTTGCTGCCGACCGGTGCCTCACCGCATGACTTTGCCCTGCGTCCCTCTGATCTGCGGCGTCTCAAGGAGGCGGATCTGGTCATCTGGGTCGGTCCCGAGTTGGAGAGCTTCCTGGTCAAGCCGCTGGCGGATCAACAGAGTGTGTTGACGCTGCTGACCCTGCCCGGCCTGCCGGTACATCGTTATGCCGAGGGTGAGGCGCATGATCACGACGAGCACGACGGCCATCACCATCACGGCAATCTCGATCCCCATATCTGGCTCGGACCCGATCTGGCGGGGCCGATCGCCCGGGCGATTGCTGCTCGCCTCGGTGAACTCGACCCGACCAACGCGGCTCGCTATCAGGGTAATCTGGTGCGTTTCGAGCAGGCGTTAGCCGCCAAGGATGCGCAGGTCAGAGAGAAGATGAAACCGGTACAGCAGAAGGGATACTTCGTGTTCCACGATGCTTATGGTTACTGGGAGCGCCATTACGGCATGCAGTCCAGAGGGCACTTCACCGTGAGCCCGGACCGGCGTCCCGGCGCCAAGACGTTGGTTACCATTCGCCGTGCCCTCGAGCAGCATCAGGCTCGCTGCGTCTTTGCCGAGCCTCAGTTCAGACCCGATGTGATTGAGTCCGTGGTGCGCAACACCGGGGCCAGGGTATTACTGCTCGACGAGTCCGGGGGGAGTTACCCCGTGGGGCCGGATGCTTACCTGTACTGGATGGATGGCATGGCAAATGCCTTTTCTGCCTGTCAATGACCCCATTGCTTGCTGGGGTACGGCGCAATGAGTCGATCAAACAGAGGACTGAAGTAAAAAAATAAGCAACACAGTGCTTCTTTTTGTTGTCTATAGCTGCTACCAATTTGTAACAACTTGTTATTCTTTGCTCCCGTTTAATTCGAGCGGGAGCAGAAAAATGAAAAAAAATGTATAAATTTGCCTGCTTTTCTGCGCAATCCAGCAGTTTATGCATAAAATGCTACAAATTTGCCTTATTCGCTGAACTCTCCCGGATAACCTTGGTCCAAACAAAAAGTTCAGTCGTTCAGGCAAGCCAGATCGGCTAAAGGTAACAATCGCAATGCAGGATAACGGATGAAACGTCTCCGCCCCCTCGTGGCTCAGGCGGCCAGTTGGGAGCCACCGGTTCCTAGAAAACACTTCTACGCCATCCTCCTGTTGACTTGGGTCACCCTGTCAACCGTTGCCCTGTTGCCCGCTCCCGGTGACATACTCGAACAGCCCCTGCGCCTCGAGTTACCACTGGTCTCCCATGGCACGGCGACGAACGAAGACAACACCGAATTTAACACCATCCCGGATCATGAACTGGTCGATCCGAACGCAGAACAGAATGAAGGCGATGACATTCCCGCCGTGACCGAGCCCCAGTGGCTCGAGTACAAGATCCGCAGCGGTGAGACTCTCACCACCATCTTCAACCATCTCGGTGTCTCCACCACCACCCTGTACAAGGTGCTGGATGCTGACAACAAGCACTATCTCTCCCGCCTCAAGCCCGGCCAGGTGATCGAGGTGCTCATCGATGAACAAAACCTGCTGCAGCAGGTCAAGATGCGCCTCAACATCAAGGAGACCCTGGTGTTGGAGCGTAAGGGTGAACAGTATCTGCCGCGAATGATCACCGAAAAAGTGACCTGGAAGCAGAACTCCATGGAAGGGACTGTGCGTGGCAGCTTCTACCAGAGTGCTCGTAACGCCGGCATTTCCCCCTCTCACATCCAGAAGATCGCCAACCTGTTCCAGTGGCGCATGAATCTGGCGAAGGAACTCAAGCAGGGTGACACCTTCCAGGTGCTGGTAAAGAGCGAGATGGTGGATGACCAGACTACTGGCAACAGCCAGCTGCTGGGGGTCGAGTTTGTCTCGGGTAAGCAATCGGTCTCGGCCTGGCTGGCCGATGATGGCAACTACTATGACGGTCAGGGGATGAGCCTGGAGCGCGGTTTCCGTCGCTACCCCCTGCACAGTCGTTACCGCATCACCTCCAACTTCAACCCGGCGCGTAAGCACCCCATCACGGGTCTGGTGCGGCCGCATGAAGGCACCGACTTTGCGACGCCGATCGGGGCACCTGTGCTGGCGACCGGGGATGGCGT
This sequence comes from Aeromonas diversa CDC 2478-85, assembly GCF_000819805.1. Classification (GTDB taxonomy): domain Bacteria; phylum Pseudomonadota; class Gammaproteobacteria; order Enterobacterales; family Aeromonadaceae; genus Aeromonas; species Aeromonas diversa. Next base: position 68,575 of record NZ_CDCE01000031.1, read on the forward strand.
TGTGCTCAAGGCGACCAGTCACCCTCTGGCCGGTACCTATGTGGTCATCCGCCACAGCCGGACCGTTTCCACCCGTTATCTGCACCTGAGCAAGCTGCTGGTCAAGCAGGGTCAGCGGGTGAAGATGGGCGACAAGATTGCGCTTTCCGGTAACACGGGCCGTTCAACCGGCGCCCACCTCCACTACGAGGTGCGCATCAACAACCGGCCGGTGGATGCCATGAAGGTGAAACTGCCCATGGCCGAGCCTCTGTCGGGCAAGGCCAAGCGACAGTTCCTTGCCAAGGTGAAGAGTTATCGCAAGCAGCTCAGTGCCGGTTAAGAGAGAGCCCCTCGATGAGGGGCTCTCTGTTTATGGGGCTCAGTAACCCTTGTCGAAATCTATCTTCCCCTCGAGGGGCTGCCCCTCGATGAAACGGATGTAGTTGCGCACGAAGATCTGGGCCACATCCTCGGGAAAGCTATAGGCGCTGTTATGGGGGGTGATGACCAGATTGGGCTGGTTCCAGAGAGAGGAGTTTGGCCCCAGAGGCTCCTGTTCGAACACATCGAGTACAGCGTATCCCAGCTTGCCGGTACGCAGTGCCATGAGCAGGGCGTCGCTGTCGACCGCCGCACCACGCCCGACGTTGAACAGAATGGCGCTCGGTTTGCAGTGAGCGAAGCGCTCGGCGTTGAAGATGTGGCGGGTCTCGCGGGTGGCAGGCAAGACGCTGACGATGACGTCGGCCTGGGGCAGCAGCTTGTTCAGCGCCGGCAGCTGATAGACTTGGGCAAAACCGGGGCGCTCGCGACCGCTGCGGCTCACCCCTAGCACCCGCATGCCGAAGTGCTGGCCGGTTTGGGCCAGGTGCTGGCCTATGCTGCCGGTGCCGAGGATCAGCAGGGTCTTGCCACGCAGGCTCTCGTAGGGGCGGCTCTGCCACACCTTCTGGCGTTGCAACTCACGATAGTGGGCGATCTGGCGAGTCAGGCTCAGCAGGTGGCCGAAGACATATTCGCTCATCAGGGGGCCGAAGATGCCGCGTACATTGGTGAGCTGATAGTCACGCCGCTCGCTCGGGCCGAGCAGGATATCGACGCCGGCATAGGTGGACTGCAGCCAGGTCAGTTTACGGGCCTGGGCCAACAGCGGCCTGGCCCGGGCTGGCTCGGCCATCAGGATGTGGGCCTCGGCGATGTGGGCCTGGGCCTGGGCTTCGTTGTCGGCGCGCAAGATACGCAGATGGGGCAGGTTGGCCCCCTTGAGCAGCCGCTCGTAATGGGCGTTATCCTGGCTAAGCAGGAGCAGGGTGCGTTGGCTCATCAGCAGTTCCTTTCTTGTCGAGCGTGATGATCCCATCTTACCCTACCGGGTCTCGCAAGATAGCCGACCAGCGCTTTTCGTTTCTCGCACAAAGGCGCTTGCGATACAATCTTCGCCAATTGATGAAGAGGAGTCCCCCGTGTTCGGTGAGAAGTTCTACAAGCGGCTACGAGAGCTGCAACCCTGGCAGCAGACCGTCTTTGCCCTGGCCCTGGCCGAGCGCATGTATCCCAACTACGCCCTGTTCGCCCAGGCATCCGGTTTTGGTCATGCCCAGGCCTTCCGTCAGACCCTGGACCAGATGTGGGAATACCTCACCGTCAAGGGCTCCCGCGTGAACCTGAGCGCCCTGCTCGAGGAGTTCGAGAGTAACATTCCCGAGCCCAACCGCTTCGAGAGCTATGGCGCCTATCCGGCCCTGGATGCCTGTGTGGCCCTGGGCTGCGCCTATAACTCGGTGATCTGCCGGGTAGGGGAAGAGGCGGAAGAGGCGAGCCACGCCTCCATCGGCTGTGTCGCCGGCTTCGTCGAGATGCTGGAAGGACGCGAGATGGAAGATGACGAGCTCTACGAGCACGAGCTCTTCGAGGCGGAGCTGGAGTTCCAGGTCGAGCTGCAAAAGCGGGTTGCCTTCGAGCGTGACAGCGACCGCATCCTGGCCATCAAGGCCTTCGCCGGTCAGGAGGGGGTCTCCAACATCGGCATCACCCTCGAGGATTAATATTCCTCTCATGAAAAAAGCTCCCAATCGGGAGCTTTTTTGTTTTCAGGCTTTCTCTTCGGTCAGTGCCCGGACCGTCAAGACCGGGGCGGCGTCGATATCGCTCGCATTCATCATGCTCGAGATGCGCTGGAGCGACGAGAGCAGCAGGGTCTGCTCCCACTCCTCGAGGGACTGGAAGCGCTGGATAAAGCTCTCCTGTAGCGGGGTGGGAGCATCGCTCAGTATGGTTCGGCCCGCCTCGGTCAGGCTGGCGTGAACCTTGCGCTTGTCGCTGTCGCTGCGCAGCCTCACCACCAACCCCCGGCTCTCGAGCCGGTCCATGATGGTGGTGGCGGTCGCCTGGCTCATGTTGGTGTGGTCAGCCAGTTGACGCATGGAGGCGTTTCCCAGCTGTTCGACTCCTTTGAGCAGAAAGAGTTGGGGGGCGGTCAGGCCGGCCTCCTTGATGAGTCGCTTGGAGTGCAGATCGATGGCACGGATGATCTGGCGCAGTGCGACCAGGAGCTCGTCATGTCTTTCCAATGGGGGTCGTCCGGATCAGGAAGGAAGCGGCGCATTTTCCTCCGACCCGAGCGCCTGGTCAATAATACTTTGAGCTAAAAGCTTTCTGTTCGAAGTATGTTGTGCTAGTTTATGCCTCTTTTTTCCACAAAAGTCGTTCACAAGGAGGCAAAACATGGCACAGGAGATCGACATCAAGGCCCTGGTTTCTGAGCTCAGAGTGGTGCGAGTTCGCTATGAACTCCCTGATACATCAGCCTTTGTCCGTTATCAGCCCGCCTATGACGAAGACCCGAACAATCTTAAGGTGCATCACTACGATGGCGAATTGCCCCTCTCCTGCAGCGAGACTGGTACTTTCAACCTAAAGGAGTTGGTCAACGAGCTGCGTTACGCCTACATCCTGGTGCACCTCTTCCCGAGCGAGAGCGCCATGCACTTCTACCTCTCCGGCCTCGACAACGGCCTGGCCCAGCTCGAGTTCATCGGCGGCAGCTACGACTTCAACCGCCTCTGGATCACCAGCGGGGTCTCCAACGTCGGCGTGCCCATGGCGATCTTCCTCGGCAAGCGCCACGCGGTGAACGGCCAGCCCTCGGTGACCCTGGTGGATCACCGGACGCATCCGGTCGGCCAGCTGGTCTATCGCGCCATTGGCGGGGCCGGTGAGCACGTGGGTGAAGAATTCTTCAATCAGGACTAAGGAGGGCGGATGCGAGCGACACAAGGCTTCTTCAAGGGGCTTAACCCCACTATGGCGGTCACGGCGTTGACCGTGGTCACCCTGTTTTTGCTGTTCGGCGTATTCGATCCGGACACGGCGGGGGCCTGGTTCACCGGCGCCAAGGACACCATCATTGCCGGCTTCAAGTGGTACTACATTCTGGTGGTCGCCCTGTTCCTGTTCTTCGCCATCTATCTGATGTTCAGCCGCTTTGGTAGCATCAAGCTGGGTGACGACGATCAGGAACCGGAGTTCGGCTACTTCTCCTGGTTTGCCATGCTGTTCAGCGCCGGCATGGGCATTGGCCTGGTGTTCTGGAGCATCGCCGAGCCCATCTACCACCTGCAGGCCAATCCCTTCATCAAGGAGGGGATGACCCCGGAGGCGGCCCAGGTGGCGATGCGCCTCACCTTCTTCCACTGGGGTCTGCACCCCTGGGCCATCTATGTGATCGTCGGCCTGTCGCTGGCGTTCTTCAGCTACCGGCGCAAGCTGCCGCTGGCGATTCGCTCCGTGCTCTACCCCCTGCTCAAGGAGCGCATCTACGGCTTCTGGGGCCACGCCGCCGACGTGCTGGCGGTGTTTGGCACCGTGTTCGGGGTCGCCACCTCCCTCGGCCTCGGGGTTGCCCAGATGAACACCGGCCTCAACCAGATGCTGGGGCTTGAGGTCTCCCAGAGCAATCAGCTGTGGCTCATCGGCATCATCAGCGTGATCGCCACCCTGTCGGCCATCTCAGGGGTGGGGCGCGGGGTGAAGATCCTCTCCGAGCTCAACGTCTGGCTGAGCTTCTTCATCCTGGTGCTGTTCCTCGCCATGGGGCCGACCACCTACATCCTCAACGCCTATGTGCAAAACATCGGTGACTACCTGCAGAACATCATCCGCCTGAGCTTCTGGACCAACACCGAAGCCAACGGCACCTCGGCCTGGCAGTCGGCCTGGACCGCCTTCTACTGGGGCTGGTGGATCGCCTGGGCACCCTTTGTCGGCATGTTTATCGCCCGCATATCCAAGGGGCGGACCATTCGTGAGTTCGTGCTCGGGGTGCTGCTGGTGCCCTCCCTGCTTGGCATGCTGTGGCTCACCGTGTTCGGCGGCAGTGCCATGAACCTGGAGCTGTTCGGCCCGGGCGGCGTGGCGACGGCGGTCAACAATGACGTCACCCTTGCCCTCTACAAGACGGTCGATCTGATGGATTGGGGCGCGATTGGGCTGATTGCCAAGGGGGTGCTGACCCTGCTCATCTGCACCTACTTCATCACCTCCAGTGACTCGGGCACCCTGGTCATCACCACCCTGCTCTCTATCGGGGATCAGGACCCCCCTGTGCTGCATCGCGCCGTGTGGGGGCTGGGTCAGGGACTGGTGGCCGCCATTTTGCTCATCTCCGGTGGGCTGGCCGCCTTGCAGGCGGCCAGCATCATAGCCGCGCTCCCCTTCTCGGTGATCATGCTGGCCATGTGCTATTCGCTGATGCTGGGCCTCAAGCGCGAGAGTCAACGCCAGCTGGAATACCGCCAGCACCTCAAACGTCAGGGGGGCGTGCCGCACCTCAACCTGGTGGATCGCATCGGTCCGGCCTAAGCGTCGGCCAATGCAAAGGGGAACCTCGCGGTTCCCCTTTTTTCATGGCTGTCAGACCAGCTGTTTGAGGCGATAGAGCAGATCGAGCGCCTGGCGTGGGGTGAGCTCGTCGGGGCGGATCCCCTCCAGCTCCTCCACTACCGGGTGGGGCAGGGGAGTGGGCAGGGGACGCGCGGTGGCACGTTCTGCCGGCGGGGTATGGGCACCGCTCTCGAGCTCGGCCAGCTTGTGGCGCGCCTGGTGGATGACGCTTTTGGGCACCCCGGCCAGGGCCGCCACCTGCAGGCCGTAGGAGCGACTGGCCGCGCCCTCTTGTACCGCGTGCATAAAGGCGATGGTGTCGCCGTGCTCGACTGCATCCAGGTGGACGTTGGCCAGCCCCTCGAGCAGCTCCGGCAGCCGGGTCATCTCGAAGTAGTGGGTGGCAAACAGGGTGTAGGCGCCGATTTTGCTTGCCAGCTGCTCGGCGCAAGCCCAGGCCAGCGACAGGCCGTCGTAGGTGCTGGTGCCGCGGCCGATCTCGTCCATCAACACCAGGCTCTGGGCGGTGGCGTTGTTGAGGATGTTGGCGGTCTCGGTCATCTCCACCATGAAGGTAGAGCGGCCCGAGGCCAGATCATCCGACGCCCCGATCCGGGTGAAGATGCGATCGATGGGGCCGATCACCGCCCGCTCGGCCGGGACGAAGGCGCCGATATGGGCCAGCAGCACGATGAGGGCCGTCTGGCGCATGTAGGTGGACTTACCGCCCATGTTGGGGCCTGTGATGATCAGCATGCGGCGGGCGCGGTGCAGGGTGATGGGGTTGGCGATAAAGGGATCGCTCATCACCTGCTCCACGACCGGGTGGCGCCCCCCCTCGATCTCGATGCGATCCTCGTGGATCAGCTCGGGGCAGCAGTAGTTCAGGGTCTCGGCGCGCTCGGCCAGGTTGCCGAGTACGTCCAGCTCGGCCAGGGCGGCGGCGGACTCCTGCAGCTCGGCCAGGTGCGGCAGCAGTTGATCGAGCAGCTCCTCGTAGAGGCGCTTCTCCAGCGCCAGTGCCTGGGCCTGGGCGGTGAGCACCCGGTCTTCGTATTTTTTCAGCTCGTCGATGATGTAGCGCTCGTTGTTCTTGAGCGTCTGACGGCGGATGTAATGGGCCGGCACCAGGTGGCTGTTGGCGCGGCTCACCTCGATGTAGAAGCCGTGCACCTTGTTGTAGCCCACCTTGAGGGTGCTGATGCCGGTGAGGGCCTTCTCGCGCTCCTCGATGCGGGCCAGGCTGGCGGTGGCGCCGTTGGCCAGGTCGCGCAACTCGTCGAGCTCGGCGTGGTAGCCGTCGTTGATGACGCCGCCGTCGCGGATCACCACGGGCGGGTTCTCCATCACGGCACGCTCGAGCAGATCGCGCAGCTCCGGGAAGGTGCTGGCGCGCTCCGCCAGCCGCTGCAGCGCCTCGTGCTCGCTGCCCGCCAGCAGTTGCTGGATCTGGGGCAGCTGGCCGAAGGCCTGGCGCAGCCGCGTGAGATCGCGCGGACGGGCCGAGCGCAGTGCCAGGCGTGCCAGCACCCGCTCCACGTCACCCACCTGGCGCAGCATCTCGGCCAGCTCGTCATAGAGGTTCTGGTCGATGAGTTCCTTGATGGTGCACTGGCGCCCGGTGAGGATCACCCGATCGCGGATGGGCTGGTGCAGCCAGCGCTTGAGCAGGCGGCTGCCCATGGGGGTGGCGGTGCGATCCAGCACGTCGGCCAGGGTGTTGTCGTGGCCACCGGCCAGGTTCTGGGTCAGCTCCAGATTGCGGCGGGTGGCCGCATCCATGATGACGGCGTGATCCGGCTGCTCCAGGCGCACCCCGCGGATATGGGGCAGGGCGGTGCGCTGGGTGTCTTTCACATACTGCAGCAGGCAGCCGGCGGCGCACAGGGCGGTCTCGCTCTGGTCGACGCCAAAGCCCACCAGATCCTGGGTGCCAAACTGCTGGCACAGCAGCTTGCGGGCGGTGCCAATCTCGAACTCCCACTCGGGGCGGCGGCGCAGGCCGCGGCGCCCTTCGATGTGGCGCAGGAACTCGAACGACTCGGGGTAGAGCAGCTCGGCCGGGTTGGTGCGCTGCAGCTCGGCCAGCAGTGTCTCTTCCTTGGCGAACTGGTTGATGAAGAAGCGGCCCGAGCCGATGTCCAGGGTGCCGTAGCCGAACAGGCGCCCATCGTGATAGACGGCGGCGATCAGGTTGTCCTGCCGCTCGGTGAGCAGCGCCTCGTCGGAGACGGTGCCGGGCGTCACGATGCGGATCACCTTGCGCTCCACCGGTCCCTTGCTGGTGGCCGGATCGCCGACCTGCTCGCAGATGGCGGCGGATTCGCCGAGTTGCACCAGCTTGGCCAGATACCCTTCGATGGCGTGATAGGGCACGCCTGCCATGGGAATGGGGGTACCGGCGGACTGGCCGCGCTTGGTCAATGAGATGTCGAGCAGTTGGGAAGCCTTGCGGGCGTCATCGTAGAACAGCTCATAGAAGTCACCCATGCGGTAGAACAGCAGGATCTCTGGGTTCTCTGCCTTGAGTGTCAGATACTGTTGCATCATGGGGGTGTGCTGGCTCAGGGCCGCCGACGGGGCACTGAGAGCGAAGTCGAGTTCGGTCATGGTCATTCCAGAAGGGGGGCGTTGGCCAATGGCGGCTATTCTATGTTGCCTCGCCATCGGTTGCGACCCTGATCCATAATGGCCCCTCGGCCAAGGGAGGAAAGCACCATGCATCAGCAGCAACACAACCTGGATCTGGCGGCCCGCCTGGGGGATGCCTTGCAGCGTCAGGGACTCTGGGTGGCGACGGCCGAGTCCTGTACCGGTGGCGGCATCGCCACCGCCATCACCGAGATCGCCGGCAGTTCGGGCTGGTTCGATCGCAGCTTCGTCACCTATACCAACGAGGCCAAGCAGGAGATGCTGGGGGTGGCCGCCACCACGCTGGGCGATTACGGCGCGGTCAGCGAGGCTGTGGTGCTGGAGATGGTCCGCGGCACCTTGGCTCACTCCCGGGCCGATCTGGCGGTGGCGGTGAGCGGCATCGCCGGCCCCGGTGGTGGCAGTGAGCTCAAGCCGGTCGGCACCGTCTGGTTCGCCTGGGCCTGCCGCGATGGCCGTGCCGAGGCACTGCTGGCCCGCTTTGACGGGGATCGTCACGCGGTGCGTCAGCAGGCGGTCGGTCAGGCCCTGTCGGGTCTGCTGGCGCTCGCCACCCAAAATAGACTTGATACTGTATGAATAGACAGTATACTTGTCCCAACTTTCCCATTACCTCATGACGTCCAGCGGAGATAGGCATGGATCAGAACAAGCAGAAGGCACTGGCGGCAGCGCTGGGCCAGATTGAGAAGCAGTTTGGCAAGGGCTCCATCATGCGTCTGGGCGACTCCCAGACCATGGACATCGAAGCCATCTCCACCGGTTCCCTCTCCCTGGACATCGCCCTGGGTATCGGTGGTCTGCCGTGTGGTCGTATCGTCGAAATCTACGGTCCGGAGTCTTCCGGTAAGACCACTCTGACCCTGCAGGTGATCGCCGAGGCCCAGAAGATGGGCAAGACCTGTGCCTTCGTGGACGCCGAACACGCCCTGGATCCTGTCTATGCCGCCAAACTGGGCGTCAACGTGGATGATCTGCTGGTTTCCCAGCCGGATACCGGTGAGCAGGCCCTGGAGATCTGCGACATGCTGGTGCGCTCCGGCGCGGTGGACGTCATTATCGTCGATTCCGTGGCGGCCCTGACCCCGAAGGCGGAAATCGAGGGTGAGATGGGGGATTCCCACGTCGGTCTGCAGGCCCGTCTGATGTCCCAGGCCCTGCGTAAGCTGACTGCCAACATCAAGAATGCCAACTGCCTGTGCATCTTCATCAACCAGATCCGGATGAAGATCGGCGTCATGTTTGGTAACCCCGAGACCACCACAGGTGGTAACGCCCTGAAGTTCTACGCCTCCGTGCGTCTGGACATTCGCCGCACCGGCGCCATCAAGGATGGCGAAGAGGTGGTGGGTAACGAGACCCGCGTCAAGGTGGTCAAGAACAAGGTGGCCCCCCCCTTCAAGCAGGCCGAGTTCCAGATCATGTACGGTGCCGGTATTTCCAAAGAAGGCGAGTTGGTGGATCTCGGCGTCAAGCACAAGCTGATCGAGAAATCCGGTGCCTGGTACAGCTACAACGGCGAGAAGATCGGCCAGGGCAAGGCCAACGTCATGAAGCTGCTGGTTGAGAACAAGGCGCTGGCCGGCGAGCTTGAGGCCAAGCTGCGCGAATTGCTGCTGAGTGGTGAGCACCAGGCCGGCGAGGCCAAGGCCGGTGACGAAGAGGAACTCTTCGACGAGCAAGAGCAGGAATTCTAAGTTGAGCAGGCCGGGATCATCCCGGCCTGATTGTTTTTATGCACGAAGAGAATGAGAAGAGCCTGACCGAGGCGATGAACTTCGCCATGCGTAGCCTGGCCAGCAAGGAGAGCGGCGAGCGTGAGCTGGCCGAGCGCCTGCTGCGCCAGGGGGTGGACGAGACGATGGCCGCCGAAGTGGTGGCCCGTTGTAAAGCGAGCGGCTGGGTCGACGATGCCCGCTATGCCGGTATGCTGGTGCGCTCTCTGGCCCGGCGCCACTATGGACCCCAGAAGGTACGCTTCGAACTCAGGCGCAAGGGGATCACAGGGGGGCAGGCCGAGGCCGCACTGGACGCAGAGGATATCGACTGGTTCACCCTGGCCGCCGAGTGGCTGGCGCGCAAGGGGGCGGGCGCTGACCTCGCGGATCCCAGGATGCGGGCCAAGCTGACCCGTGCCCTGCTAGGGCGGGGGTTTGCCCAGGATCAGGTGCGTCACGCCCTCGAAGAACTCAAGGCGGGCCAGCAGCAAGACGAGTGAGACAGACAGGCCCCGGTGTAAACGCGCCGGGGCCTGTTTTTTCACCCGTGGCGGGCCCCGTCTGTTTTACTTTACGAGGCAGAAAACATACATTATTGCGGTCAAAAGTCCGTTTACGTATCTAGCAGGATTTTCCATGTACATGTCCACGTCAGAGATTCGCCGCGCGTTTCTCGAGTATTTCCGTTCGCAGGGGCACCAGGTTGTCTCCTCCAGCTCCCTGGTTCCCCACAATGACCCGACCCTGTTGTTCACCAACGCGGGTATGAACCAGTTCAAGGACGTTTTCCTCGGGGGCGACAAGCGCGCCTACAACCGCGCCACCACGGCCCAGCGCTGTGTGCGTGCCGGCGGCAAGCACAATGACCTGGAAAACGTGGGTTATACCGCCCGTCACCACACCTTCTTCGAGATGCTGGGCAACTTCAGCTTCGGCGACTATTTCAAGCAGGATGCCATCAAGTTCGCCTGGGGTTTCCTCACCGAGGCGCTGCAGTTGCCGAAAGAGCGCCTGCTGGTGACCGTCTACGCCACCGACGACGAAGCCTATGACATCTGGGCCAAGGAAGTGGGTGTGCCGACCGATCGCATCGTGCGCATTGGTGATAACAAGGGCGCTCCGTACGCCTCCGACAACTTCTGGGCCATGGGCGATACCGGCCCCTGTGGTCCCTGCACCGAGATCTTCTACGACCACGGCGATCACATCTGGGGTGGCCCTCCCGGCTCGCCCGATGAGGACGGCGACCGTTTCATCGAGATCTGGAACGTGGTCTTCATGCAGTTCAACCGCCAGGCCGACGGCGTCATGGAGCCGCTGCCGCGTCCCTCCGTGGACACCGGCATGGGGCTGGAGCGTATTTCTGCCATCATGCAGGGCGTGCACTCCAACTACGAGATCGACATCTTCCAGGCCCTGATCAAGAAGGCCGCCGAAATCGTCGGCACCACCGATCTGACCAATCAGTCCCTGCGCGTCATCGCCGACCACATCCGCTCCTGCGCCTTCCTGGTGGCCGACGGTGTCATGCCCTCCAACGAGGGGCGTGGTTACGTGCTGCGCCGCATCATCCGCCGCGCCGTGCGTCACGGCCGCAAGCTCGGTGCCAAGGACGTCTTCTTCTACAAGCTGGTCGGAGAACTGGCCGCTCAGATGGCCGACGTGGGTGAAGAGCTGATCGCCCAGCGCGCCCTGGTTGAGCGCGTGCTGCGTATCGAGGAAGAGCAGTTCGTCCGTACCCTGGACCGCGGTCTGCTGCTGCTCGAAGACGTGCTGGCCAACCTGGGCGATGCCAAGGTGGTCCCGGGTGACGTGGTCTTCAAGCTCTACGACACCTATGGCTTCCCGGCGGATCTGACCGCCGACGTGGTGCGTGAACGCGATATCAGCATCGACGAAGCCGGCTTCCACGCCGAGATGGAGAAGCAGCGTGCCCGCGCCAAGGAAGCCTCCAGCTTCGGTGTGAACTACAACGAAGTGCTCAAGCTCGACATCGAGACCCCCTTCACCGGCTACAAGAGCCTGGTTGAGCAGACCCGGGTGGTCGGCATCTACAAGGGAACCGACGAGGTGAGCGGTCTCATCGCCGGTGACGAAGCCGTTATCGTGCTGGAGCAGACCCCCTTCTACGCCGAATCCGGCGGCCAGGTGGGTGACACAGGTGTCATCAAGGTCGACGACGGCGTGTTTGCCGTGACCGACACCCAGAAGGCAGGCAAGGCGATCATCCACAAGGGCTACATGGAGCTCGGCACCCTGGAGAAGGGCGCTGCCGTGCTGGCCGAGGTCGACGGTGAGCGCCGTCAGGCCATCGCCCTGAACCACTCAGTGACTCACCTGCTGCATGCCGCACTGCGTCAGGCTCTGGGTGATCATGTGACCCAGAAGGGCTCTCTGGTGGGCGCCGAGCGCATGCGCTTCGACTTCTCCCACTTCGAAGGGCTCACCATGGCGACCATCCGCCGCATTGAGGAGCTGGTCAACGCCCAGATCCGCGCCAACCATGAGGTGGCAACCCGCGAGATGGATCTGGAATCGGCCAAAGAGGCCGGCGCCATGGCGCTGTTTGGCGAGAAGTACGACGACGAAGTGCGCGTCGTGCGCATGGGCGACTACTCCACCGAGTTGTGCGGCGGTACCCACGCCCAACGCACCGGTGACATCGGCTTCTTCAAGATCATCGCCGAGAGCGGCATCGCCGCCGGTGTGCGTCGTATCGAGGCGGTGACCGGCAAGGGGGCTATCGACTTCATGCACCAGCTCGGTGAGCAGATCGAGGAAGCCGCCGCCCTGGTCAAGGGCGACCAGTTCTCCATCGGTAGCAAGGTGCGCCAGCTGCTCGACAAGTCCAAGGTGATGGAGCGCGAGCTGGAGCAACTGAAGGCCAAGTTGGCAGCCCAGGCCGGTACCGACCTGCTGGGCAAGGTGGTGGAGCTGAACGGCCAGAAGACGCTGATCGCTACCCTGGAAGGGGTCGATCCCAAGTCCCTGCGTACCACCATGGACGAGCTGAAGAATCAGCTCAAGTCTGCCGTGATCCTGCTGGCGACCGTCCACGACGGTAAGGTCAACCTGATCGCAGGGGTGACCGCCGACCTGACCGGCAAGGTCAAGGCCGGGGAGCTGGTCAACCTGGTCGCCCTGCAAGTCGGCGGCAAGGGCGGCGGTCGTCCTGACATGGCTCAGGCCGGTGGTACCGAGCCTGCCGCTCTGCCGGCGGCACTGGAAGCGGCCCACTCCTGGCTGGGCGAGCGCCTGTAACAGGGCAAGGTGAACCGTGGCACTCTATGTTCAGAAATTCGGTGGCACCTCGGTCGGCTCTCTGGAGCGGATCGAGGCGGTTGCCGAGCGGGTCAAGCTGACCCGCGCCCAAGGACACGACGTGGTGGTGGTTGTCTCCGCCATGTCGGGCGAGACCAACCGGTTGCTGGGCATGGCCCAGCAACTGGATCCCGATGCGGATCGCCGCGAGGTAGATGTACTCATCTCGACCGGTGAGCAGGTCACCATAGCGCTGCTGGCTATCGCGCTGAATCAGCGCGGTTGTCCGGCCGTCTCCATGACCGGCGATCAGGTGCGGATCCACACCGATTCGGCCTATGGCAAGGCGCGTATCACCCATATCGATACGGACCCGGTACGTGCCCAGCTCGATGCTGGCAAGGTGGTGGTGATCGCCGGCTTCCAGGGCCGTGATGAGCACAACGCCATCACGACCCTGGGACGGGGAGGCTCCGACACCACTGCGGTGGCGGTCGCGGCCGCCATCAAGGCGGATGAGTGCCAGATCTTTACCGATGTGGACGGGGTCTACACCACGGATCCTCGCATCGAGCCAAAGGCCAGACGCCTTGCTACCATCACCTTCGAGGAGATGTTGGAGATGGCGAGCCTGGGGGCCAAGGTCTTGCAGATTCGTTCGGTGGAGTTTGCCGGTAAGTACCGGGTACCGCTTCGGGTGCTGTCGAGCTTTACTGACGGGGAAGGAACCCTCATCACATACGGAGGTGAACGGATGGAAGCACCCCTAGTTTCCGGGATTGCGTTCAATCGCAACGAGGCCAGCCTGACCATACTTGGTGTGCCCGACAAGCCCACCGTCGCGGCCAGGATCCTGGGGCCGATCAGCGACGCCAACATCGACGTCGATATGATCGTTCAGAATTCGTTGGGCGATGGCAGTGCAGATTTTACTTTCACGGTGAACCGGGATGACTACCGGCGTGCTCGTGCCCTGTTGGAAGCCACGGCCACCGAGCTGGGAGCTTCCTGCGTGCAGGGTAATGAGGCGATCGCCAAGGTCTCCATCGTGGGCGTCGGCATGTGGAACCATCCCGGGGTGGCCCGGACCATGTTCCGTGTGCTGGGCGAGAACGGCATCAACATGCAGCTCATCTCCACCTCCGAGATCAAGATTTCGGTGGTCGTGGATGAGAAGTATCTGGAGCTGGCGGTGCGGGCACTACACGATGCCTTTGAGCTCGATCATGAGCCGCATGAGCAGCCCATGGGGTGATTCCCGGGTGAGTTAGTTTCAATCATTTACTATTTTGGCCAGTTTGTTGGATAATGGCTTCAACAGATTGGCTAAAAAATGACAGGATACAGGAGCAAGCGAATGCTGATTTTGACTCGTCGTGTTGGTGAAACCCTGATGATCGGTGACGAAGTGACCGTGACCGTGTTGGGTGTGAAGGGCAACCAGGTACGTATCGGCGTGAACGCCCCGAAGGAGGTCTCCGTTCACCGTGAGGAGATCTACCAGCGCATTCAGGCAGAGAAAGAGCCGGGGCAATCCGGTTACTGAGAAAGAGGCGACCCGGGGGTCGCCTTTTGTTTTCTTGGGGTGTCCCCATGAAAACATGGGTAGAAGGGGTCATGTGGGTGATTTTGTGTGAAATTCCCACACTTTGACCGGTTAGTGACCGAACAAACTGTTTTGTCGAAAAAAAGTTTGACTAATCTGCCCTGTGAAGTAATATCTGGCCCCGCAACGGTGAGGTGGCCGAGAGGCTGAAGGCGCTCCCCTGCTAAGGGAGTATGCGGCTTATACCCGCATCGAGGGTTCGAATCCCTCCTTCACCGCCATTTAGCGCCCGTAGCTCAGCTGGATAGAGTACCTGGCTACGAACCAGGCGGTCAGAGGTTCGAATCCTCTCGGGCGCGCCATTTCAGTCCAAGGTGGACTTGCCGGGAAACCGGTGATTTAAGAAAGGCTTACTGGTCGGTAAGCTTTTTTTTATCGCTCTAAAACGACGCGCTCGTAGCTCAGCTGGATAGAGTACCTGGCTACGAACCAGGCGGTCAGAGGTTCGAATCCTCTCGAGCGCGCCATCTAGAGTGAGCCTTGCTGAAAGACAATATGACCAATTTGCGCGCTCGTAGCTCAGCTGGATAGAGTACCTGGCTACGAACCAGGCGGTCAGAGGTTCGAATCCTCTCGAGCGCGCCATCATTACTACGGTTTGCGAACGTTTGTTCGGGGGCCGACAATTTGAAAAGTTTTCTGCGCGCTCGTAGCTCAGCTGGATAGAGTACCTGGCTACGAACCAGGCGGTCAGAGGTTCGAATCCTCTCGAGCGCGCCATTATTACTACGGTTTGCGAACGCTTGTTCGAGGGCCGACAACTTGAAAAGTTTTCTGCGCGCTCGTAGCTCAGCTGGATAGAGTACCTGGCTACGAACCAGGCGGTCAGAGGTTCGAATCCTCTCGAGCGCGCCATTCTTCAAGAGGCCCTGCTAACGCGGGGCCTTTCGTTGTCCGCGGTGAGGTGGCCGAGAGGCTGAAGGCGCTCCCCTGCTAAGGGAGTATGCGGCTTATACCCGCATCGAGGGTTCGAATCCCTCCTTCACCGCCATTCCTTCTGATGCCTCTGGTATACTCCTGGCTCACGCCCTCGTCGGAGCCATGCCATGAAGCACTCTCCTCTGTTAGTTTCTGCCCTGTTGCTCTTGCCCCTCTCTGCGATTGCCTCGCCTGCCGAGTTGAGAACCCCTGCACCGGGTGTCTTGTGTGACCGCTATGTCTGCGCCAATGAGAAGGGGCTCTCCGAAGCCCTGACACGTCACCATATGGGCGACAAGGCGGCCGATCGGATTTTCAATCAGGGAGAGTTCGATCTCACCGAGTTCACCTTCTCCAACGGCGTCTTCTGCGATGTGAAGGAGCGGCTCTGTCGTGAGGACCGGTACTTTGGCGATGATGGTAAGCGAAGTGGTGCCGTCTCGAGGCGTTATACCGAGCTGCTGTTTGGGCAGTGAGAAGATGCAGAAATGACAAAGGGGCGCAGTGCGCCCCTTTTTCGTATCCGACGGATCAGGCTGGATTGATCTGCTGGGGCAGACCCGAGCGCTGCTCCAGCGCCTGCTTGACCAGTTTCGAGTCGGTTTCTTTATGCGCGATGAAGCGGGTTACCGCCTGTGTCATCGGCAGTGAGGCCGGCACATCGGAGTTGAACTCGGCTTGCGAACGGGAGAGCGGCTGATGCACCTCCATGTAGCGCAGACCACCCGGCTCGACTGTGGTCTTGATCGGTTGGTTAACGAACTGGACGCGGGTCCCCACCGGTACCTTCTCGAACAGATACTCGATGTCTTCGTTACGCAAACGCACGCAGCCGTGGCTCACGCGCAGGCCGATACCAAATTTGGCGTTGGTGCCGTGCAGGGCGTACATGCGACCGATGTAGAGGGCATAGAGTCCCATCGGGTTGTCCGGGCCGGCCGGCCACACGGCAGGCAGGCTCTCGCCACGGGCGGCGTACTCGGCGTGCATCTTGGCGGTCGGGGTCCAGGTCGGGCCCGCCTTCTTGCGCTCCACCTTGGTCACCCAGTTCTCCGGCGTGTCGGTGCCGAGCTGACCGATGCCGATCGGCAACACGTCGACCACCTTCTTGCCTTTCGGGTAGTAGTACAGACGCATCTCGGCCACGTTGATGACGATGCCGTCGCGCGGGGCGTCTGGCAGGATCAGCTGGTGTGGAATGGTCAGATTTGTGCCGGCCTTCGGCAGGAAGGGGTCGACGCCGGGGTTGGCTTCGATGAGGTTGGTCAGCCCGAGCTGAAACTGGGCTGCAACCGCCTCTAGGGGTCTGCCATCGTTGGGCATCACATACCCGAGATTCTCACCGACCAGCCGACTGTTGGCGGGGGGGAGAGGGTATTCGACGGCCTGGGCGCAGAGCGCGATAAGCGCAAGACTGCCCAGCAGAGTGCGTGTGGCAAGGCGAAGGATATGCATAAATTAACCTGTTGGCTGTTGAAAGACATGGACTCGGTCTGGGCCCATGGCAGCGGCGACGTAATGAGGTCATAACCGGGTGCGGCATTTTTCCTCGGCGCGGGCAAAATTTCAACGGCCATTGTGGATTATTCCACCTTTGTCAGCCTTGGCGAGGGCAAAGCGGCCGCCGGTTCATGAAATAGACAGGCAGCACGAGAAAAAATGGTGTGCCTTATGCACTCGGCCGTTGAATTTCCGCTCGACTCACGGAAGAATGCGCAGCTCTAACACCAATTCGACCCGTGCCGAACATGGGCCGACCCCTTGAGTAATGGAGTAGACGTGATGAACCCCCTTCGCGCCATCGCAGCGACCCTGCTGTGTGGTCTTGCCTTGAGCAGCCTGCCTGCCGTGGCTGTGGAATATGCGTTGCCGCCTGCGGGCAGCCGCATCATCGGTGAGAATCTGGAATACGTGGTCCCCAACGACGGGCGAGCACTGGAGGCCATTGCCGCCCAGTTCCAGCTTGGTTTGACCAACCTGATGGAGGCGAACCCCGGTGTGGACCCCTTCCTGCCCAAGGCTGGTACCAAGCTCATCATTCCGCATCAGCTGATCCTGCCGGACACGGTGCGCGAGGGGATCGTGCTCAACGTGGCCGAGATGCGCCTCTACTACTTCCCCAAGGGTAAGAAGGTGGTGCACGTGCTGCCGATCGGCATCGGTCAGCTGGGTGCCGATACCCCGGAGAACTGGGTTACTTCGGTACAGCGCAAGCGTGCCAACCCGACCTGGACCCCGACCGAGAACATCCGTCGCCGCTACGCCGCCCAGGGCAAGACCCTGCCTGCCGTGTGGCCGGCCGGCCCGGACAACCCCATGGGCCTGTTCGCCCTCTATATCGGCAAGCTCTACGCCATCCACGGTACCAACGCCGCCTTCGGCATCGGCCTGCGGGTGAGCAGCGGCTGCGTGCGCCTGCGTAACGATGACATCGAGTTCCTGTTCAACAAGGTGCCTGTCGGTACCCGGGTCGAGTTTATCAACCGCCCCGTCAAGTTCAGTGTGGAGCCGGATGGGAGCCGCTACCTCGAGGTGCACCAGCCCCTGTCGCGTAACGAGGCTGAGTTCAACTCCAACATGGTGGTGCCGCTGCCCATGAGCCAGGCGCTGACCCGTTTCATTGCCCACGGCGAGAACGACTCCAAGCTGGTCAAACAGGTGCTGGAGCAGCGCTCCGGCATGCCGACCCGTCTCAACCCCTGAGGCAGTGACGCACCATGAAACGGCGACCCTAGGGTCGCCGTTTTGCATCATGCAGCGGGAGGCGCGTAGAGGGCGAGTCGGTTGCCCTCTGTGTCTTCGATGATGACCCGGGAGCCGTGGCTGCCCATGGTGTGCAGGGGCTCGAGCACCTTGCCGCCGAGGGCGGGTACCCGCGCCTCGGCTTCCTTGAGTCGATCGTTGAGTCCCAGATAGATGAGGGGGCCACCGCCTCCCGGCTGATGATACTGATCCATGGGGCCGAGGCAGGCAGCCGCGTTGCTGCCGTCGTGGCGCAGCATGGCAAAGTCCATCCCCTCTTCGTGCTGTGCGTGAACGGGCACGTCCAGCAGGCCGGCATAGAAGGCCATGGCGCGCTCGAGATCCCGTACCGGAATGTCGGCCCAGACCAGGGTGTTGTCCATCGCCG
Source organism: Aeromonas diversa CDC 2478-85 (assembly GCF_000819805.1). Lineage (GTDB taxonomy): Bacteria > Pseudomonadota > Gammaproteobacteria > Enterobacterales > Aeromonadaceae > Aeromonas > Aeromonas diversa. Next base: position 86,723 of record NZ_CDCE01000031.1, read on the forward strand.
TAATCTCCTGTGTGACCGGCCGATGCGACCGGCGGCCCTTAGAGGGTAGGAAGGGGCGGGGTAGGGCGCCAGGGGCCCCAAAAGGCGCGGCGCCCGAAGGCGCCGCGAGAGGTTACTTGCCGGTGACCGCAAGGTCGCCGAAGCGGATGAGGGGCGCGTAGAAGCCCTTGCCGTCGTCGTGGTGCAGTCGGTTGCCCACTGCTTCCACCTCCTTGAGCAGGCGATAGAAGTTGCCGGCCACCGTGATGCCGCGTACCGGCTGGATACGCTCGCCGTCCTGGCACAGGAAGCCCGAGGCACCGAACGAGAAGTCGCCGCTCACCGCATCGGCCCCCGAGTGCAGGCCATCGAGCTTGACCAGCTCCAGATAGCGGCCACTCACGACCTGCTGCTCTTGGTGGGGGCCAAGGCCGAAGACCAGGTGGCGCGGGGCCACGTCCAGGCTCGAGCGGGCACCACGGGCGGCGCAGCCGTTAGGGGCCACACCGAAGTGGTGGGCGGTGGCGCTGTTGTGCAGCAGGGTCTTGAGCTCCCCTTCACCGATCAGCAGCAGATCGGTGGTGGCGGCCCCTTCGCCGTCGAAGGCGCGGATCTTCATGCCACCGGGCATGTGGGCGCGGCTCTCCAGGGTGAGCAGGGGGCTGGCGACCGACTGGCCCAGTTTGTCCCGCCATGGGTTGATCCCCTGCATGGCCCACTTGCCGGAGAGGGCGGCGCTAAAGCAGCCCAGCAGTTCGCTGAAGGCGTTGGTGCTAAACACCACGCTATAGTGACCGGTCGGCACCGCTTCGCCCTCGAGCAGGCCAAGGGCGGTGCCGTAGATGGTCTCGATAAGGCCGTCGACGGCCAGATCCGCGAAACGGCGCTCGCTCAGTCCCTGGTAATACATGGACTGACGCCCACCCAGCTCGATCAGGGCCGTGGTGTAGCAGCCGACGCTCGCCTCCCTGTGATGACACAGGGTGCCGAGGCTATTGGCCAGCCACAGCTCGCTACTTCCCTCGTAATAGGCGTTGTAGGGCGCGCCCTTGACCCCTTCCCGGCGCAGCATCTCCCCCTCGAGGCGCAGGGCCAGGGCAATCTTGTCGTCGACCGGGGTCTCGTCCGGCTGCAAGATGGTCGGATCCCGGGTTTCCAGCCGGCTGCCGGCGACCCTGATGCGCTGATCCGGGTCTGCCTTGGCGAAGCGGCTGGCGTCCAGTGCGTCCTGCACCATGGCGTCCAACGCCGGCTCGTCGAGGGCCTCCGAGTAGGCGATGCCGACCCGGCCATCCTTGATGAGACGGATGCCGATCTGCTGGCTGCCGGTCACCTTGTACTCCGACAGCTCCCCCTTGTCGGCCTTGAGGGAGAAGCTGCGATCCTGGCTGGCGATAAGATCGGCCTCGGCGCCCAGATCCGCCACCTTGCCGAGCAGGCGCTCGAGCCGTTGGTTCATCTCGCTCATCAGCCGTTCCCTCCTACCAGAATGTTATCGACCTTGAGGGCCGGCTGACCCACCGTGGTCGGGACCGAGCCCGATACCGAGCCGCACATGCCGGCGGCCAGCGCCAGGTTGTTGCCGACCATGGAGATCTCCTTGAGCACCTGCGGGCCTGTGCCGATCAGGGTGGCCGACTTGAGGGGCCGGGTCACCTTGCCCTTCTCGATGAGGTAGGCCTCTTGCACGTTGAAGTTGAACTCGCCGGTGCCCGGTTGCACCGAGCCACCGCCCATCTTCTTGGCGTAGATGCCATAGTCGACCGTGGCCAGCATGTCGTCCAGGCTGTGAGGACCGGCCTGGATGTAGGTGTTGCGCATGCGCGAGGTGGGGGCGAACTTGTATGACTCGCGCCGGCCGGAGCCGGTGCGGGCATAGCCGGTCTTGAGTGCCCCCATACGATCGACCAGGAAGCCGGTCAGCACGCCATCCTGGATGAGCTGGGTGTTTTGGGTCGCCATCCCCTCGTCGTCGATATTGATAGAGCCCCAGGCGTTGGGGCTGAGCCCCTCGTCGATGGCGCTGACGGCGGGGTTGGCGATGAGCTGGCCCATCTTGTCGTGGAACACCGAGGCCTTCTTGGCCACCGAGGTGGTCTCGAGCAGGTGGCCGCACGCCTCGTGGAAGATCACGCCGCCAAAGCCGTTGTCCATGATGACCGGCAGGGTGCCGGAGGGGCAGGGTGCTGCACCGAGCTTGATCAGGGCCTGGCGGGCCGCGGTCTGGGCCAGCTGTTGCGGGTCGATGAGGGCGCTGTGCTCCCACCCCATCAGTGCGCCGGGCGCCTCGTAGCCGACGCTCTGCTCGCCGTCCTTCATGGCGATGGCGCGGGCCATCAGGCGGTTGTAGTGGCGACGATCGCGCACCTCCAGCCCTTCGGAGTTAAAGATGGCCACCTCCTGCTCCCAGCCCAGGGCGTCGCCGCTGAACTGGCTGATGAGGGGGCTCTCGGCACGGGCGATCCGATCCATAGTCTGCAGGTAGGCGATCTTGGCCTCCAGCATGCGGTCGCGCGCCAGGGGCTCGCGCACCGGGTGACGGTCGGTCAGGGCGGTGAAGTCGAAGGCGGTGCGGGTGACCAGGGGATCGCGGCGATCCTTGGCCGCCAGCAGGGTCACGATGCGCAGCAGCTCCTCGCGGTCACTGCTGTTGGTGTAGCCGTAGAGCACCTTGTGGCCGTAGCACAGGCGTACGCCGATGCCGAAGTCGAGGCCGCCGCTGATGCTTTCGATCTGGCTCGAGAGCAGGCTGACCTGGCTGCGCCGGCGTCGCTCCACAAACAGTTCGGCAAAGTCGGCACCGAGGGTCAGGGCGTGATCGAGCACGGCCCCGGCCACCTCACTGCCGAGCAGTATGGGGTGGGTCATGGAAAACTCCTTTTTCTGATTTCTCGTCCGTTTGCTTCTGGCCCCTTGTCACCCGGGGCCTGAAAGAAAGAGTGACAGAGTTATGGCAACCTGTCACGGACGAGCATCACCGGGTGATGCTGATGGGGTCTCATGGAGCCAGAATATGCGCCCAAGGTCAGAGCAGGCTTTCGATCTCGCCGAGGATTTGCTCGACCCACTGACCGATCCGTGCGTCGGTCTGGTCGTACTGGTTGGCTTCGTCGATGGCCAGGCCTACGAAGTGGCGGCCATCGTCAATGAGGGCCTTGGAGGCGTCAAATTCGTAGCCTTGGTTGGGCCAGTAGCCGACCAGGGTGACCGGTTTGACGATGAGGGCGTCGTGCAGCATGCCGAGGGCATCTTGAAACCACTCGCCGTAACCGAGCTGATCGCCGAGGCCAAACAGGGCGATGATCTGGCCGTCGAGGGGCAGGGTGTGTACCTCGTCCCAGTGGGACTCCCAGTCCTCTTGCAGCTCGCCGAAGTCCCAGGTGGAGATGCCGAGGATCAGCACCTCGTAGTCGCGCATCCGGGTGAGCGGCACGTCCTTGATGTTGTGGATATCGACCAGATCGGGGCCGATCAGATCGCGGATCTTCTCGGCCACCATCTCGGTGTAGCAGGTGGTGGAGCCGTAAAACAGACCTATCTTCATCGTGGTGTCAGGCTGGTGGACATGAGGCTTATCTTAACAAAATGCGCCGCCCCCTGCAGGCTCGGTTACAATGGCCGCAAAACAGCGTGGAGTGTCCATGAGCCAGCCCCTGATCCAGCAATTTCTCGACGCGCTCTGGCTGGAGCGCGGTCTCTCTGACAACACCATCGTCTCGTACCGCACCGATCTCGAGAAGTTCGCCCACTGGCTCGACGGTCAGGGCAGTTCTGTGCTGCTGGCCGATCTCGACACCCTGCAACACTATCTCGCCTGGCGCATCGATCAGGGCTTCGCCGCCACCTCCACCGCTCGTTTCCTGAGTGCCCTGCGCCGCTTCTACCAGTACCTCAACCGGGAGAAGCTGCGCAGCGATGATCCGACCGTGCTGCTGGAGGGACCCAAGCTGCCCAAGCACCTGCCGGGGGATCTCTCGGAAGCCGAGGTGGAGGCCCTGTTGGCCGCCCCGCTACACGACGACCCGGTGGAGCTGCGCGACAAGGCGATGCTGGAGCTGCTCTACGCCACCGGCCTGCGGGTCTCTGAGTTGGTGGGACTGTGCGCCGAACACCTGAGCCTGCGCCAGGGGCTGGTGCGGGTGGTGGGCAAGGGGAGCAAGGAGCGGCTGGTGCCCATGGGGGAGGAGGCGATGCACTGGCTCGAGCGCTACTATCGGGAGGCGCGGGGGCTGCTCATTCCCGAGGGGAGCAGCGACGTGGTGTTCCCCTCCAAGCGCGGGCGCATGATGACCCGCCAGACCTTCTGGCATCGCATCAAGGTGTACGCGATCCGGGCCGGCATCCCGGGGGAGCTCTCCCCCCACACCCTGCGCCACGCGTTCGCCACCCACCTGCTCAACCACGGGGCGGATTTGCGGGTGGTGCAGATGCTGCTCGGCCACTCGGATCTATCCACTACCCAGATCTACACCCATGTGGCGGGAGAGCGGCTCAAGGCGCTCCATGGGGAGCACCATCCCAGGGCCTGATTGGTCAACCGCGCAGGATGCGGTTCTTGCCCGCCTGCTTGGCCCGGTAGAGAGCCTCGTCGGCGCGTTCTAACAGCTGGGCCGGGGCGGCGCCCTGTGCCTCGGCGATGCCGCCGCTGAAGGTGACTCTCAGTCCGGGTTCACGCCACTCCAGGCTCGAAAGGGCGAGACGCCAGCGCTCCATCGCCTGCTCTGCCCCGGCAAACTCGCCCTGCTCGAAGATGGCGACCATCTCTTCGCCGCCGAAGCGGCACAGGGTGGCCATACCCGCCAACAGCTCCTCGCCTAAGGTGGCGGTGCGCCTGAGCACGGCATCCCCCGCGGGGTGGCCATGGGTATCATTGATCTGCTTGAAATTATCGATATCGATGATAGCCAGCACATAGGGGGTATTGTCCTGATGCAGGCGGATCATCAGCTCGTCCAGGTAACGGCGGTTGTAGAGGCCGGTGAGGCCATCACGCTGCGCCTTCTCCGTCTCGGCCTGCATCTGGCCCGAGATCATGGTGATCTCCTCCTCCAGTTCTTCGATCCCTGGGATATGGGGGATGGCGATCTGCTCGCCCGGTGGGGTGACCCGCAGCAGCCGCACCACCTGGACCAGCGCCGTGATGGTGTGCTCCAGGCGTTGACGGAAGATGATAGCGACCAGGGCGAAGATGGCGAGCGACATGCCTAGCCAGATGAGGGTCGTGGGGAGCAACTGTTGAAACAGATAGCTCTGGCGCAGGGGGTAGTAGCTGATCACGGCCCAATTACTGTTGTTGCTCAGGGTATGGAAGGCCACCAGATCGCCACTCTCCTTGACGATGAAATCACCTTCCTGCCGGTCGCTGAGCTGGGTGAGCCAGGGGAGGGTGAAAGGCTTGCCGTTTTCCACCTCTCTGGCGCTGGCCACCGTCTGTTGATGGCGTAGATCGACGATCTGATGCACGGCGCCGCTGGCATGCTCCAGCACCTTGCCGATGCGTTGGGACCAGCTGGGTAGGTCTAGGTCGACACCGATGACCCCCAACAGGGTGCCGTCGTCATTGAGTACGGCCTGGGAGAGGGTGACCGTGGTGTCGTGGGTGACCAGATCTTCATAGGGTTCCCCCCATACCGGTTTGCCCGGCACGGCGAGGGCGTCCCGGTACCATTGCCGATCGCTGGCCACGAAGGGAGCCGCGATGGGGTTGGGCGGATAGACCCTGAATTGACCGTCTGCCGAGGCGAAAAAGAGCGAGTGTACCGGCCCGATCTTGGCCAACTGTGGCCAGCGTTTGAGGTAGTGGGCATGCTGCTCTGCGTCGAACTGACCTCGGCTGCTGCGTACCTCATCACCAAACAGCTGTAACTCCTGGCGGGCGAGTTGCAGCGTCCCGTCCCACTGTTGGACCAGGGTATTGTTGAGCAGGCTGAGAATTCGCAGCTGGGCATGTTGCTGATTGATGACGAAGAGATAGAAGAGCCCGAAGCTGATGATCAGCAGGGGGGCTGCCAGCAGCAGCAGATAACGGACGATAAAGGCATGAGTGCGGGGTCGGCTGCTGGTCACTGAGGCTTTCCGGGGGGGAACGTTGTTGAAATATAAGACAAAGCTAAACACCCACCAGCCGTTTGTCGACCCGCATCGGCAAGGATTCGTATTTTCTGACGAGCCGTCACACGGCAGGGAGGGTGAGCTCCCTGCCGCCACAGGTCACTGGCCGCGCTCTCTCTTGAGCAGGTCACGAATCTCGGTGAGCAGCTCTTGGTCCAGGGTGGGGGCCGGCGGGGTGGCGGGCGCCTCTTCCTCGGCACGCTTGAGGGTGTTGATGGCCTTGAGCCCCATGAAGATGGCGAAGGCGATGATGAGGAAATCGATGATGGTCTGGATGAATTTGCCGTAGGCGATCACCACGGCAGGGGCATCCCCCTCGGCTGCCTTGAGGGTGATGGCGAGATCGGTGAAATCGACCCCGCCCAGGATCAGGCCGATCGGCGGCATGATGACGTCACCCACGAAGGAGGAGACGATCTTGCCAAAGGCGGCGCCTATGATGATGCCCACGGCCATGTCGATGACGTTGCCACGGGCGGCGAAAGCCTTGAACTCTTGTAACAGGCTCATACTGGAATCCTTTCGTTGTGAGAGGGGGGTCACTCCAGTCTCACATGAAAGGGACAAAATGCCCAGATTTCCGCCCGCCAGGGGATGACCTGTCATTACTGACAGTTTTAATGGTATTGCATTGTTGCTAGCGGCGATATTGGGTAGATTGTGGTGAATTCTCATTCATTATCAGAATAAAATGATAAAAACCTTCTTTCTGATAGGGATGTTGCTATGCGGTAGCATGACGGCCAGGGCGGCAGAACAGCAATTGAGTGAGCGCATTCATCAGCGGCTCGGGATCCGGATTCTCACTGTCTCCGAGACGCCCATCTCGGGTCTCTATCGGCTCGAGACTCCGGATGGCATCCTCTACAGCGATGGCGCCGGTGACTACGTCTTGCAGGGAGCGCTGCTTGATATCCGCTCCGGTGTCGTCAACATGACGCTGCGGGATCAACAGCGACTGCGCAAGCAGCGTCTTGAGCGGGAACAGCAGCCTCTACTCCAGTTGCAGGCCAGCCCGGAGCGTTACCGTCTGCAACTCTTTACCGCACTCGACTGTGGTGAGTGTCTCTCCATGGGACAGGAGCTGGCTGTGCTGCAACAGGCCGGAGTGAGTGTCAGCCTGCAACCCATAGTGGATCGACGGCAGGCGTGGCCCCAATTTCGGCAGCAGTGGTGCAGCAAGATACCGACGCTGCTCGCTTTCGATTTGCCAGAAGAGGGCTGTGATGCGATCCTCGAGCGACAAACCAGCCTGGCCGGCCAGCTGGGTATCCGCCGCTCACCGACCTGGGTGCTCCCCAACGGTGACAGGGTGAGCGGATATCGTAGCCCCAGCCAGCTGCTACAACTCTTGAAAAACAGCTGAACGATCCATGACCCTCTTGATTCGCCGTCGCCCTCGGGTGGATGACACGCATCTGCCCGCCACTCTGCATCCTTTGCTTCGCCAGATCCTTGCCAGCAGGGGAGTCGATGATCCTCGTCTGCTGGAACGCAGCGCCGCTTCCCTGCTCCCCCCCCACCGCCTGATGGGGATGGAGCCCGCCGTCGATCTGTTGGTCTCTGTGCTGCATGCTCAGCGACGGATCCTCATCGTCGGTGACTTCGACTGCGACGGGGCGACCAGTTCGGCACTGTGCGTGCTGGCCCTGCGTGCCATGGGGGCGCAGCAGGTGGACTTTTTGGTGCCGAACCGCTTCGAATATGGCTATGGTCTCACCCCCGAGATCGTCGAGCTGGCGGTGGCGCGCGGCGCCGAGCTGCTGATCACGGTCGATAACGGCATCTCCAGCATCGCCGGGGTGGCGGCGGCCAAGGCGGCCGGCATGCAGGTGCTGGTTACCGATCACCACCTGCCGGGCCATGAGCTGCCCCAAGCCGATGCCATCGTCAATCCGAACCAGCGAGGCTGTGATTTCGACTCCAAGTCGCTGGCCGGGGTGGGGGTTGCGTTTTACCTGATGGCAGCCCTCAACACTCGCCTCAAGCAGACGGGCTGGTTTGAGGCGCGGGGACTCACGGCACCCAATGTGGCCGACTACCTGGATCTGGTGGCTCTCGGCACGGTCGCCGACGTGGTGGCGCTCGATGGTAACAACCGCATCCTGGTGCACCAGGGGCTGCAGCGCATTCGTTCCGGTCGCTGCCGTCCCGGCATCCAGGCCTTGATCGAGGTATCGCGCCGGGAGGCTCGCCGCCTCACCGCAGCCGATCTCGGCTTCGCCCTCGGCCCGCGCCTCAACGCGGTCGGTCGCCTCGATGACATGTCCCTCGGGGTCGCTTGTCTGTTGTGCGATGACATCCACCTGGCACGCCAGTTGGCGACCGAGATGGACTCGCTCAACCAGGAGCGCAAGGAGATCGAGCAGGGGATGCAGCAAGAGGCCCTGGCGACGCTGGAACAGATCCGCTTTCGCGACGGTGAGGTGCCCTCCGGCATAGTGCTGCACCGTAACGACTGGCATCAGGGGGTCGTCGGGCTGGTGGCCTCCAAGGTCAAGGAGAAGTACTACCGCCCGGTTATCGCCTTCGCCGAGAGCAGCGAGACCGAACTCAAAGGTTCGGGGCGCTCCATTCCCGGCGTGCACCTGCGCGACGCCCTCGAGCTGCTCGATACCCGTCACCCCGGCATCATCAGCAAGTTTGGCGGCCACGCCATGGCGGCCGGCTTGTCGCTGCCCAAGGATCGCATCGAGGCGTTTCGCAGCGCCTTCGAGGCCGTCATCGCCGAGCTGGTGACCCCGGAGATCCTGACCGGCGAGCTGCTCACCGACGGCGCCCTGCTGGATGACGAGCTGAGCCTGGAGATGGCCGAGCTGATCCGCGCCGCCGGCCCCTGGGGCCAGGCCTTTCCCGAGCCCCTGTTCGACGGGGAGTTCGTGCTGGTGCAGCAACGTCTGGTGGGAGAGAAACACCTCAAGATGATGTTGACCACAGACGCCGGCCTCGCCATCGATGCCATCGCCTTCGGGGTGGATGTGCGACGCTGGCCCGACGCCTCGGTCAAACGAGTGCGCCTGGTCTATCGACTCGACATCAACGAGTGGCGCGGCAACCGCAACCTGCAGCTGCTGGTGGAACATCTGGAAGCCCAGTGAAACCCTGAGACGAAAAAGCCCGGCATGATGCCGGGCTTTTGTTTTTCTCTCGGTAACCTAGAGGATGAAGGTGGCTACCTGATGATTCAGATCGTTGGCCCGTCCCTTGAGGCCGTGAGCCTGATCCAGGTCGCGCATGGCGGCGGCGGTGATCTCGTCGGTCACATCCTTGATGGCGGTGGTGTTCTGGGTTATCTCGCCGGTCACCTGGGTCTGCTCCTCGGCGGCGGTCGCTATCTGGCCCGCCATGTCGGAGATGAGGGCGATGGCCTGGGTGATCTCCTCCAGCGCCCGTGCTGCCGCATCGGCGTCTTCGACGCTGTTGTCGGCCAGCCCCTGGCTGGTCTGCATCAGGCTGACCGCCCGGTTGGTGGTCTGCTGCAGCGTCTCGATGGTGGCGTGGATCTCCTGGGTCGAGTCCTGAGTGCGCTTGGAGAGCACCCGTACCTCGTCGGCCACCACGGCGAAGCCGCGGCCCTGCTCACCGGCACGAGCCGCCTCGATGGCGGCGTTGAGCGCCAGCAGGTTGGTCTGCTCGGCGATCCCCTGGATGGTGGAGAGGATCCCGGAGATGGCCTGGGCGTGGCGGCTCAGCTCGCCGATCACTTCGGTCGCCTGACCCACTTCGTTGGCCAGATTGTTGATGGAGGCGCGAGTCTTGTTCACCAGCTGCTTGCCCTGTTCGCTGCTCTGGGCCGACTGCTGGGCGGCGGCGGCGGTGCTCTCGGCGTTGTTGGCGATCTCCTGGGTGGCGCTGGCCATCTCGGTCACAGCGGTAGCGACCATGGTCACCTCCTGCTGCTGGCGTTGCAGCTCGCCCACTGCCTCCTGGTTGGTGATGAGGCTGCGCTCGGCATCCCCGTCCAGCTCCTTGGCCAGGGTACGGATGTGGCTGATCAGCTGGTGCTGGCTACCGACGAAACGGTTGAAGCTTTCGGCCAGCTGGCCCACCTCGTCGCGGGTATCGATCTTGATGCGTTGGGTCAGGTCGCCGTTGCCGTCGGCGATGCGGGCCAGGGCTTGGGAGACCTTGGCCAGCGGGCCGAGCAGCAGGCCGATGAGCCCAGAGATGGCGGCGATGCTGGCGATCAGTACCACCAGAGCCAGACCTAGCTGGCTCATCAGCAGGGAGGAGAGCGGCGCTTCCAGGGTCTCTTTATCGAGCACCAGCACCAGTTCCCAGTCGGTACCCGGCACGTCGGTGGCCCACATCAGCTTGTCGCGCCCTTCCCCTTCGAAGAAGACAGGGGTCAGGGTTTGGCCACGCTTACTCTGCTCTATGATGGCGTTGCTCAGGTCGTTGTCGATCTCGGTGGCCGGCTTCATTGCCTTGGCCGGATCCTTGTAGGCGATGACGGTACCGTCCTTGTGCATCAGGATGGCGTAGCCGTCGGCTGGCAGGGTCATCTTGTTGACGTCCTCGACCAGGGTTGCGATGGAGAGATCCCCCCCGACCACACCGCCAGACACGGGTTGTGCCAGGGTGACGACCAGGGTGTTGTAGGCCACATCCAGATAAGGCTGGGTGACCACCAGGGCCCCCTTGCTCATCGCCTCTTGATACCAGCCACGTGAGCGTGGGTCATAACCCGAACGATCGATGGAAGGATCTGAGTCGTGCATCTTGCCGTTGGCTTCACCGAAATAGGTGAGCTGGAAGCGGCCGGAAATTTGGGCCTGTTGCAGGGCGTCGAGGGGAGTGCTGCTCGCCTTGCCGGCCAGCGCCTTGACCACATCCTGACGGGCCGAGAGCCAGTCGGCTATGCGTTCTGCCTGTTGAGTGCCGAGACGGCTTGCCTGCTCCTGGCCATCTTGCAGCAGCATCTCTCGCTGCGCCGAATAGCTGCGCCAGGAGAGCAGGGTGATGACCAGCGTCAGGGCCAGCACCACGGACAACAGTATCTTCTGCTTGAGTGATAGATTGTTCATTTTGCGTTCTTCTTATATTCCATCAGGGAGGGGGTGTGAAATTCCGCTTTTCTTGCGATAGCGCAACACTAGTAGCGGCCATTTTCGGGAAAACTGAATGCTCAGTAGCCGATGGCGCTCAATTATCTGCCGCCTGCGGGAGCAAGCACAGAAAAATGTAAATTTGCATCCCCTTGATAGGGGGCTTGCCCTGTTTATTCCTTCCGCGATTGGCTAGAATGTTTCGCTTTACATGCACATCGATCTCGAGAGTTTTTACGATGTTTGAAGTCAATCCCGTATTGAACAAGCTTAAGGAGCTGTCTGAGCGGACAGAGCTCCTTAGGGGGTACCTTTGACTATGACGCCAAGAAAGAGCGTCTAGAAGAGGTTAACGCCGAGCTGGAACAGCCCGACGTCTGGAATGAGCCCGAGCGCGCACAGGCGCTGGGCAAGGAGCGCGTCAGCCTGGAAACCGTGGTCAGCACCATCGATGCCCTGACCCAGGGTGCCGATGACGTGGCCATGCTGGTCGAACTCGCCGTCGAAGGCGAGGATGAGGATACCTTCAACGAGGCGGTGGCCGAGGCCGAGCTGCTCGAAGGCAAGCTGGCCGAGCTGGAGTTCCGTCGTATGTTCTCCGGTCCCCACGATTCCGCCGATTGCTATCTGGACATCCAGTCCGGCTCCGGTGGTACCGAGGCCCAAGACTGGGCCAACATGGTGCTGCGCATGTACCTGCGCTGGGGTGAGGCCCACGGCTTCAAACCCGAGCTCATCGAATGCTCCGAAGGGGAAGTGGCCGGCATCAAGTCCGCCACCATCAAGTTCACCGGCGAGTACGGTTATGGCTGGCTGCGCACCGAGACCGGCGTGCACCGTCTGGTACGCAAGTCGCCGTTCGACTCGGGTGGTCGTCGCCATACCTCCTTCTGCTCGGTGTTCGTCTATCCCGAGATCGATGATGACATCGAGATCGAGATCAACCCGGCCGATCTGCGTATCGACGTGTACCGCGCCTCCGGCGCCGGTGGTCAGCACGTTAACCGGACCGAATCCGCGGTGCGGATCACCCACATCCCGACCAACATAGTGGTACAGTGCCAGAACGACCGTTCCCAGCATAAGAACAAGGATCAGTGCATGAAGCAGCTGAAGGCCAAGCTCTATGAGTTTGAACTTCAGAAGCAAAATGCCGAGAAGCAAGCACTGGAGGACTCCAAGTCCGACATCGGCTGGGGTAGCCAGATCCGCTCTTACGTGCTCGATGATGCCCGTATCAAGGATCTGCGCACCGGCGTTGAAACCCGTAACACTCAATCGGTGCTCGACGGGGATCTGGACAAGTTTATCGAAGCCAGCCTGAAATCAGGCCTGTAAAACGAAGTAGCAGGAATCACCATGTCTGAACAAACCATGACTCCGGAAGTAGAACTCGGCCAGGAACTCAACAATGAGATGGCAGAGCGTCGCTCCAAGCTGGCCGCCCTGCGCGCCCAGGGCAATCCCTTCCCCAACGACTTCCGTCGTGACAGCCTCTCTGGCGACCTGCACGCCGAGTTCGGCGATAAATCGGAAGAAGAGCTGGCGGCCCTGGGTAAACGGGTGAGCATCGCCGGTCGTATCATGACCCGCCGCATCATGGGCAAGGCGGCGTTTGCCACCCTGCAGGACATGGCTGGCAAGATCCAGATCTACGTGACCCGTGACGATCTGCCGGAAGGCTTCTACAACGAGCAGTTCAAGAAGTGGGATCTGGGTGACATCGTCGGTGTCGAAGGGACTGTGTTCAAGACCAAGACCGGTGAGCTCTCCGTGCACGTCTCCACTGTCCGCCTGCTGACCAAGGCGCTGCGCCCGCTGCCCGAGAAGCATAAGGGCCTGACCGACCAGGAAGCTCGCTGCCGCCAGCGTTACCTGGATCTGATCGCCAACGAAGAGTCCCGCAAGACCTTCGTGACCCGCACCAAGGTGGTGGCCGGTATTCGCAAGTTCCTGAACGACAAGCGCTTCATGGAAGTGGAAACCCCCATGATGCAGGTGATTCCGGGCGGCGCCTCCGCGCGTCCCTTCATCACCCACCACAATGCGCTGGACATCGACATGTACCTGCGTATCGCTCCGGAACTCTATCTGAAGCGTCTGGTCGTGGGTGGCTTCGAGCGGGTGTACGAGATCAACCGTAACTTCCGTAACGAAGGCATCTCGGTGCGTCACAACCCCGAGTTCACCATGCTCGAGTTCTACATGGCCTACGCCGACTACATCGACCTGATGGATCTCACCGAAGAGATGCTGCGTACCCTGGCGCAGGACATCCTGGGCGACACCAAGATCCGCTACGCCAAAGAGGGCGAAGAGGGCCTGACCATCGACTTCGGCCAGCCGTTCCAGCGTCTCTCCATGGTTGATTCCATCCTGAAGTACAACCCGGATGTGACCCGTGACGATCTGGCGACCCTGGAGAAGGCCACCGCCGTCGCCAAGCGCCTGAAGATCGAGCTGATGAAGAGCTGGGAGCTGGGCCACGTGATCACCGCGATCTTCGAAGAGACCGTGGAACACATGCTGCTGCAACCGACCTTCATCACCGAGTACCCGGCCGCCGTCTCCCCGCTGGCTCGCCGTAACGACCAGAACCCGGACGTGACCGACCGCTTCGAGTTCTTCATCGGTGGCCGCGAGCTGGCCAACGGCTTCTCCGAGCTGAACGATGCCGAAGATCAGGCCGAGCGCTTCCAGGCTCAGGTTGACCAGAAGGCTGCCGGCGACGACGAAGCCATGTTCTACGACGCCGACTTCGTCACCGCGCTGGAACACGGCCTGCCGCCGACCGCCGGTCAGGGTATCGGTATCGACCGTCTGGTCATGCTGTTCACCAACAGCCACACCATCCGTGACGTGATCCTGTTCCCGGCCTTGCGTCCGCAGAAGTAAGCGAGCAGGTCATTATGCATCCCAAGCCCCGGTTTTCCGGGGCTTTTTTGTTTCCCTCTCCCGGCTTGAGCACCTGCCTTGCTTGGGGCATGCTGTCTCACTCCCCTGACTGAAGGAGCCGTCATTCATGAACCTGCGCGATCTCGAATACCTGGTGGCCTTGGAAGAAGAGAGGCACTTTCGCAAGGCGGCCGAGCGCTGCTTCGTCAGCCAGCCGACTCTGAGCGGCCAGGTCCAGAAGCTGGAGAACGAGCTCGGGGTGATCCTCATCGAGCGCACCTCGCGCAAGGTGCTCTTCACTCCGGCCGGGGAGGCGGTTGCCCGTCAGGCCCGTCAGGTGCTTGGCGAGGTGGATGAGCTGAAGGCGCTGGCACAGCGTTTTGCCGAGCCCATGTCCGGCGAGATCCACATCGGCCTGATTCCTACGGTGGGGCCCTATCTGCTCCCCCACGTGATCCAGGATCTGCGCGAGCAATTTCCCAAGCTGGAGTTCTTCCTCTACGAAGAGCAGACCCAGGTGCTGCTTAAACGGCTGGAAGCCGGTGAACTGGACTGTCTGATCCTGGCTCAGCTCGATGGTATGGAGGGGTTTGGTTCAATCCCGCTCTATCAGGAGTCCATGTGGTTGGCACTGCCCTATGGTCACCCACAGGCCGAACAGGCTGAGATCCCGTTTCAGGCCCTTAAGGGCAGAAAACTGCTGATGCTGGCCGATGGCCACTGCCTGCGTGAACAGGCGCTCGGCTTCTGTTTCGCCGCCGGAGTGGGTGAGGACCAACGCTTCCAGGGGACCAGCCTCGAGACCCTGCGCAACATGGTGGCGGCGGGCAGCGGCATGACGCTGGTGCCGGCACTGGCGGTGCCGGGAAGGGATGGGGGAGGGGTCAGCTATCGCCCCGTGGTGGATCCGGTTCCGGGGAGGACCATATCGCTCCTCTACCGGCACTACTCGGTGCGACGGCCTTGTTTCAACGAGCTGGCTGCTCGCATTGCCCAATTGATGGGAAAAAAAATGGCGGGGTGACCCGCCATTTGGTTTTCTGCTCTGTCAGAAGATGTCATCGGTGGAGATACTCTCTCCGCCTTCCAGGGGATCCCCACTTCCAACGGGTTCGGCGTAGCGGGTCGGCTCTGTGCCTTGCTTGAAGTACTCGCTATGGCTGCCGGGCCCACCATGGCTGAGCAGACCGCTCTCGTTGTCTACCGCCAGAGAGACGATATCGGCCGGTTTGATGTATTCCTGCTCCGGCATTCCCTTCAGCGCGACCTTCATGAAATCGATCCAGATGGGCTGCGCCGTGTTGCCGCCGAAGGCACCGGCACCGAGGGAGCGCTGGTGGTTGTCGAAACCGATCCAGGCGGTGGCCACCATGCCGGGGGTAAAGCCGGAGAACCAGAGATCGCGGGCCTCGTTGGTGGTCCCTGTCTTGCCGGCGATGTCGCGTCGCTTGAGCTCGACAGCCGCGCGCCAGCCGGTGCCACGCCAGCCGTCGCCGCCCCAGATAGCGGTCTTGAGGGTATCGGCGATGAGGAAGGCGCTCTGCGGGCTGATGGCTCGCGGCGCACAGGCCTGGTCGGCAACAGGCGCACATTGGGCCGGCAGGCCAACGGCTTGCGGAGCCTGATCACCCTCTATGGGGGCGCTCACGCTGTCGGAGACGGCGCAATCGACACAGGCAATCGCGGTCTTGTTCTCGAAGAGGAGGTTGCCACTGTTATCCTCGACCTTCTGGATGAAGTAGGGAGTCACCAAATGCCCGCCGTTGGCGAAGGCGGCGTAGCCGCGTACTACTTCCAACGGGGTGAACTCGGCGGCGCCCAATGCGAGCGGCTCATAGGGGGCCAGCTGATCGCGAGGAAAACCGAAGCGGGAGAGACCATCGACAAAAGTATTGATGCCAATGGCGCGCAGCAGGCGTACCGACATGACGTTCTTCGATTTGGCCAGGCCCATTCGCAGCGGTAGCGGTCCCTCATAGACGGGGGGAGAGTTCTTGGGCTGCCACGCCTTGCCTGAAGAGGGGTCCCACTGGTTAATGGGGGCGTCGTTGATGAGCGAGGCCAGGGTATAACCCTGCTCAAGCGCCGTGGCGTAGAGGAAGGGCTTGATATTGGAGCCAATTTGGCGACGCGCCTGTTCGACCCGGTTGAACTTGGAGAGTTCGAAACTAAAGCCGCCGACCAGCCCTTCTACCGCGCCGTCGTGGGGATTAAGCGCCACCAAGGCGGCGTTGGCATCCGGTACTTGCCCCAGGATGAGGCGCTCACCCTGTTCTCTGACCCAGATCTGGGCGCCGACCTTAAGTACATCGCGAGCGCTGCGCGGTGCCTGCCCCATGCGTGAGTCGTTGATGAAGGGGCGGGCCCACTTGATGGCGTTCCAGTCCAGTTCACCCTGCTTGCCAAACTTGAGGATCACCTGGGCGGTGCGATCACCCAGTTCGGTCACGACGGCCGGAATGAGTGGGCTGTAGCTGGGCTGCTTCGACAGATAGTCGGTGATCTGCTGGTATTCCCAGGCCGTTTCCCCATGCTGCCAAAGCTGCTTTTCGGGGCCCCGGTAACCATGGCGCATGTCGTAGTCAAACAGTCCGGTGAGCAGGGCGTCGCGAGCCGCCTGCTGGCGTTTGGAATCGACAGTGGTGTAAACGTGCAGGCCCATGGTGTAGGCATCTTCGCCAAACTGCTCCACCATCTTCTGGCGTACCATCTCACCGAGGTAGGGAGCATAGAGGGTCAGCTCGGCGCCGTGATAGCGGGCCACCACCGGCTTTTGCGAGTACTCGTCATACTGGGCCTGGGTGATCTTGCCGGTGTCGAGCATGCGACCGAGCACGACGTTGCGGCGATCGAAGGCGCGCTGGGGCGAGCGGATCGGGTTGAGCAGGGAAGGGGCCTTGGGCAGGCCTGCAATGATGGCGATCTGATCCAGGCTCAGCTCGGAGACCGACTTGCCGAAGTAGACTTGGGCGGCAGCCCCGACCCCGAAGGCGCGATAGCCGAGGGGGATCTTGTTGAGGTAGAGCTCGAGGATCTCATCTTTGCTGAGGCTCTGCTCGATACGCCAGGCCAGGAAGATCTCCTTGACCTTACGAATGATGGTTTTCTCATTGGAGAGGAAGAAGTTACGCGCCACCTGCTGGGTGATGGTGCTCGCGCCCTGGCTGGCATGGCCAGAGGCGGCGACGGCGAGGGCGGCTCGCAATATACCGATGGGGTCTATGCCCGGATGCTCGTAGAAACGGGCGTCCTCGGTGGCCAGCACCGCATCGATCATCTGCTGTGGAATCTCGTTGAGCTTGAGCGGGATGCGGCGCACTTCGCCATACTGGGAGATGAGTTCCCCATCACGGCTATAGACCCGCATCGGGGTGGCCAGCTGGACATCCTTAAGAGAGCTGACATCGGGCAGCTGGGGTTTGATGTAGAAGTAGATGCCGAGTAAAGAGGCTGCACCGAGTACAGCACATAACATTCCGGCAAAGAGCAGGCGCACAAGCCATTTCAACATGAAGTAACTACCGATCGTCTTAAATTTGGCCAACGGGCGCAGAGTATAGCCGTTTTGGGGGGGCAAAATCGACGTTTTTCCCCTCCCCAATGGGGAGGCGTTTTCCCCAGAAAAGACTTCATGTGAGACCTTGTCGAGGTTCTAGAGACTTAATATTGCTCGACCTGTCCAATCGGGGAATCATGGAATAGACTGAAAAATCAATAGACATGGATGTGGCAGCCTTATGATTGCACTCTTCAGGGAAGGATCCTTGGTGCCCATGCTGGGGGTCGATTTTGGAACACACTCCGTCAAAGGGGTCATATTGGCGGGACGTGCCGGCAAGTTTGCCATCGAGGGCGCGGCCGACGGGCCTATGCCAAAAGGTGTGTTGGTCGACTATCAATTGCAGGATATCGAGAAGGTTGGCCATGTACTCAAGGGGCTGAAGAGAAGCCTCCCCGGTGCCGGCCAATTTGCCGCGACGGCGGTCACTGGCTCCAATGTCATCAGCAAGGTACTGCTGCTGGATGCAGGTCTGAGCGATAGCGAGCTTAACGGTCAGGTCATGCAGGAGGCAGAGCAGCTCATCCCCTTTCCCCTCGACGAGATCAGTCTCGATTACGAGGTCCTCGGGCCCAGCAGCAACGACCCGGAGCGCAATGAGGTGTTGCTGAGTGCCGCCCGTACCGAGAGCATCAGTGGCCGAGTCAGCGCCCTTGCTGAAGCCGGATTTATCACCCGTGTGGTGGACGTCGGTGCCCATGCCCTGGGGCGTGCCGTCGTCACCTGCTATCCCCAGTTGCTTGAGAGCAGCAAGGCGACAGCCATTGTCGATATCGGTGCCAGTGCCCTCACCTTTGCGACCATGGTGAGAGGTGAAGTCATCTACTCGCGCCTGCAAAATTTCGGCGGTGATCAATATACCCAGGCGCTCTCTTCCTTTTACGGGATGACGCTCGACGAAGCCGAGCATGCGAAGCAGACCCGTCAACTTCCAGCAGGCCATGAAATGGATGTCACTGAACCTCATATGGCGACGCTTTTGCAGCACATTAAGCGCAATACGCAGCTCTTTTGCAGTTCATCCGGATTTCGTGAGATCTCTGAGCTGGTCCTCACCGGCGGGGCCAGTCTCGTACCCGGTTTACCGGCCTATCTTGCCAGGGAGCTGGAGATTGAGGTGCGTCACCCCGACCCTTTTAGCGAGTTTGGCCACGATGACGTCAAGGCGCTTGGCCACGGGGCTCGGTACATGACGGCTTTTGGGCTCGCCCTACGGAGTTTTACGCCATGTCAAATATAAACCTGTTGCCCTGGCGAGAAGCGCTTAGCCAGCGGCAGAAGAAGCAGTTTGGCATTCTGCTTGTGGGCTGCCTGGTCGTGACGGCGTCTCTGGCGCTGCTGGCGAACTGGCTGGTGATGAAGCAAGTTGAGGTTCAGCAGGCTCGTAACCAACGGATCCAGAGCGAGATAGGGTTGCTCGATATCCAGCTGGCCGAGATCGCCAAGCTCAAAGAGGAGCGTCAGGCCTTGATTGCTCGTATGAAGCTGATTGAGGGATTGCAGGAGCGACGTAACCTGCCGGTGAAGGTATTTGATCAACTACCCGAAATGGTTCCAAATGGCGTCTATCTTGATACTCTGCAACTGCAGGGAGCCAAGGTCGATGTCACCGGCAAGACAGAAGCCTATGGGCGCGTCGCCAACATGATGCGGCGCATCGATGGCTCTGGATGGTTGGGGCAATCTCAGATGAATTCCATTTTTGCCACCGATAAAGGGCCGGTGGCCTTAAGCCAGTTTTCCCTGCTGTTTATGGTTCAGGGCGGGCAGGCGACGACGGGGGCGCCACAATGAATCTGCAACAGCTTAATGAACTCGACTTCAACGACATAGGTAACTGGCCACGCCTTGCCAAAGGGATCTTTATTCTCTTCTTCTGTGGTCTGCTGGCGGGGGCGCTTTACTACTATGTCATCTCGGTATCGGTCGATTCGCTTAAACAGGTTCAGGCGCAGGAGGTTGATCTCAAGAGTCAGTTTGAAGCCAAGGCTCGGCTGGCGGCCAGCCTGCCGGCTTACAAGCAGCAGATGACCGAACTGGTAAAAATGATCGATATCCAGCTCAAGCAGTTGCCCAATACCAACGAGGTGGCGGGCCTGCTCGATGACATCAGCTTTATTGCGACCGATAACGGGTTGAAACTCAACCGTATCAATTGGGAACCCGAAGTGGCGCGGGAGTTTTCCACCGAGCTGCCAATGCGAATTGAAGTGGAGGGGGATTACCATCAACTGGGGCGTTTTACTGCCGGGTTGGCGGCGCTACCCCGCATCGTCATCCTCGATACCTTCACCCTTACCGGTAGTGAAAAGGGCACTGGTATTGCCATGAGTATGCTGGCCAAGACTTACCGTTATAACGGTAAGACCGAGGAGAAGAAACCATGAACAGTGGCCATAAGGTCAGTTTACTTCTTCTTGCCTCACTCCTGATGGGCTGTGATGGGGTGAGCGATGTCGATAGCTATATCGCCGAGGTGCGAGCCCGACCGCCGGCACCGATCGAGCCGCTTCCTGAAGTTAAGCCATTTGTGCCTATGACCTATAAAGCCGGCGAAGAGCGTAGTCCATTTATTCAGCCTCAGCCTGAGCAGGGGAGTGCCCTCGCGGAGGTGAAGCCTGAGTGTCGTCGCGAGGAGCAGGATCGTGCCAAGGAGATGCTGGAACAGTATGGTCTGGAAAACCTGGCCATGACCGGCACCATGGGGCTCAAGGGGCAGTTGTGGGCCTTGGTCACTACACCGGATGGTCAGGTGGTCAAGGTGGGGTTGGATCAGCACATGGGCCTTAATAATGGGCGCGTTATCCGGATTAGCAGGAATGGATTGGATCTGATTGAGACAGTTCCGGATGGCAAGGGATGCTGGGTGACGAGGGATACCCGGTTGGCAATGGCAGGCACCAACTAGAACCATAAGCAGGGACAGTTATGAAAGGGACAGTGAGGTTTATCAGGACAGGTGTGGCACTGTTGGCTCTGGTATGCCAAGGAGCATGGGCGGTGGCTACCCTGCAGGAGGTGAGGGTTAATCCCCTGATGTCAGGACGTCTGGTGCTCGAGCTCAAGTTTAGTGAGCCAGTCTCCGGCTTCACCGACCGCTTGGCCTATCAGCCCGATCAGCTCTGGATGCATATTCCTGGTGCCGTCGGTGCCTTGCAGACGAATCCCTTGCCGATCCGTCAACAGGGTGTCGGAGAGGTCAAGGTCGAATCGAAGGGCTCGGGCCTCGATGTCCGAGTTGGTCTCGATGAGCTGATGCCATATCAGATCAACCAGCAGGGAAGCTCTCTGTTGATTGCGCTGGGAAATGAGGCCAATGCTCCTCTGCGTGCCGCCACTCCTTATGTTACTGCGTCAGCCTCAGCAACCGGCCTCACGACGGCTGCGCCCCGTCCGATCATGAGCAAGAGTGCAGGGCAGACGACCGGGGATTATTTCAATTCGGTTCGTAACCTCGATTTTCGCCGTGGTAAGGATGGGCGGGGAGAATTTCTGGTGCGCCTGGATAACAGCTCGGCAGCTATCGACATCAGTGCTCAGGGGCAGAAGGTAAAGGCCAAGTTTTTCGGCACTCGGTTGCCTGACGAGTGGCTCAATGTGATGAACGTGCGAGACTTTTCCACTCCTGTGACCCAGGTCGAGGCGTTTCGTCAGGGTCGGGACACGCTGTTTGAGTTAACGGTCAACGGCAGTTATGACTATCGCTACGATCAAGCCGAGAATCTGTTCATCATTCAGGTCGACAAGAAGGTCGCAGGGGAAGCCAAGAAGTATGCAGGCAAACCTATTTCTTTGAATTTCCAGAATATTCCCGTCAGGACTGTGCTGCAGATCATCGCTGACTTCAACCACTTCAACCTGGTGACCACAGATTCGGTCAGCGGCAATATCACGCTGCGTCTGGACGGGGTCCCCTGGGAGCAGGCGTTGGATGTCATCCTCAAGGTCAAGGGGCTCGACAAGCGGCTCGACAACAACATCCTTCTTGTGGCTCCCGCCGACGAGATCGCGGCCCGTGAGAAACAGCAGATGGAAAGCCGTAACCAAGCGGCTGAATTGGCACCGCTTCAGACCGAGCTCCTTCAAGTTAACTACGCCAAGGCTGCGGAAGTCGCTGCTTTGCTCTCGTCCGAGAGCACCAAGCTGCTCTCCAATCGGGGGGCTGTGAGCGTCGATGAACGGACCAACCTGCTCGTCATTAAGGACACCGCCGAGGTGATCGACAGTGTGAAGCGGATGCTCGAGATGCTCGATATTCCGGTGCGTCAAGTCGTGATCGAAGCGCGCATGGTGACGATCGACGATGGCCTCGACGAGGCGCTTGGGGTGCGTTGGGGCGTGACCAAGAACGATGGGCACGGCAACAGTACATCGGGCTCGATTGAAGGCAATGATGGTTCCGGAAACGACAAAGGCACCAGCCTGATAACTCGTCCGGGTATCGAAGACAGGCTCAATGTCAATCTGCCGGTGGCCAATGCGGCGGGAACCATCGCCTTCCAGGTGGCGCGTCTGGCCGATGGCACTCTGCTCGATTTGGAACTCTCTGCACTCGAGAAAGAGAGCAAGGCCGAGATCATCGCCAGTCCACGGGTCACAACGGCCAATCAGAAACCCGCGTTGATCGAGCAGGGGACCGAAATACCCTATGTTGAGTCTGCCTCTAGCGGCGCGACATCGGTGACCTTCAAGAAGGCAGTGTTGAGCCTCAAAGTCACACCCCAGATAACGCCGGATAACAGGGTGATACTGGATCTGACCGTGACTCAGGACACCAAGGGGGAGACGGTGCCGACCGGTACGGGGGATGCCGTGTCCATCAATGCCCAGTCCATTACCACACAAGTGCTGGTGGATAATGGCGAGACTCTGGTGCTGGGGGGTATCTATCAGCAGACCATACTAAATGACGTTAGTAAGGTGCCCTTGCTGGGTGATATTCCCGGCCTGGGGATACTGTTCAAGAAGACGACTAGCGAAAATAAGAAGCGGGAGTTGCTTATCTTTGTGACCCCGAGAATCGTGACCGACGACCTCTAAGCGCTTTACAGCGACTGGCAAAACACATATAACCTAACGCCCCAAAGCGGTCGGGGCGTTGGGTTGGCTGGTTGCCAGCCCCCCTTTCTATTGAGATAATTCCCCGTCTGATCCATCGAAAGATGAGGTTCACCGGCATCCCGGGGTCTTTGTTATCCGGGATCTAACACTGTGAAAGAACAAACGAAAAAACATGGCTGAGAAACGCAATATTTTCCTGGTAGGGCCCATGGGTGCGGGCAAGAGCACCATCGGCAGACATTTGGCTGAACAGCTGCATATGGAGTTCTACGACTCCGATCAGGAAATCGAACGCCGCAGCGGTGCCGACATCAGCTGGGTATTTGATGTCGAAGGAGAAGAGGGCTTTCGTGTTCGTGAAGAACGCGTGATTGGCGATCTCTCCGAGATGCAGGGGATTGTGCTGGCTACCGGCGGTGGTGCCATCAAGAGCCGCGAGACCCGTAATCGCCTCTCCGCCCGTGGTATCGTCGTCTATCTCGAGACGACTATCGAGAAGCAGCTTGCGCGCACTCAGCGTGACAAGCGTCGCCCCTTGCTTCAGACCGAGGAGCCGCCACGCGAGGTGCTCGAGCGTCTGGCCGGGGAGCGCAACCCTCTCTATGAGGAGGTTGCCGACTTCGTCGTGCACACCGACGAGCAGAGCGCCAAGATAGTCGCAAACCAGATCGTCAAACTGATTGGTATGTAAACACGGAGAGGGCCATGGAAAGGTTGGTCGTAGAGTTGGGTGAGCGTTCCTATCCTATCGAGATCGGTGCGGGTCTGTTGCAGTCTCCGGACCTGTATCGTCAGGTCATCAAGGGGCGACGCGTCATGGTTGTCACCAATGAGACCGTGGCCCCTCTCTATCTTGAGACCCTCCAGGCCCAGCTTGTCGATTATCGGGTCGACACGCTGCTATTGCCCGATGGTGAAGCCTACAAGAGCCTCGCCACCTTCGAGCGGGTGATGAGCGCGCTGCTCGAGGGCAATCACGGCCGCGACACGACTCTTATCGCTCTCGGTGGCGGCGTCATCGGCGATCTGGTCGGATTCGCCGCCGCCTGCTATCAGCGCGGCGTGCCCTTCATTCAGGTGCCGACCACCCTGCTCTCTCAGGTTGACTCCTCTGTGGGTGGCAAAACGGCCGTCAATCATCCGCTCGGTAAGAACATGATCGGGGCCTTCTACCAGCCCAAGTCGGTCATCATCGATATCGACTGCCTCGCCACCCTGCCCGAGCGCGAGTTTGCCGCCGGCATGGCTGAGGTGATCAAGTACGGCATCATCTGGGACAACGCGTTCTTTGTCTGGCTCGAGCAGAACATGACTCGTCTGCAGCGACTCGACAGCGAGGCGCTGACGCAGGCGATTCTGCGCTGCTGTGCCATCAAGGCCGAGGTGGTGGCCGAGGACGAGACCGAATCCGGAGTGCGGGCTCTGCTCAATCTGGGCCATACCTTTGGTCACGCCATCGAGGCGGAGATGGGCTACGGTAACTGGTTGCACGGCGAAGCGGTCGCAGCAGGCACCATGCTGGCTGCCGATACGGCTGTGCTGTGCGGCATGATGAGTGAGGGCGAGCGTGAGCGCATTCGTCACTTACTCCTGGCTGCACGTCTGCCGGTGCATGCCCCCGAGGAGATGGACGCGGCTGCCTTCATCGCCCATATGCGACGGGACAAGAAGGTGCTTAATGGTACTCTGCGTCTGGTATTACCTCGTGGCATAGGGCAGGCTGAAGTGGTCTCTCACGTGACCGAGGCGCAACTGGCCCAAGTCATCGAGCAAGCGCGTGGCTGATATAAAACAACTGCAACTGCCGAGTCAGCGTCAGTTGGTCGATCGGGTGCTGCATCTGGTCGAGTTTGATTCCCCTTTCGTACTGGTTAGCGGTCGGCCAGGCTCTGGCCGCTCCACCCTGTGCGAGCAGATCCTCGGACAACTGCCGGACACGCTGCGCCCGGTGACACTGATCCCGAACTCGGCCATGAAGATGGAAACGGTACGTGAGTACCTGTTGCGTCAGATGGTGCCCTCACCCCTCTTCAATCCTGCCGATGCCTTGGCCGACAGTTTCTTGCGCATGGCGCAGGGACTAAGGCAGCAGCTGGTGATCCTGATTGACGGTGTAGACAGGCTGCCTCGAGAGCTGCTGTCCGAGTTGTGGGCATTGATGCTGGCCAATGACACCTTGCCACAGCCCCATCGTCTTGCCATCCTGCTCACCGCCGATGAGCAATGGGTTCGGCAGCACCGTCCTCAGCTCAAGGGGAGGGCATTGCCCGCTCTGGAGGTGGAGATGGCACCGCTGACCGCTCCCGAGCAGAAGATTTTTCTCTATGAGAAGGGCAATCAACTCAAGGTGCCCTCTCTGTTGCTGACCAAAGAAAAGGTGGCCGAGATCCTGGCTTCGGCCAAGGGGCACCCGGCCACCATCATGATGTCTCTGGAGGAGCTGATGAGCGATCGTCGACCGCGTAAACGTCCGGAACCCTTTCCTGTTCGCAAGGCGGCCATCGGGTTGGCGGCGACCGCCGTGATATTGCTGGGATTGACCTATCTGGTGCCCGCGATTATGGGGGGCAAGGCTGACACACCCAAGGTTGAGAACATCTCCGGCACCTTGCCTGCCCCAGTGCCGACTGAGCCGGTTTCCACTGAGCAGAGTCAGCCTGCCACGCCGACGGCGCCGAGTAACCCGGCTGCGGTCGTTCAGGAGTGGAAGTCGGAGCAACCAACTCTGCCCGAGCAGGTGAAGAGTGCCACCCTCACCACTGAGACCCACAACTACGAGGGACGCCGTGTGGTGATCGGCGACGAAGTGGTGGAGCAACTGATGAAGAACAAGCCGGTCAGCGGCGCTCTGCCCACCGAGGTGGAGCAGGCCGTGGTGCCCGGCAAACCGGTGAGTGAGGTGCCAAGCGCCTCGGTTAAGACTCCTGTTCCTGTTCCTGCCCCTGCCGCCAAGCCCGACCGGCAGACGCTGAGTGTGACCCCGGCCAGCACCCTCAATCAAAAGCGTAGCAACCACTTCAGCGTGCAGCTGATGGGGGCAAGCAACATGAAGGCGGTCGAGGAATTTGTCGCTACCCATCAGCTGGCAGGTCAGGTTTGGGTCTATCAGACCAAGTTCAAGGGAACCCCTTGGTACGTCGTCATCAAGGGTGATTACGCCACTCTGGAGCTGGCACGGGCCGCCGTGCGGCAACTACCGCCTGCTCTGCTCAAGGAGCAGCCCTGGCCAAAGTCATTTGCCCAAGTGAAGAAAGAATTGAAGAAATAGCTCGGAAAAGGGGGTAAACTTCGCCCCCTTTCGGGCCTCACTCCACTCACCGGAACTCCATGAAAAAAACGCGTGCCTTCCTGAAATGGGCCGGGGGCAAGTTCTCCCTGATCGAAGAGATTGCCGAGCGGCTGCCCGAGGGGCGCGTGTTGCTGGAGCCGTTTGTCGGTGCCGGCTCCGTGTTTCTGAACACAGACTTCGAAGAGTATGTGCTCAACGACATCAATCCTGACCTCATCGACTTCTATAACCATCTCAAGTATTCCCCGGATCGCCTGATTGGTGAGGCGCGGCGCTGGTTTGAACCCGAGTTCAACAACAAGGCCGCCTACTACCGTTTACGCACCCAGTTCAATCAGGCCAGCGACAGTCTCGAGCGGGCTCAGCTGTTTCTTTACCTGAATCGACACGGTTTTAACGGTCTGTGCCGTTACAACAAGAAGGGCGGCTTCAACGTCCCCTTCGGCTCCTACAAGAAGCCCTATTTCCCGGAAAAAGAGCTGTGGCTGTTCGCCGAGAAGGCCAAGAAGGCCACCTTCATCTGCGAGAGCTATGTGGACGCCATGGCCCGCGCCGAGTCCGACTGGGTCATCTATTGCGATCCCCCTTATGCCCCCCTCTCTACCACTGCCAGCTTCACCAGCTATGCAGCCAGTGGCTTCACTCTGGACGATCAGGCCGTGCTGGCCCGAGTCGCGAGGCACACGGCGGCTGAGAAAGGTGTACCGGTACTCATCAGCAACCACGACATCGAGTTGACCCGCGAACTCTATCGCGGTGCCCGCCTCGACGAGGTGCAGGTCAAGCGCACCATCAGTCGAAATGGCGGTGGGCGTAACAAGGTGGCCGAGCTGCTCGCACTCTACCTGCCCGGTATCTCGCCCGAGCAGGGTTGGTATCCCGAGGCGCCTCACTCAGAGCCCGCCCGGCCGGCGTGATTCGGCCTCGTCTCGGCTCGGGCTTTGCGGTAAAATTGCGCCGTTTTTGTGCCCCGCAGCCAATGGATGACGCCGATGAAAGACTTTCTGATTGCCCCTTCGATCCTCTCAGCCGACTTTGCCCGCCTGGGTGAGGACGTGACCAAGGTGTTGGCCGCCGGTGCCGATGTGGTTCACTTCGATGTGATGGACAACCACTATGTGCCCAACCTGACCATTGGACCCATGGTGTGCCAGGCCCTGCGTGACTATGGCATCGAGGCGCCCATCGATGTGCATCTGATGGTCAAGCCGGTCGATCGTATCATCCCCGACTTCGCCAAGGCCGGTGCGTCTCTCATCACCTTCCACCCCGAAGCCTCTGATCACATCGACCGCACCCTGGGGCTCATCAAGGAGCAGGGCTGCCAGGCCGGCCTGGTGTTCAATCCGGCGACCCCCCTTTTCCACCTGGACCATGTGATGGACAAGCTGGACGTGATCCTGCTGATGTCGGTCAACCCGGGCTTCGGCGGTCAGAGTTTCATTCCTGGCACTCTCGACAAGCTGCGCCAGGTGCGCCGTCTGATCGACGAGAGTGGCCGTGACATCCGCCTCGAGATCGATGGTGGCGTCAAGGTCGATAACATTCGCGAGATCGCCGAAGCCGGCGCCGACATGTTCGTGGCAGGCTCTGCCATCTTCGGCAAGCCCGACTACAAGGCGGTGATCGATCAGATGCGTACGGAGCTGGCCCATGTCCGTCGTTGAGCGCCCCTTCGATCTCGTCCTGTTCGATCTCGATGGCACCCTGATCGACAGCGTTCCCCAGCTGGCGCTGGCGGTTAATCGTATGCTGGTTGAGTGTGGTTTTGATGAGGTGCCCGAGGCGCTGGTGCGAACCTGGGTCGGGAACGGTGCCGATAAGCTGGTACAGCGTGCCCTGCAGCATGTCGGTGCCGGCGAAGAGCTGTTTGCCACTGCCCGTCCCGCCTTCGGCCGCCATTACGACGCCTGCCTGTTGGAAGGTCTTGAGATGTACCAAGGGGTGGCCGCCACCCTGGCACGCCTCGATGCGGCCGGTTACCGCCTGGCCGTGGTGACCAACAAGCCGACCTCTTTCGTACAGCCGATCCTCGATGCCCTCGATATCGGCCGCCACTTTGCCCTCTGGCTCGGTGGCAACTGCCTGCCCGAGAAGAAGCCCCATCCCGCGCCCCTGCTGCACGCCTGCCACGAGTTGCAGGTGGCTGCGACGCGCACCCTCATGGTTGGCGATTCCGAAAACGACGTGTTGGCGGCCAAGGCGGCTGGCATGCAGGTAGTGGGTCTCACCTATGGCTACAACTACGGGCGCCCGATTGCCGACTCCCAACCCGATTGGGTCTTTGAACACTTTTCCGGGCTGGATACGATCCTGCCCGGTTAATAAAGGAACTCACACTCTATGGCTAAACCAATCGTACTGAGCGGCGCCCAGCCCTCGGGCCAACTCACCATCGGTAACTACATGGGGGCCTTGCGTCAGTGGGTCAACATGCAGGACGACTATGACTGCCTCTACTGCATCGTCGATATGCATGCCGTCACCGTGCGCCAGGATCCCCTGGCCCTGCGCAAGGCGTGCCTCGATGCGGCGGCGCTCTACCTGGCAGTCGGTATCGATCCCAAGAAGAGCACCGTCTTCATTCAGTCTCATGTACCTCAGCACGCCGAGCTGGGGTGGGTTCTCAACTGCTACACCCAGATGGGCGAGCTGTCACGGATGACCCAATTCAAGGACAAGTCGGCCCGTTTCGAGAACAACGTTAACGTCGGTCTGTTCGGTTACCCGGTGCTGATGGCCGCCGATATCCTGCTCTATCAGGCCAACCAGGTGCCGGTCGGTAATGACCAGAAGCAGCATCTGGAACTGACCCGCGACATCGCCTATCGCTTCAACAGCCTCTATGGTGAGGTCTTCACCATGCCGGACCCCTTCATCCCGACCGAAGGGGCACGGGTGATGAGCCTGCAAGACCCGACCAAGAAGATGTCCAAGTCCGATGATAACGAGGCCAACTTCATCGGCCTGTTGGAAGATCCCAAGCAGATCGCCAAGAAGATCAAGCGTGCGGTCACCGACTCCGACAACCCGCCCGTGGTGCGCTTCGATGTCGAGAACAAACCCGGCGTCTCCAACCTGTTGACCCTGATGTCCGGCGCGACCGGTCGCTCCATCCCGGAGCTGGTCGAGCACTTCGATGGCAAGATGTACGGTCATCTCAAGGGAGAGTGTGCCGACGCCGTGGTGGCCATGCTCGAGCCGATGCAGGCCCGTTTCCACGAGCTGCGCCAGGATGAGGCGTTGCTGCTCTCCATTTTGGCGCAAGGCGCACAAAAGGCGCGTGAAAGGGCTGAAAAAACTCTTTCCAGAGTATATGATGTAATCGGCTTCGTTCCTCGAGCCTGACATACTGGGAAGGTGTAGTAGAAGAGAGCTGGGTTATGACCTGGCTTTCTTTGTTTTTGTTGCCGACAATGGTCACTGATGGATCGATTGCCGAATATTCCCGTTCAAAGTAATTCTATTGAGAAAGCATGACCGCTCACGCCGACATACCCATGACCGAATTGGAAGACAAGGGGCACTGGCTCCGTAAATTCCGTAAGGCAAAGAACGTAAATACCCTGCAACTGATGGTCTCCAATGCCATCGACAGACATCACACCATGCCCTCGGTGGCCGCTGCCATCTATCTGGCCGAGTGCCAACGCGAGCGTGAGCTGGAGCAAGGGCGTCTGCTGGATCGTTAAGCGGGCCCCCCTCTGTTTTGTGTGCCGGGCTGCCCGGGTGCACCTGGAAGGACCGTTTATCCCTGCGTCCAACCGTGTCAGAATGTGCCCCCGCCGGGCCAGCCTTGTCCCTTAGCCGAGTGTGTTCGCCTTTCTATGTTGCTGCTTATCGATAACTACGACTCGTTTACCTGGAACCTGGTGCAATATTTTGGGGCGCTGGGCACCGAGGTCGTGGTGCGCCGCAACGATGAGATCACCCTGGACGGAATTGCCGACCTGGCTCCGGATCATCTCGTTATTTCCCCCGGCCCCTGCACCCCCAATGAAGCGGGGATCTCTCTCGAGGCGATCCGTCACTTTGCCGGGCAGTTACCCATTCTCGGAGTCTGTCTTGGTCATCAGTCCCTGGCCCAGGCGTTTGGTGCCAGAGTGGTGCGTGCCCGCCGGGTGATGCACGGTAAAACCTCTGCCATTCGTCACACGGGGGAGGGGGTGTTTCGCGGCCTGGCCGATCCCCTGACCGTGACCCGCTATCATTCGCTGGTGGTGGAGTGGGACTCCCTGCCCGATGCGTTGGCGGTCACCGCCTGGAGCCAGGATGAGCAAGGGCGTCCCGACGAGATCATGGGGCTGCGGCATCAATCTCTTAACATTGAGGGGGTGCAGTTTCATCCGGAGAGCATTCTCAGCCAGCAGGGACTCGATCTGTTGGCCAATTTTGTCGGCGCCGCCCGCTGATTTCGTGATTTTCCTCGCAATTTTGATGTCAGATTCGCGTTCCCTCGCCTGATATTTTATTCATTCCTCATTACCGCCATATTGGGTCTTGCCAAGCAAGCCTGCTCCGTTATGCAATAGGCCCGCCTATTTTCTCATGCCCTGTCGAACATTGTTTGCCTAAGTCCGGCAGGTTGCAGACTTTTTTCTTTTTTTTTGTGATAATCCGGTCGTGTTTACACGGATTTAACTTTTCGGCGGTCAAATATTCTGAGTGCCGATCACAAGGAGCAAGCTATGTCAGTGCAAGTGACACGTGAGTCGTTCGATGAAGTGATGGTACCCAACTATGCCCCGGCCAAAATCATCCCGGTGCGTGGCGCCGGCTCCCATGTCTGGGATCAAGAAGGGCGTGAGTACATCGACTTTGCCGGCGGAATCGCGGTCAACGGCCTCGGCCACTGCCACCCCAAGCTGGTGGAGGCCCTCAAGAGCCAGGGTGAGCAGCTCTGGCACCTCTCCAACGTCATGACCAACGAGCCGGCCCTGCGCCTGGCGAAGAAACTGGTCGCGGCTACCTTTGCCGAAAAGGTTTACTTCTGTAACTCCGGCGCCGAGGCCAACGAGGCCGCCCTCAAGCTGGCCCGTCGCTACGCCCTGGAGCGCTTCGGTGAGCAAAAGACTCAGATCATCGCCTTCCACCAGGGCTTCCATGGTCGCACCTTCTTCACCGTGAGCGTCGGTGGCCAGGCTGCCTATTCCGACGGTTTCGGCCCCAAGCCGGGCGACATCACCCACGTCGCCTACAACGATCTGGCGGCCCTGGAGGCGGTGATCTCCGATAACACCTGCGCCGTGGTCATGGAGCCGCTGCAAGGGGAGGGTGGCATCATCAGCCCCACCGATGAGTTCGCCAAGGGAGTGCGAGCCCTGTGTGACAAGCACAACGCCCTGCTGATCTTCGACGAAGTCCAGTCTGGCGTGGGCCGCACCGGCCACCTCTACGCCTACATGGGGCTGGGCGTCACCCCTGACATCCTCACCAGTGCCAAGGCACTTGGCGGTGGCTTCCCGATCGGCGCCATGCTGACCACCACCGATATCGCCTCCCACCTGAAAGTGGGGACTCACGGCTCTACCTATGGTGGCAACCCGCTGGCCTGTGCCGTGGCCGAGGCGGTGCTCGACGTGGTCAACACCCCGGAGGTACTCGACGGCGTGAAGCGTCGTGAACAGCTGTTCCGCGAGGGCCTGGAGGCGATCAACGCCAAGTATCACTGCTTTAGCGAGGTGCGTGGCCAGGGCCTGCTGCTCGGCGCCGTGCTGAATGAGGACTACAAGGGGCGCTCCCGCGACTTCCTGTTGGCCTCCATCGACCAGGGGCTGATGGCCCTGGTGGCCGGGACCAACGTGGTGCGCTTCACCCCATCCCTGATCATCCCCGAAGCGGATATCAAGGAAGGGTTGGCCCGCTTCGAGAAGGCGGTTGCCCAGGTGGTCGGCGCCTGATCCTGTATTGAGGCGGGGAGATGATCCTGGCAGGAGCCGGGATCCCCGCCTGTCGTCAATCAAGGGAGTTGTCATACATGTTGGTTATTCGCCCCATAGAGCAGAAAGATTTTGCGGGCCTCAAGACCTGTGCCATCGAGTCCGGCACCGGCATGACCTCGCTGCCGGTCAACGACGAGTTGCTGCAGCGCAAGATCGATGCATCCATGCAGACCTTCTCCGATAAGCCGGCCGGCAAGGGAGATTGCCTCTACTTCTTCGTGGCCGAGGATCTCGAGACCGGCGAGATGGTCGGAACCTGCGCCATCGACGCCGCCGTCGGGCTCTCCCAGCCCTTCTACAACTACCACATCGGCAAGGTGGTGCACTCCTCGCCCAAGCTCGGCATCTACAACGTGGTCGAGACGCTGACGCTCTCCAACGACTACACCGGCAGCACCGAGCTCTGCACCCTGTTCCTGCGCGAATGTGCCCGTGAGGGGCAGAACGGGCGACTGCTCTCCAAGCACCGTTTCCTGTTTATGGCAGAGCATCAGGAGTTGTTCGACAACACCGTCTTCGCCGAGATGCGCGGTGTCTCCGATGAAGAGGGCCATAGCCCCTTCTATGAGTGGTTGCAGACCCACTTCTTCTCCCTCGACTTCCCGACCGTGGACTACCTGACCGGCATCGGCAAAAAGAGATTCATCGCCGAACTGATGCCCAAGTACCCCATCTACGTAAACCTGCTCTCCGATGCGGCCCGCGCCGTCATCGGCAAGACTCACGATAAGACCCGTCCGGCTATCAAGATGCTGCACGATGAAGGCTTCGTGAACCGCGGTTATGTGGACATCTTCGATGCCGGCCCCGCCGTGGAGTGCGAGCTGCAGAACATTCGCAGCGTGCGCCGCAGTCGCCGTCTGTCGGTGCAGGTGGGCGATCCGGTGGGTGGGCAGCCCTTCCTCATCTGCAACAACCGTTTCAGCCAGTATCGTGCCTGCTACGGTAGCATCAGCATCAACCCCGACACCCACGAGGCCATTATTCCGCCCAAGATGGCGGCGGCCCTCAAGGTGCAGGACGGGGACATGGTGCGGGTGGTTGAACTCGACTGATGATTTGCCGGGCGAGGGTCCGGTGTGACGGGCGCTGCCCGCTGGAGACAATGGAATGAATGTACAGCTGATTAACGGCCAGTGGCTGGCCGGTGAAGGAACAGAATTCGTCTCGGTCGATCCGGCCAAGAATCTGGTGGTCTGGCGTGGCCAGGCCGCCAGCCCGGCCCAGGTGGATGCCGCCGTCAAGGCGGCGCGCGCCGCCTTCTACCACTGGGGGGATCGCCCTCTGGATGAGCGTCTGGAGATAGTGACCCGTTTCGCCGAGCTGCTCGGCGAGCATAAGGAGTCCCTGGCCCTGACCATAGCCCGTGAAACCGGCAAGCCCCTGTGGGAGACCCGTACCGAGGTGGCCGCCATGCAGGGCAAGATAGCGATCTCGATCCGTGCCCACGAAGAGCGTACCGGCACCGTCGAGAACCCCATGCCGGGTGCCAAGGCGTTCGTTCGTCACAAGCCCCACGGTGTGGTGGCGGTGTTTGGCCCCTATAACTTCCCCGGTCACCTGCCCAACGGCCACATAGTGCCGGCCCTCATCGCCGGTAACACTGTCATCTTCAAGCCCTCCGAGCTGACCCCCCTGGTGGCCGAGGCGACCCTCAAGGTCTGGCAGGAGGCCGGTCTGCCGGCCGGCGTGATTAACCTGGTGCAGGGCGAGGTCGATACCGGCAAGGCCCTGGCGGGCCATGCCGATATCGATGGCCTCTTCTTCACCGGCTCGTCGCGCACCGGCCATCTGCTGCACCAGCAGTATGCCGGTCAGCCGGGCAAGATCCTGGCCCTCGAGATGGGCGGCAACAACCCGCTTATCGTCAAGGATGTGAGCGACATCGACGGCGCCGTGCATGCCATCGTGCAGTCCGCCTTCATCACCTCTGGCCAGCGTTGCACCTGCTCGCGCCGCCTCTTTATCCAGCGCGGTGCCGCGGGCGACGCCTTGCTGGCGCGTCTGCGCGACGTGGCGAGCCGCATTCGTGTTGGCCATTACGACGACGCGGACCAGCCCTTCATGGGCGCCATGATAAGCGAGAAGGCGGCGCTGGGCATGGTCGCGGCCCAGAGCCATCTCAAGAGCCTGGGCGCCGAGTCCCTGCTCGAGCTCAAGCACCTGGAGCCGGGCACCGGCTTTGTCTCCCCCGGCATCATAGACGTCACCGGCGTCGCCTCCCTGCCGGACGAGGAGTACTTCGGCCCACTGCTGCAAGTCATTCGCTACGACGACTTCGACGCCGCCATCGATCAAGGTAATGCCACGAGTTTCGGCCTCTCCGCCGGTCTACTGGGTGACCGCGAGGCCGACTGGCAGCACTTCTTCAAGCGCATCCGTGCCGGTATCGTCAACTGGAACAAGCCCATCACGGGCGCCTCCAGTGCCGCACCGTTTGGCGGCATCGGCGCCTCGGGCAACCACCGCGCCAGCGCCTACTATGCGGCCGACTACTGTGCCTACCCGGTCGCCTCGGTCGAGGATGGCAAGGCGGCCATGCCGGAACAGCTGTCGCCTGGTCTTCATTTCTAAAACAAGGGGGGCCCATGAAGGCGCCCCGGTTTGTACCCCGCAAGCAAAGGAAAGAGAGATGCAAAAGGATATCGAGACCCTGTTCGGTCATCTGTGGGACAACTACATCAAGGTCACCCCGAGCGCCCACAAGGTGCACGCACTGCTGGGCGGTGGCGAGCCCATCGTCAACGATCATGTCGCCTTCCGTACCTTCAACCTGCCCAAGGTGGGGTTGGAGAAGCTGGCGGCCCACTTCCTGGCCCTGGGCTATGAGGAGAAGGGGCAGTACGAATTCAAGGCCAAGAAGCTCAAGGCCAAGCATTTCGAGCACAAGGATCCGGATGCCCCCAAGGTCTTCATCAGCGAGTTGAAGGTGGAGGAGCTCAGTGCCCCGGCCCAGGCCATCATCCAGTCTCTTGTTGATCAGGTGCCCGACTATCTGACCGATGCCCCGGCCTTCCTCTATGCCGGCGCCCCGTGGCGCGTCTCCTACGCCGACTACCAGACCCTGCTGGCCGAGAGCGAGTACGCCGCCTGGATGGCCGCCTGGGGCTATCGCGCCAACCACTTCACCGTCAGCATCAACCGTCTTCGCGACTTTGACACCATAGAGGCGGTCAATGCGGCCCTGAAGAACGCCGGCTTCGTGCTCAACTCGGTTGGTGGTGAGGTGAAGGGCGATCCGGAAGTGATGCTGGAGCAGTCCTCCACCATGGCCGACAAGGCCGATGTGGCCTTTACCGACGGGGTGAAGACTATCCCGAGCTGTTTCTACGAGTTTGCCCTGCGCTACCCGCAGGCCGACGGCATCCTCTACCCGGGCTTCGTCGAAGCCTCGGCCGACAAGATCTTCGAGTCGACCAACGCCATGTAATCGCGGGCGCCCTCGGGCGCCTTGTTTTTTCTCTCCCCGCCACAAGCTTTACGCGCCCTTGACGGCGCCGTTCAATCCCTTTGGTTAGTATCTCCTTGCCTGCATGATGGCCTGCGACAAGCACGCACCCAACAGGGTCTGCTTGTTCCATTTTCTGCGAGGAGTCGTTCTATGAAAGCCCTTTTACTCTTGCTCGTTTACCTCTTTGCCCTGTCGGCCAGTGCCGCCGAGCAGGCACGCAATGCCCCACCCGAAGGGCCGCGCGAGATGCCGGTCGAGATGAAGGCGGCCCTGGAGGCGTGCAAAGAGAATGGCCGCCCCCTGGGCGAGGCGTTTGACAGCTGCATGGAGCGCAAGGGATTTGGCAAGGCGAAAGGGGGTAAGGCGCACCTTGAGGAGATTCTGCCCGGTTTGGGGGCCTTGGCCTGATACCTCAGGGCGACCCATGGTCGCCCTGCTCTGCGGTCAGGCCGGTTGTTGGTTTAGAACCCCGTCGGTGGCCAGCACCGTATCCATGCCGGCGGCGCGACCGGCTTGCAGGCCGATCTCGGTATCTTCGAACACCAGGCAGCGAGCCGGTGTGACACCGAGCCGTGCGGCGACGGTGAGGAAGGTATCGGGGTGGGGCTTGTGATTGTCCACGTCATCGGCGCTCACTACGGTCTCGATATAGGCGTCCAGACCGGTCTGGCGCAGGATCTGCTCCACATGGCGGCGCGGTGAGCCGGTGCCAATGCCCATGGGGCGCTTGCCGTACTGGCTCTTCACCAGCTCCCACATCTGGGGATAGACCCGTACCTTGTCGATACTGGCCAAATAGAGGGCGACCTTGCGCCGGGTGAAGGCCTCGACATCGATATCGAGCCCCAGCTCGGCGGCCAGAAAGGCGACGATCTTGCGCGTCGGTATGCCGCCCATGCCGTGAATGCGAGTGCGATCGAACGGCAAGCCGAATTCGGCTGCCGTCTGCTCCCAGGCCTCCAGATGCAGGGACATGGAGTCCACCAGGGTGCCATCGAGATCGAAAATCAGGGCGTCATACTGCTCAAACATGGGCCTACCTCGCAATGTTGAAGAGGGCCAGACTAGCAGAGATCGCAGCGGGATGTTGAGGTGCCGCTCTCAGGGTATTGCTAATGTGGTTTTTGGGAATAAAGAATGCCTTTTTATTCTTTGTTGTTATTCACTCACCCCGTTAGGCTCGATGAAAACCTCCTCATGGAAGATTCGAGCTATGTCATTGAAGGGTCTCTCCCCCCTGTCGGATGAGCAGCAACAACAGCTCTCCCAGGTGCTATCCGGTCTCAACGTCCAGCAGCTGGCCTGGGTCAGCGGTTATCTCTATGGTCTCTCTCAGGGCGGCATCGCGCCGGCTGCTCCCGTCATCGCCGCAGCATCCGGCTCCCTGACCATCCTCTACGGCTCCCAGACCGGCAACGCCAAGGGCGCCGCCGAGGGCGTGCGCAAGCTGGCCGAAGGGAAGGGGATCCCTGTCACCCTGGTCTCCATGGCCGACTACAAACCCAAGCAGCTCAAGAAAGAGACCCACCTGCTGGTGGTAGTGAGCACCTACGGCGAGGGCGAGCCGCCCGAGAGCGCGGTGGATCTGCACGAGCAGCTTAAGAAAGGCAAGGTCGGCAAGCTCGATGGCCTCAAATTCGCCGTGCTGGGGCTGGGTGACAGCTCCTACGAGTTCTTCTGCCAGACCGGTAAGGATTTCGAGACCTTCCTCACCCAGGCTGGCGCCGAGCGCGTGGTCGAGAGCGCCTTGCTCGACGTGGATTACCAGGCGGCCGCCGCCAGCTGGGGTGAGCAGGCGCTCACTGCCCTCGCCGCGACCCTGAGCACAGGCACCAGCGTCAGCAAGGCCGTCGCCCAAGCGGTCGGCCACAGCCAGTACAGCAAGGAGCACCCCTTCCCGGCACGGCTCTCGGTCAACCAGAAGATCACCGGCCGCGATTCCACCAAGGACATCCGTCACATCGAGATCAGCCTGGAAGAGTCCGGCATCCGCTACCAGCCGGGGGATGCGCTGGGCATCTGGTTCGACAACGATGCCGATCTCGTGGGCGAAGTGTTGGCCCTGGCCGGTCTGACCGGCGATGAGGCGACCGCCCACGGCGACCTGCGCAGCGCACTGACCCGTCATTTCGAACTGACCCGGCTGCACGGCGGCTTTATCACCGGCCTTGCCGAGATCTCGGACAACGCGGCGCTCAAAGATCTGGCCGGTGACAAGGCCCAGGTCAACGCGCAGGTGTCCTCCGCCCAGGTGGTGGATGTGCTCAAGCGCTTCCCGACCGCTCTCTCTGCCGAACAGCTGATCGGCCTGCTGCGCCCGCTCACTCCACGCCTCTACTCCATCGCTTCCAGCCAGAGCGAGGTGGAAGAAGAGGTACACCTGACTGTCGGCGTGGTGCGCTACCCGCAGGAAGACGGCACTGTGCGCTCTGGCGCCGCCTCTTCCTATCTGGCGGACCGCTTGGCCGAAGAGGCCGAGGTGCGGGTGTTCGTGGAGCACAACGACAACTTCCGCCTGCCGCAAAACCCCGATACCCCCGTCATCATGGTGGGGCCAGGCACCGGCATCGCCCCCTTCCGCGCCTTTATGCAGGAGCGGGAAGCGCAAGGGGCCGAGGGCAAGAACTGGCTCTTCTTCGGCAATCCGCACTTTACCCAGGATTTCCTCTATCAGGTGGAGTGGCAGCGCTATGTGAAATCCGGCCTGCTGTCGAAGATCTCCCTGGCCTTCAGCCGGGATCAGGCCGAGAAGATTTATGTGCAGGATCGCCTGCGCCAGGAAGGGCGTGAGCTCTATGCCTGGCTGGAGCAAGGGGCCCACCTCTACGTGTGCGGTGATGCCAATCGCATGGCGAAAGACGTGCAAGAGGCCCTGCTGGAGGTGATTGCCGAACACGGTCGCAAGAGTCGTGAGGAAGCAGAAGAGTATTTGAGCGAACTGCGTCGTGCCAAACGTTATCAAAGGGATGTCTACTGATGAGCAAGCAAATCGTTCCCGGTCCGGTGGAAGGACCGCTCTCCGACAACGAGCGCCTCAAGCGTGAGAGCCACTTCCTGCGCGGCACCATAGAGCAGGATCTGCAAGACCCGCTTACCGGTGGCTTCAACGGCGACAACTTCCAGCTGATCCGCTTTCACGGCATGTATCAGCAGGATGACCGTGACATCCGCCCCGAGCGCGCCGCCCAAAAACTCGAGCCGCTGCACAACGTCATGCTGCGCGCCCGCCTGCCCGGCGGCATCATCACCCCGGCCCAGTGGCTGGTGATCGACCAGTTCGCCGAAGAGCACAGCCTGTATGGCAGCATCCGCCTGACCACCCGCCAGACCTTCCAGTTCCACGGGGTGCTCAAGCGCGACATCAAGCTGATGCACCAGACCCTCAATAGCACCGGCATCGACTCCATCGCCACCGCGGGCGACGTGAACCGCAACGTGCTCTGCACCAGCAACCCGGTGGAGTCCGAGCTGCACCAGGAGGCCTACGAGTGGGCCAAGAAGATCTCCGAGCACCTGCTGCCCAAGACCCGCGCCTACGTGGAGATCTGGCTGGACGGCGAGAAGCTGGGGGAGGACGAGGAGCCGATCCTGGGGTCGACCTACCTGCCGCGCAAATTCAAGACGACCGTGGTGATCCCGCCCCACAACGACGTGGACATCCACGCCAACGATCTCAACTTCGTGGCGATTGCCGAAGGTGGCAAGCTGGTGGGCTTCAACGTGCTGGTGGGCGGGGGTCTGGCCATGACCCACGGCGACACCAGCACCTATCCGCGCAAGGCGAGTGACTTCGGGTTTATCCCCCTCTCCCACGTGCTGGAGGTGGCAGCCGCCGTGGTCAGCACCCAGCGCGACTGGGGCAACCGGGTCAACCGCAAGAACGCCAAGACCAAGTACACCCTCGAACGGGTGGGCGTCGAGGCCTTCAAGGCCGAGGTGGAGAAGCGCGCCGGCATTCAATTTGGCGAGGTGCGCCCCTATGCCTTCACCAGCCGCGGTGATCGTTTCGGCTGGGTCGAGGGGATCGACGGCAAGCACCACCTGACCCTGTTTATCGAGAACGGCCGCCTGCTGGACTTCCCGGGCAAGCCGCTCAAGACCGGCATGCTGGAGATCGCCAAGGTGCATCAGGGGGATTTTCGCCTCACCGCCAACCAGAACCTCATCATCGCCGGCGTCCCGGCCGGCGAGAAGGCCCGAATCGAGGCGCTGGCGCGCCAGTACGGCCTGCTGGATGACGGCGTGAGCGAGCAGCGCAAGCAGTCCATGGCCTGCGTCGCCCTGCCCACCTGCCCGCTGGCGATGGCCGAGGCCGAGCGTATGCTGCCGGCGTTTGTCACCGACATCGAAGGCTTGCTGGCCAAACACGGTCTGGCCGATGACGCCATCATCTTCCGGGTCACCGGCTGCCCCAACGGCTGCGGCCGCGCCATGCTGGCGGAGGTGGGCCTGGTGGGCAAGGCGCCGGGGCGATACAACCTGCACCTGGGGGGAAATCTCGAGGGGACGCGCATTCCGCGCCTGTACCGGGAGAACATCACAGAGGCGCAGATCCTGGCCGAGCTGGACGCCCTGATCGGTCGTTGGGCCAAGGATCGCAACGGTGGCGAGTGCTTCGGCGATTTCGTCATTCGCGCCGGGATCATCGCCCCGGTCATCGACTCCGCGAGGGACTTCTATGCAGCCTGAACAGACTGATACAGCCCGGCTGGCGCGCACCGCCGACGGTCGGCTCGACCTCGACGCCCTGCTGGCCTTGAGCCGGGAGGAGCAGGTCGAGGCGCTGGCTCCCCTCAACCGGGAGCTGGACGCCATGAGCGCCCCCGAGCGGGTACGCTGGGCCCTGGCCAACCTGCCGGGAGAGCATGTGCTGTCGTCGAGCTTCGGCATCCAGGCGGCGCTGATGCTGCACCTGGTGAGCCGCGAGCGGGCCGACGTGCCCGTGGTGCTGACCGATACCGGTTATCTCTTCCCCGAGACCTACCGTTTCATCGACGAGCTGACCGAGCGCCTCGCCCTCAACCTCAAGATCTACCGGGCAGAACTCAGCCCGGCCTGGCAGGAGGCCCGTTTTGGCCTCTTGTGGGAGCAGGGCGTGGAGGGGATCACCCGCTACAACCAGCTCAACAAGGTGGAGCCCATGGACCGCGCCCTGAACGAGCTGGGTGCCCGCACCTGGTTCTCGGGCCTGCGCCGTGAGCAGTCAGGCAGCCGGGGCAAGCTGCCGGTGCTGGCCATCCAGCGCGGCCGCTTCAAGTTCCTGCCGGTGATCGACTGGAGCAACAAGGACGTCTTCTACTACTTCAAGGAGTTCGACCTCCCCTACCACCCCTTGTGGGAGCAGGGTTATCTGTCGGTCGGCGACGTGCACACCACCACCAAGTGGGAGCCTGGCATGAGCGAGGAGCAGACCCGCTTCTTCGGCCTCAAGCGCGAGTGCGGGCTGCACGAAGAGGGCAAGGAGCAGGACGGCTCCGGGATTTGAGACTTCACATCGATGAAGAAGGGGCCGGTCGGCCCCTTCTGCATTGAGTGCTCCCGGCGGGGCGCTCCCCCAGATAACGAGTCAGGCGCAATAGATAGCCGTCGGGATCCTATGGCAGGAACGCCTGTTGTCCGCTCTCTCTTTGGCCGCACGGCCGCGGCTCATGTCTCGCATCAGGGCGGTGGCGCTTCCAGAACATGGCGCTTGTCCTTGAGTAGAAGAACTTAGGGTGGGCGTCAAATGGGCTTTTTGGCAGTGACGGCCCGAGGCAGAAGGACTAGCATGGCGTTGCTCGTCGTCGGGCTGTGGGCATCCTCGTTTCCTTATGGAGAATTCAGGCATGAATGCACCAATCGATACCCAGATCAACACCAAGACCGGCCTCTTCCTTGCGTCCTTCCAGATCGGCAAAGCCATGCCCGGGGCACCCTTGCTGCATCTGAACCTGGCTGTCTACACACCGGGCGAAACGGTGACTGGGGTCTCCCACGTGACTCAGGCGACCAATCCGCCCCTGGATGTGGCCTCTGAGCTGAAGGGTCAATACACCTATATGACCGTCATGCCGAACAAGAGTCACATACTGGTGACGGCTCAGGGTTATCCCATCGTCAAGTGGCCTCAGCATGGGGGGCTCGGCCCCGTAATCCAGCCGAATCTGGAGCTGCGCATGGTGCTGAGTGACGACTGGAAATCCGGCACGGCCAACTATAAGTATCAGGATGGCAATCAGGTGTGGCATGAGGTGAAGGATGTGCCCGTCACCCTGGTGCCAGCCGCCGTGCTGGCGTGAGTCGCCGGTGTTATGAGACAGACGCGCCTTCGGGCGCGTCTTTCGTTAGTCGGGCTCAGAGGGCGCGCATTACCTCGGCGCCGATGGCGAAGGATCGCTTGCGTGCATCGTGATCCGTGATGGGGCCGTTGAACATCAGCTCGTCGGCACCCGTCTCGACCAGCAGGGACTTGACCCCGTGGTAGATCTCGTCCGGGTTGCCAACCAGGGAGCGGGCCAGGGTTCGTTCCATGGCGAGCAGCTCGTGAGGCGCCCAGCCGTCGAGCTCCTCCACCGGGTGGGGCAGTTCGCCCGCGTCACCCCGGTGCAGGCGCAAGAACTGCTGCTGCACAGTGGTGAAGAGGCGCCGGGCCGTGGCCGAATCGTCGGCGGCGACCAGGTTTACGCACACCAGGGCATGGGGTTTCGGCCAACGCGCCGAGGGTCTGTACTGGCTGCGGTAGAGTTCGAGGGCCTGCAGCAGCATGGCCGGCGCGAAGTGGGAGGCGAAACCAAACGGCAGTCCCATGGCGGCGGCGAGTTGGGCACCGTAGAGGCTGGAGCCGAGCAACCAGACCGGCACCTCGAGGCCGCGTCCGGGGACGGCGCGCACCGGACCGCGGCTCTTGCCGAAGTAGTCCATCAGCTCGGCCACCTCGGCCGGGAAGTCGTCGATGCTCTGATCCTTGTTGCGGCGCAGGGCCCGCATGGTGGTCTGGTCGGTGCCGGGGGCGCGGCCGAGGCCGAGATCGATGCGATCTCCGAACAGGGAGGCCAGGGTGCCAAACTGCTCGGCCACCACCAGGGGGGCGTGGTTGGGCAGCATGATGCCGCCGGCCCCGAGGCGAATGCGCGAGGTGCCGTTGCCGAGGTGGCACAGCAGCACCGAGGTGGCGGCGCTGGCGATCCCCGGCATGTTGTGGTGCTCGGCGAGCCAGTAGCGGGTGTAACCGAGCTCTTCGGCGTGGCGGGCGAGATCCAGCGAATGGCGGAATGACTCGGCCGGGCTCGAGCCTTCCGGAACGGGCACCAGGTCGAGCAGGGAATAGAGGGTCATGAGGGTCTCCACGATTGAGGCGAATATCCACTCTAACAGGGTGATACCAAATGAGTCACCATGGAAAAAAGCGGTAAATACGTCAATAAGTAATGTCGACTTTCTCAACGGATTGAGGACGACACATGTCCACCAGCTTGCCTTACCGACGCCCTTTCTACCTGCACATCGCCAGCCTGTTTTTCGGCCTGTTCGCCGTGATAGGGGGCTTGTTACTGTTCCAGCAATATCGGCAGACGCGGGATCTCGCCGTGGAGCATCAGCGCGAGAGTTTCAGCCTCTATCGCCAGCAGCTCAATCTGGCGCTGCAGCAGAATCTGGTGCCGGCGCGCACCAGCCTGAGCCTGTTACAGGCCGGCCAGCTGCCGACCATGGGAAGCCTGGCCGAGCGGCTCACCGCGCTCCCTCAGCTCGCCAAGGTGCTGGAGGGGAACCCTGGTCTGGCAGCCGTCTATGCCGGCTATGATGATGGCGACTTCTTTCTGGTGCGCCCGCTGGATCGTCAGGTGCTGGCGCGGCTCGGCCTGAGCGCGCCTGGTGGCAGCCGGCTGCTGGTGCAGAGCCGCGCCGGAGGAGAGGGGCACTACCTCTTCTTCGATCTCTCCCTCTCCCTGCTTGAGCAGAGAGCCATGCCCGGTTACGACTTCGATCCCCGTAGTCGCAACTGGTTCAATATGGCCAAGGGGAGCACAGATACCGTGGTCACCCGCCCCTATCTCTTCTACAGCACCCGGGAGCCGGGGGTGACCCTGGCCCTGAGGGCCGGGCGCGCCGTGCTAGGTATAGACGGCAGCGTGCACAGCCTGTCCGAGGTGATTGGCCGGTTGCCCTTGCCGGAGGGGGGGCGGCTCGCCCTGATCGATGACGAAGGGCATCTGCTGGCGGCGGATCGGGACACCCTGCTCGGCCTCGAGGGTGCAGAGACCCTGCCCGATCTCACCCGGATGCCGGCTCCCTTCGTCGAGCTGGCCGGCCACTTGAGGCAGGGGGAGTTTGAACTGGTGTCGGGGGGCAATACCTGGTTCGGCTCGCTGGCTCGTTTGTCGCCCCATTCACGCTTCTCCCTGGTGTTGCTGGTGCCGGATGCCGTGTTGACCCGGGCTGCGGTGAGGCAGGCCTGGCACTCGGTTCTGCTGGGAGGGCTGGTGCTGTTGTTTCTGTTGCCGGCCATCTGGCTGGTGGCCCGCAGCACGGCCCGGCCGTTGCAGGCTCTGACGCTGGCGGCGCAGCAGCTGCGCCGGTTCGACTTCGGCGGTGGCGCCCTGCCCGGCTCGACCATCAAGGAGATCGACGAGCTCTCGGTGGCCATTTCGGGCATGAAGCAGACACTGTGCAACTTCATCGCCATGGGGCGCAGCCTGTCGGCCGAGCGCCAGCTCGAGTCCCTGCTCGATCGCATGCTGCAAGAGAGTGTGGATGCGGTCGATGCCCTGGGCGGCGCTATCTTCCTGGCCCAAGAGAGCGGTTACAGCCCGGTACGGGGATGCTGGGGGACGGCGCCGCGGCCGGCTGAGTCCACAGACGCACTGCTTGCACGCTTTAGCGGCGAGCAGCGCCTGGTGCACGAGCTGACCGAGCCTCTGTGGCAGGAGACCCTGGCTGAGATGGCCCCCTATCCGGGGCCACACTGGCTGGTGATGGAGCCCCTGTGCAACGTTGAGCATACCCGGGTCGGCCTGTTGGTGTTGATCCTGCCTTACTGCGACCATGAGGAGCTGGCGTCGAGGCTTGC
Organism: Aeromonas diversa CDC 2478-85; assembly: GCF_000819805.1. Taxonomy (GTDB): domain Bacteria; phylum Pseudomonadota; class Gammaproteobacteria; order Enterobacterales; family Aeromonadaceae; genus Aeromonas; species Aeromonas diversa. The sequence continues at coordinate 131,104 of NZ_CDCE01000031.1, forward strand.
TTTGATTGAGGCCCTTGCCGGCAGCGCCGCCTCGGCCATCGAGACGCGGCGTCTGCTGGAAGAGCAGAAGCGCCTGTTGTCGGCCTTCATCGAGTTGATCGCCGGCGCCATCGATGCCAAGAGTCCCTACACGGGGGGGCACTGCCAGCGGGTGCCCGAGCTGACCCGCATGTTGACCCAGGCCGCCTGCGACCAGAGTGACGGTCCCTTCGCCGGGTTTGCCCTGACCGAAGAACAGTGGGAGGCGGTGCACATAGCGAGCTGGCTGCACGACTGTGGCAAGGTCACCACACCCGAGTTCGTGGTGGACAAGGCCACCAAGCTGGAGACGCTGTACGATCGGATCCACGAAATCCGCACCCGTTTCGAGGTGCTCAAACGCGACGCCTATATCGAGGCCCTGAGTGCCCGCCTGGCCGAAGAGGAGCGGGAGCGGGCCAGGGCCGAGGCAGCACCGCGCTGGAGCGAGTTGGATGAGGAGTTCGCCTTCGTCGCCGAGTGCAACCTGGGCAGCGAGGGGATGGACCCGGCCCGGCTCGAGCGGCTCACCGCCATCGCTGCGCGCACCTGGTTGCGTACCCTGGACGATGGGCTGGGGCTCTCCCACGAGGAGCGGGCCCGGCGCGGTGAGCGGCCGGCACCTCCCTGCCTCGAGACCCTGTTGGCGGACAAGCCGGAGCACCGCATCGTGCGCCCCGAGGAGGATAGGCTGGACGACGACAACCCCTGGGGATTTAGGGTCAAGGTGCCAGAATGGCTCTACAACCGGGGCGAGCTCTACAACCTCTCGGTGATGCGCGGCACCCTGACCGAGGAGGAGCGCTACAAGATCAACGAGCACATCATCCAGACCATCCGCATGCTGCGCCGTCTGCCCTTCCCCGGGCATCTGGCGGCCGTGCCCGAGATGGCGGGGGGGCACCACGAGAAGATGGACGGCACCGGCTATCCCTGTGGCCTCAAAGGGGAACAGATGAGTGTGCCGGCCAGGATCATGGCTATCGCCGACGTGTTCGAGGCGCTGACCGCCTCGGATCGCCCCTACAAGAGCGGCAAGACCCTCTCTCAGTCTCTCGCCATCCTGCGCTCGATGGCGGCGGGCGGCCACCTGGATCCGGATCTCTATCGCCTGTTCCTGGAGAGTGGCGTCTGGCGCGACTACGGAGTTCGCTTCTTGCGCCCCGAGCAGCAGGACTCGGTCGATCTCGCCGCCCTGCGCCTGCCCGAGGCGGATGCGGGACTCGTGCCCTCCTGAGCGGCAGTAGAAGAGCTCATTCAGGAGCCCTTTTGGGTGGCAGGGTGCCTGTCCTCAGCTGGCGAGGCGCACCGGGCGCAGGGCGAGAATGGCCCCTCCAAACAGCAGCAGGGCCAGCAGGGCCATAGCCATGGGGCCGGCGCTGTAGGCAAAGCCGGCGACGGCGGACCAGAGCGCCACCCCGAGGTGCATCAGGGTCATGGCCAGCGACATCAGCATGCCGCGCTGGGCCGGGGCAAGCTGGGCGATGTAACCCTGCAGCGCCGGCGAGCCGATGCCGCCGGCCAGCGCCCACAGGCCCAGCGGCAGGGCGAGGCTGGCCAGGCTGCCGGCCGGATAGAGGTAGAAGAAGGCGCTGACCAGGGCGCACACCACCAGGGCGCCGCGCATCAGGGGGCGGCCGCTTTCCACATAGCCGGCCAGGCGCGGCATCAGCACGTTGCCGACCACGCTGATCACGCCAAGGGCGCCGTAGAGCAGCCCCACCGACCAGACGGGCAGCCCCTGGCTGTCGTGCAGGTGTTGGCCGACCAGGTTGAACAGGCCGATGCCGCCCCCCAGTCCCAACCCCATGGCGAGCAGGGCACCGAGTGCCCCCGGAATGGCCAGTACCGAGCCCTGCGGCGCGGGGTGCGTGCCGCTGGCATGCACTTGCGGCGTGCGCACCGTGAGCCAGGTCAAGGCTCCTGCCACGGCCCAGGCGCAGAGGCCGAGCACGATGAAGGGGGTGCGCCAGCTGCTGAGCTGGGCCAGCAGGGCGCCCACCGCCGGGCTCGAGATCATGCCGAGGGTCAGCCCCGACTGCACCCAGGCGATGCGCTTCATGGCATCGGCCGGCGCCCCGTCCGCCGCCATGGCGAAGGCGATGGGGAGCATGCCGGCGCTGGCCAGCCCGGTGATCACCCGGGTCGCCAGCCCAACCTCGAAGTTCGCCACCAGGCCGGTGGCCACCGAGGCGGCGCCAAACAGCAGGGAGGCCGGCAGCATCACCCGCAGCCGGCCGTAGCGATCCGACAGGCCGCCGAGCAGGGGGGCGATGAGGGCCAGCGCCACGCTGTAGGCGGTGATGAACAGAGTCACCCGCTCCGGAGCGACCCCCAGCTCGGCGCCGATGGGGGCGAGCAGGGGGCCCAGCATCAGCTCATCGGCCCCGACCAGAAACGCAATCAAAAACAGCAGTACTTTCAGTAACATAATTTTTATTCCTTAAGCTTGGGTCGACACGGCGGCGAACTGCTGGATGTCCACCACCCGATCCGGCCAGTCGGCCACAAAGGCCGGATCGTGGCAGACGGCGAGCACGCTGCCCGGGTAGTCGCACAGGGCCTGGCGCAAGGCGGCCTTGGTGGCGGCATCCAGGTGGGTGGTCGGCTCATCCAATATCAGCAGATGAGTGGGCTGCAGCGCCAGTCGGCACAGCTTGACCCGGGTCTGCTCGCCGCCGCTCAGGGCACTGATGGGCTGGATGGCCAGCTTGCCGCCGATGCCAAGGCGCGCCAGCTGCTGGCGGGCCCCCTTGTCATCCAGCCCGGGGGCGACGGCCTTGACCAGGGCCAGCGGGGTGGCCGCGGGATCGGGCCAGTGCAGCGCCTGCTCGAAGTAACCCGACTTGAGGCCGGGGGCCAGGGCCAGTTCACCGGCAAGCGGGGTGAGGCGGCCGGTCAGGGTGTTGAGCAGGGTCGACTTGCCGATGCCGTTGAAGCCGGCGATCACCACCTTCTCGCCGCGGCGCAGCTGCAGGCTGAGCGGCGCCAGCAGGGGCTGGTGGTAGCCGATCTCCAGCTCGCTTGCGGTCAGCAGCTGCGGGTGGCCCCCCTGGGCTGTGCGAAAGCTGAGGGTGACCGGTTTGGCCTGCTCGGGGGCGGCCAGGCGCTCGATGCGCGCCAGCTGCTTCTTGCGGCCGTTGGCGATGCTGGCGTTGACCCCGGCCCCGTTCTTGGCGATGAACTGCTCGAGCCTGTCGATCTGCCGCTGCTGGGCCTGGTATTGACGGGCGTGCAGCGCCTCGGCTGCGCCCTTCTGGGCCAGCGCCTGGTCGAGGTTGCCGCGATAGGTGTGGATCTGCTGGCGGTCTATGTCGGCGATGGCGGTGGCGATGCGATTGACGAAGGCGCGGTCGTGGGAGACCACCAGGAAGGCGCCGGGGAAGCGCTCCAGGTAGCCCGCCAGCCAGTCGACGTGGGCCGTGTCCAGGTAGTTGGTCGGCTCGTCGAGCAACAGCACCTCGGGCGTGCGCAGCAGCAGGCCGGCCAGCATCACCTTGTGGCGCTGGCCGCCGCTGACATTGGCGAGCAGGGTCTGCATCCCGAGCTGGGTCAGGCCGAGGCCGGCCGCCACCTCGTCGATACGCGGATCTAACTGGTAAAAGCCCTGACTCTCCAGGTGCGCCTGCAGATCGGCCGCCCGGGCCAGCTGCCGCGGCCCCAGTTCGGGGTCGGCGTAGAGGGCCAGCATCTCGGCTTCCGCCTCATAGAGGTCGGCGAACACCGACTGCAGGTAGCCCCGCAGGGTGAGGTGGCCATCCCGCGCGGCGTGCTGGTCGAGATAGCCCGCCTTGATGCCGGGCTGCCAGAGGATGTCGCCGCCGTCTGGCAGACGCTCCCCCTGGATCAGCTGGAGCAGGGTGCTCTTGCCGGCACCGTTGTGGCCGGTGAGGCAGACATGCTCGCCGGCGTTGAGACGAAAGCTCGCCTGCTGGTACAGGGTCTTGTCGCCGATGTGGTAGGTCAGGTTGTGGATAGTGAGCACACTCATGGTTGTAACATCCATAAAAAAACGGGGGGCAGGTACGCGACGTACCGGGCCCCCCGTCTCAGCAAGGTGAAACGCTGCCAAATGGCAGAGACAAAAAGGCCGGCGATGAAGCATCTCGCCGGCCTGTGTCTCCTGTTTTCATCAGATGCGGGGCAGCCTCCCAAAGAGAGGGCATTCGCGCAGCTGATGAAGATTCAGTCGATGGGCTCCGGGCAACACTTCATCGTGTTAGTGCACGGAGCACAGCCTCCTGACCGAGCATTTGAACAGGATGTACAACATTGAAAAGCGGTCCTACAAAAATTCTGGTCGCAAAATACCCAGCTTGCGCCCGTGCGTCAACCCGTGAGTTTTTTCGCCGCCATACTCGTGGCGGTAAGGCATGTGGCCAGCACCAGGCTTCCCCCGAAAACCGGTGCATCGCCATCTCAGGCTTTCTGCTGCTCGCGTTGCTCCTCGAGCTCCTTGCCGAGGAAGTAGTTGAGGAAGGTGCGGATCACCGCGATCACCGCCAGACGGATCAGCTCCTCCTGGCTCGGGGCTATGGTGGTGGCCAGGATGTCGGCGGCGAGCTGGAACTCCAGCGCCAGGATGAGCCAGCTGCCAAAGCAGAGGCGGATGCGCGGGAAGCCGGGTTCATGGTCCCGTTGGCGCAGGGCCAGCAGCAGGGTCTTGCCAAGGCCGATGACCACGCAGGCCACCGAGATGAGTTCGAGAGCGAACTGGACCAGCTCCACGCCGTGCAGCATCGCCGATTTCCACTGTGCAAGTTCCAGCCAGGGCATGGTCGCAACCTTTGGGTGCAAGATAGATGAACTCATCTTATTAACATATTGATCCATAAAGGACAAACGGACCAAGGCGAGATGGCCGATGGCCGTGGTGAACATGATTGGGTTCCACTTGACTGCAATGCTATGCCCTCGCGACAATTCGGGCTTCGAGATGGATGTGACCGATAAAGGGGTATCGTCATGACAGTGATGCAGGCGCCGGCCATAGGGATCGACCTGGGAACCACCAACAGTGCGATCGCCATATGGCGGGAGGGCAAGGCGCAGCTTATTGCCAACGCCCATGGGGAGGAGTTGACGCCCTCCATCGTCTGTATCGGTGAGGACAACACCCTGCTGGTGGGTCAGGCTGCGGCCACCCGCCTGCTGACGGACCCGGCCAATACCGCGTCTCACTTCAAGCGTTTTCTCGGCAGCGAGCGTCGTTACCGACTGGGCAAGGAGCACTACACGCCGACCGAACTGTGCGCCCTGGTGCTGGGCAGCCTGAAGACGGATGCCGAGGCCTGGCTGGGTCAGAGTGTGCGCGAGGTGGTGATCTCGGTGCCGGCCTATTTTGGCGATCAGCAGCGCAAGCAGGTGCGGCTGGCGGCCGAGTTGGCCGGGCTCGATGCGGTGCGTCTCATCAACGAGCCGACGGCGGCGGCCATGGCTTACAGCCTGCACGAGCAGCACAGCCGGCGTTTTCTGGTGTTTGACCTGGGGGGCGGTACCTTCGATGTGACCGTGGTGGAGTATCAGGATGGCATCATGGAGGTGCGCGCCTCGGCCGGTGACAACCGGCTCGGTGGTGAAGACTTCACCCAGGATCTGGTCGATGCGGTGCTCGGCCGGCTGGGGGCCGATCGCGGCGACCTGCCACTGTCGCAGCTGGGTCAGGTCTATCTGGCGTGCGAGCGAGCCAAGCGGCACCGCAGCGGCGACGGTCTGACCATAGAGCTGGGCGGCACCTGGAGCCAGGCGGTCAGCTTCTCCGAGAGCGAGCTGGCCGAGATCTGGCGCGAGACCCTCACCCGGCTACGTAAACCCCTGAGTCAGGCGCTCTCCGATGCGCGCCTGCGGCCCGACGAGGTGGATGAGCTGATCTTCGTCGGCGGGGCGAGTCGTCAGAGCGAGGTGCAGCAAACGGCGGTGCGCCTGCTCGGCCGCTTTGGCCGCTACGAGCTGGATCCGGATCGGGTGGTGGCCATGGGCGCCGCTATCCAGGCAGCCTGCCGCCTGCGCGACAGCGCGGTGGAGGAGCTCATCATGACCGACGTCTGTCCCTTCACGCTGGGTATCGCCGTCAGCCAGGGTGACCAGCACGGCATCTTCAGTCCGATCCTGGAGCGCAATACAGTGGTGCCGGCCTCACGGGTGGAGCGTTACCGCAGTGGCCACGAACAACAGAGCTCGGTGTGCATCAGCATCTATCAGGGGGAGCGGTTCTGGGTGCGCGACAACCTGCATGTGGACGATCTCGAGATCCCGTTACCGACCGGCAAGGGCATTCAGGAGGTGGATGTGCGTTTCAGCTATGACATCAACGGCATGCTGGAGGTGGACGTGACCCTGGTGAATTCGGGTGAGCAGTTCCAGAAGGTGATCGACAGGAGTCCGGCCGGCGTGACCGAGGAGGGCAAGCGCGAGAGTCGCGAGCGTCTGGCCCGTCTCAAGCACCATCCACGCGATACGCTGCCCAATCTGACCCTGAGCGAGCGGCTGGAGCAGCTGTATGAAGAGAGCACAGGAGATGAGCGGCGTCAGATAGAGCAGTGGCTGCTGCAATTTGAGCGGGTCCTGGCTGGCCAGGACCCGCAGCAGATCCGCTCATTTCGTGAAGAGATGAACGCCCTGCTCAAGCAGTGGCACTAGCCAATAATCTCCTCAAGCGACATGCGGCCCTTGGCATAGAATGCCTTGGGCCACCCGTGGCGCAGCTCTCCCGCTTTGACGCCAGAGATGGCGAGCAGATGCCCCAACCAGATGGGCAGCCCCCAAAACGCCGAATTGGAGAGAAACAGAATCGAAAACCACATCGCGCTCCATAGCCAATAGAGCTGTAACACGGGCCGCCGTTTGGTGCTCCGCGTGACCTGATAGATGAGATAGACGTTCAAGAACAAGACGCTACAGAGGGAGACCAGACTGGCGCGCTCCGTCTTCCAGGCCATGTAGGGATCACCCAGTATGGAGAAGGGGTGGTCGCTCAACGGGAAGACCATGAAGAGTTGCAGCAAGCCGATGAGCATGGTGAACAGGAGCGCGCCCTTACCCAGCTGTTTGAAGCGTGAGCGGTCATGGGCTCTGTCATGTTCAAGCTGTTGATTGAGCTTGTCTTCGAGGTAACCGAGCGTGAGGCTGGCCGCCTCTCGCTGGGGTGGGGAGAGCGATTCCTGGTCCCTTAGCAGCGGCTGGATGAGTCGGCTGTTAAAACCACTTCGATTCACGTCATGGGTCAGTAGCCCGAGGCAATAGCAACTGGGATGGACAAAGGTGGCGGCATTCTCACAAGGAAGATGCTGCTCCAGAATCGTGGGCGCGGTGATCGTGTCGGTGTCCTGAATCAGATATCCGTATATGAGGGACTCCTTGTTATACGGATAGTTTGCCAAATCCAGATTCCACTCCTTTCTGATGGCCTCCATTCGTCTGCGTAGCGGGCTCAGCAGGTAGGCATAGGCCGCGTTGCTCTCCGGGTGGCAGAGCAGCAGGTTCCACAGCACTATGTTACTGGCGAGATCCGGCTCGTTATCGAGGCGCCGGCCAATCAGGGCGGCGAGCGCGGGCAACTCATGGGCCCTGGCTCTGTCGAGCAGCGACTGATCGCTCACCTCCGAGTTACGCAGCAGATCGGTCTGATTGCTCAGGGTCACTGACAGCACATATTGCTCTGGCCAGCGGGCGCACGCCGTGGTGATGGCCGCCTGATAGACAGTGGGCTGTGCCGAGAGACGCAGTACGGTGGCGAGTGGGGTGTCATCCTGGCTGGGGGGCAGCACGCCCATGGCGTGGCGCAGGGCAGCGAGATGCGGTATCGGTGTCCAGGCGTAGGCGTAATAGAACTGTGCCCAGCGGAAACAACCGGGCCAGCTCTCGCCGTGCCAGGCGTCGCCAAGGCGGGTGTCGCTGTAGAGACGCTGGTGTGAGAGATAAGCCCCCAGATGTGTCCCCTTAACCATGTCGTCTTGCCACCCTTCCTCGTCGGCACGCTGAGCGATGGCCTGGAACCAGGCGTCCGGCATCAGCGGATAGCGGCGCAGGCACTCGAGCCACTGCTGCGGCGTGGCGCAGGCAATCTGCTCGGCACTGGGGGGCGCGATACTCAGCCAGTCATCGCTGCCGTACTGACTGAGCAGGCCGCCAAGCAGCGGTAACTCGGGGCGCTCGGCCAGCGTGCGGCGAGCGTGACGCTGCAGCAGGCGCGCCACGAATAGCCAGCCCCCTTCGGCCTCGGCCAGCTCGGGCTGTGTCAGAGCCTCCTCCAGCGCTTGCCAGGTGCCGAACTCACTGCACCACCAGAGGCGGGCCAGTGCGCCCCTAAGTCCAGGAATGGGCTCGAGTACCAGTATCGTCCGGGGCGCCTGGTCCAGTCTCAGCATCAGATCATGCAACCACTCCTCCATGGGGTCGGGCTGTTGCCAGGGCAGCATCAGCCACTGGGGCTCCCAAAAGGCACTGCGGGCGGTGGACCAGTCGCTGGCGATGGCAAAGGCCTGTAACCAGCGGGCCAGCGTCTGATCGCTGCCCAGATGCCACTGGATAAGGTGATTGGCGAGCAGCGCCTCGAATTCCCTCTCTTCCAGCGCCTCGGCGATCTGCATCACCAGCTGCTCCTTGCCACAGCGCAGGGCGGCGTCGGAGAGCAGGTGCCAGTCGTCTTCACTCAGCGACTCTTGCTCCAGCAGGGCGAGCGCGAGTGAGAGGCGATGAGTGGTATCGCCGTCGTCACCGGTGGCGCGCAGGGCTCGCAGCTGCAGGCGCAGCAGATCAGGGTGATCGCCGACCAGGTGCTGGGGGTAGTGATAGAGCAGCCCCAACACGCTGTTGCGATCGCCGGCCTCGAGCGATAGCAGCAGTGGCTGATAGAAGGAGAGCACGGCGCGCTGGCGTGCATGATCCAGGGTTGCGAGCCACGCCAGCGGCGCCGGCAGCGGTGCCTGGCGCCAACTGTCGAGATATTCGCCCTGCCGTTGCAGATCGCCGTTACGGCGCAGCAGCGCGGCCCAGTCGAGCGCCTGCCACAGGCGCTCGATGAGTGGTCCCGGCAGCCAGTGCCACGCGAAGATGCGCTCAAGCACTTCGTCCGAGAGTTGGCTCTGCTGCAGCAGCGAGAGCGGCTGCAATGACGCCTGCCAGCGATCCCACTCGCTGGCGACAAAGCGGCGCTTGGCGTCCCCGAGCAGCGCCAGCAGCGCGGCCAGCTCGGGGGCCTCGGCCGGACGGGCCAAGCCGCCCGCTTGCTCTGCGGCATCATGCATGGCGGGGCGTGGCCGGCTGGCGGCCTCATAAGCCTCACGCAGCAGGCGAAATCCCTCTGGGTCATCCTCCGGGTGGCAGTCACGCAGCTTGAGGTGGTAGGCGCGCTTGATGGCGGCCAGATCGTCGGTCTCCGGGATCCCGAGTCGTTGCCAGATATCCATGTTTATTCCTGCGGCTCGCTGTTGAAGAGGTCGATGAGGCTTTGCGGTTGTGCGACGTCAGGCAGTGGCACCTCATACCAGCTCTGCCCGTGGATCGGGTTGTCGGGATCCTTGAGGGCGTCCGTCAACATGGATCGCATCAGCTTGGCGATCCAGCCGTGCAGCAACGCATGAGCGGCCTGCTCCGGATCGCCCTCTTCATGGCTGAACTTCCAGAGGCAGCGACCGGCATACCAGGCCTGGGTGTACTGCTCCCAGGAGTGGTAACGCCGACGAGCCTGGTGGGCGAGATGGTTGTGGATGAAGCAGAACTCCTCCTCGCTGACCCAGCCAAAGCGCAGCCCCTCGCGGGTGAGGTACGAGGCGCGCCCATAGTCCCACGCCTGCACACCATGGGGGCCGATGTAGGGGGCGGTGCGAGCGACAAAATCGAGAGAGGCGCGGTGACGCGGCGAGGTGGCGCGCTCACACATGGCCTGCCACTGGCTCGGTGGCAGGCAGTGAAAGGCGCCGTACTCCTCGAGCATGAGGTGGCCATGGCATTGGCCGAAGGCCAGCTCACGGACCTGCATGTGCAGATCGATGCGATTCTCTATGCCCCAGTCGTCGGCGAGCACACTCCTCTCTTCCAGACCATCTCGCAGTGAGGTGGGTTTGAGATACTCGCGCCACTCGGTCTGGAAGGCGATCTGCGGCGAGGTCAGGGTCAGCCACCATCGTTCATGTGGGGCAAGATTGGCACTGTCTAACATGGGCTTCACCAGGGGGCATTTGAGTCAGCAGCAGACTATAAAGGCGTGCAAAAGTGGATGCAATTGATCCTCTTTTACCGGCCGCGCAGCCAGCCGGCGAGCTGGTCGATGAGCTGGCGCGCCGCCGGGCTGATGGCAGCCAGCTGGAAGTAGCCATGGGTGACCCCGAGCTGGCGCTGGCAGGCGGCCTCGACCCCATGCTCTATCAGGGCGCGGTAGAGCGCCTCCCCTTCGTCCCGCAGGGGGTCAAACTCGGCGGTGAGGATCAGGGTCGGCGGCAGGGCTGGCAGTGCCGGATGGTGCAGGGGGCAGGCCTCGGGGTGGTCGGGCGCCACGGGGCCGAGGTAGGCGGCAAAGCCGCTTTGCAGCATGTCGGCTGTGATGAGGTAGTCCTCACCGAGGGTGCGGTAGCTGTCGCTGCGCCCGGCCGGGTCGAGCATGGGGTAGAGCAGGCACAGGGCAGAGGGCAGCCTGGCCCCCGCACTGGCGAGACGTAGGGCGGTGACCAGGGCCAGGTGGCCGCCGGCGCTGTCGCCGGCCAGGGCCAGACGCTCGGGGCTGCCGCCCCAGGTGGCCAGCGATCCCATGATGGCACGGGTCGCGGCCAGGGCGTCGTCGTGGGCGGCGGGGTAGGGGTGCTCAGGGGCGAGGCGGGTGTGCACGGCAAACACCAGGGCGCCGGCGCAGCGACAGAGCATACGCAGCTGGCGGTCGTGGGTGTCGAAGTCGCCGCTCACGAAACAGCCGCCGTGAAAGTAGATGAGTGCCGGCCGATCGAGCCCGGCCCCATCCGGTTGGTAGAGGCGCACCCGGCACTCACCTTCCTGCCACTCCTGGATGGCGCCCACGTCCTCGACCTCACCGCCGAGGGGGGCGCTGGCCCGGTAACCGTCGCGGCGGGCCTGCCAGCTCTGCTCGCTGGCCTTGGGGCGACCGGCGGCGACAAACTCATCGACCATCTTGGCCAGGGCGGGTTCGAGAATAGGATTCATAACGTTGCCTGTATAAAAAAACAGTTATTTTGCACCTTGGATACCAAATGGCAATGAATTTAGGGGAGGGGCCCACCATGCGGGGTCAATGAGCCCCGCGCAGGAGCGATGAGGGCAATCGTCGGAAGTGCGGCGGTTTGGTATGCCTTGCCCCCGTGTTTCCGGTAGAATCATCGCCGTTTTTTCAAACCGGTGAGGAGAGGGGATGACGGTCCAGTTCCAGGCGTTTCACACAGTCGGTGCACTCGATGAAGAGCAGGTGTTGCTCAACTGGTCCGGCACCAATCCGTTGGCCCGGATCGAGCAGATTTACCGCCCCCGCAGCGAGACCGAGTTGCAGCAGCGCCTGCGCGACGAGCCGGCGCGAGCCATTCGCCTGATCGGCTCCAGCCTCTCGTATGAGCCTATCCACAGCGTCTTTCATGACCCCCATGCCCTGTTGGTGGATCTCTGTCACCTGCAGGGGAAGGTGGCGCAAGATGAGCAGAGTGTGACCTATCGGGCCGGCACACCGGTCGATACCCTCTATGCCGATCTCATCGCCATGGATCGCATGTTGCCTGCCTCACCGGGGGTGATCGGCATCCAGACCCTGGGCGGGGCGCTCAGCACCGGCACCCACGGCCAGGGGCTCGGGCAGTCTTCCCTGTGCGAGGCTGTGCTCGCCCTGCGGGTGCTGCTGGCGAGCGGAGAGATAGTCCGGATTGAGCGGGATGATCCCCGCTTCGGCGCCTTCGTGATGGGGCTCGGCTGCCTCGGCATCCTGCTCGAGGTGTGCCTGCGCACTGTGCCCAACCGCATCATGCGCTGCACCAAGTTCACCACAGATTACGACTGGTTGTTTGAGCACAACGAACGGGTCAACCGCGAGCACGGCTTCGTCAAGAGTTGGTGGTTTGCCTGGACCGGGGAGAGCCATCTCTGGTTGGTCGATCCGGCCTCGGAGGAGGAGGTGGCCCGCTATCGGGCGGGGGGCAGCGAGGTACTGCCCCTTGGCGATGTCCTCGACTCGCGCATGAATGCCACCATAGAGCAGACCCTCGGCAAGATGGCCCGGGACACCAAGGATCTGCAGCAGGCCGGCGAGCACTTCGAGACGGTGCGCCGCTTCAAGGATGCCACCAACCTGGTGGGCAACGTCTACCAGATCCTCTGCAAGGGGATCCCGGCGCCCCAGATCAACTGCGAGATCGCCGTTCCCCTGGATCGCATGCAAGAGGCCCTCACCCTGCTCAGCCAATGGCAGGAGGCCAATCCGGGGGTGCTGCACTATCCCTTCATCCTGCGCTGCTGTGGTGCCTCGCAGGCCTGGCTCAGCCCGGCCTATGGTCGCGAGGTGTGCTGGATTGGCTTCCTGGTCTATCTGGCGGCAGACGGCACCTTCGTCGGGGGATCCCTCGATCAGATGCACGAGCTGCAGCGTCTGCTCGCCCCCCTGGGTGGCTTGCCCCATTTCGGCAAGCACCTGGTCCCCTCCCTTTATGACTTTCCGGCCCGCCTGCCGCGCTGGCACGACTTCCAGGCCCTGCGCCGGGAGCTGGACCCGAGTGGCCGTCTACTCAATCCCTGGCTGCGCAACCTGTTTGAACCGGAGACCTCTTCATGCTGACCGACGCCAACGATCCGCGTATTCCCGTCACCCTGCTCACCGGCTTCCTCGGCAGCGGCAAGACCACGCTGCTCAACCACTGGGTCAAGCAGCCCGAGCTCGGCGAGTGCGCCGTGCTTATCAACGAGTTTGGCTCGGTCGGGCTCGACCACCATCTGGTGCAGCAGATCGACGAGCAGGTGGTGCTGCTCGATTCCGGTTGCATCTGCTGCTCGGTGCAGGGCTCTCTGGTGGAAGCCCTGCAAGGGCTCTTCATGAAGGCGGTGCAAAAACAGATCAAGCCGTTCAAGCGCCTCATCATAGAGACGACTGGGTTGGCCGATCCGGCCCCCGTGCTGTTCACCCTGCGCGAGGAGGGCTTCATCGCCCAGCGTTATCGCTTCGATGGCACCGTCACCGTGGTCGATGCGGGCCACATCGGCCAGCAGCTGGCGACTCAGTATGAGGCGGTCAAGCAGGTGGCCCTGGCCGATCTGCTGGTGGTGAGCAAGGGGGATCTGAGCGACGAGGCGACCCTGGGCGAGGTCGAGGCGCGCCTGAGCGCCCTCAACCCGGCCGCCCCCATCGAGCGGGTCAGCCACGGCGCGCTCTCGCCGGCCGTACTGGATAAGCTCGGCGTTTACAACGCGGCGGCGGGGCGCGATGTGCGTCAGCTGCTGGCCTGGCTGCGGACCGAGGCGCCGCGTCAGGGGCTGGCCTCTCCCATGCGGCCCCGAGTCGCACCGCTGGTTGCTCAGGTGGGGGCCAGTTCCCCCTCCCACTTCGAACACTCGGATGTGGAGAGCTTCTCCCTGCGTATCGGCGAGCCGCTCAAGGCGAGCCGCTTGCTGGCCGCCATCGATGCGGTTCAGGCCCAGTTTGGGGATGCCCTGTTAAGACTGAAGGGGATCTTGCAACTGGAAGGGGAGAGTCAGCCTGTGGTGATCCACGGGGTACACGGACAGCTCTACCCCCTGCAGACACTGGGCGATTGGCCGGAGGGCAAGGCCCAGTCACGTCTGGTGTTTATCGTACGCAGTGCCGATCGGGCCGCGATCCAGCGCCTGTTCGAGCAGACCCTGAGCGCCCCTGAACCGAGCCTCGAGGAGCGACTGCGCGCCATGCTGGGTGGTGACATCTCATAAAGGGGGGGGGAGTGCATGTCTGTGAGTGCGTTTGAACGCAAGGTGCTGCCGGGGCTCGCCGCCTTCGGCTTCTTCATGCAGGCGTTGGACTCCACCATCCTCAACACGGCCCTGCCCACCATGGCCAGGGCGCTCGGCGAGAGCCCGGTGCAGATGCAGGCCGTGGTGATCGCCTACGTGCTGACCGTGGCCCTGCTTATTCCCGCCTCGGGTTGGCTGGCCGACCGTTTCGGCACGCGCATCGTCTATCTCTGGGCCATCGCCCTGTTCACCCTGGGCTCGCTCGCCTGTGCCCTGGCCTCGACCCTGTCGGCCCTGGTGGCGGCGCGGGTGCTGCAAGGGGTCGGCGGGGCGCTGCTGGTGCCGGTGGGGCGGCTGGCGGTGCTGCGGGTCTTTCAGGGCAGTGAGCTGCTGCGGGCCATGTCGTTCGTCACCATTCCGGGTCTGGTGGGGCCGCTCATCGGCCCGGCCCTCGGCGGCTGGCTGGTGGAGGTGGCGAGTTGGCACTGGGTATTTCTCATCAATCTGCCGGTGGGGCTGCTCGGGCTGCTGGTGTGCTGGCGTTTCATGCCGGATCTGCGTCAGGAGACGCGCGGCTTCGACTGGCAGGGATTCATCCTCTTCAGTCTGGGATTGGTACTGGCCTCCCTCGGTCTGCAGGGGATGGGAGAGCGCAGCTTCTCCCTCGGGATCTCACTGCTGATGCTGCTCGGCGGCCTGGCGGCCATGGCCGGATACTGGCTCTATGCCGCCCGGGTCGAGCGCCCCCTGTTCGCCCTCTCCCTCTTTGCGACCCCCACCTTCGCCATCGGTATCCTCGGCAACCTGTTTGCGCGCCTCGGGAGCGGCGCCATGCCGTTTCTCACCCCGCTGTTTCTGCAGCTGGGGCTCGGCTTTGCTCCGAGCGTGGCAGGCATGACCATGATCCCCACCGTGCTCGGTGCCATCCTCACCAAGACGCTGGTCAATCGCCTCATCCCCCGCCTCGGTTTTCGCCGCATCCTCATCGGCAATACCCTGCTGCTGGGGGTCATGATGGGGGCCTTCTCTCTCATCGACAATGAGCTCCCCTACTGGGCGCTGCTCGGTTGGATGGGGCTGTTCGGTGCCGTCAACTCGCTGCAGTTTTCGGCCATGAACACCCTGACTCTCAAGGATCTCGGGTCCGAGCAGGCGAGTGGTGGCAACAGCCTGCTGTCGGTGGTGATGCAGCTGGCCATGAGCATGGGCATAGCGGTGGCCGCCAGCCTGCTGAGCCTGTTTCACCCCGAGGGGGGGCAGTGGCTGCCCACCTTCCATCTCACCTATCTCTGTGTCGGCCTGATGTCGATGCTGGCCGCCCTCATCTTCTATCAGCTGGATCAGACCCGGAACTGATCCACGGCGCGGGCCAGCTTGCCGGTCTGCTCTTCGACCTGCAGGGTGGCCGCCAGGGACTCCTCGGCCTGGCCGCGCACCTGGTTGGCGATGTCGCGGATCATCACGGCGTTGCGGTTGATCTCGCTGGCCACCGAGCTCTGCTCTTCGACCGCGGTGGCGATCTGGGTGTTCATGTCGAGCACCGCCTCCATGCGTTCGGTGATCAGGCTGAGCTGTTCGCCCGCCAGGTTGGCGGCGGCGACGCTCTGCTCGCCATTGTCACGGCATTCGCCGATCTGGGCGACCATGCTGGCGGTGCGTGATTGCAGGCTGCCTATGATGGTGGCGATCTCTGTGGTGCTCTGCTGGGTACGCATGGCGAGGCTGCGCACCTCGTCGGCGACCACGGCAAAACCGCGCCCCTGTTCCCCGGCCCGGGCCGCCTCGATGGCGGCGTTGAGGGCCAGCAGGTTGGTCTGCTCGGCAATGGCACGGATCACATCCAGCACGCTGCTGATGGTTTGGCTCTCGCTGGCGAGGGCTGCCCCCTCCTGGCTGGTGCCGACCAGTCGCTCAGAGAGCTGACGAATGGTCTGGCGGGTCTGTTGCACGCTGTCGCGTCCCTGTCCGGCTGCGTGGTGGGTGTCGCGAGCACTGGCGGCGGCGGTCTCAGTGTTGTCGGCGATGTTGGCGATGGTGGATTCCATCTCGGTGGCGGCGCTGGCCACCAGATCGCTCTCCTCGAGCTGTTTGAGCAGGGCGAGCTGGGTCTGCTCGGCCTGACGGCTCAGCATCCTGGTCTGGGATTCGAGATGGCTCACCGAGCCCTTCACCTGCTCGATGAGGGCGTGGAAGTGATCGAGCATGGTGTCAAAGTCGCGCCCCATGGCGGCCAGCTCGTCCTCTCCGCGCAGGCGGGCGCGCAGGGTCAGATCGCTGCTCTGGGTCACCCGGCGCATCACGCCGGCCAGCTGATCTATGCTCCCCATGATGCTGCGGCCCAGGCCGAGGTTGAGCAGCAGAGCCGTGAGAATGCCGGCGGCGCAGAGCAGGATGATCATCCACATCTGACGAGTGTGCTGGGCATCGGCATAGCGGGTCAGCTCCTCGAGCAGGGTGGCACTATAGCTGGCCATCTGCTGCTCCTTCCCGGTCAGGCTGGCGCGCAGCCCCTCCTGGCCGGTCAGCCCCAGCTGCTGTTCGGCGGCGACCAGATCGCGAAAGTGCTGGCGATAGCGTGCCAGCAGGGCGGCCTGCTCGGGGGTCGCCGCAAGGGCCTCGGCCAGGGGGGCTGAGTCCTCCTCCAGCTTGGTCAGATAGCGCATGTCCCGGCGCAGCATGAAGTCTTTCTCGTTGCGGCGCAGTTGCAGCAGCATCACCTGGAGCTGGGGCTCGTTACGCTCCTTGAGGGAAGCCTCGAGCGCATGGGTGGCGGCCCTGAGCTGACCGTAGAGGCCGCTCTCCGGGGTGAGGCCCACCTTCTCCTGTTGCTGCTGAAGGTTGAGAAACTCCCCCTGATACTCGTCCAGCCCCTTACCCAGGTTGGTCAGGTGGTTAGCGAGCTCTGCGGGCAGCACCTCGCCGAGGCGTGCCATGGTCTCGCGCGCCAGTTGGAGTTCGCGGGAAAATTCTTGAACCAGCGCAGGATCCTTGCGCAGCAGATAGAGCTTCTCGTCGAGGGCCAGTTGGGTGCGCTGGGTATCCAGTTGCTGGGTCAGCCGCTTGGCGGTCGCGAGAGCTTCACTGCGTTCGGAGAAATAGAACAAACCACCCACCAGCAGCAGCTGGATCAGGGTGATGAGAAGGGCGGACCAAAGTAATTTCTGTCTGACACTCATTACAGCCTCACAACGACGGGGGGTCTCTATTGCTATCGACCTGTTCAGAAATTACTTTAATAAAATCTTTATTATCAATAGGTTATTGATTCACCACTCGGTTCAGATGAGGCCTGTGACCAGCTGAAATCGACGGGCTGCAGCCGCTGGCTCTGCTTGTCATAGGCGGCCCACAGGGCGCCATAGCTCTGGCCTGTGACAGGATGGCGACGCCGGGGGGCCAGCTCGGCTAGGGGCCAGAGTACGAAGGCGTTGGTCAGGATCTCGGCACGCGGCAGGCTAACCGGCTCGGCACAGACCAGATCGTCGTAGAGCAGCAGGTCGAGATCCAGGGTGCGTGGCGCAAACTTCTTGGCATCGACGGCGCGGCCGTGGGCAAACTCAAGTTCGCGCAGATCCCGGGTGACCCGGGGGAGGGGGTGATCGGTATCGGCGCCGACCACCAGGTTGTAGAAGGGGCTGCCGGCAAAACCGACCGCCTCGCTCTCGAAGACCCGTGAGACCTCTAGCGGGCCATAGAGACGGAGCAGGGCGTCGAGACCGGCACGAATGTGCTGCTCCCTGTCTATGTTAGAGCCGAGGCTGATATAGATGCGCGCCATTACTGCTCGCTTGGTCCGGGCTGCTGATGGCGCAGGATCTCGACGCCGACACCGGCTGCGTTGGGGACGGCGCCGGGTTTGGTCAGGGTGACACGGACCCACTGCACCCGGTTATCGGTCAGCACCAGGGTGGCGACCTGCTCGGCCATGGTCTCGACCAGTTCCACCACAGTCGTGCTCATGTGGCGAGTGATGCGTTCGCTCAGGGTCGCATAGTCGAGCGCCTGGTGAATGTCATCACCGGCGGCGGCCGGGCGGTTGTTGAACCCCATCTCGAGATCCACGATCAGCTTGCGGCGGATCCCCTTCTCCCACTGGTAAACGCCAATGGTAGACAAAACCTCCAGACCGCGAATAAACACCTTGTCCATAGCACTACTTCTTCTTTACTCTTGGGTTATTGCAAGCATCAGGATGCTGGCAGCGGCAGACCTTCTGCCGCGGGGCACACAGGGATGAACCGTGCGCCACAGGGAGCCCGCATTCTACTCCATTCACCGCTAGGTAAGAACGACCAAGATGACGGCCCTGACGTTTTTGATGATTGTTCTGGCGTATCTGGGAGGCTCACTCTCCAGTGCCGTGCTGATCTCCCGCGCCTGTGGCCTGCCTGACCCCCGCGACTATGGCTCGCACAATCCCGGCGCCACCAATGTACTGCGGCTCGGTGGACGCGGTGCCGCCGCCGCCGTGCTGGTGCTCGATATCCTCAAGGGGTTGATCCCCGTCTATCTCTCCTGGTTTCTCGGCATTACCCCCCTCTTCCTCGGCTTTATCGGGGTGGCCGCCTGCCTCGGACACATGTACCCCGTGTTCTTTCGCTTTCGTGGTGGCAAGGGGGTGGCGACGGCGCTCGGTACCATGCTTCCCATCGGCTTCACCATGGGGGGGCTGGTGATCGGTTGCTGGCTGTTGGTGTTGCTCGTCAGCGGTTACTCTTCCCTGGCCTCCATCATCACTGTCCTGCTCACCCCTGTGTTCACCTATCTGCTCAAACCCGAGTACACCCTGCCGGTCTCGCTGCTCTCCTGTCTTATCCTGATCCGCCACCACGAGAATGTGGCGCGCCTGATGCGGGGCGAAGAGCCCAGGGTGTGGCGCCGCTGCACTCCTCGAAAAGACACAACTGATTAAAATCGGGTCCGGTGGATAAAAAAGAGACGAACGAGACGAAAACTGAAATTTCCCGTTGACCCGCCGAACCAAAATCCGTTTAATAGCGGCCACGCCCAGATAGCTCAGTCGGTAGAGCAGGGGATTGAAAATCCCCGTGTCGGCGGTTCGATTCCGTCTCTGGGCACCACTTTAAAGTGGTGAAGCAGAAAAATCTGTTTTGCACACAAAGGCTTAACGTGTGCCGGCTTAGCTCAGTAGGTAGAGCAACTGACTTGTAATCAGTAGGTCACCAGTTCGATTCCGGTAGCCGGCACCATTTGCCCAGATAGCTCAGTCGGTAGAGCAGGGGATTGAAAATCCCCGTGTCGGCGGTTCGATTCCGTCTCTGGGCACCACTTTAAACAGCTTGGCTGTAGAAAGGTTTGTTCCTCCGTAGTTCAGTCGGTAGAACGGCGGACTGTTAATCCGTATGTCACTGGTTCGAGTCCAGTCGGAGGAGCCATATAAGAAGCCCCTGTCGCAAGACAGGGGCTTTTTTCATTTCATCACAACAACAAAACAATCACCGCTCAGAGACAGGACAGACATGGATAATCAAGCCGTCACCGAATCCCGGGAGATTCGCCACACTTCACTGCGACGCTGGCTCGAGCCGGTGCTGGTGCTGACCATTTTGGGCAGCCTGTTTGGTTACCTTGGTAGCCAGATGGGGCTCTCCGCCATGGTCAACACCCTGTTCAACACGGCCCACCAGCTGTTGCTCAATACGGTGCTCTTTATCATGGGGATCACGGTTCTCTCGGGGGCGCTCAGCCAACTGCTCAGCGAGTTTGGCGTGATCCGTCTGCTCGAGGTGCTGCTGGCCCCCCTGATGAAGCCGGTGTTCCGCTTGCCCGGTCGCACCGCGCTGGCGGCCCTGATGACCTTCTTCTCCGACAACCCGGCGGTCATCAGCCTCGCCAGGGACAGCCGCTTTCGCAAGGGCTTCACCCCCTGGCAGCTGGTGTCGCTGACCAACTTCGGTACCGCCTTCGGCATGGGGCTTATCGTGGTCACCTTCATGGCTACCCTGCAACTGGGGGACGGCGGTTCGACCGTCAAGGCTGCCATGATTGGTCTGCTCGGAGCCCTGATTGGCTCGGTTGTCTCGACGCGCCTGATGCAGCGAATGATCCGCCCCCTGGTGGGAGAGACGCCGGTTGACGACGGCGCCGTCTCCCAAGGCCCCAAGCCGGGTCTCTCTCATGAGCAGGCGCCGACCTGGCTGCGGGTGCTCAACTCCCTGCTCGACGGGGGCAAGTCCGGGGTCGAGCTGGGGATGGCGGTGATCCCCGGGGTGCTCATCATCAGCACCTTCGTCATGCTGCTCACCTTCGGCCCGGGTGACAAGGGCTACACCGGCGAGGCCTTCCAGGGGGTCGCCCTGCTGCCGGTGCTGGCGGCCAAGGTCGGTTGGCTGTTTGAGCTGCTGTTCGGTTTCACCCAGCCCGAGCTGGTTGCCTTCCCGGTGACGTCCCTCGGCGCCGTGGGGGCGGCCATGTCCCTGGTGCCGCCCTTTATCGCCAAGGGTTGGATCGGTGGCAACGAGATCGCCGTCTTCACCGCCATGGGGATGTGCTGGAGCGGATTTTTGAGCACCCATACGGCCATGCTCGATGCCCTCGGCTATCGACACCTTACCTCGCGAGCCATCGTCGCCCACACCCTGGGCGGGCTCAGTGCCGGCATAGCGGCGCATCAGCTGTTCGCTCTGTTGGGGTGAGTCTGGGTTGAAAATAACAAGAGGCGCTGCGGCGCCTCTTTGCATTTCTGTCATTCATGCCATCAGCCCTGTGCTTTCCTTACCTATATGGCTGCTGCGTCGTGGCAAGGGCCGACTGGCCTCTGGCAGGAGAGGGGAGCATGAAAACAGGTGTGTGTGGGGCCATGTTGCTGGCCGGGTCGCTCTGGGCGGCCGAGCCACCGGTGCAGATCTGCCTCGGTGATGGCAACGAGTGGGCGCCCTTTACCTATTGGGAGCGCAGCAATGGTGAGCCGGATCGCACGCGTCTGACCGGCATCGCCAGCGGTCTGGTACTCGAGGCCCTGCGCCAGAGCGGGTTCGACTATCGCATCAGCTATCTGCCCTGGGCCAGGGTGCAGCAGGAGCTCAAGGAGTTTGCCCGCAACCGGGAGTGCGAACTGACCTGGGATGCCAGTTACAAGGCCGAGCGCGCCGAATTCGCCCTCTACAGTGTCCCTCTCTACCAGACCCGCCTCGGTCTCTTCTATCTGGGGCGGCGTTTCCCCGAGGGGCCCGACATGCAGACGGTGCAGCGCTCCCGGGTGTGCGGCGTCGTGGGTTACAACTACACCCCCTATGAGTTGCAGCAGGAGGTGCGTCTGGTGCGCCAGATCCAGCAGGTGCTGGACATGATGGAGCGCGAGCGCTGCGACTTCTTCCCAAGCGAGATAGAGCCGCTGCTCGGCGGCTTGCAACTTGGCATCTATCACAGCCAGGGCGAGCTACAGACCCTGGCGATACCGCGCAGCAAGCGTTTCTATCTGCTGGTGAGCAAGGGCTCACCGCGGGCCGATGCCCTGCTTAACCGACTCAATCAGGCGTTGATCCGTTTCGACGAGGAGGGCTACAGCGCGACGCAGTTTCGCCGCTTCCTGCCCAAGGCGCAGCCATAAAAAAACCGGGCCAGGGGCCCGGTTTGTCATCGCACTGGGGTTACTGGAGTACCAGTACCATCAGCAGACCTACCGTGATGGCTGACACCAGGAAGGCGAAGCCATAGAACACATAGTGGTGCAGCTTGGTGGTGTGGATCCCCAGATCGTGCAGACCGTGGTAGACCCGGTGCATGCCGTGCCAGATGGGCAGAGCGATGAGCACCAGTACGATGGCGGCACCCCACCAGGAGCTGGCGAACTCGAGCACGCGATCATAGCTCATGGTCTCTACGTCCATGATGCCGAGCGGCACCAGGATGCCGGTGATGAGGACGATGATCGGCAGCAGCATGGCGACCACCATGCCACCCGCACCAAACAGACCCCAGTAGATAGGTTCATCGGAACGTCTCATGGTCTCACTCCTCATGCCACGATGATCAGAACAAGCACGGATACCACCGCCAGGGCCACGTACTGGGCCAGCACGATGGGCTTCTCGGGGATCAGCTGATCGCCCTTGAAGATACGCATGGCCTTGGGTGCCAGCGCAAACCAGGTCTTGGCATGGAACAGGCAGGCGGCCAGGGCAACCACGTGGAACAGGATGGCCAGCGGGCTCTGCAGGGACTCGAGCCAGCCGTTGAAGGCATCGGCCCCCTGTACCAGGCGCATCAGGCCCCACATCAGCACCACGGCGTAGATGGAGACGAACAGGCTGGTCCCTTCGCGCACCATGTAACCGGTGTAGAAGGCGTTCTTCAGCCACCAGTCCTTCTTCATCTCGCGCACATAAGGCTTGCGTTTGCTGTTTGCGTTATTCATGGTCTCACTCCGGCTTGAACATGGCGATCATGTAGTCCTTGGCGCTCTCGACCTTGCCGAGCTGGATGGCTGCGGCGGGGTCGACCCCCTTCGGGCACACGTCGGAGCAGTAGCCCACGAAGGTGCAGCTCCACACGCCGGCGTCCGCGTTGACGATCTTCATGCGCTCGGCGGCCGCGCCGTCACGGCTGTCGGCGTTGTAGCGGTAGAGCAGCGCCAGGGCGGCAGGACCGGTGAACTCCTTGTTCAGGCCATACTGGGGGCAGGCTGCATAGCAGAGACCACAGTTGATGCACATGGAGAACTGGCGGTACTTCTCGAGCTGGGCCGGGGTCTGGGTGTATTCACCCTCGCACAGGCTGCGCTCTTCCTTCGGCACGATATAGGGCTTGATGCTCTCGAGCTTCTCGATGAAGTCGGACATGTCCACCACCAGATCGCGCTCGATCGGGAAGTTGTTGAGGGGCTCGATGCGCATCTTGCCCGGGGTGTAGTCGCGCAGGAAGGTCTTGCAGCCCAGCTTGGGAATGCCGTTGACCATCATGCCGCAGGAGCCGCAGATCGCCATCCGGCAGGACCAGCGGAAGCTTAAGGTTGAGTCCAGGTGGTCCTTGATGTAGTTCAGGGCCTCCAGCAGGGACATCTCCTTGGCGAAGGGCACCTGGAAGGTCTGGAACCAGGGCTCGTTATCCTGCTCGGGACGGTAGCGCAGGATCTCAATTTCCATCATCTCAGCCATTCTTCTTGGCCTCCTGTTGTTCTGCCTCGGCACCGTAGACACGCTTGGCCGGCTGCGACTTGGTGATCTTCACGTCGGAGTACTCCAGGTTCGGTGCCCCTTCGGGGTTGTAGAACGCCAGGGTGTGCTTGAGGAAGTTCACGTCATCACGCTCTTCGTAACCGTCCAGGCGCTGGTGGGAGCCGCGGGACTCTTTACGGTTGATGGCGGAGTGGGCCATGGATTCGGCCACGTCGAGCAGGTAGCCCAGCTCGATGGCGTACAGCAGGTCGGTGTTGAAGACGGACGACTTGTCGTTGATCTTCACCTTCTTGTAGCGGGCCTTCAGCTCGGTGATCTTGTCGATGGTCTCTTGCATCAGCTCACCGGTGCGATAGATACCGACGCCGGCTTCCATGGTGCGACCCAGGTCGTTGCGGATATCGGCCGGGTTCTCGGTACCCTCGTTGTCCATCAGGGCCAGGTGCTGGTCGATCAGCGCCTTGGCCTTGGCGGCCAGGGCCTCGGTGTTGCCGTGCTCGCTCTCGAGGGCGTGCTTGGCGGCCGACTCACCGGCGACCTTGCCGAAGACCACGATCTCGGACAGGGAGTTGGAGCCCAGACGGTTGGCACCGTGCAGACCGACCGAGGCGCATTCGCCGACGGCGAACAGGCCAGGCAGGCGGGTGGCGCACTGGCCGTTGGTTTCGATACCGCCCATGGTGTAGTGCACGGTCGGGCGCACCGGGATCGGCTCCTTGACCGGGTCCACACCCACGTAGGCCTTGGCCAACTCGCAGATGAAGGGGAGACGCTCTTTGAGGTACTTCTCGCCGAGGTGGCGCAGGTCCAGGTGCACATAGTCGCCCATGGGGGACTCGAACACGCGGCCCTTTTGCTGCTCCTGCCAGAAAGCCTGGGAGAGGCGGTCGCGCGGACCCAGCTCCATGTACTTGTTCTTCGGCTGGCCGACCGGGGTTTCCGGGCCGAGGCCGTACTCCTGCAGATAGCGGTAGCCATCCTTGTTGAGCATGATGCCGCCTTCACCGCGGCAGCCTTCGGTCATCAGGATGCCGCTGCCCGGCAGACCGGTCGGGTGGTACTGAACGAACTCCATGTCGCGCAGGGGCACGCCGTGACGGTAGGCCAGCGCCATGCCGTCGCCGGTCACTATGCCGCCGTTGGTGTTGAAGCGATAGACACGGCCGGCACCGCCGGTGGCGAAGATCACCGACTTGGCCTGGATGAAGCGGGTGATGCCGTTCTGGATATCGAACACCACCACGCCCTGGACGCGGCCCTCTTCGACGACGAGATCGAGACAGAAGTGCTCGTCGAAGCGCTGGATGCTGGGGTACTTGATGGAGGTCTGGAACAGGGTGTGGAGGATGTGGAAGCCGGACTTGTCGGCGGCGAACCAGGTGCGCGGGATCTTCATCCCGCCGAAGCGGCGGACGTTGGCCTTGCCGTCCGGCTTGCGGCTCCAGGGGCAGCCCCAGTGCTCCAGCTGGATCATCTCTTCGGTGGCGTGCTCGACGAAGTAGTCCACCACGTCTTGTTCGCACAGCCAGTCACCGCCGGAGACGGTGTCGTTGAAGTGGTTCTCGAGGGAGTCATCGTCACGCACGACGCCGGCGGCACCACCCTCGGCGGCCACGGTGTGGCTGCGCATCGGATAGACCTTGGAGATGAGGGCGATCTTCATCTCCGGATGGGCTTCTGCTACGGCGATAGCGGCACGCAGGCCACCACCACCGGCACCGATGATGGCAACATCGGTCTTGATAATATCCACATCTGCCTCCTTTGGGATAGATTTGCTGGGCACGATTTTGCTCTATGAAAAAAATTCAGGCTTGATGCAAGTCAAACAGGTCTGTTTTAGCGTTCTGGCATAGTGAATTTCTCCACGTGCCCCGTGTTCCATGGGTAAAGACTCTGCGGTCTCTCGCCATCCAAGGATTAGATACAGACGTCGTCTGGTCAGTTAAGCGTTCCAAGACAAGGCATTATAGGCCAGCGGTGCTGACTAAAATGCGAAATGCCTCTCTTTTTAGGTACTCACCCCTATAATTTTTAAGGTTTTTATTGAGTTAGTTGAGCGACCCTGTTGCTACATTACTCAATTTGATGCGAAACGCTCTCAATTTCATTCATGATGGTGAATGATTATGCGTAAATGTCGCCTTCTCTGGGTCAGATCAGGTGGAAGTGAATGACGAAGAGAGGGGGCCGGTGAGGATAGATGGTGTCGATCACCGCCCTGAGCTCATCCAGGGTCATGTTCTCCTGACGGGCGTGCTCCTCGGTGAGCAAATCGAAGGCGATGGGGGTGACCGACTCCACCTCGATGAGGCCAAACGGTTCGTTCTCAGGGTTGGTAAAGAGTGCCAGATGCTGGCCTGGCACCCACTGGGCCTCACTCTCGTCACGGATGGTGATGGTCTTGCGTCCGGCACGAATGTCATCGACGAAGCGGCGGTAGAAGGTAAAGACGGGATGACTCATAGGCTCCTCACAGTTTCAGATAGGCGCGCAGCGCCTGGTGGTCGCGGATGACCAGCTCCCCCTCCCGCTTCTCGACCAGCCCCTGGGCGATCAGTTCGCCGACGGCGCGCCGGTAGACCCGCTCGGTAGTGCCGAAACGGGCGGCCTCGAGGGCACTCTGGCGAGAGCCCAGCATGGGGGTGCGCCGCTTGGCGTGCCACAACTCGAAGGCGATGTTGTAGGCGATAGGGTGGAGTAGCCGCTGGGTGGTGATCTCCAGGCTGTCGAGGTAGTCGCCGGCCAGGGCGCAGGTGAAGAAGAGCAGCAGCTCCGGGGCCTGCTCGAGGCGGGCGCTGAGCCTGCCGGCGTCGATCACCTCGGCGTCGAGCTCGCAGCGGGCTTCGACGCTCCACTGGATCGGCGTGCCGCCAAAGAGTTCCATCTCGCCGAGGATCTGGTCGTGGCACTCCACCTCGCCGAGCTGGAACAGACGCCCGGAGGCGACGCCGGAATAGAAGGCGATGCGTCCGCTGGCGACCCGCAGCAGTTCGAGCAGGGGCTCACCTTGGGTCAGCATGCGCTCGCCGGGTAGGAAACGGCGGGTGTAGAGGCAACAGTCGGCCAGCATGGCGTCGAATTGGGGCTGCAGGCGAGAGAGGGTCTCACCGAAGCGGGGGTGGGGATAGGGGGTACGCTGCATGGCCTCCTCCAGACGGGTAGGAGAGCGTAGCAGCGCAGCCCCCTCAGGACCAAGGGGATTGCTCTCAGTTCGTGAGCGCGCTCAGGGCGGCGCGGATGGCGAGTTGCTCGGCCTCCATCATACGTGCCGCGGCGGCGGCGTAGTCGGCCACCCCCTCCTGCACCTCCTGCTGCCAGGCCACCACGTTGCAGAGCACGGCGGCGACGCGCACTCCCCGGTAACGCCCCACCGCCAGCAGGGCTCCGCTCTCCATGTCGGCGGCCAGGATGCCACGCCGGTGCCACAGATCACATACCGCCTGCTCGTCGTCCCGATAGAAGGCGTCATGAGAGCGAACCAGGCCGTGATGCAGCGGGTGGCCGGTGGCGCGGACTGCCGCCAGCAAACCTTGCTGCAGGCCGAGATCGGCGCAGGCAGGGTATTCGGCGGGCAGGTAGGCCAGCGAGGCCCCGTCGTGGCGTACCGCTCCCTCTACCACCACCAGATCGCCGAGGGCGACGGCGGGTTGCAGACTGCCGGCCGAGCCCACTCGCACCAGCTGGCGGGCACCGGACTGAACCAGCTCCTCCAGGGCTATGATCGCCGAGGGAGCGCCGATGCCGGTGCTGCAGACCGTGATATTTCGGCCCCGGTAGCGGCCGTTTGCCAGGCGAAACTCGCGGCTCTGGCCGAGCAGCGCTACGTCATCGAGCTGGGCCGCGATGCGATCGACCCGGGCCGGATCGCCGCACACCACGACCCGTTCGGCGATCTGCTCGGGGTGACACTGAAGATGGGGCAGCAGGCTCATGCCAGGGCCTCCTCACGGCGATCGCGGCGAGCGGCCAGTATCCAGAGGCGGGTGCCGTTGGCGGCGATGAAGAGCAGGATCAGGTACTCCAGGGACATGGCATAGACCCCCTGGGCGGCGTAGACGCCGACGCTGATGATGTTGATGACCACCCAGAGGATCCAGTTTTCCACGTACTTGCGGGTCATCAGGATCTGGGCGACCACGGAGAGCACCGTCATGGTGGCATCCCAGAAGGGGAAGGCATCCGGCTGGGGCTCGGGCAGGGTCAGGCCGGCACCCAAGGCATTGAGCAGGGAGACGGAGGTGCGGGCCAGGGCGGCGAACACCGGATCTATGTACAGGGTGAGCAGGGCGATGGCGATGGCCGAGATGGCGGCCGTCGTGATCAGCTTGTTTCTGGGGAGCCAACGGATCGCCAGGGTGTCACCCTGATCGTTGGCTGGCCGACTCCAGGCATACCAGCCGTAAAGGTTGGCGCAGAAGAAGAAGAGCTGCAGCAACAGCAGGCCGTAGAGCTGGATCTGGAAGAAGATGATGGCAAACAGGGTGACGTTGATGAGGCCGAACAGGTAGTTGATGGTCTTCTCCTGGCTGGCCAACCAGATGCAAGCGAGGCCAAACAGGGTGCCAACAGCCTCGATCCAGGACATGGCATAACCCCCTTCGCCGAGGGGAATGGTGACTAGCGTGTTGCCGATATCGAACCAGGACATGGGATGCTCCTTGGGGAAAGGGGGATAGACGGCGGCATTCTAGATTGCCCTGGTCCAAGAGGGCAGGACTTTTGTCCGCCTGAATTGGAGCCAGGCCGCATTTTGGGCAAAGAGGGGATACAGGGTGCAGAAACGAAAAAACCAGCCGAATGGCTGGTTTTGACTGTGTGGCAATGGTGCGGAAGGAGAGACTCGAACTCTCACGCCTAGGCGCCAGAACCTAAATCTGGTGCGTCTACCAATTTCGCCACTTCCGCAAAGAAGATGGTGGCTATGACGGGATTCGAACCTGTGACCCCCGCATTATGAGTGCGATGCTCTAACCAACTGAGCTACATAGCCGGAATATGGCTGGGGTACTAGGATTCGAACCTAGGTATGGCGGGATCAAAACCCGCTGCCTTACCGCTTGGCGATACCCCAACAGCGGCGACGATCAGTGATCGAAGCGCTTTTAAAATGGCTGGGGTACTAGGATTCGAACCTAGGTATGGCGGGATCAAAACCCGCTGCCTTACCGCTTGGCGATACCCCAACAGAATATGGTGGCTATGACGGGATTCGAACCTGTGACCCCCGCATTATGAGTGCGATGCTCTAACCAACTGAGCTACATAGCCGTGTGTCAACGATGCATGGCACCGATAACGAAAGATGGCTGGGGTACTAGGATTCGAACCTAGGTATGGCGGGATCAAAACCCGCTGCCTTACCGCTTGGCGATACCCCAAGAGTGATGCTCGCCTTGGCAAACATCCTTTGAAAATGGCTGGGGTACTAGGATTCGAACCTAGGTATGGCGGGATCAAAACCCGCTGCCTTACCGCTTGGCGATACCCCAGCAGAGATGGTGGCTATGACGGGATTCGAACCTGTGACCCCCGCATTATGAGTGCGATGCTCTAACCAACTGAGCTACATAGCCATCACTGCTGTCAGTGCGAGTCACCTCGTCACTGTGCGGCGAGATTATGCGGATCGAGCCTGGGGGCGTCAACCCTTTTTTTGGTTGAGAAACTCAATTTGAGTGCGTTTGACCAGTTATTGGTCGCTATTGCGCAAAAGCCCAACAATTCTGGCATTTTCACGCCTGGCCGAGGCGTTTACGGGGGAATGGACCCGGGGGATTGGCGCGCAGTGGATGGGGCTGACAGGATGGCCTCGCAGGGAAAATAGGCCAAGCCGGAGAACTAAATATCATCTAAATCATGCCATTGCTTTGATCGGAAACCCATCTCTTGATAGCTGTCACCGACCCGCAGGGGCTTGCTCTAAGCGCCGGCAGTGGGAAGGCACTGTCACAGCCTGATGGGGCTTGTCTTGGCTGCCAATCCTGATTGAAGCAGCCGGCCCAGCCGGATATGACAGCATGTTTTCACGGTTGCGCCGTGATTTTGGCCGGAACCTCAATCTTGTCGGCTCTGCCGAGGGGTGGCCGCGTTTAATCAGGGTCATGTCAGTGCATCCCGGCTGGAACATGTCCACTTGCTCGCAGTGATGGGTCAGGGCATGCGGTGAGCGAACCCGACACCAAAAAATAATGTTAACCATTTTCATAAGAATTTTTAATGGTGAATCGAGAGTGCCTATGCATTGAATTTAAAAAATATTTTGGTTGGCGGCTTCGCGAGGGCCAACGTGGAGCTTGCCGGCAAGGGTGGGTGTGCGAGTGACGGAACTATAATGATTACTCGCAAGTCCAGAGTATTTGCTGGATAGAGGACGTTGACATGAAGACGTTAAAACTTGCCTTGCTCATAGCGACATCGCTATTGATCGTAGCCTGCTCCTCTTCGCCCATTCCGGATGAACCAACTTCATCGGGTGGTGCTGCATCCGGAGACATGATGAGTCCTTATGGTAAAGGAGGGGGTCGGAATAACTTTGCGGCCATCACACCGCAGGTTGACCAGAGAGATACAGTTGTTTTAACAAGATGAGTGCATTGCCCTGGCTCGATCCCACAAGCCAGGGCATACAGACGGCCAGTTTGTCGCTGCCCGCTTCCCCTGTCACAAGACCCATGTCTTCCCATCCTGATACCTGAAGAGCAGACCGACGTGCTCTATTCAGGATGCCTGCGCCTCGCTGCCATGCTATTCGCCCTGAGCTTGAAGGCGGCGTTTTCTGTGCGGTAAGGCGGCAACCGGGATTTCACGCAGGAAAGGAGTGGTTGGCACCTCTGGTGTTGGGGTTAGTCCCAATGAGTCTCGTGGTGGCGCCTGGGTTGTCTTGAGCTGGAGGGGGCTGATGGGGTCGGCGGCCAGAATACTGGGCGGGGCAAGCATAACGTCAATGCTTGAAAACAAGCGGGGTTGCCCCCTGGTCCGATCGGTGTCAAACCCGGGAAGCAACCCCGCACTCATACCATGCGTTTTAATGACGCGGGGTATTACACATTGAACAGGAAGTTCATGATGTCACCGTCTTTGACGATGTAATCCTTCCCTTCGGCGCGCATCTTGCCCGCTTCTTTGGCACCCTGTTCGCCCTTGAACTGGATAAAGTCGTCGAAGGCGATGGTCTGGGCGCGGATAAAGCCCTTCTCGAAGTCGGTGTGGATCTTGCCGGCCGCCTGCGGGGCGGTGGCACCGACCGGGATGGTCCAGGCGCGCACTTCCTTCACACCGGCGGTGAAGTAGGTCTGCAGGTTGAGCAGGGTGTAGCCTGAGCGGATCACCCGGTTCAGGCCCGGCTCTTCGATGCCCAGATCGGCCATGAAGTCTGCGCGATCGGCGTCGTCCAGCTCGGCGATGTCGGACTCGATGGCGCAGCAGACAGGTACCACCACGGCGTTCTCGGCGGCGGCGATCTCACGTACCTTATCCAGGAAGGGGTTGTTCTCGAACCCGTCCTCGGCCACGTTGGCGATGTACATGGTGGGCTTCAAGGTCAGGAAGTTGAGGTAATCGACGGCGGCGATCTCCTCCTTGGAGAGGTTCAGACCACGGATCATCTTGTCCGCTTCCAGGCCGGCCTTGATCTTCTCTAGCACTTCCACCTCGAACTTGGCGTCCTTGTCGCCACCCTTGGCACGCTTGGATTGGCGCAGGATGGCGCGATCGCATGCCTCCAGGTCGGAGAGGGCCAACTCGGTGTTGATCACCTCGATGTCGTCGGCCGGGGAGACCTTGCCCGCCACGTGAACGATGTTCTCGTCTTCGAAGCAGCGTACCACGTGACCGATGGCGTCGGTCTCGCGGATGTTGGCCAAGAACTGGTTACCCAGGCCTTCACCCTTGGAGGCACCGGCCACCAGGCCGGCGATGTCCACGAACTCCATGGTGGTCGGCACGGTACGCTGGGGTTTTACGATCTCGGCCAGCTGGTCCATGCGGGGATCCGGCACCGGCACCACGCCGGTATTCGGCTCTATGGTGCAGAAGGGGAAGTTGGCGGCTTCGATACCGGCCTTGGTCAGCGCATTGAACAGGGTGGATTTGCCCACATTGGGCAGGCCCACGATACCGCATTTAAAACCCATGGTCGTTTACCTTACTTGATTGATGCTGTGGAGTGGCTCACTCGGCCTTGAAGCTGTGCAGCCGGTTCATGGCCTTGGTCATGTCCTGCTTGAACAGGATGTCGGTGGCGCGCAGGGATTCGTCCAGCGCGGCATCGATCAGATCCTGCTCCTTGGCCGGAGCCTTGGTCAGCACGAAGCCGGCGACCAGCTCCTTGCTGCCGGGATGGCCGATCCCGAGGCGCAGCCGGTAGAAATTATTGTTGTTGCCAAGCTTGGCAATGATGTCCTTGAGGCCGTTATGCCCCCCGTGACCACCGCCCTGCTTGAACTTGGCGATGCCGGGTGGCAGGTCCAGCTCGTCGTGGGCCACCAGGATGGCCTCCGGCTCGATCTGGTAGAAGCGCGCCAGGGCGGCGACCGCCTTGCCCGACAGATTCATATAGGTGGCCGGGATGAGCAGGCGCACATCCTGGCCGTCCACCTGCAGACGAGCGGTGTGACCGAAGAACTTGGGTTCCTCGCGCAGGCTGACGTTGTGCCAGCGCGCCAGCTGCTCCACATACCAGGCGCCCGCGTTGTGGCGGGTCTTGGCGTATTCGGGGCCGGGATTGCCGAGGCCCACAATCAACTTGATCTGGCTTGTCACGGGTTCACTCTTTCGTCGATATCAGGATGACTGGCAGGGGTGTGCCCGAAGGCAAGAGGCGTATTCTAGCCGTGGGGCGGCGATCTCTCAACCAAACCGCCCCGCAGAACGCTCAAGGATGGCGGTTCAGGGCAGACGCTTGAGGGTCACCACCTCGTCACCCAGGGCGATGAGGGGGTTGCGAGCAGCCCGCACATACTCGGTAAAGGCGGCCGCGTCGGTGCCACAGTCGAGCCCCTTGGCCTTGCAGTCGAGGGCCGTGCCCCGATAGCGCACCGCCACCTTGTCCCCCGTTCGGGTGACGCCGGCAACGGGGAAGGCGGTGAGAGCCCCATCGACCCGGGCCAGCTCGACCCGCTCGCTGCCCGGCTGTTGCTGGGCGCGGTAGAGGGCATCCCAGCCGTCGTTGCCGTTGGCGCTGTAACCGTTCATCACCACCCGATAGCGGGCGTTATCCAGCAGCGGTTGCCATTGGCCATCGCGGCTCTGCCACTCCAGCACCGTCACCTTGCCGCCTTTGCCAGCGCTTGTCTCTTCGAAGGTGTAGCGCAGGTGGCCACCGTAGGGGAACTTGCCCGCGTGGGCACCGGCCGCCAGGGTTGCGCTCACCGTCTCGGTAATGAGAGCGCGCACATCGCTGCCGCTGACGGTCAGCACCGACAGCTGGTTCTTGAAGGGGAGCAGGGTGAGGGCGGCATCCCCCTCGCGCCACTCACCGGCACCTATGTCGGCGCGCACGCCGCCGACCGCCGTGATGGCAAAGTCGACCGGCTGGCCGAGCAGGGCCTGCACCGGGGCGCTGTTGGCCCACCAGTACTGGGATTCGGCCACCAGGGGCGCCACGTCGGAGCCATGAGCATCGCTCTTGTCGTCGCCGGGACGGCGCGGGTTGGGTAGATCGGCGGGCACGCTGGCGATCACCTTGCCGAAGGCCTGCTCCAGATCCGGCTTGTAGTGGCTGTCGATGAGGCCGCGCAGGCGGGCATCCTCATCGACCCTCAGTATGTTTTCCTGCTTGTCGACGAAGGCGATGGCCTGTTCCCGGGCCTGGCTCGCCAGCGGCGCCTGGCGGGCCGCATCCCCATAGAAGTCGGCGCTGGCGAGCAGGGTGTTCTTGCCCTCGCATCCGGTGATGCGGCCATCACCATCGAAGCTTACCTCGACCAGTCCCATCGCCTGGGCATAGGAGCCGGCCTGTACCACGCAGGTCTGGCCTATGCCGTCCGGGTTGGTGACCAGCTGGGCGTAGCGGGTGGCGCTTTGGCCCATGCCAAGGTTACTGAAATCCCCCAGCAGGCTGTGGGAGTGGCCACCGACGATGACGTCGATGCCGTTGACCTGGGCGGCGAGGGTCAGATCGCGCTGGTTGCCGATGTGGGTCAGCAGCACCACCTTGTTGACCCCTTTCTGCTTGAGCAGATCCACGGTGGCCTGGGCCGAGGCCGCCTCCTTGGCAAAGCGCAATTTGCCGGTGTTCGGCGCTATGTCACCCATCTCTTCCAGCACCAGACCGACCACGGCCACGATGGGCTTGTCGGCGGGAAGGGGATCCCCCTCCTTGAGCGGGGTCTTCTGGTTGCCATCGAAGGTGAACAGGGCGTAGGGCTTGAGGTTGGTCATGCCCTGCAGATCGGCATCCTGACGGGTATCCAGATTGGCGGCCAGCAGCGGGAAGTTGACCCCCTTGATGAAACGCGCCAGCCGGGCGTTGTCGAGGTCGAACTCATGATTGCCGAGCGCCATGGCGTCGAGACCGAACTGGCTGAGCAGCTCGGCATTGGCCATCCCCTCGTTGAGCTTGAAGTAGCCGCTCCCCTGCCAGGCATCTCCCCCGTGCAGGGTGAGCAGGGCCCGATTCTGACGCCGGGCATCGGCCTGCAGCGCCTTGGTCATGGTGAGCAGGCGCGGATAGCCGCCGAAGCGGGTGTAGACGGTGTCGTTCTCAACGCCCTGAGCCGCCAGCGCCGGGTTGCGCAGGGTGGCGTTAACCGGATCGAACTGGGAGTGGGTGTCGTTCATGTGGGCGATGCTGAGCACGAAGGTCTGGGGCTCATTGCCTTGCTGGCAGGCAAACAGGGCACTACAGAGGGTCGCGACAAGCAGGGGACGGAGTGGAGACATGGAAACTTCCTCGCTGCCTTGGTGGGTGGGATACGTTTTCGTGGATATCAAAAAGACGAAAACCGCCGTGCGGCGGTTTTCGTGAATCACTCTCTATCAATGCTCAAACATGGCAGAGATGGACTCTTCGTTGCTGATGCGGCGAATGGCCTCGGCCAGCATGGAGGCCAGGCTGAGCTGCTTGACCTTGCCGATGGCCTTCATCTCGTCGGTCAGCGGGATGGAGTCGGTGATGATCACCTCGTCGATCACGGAGTCCTTGATGTTCTGCAGGGCGTTGCCGGAGAAGATCGGGTGGGTGGCGTAGGCAAACACACGCTTGGCACCGCGCTCCTTCAGGGCTTCGGCCGCCTTGCACAGGGTGCCGCCGGTGTCGATCATGTCGTCGACTATGATGCAGTCGCGGTCGGCCACGTCGCCGATCAGGTGCATGACCTGGGAGACGTTGGCGCGCGGACGGCGCTTGTCGATGATGGCGATGTCGGTGTCATCCAGCAGCTTGGCGATAGCACGGGCACGCACCACGCCGCCGATGTCCGGAGAGACCACGACCGGGGCTTCCAGGTTCTTGGCCTTCATGTCTTCGAGCAGCACCGGGCTGCCGAACACGTTGTCCACCGGCACATCGAAGAAGCCCTGGATCTGTTCGGCGTGCAGATCCACGGTCAGCACGCGGTCGACACCGACGCTGGAGAGGAAGTCGGCGACCACCTTGGCGGTGATGGGCACACGGGCGGAGCGGACACGACGGTCCTGACGGGCATAGCCGAAGTAGGGGATCACGGCGGTGATCCGACCGGCAGAGGCACGACGCAGGGCATCCACCATCACGATCAACTCCATCAGGTTGTCGTTGGTCGGGGCGCAGGTGGATTGAATGATGAAGATATCGCCGCCACGTACATTCTCGTTGATCTGTACGCTGATCTCGCCGTCGCTAAAGCGACCTACGGCAGCATTGCCGAGTTTGATAAACAGGCGATCTGCGATCTTCTGGGCCAGTTCCGGCGTAGCGTTACCAGCAAACAGCTTCATGTCAGGCACGGTTTGAAACCTCGGGGTTGCATCCAGTATGTGGGGTGGACCAAGAGTCCGCTCGTTCGGGGGCAAACGATTTATCAAGGTGGCGGACGAAGCCCGGCCAGGGAAGTGAGGCGCTCATCTCTGCTCGCCTAGATGCTGCCGGCCACATTTGCATGACGAGCCAGTTGCAAGATATTGGCCAGAGGTGATATGTTCACGCCCTTGGCAACAAATCCCATCCAGCCGTCAGGCAGTTTTGCCAACACTTCCCGAGCAAGGCTCTCGTCTTCGAATGCTGCGAAGACGCAGGCTCCGGTGCCCGTCATTCTTGACGGCGCGTATTCTAGCAACCAGCCGAGCGCATTGGCAACCTCGGGGTGGCGCTTTTTGACAAGCCCCTCGCAATCGTTTTTCCATTCTCCTGCCAGCAGATCCTGCAATCTCATTTTCGGGGTATCTCTCGGCAGGTCCGGATCCTGAAAAATGGCGGCCGTGGCCACATGGCATTCGGGCTTGATCACCAGATACCAACGCTCCGGGATCTCGATCGGCCGGAGCCGCTCACCGACCCCCTCGGCAAAGGCCGCTACCCCGCGAACAAACACCGGCACGTCGGCGCCGAGGCGCACCCCTATCTCGGCCAGCTCATCCACCGACAAATCGGCGCCCCAGAGATGGTTGAGGGCCACTAGCGTGGTGGCCGCATCCGACGAGCCACCGCCGATGCCACCGCCCATGGGCAGCACCTTGGTGAGCCGGATCCTGGCTCCCTTGGGCGTCGGCAGACGTGTCTGCAACAGGCGCGCGGCGCGGATGATGAGATTCTCCTCATCCGGTACGCCGGGGATCGCTGGGGAGAGGGTGAGGGCGGGATCCTCGGTTACCTCGAAGCTCAGGGTGTCGCCGTGGTCGAGGAAGATAAACAGGGTCTGCAACTCGTGGTAACCGTCGGGACGACGACCGTTGACGTGCAAGAACAGGTTCAGCTTGGCAGGCGCCGGCCAGAGGATGTTGCTCATTTCAGGCTCCACTCGTTGATCAGCAGCTTGAGGCGGGTGCCTTCCCCCTGCAGGGAGAGTTGATGGGGCAGGCGATAGCCGTCCTGGTCACGGTATTGCTGGTAGTCGATCTGCCAGGCGCCGTCGGTGACGCTGGCCAGACTCTTGTCCGGATTGAGCTGGTACTGGGCATCGCCCGGTAGCCCCTTGATCCACTCGGGCAGGCCGTCGATGGGCAGCTCCCAGCCGGTCAGGCGGTAGATGAGCTCGCCCGCATCCTGACTCTGGTGGCGGTTGCCATCCCGGTCAGTCAGGGTGAGGCGGCCATGCTGGCGGGTCAGCTCGAGGATGTGGGTGCCGATGACGCTGGTGAGATTGAGGCGGTAGTCATCCCCCTCCTGCTGCCAGTTGAGGCGGGCGCTGCCCTTCTCTTTTTCGGTGATGATGGCGAGCTTGCCCGAGAGCTGCCAGTGGGTCAGCTGCTCGAGGCGTTGCCGCTCCTGGCTCCAGTCCACCTGCTGGCGCTGGGGTTGGGGAGTGGTGGCGCAGCCTGCCAGTAGCAGGGCCAGGGTGAGGAGTATGAGACGAAGGGGCACGGGGTCGGCTCCGGATGATGATTTGCGACAGTATAAGTGGCGGCCGTATCGCTTTTAAAGGCCTACCCTTTCCCGTACAATTAGCGCCCTGCCACTGCCCTGCTCCAAGGATTACCCCACAGCCCCATGAGTCTGCTCGCGCTAGGAATCAACCACAAGACGGCCAGCGTCTCGTTGCGCGAGCGTGTGGCCTTCGGTCCCGACTGCATCGAGCGCGCGCTGCACGATCTGGTGCAGCAGCCCGGGGTGAGCGAGGCGGTGATCGTCTCTACCTGCAATCGCACCGAGATCTACTGCAACCTGGATGCGGGGCAGGGGGAACAGGTGCTGCACTGGTTGCAGCGCTTCCACCGGCTGGAGTGCGGTGAGCTCGACAATGCCACCTACCTCCATCACGACGAGGAGGCGGTGCGCCATCTGATGCGGGTGGCCTGTGGCCTCGACTCCCTGGTGCTCGGCGAGCCCCAGATCCTGGGGCAGATCAAGCAATCCTACGGCACCGCCCAACAGGTCGGCGGCCTGCGGGCGATCCTGGAGCGGCTGTTCCAGAAAGCCTTCTCGGTGGCCAAGCGGGTGCGTACCGACACCGAGATTGGCGCCAGCGCCGTGTCGGTGGCGTTTGCCGCCGTCAGCCTGGCGCGCCAGATCTTCGCCGATCTCTCCCAGACCAAGGTGCTGCTGGTCGGCGCCGGTGAGACCATAGAACTGGTGGCCCGCCATCTGCGCGAGCAGAACGTGACCCAGATGATGGTCGCTAACCGTACCCTGCAGCGGGCCCAGGGACTGGCCGAGGAGTTCGGTGCCCAGGTGATGACCCTGGAGGCGATCCCCGAGCATCTGCACGAGGCGGACATCGTCATCAGCTCGACCGCGAGCCCATTGCCCCTCATCGGTAAGGGGATGGTGGAGCGGGCCCTCAAGGCGCGCCGCTACCGCCCCATGTTTCTGGTCGACATCGCCGTGCCGCGCGACATCGAGGAGGAGGTGGACGAGCTCTCCGATGCCTATCTCTACACGGTGGACGACCTGCAGGGGATCATCGAGCAGAACCTGGAGGCGCGCCGCCGCGCCGCCCAGCAGGCCGAGCGCATCGTGCTGGAGGAGCGCGACGACTTCATGGGGTGGTTCCGTTCCCTCCATGCGGTCGATCTGATCCGCGACTATCGCCAGCAGGCTCAGGGTTATGCCGAGGAGGAACTCTCCCGCGCCTTGCAGAGCCTGCAACAGGGTGAGGAGCCCGAGGCGGCGCTGCGGCGTTTGGCCCATCGCCTCACCAACAAACTGATCCATAATCCGACCCAGGCCCTGCGTCACGCCGGTGAGCAGGACGATCGGGAACAGTTGGCCCTGCTGCGAAGTGCCCTCGGCCTGCAGCAGGAGTGACCCGTCGGCCACCCTTGGCCAATGCCCATTTTTGAGAGAACCATGAATCCATCTGTCATTCGCAAGCTGGAAGGGCTCATCGAGCGCCACGAGGAAGTGCAGGCCCTGCTCGGGGAGCCGGACGTCATCAACGATCAGGATCGCTATCGCGGCCTGACCCGGGAGTACTCCCAGCTCGAGGAGATCGTCGGTGGCTTCCGCCGCTGGCGCCAGGCCGAGGAGGACCTCGAGGCCGCCAGGCTGATGCTGGAGGAAGATGACCCCGAGCTGCGCGAGATGGCGCAGGAGGAGCTGCCGCTCGCCAAGGCCAACCTGGAGAGCCTGGAGCAGGAGTTGCAAATCATGCTGCTGCCCAAGGATCCCAAGGATGACAACAACTGCTACCTCGAGATTCGCGCCGGAGCCGGTGGCGATGAGGCGGCCATCTTCGCCGGCGACCTCTATCGCATGTATTCGCGCTATGCCGAGCGCCAGGGCTGGCGCATCAGCATGGTCAGCTGCAACGAGGGGGAGCACGGTGGCTTCAAAGAGGTGATCGCCAAGGTCGACGGTGAGCGGGTCTACGGCCGCCTCAAGTTCGAGTCCGGTGGTCACCGGGTGCAGCGGGTGCCCGAGACCGAGTCTCAGGGGCGGATCCACACCTCCGCCTGCACGGTTGCCGTCTTGCCCGAGGTGCCCGAGGCCGAGCAGATCGAAATCAACCCGGCGGACCTGAAGGTCGACACCTTCCGTGCCTCCGGCGCCGGTGGCCAGCACGTCAACAAGACCGACTCGGCCATCCGTATCACCCACCTGCCGACCGGTCTGGTGGTGGAGTGTCAGGACGAGCGCTCCCAGCACAAGAACCGCGCCAAGGCGCTGGCGGTGCTGGCGGCGCGTCTGCAAGCGGCCGAGGATGAGCGTCACCGCGCCGCCGAGCAGAACACCCGTCGCAACCTGGTGGGCTCGGGTGATCGCTCCGAGCGCATCCGCACCTACAACTACCCCCAGGGGCGCCTGTCGGAGCACCGCATCAATCTCACACTTTACCGTCTCTCCGAGGTGCTGGAAGGGGATCTGGACTGCGTCATCACCCCGCTGGTGCAAGAGTATCAGGCCGATCAGCTCGCCTCCCTGGCGGATAACAGCTGATGCGCCTGGACGCCGCCCGCGCCTGGCTGACCGAGGCCCTCGCTGGAGGCGAGTCGCCGCGGGCCGATGCCGACGCCCTGCTCTGTCATCTGCTGGAGCGGGATCGCGGCTATCTGCTGAGCTGGCCTGAGCGTGAGCTCACTCCCGATCAGCTTGCCCGGCTCGAGGGATGGCTGGCGCGTCGCCAGCATGGTGAGCCGGTGGCGCACATCCTCGGGGAGCGGGAGTTCTGGTCCCTCTCCCTGTTGGTGAGCCCGGCCACCCTGATCCCGCGCCCCGACACCGAGGTGCTGGTGGAGCAGGCTCTGATGCGCCTGCCGGCCACCCCCGCCCGGGTGCTCGATCTCGGAACCGGCACCGGTGCCATCGCCTTGGCCCTCAAGTCGGAGCGACCCGATGACGAGGTGTGGGCAGTCGATGCCCAGCCCGATGCGGTGGCGCTGGCGAGGCGTAACTGCGAGCGGCTTCGCTTGCCGCTGCTATTGCGCCTCGGCTCCTGGTTTGAACCTCTGGGCGATGCACCCCGTTTCGACCTCATCGTCTCCAACCCGCCCTATATCGATGGGACGGACCCCCATCTTGCCCAAGGGGACGTGCGTTTCGAGCCCCTCACGGCGTTGGTGGCCGACGAGGAGGGGCTGGCGGATTTGCGCCATATCGTGTTCGGGGCCAGGGCCCATCTGGCTTTCGGCGGCTGGTTGCTGCTCGAGCACGGCTGGCAGCAGGGCGCCAGCGTGCGCCGTCTCCTGGCCGAGGCGGGCTATGACGCCATCGAGACGGTACGCGATTATGGTGATAACGACCGCGTCACACTGGGACGCTTCCAAGGAACTACCTGATGTACCCAATCCTGAAACATCTTCATCTGCTGCTCATCGCCCTGGCTGTGTTGGCCTTTATCCTGCGCTTTGCCCTGCTGCAGCGCGCCGCCAACCCGGTCAGACAGGCCCAGCTGGTGCGTGCCAGCGGACTGCTCAACGGTCTGGTGGTGCTGTCGGGACTGGCCCTGTGCCTGTTGCTTGGCATCAACCCTATCAACAACGCTGTGCCCTGGCTCAGTGAGAAACTGGTCTGCATCCTGATTGCCGCCTTCCTGGGCTGGATGTCCCTGAGTCGCTTCGGCAGCCGGACCACCCGCTGGTTCGCCTTCCTCGGCTCCCTGGGTTGGGTCTACTTCGCGGCCAAGCTGGCTGTGCTCAAGCTGCCTACCCTGTTTGGTTGAGGAAAAAATGGCGAGTTTGCATATCGACGAGTGGACCGACTTCGAGGGGCACGAGCTGGCCGAGCTGGCCCTCAGCGTCGCCGGTGAGGTCTACGGCGATGAGCGTGCGGCCGAAGGGCAGGCCCACCTCAAGGCGCTGGAGGCGCGGCTGACCCTGCTGCGACAGGCGCCTCAAGAGGGGCTGCGTCCCTCCCTGCTTGACCTGCTCTATCGTGAGTT
Organism: Aeromonas diversa CDC 2478-85; assembly: GCF_000819805.1. Taxonomy (GTDB): domain Bacteria; phylum Pseudomonadota; class Gammaproteobacteria; order Enterobacterales; family Aeromonadaceae; genus Aeromonas; species Aeromonas diversa. The sequence continues at coordinate 171,620 of NZ_CDCE01000031.1, forward strand.
GGGTTTTTGCGGCGACTGGCAGGATTATTTCAATTCGGAAAACTGCGATCTCGGCTCTGTGTTGGCCCGGCGCCGCGGCATACCCGTGAGTCTCGGCATCCTGCTGATCCAGCTGGGGCGAGAGCTCGGCCTCAAGGTGGAGGGGCTCTGCTTCCCCGGCCACTTCCTGGTCTGTTTCGAGGAAGGGGATCAGCAGGTCTATGTGGACCCCTTCAACGGTGAGGTGCTCTCACTGCACCGGGTCGAGCTGCTGCTGCGCGGTGCGCTCGGCAATTTCGCTACCCTGAGCGGCCAGTACCTGATGCCGGCGAGCCAGTGGGAGATCCTCGAGCGCCTGCTCAACGTGAGCAAGGCGGCCCTGCTGCGGGAGGGGCGCATGAACGAGGCCCTGCGCTGCTGCGAGTTGCTGCTGCGGATGAAGCCGGGCGATCCCCTCGAGACCCGGGATCGCGGCTTTATTTACGAACAGCTCGATTGTCCCCAGTTTGCTGCGGGGGACTTTGAATACTTTATTGAACAGTGTCCGGATGACCCTGTGGCCGATCTGCTCAAGGCGCAGCTCAAGGCCCTGGATCTCACCCCCAAGACCCTCCATTAAGGAACCCGTGATGGAACAGAAAATCGTCAAGGTAAATGCCATCGACGTCGCCAATGACAAGCCCTTCGTGCTGTTTGGTGGCATGAACGTGCTGGAGTCCCGCGACATGGCCATGGCCGTTTGCGAGAAGTACGTGGAAGTGACCAGCAAGCTGGGCATTCCGTTTGTGTTCAAGGCAAGCTGGGACAAGGCGAACCGCTCCTCCATCCACTCCTACCGCGGTCCGGGTCTGGAAGAGGGGATGAAGATCTTCCAGGAGCTGAAGGCGACCTTCGGCATGCCGGTCATCTCCGATCTGCACGAAACCTGGCAGGCCAAGCCGGTGGCCGAGGTGGTGGACGTGATCCAGCTGCCCGCCTTCCTGGCGCGCCAGACCGATCTGGTGGAGGCCATGGCCCGCACCGGCAACGTCATCAACATCAAGAAGCCGCAGTTCCTGAGCCCGAGCCAGATGAAGAACATCACCGAGAAGTTCGAGGAGTGTGGCAACGATCGCCTCATTCTGTGCGAGCGCGGTGCCAACTTTGGCTATGACAACCTGGTGGTGGACATGCTGGGCTTCGGTGTGATGCAACGCAGCACCGGCGGCTATCCGGTCATCTTCGACGTGACCCACTCCCTGCAGTGCCGCGATCCGCTGGGGGCCGCCTCCGGCGGGCGCCGTGATCAGGTGACCGAGCTGGCCCGTGCCGGCATGGCGGTCGGCCTGGCTGGCCTGTTTATCGAGTCCCACCCCGATCCTAAGGCGGCGCGCTGCGACGGCCCGAGTGCCCTGCCGCTCGACAAGCTGGAAGGCTTCCTCAAGCAGATGAAGGCTATCGACGACCTGGTGAAGGGGTTTGAACCCCTCGATACCTCGGCCTGATGAGCCCCCGACGCCCCGCACCGCGGGGCGTTGTCGTTCAGGTGCCTCAAGCGCCGGTTTCCACAGGGATTTTCACCGATCCTCCGCTTGTGCTTTCTTTTGTCTTGAGGCCGAATATGGGAAACTAGGCCGCTTCAAGGAGACACACTGCATGCGGCTATTCACCCTGATCCTGCTGGCCCTGCTCGGCGGCCTGCAATATCACCTCTGGTTCGGCAAGAACGGCCTCGATGACTACTACATGATGTCCGATACGGTCGCGCGCCAGCAGCAGGACAATCAGTCGCTCAAGGATCGCAACGGCCTCATCTACCGGGAGATCGCCGATCTCACCAGCGGCCTGGAGGCGATCGAGGAGCTGTCGCGCAACGATCTCGGCTATATCAAGCAGGGGGAGACCTTCTACCGCATCATCCCCAAGAAGGAGAAGCAGGAGGAGGCGAGCCATGAGTAACACCGTGACCGCCGTGGTCCCTGCCGCCGGTATCGGCAGTCGCATGGGAAGCGAGCTGCCCAAGCAGTATCTGATGCTCAATGGCAAGACCATACTCGAGCACACCCTCGGCCGCCTGCTGGCCCATCCGGCCATCGAGCAGCTGGTGGTGGCCCTGGCGCCCCACGATACCTGGTTCGATGCCCTGCCGATGGCCCGGGATCCGCGTGTGCTGCGGGTCGAGGGGGGCGGCGAGCGGGCCAATTCGGTGCTCAATGCCCTGATGGTGGTGCAGAGCGACTGGGTCATGGTGCATGACGCGGCGCGCCCCTGCATCACGGCGGGGGATCTCGATCGGCTGATCGCCGTGGCGCGGGAGGGGGAGGGCGCCCTGCTCGGCAGCCGGGTGCGCGATACCATGAAGCGCACCAACGCCGCGGACGAGGTGATCGCCACCGTCGATCGCGACCAGCTGTGGCATGCCCTGACCCCCCAGATGTTTCCAACCCGTACCCTGCGCCGCGCCCTCGAAGAGGGGCTGGCACTGGGGGCTCTGATTACGGATGAGGCGTCGGCCATGGAGCGGGCCGGCTATTGCCCAAGGATGGTGGAGGGGCGGGCCGACAACCTCAAGGTGACCCGTCCCGAGGATCTGGCGCTGGCCAGCCTCTACTTGCGTCAACAAGACGCCTAACGTTTTTCAATCGCGCGGCCGAGGCCGCGGCAGGAGGAGATGGCGTGATCCGGATCGGACATGGTTTTGACGTGCACAAGTTCGGGGGCGAGGGCCCCTGCATGCTGGGTGGTGTGGCCGTTCCCTATGAACAGGGGCTGCTGGCTCACTCGGACGGCGATGTGGTGCTGCACGCGGTGAGCGACGCCCTGCTCGGCGCCATCGCTGCCGGCGACATCGGCCGCCACTTCCCGGACACCAGCGCCGAGTTCGAGAATATCGACAGCCGCATCCTGCTGCGCGACGTGTTCGCCCGCGTCAAGGGGGCCGGCTATCGTATCGGCAACCTGGATGTCACCATCATCGCTCAGGCACCCAAGATGGCGCCCCACATCGACGCCATGTGCGCCGTGCTGGCGGCCGATCTCGAATGTGAGCTGAACCGGGTCAACGTCAAGGCGACCACCACAGAGAAACTCGGCTTTACCGGCCGCAAAGAAGGGATCGCCACCGAAGCCGTGGTATTGCTGGTGAAACAATAATGCTCGAACAACTGACTTATCTGCACGGCCAGCCGGCCGTCACCGGCGTGCTCAAGGCCGCTCCGTCCGACTTCGTCGTTATCGAGGATCTCGGTTTCGAGCCCTGCGGCGAGGGAGAACATATCTTCGTTCGGGTGCGCAAGACCGGCGAGAACACCGCCTGGGTGGCGGGCCTGTTGGCCGACGCCGCCGGGGTGAACCGCAATGCGGTGACCTGGGCCGGGCTTAAGGATCGCCACGCGGTGACCGAGCAGTGGTTCGGCATCCACCTGCCCGGCAAGGCAGAGCCGGACTTGAGCGTCATCGAGAGCGACAGCATCCAGATCCTCGAGGCCAAGCGCCACAACCGCAAGCTGCGTACCGGCTATCTCAAGGGTAACCGCTTCACCCTGCGCCTGACCGGGCTGTCGGGCAGCGAGGGGCTCGAGGCCCGCCTGCAGGCGGTAGCCGAGCAGGGTGTACCCAACTACTACGGCGAACAGCGCTTCGGCCGGGGGGGCAACAACCTGGAGGCTGCCAAGGCCATGTTCGGCGGTAAGCGGATCAAGGATCGCAACAAGCGCTCCCTCTACCTGTCGGCGGCGCGCAGCATGCTGTTCAACACGGCCGTGACCGCCCGCATCGAACAGGGGCTGGCTCACACCCTGCTCGCCGGCGACTGCCTGATGCTCAAGGGCTCACACTCCATCTTCAGTGAGCCCGAGGTTACGCCCGAGCTGGCCGCCCGTCTGGCCAGTGGCGATGTGCAGCTGACCGCGCCCCTGTGGGGACGTGGTCGTCTGGCCAGCCAACATGAGGCCGCCGCGTTTGAAGAGGCGGCCCTGAGCGAACTTGCCGAGTGGCGCGAGGGGCTCGAGAAGGCCGGGATGGATCAGGAGCGCCGCCCGCTATTGCTGCGTCCCGAGGCGATGAGCTGGCAGCTGGAAGGCGATACCCTGACCCTGGCGTTCTTCCTGCCGGCCGGGGCGTTTGCCACCAGCGTGGTGCGCGAGCTGATCGATGCCCGCGAGGCGGATCACCACGGAGAGGCCCATGCGCATTCTGGTGAGTAATGACGACGGGGTGCATGCCCGCGGCATCCGGGTGCTCTCTCGGGCGCTGACCGAGTGCGGCGAGGTGGTTGTGGTCGCCCCGGATCGCAATCGCAGCGGCGCCAGTCACTCCCTGACCCTGGAGGTGCCCCTTCGGGTCAGCCTGATGGAGGAGACCGGTTTTCATGCGGTAAAAGGGACGCCGACCGACTGCGTGCACCTGGCGGCCAACGAGCTGCTCAAGCCCGAGCCCGACATGGTTGTGGCGGGTATCAACCACGGCGCCAACCTGGGGGATGACGTCATCTACTCCGGGACAGTGGCGGCGGCCACCGAGGGGCGCCATCTCGGCTTCCCCTCCATTGCCGTCTCCCTGGTCGGTGACACCCATTTCGAGAGCGCCGCCCACTACGCGGTGCAGCTGGTACGCGCCCTGATGCGCTACCCGCTGCCGGCGGACCAGATCCTCAACGTCAACGTGCCGGATCTGCCGCTGGAGCAGATCAAGGGAATGAGGGTGACCCGCCTGGGTAACCGCCACCGGGCCGAGTCGGTGATCCGTGAACGCGATCCGCGTGGTCACGCGATCTACTGGATTGGCCCACCGGGCGCGCGCCAGGACGCCGGGGAAGGAACCGACTTTGCCGCCATCGAGCAGGGTTATGTCTCCATCACCCCGCTGACCATCGACATGACGGCATATCGCAACATGAGCAACCTGGAGGCCTGGCTGGCACAGCAAGGGTGAGGGTGTGATAGAGCAGCGCCTATTGAATCAACTTATTGCCAAAGGGATCACCGATTATCGCGTGCTGGCCGCTATTGCCGATATTCCGCGGGAATACTTCGTGGATGAGGCGATGGCACACCAGGCTTGGGATAACACGGCCCTGCCCATCGGGCACGGCCAGACCATCTCCCAACCCTATATGGTGGCGCGTATGACCGAGCTGGTGGTGGCGAACGAGCCGGCCCATGTGTTGGAGATCGGCACAGGTTCTGGCTATCAGACGGCGGTGTTGGCGCGCCTGGTGGATCACGTCTACACGGTTGAGCGCATCAAGTCCCTGCAATATCAGGCGCGGCGGCGGCTGCGAAATCTCGATCTACACAATATCTCGACCCGGCACGGCAATGGCTGGGAAGGGTGGGCATCGAAGGGGCCCTTTGATGCCATTTTGGTGACGGCGGCCGCCAGCGAAGTGCCCCAGGCATTGCTGGAACAGCTGGCCGATGGCGGGCGCATGGTGATCCCGGTGGGAGAGAATCTGCAGGCCCTGATGCTGATTGAACGCAATGGCTCCCAGCTGACTCAACGAGCGCTGGAGCCGGTGCGATTTGTGCCTCTTGTGAACGGAGAAATTGAGTGAAGTTATTTTCCCGCCTCTACATCATGGTCATGGTGTGGGCTCGTCACCGCCATGCCCCCTTCTATCTGTCGGGTACTGCCTTTATCGAATCCATCTTCTGGCCGATCCCGGTCGATGTGATGTTGGCTCCCATGGCGTTGGCCAAGCCGCAGAAGGCGTGGCATTACGCCGGGCTGGCGACCCTCTTCTCTGTGCTGGGGGCGCTGTTTGGTTATGCCCTGGGCTACGCCCTGTGGGAACCCGTCGTGCAGCCCATGGTGGCGGCCGTGGGTTATCAGGACAAGATAGTGCTGGCCGAGCAGTGGTTCGAGCACTGGGGGATCTGGGTCATCTTCATCGCCAGTTTCACCCCCATCCCCTACAAGGTGTTCACTGTGACGGCCGGACTGTTGCATATGGCGTTGCTCCCCTTTATTGTCACCTCCCTCATCGGGCGCGGCATGCGTTTCTTCCTGGTCGCGGGGTTGATGCGCTGGGGAGGCGAGAAGATGGAGCGCAAGCTGATGCACTATGTGGATGTGCTGGGCTGGCTCTGTATCGCTCTGGCCGTGGCGGCCTATTTCTGGTTTAGCAAGTAAGGGATTGTTATGAGTCTGTCGCAGTGGCGAAAGAGTAGCGCGGTGCTGTTGTCCGGTCTGTTGTTTGCCTGCTCTTCCAGTCAAAACCCGGCACCGGTCGGCAGTATCAATAATGACTATCAGTCAGGCAGTGCGGCGCGCTATGTGGGCAAGCAGCGGACCCTGTCTGGCAACAGTTATACGGTGAGAAAGGGCGACACGCTCTACTCCATCGCCTTCAATGCCGGCACCAATGTGCCCGCCATTGCCAGCCTCAACGGCATCTCTGCGCCTTACAACATCTATCCGGGGCAACAGCTGCGTCTGCACGTCTTCGAATCCCAGTCTCTGGGCAGCAAGTCCGCTGGGGGCGCCGTGGTGGTCGCACAGCCGGCGGTTGTCAAGCCAACTGGTCAGACTTCCCGTTGGGTGGAGAAGAAAACCGTTGCTGCGCCTGCGCCAAAAGAATACGCTCAAGAAACCGCTCAAAATAACAACAACCCTGTTAGTAGCACGCTTGGATGGCGCTGGCCTGCTGAAGGAAAACTGGTCGAGGGATTCTCTACTGCCGAACAGGGCAACAAGGGAATCGATATCGCCGGCTCCAAGGGACAGCCCGTTTTTGCGGCAAGTGACGGCAAGGTGGTCTATGCCGGCAGTGCACTGCGGGGATACGGCAAGCTGATCATTCTCAAACATGACGATGAGTATCTCTCCGCTTATGCCCACAACGACCAGTTGCGGGTGCAGGAGGGACAGAGTGTCAAGAAAGGGATGGTCATTGCCGATATGGGAAGCACGGATGCGCCGGATGTGCGTCTGCACTTTGAAATCCGGTACAAGGGCAAGTCGGTTAATCCGATGAGCTATCTGCCCAAGCGTTAACCCCAGAGAGAAAGCGTGACTCTGGTTCTGGAGGGATGCCATGAGCCAAGAAGATAAGCTGGATGTACAGGACGTTGAATTCGAGCTTGATGAAGAGATAGAGAGCGCAGAAGAAGAGGAGGAGCTCACCGTCGTTGCCACCGAAGAAGGGGTGAGTGACGAGGTGTTTAGCCCTGAACTCAATCGGGTCATGGATGCGACCCAGCTCTATCTGGGAGAGATTGGTTTCTCTCCGCTCCTCACTGCCGAAGAGGAAGTCTACTTTGCCCGCCGCGCCCTGCGTGGCGACAAGGCCGCCCGCAAGCGGATGATCGAATCCAACTTGCGACTGGTTGTAAAAATTGCCCGCCGTTACAACAATCGTGGTCTTGCCCTGCTCGATCTGATCGAAGAGGGGAATCTGGGCCTCATCCGCGCCGTTGAGAAGTTTGACCCCGAGCGGGGTTTTCGCTTCTCCACCTACGCCACCTGGTGGATCCGCCAAACCATAGAGCGGGCCATCATGAATCAGACCCGCACCATTCGACTGCCGATCCACGTCGTCAAAGAGCTCAATGTCTACTTGCGTACCGCCCGTGAACTGGCACACCGCCTGGATCACGAACCTACCGCAGAAGATATCGCCTCTGCCTTGGACAAACCGGTCGAAGATGTGAGCCGCATGCTCAAACTCAATGAGAAGATAAGCTCGGTCGATACGCCGATCGGTGGAGACAAGGACAAGGCTCTGCTCGATGTCCTCTCCGATGAGCGGGGATCCGGTCCCGAGCTGGAGACTCAGGAAGATGACATGCGCAGCAGCATAGTGCACTGGCTGGAGGAGCTTAACCCGAAGCAGCGAGAGGTTCTCGCCCGTCGCTTTGGCCTGTTGGGCTATGAGGCGGCGACGCTGGAGGATGTGGGGCATGAGATCGGATTAACCCGCGAGCGGGTGCGTCAGATCCAGGTGGAGGCCCTGCGTCGTCTGCGTGAGGTGCTGCTCTCTCAGGGGCTCTCTATCGACGCTCTCTTTCGTAACGGTTGAGCAGGATAAGTGAAATGGGGAGGGGGCTGGTCCCCCTCATTTTATTGGCGGGATGTACAGGTCTGCGGCCAGAGTCGCCGGTTGTGTGATTGTTTCCGCAGATCTTGATGAAAAGCCCGCCATTTGAGGGCTCAAAGGGGATAAAGGCTTTGCCTGACAACCTCTTTTTGCATAGAGTGAAGCCGTGCTAATTGCCAGTTGATAAAGGATAACTTATGAACAAAGCGCAACTTGTCGATGCTATCGCCGCGAAAGCCGATCTGAGCAAGGCTCAGGCCAAGGCTGCTCTGGAGGAGATCCTGGCAGGTATCACCCAGAGCCTGAAAGAGGGCGATGCCGTCCAGCTGGTTGGTTTCGGCACCTTCAAGGTTAACCACCGTGCTGGCCGTACCGGTCGCAACCCCCAGACCGGCAAGGAGATCCAGATCGCCGCTGCCAACGTGCCTTCTTTTGTTGCCGGCAAGGCGCTCAAGGATGCCGTCAAGTAAGACGCTCGTTTCTACCGAAAACCCGGCCTGATGTGCCGGGTTTTTTATTGTGCTTACCCCTCTCTTTTTCGGATAAACTGAAGGGAAAGCGGTAGCGGGAGGTAGGTATGGCACATCCCATGACCATAGGCCAGGTGGCCATTCCCTGGGCCCCTTCCAGGCAGTTATCGCCCGGGTTGGTGGTAGTCGATCTGCATCACGACATCTGGGGTGATACCCTGAATATCGCCTTGGGACGAGCTCGCAGTATCGATATTCCCCCGCTGACCCAGTGTCATGTCTATTTCCACCATGTGTTCGCCCTGCGGGTGGTGGAGGATGGGGATCTCTCCGATGGTATGAGTAGCCACACCGTCGAGGAGCAGATCCAGATCATCACCCCGTCGCGCTTCGCGGCCTGGTTTCATCAAGAGTCCAAGGGTGTGCATCTGGATGAGGATCTGCAGCACTACCGGATCTCGACCTGGGATTATTGTGTCGACATCCTGACCTCACGCCCCCCCGAGTTGCATCTGGTTGAATAAAACAGGGGAGACCCTGGTCTCCCCCGTGACAACCTGAATAGGGATTACTCCACGTAGAAGGTGTGCTGGAACTCCAGCGGCCACTGCTTGCCGTTGCCCATCAGGGTCAGGGAAATGCGATAGGTATCTTCATTGCGGTAGGGAAGCTCGGCCAGGTAGTAGATGGCCTTACCCTCTTTGACTTCCCTAAAGGTAAGAGTCCGTACCGTGCCGGTCAGATTGCGTGCCTCACCGACGATGCCGACCGTCTGGGAAACCCCCTGCTTGTCTTGTACTGCTATGTTGATGACGCCGTTATAGCGGCTGCGCTCAACCTGGTATTGAGTGGCGACCTCCGGTGTCAGGAAGCTGGAGGCGAAGGCACTGTAGTGCACATTCCATGGACCCACCTCCTTCACTTGCTCTGCCTGGCTGGGGAGTGCCAGCATCATCCCCAGCAGAGCGCCTAACCATGCTCTCATCGTCGCTTCTCCTTGTCCGTGACATTCACTCTCAGTTTAACAGGGCTGCAATCTCATCGGGGATGACGCGCGGCGCGTCTATGCTGACCGCCTTATGGCGCCCCAACTCGCCGCGAATCACCTTCACCTGCCCCTTGGCCACCTTGAACTGCTTGGCCAGATATTTGACCAGGTGGGCATTGGCCTGTCCGTCCACCGGAGGTGCCGTAATGGCCACTTTGACCTCTTCCCCGTGGAGCCCAACGATCTGATCCCGGCTCGCCTTGGGCTGGATAAGGAGCTGAAGTACCAGTACTTCGCCCTGCCAGCAGGCCGCCGTCATCAGATCATCCACCAGAGTTGACCGAAGAGATCGCCGAGCAGGTAGTTGATTGCCTGTAGGGCGATGAAGGCGACCAATACGGAGAGATCCAGCCCGCCCAGGGAGGGCAGAATGCGGCGAATCGGCTGCAAGAAGGGTTCGGTCAGCTGATGCATCACGTACTCGATGGGGTTACGGCCCTGGCTTACCCAGCTCAGGATGGCGCGGATAAGCAGGATCCAGAAGACCATAGAGCCGGCCTTCTTGAGGACGGTCAGACCGGCGAAGAGAGCGAGGCTGAGCCAGTCGGCCTGCAACACCCCCAGACTCTTGAGCAGTGCCAGCTTACCCATCGCCACGGCCAGGGCCAGCACCACAGAGGCGAGATCCAGGTTGCCCACGCTGGGGATCACCCGGCGCAGGGGGATGAGCAGCGGTGAGGTGAGCTTGACCACGGTCTGGCTCAGGGGGTTATAGAAGTCGGCGCGGGCCCATTGCAGCCAGAGGCGCAGCAGCACGACCATGAGGTAGAGATCGAAGACGGTGTTGATAAGGAAAAAGGCGGTATTCATCGAGACTCCTTAAAAGAGTGATTCCATCTCGCCCGCACGGCGAACGGCGGCCTGCATGGCGTGGCTGGTGATCTGCTGCAACCCCTGCTCCTGGAAGGTGCGGATCGCTTCGGCGGTCGTACCTCCCTTACTGGTCACCTGCTCGCGCAGCTGTGACAGGGAGAGGGTTGGATTTTGCTCCACCATGGCGGCGGCGCCGATGGCGGTCTGCTGGACCAGGGTGCGGGCCTGCTCGGGGGTGAACCCCATCCGCTCGGCTTCTTCACAGATGGCCTGCATGAAGAGAAAGAAGTAGGCCGGAGCGCTGCCGGCGGCGGCAATGACGCCGTTGATGCCCGCCTCTTCGGCAACCCAGAGGGTCTGGCCAACGGCCTGCAACATCTGCTCTGCGAAGTGGCGATCGGCCTCATCCACTTGGACAGGCGCGTAAAGCCCGGTCATGCCGAGCCCGAGCAGGGCGGGGGTGTTGGGCATGCAGCGGATGATACGGGTCTGCCGCGTCATCTGGGCGAGGCGCTCGACCCGGATTCCTGCGGCGATGGAGATAAGCAGCTTACCCTCCAGTATGCCCGGCTCGGCGCATAGCTGCGCCAGCATATCGGCCATCAGCTGGGGCTTGACCGCCAGCACGATCACGTCGGCTCCCCGCGCCGCCTCAAGATTGTTCTGGGTGATCTGGATGCCGGTTTCGCCGGCCAGAGCATCGAGCTTGGGACGGCTGGGGTTGGCGGCCGTGATACAGCGGGCCGGATAACCGGCGCGCACCAGCCCCAGTATGATGCTGCGGCTCATGTTGCCGGCCCCGATAAAGGCGATCTGTCTGTGTTGCATAGGCATCCTGCTTATGAATAGTCGCGGGCACCGAAGATGGCGGTGCCGATCCTCACCATGGTGCTGCCATGGCAGATCGCGGGTTCGAGATCCTCGGTCATGCCCATGGAGAGGGTGTCGACAGAGGGATATTGTGCCTTGAGACGAGTGAACAGTTGCTGCATACGCGCCATCTGCTCGGCCAGACGCCCGGCATCGGCGGTGTGCTCGGGAATGGCCATCAGGCCTCTGAGCACCAGTCGATCACAGCCTGAAACCAGTCTGGCTAGGTGGAAAATCTCCTCCTCCGTGGTTCCTGATTTGCTGCTCTCTCCGCTAATATTGATTTGCAGACAGATATTTAGCGGCGGCATATGGGGCGGTCTCTGGGATTGCAGGCGCTCGATCAGCTTGGGTCTGTCTACACTCTGTACCCAGTGGAAGCGTTCAGCCACCGGCCGGGTCTTGTTGGACTGCAGGGGGCCGATAAAGTGCCACTCCAGGGTATCAAAGGCGGGATCCTGGCGCAGATGGTCGATCTTATCGACCGCCTCCTGGGCATAGGATTCACCGAAGCGACGCTGTCCGCAGCCAAAAGCGGCAACAATGGCCTCCAGGGGCTTGGTCTTGCTGACCGCCAACAGGGCGACGCTGCCAGCGGCACGGCCGGCCTTGGTTTCAGCGTTGGCAATTCTATCCGCCACCTCGGCGAGGTGCTGGGCAATCTGGCTCATGGTTCAGTTAGTGATGCGCAATGGGAGAATGACAAGTCTATGGATATCACAGAGTTATTGGCCTTCAGTGTAAAGCATAAAGCCTCGGATCTACACCTTTCTGCCGGGGTGCCGCCCATGATCCGAGTCGATGGGGAGATGCGCAAGATCAATCTGCCTGTCCTGGAGCACAGGGAGGTTCATGCCCTCATCTACGACATCATGAATGACCAACAACGCAAGGAACTTGAGGAGAATTACGAGGTCGACTTCTCCTTCGAGATCCCCGGCTTGGCCCGTTTTCGTGTCAACGCCTTCCAGCAATCCCGTGGCTCTGGCGCCGTCTTTCGGACCATTCCGAGTACGGTATTGACCCTGGATGAACTCGATGCCCCCGAGGTATTTCGCAAGATCGCCGAGTACCCGCGCGGGTTGGTGTTGGTGACGGGGCCGACCGGTTCGGGTAAGTCGACGACCCTGGCCGCCATGGTCAACTACATCAACGAAACCTTTCACCATCACATCCTCACCATCGAGGACCCCATCGAATTTGTGCATGAGAACAAGCGTTGCCTGGTCAACCAGCGCGAGGTGCACCGGGATACCAAGAGTTTTAATAACGCCTTGCGCTCGGCACTGCGTGAAGACCCCGACATCATACTGGTGGGGGAAATGCGGGATCTCGAAACCATTCGCCTGGCGATGACGGCGGCCGAGACGGGTCACCTTGTGTTCGGTACCCTGCACACCTCGTCTGCGGCCAAGACCATCGATCGTATCATCGACGTCTTCCCCGGGGCGGAAAAGGACATGGTGCGTTCCATGCTGTCCGAGTCACTGCGGGCGGTCATCTCACAGACCCTGCTCAAGCGTATCGGCGGGGGGCGGGTAGCCGCACACGAGATCATGATAGGTATCCCGGCGGTGCGAAACTTGATTCGCGAGGACAAGGTCCCCCAGCTTTACTCGGTGATCCAGACCGGTATGACGCACGGCATGCAGACCATGGATCAGTGCCTCAAGCAGTTGGTGGGGCGCGGTGTGGTTACTCAACAGGATGCCAGGAGTAAGGCAGCCGATCCCAACAGCATATAGGAGTTCCTATGAGCATGGATGCCTGGTTGTCCGAGCTGGTGGCACGACGCGGATCCGATCTCTTCGTCACCACCGGCATGGCCCCCACAGTGAAACAGGCTGGGCACTTGGTAGCCCTTGCTGATGGGCCCTTGTCAGCAGAGGGGGTCACCGCGGCGATGACGGCGATCATGGATGAGGAGACTCGCCGCCGTTTTGAGCAGACCCGTGAGGCCAACTTCGCGATTCATCGTCCGGGACTGGGTCGTTTTCGGGTCAGTGCTTTCTTGCAGCTGGCCCAGCCCGGTATGGTGCTGCGCCGTATCGAGAGCCGTATTCCCACCTTTGAGGATCTCAAGCTGCCGCCTGTTCTCAAAGAGGTGGTGATGGCCAAACGGGGGCTGATCCTCTTCGTCGGTGCCACCGGCGCCGGTAAGACCACCACCCAGGCGGCCATGATTGGCTATCGCAACCAGCATGCGGACGGCCATATTCTCACGGTGGAGGATCCGGTGGAATTCGTGCACCAGCATGGGCGCAGCATCGTCACCCAGCGGGAGGTGGGGCTGGATACTGTGTCCTTTGATGCCGCGTTACGCAGTTCACTGCGCCAGGCACCGGACCTTATCCTGATCGGTGAGATCCGCTCTCAGGAGACCATGGAGTTTGCCCTCCAGTTCGCCGAAACGGGCCACATTTGCATGGCAACCCTGCACGCCAACAACGCCGACCAGGCGATCGAGCGGATCATGCATCTGATGCCTGAGGGGCGCCAGCGCCAGCTACGCTACGATCTCGCCTTCAACCTCAAGGCCATCGTCGCTCAGCAGTTATTGCCGCTGCAGCAGGGGGAAGGGCGCTGCGCCGCCTTCGAGATCCTGTTTAACACCCCGTTAATTGGCGACATCATCCGCAAGGGAGAGGTGGACAGGCTCAAGGAGGTGATGGGGCGCTCCCGCGAGTTGGGGATGGTGACTTTCGATCAATCCCTGTTCGATCTCTATGTGGCCGGGCAGATCAGCATGGAAACGGCCCTTGCTCATGCCGATTCGGTGAATGACCTCAGGTTGATGATCAAGTTGAAGGGGGGTGAGAAACTTGGCTCCGGCTCTCTGGATAATGTTACCCTGCAGCCGGATATGGACTGATACTGAGGACGCTTATGCTGATGGTGGTCTCTCCGGCCAAGACGCTGGATTATGAATCCCCCCTGCCGACCCAACGCCACACCTTGCCTGGACTCCTGGATCACTCGGCCGAGCTGATCGCCAGGGCTCGCCAGCTGACCCCTGCCCAAATTGGCGCGCTGATGAAGATCAGCGACAAGTTGGCGGGGCTCAATGCGGCACGGTTCGCCGAGTGGCAGCCGGGCTTTACCCTCGACAATGCGCGTCAGGCCATCTTCGCCTTCAAGGGCGATGTCTATACCGGGCTGGATGCCGAGAGCCTGGACGAGGCCGATCTGCGCTACGCTCAGGAGCACCTGCGCATGCTCTCCGGTCTCTACGGCGTACTGCGTCCGCTCGATCTGATGATGCCCTATCGCCTCGAGATGGGGACTCGTCTCGATAACCCGCGCGGCAAGGATCTCTATACCTTCTGGGGCGACATCATCACCGCCACGCTGAACCAGGCTCTGGTCGACCAGGGTGACGACGTGCTGGTGAACCTCGCCTCCGACGAGTACTTCAAGTCGGTGCGCCCCAAGGCACTCCAAGGGCGCATCGTGACCCCGGTGTTCAAGGATGCCAAGAACGGCCAGTACAAGATCATCAGCTTCTATGCCAAGAAGGCGAGGGGAATGATGGCCCGCTGGCTACTGGTTAATCGCATCAGTCGGGTAGAGGATGTGTCGGCGTTTGATGTGGATGGCTATTACTTCGTGCCGCAGGAGTCGAATGCTGACACGCTGGTATTCAAACGGGAAGAAAAAGCATCGTAACGATGGAACCAACAGTGCTGACCGGAGTCTTATTCATTGAATCCTCTGTTGTAAGCACTTTCTTAAGGCCGATGTCTGAATGATATCGGCTTTTTTTATGGACCCGCGTCACGGTCTGGCACTCAGCCCGACTTCGTCAACCCTGGCGTGCAGCCAGTCGAGGAAGGCGCGCAGACGCCGGCTCATGTGGCGGCGCTCGGCATAGAGCACTGCGAAGGGCAGGGGCGGGGGGAGGTGGGTTGGCAAGATGGCCTTGAGCTCACCGCTCGCCAGCCAGTGGCGCACCCCGTACTCGGGGGCCTGGATGATGCCGATGCCGGCAAGGCAGGCGGCGGTGTAGGCCTCGGCACTGTTGACCGTGAGTGCTGCCGCCATGGGCAGGGGATCGCCTCCCGCGCGCTCGAAACCGGCCGGTCTCCCTGCGAGCCGGGCGCTGAACTGGATCAGGCGGTGTCCGGTGAGGTCCGCCAGTGTGCTGGGTACGCCGTGGCGGGCGAGATAATCCGGGCTGGCGCAGTTGATCTGGGGCAGCCAGCCAAGTGGGCGAGCCACCAGGCTGGAGTCCTCCAGCGGACCGACCCGGATCACCGCATCGAATCCCTCGGCCACCGGATCGACCCGGCGATCTGTGCTGCTCAGCTGCAGGTGCAAGTCGGGATGGCGCTCGAGGAAGGTGGGCAGGGCCGGGATCACCAGATGGCGGGCCATGCCGGTCGGCATGTCGATGCGCAGCACACCACGCAGCTGTTGCTCGGGGCGAAACAGCTGCTCCAGCTCGTCGAACTCCCCGAGCAGGACCAGGCTGCGCTCGTAGTAGTGCTGACCGTCCTGGGTCAGCTCCACCCGGCGGGTGGTGCGGTGCAGCAGGCGCACCCCGAGCTGGGCTTCCAGCCGTTGCAGCGCCTGTGAGACGCTGCTGCGCGGCAGGCCGATCTGCTCGGCGGCGCGCACGAAGCTGCCGAGTTCGGCGACGCGCAAGAAGATGCGGATCTGGGTCAAACGGTCCATTGTTCGCTCCATGCGGATAGTGCATCCGAGTACTGGGGGCTTATTCGCTGTTATTCGCACAATACACTGAGCGCGTCTCAATGCGAATCACAGGAGTCGACCATGACACAGAAGATTGTTCTCATTACCGGCGCCAGCCGCGGTCTCGGCCGCCAGATGGCGCGTTCCCTGGCACAGCGTGGTGTCGATCTGGTGCTGACCTATCGCAGTGGTCGTGCCGAGGCCGAGGCGCTGCAGAGCGAACTCACCGCCTTGGGGCGGCGTGTTGCCATCCTGCCGCTCGACACCGCCGAGTGCGGCGGCTTTGCCGCCTTCGCCGAGGTGCTTGACGACACCCTGCGTACCACCTGGGGGCGTGAGCGCCTCGATGCCCTGGTCAACAACGCCGGCATCGGCATCCACGTCCCCTTCGTCGAGACCACTGAGGCGCAGTTCGACGCCCTGATGCAGGTGCACCTCAAGGGGGTCTTCTTCCTCACCCGGGCCTTGCTGCCGCGTATCGAGGACGGTGGGCAGATCCTCAACGTCTCCACCGGGCTGGCCCGCTTTGCCCTGCCGGGCTACGCCGCCTACGCAGCCATGAAAGGGGGCGTCGAGGTGCTCACCCGCTACCTTGCCAAGGAACAGGGCGGGCGCGGGATCCGGGTCAATGTGCTGGCGCCGGGGGCCATCGAGACCGATTTCGGGGGCGGGGTGGTGCGCGACAACGCGGACGTGAACCGCTACATCGCCAGCCAGACCGCTTTGGGGCGGGTCGGCCTGCCGGAGGACATCGGCAACGCGGTGGCCATGCTACTGTGCGAGCCGGGACTCTGGGTCACCGGTCAACGCATCGAGGCCTCGGGGGGCATGTTCCTGTAAAACGCGACAGGCCGGGGAAACCCGGCCTGTTGTGTTAGCGCTTCTTGCCCTTCTTCTTGGCCGACTTCTTCTTGTCGTCCTTGGGCTTCTTCTTCTTGGTCGGCACCTTGGCTTCTTTGTGCTGGGGACGCAGGCCATCGATGACGCGGCGCTTGAGGCGCTCCTCGGTGTAGCGTTCAATCTTGCCAACCACGGCCATGTCGTGGGCTTCGGTCAGGCTGATGGCACAGCCACGATTGCCGGCGCGGCCGGTACGGCCGATACGGTGTACGTAGACGTCGGCGCTGTAGGGCATGTCGTAGTTGATGACATGGCTGACGTTGGGCAGGTCGATGCCGCGGGCCGCCACGTCGGTGGCGATCAGGAAGGGCACGTCACCCTCGCTGAACTTGCGGATCGCCTCGACCCGTTTCTCTTGCTCCATCTCGCCACGGATCCAGGCACACGGGATGCCGGCGGTCTGCAGCTGGCCGGAGAGCTCGGCCAGGCGCTCGCGGGTCTTGACGAAGATGATCGCCTTCTTGGTCTCCGGATCGCGCAGTATGTGGGTCAGCAGGGCCAGCTTGTGGGCGGCGCTGTCGGCCAGGTGGACCCACTGGGTGATCTTGCGGCGCTCGCTGCGCGGCGGTTCGGCGTGCAGTTCGACCGGCTCTTTCAGGATCTCGTTGGCGAAGCGGGTCAGACCCGTCCCCTCCAGGGTGGCGGAGAAGAGCAGGGTATGCTTGCGGTAGCGCGCCTCGGCGGCGATACGGCTCACGTCATCGATGAAGCCCATGTCGAGCATGCGGTCGGCCTCGTCGAGCACCAGCACCTCGATGTCGTCGCTCTCGAACTCACCGGCGTTGATGTACTCGAGCAGGCGGCCCGGGGTGGCGACCACTATGTCGGTGGTGCGGGTCAGTGCCGGGCGCTGCTCTTCGTGGCTCACGCCGCCGATGATGGTCTCGATGGCCAGATGGGCGTGAGCGGCCAGCGCCTTGGCGTGGGCGGTCACCTGCAAGGCCAGCTCGCGGGTCGGCGTCAGCACCAGCATGCGGCAGGGGCCGGGTTTGCGGCGCGGGAAGTCGAGCAGGTGCTGCAGGGCCGGCAGCAGGAAGGCGGCGGTCTTGCCGGTGCCGGTGGGGGCAGAAGCCAGAATATCGCGACCTTCGAGGGCCGGCTCCAGCACCATCTGCTGAATGGTCGTGGGGCGGGTGAAGCCCATCTCGGCCAGGGCCTGGTTGAGGGCTGGGTGCAGGTCGAAGTCGTCGAAGGACATGCTCATGGCGATACTCGATTAGAAGGGAAACGCCGCATTATAGGTGATTGTGGCCGCTACTCCTATGGTTGATGCGGCGGCTGTCGTTATAATCCGCGCCGCTTGGCGAAGGAGGAGTGGATGGCAAGTCCTGGCTTTACGTTCAAACAGTTTCATGTGGCTCACGATCGCTGCGCCATGAAGGTGGGCACCGATGGGGTGTTGCTGGGGGCCTGGGCCCCGGTGGCGGGCGTGCGGCGGATCCTCGACATCGGTAGCGGCACCGGTCTGGTTGCCCTGATGCTGGCACAGCGCAGTGACCCCGAGTGCCGAATCGACGCGGTGGAGATAGACCCGGCGGCGGCGGCACAGGCGCGAGACAACATTGCCGCCTCTCCCTGGCCGGAGAAGATCCGGCTACATGAGGGCGCCATCCAGGCGTTTGCTGGAGGCCCGTTTGATCTGATCGTCTCAAATCCGCCTTATTTCGTGAGCGGTCAATCCTTTAGCGATCCAGCAAGAGCGCAGGCAAGGCATACGGGGAGCCTGGACCAGCAGGATCTACTGGCCGCCTGTCGACGGTTGATTGCTCCAAATGGACTGGTTGCACTGGTACTTCCCCGCACAGAAGGCGAACGTTTGCGTGACTTGGCAGCACAATATGATCTTCATTGTGTATGTAACGAAACTGTTATCGCCAAGGAAGGAAAAGAGGCAAATCGTGTTTTGCTACTGCTTTCCAGAGTATTTAATCGGTGTGAGGTGGGGCAAATTGTGATCCATTCTGCTGAAGGTGGCTATGCCGACAGATATGTCCAACTGGTCCGCGCCTTCTATTTGAAGATGTAAATTTCGTCTTGCACTTATTTTTCACTCCTTTATTCTGACTCATAAATGAGCACCCGCTCCCGGCCAGCGAAAACCACTGATGCTGACCAAAAAAACAGCGGTGCTCTTTTTTTTAACCCCTCGCTCAACTCGGAAGAGCGGGAATAAAAAATATAAAAAGCAATAAGTTACAAGACAGACGAGGTTGACCTTGACGAAATCACTCAAACTCTCCGACGTGCTCGGACTCGGCTTTATGACCTTCGCCTTTTATCTGGGCGCCGGTAATATCATCTTCCCCCCGTTGGCAGGCTTCCTCGCCGGAGAAAACCTCTCCTTCGCCATGCTGGGCTTTCTGGTGACCGCCGTCGGTCTGCCGCTGATCACTATCATTGCGGTCGCCAAGGCCGGTGATGGTTGGGAGGGGATGACCCGTTTGCTGCCTGCCGGTATCGCAACCGCTCTGGCTGTCGCTATCTATATCATCATAGGCCCGGCCTTCGCCGCTCCGCGGACCGGTCTGGTGGCCTACGAGATGGGTCTCAAGCCGTTCCTGGGTGAAGCTGGCCAGTCGGGTCTGCTGATCTACACCCTGGTCTTCTTCGGCATGGCCATGTTGGTGTCGCTGAATCAGGGCAAGCTGATGGACGCCATCGGCAAGTTTCTGACTCCTGTGCTGATCGTGCTGCTGCTGGCCCTGGCCGCCGGCGTGGTGATTGCCCCTCAGGGCTCTATGCCTGCCGCCTCCGGTGACTATGTCAACAGCCCCTTCATCAAGGGGATGCTGGAAGGCTACAACACCATGGATACCCTGGCTTCCCTGATGTTTGGTGCCCTGATCGTCGATCTGCTGCGCCAGAAGGGGATCAATGACTACCGCAGCCAGTTCAAGTATCTGGCGATTGCCGGCACCATCTCTGCCGTCGGTCTCTCCATCGTCTATGTTTCCCTGTTCCAGTTGGGCAACACCGCCCTGGGAGTGGTGAGTGAAGCCAGCAACGGTGGCGCCATCGTCAGTGCCTATGTGCTCAGCCTGTTTGGTCAACCGGGTCTCTTCATCCTGGCCGGCATCATCACTCTGGCCTGCTTTACCACTGCCGTGGGCCTTATCTCCGCCTGTGCCGACTTCTTCCACAACTTGACCGGCATGGCCTATCGCAAGCTGGTGCTGATCCTGGGTGTCATCTGTGCCATCGTGGCCAACGTAGGCCTGAGCCAGCTCATCAGCCTCTCCATCCCTGTGCTGGTGGCCATCTACCCGGTCGCCGTGGCCCTGGTGCTGGTGACCTTCTTCAAGGAGCAGTTCGGTCGCCCCAAACTGACCTTCCGTCTGGTGCTGACCATCGCCTTCCTGTTTGGTTGCCTGGATGGTCTGGGTGCTGCCGGCCTGAAGATGGATGCCTTCTCCTTCCTGCCCCTGTTTGACAAGGGCCTGGCCTGGTTGCTGCCGACCCTGTTGGCCTGTGTCGTGGGAATGCTGATCCGTCGCAACGATGAGGTTGCCGCCGAGGTCGCCTGATCCCATATCTGCTAATACAAGAGGGCCTGCATACCGCAGGCCCTCTCTGTTATCAGGGGTGGTTAGTTCCCTGAATTAATAAGGCCTGCATCTGCAGGCCTTATTCTTGTGGGTTATCGCTCATCCTTGATGGGGTGATCCGGGCCCTCTAACCCATACCAGTCGCCCTGCCATTCACCGGCATGCCAGATGACCCTGGCCCAGGGAAAGAGGGGTTGCCAGCGCGGCAGACGTACTTCAACCCGGTTATCCTCGTATTTATAGAGGGAGGTGTGAATACGAAAGTCACAGATGATGAGCAACATGGCCCAGAGTATGAAAATCCATTTCAGTATTCGCCACATCCTGTGGCCTCCTTATTCGAAGCAGATCTCTATGGTTGCGCGCCCAAACTCTGACTCGAAGGGCATCATCAACTTCATACCATCGGCCTTGTGAGTGATGGTGTGGCTCGGCCCAGAGACCACCACAGGGGTCGCCATGTCGAACTCGTAGCCCTTCTCACCCAGCATCCGCTTGGCACCCCCGGTGACCATGTTGGTGATCTCGCCAACCATGTCGGTCACCTCTTCATTGATGCTGCTCGGCGCTTCTCCCAGCATACGGCGCATAATCTCCAGCGCCAGCCCCTTCTCAAAGCTGATGGAGAGGGACCCGCGCGTCTGGGGGCCCACCATGCCGATAAGACCCGAAACGTCACCCCGGGCCAGCTCGTCGGATTTGCGCTTGGGTTTCCCCGGCTTGAGTTCGAGCTGAGCCATGGTGGACATGACGTTGAGCAGTGACAAGAGAAATGGATTGATGAAATCTGCCTTCATGTTGCTTCCCCGCAGGTCAGGCGCACCGGGCGCACTGACCATGAGCCTCAATGGTCTTGTTAGTAATAGTAAAGCCGTGCTGCCTGGCCTGCTCGAGAAACGCGCTGTCAATTGTGCTGTCATGCAACTCCACCACATTGCCGCAGCTATCGCAGATGAGCAGTTGCATGGGGTGGGCGTGGTCGAAGTGACAGCAATAGATATAGGCGTTGAGTGACTCCACCTTGTGGGCAAAACCCTGCTCGAGCAAGAAATCGAGGGCTCGATAGATGGTGGGTGGCTTGGCATTGGGTTCGGTGAGGCGCAGTTGGTCAAGCAGATCGTAGGCACTGATGGCATTACCGTGTCTGGCGAGCAGGCAGAGTACCTGCTGACGCGTGGCGGTAAAACGCAAACCCCGCTGTTCACACAGACGCCGGGCGCGGCTTAACAGTTGTTCCAGATCCATGACTCGACCAATGACCCCTCAAGTGAGGTCTCATAGTATCACAGGGGGAAAAATTGAGATGCCCTTTCCCCTTGGGGGCGGGGCTCCCGTCAACCCGGCGCCTCGATTTTGTGACGCCGGGCCTCATCGAACGGGGTGGCCCCGACCGGTCAGAAGTGCAGATTCAGCATGTCGCGCACCAGGCCGATGAGGGGCTGAGGTGCAATACCGAACAGGACCACCAGGAGTGCCGAGAGGAGGACCACAACACCACCGGAGGAGAGATGCCATCCCGCTTCGGCATCGCGGCGCTGCATGCCGGGTTCGCGCAGGTAGAGGATCACCATGACGCGCAGGTAGTAGAAGAGGCCGAGAGCGCTGCCGAGCACGATAGCGCCGGCCAGCCACCATAGCTTGGCCTCCACAGTGACCCCCACCAGGTAGAACTTGCCGATAAAGCCCAGCGTCATGGGAATGCCGGCCAGAGAGAGCAGCATGACGGTGAGTACGGCCGTCAGATAGGGGCGGTGCCAGAACAGGCCGCGATAGTGGTGCAGGCCATCGGCGTCTTTACCGTGGAAGGGGCTCGACATCATGCTCACGACCCCGAAGGAGCCGAGGCTGGTGAAGAGGTACATGAGCAGATAGACGCCGGCCGCCTCCATGGGGAGCTGGCCAAGCCGGCTCGCCACAATGGCGGTGAGCAGGTAGCCAAAATGCGCGATGGAGGAGTAACCCAACATCCGCTTGATATTGCTCTGCATCAGGGCCAGCAGGTTGCCGAGCAGGATGGAGAGGATGGCGATGGCCGCCAGCAGCCAGTGCACCGCCGGATCTGCGGCGACGGGGACGGCCAGGTAGAAACGCAGTAGCACGCAGAAGACGGCCAATTTGCTGACCGTCGCGAGGAAGGTGGCGACGGGGGCCGGTGCCCCCTCATAGACATCCGGGGTCCAGAGGTGGAAGGGGGCCAGCGACAGCTTGAAGCCAAAGCCCACCAGCATCAGGCCTATGCCGGCCAGCAGCAGAGGGTGATGGGAGGGATGAGTGCTCACGGCTTGACCCAGGTCGGCGAAGCTGAGGCTGCCGGCCTGGGCATAGAGCAGGGCCATACCAAAGAGCAGAAAACCGGTGGCGGCCGCCGAAAGCACCATGTATTTGATGCCGGCTTCCAGGCTGTGGCGTTCGCCACGGGCATAGGCCACCAGGCCAAACATGGGCAGAGTCAGCATCTCGATGCCGATGAAGAGCGAGGCCAGATGACGCGACCCGGCCAACACCAGCCCCCCCGCGGTGGCGATGAGCAGCAGCAGGTAAAACTCTTCACGGTTGTCGGGCAGCGTCTTGAGCCAGCTATGGGCGAAGGTACAGGTGGCCAGAGCGCCGATCAGTACCAGCGCCGAGTAGAAGAGGGCGTAGCCATCCATGTACAGCAAGGGCGTGACCGACTGGGGCACCAGGGAGAAGAGGAAGGGGATCGAGACGAGAGCCCCGTTCAGCCCGGTAATGGTCACCAGGTAAGCAAACTCCTGGTTGCGCCGCCAGGCGATGGCCAGCATCAGGGCCACCAGAGTGGCGCTGGTGAGCAGCAGGGGCAGCAGCGCCAGCAGTTGGGAAGCGGTAAAGGTCATTGCAAGGCTCCGGGAGTCACAAACCAGTGCATCACCTGGGTGACACTGGCGCTGGCGGTATCCAGCACGGGTTGCGGGTAGAGGCCGAGTAGCACCAGCAGGGCCGCCAGACCCAGCATCATGGCGACCTCACGACCATCCAGTGCCGGCAGGGGATCGCTACTCTTGGCGGGGCCAAAACTGGCACGATGCAACATAACGAGGGAGTAGACGGAGGCAAAGACCAGACCGAAGGTGGCGACCGTCGTCATCACGGGGGCGATGGGGAAGCTGCCAAGCAGGATCAGGAACTCGCCCACGAAGTTGCCGGTCCCCGGCAGGCCGAGGGACGCCACCGCGAAGAACATCATGATCCCCGGCAGGTAGCGCAGACGGCTCCAGAGTCCGCCCATCTCGCGCAGATCGCGGGTATGGAGTCGCTCGTAGAGCTGTCCGCACAGGATAAACAGGCCGGCGGCGGAGAGGCCATGGGCGATCATCTGCACCACGGCACCTTGCAGGGCCAGCTCGGTACCCGAGTAGATGGCGATCATCACGAAGCCCATGTGGGAGATGCTGGTGTAGGCCACCAGACGCTTGATATCGGTCTGGGCGAAAGCGGCCAGCGCCCCGTAGAAGATGCCGACCAGACCCAGCCCCATGGCGATGGGGGCAAACTGGGCCGAGGCCTCGGGGAACAGCGGCAGGGCGAAGCGCAGCAGGCCATAGGCGGCGGTTTTTAGCAAGATCCCGGCGAGATCCACCGAGCCTGCGGTCGGAGCCTGGCTGTGGGCATCCGGCAGCCAGCCGTGCAGCGGCACCAGGGGCATTTTCACGGCGAAGGCGATGAAGAAGCCGAGCATCAGCACCCACTGGGTGGTCTCGCTCATCTCGGTATGGAGCAGCTCTTGATAGCTGAAGGTGAAGACGCCGGTGCCGTGGTAGTGAGTCAGTACCAGCCCCAGAATGGCGACCAGCATGATGAGACCGCTCGCCTGGGTGTAGATGAAGAACTTGGTGGCCGCGTTGATGCGCGACTTGCCGTCACTGACCGAGTGACCCCACAGGGCGATCAGGAAGTACATGGGGACCAGCATCATCTCCCAGAAGAAGAAGAAGAGGAACAGATCGACCGCCATGAAGACGCCGAGCACGCCCCCCAGGATCCAGAGCAGGTTGAGGTGGAAGAAGCCCACCCGCTGCACGATTTCCTTCCAGGAACAGAGGATGGCGAGCACCCCGATGAGGGCGGTCAGCAGTACCATCAGGATGGAGAGGCCATCCACGGCCAGGTGCAGATCGATGCCAAAGCGCGGGATCCAGGGCAGACGCAGCTCGGCGGTCCACTGGATGAGTCCGTCTTGGGGCAGGGCGTAGCGACCGCCGAGCCAGAGCGAGCCGGAGAGCAGCAGGACCGCCGTCATCGACAGCAATGCCACCCAGCGCACCCAACGGAAGCCAAAGCGTTCCCCTTGCCAGCAGAGCAGACCGCCGAGGAAGGGGATGAGCAGGATCAGGAGTAGAGTCACGATATCCTCGCTAAATGCGGTGATGGCTCAGCCATCACACCAACAAGAGCACGGCCAGCACCAGCACGGCGCCCAGCCCCATCGAGGCCGCATACCAGCGCAGCTTGCCGGTCACGGTCAGGGCCAACATGCGGTGCGCCCACAGGGCCAGGGCTGCGTTCCAACCCATCACCCGATCCGCCGGGTCCGGGCCGCAGAGTTGGGTCAGGGCCAGGAAGGGCCGTACAAACAGGCGATCATAGAGCCAGTCAAAGCCCCAGGCGTGCAGCCAGAGGGTGGCCAGCGGGCGTCCCAGCGTGCTCTCGCCCAGCGCCCTGGTGAGGCGGCGCTCGCCGAGGAACAGGAAGGCCGACAGGGCGATGCCCCCCATGGCCACGATCCCCGAGAGGATCTCGAGGCCGTGGCGTCCCTCTTCGACATGATCCCCCGGCCCGGCCGGCAGCACGCCGGCCAGAGGCGGCACTATCAGGGCGCCGACACCGGTGGAGAGCACCAGCAGCACCAGCAGCGGCAGATGGTGGGCGAGACCCTGACCGGGATGGGCCTGGGTCTGCTCCTTGCCGTGGAAGGCGATGAAGATGAGGCGGAAGGTGTAGAGGGAGGTGAGGAAGGCCCCCACCAGACCCGCCAGCAGCAGGCTCTCCTGGCCTGCTGCCTGCACCTGCCAGAGGATGGCGTCTTTGCTGTAGAAACCCGAGGTGACCAGCGGCAGGGCCGTCAGCGCCGAGCCCCCGACCAGGAAGCAGGCATAGACCAGCGGCAGGCGCCTTCTCAGCCCGCCCATCTTGAAGATGTTCTGCTCGTGGTGACAGGCGAGGATCACCGAGCCCGACGAGAGGAATAGCAGCGCCTTGAAGAAGGCGTGGGTCATCAGGTGGAAGATGGCACCCTGCCAGGCGCCGACACCGAGCGCCAGGAACATGTAGCCTATCTGGCTCATGGTCGAGTAGGCCAGGATGCGTTTGATGTCGGTCTGCACCAGGGCGGCGAAGCCGGCCAGCAGCAGGGTGATGGCGCCCACTATCCCGACCAGATGCAGCACGTCCGGCACCATCACAAACAGGCCGTGGGTGCGGGCGATGAGGTAGACCCCCGCCGTCACCATGGTCGCGGCGTGGATCAGCGCCGAGACAGGGGTAGGGCCCGCCATGGCGTCGGCCAGCCAGGTTTGCAGCGGCAGCTGGGCGGATTTACCCACGGCGCCACCGAGCAACATCAGGCAGGCCAGCTCGAGAGCCGGCGAGCCTTGGGTGAGCATGGCCGGCGCACGCACCAGCAACTCATGAATGTTGAGGGTGCCGAGCTCGCGATAGAGGATGAAGAGGCCGATGGCGAGGAAGACGTCACCCACCCGGGTCACCACGAAGGCCTTGAGGGCCGCGGCGCCGTTGTTCCTGTCTTTGTAGTAGAAGCCGATCAGCAGGTAGCTGCACAGCCCCACCCCTTCCCAGCCCAGATAGACAAACAGCAGGTTATCGGCCAGCACCAGGAAGATCATGCTGGCGATGAAGAGGTTGGTGTAGGCGAAGAAGCGGGAATAGCCCTCCTCACCGCGCATGTACCAGGAGGCGAACAGGTGGATGAAGAAACCCACCCCGGTCACCACCCCCATCATGGTCAGCGACAGACCGTCGAGGGAGAGGGTGAAGGCAGGGGTAAAGTTACCCACCGACAGCCACTGCCACAGGGTCTGGGTGAAGACGCCTGCCTCGGGCGGGTTGCCGAGAAAGTCGATGCCGACCCAGAGGGTGGTCAGGGCCGACAGGCCTATGCTGCCGACGCCGATGAGGGCCGAGCGCGATTCGCTCAGGCGCCCCTGGGCGAAGGCCAGCAGCAGCCAGCCCAGCAGCGGAAATACGAAAGTAAGAGTTAGCAGGCTCATCCGCGCATCTCGCTCACAGTGTCCACGTTCAGGGTGTGGTAACGACGATAGAGCAGCAGCACCAGGGCCAGCCCGATACTGGCTTCGGCGGCTGCCAGGGAAATCACCAGGATGTACATGATCTGGCCATCCGGCTGCACCCAGTGGCTACCGGCCACCACGAAGGCGAGCGCCGAGGCGTTCATCATGATCTCGATGCTCATCAGGATGAAGAGCAGGTTGCGCCGGATCAGCAGGCCGCACAGGCCAATGCAGAACAGGATGGCGGCCAGCAGCAGGCCATGTTCCATGGGGATATTGATCATGCCTCACCTCCCTGATGTTCTTTCTGCTTGGGCACCGACAACACCTCACCCGGCTTCTCTTCGCGTCCCAGGTGCCAGGCGGTGACCAGACCGGCCAGCAGCAGGATGGAGGCCAGCTCGACCGCGATGACGTAGGGGCCAAACAGGCTGATCCCCACCTGCTTGGCGGTCACCTCCATGGTGCCGAGCTGACCACCGGTCAGCCCCAGGATGCCGTCGATGAGAAAGCCCAGCAGTAGCAGAGACAGCACGGCGGGCCCCACCCAGGTGGTGGGAGAGAGCCACTTCTTCTCCTGCTCAGAGGCAGACCCCAGGTTGAGCATCATCACCACGAAGACGAACAGCACCATGATGGCCCCGGCGTAGACGATCACCTGCATGGCGCCGGCAAACGCCGCCCCCAGCACGAAGAAGATGATGGCCACCGCGATGAGGGAGACGATCAGATTCAGCAACGCATGCATGGGGTTGCTGGTGCTGATGACCCTCAGGGTGGCGTAGACGGCGACCAGGGCCGCCACGTAAAACAACAGTTCCATGCACTCTCCTCAGGGCATCAGGCTCTTCACGTCGATGGGCTTGGCCTCGTTCTCGGCAGCCCCTTTCGGCTTGCCGTCGATGGCCATGCCGCTCATGCGATAGAAGTTGTAGTCGGGATACTTGCCCGGTCCGCTGATGAGGAGATCCTCCTTCTCGTAGACCAGGTCCTGACGGCGGTACTCCCCCATCTCGAAGTCGGGGGTGAGTTGAATGGCCGTGGTGGGGCACGCCTCCTCGCACAGGCCGCAGAAGATGCAGCGGGAGAAGTTGATGCGGAAAAATTCCGGATACCAGCGGCCGTCGTCGCGCTCGGATTTTTGCAACGAGATGCAGCCCACCGGGCAGGCCACGGCGCAGAGGTTACAGGCCACGCAACGTTCATCCCCGTCCGGGTCACGGGTCAGCACGATGCGACCGCGATAGCGGGGGGGAAGCGGTACCGGCTGCTCCGGGTAACTCAGGGTCTCACGGGGGCGCCAGGCGTGGGAGAAGACCATGGCCAGGCTGCGGATCTGTGAGCCGACACCTTTGATAATACTGACTATTTTCATCTCAAATTGCCTTAGCCATTGACCAGTACCAGGGCCCCGGTCACCAGCATGTTGATGAGGGTCAGGGGCAGACACACCTTCCAGCCAAACGACATCACCTGATCGAAACGCGGTCTCGGCAGCGAGGCGCGCAGCAGGATGAAGAAGACGATGAAGCAGGCGGTTTTGCCGGCAAACCAGACCACGGGCGGGAGCCAGGGGCCCTGCCAGCCGCCGAAGAAGAGGGTCACGATAAGCGAGGAGACCAGCACTATGCCGATGTACTCCCCCACGAAGAACAGCCCCCATTTCATGCCGGCGTACTCGATGTGGTAGCCGTCGGCCAGCTCCTGCTCCGCCTCCGGTTGGTCAAACGGGTGACGGTGGGTCACCGCCACGCCGGCAAACAGGAAGGTGATGAAGCCGAGGAACTGGGGAACGATATTCCACAGCCCCGTCTGGGCTTCGACGATGTCGCGCAGGTTGAAGCTGCCGGTCTGGATCACTATTCCCATCAGGGAGAGACCGAGGAACACCTCGTAGGAGAGGGTCTGGGCCGAGGCACGCAGGCTGCCGAGCAATGAGTACTTGTTGTTGCTCGACCAGCCGGCGAACAGCACCGCATAGACCGCCATGCCGGCGATGGCCAGGACGTAGAGCAGCCCCACGTTGAGGTTGGAGACGCCCCAGGTAGGGGTCACCGGCACCACGGCGAAGGCCAGGATAAAGGCGGTGAAGGCGATGACCGGCGCCAGCACGAACAGGCGGCGATCGGCGAAGGGGGGGATCCAGTCCTCCTTGAAGAACATCTTGATCATGTCGGCCAGCAGTTGCAGCAGACCGAACGGGCCCACCCGGTTGGGGCCGTGGCGGTCTTGCCAGAGCCCCAGCAGTCGACGCTCGATGAAGCTCATGAAGGCGCCGGCGCCGATCACGGCGATGAGGATCACCAGCGCCTTGCCCACCTCGATCAGCAGGTTCAGCATCTCGTCGCTCATGCGATCGCCTCCTTGAAATCCGCCAGCACCGCGTGCTGCAGGGCGGTCGGTAAGCCATCCATGCCCAGCGGCAGGCCGATGAGGCCGGCAGGGAAGTGTTCACTCACCCGCATCTGGCATTGCCAGTGCTGGCCGCCCCAGGAGAAGGCCGCCTTGCGACCGTCGGTGAGGCCGAGGCGCGCCGCGTCGGCGGCGCTGAGCCAGCCCTGCGGCACGCCCATGCGTTGCTGGAACACCGGGCTGCGGGCAGAGAGCTCTTCACTGCCGAACAGCTGGGCCAGGCTCACCACCTGCAGACCGGACGAGGGGCGTGCGTAGGGAGACGGTGCCTGGAACCAGGGCAGGTTACCCTCAGTGGCCTCGAAGAGGCGGCGACCCGGATCGCCGGCGCGCAGGTGGCCACCCACCTCGTCCTGGAACTTGTTCCAGGCCGACGGTGAGTTCCACCCTGGCGCCCAGGCGAATGGCACCTGGGCCAGGGGTTGCCGGGCACCGGCGTAGCCTTCCATGGAGAAGGCGAAGGGGGAGTCGGGGTCTTGGGCAACCCGCGGTTCGTGCACGTTACGGTCGGCCAGCATGGAGGTGCGACCGCTGTAGCGGTGCGGCTCGCGGGCCAGCTTCATGCCGCGAATGCGCAGACCGGCATTAGGGGCCGGCTCCTTCATGGGGGCGAGGACGGGGTGGGCGTGGATGCACGCCTCGCACACCTGGATCCACTTGTCCCAGCGTGGCCCCAGCCCCTGCAGGGCGCCTTCGAGGGCGCCGAGCCAGCGCCAGCTCTCTTGCACCAGCACGTCCGGCTGGTACCAGTAGGGATCGAACACCTGGAAGCTGCGCTGGGCGCGTCCTTCCATGTTGATCTGGGTACCATCTCCCTCGGCAAAGGTGGTGGCCGGCAGCACCAGGTGGGCGCGGCTGGCGGTCTCTGTATCCTGATGATCGATGACGATCAGCTCCTGCAGCCGAGTCAGAATGGCATCGATCCGCTGGCGCGGGGCACGGCGATAGAGATCGTTCTCCATCACCAGCAGGGTCTGTCCCGCTTGGCCTTCCAGAGCGTCGAAGGCCGCCTCGAGCGGCATGCCGCCGAGCATGGCCAGACCCAGGGAGTTGACCTCGGCGCCGACCAGGGCGAGCTCGGCCTCCTGGCCACGCGCCTTGAGGGCGCGCGCCAGGTTGGCTGCCGCCTCGATGAGGGCCGGGGTGCGCGCCTGAGTGCCGGCGATGATGAGTGGTTTCTTGGCGCCAGCCAGCAACTCGGCCCAGTGGCGGGCCAGGGTGGCGCTCGCCTCATCCAGATCGGTCACGGCGGGGGCCTCGGCGCTGAGCTGGTGGGCGATGGCAAAGCCGAGGCGCGCCTGATCGACCGGAGCACCGTGCCAGGTGGCCTCGGCCGCATCGTCGAGACGGCTCCCATGGGTGCCGGTGATGAGCAGGGGCCAACGGTCGAACTGGCCCAGGGTCGCCACGGCGGCCACCTGCCACTCGTCGACCTTCATGGCTCGGGCCTTAGCGCGGGCCTTGCCCTTGACCGCCTGGCGCAGGGCCAGGGCGATGCGGGCGGCGGTCTGGGTCACATCCTCGCCGAGGATCAGAATGGCGTCGGCCTCTTCCATGTCGCGCAGGCTGGGGGTGCGTACCCCCCCTTCCTTCAGCACCCTGTGCATCAGGGTGAGGCACTCCCACTCGCTGCGCTCTATGCCGCAGGAGAAACGGTCAGCGCCGACCAGTTCGCGCAGGGCGAAGTTGCTCTCCAGGCTGGCGCGAGGGGAGCCGATGCCGATGACGCCGGTGCCGGCGCGCAGGGCGTCGGCGGCGCGATTGATCCCCCCCTCGCGGGTGATGCTGATGCGGCTATCGCCCTCGCGCAGCAGAGGCTGCATGGGTCTGTCTTCCCGGTTGACCCAGCCATAGCCGAAGCGGCCGCGGTCGCACAGGAAGTAGTGATTGATGGCGCCGTGATAGCGGTTTTCGATGCGGCGCAGCTCGCCGTAGCGCTCACCCGGGCTGATGTTGCAGCCGACCGAGCACTGCTGGCAGATGCTGGGGGCAAACTGCATGTCCCACTTGCGATTGAAGCGCTCGGAGTGAGTCTTGTCGGTGAACACCCCGGTCGGGCATACCTCGACCAGGTTGCCGGAGAACTCGCTCTCCAGGGTGCCGCTCTCGACCCGGCCGAAGTAGACGTTGTCGTGGGCGCCGTAGACGCCGAGGTCTTCGCCGCCGGCGTAGTCCTTGTAGTAGCGCACGCAGCGATAGCAGGCGATGCAGCGGTTCATCTCGTGGGCCACGAAGGGGCCGAGATCCTGATTCTGGTGGGTGCGCTTGGTGAAACGATAGCGGCGGCTGTTGTGGCCCGTCATCACCGTCATGTCTTGCAGGTGGCAGGCACCCCCTTCCTCGCACACAGGGCAGTCGTGGGGGTGATTGGTCATCAACCACTCCACCACGCTCTGGCGAAACTCTTTGGCCTCTTCGTCCTCGATGGCGATGAAGGTGCCGTCGCTCGCCGGCGTCATGCAGGACATGACCAGCCGGCCGCGTTTGTCGTCGGCATTCTGATACTGCTTCACCGCACACTGGCGGCAGGCGCCGACGCTGCCAAGCGCCGGGTGCCAGCAGAAATAGGGAATATCCAGGCCAAGAGAGAGACAGGCCTGCAGCAGGTTATCGGCCCCGTCTACTTCGTACTCTTTGCCATCAACATGAATGGTTGCCATACAGCCTCGTTCCTTCGCAACAGACTCGCCGCGCCCAATTACCAGCGCTGGCTCAGCAGGTTGGGTTGCACGCCCTTGATTGCCTTGCGGTTATCGCCCGCACCCTTGATCCCGGCTTCGAACTCCGGGCGGAAATACTTGATGGCGCTGGCCAGCGGCTCCACCGCTCCCGGTGCGTGAGCGCAGAAGGTCTTGCCCGGACCCAGCTGGCGGCAGAGCTGCTCCAGGGTCTCGATGTCGCCGGTTTCCCCTTGGCCAAGCTCGATGGCGCGCAACAGCTTGACGCTCCAGGGCAGGCCATCGCGACAGGGGGTGCACCAGCCGCACGACTCGCGGGCGAAGAACTCCTCCATGTTGCGCAGCAGAGAGACCATGCTGATGCGATCGTCCACCGCCATGGCGAGGCCGGTCCCCATCCGGGTGCCCACTTTGCCGATACCGGCCGTGTACATCTGGGCATCGAGGTGTTCGGGCAGCAGGAAACCGGTGCCGGCACCGCCCGGTTGCCAGGCCTTGAGGGTGTAACCGTCGCGCATGCCGCCGGCATACTCTTCGAACAGCTCTCGGGCCGTGATGCCGAAGGGAAGCTCCCACAGACCCGGATTGTTCACCTTGCCCGAGAAGCCCATCAGTTTGGTGCCGTGATCTTCCGAGCCGGGCAGGGCCAGCCCCTGATACCAGCTCACCCCGTTGCCGATGATGGCCGGCACGTTGCACAGGGTCTCGACGTTGTTGACGCAGGTGGGTTTGCCCCAGACCCCGGAGACGGCGGGGAAGGGGGGCTTGGCGCGCGGGTTGGCGCGGCGCCCCTCCAGAGAGTTGATGAGCGCCGTCTCTTCGCCACAGATGTAGCGGCCGGCGCCGGTGTGGACGAACAGCTCGAAGTCAAAGCCCGAGCCCAGGATGTTCTTGCCGAGCAGGCCGGCGGCCTTGGCCTCTTCCACGGCACGGCGCAGGTTGGTCGCCGCGTCCACGTATTCGCCGCGCAGGAAGATGTAGCCGCGGTAGGCCTTCAGCGCCCGGGCCGAGATGAGCATCCCCTCGATAAGCAGGTGGGGCAGCTGCTCCATCAGCAGTCTGTCCTTCCAGGTGTTGGGCTCCATCTCGTCGGCGTTGCACAGCAGGTAACGGATGTTCATGCTCTCGTCTTTGGGCATCAGGCCCCACTTCACCCCCGTGGGGAAGCCGGCCCCGCCGCGCCCCTTGAGGCCGGCATCCTTGACGGTCGCAACTATCTCGTCCGGGCTCATCTGGCCGAGGGCCTTGCGAGCGGCCTCATAGCCCTGCTTGGCCTGGTATTCGTCCAGCCAGACCGGCTGGCCGTCGTCGCGCAGGCGCCAGGTCAGCGGGTGGGTCTCGGCGGCCCGGGCGATCAGATTGGCGGTGCCAAAGGAGGTCAATCTCATGGGTAGTTCTCCAGAGTCCGGCGCAGGGCCTCACCATCGAGACCACCAAAGGTGTCGTCGTCGATCATCATGGCTGGCCCCTTGTCGCAGTTGCCCAGACAACAGACCGGCAGCAGGGTGAAGCGGCCGTCCTCTGTGGTCTGGCCGGGCGCGATGCCGATGTGCTCTTTGAGGGTGGCCAAGACCCCCTCGTGACCGTTGATGTAGCAGACCATGCTGTCGCACACCCGGATGATGTGGCGTCCCACCGGCTGGCGGAAGATCTGGCTGTAGAAGGTGGCGACCCCCTCCACGTCGCTGGCGGGGATCCCCAGTTCGGTGGCGATGGCTGGAATGGCGCCGTCAGGCACCCATCCGCGAGCCTGTTGCACTATCTTGAGGGCCTCGATGCTGGCGGCGCGGGGATCCTCGTAGTGGTGCTTCTCGTGGGTGATGGCGTCACGCTCGGCATCAGAGAGGGCAAAGCCTCCCGTGCATCCCTGTGCGTCTTGTTGTAATGCGCCTTTCTGGCACTGACATTGCTGGTGGCTCATGGCTTAGCGATCCACATCCGACATAACGAAATCGATACTGCCCAGATAGACGATGAGATCCGACACCATCTGGCCGCGGATCACCGAGGGGATCTGCTGCAAGTGGGCGAAACTCGGGGTCCGGATCCGGGTGCGATAGCTCATGGTGGAGCCGTCACTGGTCAGGTAGTAGCTGTTGACGCCCTTGGTCGCCTCGATCATCTGGAACGACTCGGCGGCGGGCATCACGGGCCCCCACGACACTTGCAGGAAGTGGTTGATGAGGGTCTCGATGTGCTGCAGGGTGCGCTCTTTCGGTGGCGGCGTGGTGAGCGGGTGATCAGCCTTGAAGGGCCCCTCCGGCATGTGCTCGAGGCATTGGGCTATGATGCGCACGCTCTGGCGCATCTCCTCGAGGCGCACCATGGCGCGATCATAGGCGTCGCCGTTGGCGCCCACTGGCACCTCGAACTCGAACTGGTCGTAGCCGGAATAGGGGCGCCATTTGCGAATGTCGAAGTTGAGACCGGTGGCGCGCAGGCCGCCTCCCGTGGTCCCCCAGGCCAGCGCCTGCGAGGTCGAGTAGGCGGCGACACCGACGGTGCGGCCCTTGAGAATGCTGTTGCGCATGGCCGCCTTCTCGTACTCCATCAGGCGCTTGGGCAGCCAGTCGAGCAGGTTCTCCTTGATGAGCTGGCGCCACCCTTGTGGCAGATCGTGGGCCACGCCGCCGATGCGGAACCAGGCCGGGTGCATGCGGGCCCCGGTGATCGCCTCGATGATGTTGTAGATGCGCTGACGGTCGGTGAAGGTGAAGAAGACGGGGGTCATGGCGCCCACGTCCTGAATATAGGTGCCGATGAAGAGCAGGTGGCTCTGGATGCGGAACAGCTCTGCCAGCATCACCCGGATCATGTCGACCCGCTGGGGCACCTTGATGCCAGCCAGCTTCTCGACCGCCAGCACATAGGGGAGGTTGTTCATCACCCCGCCCAGGTATTCGACCCGGTCTGTGTAGGGGATGTAGCTGTGCCAGGACTGGCGTTCACCCATCTTCTCGGCGCCGCGATGGTGATAGCCGATGTCGGGCACACAGTTGAGGATCTCTTCTCCATCGAGCTGCAACACCAGGCGAAATGCCCCGTGTGCCGACGGGTGGTTGGGGCCAAGGTTCAAGAACATATAGTCCTCGTTGGCATTGCCCCGACGCAGCCCCCACTCTTCCGGTTTGAACAGCAGGTTCTCCTGCTCCATGTCCTGCTTGGCGGCATCGAGCATGAAGGGGTCGAACTCGGTGGCCCGTGCCGGATAATCCTTGCGCAATGGGTGTCCCTGCCAGCTGCGCGGCATCATGATGCGGGTCAGGTGGGGGTGACCGTTGAAGGTGATGCCGAGCAGATCCCACACCTCGCGCTCATACCAGTTGGCGTTGGGATAGATAGTGGTTGCGCTCGGCAGGGTGAGATCCCCCTCCTGCAGGGGCACCTTCAGCATCAGGTCGCTGTTTCTGTCGATGGAAAGCAGGTGGTAGAAGACGGTGAAATCCGAGGGGGGGAGCCCCTCGCGGTGGCTGCGCATCCGCTCGTCGACCCCGTGCAGATCGTAGAGCATCACGAACGGCTTGGGTTGCTGGCGCACGAAGCGCAGCACATCCAGCAGCAACTCTCTGGGTAGCCAGAGTACGGGGATGCCGGTACGGGTGGTCTGCAGGGTAAAGGGCTCGCTCCCGAAATGGGCGAACAGTTCGCCGACGATGGGCGCCTGTGCCTGGTCGCCCGGTTGCCACTGGGCCATCTCGGCATTGGTCGGAAACTCGTTAGTCAATCGCATATCAGCTCTCGTCCGGGGTCCGCAGGTTCTTGACGGCGATCCGCTCGCCCCGCTTGCGCTCTTTCATCGCCTCCAGCTGAGGGCGGTAGATGCCCTGATCCCCCGCCACCCAGGAGAGGGGGCGGCGCTCCTTACCGATAGAGTCCTGCAGCAGCATCAGGGCTTCGAGGAAGGCCTCGGGACGGGGCGGGCAGCCCGGAATGTAGACGTCGACCGGCAGAAACTTGTCGACCCCCTGCACCACAGAGTAGATGTCGTACATGCCGCCCGAGTTGGCACAGGCGCCCATGGAGATGACCCACTTGGGTTCGAGCAGTTGCTCGTAGAGGCGCTGGATGACGGGCGCCATCTTGATGAAGGGGGTTCCGGCGATCACCATGAAGTCGGCCTGACGGGGTGATGCCCGGATGACCTCGGCGCCGAAACGGGCCACGTCGTGGGGGGAGGTAAAGGCGGTACACATCTCCACATAGCAGCAGGAGATGCCGAAGTTATAGGGCCAGAGGGAGTTCTTGCGGCCCCAGTTGACCGCGTCGTGCAGCACCTCCTCGACCCGGCCGAGCAGTATGCCGCGTTCGGCACTCTGGGCCAGGGGATCAGCGACCGTCTGGCGCTGCTCTTGGGGGTAACGCTCCAGAGGGGCGTCGGGATCGATCCGGGTCAGGGTGTACTTCATGAGCAGACCTCAAAGACGGGTTAGTCCTGTTGCTGGTTGAGGGGTTTCTTGCTGGGGGACCAGTCGAGGGCGCCGATACGCCACAAATAGAGGAGGCCGACCAGCAGCAGCACGATGAAAATGGCGGCTTCGATAAAGCCGACCCAGCCGGTCTCCCGCACCGATACAGCCCATGCGAAGAGGTAGAGGGCCTCTACATCGAAGATCACGAAAAACATGGCGACGAGATAGAACTTTGCCGAGAAGCGCAGGCGGGCGTTACCGACCGACTCAACACCCGATTCGAAGGGTTTATTCTTGGCGCGTCCCCGGGCTCGCCCTCCCAGAAAGGCGGCCAGCCCTATCATGGTGAAACAGATAGCAAAGGCGGCGATCACATAAACGGTGAAGGCCCAATGTTCTGGAATGACTCCTGAAAACATAGGTGTTGTTTCCTACCGAGACGAAAGCGGCAGTAACAATGATGTCATTTTATCCAGAGGCTTGGTAGATAAAAGTGAACTCAATGTTTTGTTTTTTAATTAATCGTTCCTTTTGTTGTATTTGTTTTTACAATTGAAAATGAGAACTTATTTCATCTGGTTTTGTTTATTAACATCGGGGGCGTTTAGTAGGGGGAGCGACTGCTCCGAAGGGGTGCCCTGAGTCAGTGTTATTTCGACTCTGCGGTTGCCTTCCCGGTGAGCGACCGAATCGTTGGGAAAGCGTGGCCGAGTATCCGCCTTGCCTTGTGCGACGATGCGAGTGGCGTCGAGGTGGGGATCCTTAATCAAGACATGCACGATAGCCGCGGCTCTAAGTACCGATAGCTCCCAGTTGCTCTGATAGAGCTCGGTCGGAGGCTGGCTATTGTCGGTGTGGCCCGATACGGCGATCTGGCCGGGTATATCGGCCAATATTGCCGCGATGCGTTCTACCAGCGGAATAAACTGGGGTTGCAGGTAGGCGGAATCGGAAGGAAATAGGGTTCTCTCTCCGATGCGGATGATGAGCTCATCACCGAGTTGCTCTATTTCTATCTCTTTATTTTGTATCTCGCTCTTGAGCCTTTTATCGAGCTTTTCTCTGCTCTCTTTCATCCAGCCACTGGCCTCCGGGTTGGGATGGGGCCAGGAGTTGTTGGCATCGGGTTTGGCCGATTGCCCGATCGTCTCGTTAATAGGGTCGGACGCCGGCTTGTGCTCACTCTCCATCACGCTGGGTTTCTCATCGACACTCTCTGTGGTGTGGGACTCGGGCTCCAGGATGCCGGTCCCTCCCTGTAGCACGGGAGAGCCTGCCGGGGGGGAGATGAGACCTATCTTGCCCAGCGACTCGATAAATCCCTGGATGATGACCCTCGCCTCCGATTGCTTGGACATGGCAAAGGAGTAGAGCACCACGAACAGGGCAAACAGCAGGGTCATGAAGTCGGCATAGGAGACCAGCCAGCGTTCATGGTTCTCCGGGGCTTCAGCCTTTTTCTTTTTCATTTGCCTCGTGTCCTAAGTAGGGGCTCAGGCTGACCTGGAGTCGCTGTTGTGATTCGCCATCCATGATGCCCATGATGCCGGTGATGCTCATCTCCTTGTAATGGCGTATCTGATGGCCAAAGGCCTTATAGCGGTTGCCAAAGGGAAGGAAGATCAGGTTCGCCGCCGAAACGCCATAAATGGTCGCGACGAAGGCAACCGCGATGGCGCCCCCGAGCTTATCCGGTTGATCGAGCAGGCCCATGGCGTGAATGAGGCCAAACACAGCCCCCACTATCCCCATGGTCGGGCAGTAGCCCCCCATGGCTTCGTAAAATTTCACGGTCTGCTCGAGATCCTCTTGCTCGAACTCCACTTCTTTCTCGAGCACCTCGAAGATTTTGTCCTTCTCATAGCCATCCACCATCATCTGTATCCCTTTTCTCAGAAAGGGATCCGAGATTTGGTCGAGCATGCTCTCCAGCGCCAGCATGCCATTACGACGGGCATTGCCTGCCAGCTCCTGCAGTAATTCGGACTGGGCGACGAGATCGATCTTCGGGGGAGCAAGCAACCACTTGAAGCGCTTCATTGAGGCGCCGATGACGGAAAAAGGAAACTGGGTCATGGCTGCGCCTACGGTGCCGCCGATGACGATCATAAACGCCGGGAGATCGAGCAGGGCGCTGGGATGCCCCCCTTCGATCATGTTGCCGCCCAGGATAACGAGAATGGCGAAAATCACACCGATGAGGCTCATGACGCTCCTTGCTGAGTGAGAGACCTGTTTGTTGACCAAAGTGGCATCAGGGTGAGCATAGATCCACTCTGATGGGTCGGGAACGGGTTTAATTCTACTCTGAGTGATTTTTCGGTCGGGTGCCCGTGGTGGGGGGGGCGCCGGGCGATCCAGGGCTTCTGTTTGGCTCAAACGAAACGGGAAGCCCCGTAGCGTTAAATGTGGAATATCCGGACTAAGTTCGCCCATTCATCGACATTAATTGTTAAATATTGTGTTTTGTGCTGACGGTCACCAAATTGTTACATTTTTGTTCATGTTGGACTCAGAAATCCGTCACCATACTGAATCGACATTATGGTTGAGACGGAGACAACGACATGACACACAGAGTCGGGCTCTCCATCTTGTGGGGGTTGGCCACGTTTGGACTACAGGGTGAGTTCGTGGCCAGCCGCGAGGGGGAGCGCCGTCATTGGTCTGCCTCGAGGCTCGAGATGGAGGGGATGGTGATTGCCCCCCTCAAAGAGGGGCGCTGGCTGTTTGATGATGGCACTCGCAGCGTGGTGTTACTGATGCCCGAGGGCGTGACTCCCCCCGTGGGTCATCCTGTCTCTTTGAAGGGCCGGGCCTGCCAGCTGGCCGGTGCCGATTGTCTGTTGGTTGAGCAGCTCGATGGAGAACCGCTCATCATAGCCTGATGCCGCGGTCATACAATCGGGGAGGGGGCAGCGCCGCGCTTTGGATTGCCTTATATTTGCAGAGTGAGAGCTTGCTCTCAAAGCCGGAATAATCCACTGTGTAAAACGTTTGCTTGCGGGTAATCTCGCACTTGCCAGTTTAGAAGGTGACCCCCTTCTAATGTTTCTTGCGATGCGAAATCGCAATTCCGTAGCACCTATTTTTAAGGCCCGTTATCCCCTGGATAGTGGGCCTCGTTTTTTAGGTTAACCGGTGTAGTGACCGATACTGGGACGGCGGCTTGGGCCTGCAAGATGAATGTCGACCGGGTTAAACGCCTTGATCGCCTCGAAGCTGAAGTCGCCGATCGCTCGATGCAGGCTGTCGGGGGCGTGGTTGGTGATAAGAATCACGCTCTTGGATAGGTTGCGACGGCGGCGCAACAGATGGCCGAGAAAGCTGGACTGGCTTTCGGCCAGCTTGGCCCGGTTGGCGGCCACCTCGTCGATGATGAGCAGATCGACCTCCTCGAGGGCGCGGCGGTACTGGTTGCGCTCCTCTTGATCCTCGATGACGTTGAAGAAGAGGCGATCGACGATAGAGGCCCATTGCTGGAAGATGACCGATTTTTGGTGGCGCTCGATCAGCTCGTGGGCGACGGCGCCGGCCAGGGTCGACTTGCCGGTGCCATAGTCTCCGTAGATCAGCATGCAGCCCCCACCACTCTTCTCCCAGTGCTCGAAGCCGCTGATGAAATAGCGCGCCGTTTCGATGGCATATTGCAGGGCGGGATCCTGATGATCCATGCGATCGAATACCCACTCCGGATTGAGATCTGCCTGGGCGATTAAGCGCTTGATGCGATCCTGACGAGCCTGCTTTTGCAATTCACGCACCTCGGCGTTGGCCTTGGCCTCGTACTCTTTACGCAGGGTCTCGTAGTCGTATTGGCTCCCTCCGGTCTCATGCTGCAAACGGCGAATGCGTTCCAGCAAGGAGCCCACGTGGCGTTGCAAGTCCGGATCGTGCTGTTGCCGTCCTTGTTTCTCGCGATTGATCTGTTGGCGCCTGGCGTCGATGTCGGCCAGATCCTGCTTCAGGGGATCCTGATCATGAGCCATGCTCTTGTTCCTTCTGCTGGGCCAGACGTTTGGCCTCTTCGATCATCTCTTGGGCTCGGCGGCTGGGGCCGGCCTCTGTGGTGTGTATTGTCACCTGCTGATAACCCTGCTCTTGGGAGTGCTGGCGTTTCACATAGCGACGAGTTTTAAGCGCCCGGATGAATTTGAGGGTCCACTGGTGCTGACTGTCGAACACGTCGGGGCGTCCCAGCCAGTAAGCGATGAACTCCCCGAGGTCTTCCTCACTGTAGCTGCAGTCTATCACGCCACACAGGCGCGCCAGTGCTGGCATACTCTCATCGGGTCGCCACTCCAGATGCATGGGAAACGGGGTCTGCGGCAGGGGAGAGGAGGTCTCCTGTTGCAACAGTGGCAGGGTAAAAGGCTGAGTGTGGAAATGCTCGCCAGCGAGCTGTGCCTCGAGCAGACCGGCACCGATCAGCTCCTCCAATAACAGAGTGAGCTGACGACCATTGACCTGATAACTGAACCCGCTGGGTGAGTCAGGGTCCGTGACCGCCAGTGCCCTTCCCAGCTGGGGATAGTTCAGGATCCTCGGCTGTTGTTCGATCCAGATCCGCCTCAGATGCAGGCAATAGAGGCTTCTGGCCGGATGCGACAACCTGGGATGGGAGAGGGCATGGTACTCGGCTGGGGTCATTGAGCATCTCTTCACTGCAAGATGGCGCCATTATCGCCGATGGCTGGCGGAGGTACAAACGCTCGTCATCGGTGACCGATGCTTGGGCTCTTGATGGAACCCTCTGCTTTCCTCTAGCCGAGTGACCAATATCGTCGTCTTGTCCAGTGGATCCAAGCTGAAATTCACCTATTGATTGATATATTATTCTGGCTCAATACGGGAGTAAGTCGTACTTCTGGGCTAGGATTAGCCCAATGGTCACTACGGGGTATTAAGGCGGGGGTTTTGGATGTCGCTCTCGGGGGTTCGCATACTGCTCATCGAAGATGAAGCCGTCTTTCGTCATATGTTGAGTGCTTATCTGCAAGGTCTTGGCGCCGAGGTCTTTCATGCCGATGATGGCATCGAAGGGATGGCGGCTGCCGCACTACACAGGCCACATGTGGTGTTGTGTGACCTCAACATGCCCGCCATGGATGGGCATGAGGTGGTGGCCTGTCTGAGTGCTCGCTATCCCCGGTTGCCCGTCATAGTCGTGTCGGCGCAGAGTCGTATGGATGTGGTTGCGCTAGTCCTGCGCTCGGGTGCCAAAGATTACCTCATCAAACCGATCCGTGACTGGGAGCTGGTTCGCTTCAGCATCGAACAGTGCCTGGAGCAACAACCCAGTGCCATGCAGCAGCTGGAGTTGTTGGATCATATGGATGCACTGCGCCAGGATCGCCTGGCGACGCGTCTGGTGGCGTTGCAGAAGCACCCGGCCATGCAGGAGTGGGGGGAGTGGCAGGTTACCAGCCAGGGAGGGGGACATCTCTTTTTGGTCGAGAGCTTCAAGGTGGGCCAGCGGTTGCTGTTGCTGGTGATGGAACTCCCCCTGTTGGGACCCGATGGCCCCTTCTGCTCTGCGCTGGTTCGGATGTTGATGAACACCCCTTATCGCCAATACCAGCAGGGGGAGAGCTCTTTATTAGAGCAGCCAGGT
This sequence comes from Aeromonas diversa CDC 2478-85, assembly GCF_000819805.1. GTDB lineage: Bacteria > Pseudomonadota > Gammaproteobacteria > Enterobacterales > Aeromonadaceae > Aeromonas > Aeromonas diversa. Next base: position 213,336 of record NZ_CDCE01000031.1, read on the forward strand.
AAGTTGCTTTACTTCCTCAACTGGAGCCTTCTTGAGTCTGGCGTGCATCAGCCCATCAGCGTGGCGGCCCTGCTATTTGGCCAGGATGACAACCTGCTCTTCGCCAATGCCGGCTTAACTTCACCACACTGGCTGGCTCGTCATGGTGGATTGCCACTCGGGCTGATGCGGGATGCCGACTATCCCTTGCATCGGCGTAGTTGGCATGCCCCCTTCTCGCTGCAGGTGGGTAGCGAAATGGGGGGAGTGTTGAGTCTCAGCATTCATCGTCAATAAGAAGGGCGCCATCGGCGCCCTTCTTGTTCAAAGCATCGAGGTTCAAACCGCACGCGGCTGCAGCTTGCTCTCTTCCTCATGCGACTCCTGAACGCTGTGCCCTTCTGCACCATGCATCCAGTAGACCAGGCGGTTGGCCATGGTCAGCAGGATGACGGCGGAGAGGGTGGCCGCCACGGCGATGCCGCCGAAGATGGCCAGCGGGCCGGACTCGCCAATGAAGGAACCGATAAGGCCGGCGGCGTAGTTGGCGATCGCGATGAAGCCAAGCCAGGCACCCATCATGAGGGAGGCCAGGCGCAGCGGAGCCAGCTTGGTCACCATGGAGAGGCCGATCGGAGAGAGGCAGAGCTCACCCAGGGTGTGGAACAGGTAGGCACCGATCAGCCAGAACATGGAGGTCTTGACGGCGCTGTCGCCACCTTGCTGCAGTGCGGCCCCCACCATGAACAGGAAGCCCACGGCCAGGAACAGCAGACCCATGGCGAACTTCACCGGAGAGTTGGGCTCGCGCTTGCCCATCTTGACCCAGATGGCGGCCATGATCGGCGCCAGGGTGATGATGAAGAAGGGGTTGAGGGACTGGAACCAGGCGGTCGGTACTTCGAAGCCGCCGATCATGCGGTCGGTGTACTCCTGGGTATAGAGGTTCATGAGACCACCGGCCTGCTCGAAACCGGCCCAGAAGATGATGGTGAACAGACCCAGCACCAGGATCACCTTGATGCGATCCACTTCCTGTTTGGTCAGGGGGGCGCGCTGCTTGTTCTGGTTCAGCTCGGCGGCACGTTTGGCAGCCGGTACACGGCCGATGTCACCAAGGAAGCGTTGGGCCAGGGTGGCTTGCAACACCAGCGAGATCAGCATGCCGATCCCGGCGCCGACGAAGGCGGCTTGCCAGCCGTAGGCGGTAGCTGCGGCACCACAGACGACACCGGTCAGCAGGGAGCCCAGGTTGATGCCCATGTAGAAGATGGTGAAGGCGCCGTCACGACGGTGATCGCCCTCTTCATACAGGTCGCCCACCATGGTGGAGATGTTCGGCTTGAACAGACCGTTACCGATGATCAGCAGGGCCAGGCCAGCGTAGAAGACGTTGACGACTTGATCCGGGAACAGGCCATGAGGCAGGGCCAGGGTGAATTGGCCAAGGGCCATGAAGACTGCACCGATCAGGATGGCGCGGCGCTGACCGAGGAAGTTGTCAGCGAGCCAGCCACCGATCAGCGGAGTGATGTAGACCAGGCCGGTATAGATGCCGTAGAGCTTGAGGGCATCGGACTCGGTCCAGCCGAGACCACCGTTGGTGGTCTGTGCGGTGAGATAGAGCACCAGTACGGCGCGCATGCCGTAATAGGAGAATCGCTCCCACAGCTCGGTACTAAAGAGCAGAAAGAGCCCTTTAGGGTGACCTAAAAAGGTCCCTTTGGTCGGGGTATTCATGGAACTTCCACCTGTATTTGATGTTTTATTTGTGATTTTATGCAAGGGCTTTGGAACAAGCCTAAACCCTTATAGAACATGGTGGAACTAATTACAAGAAGCTGATTTAGCAGATTTTTATCAATCAAGCATTGATAAATTGTTGCTTAAATGAAAACTGGGCATCGTATGATGCCCAGCTATTTATGCTAGTAAAAAGAAAAATCTCGTTATTACAGTTGTTTGGCGAAGGCCTTGAGCCAGTCGATGAATTCGCCATTGAGCTCACGATGTCGTGCGGCGTATTCGACGTTGGCCTTCATATACCCCAGTTTACTGCCACAGTCGTGGCTCTTTCCCTTCATGAAGTAGGCATTGACCTGCTCCTGCTCCATCAGGGCGGCGATGGCATCGGTCAGCTGGATCTCGTCACCGGCCCCGGGCAGCGTCTTCTCCAGCAGTGGCCAGATGTTGGCAGAGAGCACGTAGCGCCCCACTACGGCCAGATTGGACGGCGCTTCGTCACGGGCGGGCTTCTCGACGATGGCTTGCATCGGCAGGGACATGCCGGCGCTCAGGGTCTCGCCCTTGATGTCGGCGATGCCGTATTTGTCGACCTCAGTATGGGGCACCTCTTCCACCATGATCTGGCTGATGTGCCCCTCTTCATAGAGATGCACCATCTCGGCCAGGTTATCGCGTTTGGGATCGCTGGCGACGTCGTCGATCAGTACATCCGGCAGCAGCACGGCGAAGGGGTTGTCACCGATCAGCGGACGGGCACACAGGATGGCGTGACCCAGACCCTTCGCCTCGCCCTGGCGCACGTGCATGATGGTCACGTCTTTCGGGCAGATGGCCTGGACTTCGGCAAGCAGTTGACGCTTGACCCGCTTCTCCAGAGTCGCTTCCAGCTCGAAGCTCTTGTCGAAATGGTTCTCGATGGAGTTCTTACTGGAGTGGGTGACCAGTATGATCTCCTTGATACCCGCGGCGATGGCTTCGTTGACCACATATTGGATCAGGGGCTTGTCCACCACCGGCAGCATCTCTTTGGGGATGGCCTTGGTGGCGGGGAGCATGCGGGTACCCAGTCCGGCGACGGGCAATACGGCTTTACGAACTATGGTGGGACTCTTTTTCATGGAGAGATTCCGGCGAGACATGATGGCGGCATCTTACTCCAACAAAATGAAGGCGGCCACTGGCCGCCTTCGACTTACTTGAGGACAATCATGTCTCGATTCGCATCCAGTGTGGCCGGCCCGATGCCGCTGACATCGGCCAACTGGTCGATCGAGGTGAAGCTACCCTGTTTATCCCGATACTCGATGATGGCTTGCGCCTTCTTCTCACCAATTCCCTTAAGCTGCGTCAACTGCTCCAGGGAGGCGGTGTTAATGTTGATCTTGTCGCTCGCCGTGACGGTGGCCACTTTCTCTGGCGCCGTCGCTGCTTTCTGCGCCGCCACGGCCGGTGTGCCCAGCAGGGGCAGGCAGCTCAGCAGCAGGGGCAGGATCAACGCCCGTGTTTTCATCGTACTCTCCTTCTCTTGTGGGGGATTCCTTCCCAGTTCTAGTGCACGGGTGCCGGGTTGACGCTGGAATAAACCACAGGAGGATAAGAGTGTTGAAAATGCTATAAGGACGTGGGATGGACCTGTCGTATGATGGCAACATGATGAAAGATAAAGGAAAGAAACCAAGATGCCGATGACAGATGGATTGCGCCAGCAGGTAGTCAGGTTGGCTCGAGACGCAGGGGCTGCCATCCTCTCTCTCTACGAGAGCCCTCTCGAGGTGGATTACAAACAGGACAGCTCGCCTCTGACAGAAGCTGACCGTCAGGCCCATGCCGTCATCTGCGCCGGCCTGCAGGCTTTGACGCCTGACTGGCCTGTCCTCTCGGAGGAGTCTTCACCCGAGGTGATGAGCGCGCGCCATGGCTGGAGCCGGTTCTGGTTGGTCGATCCCCTCGATGGCACCAAGGAGTTTATCTCGCGCAATGGCGAGTTCACCGTCAATATCGCCCTCGTGGAGGACGGTCGGCCTGTGTGGGGAGTGGTGCATGCCCCCGTACTGGGCGTGAGTTGGTATGGTGGTCGCGGGATTGGCGCAACGCGAGAAGAGGCGGGGGGAATTCGCCTTATCAAGGTTGATCCCCATCGAGACGGAGAGGTGTGGAAGGTGGTGGGTAGCCGTCATCATCTCTCGGCCGAGACGCATGCCTATTTGGAGCGGCTAACAGATCCGGTCGAGCTGGTCTCGATGGGTAGCTCCCTCAAGCTCTGTCTGGTGGCCGAGGGCCGGGCGCATCTCTACCCCAGACTGGCGCCCACCTGTGAGTGGGATACTGCGGCCGCCCAGGCCGTGGTCGAGGGGGCAGGAGGCCGGGTGACGACCCTGGAGGGTGAGCCGCTTCGTTATGGCAAGGCGGAGATCCTCAACCCCTGGTTTGTGGTCTCGGCCTCCTGATAAAAAACGCCGGACTCAGTCCGGCGTTCTCTTTCAAAATACCCGCTTGAAGGGTTTGACGGTCACGCTGCCATAGACCCCGGCGCTCACATAAGGGTCGGCATCGGCCCAGGCCTGCGCGTCTGCCAGAGTGGCAAACTCGGCGATGACGGTCGAGCCGGTAAATCCAGCCTCACCCGGGTCATCGGCATCGATGGCGGGGTTGGGGCCGGCGGTGAGCAGGCGCCCCTCATTCTGCAACGCCTGTAGTCTGGCCAGATGGGCCGGTCTGGCCTGCTTGCGCAGGGGCAGGCTGCCTGGCACATCCTCGGCAAAAATCAGATACCACATATCACTCTCCTTGTCGGGGTTATTTCTTCTGATCGGCCGGCAGGTGACGGTAGAGATAGAGACCGCTCAGCAGGGTCGAGACCAGCGTCAGTCCGAGCAGACCAAACACCTTGAAGTTGACCCAGATTTCCTGTGGCAGATTGAAGGCGATGTAGAGATTGAGCACTCCGCACAGGGCGAAGAAGGCGACCCACCCCAGGTTGAGGCGATCCCAGACGGGATCGGGGGCGCTCAGCTCCTTACCCAGCATCTGTTTGAGCAGGTTCTTGCCAAAGCCGTAACGACCGATCAGCAGGGCGAGGGCAAACAGGGCGTTGATGACGGTGACTTTCCACTTGATAAAGGTATCGTCGTGAAAGATGAGGGTGAGGGAGCCAAAGAAGGCGACTAGCACGAAGGTAAAGAGCTGCATCTTCTCGACCTTGCGATACTTGAGCCAGCCATAGAGCAGTTGCAGGCCCGTCACCACCACCAGGGCTGCGGTGGCGTAGTAGATGTCATAGAGCTTGTAGATCGCGAAGAAGACGATCAGGGGAATGAATTCGATAAATTGCTTCATAAGGGTTCACACATCCGATTTGCCCCAGTCTAACCGACAGGGCTCTCTCATGACAGAGCCGGGAAGAGTTCCTGGGCGATGACCAGCCCAAGGTGTTTCTGTTCGTCCAGCAGCGCCTCGATATGTTCGCGCCGGATCCCGGGGTTGAGCTGTACGGCTCGCAGCAGGGTCAGCGGCTGCTCACCATAGCGGGTAACGGCCCGCTGGGTGCGAGAGACAAAGCTGTGCCCCTCGGCACGCTGCCGTTTCTGCAGGGCGATGTTGAAGGCATTGATCTGAATATTTGCTGACGCATCCAGCGGCTTGCCCTGCAGATGCGGGGGAATGCAACGATAGGCCAGCAGGTTCATGACCGGGGCTGCCATCAACTCGAAGGCGGGGTCAGCCTCGATCAGGTTGGCCATCAGCCTGGCCCTGTCATAGTTCTCCTCGATGAGGCGGGCGTAGCCCTGTTCACCGATGAGGTGGAAGGCGGCATCCAGGTAGAGGGCGTTGGCAGGGCGTGTCCCTTCCAGGGTAAAGCGTCCCTGATCGAAGGAGCTGGCACGAATGGCGTAGGGCGCCTCGCGTTTGACGGCCATCATCAAGGAAGGTTCGCGGCACAGCAGCATACCGGTGCCGAGCGGTACCAGAAGCTGCTTGTGGCCATCCAGCGTGACGGTGTCGGCCTGCTCCATGCCGCTGAGCAGGGGGCGATAGCGGGCGGAGAAGGCCGTAGGGCCGCCCCAGGCGGCATCCACATGGAAGTGAACGCCCTCGCGTCTGGCGATGGCGGCCATCTCGGGCAGTGGGTCGATGGAGCCAAAATCGGTCGTACCTGCCACCCCGATGAGGGCGATCACCTTGATCTTCTGCTCCTGGCAGTGGGCCAGCTCGGTCTCCAGTGCAGACAGGCAGAGGCGGTTGTGCTCATTCACAGGCAGACGGCGCACGCTGGCGGCCCCCGCGCCCAACAGATCCATCCCCTTGTCGAAGGAGTAGTGCATCAGGCGAGACCCCAGAATGGCGATGCCACGCCACCCCTGCTCGGCCAAGGCAAACAGGTTATCACCGCAGGCCCGGTTGCGGGCCAACCAGAGGGCGGTCACGTTGGCAATAGTGCCGCCACTGGTCATGACGCCGAGCGCCGCATCCTTGGCATGCATGAAGGCGTCGTAGAAGGACTGCTCCTGCCCGAACACCAGGCGATGGAGTCTGGCCAGGCTCTCACGCTCCAGAAAACTGAGCAGCCGTGATGACTCCATCTTCATGGGGTTCTGGTTGAGCATGGCCAGCAGGCGCGAGAGTTCTCCCGTATAAGCGGGCAGGGGGGCTGTCATGTGCCCCATGTAGCGCGGTGAGGCGAGGTGGGAGATGCCCGGCAGCAGTTGCTGCAGGCGCCGCAGATAGTCAGCCAGGGCCATGTGGCCATCTGGCATGGCAGAGTCGGCGAGTCGATGGGTAAAGTCGCTGCGGTCATAGGGCAGCAGGCTGTCATCCATCTCGTGAAAGGCCTGGATCAGTGAACTGATATGACCGTCTAGGTCCTGATGGGGGGAAACAAACAGCTCTTCTAGTTGCATCGGCGGCTCCGGATCCTTGACTCTGCGCCTCTCTACCGGCCGCAGAGCATAACCCCAATTGGCGTGCGATGACAGCCAAGTTGCGGTGGTGCAGCAGGGAGAACGTCAACGTTATAGCCATTAATTGGTAGTTTTATGGGTTGCGCTTGCCAAAACGTGCACCGAGCCACAGTCCATGAGCGGACGAGCTGCGAAGCTAGTGGCAGTTTTCATTTAAGGAGAGATTGATGAGCGATATCGCACTCGCCATCAGCATGTTGGCGCTGGTTGCCGTGGTCGGATTGTGGCTGGGCAACTTGAAGGTCTACGGAGTGGGACTCGGTATTGGCGGTGTTCTGTTCGGCGGGATCCTGGTGGGCCACTTTGCTGGTGCCATGGCGCTCGAGCTGGATGCTCATACGCTGCACTTCATTCAGGAATTTGGCCTGATCCTGTTTGTTTACACCATCGGCATCCAGGTCGGTCCCGGTTTCTTTGCATCCCTGCGCAGCTCAGGTCTCAAGCTCAATGCCTTTGCCGCCCTGCTGGTGGTGCTGGGCGGGCTGATGGTGGTCATCCTCTACAAGCTGTTTGACGTTCCTCTGCCGGTGATCCTCGGTATCTTCTCGGGAGCGGTGACCAATACCCCTTCTCTGGGGGCCGGACAACAGATCCTCTCCGAGCTGGGGGCTGAGTCTGGGCTCACCAGCATGATGGGGATGGGCTATGCGGTGGCCTATCCATTCGGGATTTGCGGCATCCTCCTTACCATGTGGCTGGTGAGGCTCTTCTTTCGCATCAAGGTCGACGATGAAGCCGCCGAGTTCGAGAAGCAGAGCGGCAAGACCAAGGAGAGTCTGCACACCATCAACATTGCCATTCGCAACCCCAATATCAACGGACTGATGATCAGCGAGATCCCCTGCATGAACGAGAGCGACATCGTCTGCTCTCGCCTCAAGCGTGGAGAGGAGCTGACGGTGCCGCGAGCAGATACCCGGGTCGAGCTGGGGGACCTGCTCCATCTGGTGGGTGAGAAGCGGGCGCTGCATAACGCCTTGCTGGTGCTGGGGGAGGAGGTGGATGCCTCTCTGTCGACCCGCGGCACCGATCTGCGAGTCGAGCGGGTGGTCGTCACCAACGAGCAGGTGCTCGGCAAGAAGATCCGCGACCTCGACATCAAGCAGCGTTACGACGTGGTGATCTCGCGCCTCAACCGGGCGGGGGTCGAACTGGTGCCAACCAGCCAAACCAGCCTGCAGTTTGGGGATATTCTCAATCTGGTGGGGCGGCTCGACGCCATCGAATCGGTCACCAACATAGTCGGTAACGTCCAGCAGAAGCTGCAACAGGTACAGATGCTGCCGGTCTTTATCGGGATCGGTCTTGGGGTCTTGCTCGGCTCTGTGCCTTTCTATCTGCCGGGCTTTCCGGCAGCCCTCAAGCTCGGTCTGGCCGGCGGTCCTCTGGTCGTGGCCCTAATCCTGGCCCGGATCGGCAGTATCGGTCGTCTCTATTGGTTTATGCCTCCGAGCGCCAACCTGGCACTGCGCGAGATTGGCATAGTGCTCTTCCTGGCCGTGGTGGGATTCAAGTCTGGGGCCGGCTTTTTCGATACCCTGCTGCACGGGGATGGTCCGGCCTGGATGTTCTATGGCGCCCTGATCACTCTGGTGCCACTCCTGACGGTCGGTTGCCTGGCGCGTTGGTATGGCAAGATGAACTACCTCAGCCTGTGTGGCTTGTTGGCCGGTTCGATGACCGATCCCCCCGCCCTGGCCTTTGCCAATGCCATGCATCCGACCAGCGGCGCCAGCGCCCTCTCGTATGCCACTGTCTATCCTCTGGTGATGTTTCTACGCATCATCTCACCCCAGCTGCTCGCCTTGTTGCTCTGGGCCGGCGGGTAAGCGGCGCAACGCCAGAAACAGAAAGAGCTCCACAGGGAGCTCTTTTTTATGTTGCTGATAAATAACACTTTTAACCTTTCGCTTAAGTCGCATACCACTCCCCGCTGGCGAACTTTCATTCGATATTTCGAACTGGTTGTCCACCCCCCAGATTGGGTACCCTTAGGGGCTATTTTGCATTATTTCAGTGTCAGGAGTCGTCATGAGCACCACTACCCTTCAGCATGATGCGGTTATCTCGCAGTTGAGTGGCAAGGTTTACCTTGTCAACGAAGATGGCACGCGTCGACTGGTTCTCGAAGGGGAGTTACTACCCAAGGGGGCAGTAGTGGTGTCTGACGATGGGGCTTTCGAGCTGCGCGATCCAGCCCCCTTAGCCCAGGGCGATGAGCCTGCCGAGCAGGTCACCGCCAGCGTCTCGGGCGACATCGATGCCTTGCAACAGGCCATTTTGGAGGGGCAGGACCCGACACAGGCCTTTGACGCCACCGCGGCGGGTGGTGCTCCCGCAGCCGGGGGCGGTGTGGCCGGTACCAGTAACAGCGGTTTCGTCGTGCTTGAGCGTAGTGGCTACGAGACCCTGGCTGTGGCGGGGTATGACACGACGCGTACAGAGACGGTTGCTCTGTCCGAGAATGTCACGCCAGGCATTGACGATTTCAAACCCGATGCCGAATTGACCCTGAGCGCCGATGGTTCGGTCAGTGAAGGTGGCAGCATTACGTATGTGGCTACCGTCGACCATCCGGTCTACGGGAGCGAGCTGGTCGTTACCCTATCTAACGGTGCCACCATAGTGATTCCTCTTGGGCAGACGACCGCCTCGGTTGTGGTTGCTGCACCGGGGGATGATGTCTATCTGGATGCCTCTACTCTCTCTGTCTCGGTTACGGGTACCAGTGGTGGCAACTTCAATACTGTCACAGCCGGTCCCGCAGTGACGACAGAGGTTACCGATACCATCGACACGGCAACCGCAACGCTGACGGCGACGCCGAGTGTCACCGAGGGGGGCGTCATCACTTACACCGTGACATTGAGCCATCCGGCTCAAGGGGAAGTGAGCCTGACGCTTTCCAACGGCCAGATTGTGACGGTCGCAGACGGTCAGCGCATCGGTAGCATTGACTTTCAAACCCCGCCTAACGACGTCTACAACAACGGCAGCACTGTGAGTGCCACTATCACTGCGGCAAGTGGTGGCAACTTCGAGCAATTGGCGGTAAGCCAGGCTCCGGCAGAGACTCGCATTAACGATTCTATCGATGTCACCACAGTGACGCTGAGTTCTGCCACTCAAGGGCAAAACGTGGTTGAGGGCGGCAGCATCGTCTACACCGCAACTGCGAGCAATCCGGTCACCGAGACTCCTCTGCTGGTCACGTTGAGTAATGGGGTGGTCATCACTATCCCGGTCGGAGCAAGCAGTGCCAGCAGTGAGCCTATATCGGTGCGTGGAGACGATATTTATCAGCAGGGTAATGAGGTGCTGAGCGTGACTATCACCGGCACCAGCGGGGGTAACTACGAGGCTCTGACACCGAGTGGCACCGTGACGCATATCGTCGTTGACGATCAAGATGCTCCGACTCTGACGCTAACCGGTGATGCCAGTGTCCTTGAGGGAAGCAGGGCAAATTATACGCTGACTATCAGCGATGCACCCAAGAGCGACCTGATCGTCAAGATGGTTGTCGGTCATATCACCACCGATGACGGTGATGTGCAGACAGTGACTAGAGATGTCGTCATCAAGGCCGGCACTACCGCGACGACGTTTGAGGTCGCGAGCCAGGATGATGCGATAGACGAGCCGGTTGAACAGTTTCTGGTGAGTGTGACGGATGTCAGTGGCGGTGGTTACGAAAAGGCTCCGGCACTGCCCAATTCGGTGGTGACATCCGTTATCGACAACGATGAGGCGCCAGATGTTGACCGGGTGAGCGATGCGCTGGATGTGCGTGGCGAGGTGGTGGACGAGGGCGAGAGCGCCGTGTTTACCGTAACCCTGACCAATGGTAGCAGCAGCGAGACGGCGTTTAACTGGTCTCTCGGCGACAAGAGCGCCACCCTGGGCCTGGACTATACCCGTGATGTGACATTGAGCGATGGGGTAACCCTGAGCGCCGATGGTAGCCAGTTGATCGTGCCGGCGGGCGTGACCCATTTCACCGTGACCGTTCCGACCCTGGAAGACAGTGTCGATGAGCAGGATGAGACCTTCACCTTGACGGTGGGAGGGAAGAGCGGGACGGCGACCATTATCGATAACGATGCAGGCCCGACTATCGACAGTGTCAGCGTGACCAACGCCGACGCCAAGGCAGAAGAGGGCACGGACCTGCATTTCCAGGTGACCCTGAGCGCGGCGAGCGAGCAGGTGACCCACCACGGTTTCAACCTGGCCGGCGTCACCGCGGGTGAGGGCGACTTCGACCGTGCCGGCGTGACGTTTAGCAACGGCGTGACCCTGAGCGGCGACGGCCAGAGCGTGATCGTGCCAGCCGGGGTGAGCGGTTTCACCGTCACTGTGCCGACCGTGAACGACAGCCTCGACGAAGCGGATGAGACGCTGACCCTGACCGTGGGCGGCAAAGACGCCACCGGCATCATAGTGGATAACGACAATGCGCCGGATGTCGACCGGGTGAGCGATGCGCTGGATGTGCGTGGCGAGGTGGTGGACGAGGGCGAGAGCGCCGTGTTCACCGTAACCCTGACCAATGGCAGCAGCAGCGAGACGGCGTTTAACTGGTCTCTGGGCGACAAGAGCGCGACCCTGGGCCTGGACTATACCCGTGATGTGACATTGAGCGATGGGGTAACCCTGAGTGCCGATGGTAGCCAGTTGATCGTACCGGCGGGCGTAACCCATTTCACCGTGACCGTTCCGACCCTGGAAGACAGTGTCGATGAGCAGGATGAGACCTTCACCTTGACGGTGGGAGGGAAGAGCGGGACGGCGACCATTATCGATAACGATGCAGGCCCGACTATCGACAGTGTCAGCGTGACCAACGCCGATGCCAAGGCAGAAGAGGGCAC
>NZ_CDCE01000031.1:225021-225195 GCF_000819805.1 Aeromonas diversa CDC 2478-85
GTGACCCATTTCACCGTGACAGTGCCGACGGTAGGAGACGGGCTCGTAGAGCAAGATGAGACCTTTACCTTGACGGTGGGGGGGAAGAGTGGAATCGCAACCATCATCGACGATGATGTGGCGCCGCATGTTGGCATCGACCTTCATCCGATAATGGTGGGCGGCGACAACTTG
>NZ_CDCE01000032.1:0-1420 GCF_000819805.1 Aeromonas diversa CDC 2478-85
GACGATCACCCCCTTGCCGGCGGCCAGGCCGTCGGCCTTGACCACTATGGGGGCGCCCTTCTCGCGCAGATAGGCCAGGGCCGGCTCCACCTCGGTGAAGTTCTGGTACTCGGCAGTCGGGATGGCGTGGCGCGCCAGGAAGTCCTTGGCAAAGCCCTTGGAGCCTTCCAGCTGGGCCGCGGCGGCGGTCGGGCCGAAGATGGCCAGCCCCTCTGCACGGAAGGCATCGACCACCCCCTTCACCAGCGGCGCTTCCGGTCCGACGATAGTCAGGCCGATGCGCTGCTCCTTGGCGAACGCCAGCAGGGCCGGGATGTCGGTGGCCGAGATGGCCACGTTCTCGATGCTCCCTTCGTGGGCCGTGCCGGCGTTGCCGGGGGCGACGAACACTCGGGTCACCAGGGGGGACTGCATGGCCTTCCAGGCCAGGGCGTGCTCGCGGCCGCCGTTACCGATCACCAGTACTTTCATGGTCTGTTTCCGTTGCTCTTGTCGTCGTAGTTATCAGCAGGGCAGCCTTGGCTGCCCTGTGTCCGTTTATCAGTGGCGGAAGTGGCGCATCTTGGTGAAGACCATGGCCATGCCGTGCTCGTCGGCGGCGTCGATCACCTCCTGGTCGCGCATCGAGCCACCGGGCTGGATGACGCAGGAGATGCCGGCGGCGGCAGCGGCGTCGATGCCGTCGCGGAACGGGAAGAAGGCATCGGAGGCCATGACGGAGCCCGCCACGGTCAGCCCTTCATCCTCGGCCTTGATGCCGGCGATCTTGGCGGAATAGACGCGGCTCATCTGGCCGGCGCCGACGCCGATGGTCTGACCCTCTTTGGCGTAGACGATGGCGTTGGATTTGACGAACTTGGCCACCTTCCAGCAGAACAGCAGGTCCTTGAGTTCCTGCTCGGTGGGCTGGCGCTTGCTGACCACGGTCAGATCCCCCAGGGTCACCATGCCGAGATCGCGCTCCTGCACCAGCAGGCCGCCGTTGACGCGCTTGAAATCAAAGCCCTGGGCCGGCGCGGTCCACTGGCCGCACTCGAGCAGGCGCACGTTCTGCTTGGCGGCGACCGCGTCGCGGGCTGCCTGGCTCACGGTCGGGGCGATGATCACCTCGACGAACTGGCGATCGACGATGGCCTTGGCGGTGGCGCCATCCAGCTCACGGTTGAAGGCGATGATGCCGCCAAAGGCGGAGGTGGGGTCGGTCTGCCAGGCGCGCTCGTAGGCCGCCAGCAGGTCGTCAGCTATGGCGACGCCACACGGATTAGCGTGCTTGACGATGACGCAGGCCGGCTGGTCGAACTCTTTGACGCACTCGAGCGCCGCGTCTGTGTCGGCGATGTTGTTGTAGGAGAGGGCCTTGCCTTGCAGCTGGATGGCGCTTGCCACCGAGCCCGGTGCGGCCTGCTCCTCGGCATAGAAG
>NZ_CDCE01000032.1:1547-2527 GCF_000819805.1 Aeromonas diversa CDC 2478-85
GCGCGGGAAGCGGGACTCCTCGTCACCCTCCTTGTTGTCACCGTAAGAGGGAACCAGGGTGCCGAAGTAGTTGGCGATCATGCCGTCGTAGGCGGCGGTGTGCTCGAAGGCTTTGATCGCCAGATCGAAGCGGGTGGCAAGGCGCAGGCTGTTGCCGTTGCCGTCCATCTCGCGGATCACGCGGTCATAGTCGGCCGCCTTGACCACGATGGCAACGTCCTTGTGGTTCTTGGCGGCGGAGCGGACCATGGTCGGGCCGCCGATGTCGATGTTCTCGACGGCGTCTTCCAGGGTGCAACCGGGCTTGGCGACGGTGGCGGCGAAGGGATAGAGGTTGACCACCACCATGTCGATGGGGGAGATGTGGTGCTGAGCCATGATGGCGTCATCCCGGTCGCGACGGCCGAGGATGCCACCGTGAACCTTGGGGTGCAGAGTCTTGACGCGGCCGTCCATCATCTCGGGGAAACCGGTGTAGTCGGAGACTTCGGTGACCGGCAGACCGGCCTCGGCCAGCAGCTTGGCGGTGCCACCGGTGGAGAGCAGATCGACACCACGCTCGCTCAGGGCGCGGGCGAACTCAAGGATTCCGGTCTTGTCCGAGACACTCAGCAGGGCACGGCGGATGGGCCTGGCTTGTTCCATTACTCTATCGTCCTCAAGGTGATGGGGACCCGGCACGCGCACGCACAGCAAGAGTCCCCGTGACTGTGATGGGGGGATTTCTCAAAGGCGACTGGGGCAGTCGACTTTAGGAAATACCCGCTTGAGGGTGAGGCTGCGTTGTCGGCGCGCATTTTACACAAAAATGTGAGCGGCGGGGGATTTTTTACATAGGCAAAGCCTTGCGTGGCGCGGCGGTAAACGTTTGTCGTTGATTTTGAAGAAAACGATTGCCTATTGCCCTTTGTTCGGTGATTTGTCGGCCGGGTTGGGGAAGGCGGGCGCCGGGTGTAGAGTGGGACCATCACAGAGGAGAG
>NZ_CDCE01000032.1:2703-3969 GCF_000819805.1 Aeromonas diversa CDC 2478-85
AGCATGTACCGGATAGGTGAACTGGCCAAGGCCTGCGGGATCAAGGCCGACACCCTGCGCTTTTACGAGAAAAACGCCCTGATCGCCCCGAGCATCCGCAGCGAGGCGGGTTACCGGCTCTATAGCGAGGCAGACCGGCGCCGCCTCGAGTTCATTCTGCGGGCCAAGTCGGTGGGCTTCTCCCTGGCCGACATCGGTGAGCTGCTCGCCCTGGAGCACAACAAGGCCAATGTGACCTGCCAGGAGGTCAAGGGGGTGGCCGACGCCAAGCTCGCCCAGGTGGAAGAGAAGATCCGCGAGTTGACCCGGTTTCGCGAGAATCTCAAGGCGCTCTCGGATATTTGCTGCGGTGGGCCGCGCTCGGCCGAGCACTGCGCCATCCTCGAGACCCTGGAATCGGGCGGGGCAAGCAGCCACGAGCACCACAGCCACTGCGAGGAGTAGGGGCGAGCGCCCTTGCATAGTGGGCGGCTTGAGCGCACAATCGGCGCGTTTTTTGACCGCCCCGCGGGGCATGTAATCGAGATAGAGAGGAGCCGATATGGCCAAGAAGAAGCCGGTGGTCGACGTCACCACCGCCCACGATCATCAGCGTGGCACCGTGAATGACAATCACCTCAAGGCGTTGGTGACCTCGCCCCTGTTCCAGGTGCGGGTCGAGAAGAGCGGTAAGGGCAAGGGTAGCTTCCAGCGCACCCCCAAGCACCGCAAGGGGTGGGAGTGCGGTCAGCAGTCGATGATGTTCGTCGCCTGCTGAGCGCACTTCTCCCTCTTACTCATCCATAAACAGCTCGAGCAGCACGTTGAGATAACGGTGACCCAGTGCGGTCAGCTGCCAGCTATCCCCGTGATCGGCGATCAGCTCCTTGGTCTGGGCGATCGCCAGCACGCTCTCGACCCGCTCCAGCCCTAGCCCGGTGTAGGCGGTGAACTCCGCCTTGGGCACCGGCTCGAACAGGCGGAAGCGGTTCATGAAGAACTCCAGCGGCAGGTCGTCCTCCTCCACCGCCCAGCGTTGATCCAGATAGGGCCGGCCCGGATCCAGATACCCCTTGGGATGTTTTACCTTGGCGGTGCGCACTATCTGCCCCTCGGCGGGCAGGGTCAGCTTGCCGTGGGCGCCACAGCCGATGCCGAGGTAATCCCCGAAACGCCAGTAGTTGAGGTTGTGATGGCACTGATACCCCTCTTTGGCGTAGGCGGAGATCTCGTATTGGCGATAGCCGTGCACGGTGAGCAGGGCGTGGCCGCGCTCATAGATATCCC
>NZ_CDCE01000032.1:4180-4851 GCF_000819805.1 Aeromonas diversa CDC 2478-85
GCGCGGCGGCTTGGAGGCGAACGCCGTGTTCGGCTCTATGGTGAGCTGGTACCAGGAGAGATGGGGCGGGGCGCAGGCGATGGCCTGTTCCAGATCGTACAGGGCGTCGTCCAGGCTCTGATCCGGCAGGCCGTGCATCAGATCCAGGTTGAAGGTGGGCAGCTCAATGGCGTGGGCCAGCGCCGCGGCGGCGCGCGCCTCTTCGGGGCCGTGAATGCGGCCGAGCCGGGTCAGCTTCTCCTGCTGGAAGCTCTGCACCCCGATGGAGATGCGGTTAACCCCGGCGGCGCGAAAACCGGCGAACTTGCCCGCCTCGACTGTGCCCGGGTTGGCCTCCATGGTGATCTCGCACCCGTCGACCAGGGGAATGCGTGCACGCACCCCGTCCAGCAGTGCCTGCATCGCCTCGACGCTGAGCAGGCTTGGGGTGCCACCGCCGATGAAGATGGAGTGCAGGGGGCGCCCCTGGGCCATCGGCAGGTCCTGGTCCAGGTCATCGAGCAGGGCGGCCACATACTCGAGATGGGGCAGCTCCCCCTTCTGGGCGTGGGAGTTGAAGTCGCAGTAGGGGCACTTCTGCACGCACCAGGGGACGTGGATATAGAGGGAGAGGGGAGGCAGTTGCAACATGGCGGTTCCAATCAACAAAACGGGGCCCATGGGCCCCAGTT
>NZ_CDCE01000033.1:0-68416 GCF_000819805.1 Aeromonas diversa CDC 2478-85
TGATAACTAGATCTGTACACCCTAACTTCTTTTGTCTTTTAAATGCGCTCACCCGGCTTTAGGCCGGGTTAGTCGTTATATCGCGATAGCAACTAGTACTCAATTATGCCTAGATATTTATTTTTTGATGCTTTGATATACCTTGGAATATTGCATCTTCTTCTTGCTTAATTTTATTGTATATCCAATCAGCCATCATTTCTTCCGCTTGGCTATCTAGGCCTTGAGAAGAATATTTGAAAAATGTCTTTTCAAATTCGTTGGAAACAGTATATCCGTCAAGCTCGTTTCCTTTGGGCACTACGAGTTTGGCATAGCCCACTATGTTCCTTTTTTTTAGCGTGTTCATTCTCAGCCCCTCCTCATCTATCTCTTTGACATAGACAAACTATCATTTAGCACATTTTTAAAATTAAATCTAGTTTTTGTTTTGATTATTTTCGTGATTTGTATAGATTTCTATAGCAACATCTAAATATACAGCAATAAGTGACGCTATATTTTGTAGAAAGTCTTTGTCTCTTTCCAATGAGAATTGTTCTGGTTGGGCACTTGTCAACACAAGGACTCCTAGACACTCATTATCTGAATTGCTTTCATTATATGTTAGGATTGGGACGGAGATAAAAGAACAATAATTTCTTTTATCTGAGGAGTTAGTTATTTTTAGCTCACTACTTTTAGTAATATCTGGGCATATTTTCAATTCTTTGTGTAAGTGTGTTAAACCTACATGCCCAAAGCCAGGTTTCCAACTTCTATCTTTTCTAATAATTCTATCATCACAACGTCTTGATGCTACTTGTAGCTCTTGGCTGCGGTTATCATATATATAGAGCTATGTTGTATCGAGATTCACTAACAAAACTAAACAGCACTTCTCTATGTATGGAAAGATAGCTGAGTATTGTGTCAAAGAAATCCTGCAGTTTATTATCCATTGTTTCCTCAGAAAGTGAGCCATCTCGTTTACCGTGGATCATATCCCTGATGTGACTATTAACTTTTAATGTTGTTAGATAGATAACTAACTTTTGTGTTGCTGTCAACGAGGTTGATAAATGCATTCTTTCATAAATTTTTTCAATATCATCGGATATGCTATTATATTTTTTCACTAACTCGGAAAGCTCTATAGTTGTATCACTTCTCTTATCAAGGTAATGAAATCCAACGGAGAGTAAAAAATGGACAATCAAAAAAACAAAACAGAATATAAAAAATGAAGAATGAAGCTTTGATAAGTCATCTTTAAATAAGAAAACATAGGAAACACCAAGGCCAATAATAATTGGAGCAAAACAGGTGTTCCATATGCTAAATGTTGATATAAAATAACCAGTAAACCTTGAATTAATATATTTGTTCTTTTTAAGAACACTTTCAATTCTTTCTTGGTCCATATAACGACGCCCCCCTATCAGAAATCAATTTCTAGCTAAGACGTAGCTGATATAACTACGCCTTGCTTTAAAGCTCAATCACTTAACCAACTTGCTCTCCATCACCCCTTGCTTGCCTTCCTCTTCACTGACTTGACTCAGCTTGGAGCGGGCCATCAGCAGGCCCATCTTGACCTCCTGCCAGACGTAGTAGTTTTTACCCGCCTCGGTGCTGAGGGTCAGAGTGGCATCGTTCTCTGACTTGGAGGTGATGGTGTGGCTGCCCGGCGTCACCTGCTTGAGGATATAGCTGTGGGCCACGGTATCGCCGACTGCCATGCCATCCACCAGCACCGGCATTTTAATGGCGGCACCGAAGGTCTCATTGCGATAGATATAGAGGTTGGCCGCATCCTTGGGCGCCATAAACTGCTTGGCCTGCGCGTCTGCGGTGACATCGGCCATGGGCACGGAAGCACAACCGGACAGTAGCGCCGC
Source organism: Aeromonas diversa CDC 2478-85 (assembly GCF_000819805.1). Taxonomy (GTDB): domain Bacteria; phylum Pseudomonadota; class Gammaproteobacteria; order Enterobacterales; family Aeromonadaceae; genus Aeromonas; species Aeromonas diversa. The sequence continues at coordinate 1,881 of NZ_CDCE01000033.1, forward strand.
CGACAGCAGGGCGGCGGTAACCATTATTTTCCTGAACATAGGCACTGTTTTTATTGGATTAAAGGGAGATAAAGGTTCGCATGGAGCTTGGTTGGCCGGCAATTGCCCTTTGCCCTTCTAGCCGTGACCCGCCTCTCTTTTTTGGGAATTCATCGAGTCCGATATGCAGTTTCTCTCCCCCAAGCTGACCGCTTGCTGTGATAGTGGCAAGATGACCCATTCGGAGAAGAGACCATGCTGGCGCTGATCACCACAGCTCACCAAACCTGTTACCCCAATCCCATCGGCTTTGTGGCCGGAGAGCGGGTGCGTATCGGCCATGAGGATGACGAGTTTCCGGGCTGGGTGCGCACCTACACGGCCGACGGCAACGAGGGGTGGGCGCCCCTGTCGCTGCTGACCCCGGCCGGGCAGGGGGAGGCGTTGGCGCGGCAGGATTACACGGCCCGGGAGTTGAATGTGGAGGTGGGGGAGCGGGTGACGGTGGAGCGCGAGCTGGCCGGCTGGCTCTGGGTGCATAACGATCGGGGGCAATCGGGCTGGATCCCGGCCAGCTGCATCGCCACCGTCAGCTAGGGACCATGGCGCCGTTTTGCCGTTATCATGCTCGCGTCGACGGAGGGAATCATGATGAGCGAGCGACGCAGAGCGTATCAGGCGAGGTTGTTGCCACTCTGGCACAGGGGAAGGCGGGCCTGTCAGGGCGGCTTGCTCTTTGCGCTTTCATTCAGCGCCTATCACCTGTTGGTTTGGCTACCCGTGCTGCGCGAGCGAGGGCAACTGCTGTGGGACGGCGGCAGCTGTTACACCCCGGCCGATCTGGCGATATCTATCGTGCTGGTCGGCCTGGTCGGTGCGGCGCTGCTCTGGTGGCCCCTCTTTTTGCTGCGTGGTCTCTGGCAGGCGGGGGCCTTTGCCTGTGTCTGGCTGTGGCTCGCGTATTACCTGGCGCAGCAGGCCAGTGCCAATGACGGGGCAACCTGGGCGATGAGCGGCATCATCTACAGCTTTATGGTGCAGAATGCCCACCACATCTTGGTCACTCTGGTGCCCGCCCTCGCGCTTGTGATGCACAGGGGACGCAGACGGGGGTAAGGGAGTCGTAATAGAGGTGGCATGGGTTATAGTGAGACTCGTTTGTTTTGGTCCATTTTTTCACCCACCGAGAGCGCACCATGAACCGTGATATTGCCGCCCAGTTTATCAAGATGCTGACCAACCTCGATCACTGCCTGGCCAAGGCCGAGGCTCATGCCGAGGCGAAACACTTCAACGTGGAGAACTTCTTCGGCGAGCGCCTGATCGTCGACATGCTGCCCCTGAGCAAGCAGGTGCTGATCTGCTGCGACGCGGCCCGCGCCTGCGTCGCCACCGCCAGCCTGACCGAGCCGCCTGTGCTGGGTGACGATCCCAAGACCATGGCCGATCTGCGCGCCCACGTGGGCAAGACCCTCGCCTACCTGGAAGGGATGCAGGAGGCTGACTTCAGCCGCTACCAGAGCGGGCGCTACCTGCCCCACTGGGCCGGCGGCAAGGGCATGGATGGCCACACCTGCGTGTTCGAGTACGCCATCCCCAACTTCTATTTCCACCTCACCATGACCTATGCCCTGCTGCGCAAGGCGGGGGTCGATCTCGGCAAGCGCGACTACCTGGGCGCGTTGGCGATGTAATAAGCCGGGCCGGGCACGAAAAGCCTGCCGGATGGCAGGCTTTCTTCGCCCTGGACGGAGAGCCCTTGGCCCCAGTCTGCGCCGGCATCTTCTTGACGAGCGCGCGGGCTGTGCGGGTCAGTGAATGGCGCCGGGGAAGACCCCTGGTCGGTTGAAATGGCGCTTTTCGATAAAAGCGCACCACTTATCTAAAGCATCCTGGCTTGGCCCCACTTACAGTGCGAAGTGAAGGGTCTCAAAGGCGCTCATCACGTCACTCCAACCGATCGGATGCATCACCGGCATGCCCTGCGGCATTCATGGCGGCAGAGTGATGCCTTACTTCGGTAAAGCGGGGGCGTTGCCCCTGTCGACTGTTCAGACCACAAGTAAGTGGCCAAGTCGCTACAATCCGCGCTGAAAATCAGAAAAGGCAATAAAAACATGAAGATCCGAACAATCTTACTTGCGACTGTGCTGAGTCATGGCGCCGTGCAGGCGCAGGAAAGCGTCGCCTCAAGCTGGCAAGACAGCCCGGTCACCCGCCTCAAGGCCCAGGCTCTGTTGCAGACACTCAACGCCACCCTGCTCAGCAACCCGAGCGCCACCGTCACACTGCAAAGCTGGTGCACCGACCACAAGATGGCCGGTGAACCGCGCATCCGCGCCTTGCGCGACCAGAACACCCGTAAACCCGCCGATGCCGCCATCCGCGAGCAGCTCAAGGTCGGTGCCGATGAGCCCGTCGGCTATCGCCGGGTACAACTCGCCTGTGGCGATCATGTGTTCTCCGAAGCGGACAACTGGTACGTGAAAAGCCGCCTCACGCCTGAGATGAACCGGCTCCTCGACACCAGCGATACCCCGTTTGGCCTGGCCGTCAAGGCACTGAACTTTAGCCGCCGGACTCTCTCGTCCACCCTGCTCTGGTCGCCTCTACCGGCCGGTTGGGAGATGCAGATGCCCAAGTTGGCCACCAGTGATCAGTCGTTGGCGATACCCGAGCGGGTGCTGCAACATCGTGCCCTCCTCTCACGGGGTGATGGCGTGCCGTTTAGCCTGGTGGTCGAGACCTATCGCCGCGATCTCTTCGCCTTCCCGCTGGACAACGCCGTCAGCCACTAACGCCAGATGACGCCCTGTTAGGGGGCGAGACGCCAGCTTGCTGGCGTGCAATCAACAACAAAGCCTGCCAGGTGGCAGGCTTTTTTTATTGGGCGCGGCTCAGCCCTGCACTGTGTCGGGCTCCACCAGGCTTGCCAGCTGGGTGAGCGACTCCTGCCAGCCGAGGTAGCACATGGGCAGTGGTATGGCCTCGGGAATGCCGGTTTGCTCTATGGTGAGCTCGGTGCCGCACAATACGGGGTGGAAGGTGACGCTGACCCGCAGCTCGCCGGGCAGCTGAGGGTCATCGAAGCGGTCGGTGTAACACAGTCGCACGCCGGGCTCGAGGACCAGGTAGGTGCCGCCGAAGGCATGCCCCTGGCCGCTGGCAAACTGGGTGAAGGCCATCCTGAAGGTGCCACCGACCCGCGCCTCCAGATGATCCACCCGGCAGGTGAAGCCGTGGGGCGGTAGCCACTTGGCCAGTGCCAGGGGGTCGATAAAGGCCCGATAGACCCGCTCCGGCGGTGCCTTTAGCACCCGGTGCAGCTTCACTGTGCCTGTCGTCATGGTTCGCTCCTTCTGGGTGAGATGACCCGTCAAGGATAGCCGGCGCCGGGCTCGGCGCCGCCACGGGGCAGGATGAGAGGGGGGCGCGATAAAAAAGCCCGCTTCGAGAAGCGGGCTTAGGGTCAGCGGGCGGCTCAGGCGCGCCAGGCTTTCCAGGTGTTGATCAGGCCATTGGTAGAGCTGTCGTGGCTGCTGATGGCCTCAGCGGTGCCGAGCTCCGGCAGGATCTTGTTGGCCAGCTGCTTGCCCAGCTCAACGCCCCACTGGTCGAAGCTGAAGATGTTCCAGATAGCGCCCTGCACGAAGATCTTGTGTTCGTACATGGCGATCAGGGAACCCAGCATCTTGGGGGTCAGCTGCTTGAACAGCAGGGAGTTGGTCGGGCGATTCCCCTCGAACACCTTGAACGGCACCAGATCCTTGACCTGCTCCAGCGTCTTGCCGGCGGCCAGGAACTCGGCCTCAACCTGTTCTTGGCTCTTGCCGAAGGCCAGGGCCTCGGTCTGGGCGAAGAAGTTGGCCAGCAGTTTCGGATGGTGATCGCCGATGGGGTTGTGGCTGATGGCCGGGGCCAGGAAGTCGCAGGGGATCAGCTTGGTGCCCTGATGGATCAGCTGATAGAAGGCGTGCTGGCCGTTGGTGCCCGGCTCACCCCAGATGATGGGGCCGGTCTGGTAGTCGACCGGGTTGCCGGCGCGATCCACGTACTTGCCGTTGGACTCCATGTTGCCCTGCTGGAAGTAGGCAGGGAAACGGTGCATGTACTGATCGTACGGCAGGATGGCCTCGGACTCGGCGCCGTGGAAGTTGTTGTACCAGAGGCCAATCAGCGCCAGCAGCACCGGCACGTTCTGCTCATAGGCGGCCGTGGCGAAGTGCATGTCCATCTCGAAGGCGCCTTGCAGCAGGGCTTCGAAGTTGTCGATACCGACCGACAGGGCGATCGGCATGCCGATGGCAGACCAGGAGGAATAGCGACCGCCCACCCAGTCCCAGAACTCGAACATGTTGGCGGTGTCGATGCCGAACTCGGCCACGGCCTTGCCGTTGGTCGACAGGGCTGCGAAGTGCTTGGCCACGTGGGCCTTGTCACCGGCATGGCCCAGGAACCAGTCGCGGGCGCTCAAGGCGTTGGTCATGGTCTCCTGGGTGGTGAAGGTCTTGGAGGCGACCAGGAACAGGGTGGTCTCCGGATCGATCTTCTTGAGGGTCTCGGCGATATGGGTGCCGTCGACGTTGGAGACGAAGTGCATCTCCAGGTGGTTCTTATAGGCGCGCAGGGCCTCGGTGATCATGACGGGGCCGAGATCCGAGCCGCCGATGCCGATGTTGACCACGTGCTTGATCGGCTTGCCGGTGTAACCCTTCCACTCGCCACCGATGACCTTCTCGCAGAAGCCTTTCATCTTGGCCAGCACGGCGTTCACTTCCGGCATCACATCCTTGCCGTCCACCTCGACCGGGCGATCGGAGCGGTTGCGCAGGGCCACGTGCAGCACGGCGCGATCCTCGGTGCGGTTGATCTTCTCACCGTTGAACATGGCGTCGATGGCGCCGCGCAGGTCGGTCTCGTCGGCCAGCTTGATCAGCAGTTGCAGCGTCTCTTCGGTGATCAGGTTCTTGGAGTAATCCACCAGCAGATCGCCGCCGAAGGTGAGGGAGAACTTCTCAAAGCGCTGGGGATCCTTGGCGAAAAGATCCTTCAGTTGCATGTCGCCCTGGGCGGCGAAGTGGGCTGCCAGTGCCTGCCAGGCCTGGGTATGGGTTGGATTGATGTTTTTCATAGTCATCCTGAGATTCCAATTGTTGTTTGAACCTTGCAGGCAAGGCTCCCGCCAAACCTTATTATTCGAGGGATTATAGCCAGTCCGGCAGCCGTTCCGGGGTAACAGAAGATTGCAGACTGTCTCGCTCAGAGAGGTGGTAAGTTTACAACCAAACGTCCGGATTATGGCCCCCCGAGATGGCGGTGACATTGAGCCTGCTCATATTTTCCCCGGCCTGCCCCAGCGCAAAGCACTGCCGCCACCCCCTTCCCCGTGACAAAAACGGGTTTTGTGCAGAAGTTGACCGCCGTCAACTCAGGTTCAGCTGACCCCTTCTATGCTGCGCTCGCAAGGATTCAGATCTCCCAGGGACGGTTCATGAAGAGAGGAGATCGGATATGAAGAAGATGTTTTCCCTGTTGGTGCTCTGTCTGGTGGCGACCGGTGTGGTCGGAGTGTTGACCCTGTCTGCCGCAACCCTGGCGCCAAGCATGGAGGTAAGGGTGCTGTCGGTCATAGGCGCGCTGTTGGCCGGTTATCTGATGATGCAACCCATCGTCAACCGGTTGGCGAGTCGCCTGGCCTGATCCCGTTAACGAGGCGAATGCCTCGTTATTTTCGCTCTTTACATTACAGTTAAGGTAAAGGTTAAGGTTAATGATATTCCATCGGGGGAGTATCACTCATGACCATTTCCATTCAGGTGCCTGTCAAAGGCATGAGCTGCGCCGCGTGCGGTGATCGCATCGGGCGTGGCCTGAGCGAGCTGGAAGGGGTAACGGCCTCGGTCAACTTTGCCCTGGAGCTGTGCGCCATCTCGGCGTCGACCCCGGAGGCCGAGCGCGCCGCCCTGGCTCGTATCGGTGAGCTGGGCTACCAGACCGTCGAAGAGACCCATCAGTTCGCCATCGAGGGGATGAGCTGCGCCGCGTGCGCCGCGCGCCTCGAGCGGGTGCTGGCCGCCCAACCCGGCGTGGTGGGGGCCGAGGTGAACTTCTCCCTGTCCCAGGCCCGGGTGCGTGGGGTGCAGGGGGCGGTGACGCCGGCCTCCTTGCGCGATGCGGTGCAGGGGGCCGGCTTTGGCGCCCACTTCGCCAGTGGCGAAGACAAGGCGCGCCAACTCGCCGAGCAGGCCGAGCGGGAACGCCTTGAGGAGCGCGGTGAGCGCCGTCGCCTCATGGTGGCGGCCCTGCTCACCCTGCCCCTGGTGGTCGGCATGGCGTCCATGGCCGGCTGGCTCCCCTGGCACCTGCCGCCCCTGATCGAGTTTCTGCTCGCCACCCCGGTCCAGTTCTGGGTCGGCGCCCGTTTCTATCGCGGTGCCTGGCGCGCCTTGCGTGCCGGCGCGGCCAACATGGATGTGCTGGTCGCCACCGGCACCAGCGCCGCCTATGGCTACAGCGTCTGGATCTGGCTCAAGCTGGGGTCGGCGGCCATGGGGCACCTCTATTTCGAGGCGAGTGCCGTGGTCATTACCCTGGTCTCCCTCGGCAAGTGGCTGGAGGGGCGCGCCAAGCGCAGCACCCGTACCGCCATCGTCGAGCTGATGGCCCTGCGTCCGCAACAGGCCAGGGTGTGGCGCGGCGACCAGTGGCAGCAGTGCGCCATCGCCGAGGTGCTCAAGGGGGATCGCATCCAGGTGCTGGTGGGGGAGCGCATCCCGGTTGACGGCGTGATCCTGGCCGGTGAGAGCGAGCTCGACGAGGCGGTGGTCACCGGCGAGAGCGTGCCCGTGCTGCGCCAGGTGGGGGACAAGGTGTTGGAGGGGACCATCAACGGCTCCGGCCTGCTCGAGATCGAGGCCCACGCCGTGGGGGAGGAGTCAAACCTCGGCCGCATCATCGCCCTGGTTGAGCAGGCCCAGATGGGCAAAGCGCCGTTCCAGCAGTTGGTGGACCGCATCAGCGCCCTGTTCGTGCCGGTGGTGATGATCATCGCCCTGCTCACCGGTCTGCTCTGGTGGCAGCTCGGCGGCGGTCTGGAGCAGGCCCTCATGGCCGCGGTCTCCGTGCTGGTGATCGCCTGTCCCTGCGCCCTGGGGCTGGCCACCCCGGCGGCCGTGGTAACCGGTACCGGCGTGGCGGCGCGCCACGGCATCCTGATCCGCGACATCGAGACCCTGCAGCGAGCCCATGGCATTCGCGCCGTCATCTTCGACAAGACCGGGACCCTGACCCTGGGGAGGCCGACCCTCGAGCAGTGGCAGGGCTGCGAGGCGGATATGCGTCTGGCCGCCGCCCTGCAACAGGGCAGCGAACACCCGCTCGCCCACGCCATGCTGAGCGCCGCGAGTGGCCCTCTGCCCCAGCCCGAATCGGTGCAGGTGCACGTGGGCAGCGGCATCGAGGGGCGGGTCGAGGGGCATCATCTGTTCATCGGCAATCAGAGCCTGATGGCGACCGCCGGCCTGGACCCGGCACAGTGCGTGGTGCCAGAGGCCGGGGTGACCCGGGTCTGGGTTGCCCGCGATGGCGAGCTGGCGGGGTGGGCCGATCTGGCCGATCCCCTGCGCCCGGAGAGCGAGGCCGCGGTGCGCGCCTTGCAGGGGCGCCACATCGCCGCCTGGCTGGTCAGCGGTGACGCCCGTCCTGCGGTCGATCACGCGGCGGCGCGCCTCGGGCTGGACGGCGCCTTCGCCCAGGTGAAACCCGAAGGCAAGGTGGAGCGGGTGCGCGAGTTGCAAGCCAAGAGCGACGGGCTGGTGGCCATGATTGGTGACGGGGTTAACGATGCGCCGGCCCTGGCCGCCGCCGACGTCGGCATCGCCATGGGATCGGGGGCCGAGGTGGCCATGGAGACGGCGTCGATTACCCTGATGCGCCCGGATCCGCGCCTGGTGGTCGATGCCATCGACATCTCGGCCTCGACCTGGCGCACCATACGCCAGAACCTGTTCTGGGCCTTTATTTTCAACACGGTCGGCATTCCGCTGGCCGCCTTCGGCCTGCTCAGCCCGGCGTTGGCCGGCGCCGCCATGGCACTGAGCAGCGTGACCGTCCTGACCAATTCCCTGTTATTGAAACGGTGGCGCCCGCGCGCCGCCGCCTGGATAAGGAGAACCTAATGAACATCAGCAAGGTGGCCAAGGCCAGCGGGCTCACCGCCAAGACCATCCGCTACTACGAGAGCATCGGGCTCATCACGCCGCCGGTACGCAGTGCCAACGGCTATCGCAGCTACGGTGAGGCTGCGGTGCGCGAGCTGCGCTTCGTCAAGCGGGCGCGCGAGACCGGCTTTAATCTGGAGGAGTGTCAGGAGCTGCTGGCCCTCTATCGGGATGAGCACCGCACCAGCGCCCAGGTCAAGAAGCTGGCCCAGGAGAAGATCGCCGATCTGCGCGAGCGCATCAGCGGCCTGCAGGCCATGCTGGCCAGCCTGGAAAAGCTGACCTGCTGCTGCCACGGTGACGGGCGTCCCGAGTGCCCGATCCTCGAGGAATTTGAGAAGGGATGAGCCGGCTAAGAGGCTAATTTGGGAGGCGTTTGCGACAGGGTAATCTGAGTAAAAGGCTAATAATTGGCCGTTATTGTTGGCCCGATAGGCCGGTGCTAGACTGTCGCCCTTCTTGGGCTGGGAGTGGCAGAGTGACGGCGAGTATTACCAAGCAAGTCCGACAGGCAGTCGTGACCCAGCTCTGCGAGCATATGGCGTTCAGCCTGCCCTGCCTGCTGCTGATGGCCGTCAGTTGGGCCCTGATGTTCTACGCCTATGTCGAGCCGCGCCAGACCCTGATCTGGCTGGGCAGTCACCTGTTGTTGCTGGGGCTGCGCTGGGCCCATCTGCTGTGGCGCCAGGGCATGCTGGATCGCGTCGAGCATCAGCGGCTCGAGCATGAGCTCTTCATCGGCGTCACCATCACCTCCATCCTGTGGGCCATGGGGGTGCTTGCCTACTTCGATCAGCTGCCCGATACCTATCGGGCCAGCGTGCTGATCCTGGTCAGCCTGATCCTCACCGGTGGCAGCATACTGCTCATCGGTAGCCGCCGCTGTTTTCTGGGGTTTCTGTTTCCCCTCGGGGTGATCCAGTTGCTGGACTTGGCGCTTGGCAGCGAGCAGGAGCGGATCCTCGGCTGCATGATCGCGGGTTACCTGTTCGTGTTTCTCCCCACCCTGGTGCGCCGACTGCGGCGGGATATGCTGACCTCCCTCTATCACCGCTTCGCCAACGCCGATCTGGCGGCCGAGTTGAAGGCGGTCTCGGAGCATCTGCATCTCGCCTCGCGTAGCGATGGCCTGACCGGCATTGCCAACCGGGCCTGCTTCGATCACTCCCTCGAGCAGGCCTGGCGCCGTTGTCACCGCGCCAAGGCCCCCCTGTCGTTGATCCTGCTCGACGTGGATTACTTCAAACAATTCAACGACCTCTATGGCCATCAGAAGGGCGACGCCTGCCTGCAACAGGTGGCCGGCGTGTTGTCCGGGGCCCAGCGCAGGGAAGACGATCTGGCCGCCCGTTACGGGGGCGAGGAGTTTGCCCTGCTGCTGCCGGCGACCGGCCATCGCGGTGCGCGACAGGTGGCGGAGCAGGTGCGCCGGGCCATGCGCGAGCTGGCGATCCCCCATGCGCGCTCGCGGGTCTCCGGGGTGGTGACCTGTAGTCTGGGGGTGGTGACCCTGGTGCCGGATCCCTCGCTCTCCATGAGCGATCTCATCCAAAAAGCGGATGCAGCCCTCTATCAGGCCAAGCATAATGGGCGCGACCGAGTGGAGGTGGCCCCGTTGGGGCGCGCCGCCTGATATCCGACCGAACGAGGAGGCGACATGCAATGTCATCGTATTGAGGAGCTGCTCGAACTGCTGCAGCCCGCCTGGATCCGCGAGCAGGATCTGAATCTGATCCAGTTTATCGAGAAGCTGGCAAGAGAGGCCGGTTACCAAGGGGCGCTGGGCGAGCTGACCGACGACGTGCTCATTTATCATCTCAAGATGCGTGACGCCGACAAGAGTGCCCTGATCCCGGGTTTGGCCAAGGATCATGTGCCCGATTTCAAGGAAGCCTTGCTCAAGGCGCGCGGCATCAAATAAGTCCCCACTCTTTGTGGTGTGTTGTCAATGGCAACGCGCCACTTCTTCGCTACAAAATTGCGATCATCGTTCCATTCTTGTCACATCTGACGCCATCTCGCAGCAAGCTGTTTAAGATATAATCCGCCTATAACAATCACAACGGAGCAACGTGCTGCAATGGGTGACCACGAAAAGATCGAGGTCAAGGACGTGACCGGGGTATTCAATCCCAACACGTACAAGGCCAGTGACGACAGATTTAACCCGGGTAACCGGATCTATGTGCGGGCGCAACTGGGTTATTGGCAGCGGCTGCGCAAGGGGATGGGATGGTTCTTCATGCTGTTCTTCCTGGCGCTCCCCTGGCTGCGCTACGATGGCAGGCAGGCGATCCTGTTCGATATCGGCAACCAGCAGTTCCATATCTTTGCCGCCACCATCTGGCCTCAGGATCTCACCCTGCTCGCCTGGATCTTCATGATCGCCGCCTTCGGGCTCTTCTTCCTCACTACCTTCCTCGGCCGTGTCTGGTGCGGTTATCTCTGCCCCCAGACGGTCTGGACTTTCCTCTTCATCTGGTTTGAAGAGAAGCTGGAGGGGCCGGCCAACAAGCGACGCAAGCTCGATGCCGCCCCCTGGAGCCGGGAAAAGATAGTGCGCAAGGGGAGCAAGCATCTGGCCTGGATGGTTGTCTCACTCATCACCGGCCTCACCTTCGTTGGCTACTTCCACGACATGACCGAGTTGGTGCCGGGGCTTGCGACCCTCTCCATCGACTTCTGGCCCCTGTTCTGGGTCTTCTTCTTCGCCGCCTGCACCTATGGCAACGCCGGCTTCATGCGCGCCATCATGTGCGTGCACATGTGCCCCTATGCCCGCTTCCAGTCGGCCATGTTCGACAAGGACACCTTCATCGTCGGCTATGATGCCAAGCGCGGTGAGCAGCGCGGCGCCCGCTCCCGCAAGGCCGATCCCAAGGCGATGGGGCTCGGCGACTGCATCGACTGCGATCTCTGCGTGCAGGTCTGCCCGACCGGTATCGACATCCGCGACGGCCTGCAATACGAGTGCATCAACTGCGGCGCCTGCGTCGACGCCTGTGACCAGACCATGGATCGCATGGGCTATGCCAAGGGGCTCATCAGCTATACCACCGAGCACAAGCTGGCGGGTAACAATACCCATGTGGCCAGGCCCAAGCTCATCGGCTATGGCCTGGTGATGGCGGTGATGCTCTCGGTGTTTGCCTATAACGCCATGTCCATCATGCCCATGGGGCTGGATGTTATCCGCGACCGTAACCAGTTGTTCCGCGAGAACAGCGACGGCCTGGTGGAGAACACCTATAACCTGAAGATCCTCAACAAGACCATGCAGCCCCAGAGTTATCGGCTGACGGTCGAAGGGCTACCCGACTATCAGTGGTACGGTCCGCGCGAGGTGACGCTCAAGAGCGGCGAGATCCTCAACCAGCCGGTCAGCCTGGGGGTCAACCCGGACAACCTGCGCCAGGGCTCACTGGATATCCGCTTCGTGCTGATCCGCAAGGGGGCGGGGTCGGATCCCAAGGGGGTCATCAAGCAGGAGAGTAAGTTTATCAGCCGGCTCTGACCGGTTGTGGATAGAATGGGGGCCAAGTGCCCCCCTTTTGTTTTGGAGATGTCATGGGCTTTCACTTTCACGATCTCACCCCGGATCTGATCCTCGATGCCCTCGCCAACACCGGCCTGGCGGTGGATTCGGGGCTGACCGAGCTCAACAGCTACGAGAACCGGGTCTACCAGTTCCACGACGAGGATCGCCGCCGTTATGTGGTGAAGTTCTACCGCCCCGCCCGCTGGAGCCGCGAGCAGATCCTGGAGGAGCACGGCTTCTCGGCCCTGCTGGCGGCCGAGGAGATCCCGGTGGCGGCCCCGCTCGCCTTCGGCGGCGAGACCCTGCTCGAGCAGGGGGGCTTTCACTATGCGGTCTGGCCGAGTCTGGGGGGGCGCTCCTTCGAGGTGGATAACCTGGACCAACTGGAGTGGGTCGGCCGCTGGCTGGGGCGGATCCATCGCCTGTCCCGCACCTTCCCGTTCCACCACCGCCCGCATCTCGATGTGGCCTCCATGCTCGAGGAGCCGCGCCACCTGCTGGCGTCGGGGGAGTGGGTGCCACGGGGGATTGCCAAGTCCTTCTTCGGCCTGCTCGACGAGCTGATCGCCCATGTGCGTGAGGCGATGACCCTCGAGGTGGAGCAGATCTCCCTGCACGGGGATTGCCACCCCGGCAACATCCTCTGGCGCGATGGCCCCCTGCTGGTGGATCTGGACGACTGCCGCACCGGTCCGGCCATCCAGGATCTCTGGATGCTGCTCTCGGGAGACCGTCAGGAGCGGCTGCTGCAACTCGACACCCTGCTGTGCGGCTACGAGGAGTTCATGGAGCTGGACCGGCGGGAGCTGTCGCTCATCGAACCCCTGCGAGCCATGCGGATGGTGCACTACATGGCCTGGTTGGCGCGCCGCTGGGAAGACCCGGCCTTCCCGCGCCATTTTCCCTGGTTCAACACCCCGGCCTATTGGGAGCAGCAGCACAAGATGCTGCACGATCAGTTACAGCTCCTGCGCGAGCCGCCCCTCTCATTGACTCAGGGCTGGTGACACAATAGGCTTGGTTCTGCTTCGGTTCGCCGGGCGTGCCTCACACCTATCCTATTAACAGGAAAGATCATGAAAAAAATACTGTTTTTCATTGCCGCTATGCTGATGATGCCGACGGTGCACGCCGCCCCGGAATTCAAGGAAGGCGTCAACTACGACGTGATCAAACAGACCGGCAGCGCGCAGCCGGAAGTGCTGGAATTCTTCTCTTACTACTGCCCGCACTGCTACAAGTTCGAGCCCATCGCCAACGAGCTCAAGAAGAGCCTGCCCGAGGGCGTTGCCTTCAAGAAGAACCCGGTCGCCTTCCTCGGTCGTGAGATGGGCCCCGAGACCCAGCGCGCCTATGCCGTCTCCAGCCTGCTCGAGGTCGAAGGCAAGTTGACCCCGGCCATCTTCAACAAGATCCACAATGAGAAGAAGTACCCCCAGAGCCGCGACGATCTGAAGCAGATCTTCGTCGACAACGGCGTCAAGGGTGAGGAATTCGACGGTGCTGTCGACAGCTTCGCCGTCTCCGGCATGGTCTCCCAGTACGATCGCAACACCGAGGAGTATCAGATCCGCGGTGTGCCGGCCTTCCTGGTGAACGGCAAGTACCTGGTCAAGATCGAGTCTATTACCTCTCAGGATCAGTTCAACCGTTTGGTAAGCTACCTGGTTGGCCTGAAGGGCTGATTCCGGATAGCAAAAAGCCCGGCCAATTGGCCGGGCTTTTTCATGCCCGCTTACTTCTTGCGGGCGTTGGCGAAGGCCGCCGCGAAGGCGTTGCCGAGCGCCCCGTTCTGGGGCTTCTCCTCCCGTCGTCCCTGTGGCTTGGCACCCTGGCCGGAGCGGGCCTCGCCACCGCGGCGATCCTCCCCGCGCGGCTTGCGCTCGCCGGCCTTCTCGTCGAGGCGCATGGTGAGCGAGATGCGGCCGCGCTGCACGTCCACCTCCAGCACTTTCACCTTCACGATGTCGCCGGCCTTGACCACCTCGCGGGGATCCTTGATGAAGCGGTCGGTCAGTGACGAGATGTGCACCAGGCCGTCCTGGTGGACGCCGATGTCGACGAAGGCACCGAAGTTGGTGACGTTGGTGACCACCCCCTCGAGCACCATCTCGGGCTCGAGATCCGACACCTTCTCCACCCCTTCGCGGAAGGTGGCGGTCTTGAACTCGGGGCGCGGGTCGCGGCCCGGCTTGTCGAGTTCGCCTATGATGTCGGTCACGGTCGGCACGCCGAAGCGCTCGTCGGTGTATTCGGCGGGTTTGAGCCCCTTGAGCAGGCTGCTGTTGCCGAGCAGGCTCTCCACCGACTGCTGCAACTTCGCCAGGATCCGCTCCACCACGGGGTAGGACTCAGGGTGCACCGCAGAGGCATCCAGCGGGTTGGCCCCGCCGCGGATACGCAGGAAGCCGGCGCACTGTTCGAACGCCTTGGGCCCGAGGCGGCTCACCTTGAGCAGCTGCTGGCGGCTGGCGAAGGCGCCGTTGTCGTCCCGGTACTGGACGATATTCTGGGCCAGCGTCTGGGTCAGGCCCGAGACCCGCGCCAGCAGGGGGGCGGAGGCGGTGTTGACGTCCACCCCGACCGCGTTCACGCAGTCTTCCACCACCGCCTCGAGCTTGCGGACCAGCTGGGTCTGGCTCACGTCGTGCTGGTACTGGCCGACACCTATGCTCTTGGGATCGATCTTCACCAGCTCGGCGAGGGGGTCTTGCAGGCGGCGGGCGATGGAGACGGCGCCGCGCAATGAGACGTCGAGCCCGGGGAACTCATTGGCCGCCAGCTCGGAGGCGGAATAGACAGAGGCGCCGGCCTCGCTCACCACTATCTTCTGGGCGCGCGCCTCCGGATAGCGGGTGAAGAGCTCGGCGGCCAGCTTGTCGGTCTCACGCGAGGCGGTGCCGTTGCCGATGCTGATGAGCTCGACCCCGTGTTTCACGCAGAGATCGCGCAGGGTCTTGAGGCTCTGCTCCACCTGGCGCTTGGGCTCGAACGGGTAGATGGTGGCGGTGTCGACCAGCTTGCCGGTGGCGTCGACCACGGCCACCTTGACCCCGGTGCGGATCCCCGGATCCAGCCCCATGGTGGTGCGCATGCCGGCCGGGGCGGCCATCAGCAAGTCCTTGAGGTTCATGGCGAACACCTTGATCGCCTCCTCCTCGGCACTCTCGCGCACCCGGCCGATGAGCTCGGTCTCCATCTGCAAGGAGAGCTTGATGCGCCAGGTCCAGCTCACCACCCCCTGTAGCCACTTGTCAGCCGGTCGACCGCCGAAGGCCAGCCCCAGCTGGCGGGCGATGATCCCCTCGCAGGGGCTGGCCCCTTCCTCTTCGCCGGTGTGCAGGGTGAGCGACAGCACCCCCTCGTTGCGGCCGCGCAGCATGGCCAGCACCCGGTGTGACGGCGCCTTGGCCAGCGGCTCGTCGTGCTCGAAGTAGTCCTTGAACTTGGCCCCCTCCTGCTCCTTGCCGGCCACCAGACGGGCGCGCAGGTTGGCGTGTTGCCACAGGAAGTCGCGCAGCTTCTCGAGCAAGTCCGCCCGTTCGGCGAAGCGCTCCATCAGGATGTAGCGGGCGCCGTCGAGCACCGCCTTGGTGTCGGTGAAGCCCGCCTCGGGGTTGAGGTAGGCGTTGGCCTCTGTCTCGGGATCCCGCATGGGATCGCCCAGCAGGGCGTCGGCCAGGGGCTCGATGCCGGCCTCGATGGCCATCTGTCCCTTGGTGCGGCGCTTGGGCTTATAGGGGAGGTAGAGATCCTCGAGGCGGGTCTTGCTGTCGGCCTCCCGGATATCGCGGGCCAGCTCTGGGGTCAGCTTGCCCTGCTCCTCGATGGAGCGAAGTATGGTCTGGCGGCGATCCTCCAGCTCGCGCAGGTAGCCGAGGCGGCTCTCGAGGTTGCGCAGCTGGGTGTCGTCGAGGCCACCGGTCACCTCTTTACGGTAACGGGCGATGAAGGGGACGGTGGCGCCCTCGTCGAGCAGGCGGATGGCGGCTTCGACCTGCTCGGGGCGGGCGGCCAACTCGGTGGCGATCTGTTTCTCTATGGTGCTCATGGGGTTCTCGTCTTATCAGGGCCGGGAATAGGTGATGGCGTTGATGTACCAGACGGCCTCACCGGCCGGAGTCTGCACCACGGCCTCGTCGTCGACCTCCTTCTTCAGGAGGGCGCGGGCCATGGGGGAGTCGATGGAGATGTAGTCCTTGCGCCCGAAAATCTCGTCGTAGCCGACGATACGAAAGTTCAGGGTGTCGCCGGCATCGTTCTCTATCTCGACCCAGGCACCGAAGAAGACCTTCCCCTCCTGGGTCGGGGAGTAATCGACGATCTTGAGGTTTTCCAAACACTTGCGCAGGTAGCGCACGCGCCGGTCGATCTCGCGCAGGCGTTTCTTGTTGTACTGATAGTCGGCGTTCTCGCTGCGATCGCCCAGGCTGGCGGCCCAGGCCACCTTGCGGGTGGTCTCGGGACGCTCGACGCGCCACAGCTGGTCCAGCTCCTGCTTGAGGGCATTGTATCCCTCTCGGGTGATGAGTTGGCTTCGCATGGAAGGGCCTCTCCTTGTCACTTGGTCCGGGCATTCTAACCTCGAGCCGCAGCGAGGGCACCTGGGATGCGTGCTTTCCCCCTGTTGCCGGTCGGTCGGCTGTGCGATGCTCATATGAGGACAACAGGGAGGGCGTGTCATGCGTTGGGTGATCGTGTTGTGGTGGCTATTGATGTCACCCCTGCTGGGGGCGGCCGAGCCGAGAGGAGAGATGACCGGACAGGAGCGGGAGCGCACCCTGATCCTGCTCAACGAGCCTGTGGTGATGTTTCAGGCCAGCCTCGGCAGCCTGACCCCTGAGGCGCGGGTGCGACGCGCCAAGGCGCGCATCGCGACCCTGGAAGAGTCGGATCTCAAGGGGCCGGTCGCGGTAGAGACCCAGATGCGGTTCGGTCAGTCGGTTCGTTTTATCACCCTCAATGGCAAGCGGCTGGTGATGCTGGTCGAGAAGGATCTCGACGAGTCGGACGAGCTGACCCTGGATCAGGCGGCCGAGCGGGTGCGCGAGCGGCTCGAGAGGATGCGGCTTCAGTTTATGGAGCTGCGCTCGCCCGCCTATCTGGCCCGGGCCACGGCGCTGGCGTGTGGCTCGGCCTTGCTGCTCTGGGTCTTCTTCATGGGGCTACAGCGCGGCTATCGCCGCACGCGCCAGTGGCTGGCGAACCGGCTCCTGATGAAGCGCAGCTGGCTGCCCGAGAGCTGGCGTCCCCTGGTCGGCCCTATAGAGCTGCGGCTACTGGGTGGCATGACTCTGGTGGTGGTGGTGATCGCCCTCTATCTCTGGCTCACCTATGTGCTGGGCCTCTTCCCCCACACCCGGGCCTGGAGCCAGCAGCTGGGCCAATCGCTGCTGGCGCTGTGTACCCGCCTGCTGGAGGGGGCCCTGGCCGCCCTGCCGGGGCTGGCGACCGTCCTCATCATAGTGGTGGCGACCCGCTTCTTCATTCGTCTGCTGGGATTGCTGTTCGATCGGGTGCAGCGCGGGCAGGTGCAGATCCAGGGGCTGCATGCCGAGACGGTGGGGGCCACTCGCCGCCTGATGAACGCGGTGATCTGGCTGTTTGCCCTGACGGTGGCCTATCCCTATCTGCCCGGTGCCGACTCCGATGCCTTCAAGGGGGTCAGCGTCTTCTTCGGCCTGATGGTGACCCTGGGCTCGGCCGGGGTGATGAATCACGCCATGAGCGGTCTGGTGCTGATTTACTCACGCGCCCTGCGCAAGGGCGACTGGGTCCGGATCGGTGAGGTTGAGGGGCAGGTGAGCGAGCTCAGCGCCCTCTCGACCAAGATAGTGACCCGGGAGGAGCACGAGGTGACCCTGCCCAACGCCGTGGTGGTGGGGGGGCGTATCACCAACCTGAGCCGGCTGGCGGCGGGGCGTGGCCTACCCCTGCTGACCAGGGTGACCATCGGCTATGACACCCCCTGGCGTCAGGTACAGGCCATGCTGGAGCTGGCGGCGCGGCGCACCCAAGGGGTGAACGGTGAACAGGCCCCCCTGGTGCGCCAGCTCGGCCTGCTCGACTGGTACGTCGAGTACGAGTTGCAGGTGTGGATCGACGAGGGGGAGAAACCGGCCCTGATCCGCAGTCGCTTGCACGGGGCGATTCAGGATGTCTTCAACGAGTTTGGGGTGCAGATCATGTCCCCCAACTTTGTCGCCCAGCCGCCGCGGGATCTGGTGGTTCCTCGCGAGCAGTGGTATGCCGCCCCGGCGCAGACGGAGGATAATAAACGGTAACATCTTTTCCCTTGGCGCACTGTCATGCCCCCTCTACCATGACCGTGAATTGTGGTGAGGAGTAACGAAATGACCCAACAGCAGAAGGTGCTGGTCGTCGACGATGATCCCAAGCTGAGAGGCTTGTTGGAACGCTACCTGAGCGAGCAGGGGTTCTGGGTGCGCGGGGTGGCGAACGGAGAGCAGGCCGACCGCCTGCTGACCCGGGAGAACTTTCATCTGATGGTGCTGGACCTGATGCTGCCGGGTGAGGATGGTCTCTCCATCTGCCGTCGCCTGCGCGAGGGGGGTAACCAGATCCCAATCCTGATGCTCACTGCCAAGGGAGACGAGGTGGACCGCATCGTCGGCCTCGAGATGGGGGCCGATGACTACCTGCCCAAGCCCTTCAATCCGCGCGAACTGCTGGCCCGGATCCGGGCCGTGATGCGCCGCCACTCGGTGGAGCTGCCGGGCGCCCCCTCTGCCACCGAGAAGGTGGTGGAGTTCGGTTCCCACGTGCTCAATCTGGCGACCCGTGAGATGACCACGGATGGTGAGCCGGTCACCCTGACCAGCGGCGAGTTTGCCGTGCTTAAGGTGCTGGTCAGCCATCCGCGTGAGGCGCTGTCACGCGACAAGCTGATGAACCTGGCTCGCGGCCGCGAGTACACCGCCACCGAACGCAGTATCGATGTGCAGGTGTCGCGCCTGCGCCGCATGCTGGAGGCCGACCCGGCCCATCCCCGCTATATCCAGACCGTCTGGGGAATCGGCTATGTGTTCGTGCCTGACGGCAGCGCACCGTGAGACGCGCCTCGGGCATGTTCGCCCGCCTGCTGATGTTTCTGGCGGCGGTGCTGGTGGTCTATCAGGTGGCCTCCTATGCGATCTTCTACAACTATCTGCTCGATCCGACGGTCAAGCAGATCAGCCATCTGTTGGCCAATCAGGTCAAACTCATCTTCCCGATCGACCGCAATCAGCAGCCCCTGAGCGAGGATGCCGAGGCGCTGGTCTATGTGGCGACCGGGTCCGATATCTACACCCAGAGCGAAGCCGAGCGCTATGGCCTGAAGCAGGCCAGGCCCAACGACTTCATGGAGGAGCTGATAGCCCAGGAGCTGGGCGGCAAGACCCGGGTCATGGTGGAGATCAAGGACTACTACATCATCTGGATCCAGCCTCCCCAGGCTAACGGAGTCTGGGTGCGGATCCCCCTCACCGAGATAGAGGACGGCGACATCAAGCCGTTGGTGCTCTATCTCTCCATCATGCTGGTGGCCGTGCTGTTCGGGGCCTGGTGGTTTGCCCGTCAACTGGTGCGCCCGCTGGAGAGGCTGGAAGAGGGGGCCATCGCGGTCAGTCGGGGTCAGTTCCCCGATCCGCTGGCAGAGCAGGGATCTCGCGAGTTGCGCCGGCTCACTCGCACCTTCAACAACATGTCGCGAGCCATCAAGGATCTGATCGAGGAGCGCAACCTGATGATGGCCGGGGTCTCCCACGATCTGCGCACGCCGCTCACCCGGATCCGGCTCGCCACCGAGATGATCTCCTCCGAGGATGAGTTTCTCAAAGAGAGCATCAACGCCGACATCGACGAGTCGAACGACATCATCGATCAGTTCATCGACTACATCCGCCCCGACACCGGGGTGACCATGGAGCGCACCGATCTGGCGGCCCTGGTGCACGACGCCGTGCTGCTGCAGGCGGATCAGGGGCTGGAGATGGATATCGACCTGCCGGCCACGCCCATGCCCGTGGATTGCAACCCGGTGGGGCTGCGTAGGGTCATCAACAATCTGACCAACAATGCCCTGCGCTACGGTGCGAGCCGCTTCTGGGTCGAGCTGCGTGGCGACCAGCACTGGGCGTGCCTGCGCCTGTGCGACAACGGCCCCGGCATGGCGGAGCAGGATTACGAGCGGCTGCTGCGCCCCTTCACCCAGGGGACGACGGCGCGCACCCAGAGTGGTAGCGGCTTGGGGCTGGCCATCGTCGCCAAGATCCTGGCCCATCATCACGGCACGGTACGCCTCGGGCGGGCCGAGCAGGGGGGGCTGATGGTGGAGTTGCGGCTACCGCGTCAGCAGCCGCTGGAGTGGGAAGAGTAACAAGGGGTAATAAAAAGCGGGCCAATCGGCCCGCTTTGTCATCTCGGCGTGTGCTTACAGCTGGGGACCGGCGGCCACCAGGCGCTTGCCCTCGTCGTTGTCGGTGAAGCGCTCGAAGTTCTTGATGAAGCGCCCTGCCAGATCCTGCGCCTTGGCATCCCACTGGGCCGGCTCGGCGTAGGTGTCACGCGGATCGAGGATAGCCGGGTTCACATCGTGCAGCTCGGTCGGTACTTCCAGGTTGAAGATCGGCAGCACCTTGGTCGGCGCCTCTTCAATGGAGCCATCCAGGATGGCGTCGATGATGGCGCGGGTGTCCTTGATGGAGATACGCTTGCCGGTGCCGTTCCAACCGGTGTTGACCAGATAGGCCTCGGCACCGGCGGCTTCCATCCGCTTCACCAGCTCCTCACCGTATTTGGTGGGGTGCAGGGTCAGGAAGGCGGCCCCGAAGCAGGAGGAGAAGGTCGGGGTCGGCTCTGTGATGCCGCGCTCGGTACCGGCCAGCTTGGCGGTGAAGCCTGACAGGAAGTGGTACTTGGTCTGCTCCTTGGTCAGCTTGGAGACCGGGGGCAGCACGCCGAAGGCGTCGGCGGTCAGGAAGATCACCTTGTTGGCATGACCCGCCTTGGAGACCGGCTTGATGATGTTTTCGATGTGATAGATGGGGTAGGAGACCCGGGTGTTCTCGGTCTTGGAGCCATCGTCGAAGTCGATGGTGCCGTCGGCCGCTACGGTCACGTTCTCCAGCAGCGCATCGCGACGGATGGCGTGGTAGATGTCCGGCTCGGCTTCCTTGGAGAGCTTGATGGTCTTGGCGTAGCAACCCCCTTCGAAGTTGAACACGCCGTCATCGTCCCAGCCGTGCTCGTCGTCACCGATCAGTTGACGCTTGGGATCGGTGGAGAGGGTGGTCTTGCCGGTGCCGGAGAGGCCGAAGAAGATGGCCACGTCGCCATCCTTGCCCACGTTGGCGGAGCAGTGCATGGAGGCGATGCCACGCAGGGGCAGGAAGTAGTTCATCATGGAGAACATGCCCTTCTTCATCTCGCCACCGTACCAGGTGCCGCCGATCAGCTGCATGCGCTCTGTCATGTTGAAGGCGACGAAGTTCTCGGAGTTGAGACCCTGCTCCTTCCACTCGGGGTTGGTGCACTTGGCACCGTTCATCACCACGAAGTCAGGCTTGAAGGTTTTCAGCTCTTCGTCGCTCGGGCGGATGAACATGTTCTTCACGAAGTGCGCCTGCCAGGCCACCTCGGTGATGATGCGCACCGCCAGACGGGTGTCCGGGTTGGCACCACAGTAGCCGTCGACCACGAACAGGCGCTTGCCGGAGAGCTGCTTGGTCACCAGGGACTTCAGATGTGACCACACTTCAGGGGAGATCGCCTTGTTATCGTTCTTACCCTGGTCGGACCACCATACGGTATCCTGGGTAGTCGCGTCTTTGACGATATATTTATCTTTCGGAGAGCGACCGGTGAAGATGCCGGTGTTGACATTGACGGCGCCGAGTTCGGTGACGACGCCGCGCTCAAAGCCTTCCAGCTCGGGGCGGGTCTCTTCGATGAAGAGCTGTTCGTAAGAGGGATTGCGTACTACATCCGTCACACCATGGATGCCGTAACGTTCCAGGCCCAATTGCTCGGCCAGGGTGGGTTCAGCCACGATTGTCATTGTGATCTCCTGGGTTCAGAGGTTCTTGTAGGGTTCTATCTGGCCTCCATCCTACCACCTAGGTGGTAGGATTTAGCGACGGCCATCAAACTTTATAAAATAGGGTGTTTTTTTAATTATTAAGTTAAAGGCGGGTTGCCCCGCCTTCAATTAGTGTAACTTGTTTGCATCATTTCCTGGAACCACATTGAACAGGGTTTCCACGTCGATGCCGTCAAAAATGTAGTGATTTCCGCAGTAGTCGCAGTGCATGTCGATCTGCCCCTGCTCCTGCACTATGGCCAGCGATTCTTCCCTGCCAACCTGCAGCAGGGCGTTCTGGCAGCGCTCGCGCGAACAGGTGCAGCGGAACTCGACCGATTGCGGATCGAACAGGCGCACCTGGTCCTGGTTGTAGAGGCGGTAGAGGATCTCCTCGGCCGGCAGGGTGAACAGCTCCTCGTCCTTGATGGTCTCGGTCAGTTGCACCAGGTGGTCGAAGTCGGCCTCGTGATCCTCGCTCTGGGCAGGCAGGGCCTGCACCATGATGCCGGCGGCCTTGGGTTGGCCCTCCACCATGCCGGTGCGGATCCAGAGGCGGGTCGGCAGCTGCTCGGACTGGGCGAAATAGGCCTCCAGGCAACCGGAGAGGGTATCGGCCGCGAGGGCGATGATCCCCTGATAGCGCTCACCCTGATCCGGGGTGATGGTGATGACCAGCTGACCGTTACCGACCAGATCTTTCAGGGCATTGCTCGCCGGCAACTCCCCTTCGAAACGGGCGACGCCGCGCAGCTGCTGGTTGTGGTCGCCGTTGATGACGGCCATCTTGACCGGGCCATCCCCTTGCAGCTGCACCGTGATGGAGCCTTCAAACTTGAGGGTGGCGGTGAGCATGCTGGTGGCGACCAGCAGCTCCCCCAGCAGACGCTGGATCTGCAGCGGGTAGGATTGGGCATCGACGATGTGGCGGTAGGTCTGGTCGAGCTGTACCAGCTCGCCACGCACTTCATACTCTTCAAACAGGTAACGATGGAGTTGATCTTGAGTCATCTTGGTTTCCAGTGATGGGCGCAAGCCGTGGCTTGCGGCAATAAAAGGGATCAGAACTGTTTGGCCCGGATCAGCAGGCGGCGTTCCTGCTTGTCGGGGCGGCGCTCGGGGCTCGGGGCAAATTGGCTGCCCAGCTTGCGCGCCTCGGCGTTATCGTGGCGGCGCTTCACGCTGGCCTCGGTCTCCCGATAGAGCAGCTGCGCCTCGGGGGCGCCACGGCGCTGGGCCGTGATGGCGAGCACCTCGACCTCTCGCTCGTCATGGCCCTGCCAGAAGCGGATCAGGGCGCCCACCTCGACCACCTTGCCAGGCTTGCTGCGCTGGCCGTTGTAGTGCACCTTGCCACCTTCGACCATCTCCCGGGCCATGCTGCGCGCCTTGTAGAAACGGGCGGCCCAGAGCCACTTGTCGAGCCGGACGGCCTCGGATTTCTCCTGTTGCAACGACATGGGATGTCCTGATGGTGAAAAATGATGCCTTATTATACCAGAGTGAGGTGGCCGGGTTGAACGCAAGGGAGAGAGGCGGCGAGTGTGATCCCCCCCCTTTTTTCGAACGAGACCCCGGTATGGCGGTTGTATCGCCGCCCAAGGCCGTACACAATGACCAGCCCGGTACATCCTAGATATTATTGATAAAACCATGAATGACCTGCTCAGGGAAGACTGGCTCCAGAAGAGATGGGAGTGGTTGTCGCGCCTGCCCTGGCGCCGCAGTTGCCAGCCCCTGTTTCTGCTGTTGCTGCTGCTGATCGCCCAGCAACTGGCCATCCTCACCTGGCGGCTCACGGGTATGTTGCAGCCACCGCAGGCTAGCCTCTGGCAGCCGGCCAGCCAGGGACTCTCCGGCTCCTCCCGCCAGGGGGAGAGCGATCTCGGCGCCATCACCCGTCTCGCCCTCTTTGGCAAGGCCGCTCCCAAGGAAGAGGCCGCCGAGGATCGCGCTGTCGCGGCCGACGCCCCCCAGACGCGGCTCAATGTCCAGCTCACCGGTGTGCTGGCGAGCAATGACCCCACCAAGTCCATCGCCATCATCGCCAACGGCGGGATGCAGAACAGTTACGGGGTCGGCGACATCATCGACGGCACCCAGGCCAAGATCCGTCAGGTCTATCCTGACCGCGTCATCATCGAGCATCAGGGACGCGACGAGACCCTGATGCTGGACGGCGAAGAGTATGGCAAACCGCTGCCCACCGCCCATGCCGGTAACACCCTGGGTGGGGTACGCGATGAGCTGTTAAAAAACCCCGGTAAATTGACCGATTACATCGCCATCGACCCGGTGCGGGTGGATGGGCGCATGGCCGGCTACCGCCTCACCCCGGGCAGCGACCCCGAGCTGTTCAACCGGCTCGGTCTGCAGGCCAACGACATGGCGGTCAGCATCAATGGACTGGACTTGAGAGACACGGCGCAGGCCATGCAGGCCATGCAACAGTTGGCGGGCGCTACCGAGATGACGGTTACCGTGGAGCGGGATGGTCAGCTCTACGACGTTTTCGTCGGGCTGTCGGAATGATGATCTGGAGTTACACCAATAAATGATTATTAAAAACAAAGCACTGCGCATGGCTTCCGTGGCTGCCGCGCTGCTGATGGCGGGTCAGGCGTGGGCGGCCGAGTTTTCGGCCAGCTTCAAGAATGCGGATATCGAAGAGTTCATCAACACGGTCGGCAGGAATCTCAACAAGACCATCATCATCGAGCCCTCGGTGCGCGGCAAGATCAATGTCCGCAGCTATGACCTGCTCAACGAGGCGCAGTATTACCAGTTCTTCCTGAGCGTGCTCGACGTCTACGGCTTCGCCGTGGTGCCCATGGATAACGGCGTACTCAAGGTGGTGCGTTCGCGTGACGCCAAGACCTCGGCCATTCCTGTGGTGGATGGATCCAACCCTGGCATGGGCGACGAGATGGTGACCCGGGTTGTGCCGGTTCGCAACGTCTCGGTGCGTGAACTGGCCCCCCTGCTGCGTCAGCTCAACGACAACGCCGGCGGTGGCAACGTGGTTCACTACGACCCCTCCAACGTGCTGCTGATCACGGGGCGTGCCGCCGTGGTAAACCGCCTGGTCGAGGTGGTGCGCCGGGTCGACAAGGCGGGCAACCAGGAGGTCGACATCATCAAGCTGAAGTACGCCTCGGCCGGCGAGATGGTGCGGCTGGTGATGACGCTCAACAAGGATGCCAATCCCCAGGGCGGCATGGCGGGCTCGGCCCTGCTCACCCCCAAGGTGGTGGCCGACGAGCGCACCAACTCTGTGGTGGTGACCGGTGAGCCCCAGGCGCGTGAGCGGATCATCCGCATGGTGCGCCAGCTGGATCAGGATCTGCAAACCCAGGGCAACACCCGGGTCTTCTATCTCAAGTATGCCAAGGCCAAGGAGATGGTCGATGTGCTCAAGGGCGTGAGCTCCAGCATCGAGGCCGAGAAGAAAGGCGGTGGCGGTGCCGCCGCCGGTGGTGGCGGTGGCAACAGCATAGGCGGCAAGCTGGCCATCTCTGCCGACGAGGCCTCCAACTCTCTGGTCATCACGGCCCAGCCGGATGTCATGGCCGAGCTCGAGCAGGTGATCGCCAAACTCGACATCCGCCGCGCCCAGGTGCTGGTCGAGGCGATCATCGTCGAGATGCAGGATGGCGACGGCCTCAACCTCGGGGTGCAGTGGGGTAACACCAATGGTGGTGGCACCCAGTTTACCAACACCAATCTGCCACTCGGTCAGGTGATCGCCGCCGGCAAGGCCTATGACAAGAACGGCAGCACGGATGCCCTCGGCAAGTTGGCGGGGAGCTTCAACGGCATGGCCGCCGGCTTCTACCACGGGGATTGGGCCATGCTGATGACGGCGCTCTCCACCAACACCAAGAACGACATCCTCTCGACTCCGAGCATAGTCACCATGGACAACAAGGAGGCGTCGTTCAACGTGGGGCAGGAGGTGCCGGTCCAGACCGGTTCCCAGAGCTCGACCTCGGGTGACAACATCTTCAACACCATAGAACGCAAGACGGTCGGTACCAAGCTGGTGGTGACCCCCCAGATCAACGAGGGGGATTCGGTGCTGCTCAATATCGAGCAGGAGGTCTCCAGCGTCGCCAAGGCCCAGGCCTCGGGCACCGCAGACCTGGGCCCCACCTTCGACACCCGCACCGTGAAGAACGCCGTGCTGGTGAAGAGTGGTGAGACCGTGGTGCTGGGTGGCCTGATGGATGACCAGACCAAGGAAGAGGTCTCCAAGGTGCCCATCCTCGGCGATATTCCCGTACTGGGCTATCTGTTCCGCGCCACCTCCAACACGGTGAGCAAGCGCAACCTGATGGTCTTCATCCGCCCGACTATTTTGCGCGATGCCAGCGTCTACTCCGGCATCTCCAGCAACAAGTACACCCTGTTCCGCGCCCAGCAGCTGGAGAACGCGGCCCAGGAGGGCTACCTCACCTCGCCGGATCGCCAGGTGCTGCCCGAGTATGGCCAGGACGTGACCGTCTCCCCCGAGATGCGTCAGCAGATAGAGCAGATGCAGCGCCAGCAGCAGAACACGGCCAGCGGGGCGCGTACCTTCCTGCAGGGTAACCAGTAATGGCGTATCAGCTCGACGATGCAGAGGCACCGGCATCACTGCCGGAGCTCCCCTTCGCCTTTGCCCGCCAGAACGGGACCATACTGACCGAACGGGGCGGTGTCCCCTGGTTGGTGTGTCGTGCCGGCATCACGCCGCAGACGCTACTTGAGGTGCGCCGGGTGGCCGGCCGCCCCTTCCAGGTGGAGCAACTCGACGCCGAGGCGTTTGAGGAGCAGCTGATGGCCCACTATCAGCGCGACTCTTCCGAGGCGCGTCAGCTGATGGAGGACATCGGCAACGAGATGGACTTCTTCGCCCTGGCCGAGGAGCTGCCCCAGAGCGAAGACCTGCTGGACGCCGATGACGACGCCCCCATCATCCGCCTCATCAACGCCATGCTGAGCGAGGCGATCAAGGAAGAGGCGTCGGACATCCACATCGAGACCTTCGAGCGCTCCCTGGTGATCCGTTTTCGGATCGATGGGGTGCTGCGCGAGATCCTGCGCCCCCATCGCAAGCTGGCCTCCTTACTGGTGTCGCGCATCAAGGTGATGTCGCGCATGGACATCGCCGAGAAGCGGGTGCCCCAGGATGGCCGCATCTCATTGCGCATCGGCGGCCGCGCCGTCGACGTGCGGGTCTCCACCATGCCGTCGAGCTATGGCGAGCGGGTGGTATTGCGTCTGCTCGACAAGAACACCATACGCCTCGAGCTGGCCCAGCTCGGCATGACCCTGCGCAACCGCAACATCATCAGCGATCTCATCAGAAAGCCCCACGGCATCATACTGGTGACCGGCCCGACCGGCTCGGGCAAGTCGACCACCCTGTATGCGGCGCTCTCGGAGATCAACTCGCGGGATCGCAACATCCTGACCGTGGAAGACCCCATCGAATATGACCTCGAAGGGGTCGGCCAGACCCAGGTCAACACCAAGGTCGACATGACCTTCGCCCGAGGCCTGCGGGCCATCCTGCGTCAGGATCCGGACGTGGTGATGGTGGGGGAAATCCGCGACCTCGAGACCGCCCAGATCGCGGTGCAGGCCTCCCTGACCGGTCACCTGGTGATGTCGACCCTGCACACCAACACCGCCATCGGCGCCATCACCCGGATGCGCGACATGGGGATCGAGCCCTTCCTGCTCTCCTCATCCTTGCTGGCGGTGCTGGCCCAGCGGCTGGTACGTACCCTCTGTCCCGACTGCCGGGAGCCTCACCCCATTACCCAGCACGAACGGGAGCTGATGGGGCTGCGCGACGACGAGGGCGAGACCGTCTGGCGCGCCGTCGGCTGCGAGCAGTGCAACCACACCGGCTACCGCGGCCGGACCGGCATCCACGAGCTGGTGGTGATCGATGAGCCGGTGCGCGAGGCGATCCACAATGCCAGCGGTGAGCTCGCCATCGAGCGCCTCATCCGTGGCCACACCCCCAGCATCCGTCGCGACGGCATCGACAAGGTGCTGATCGGGCAGACCAGCCTGGAAGAGGTGCTGCGCGTGACCCGGGAAGACTGAGATGGCGGCGTTCGAATATAAGGCCCTCGACGCCAGGGGGCGCAACAAGAGCGGCGTGCTGGAGGGGGATTCCGCCCGCCAGGTGCGCCAGCAGCTGCGTGAGCAGGGACTTACTCCACTGGAGGTGAACGAGACCACCGAGAAGGCCAAGCGTGAGGCGACCCGCTTCGTGCTGTTTCGCCGCGGTGCCAGCACCTCTGAGCTGGCGCTCATCACCCGTCAGCTGGCGACCCTGGTGGCGGCGGCCATGCCCATCGAAGAGGCGCTCAAGGCGGTGGCCCAGCAGTGCGAGAAGGCCCACCTGCGCAGCATGGTGGCGACGGTGCGCAGCCGGGTGGTGGAGGGGTATTCGCTGGCCGACTCGCTCGCCACCTTCCCCCACGTCTTCGATCAGCTGTTTCGTTCCATGGTGGCGGCGGGGGAGCGCTCCGGCCACCTGGAGAAGGTGCTCAACCGTCTGGCCGATTACACCGAGCAGCGCCAGCACATGCGTACCAAGCTGTTGCAGGCGATGATCTATCCCATAGTGCTGACCTGCGTGGCCATCGGCGTCATCTCGATACTGCTCACCGCCGTGGTGCCCAAGGTGGTGGCCCAGTTCGAACACATGGGGCAGCAGTTGCCCGGCACCACCCGCTTCCTCATCGGGGCAAGCGAGCTGCTGCAGCACTATGGCCTCTGGTTCCTGCTCGCCATGGTGCTCGGCGGCATGGGGTGGCGTTGGTGGCTCAAGGATGCCGCCCGTCGTCGCCGCTGGCACGCCGTGCTGCTGCGCCTGCCGGTGATAGGCCGGGTCAGTCGCGGTCTCAACACCGCCCGTTTCGCCCGCACCTTGAGCATCCTCAACGCCAGCGCCGTGCCGCTGCTGGAGGGGATGCGCATCGCCGGTGAGGTGCTCTCCAACGACTTCGCCCGGACCCGTATCCTGGAGGCGACCGAGCGGGTGCGCGAGGGGACCAGCCTGCGGGCCTCCCTCGAAGAGACCAAGATCTTCCCCCCCATGATGCTGCACATGATCGCCTCTGGGGAGCGCAGCGGCGAGCTCGACAGCATGCTCGAGCGGGCCGCCGACAACCAGGATCGGGAGTTCGAAACCCAGGTCAACATAGCACTCGGGGTGTTCGAGCCCATGCTGGTGGTCTCCATGGCGGGGGTGGTGCTCTTTATCGTCATGTCGATCCTGCAGCCGATCCTCGAACTCAACAACATGGTGAACCTGTGACGGGGGGCGGCAGCTGCGTGACGCAGCCTGCTCCCGCAAGCCACGCGCTCGCCATCAACGAAATGGTCAACCTGTGACGGTCCACCGTCATCGCTACTCAACGTAAATGGAGTCTCCTATGAACAGTCGTCGTCAACGGGGTTTCACCCTGCTGGAAGTCATGGTGGTGATCGTGATCCTCGGGATCCTCGCCAGCCTGGTGGTGCCCAACCTGATGGGTAACAAGGAGAAGGCGGATCAGCAGAAGGCGGTCTCCGACATAGTCGCGCTGGAAAATGCCCTCGACATGTACAAGCTCGACAACAACCGCTACCCGACCACTGAGCAGGGCCTGGAAGCCCTGGTCACCAAGCCGACCATAGAGCCGGAGCCGCGCAGCTACCGTGACGGTGGCTACATCAAGCGTCTGCCGCAAGACCCCTGGGGCAACCCCTATCAGCTGCTGAGCCCGGGCCAGAACGGCAAGATCGACATCTTCACCTCGGGTCAGGACGGCGAAGCCGGTACCGAAGACGACATCGGCAACTGGAACCTGAAGGACTTCCAGTAAGTGCCTACTCCCGCCCACGCCGAGGCCCCGTCATGTTGAGGGGCCCCACACCCTGCCGCCAGTCGGGCTTCACCCTGCTCGAGGTGCTGCTGGTCGCCATGCTGATGGGGCTGGTCGCCATGGCGGTGACCCTCAGCATGGGGAGCGTCAAGGGGGATCGTGAGCTGGAGAACCAGAGCGCCCGCCTGCGGGCTGCCCTGCAGCAGGCTCAGGAGCAGGCCATCATGGAGGGGCGTCTGGTGGGGCTGCGGGCAGAAGATCAGGCCTGGCAGTTCATGGTGCGCAGTGGCAAGGATCGCAAGTGGCAGGCCATCGAGGGGGACAAGCTGCTCGCTCGTCATGAACTGCCCGAGGGGATGAGCCTCACCCTGGAGGTAGAGGGTTTCTCCTGGCAAGCGGAGCGGGATGAGCAGGCCGAGCAGAAGCGCGACGAAAAGGAGCGCACTCCCCAGGTGCTGCTGTTCCCCGGCAGCGAGCTGACCCCCTTCACCCTGACCCTGACCCTGGATCAGGACGGGGAGCGCTTCCTGCGCCGTTATCAGGGGGATGAGTTTGGTCGCATCACCCTGCAGCAGGAGGAAGAGTGAAGGCCCGTGGCATGACTCTGCTCGAGGTAATGGTGGCCCTGGCGGTGTTCGCCGTGGCGGGACTCGCCGTCATGAAGAGCGCCAGCGAGCACCTCTCGGGCCTCTCCTGGTTAGAGGAGAAGACCCTGGCCACCTGGGTGGCCGAGAATCAGCTGGTGCAGCTCAAGCTCGAGAAGAAGTGGCCCGGTGACAGCTGGGTCGAGGGAGAGAGCGAGCTGGCCGGCCAGAAGTGGTACTGGCGCTATCGTGGTCAGGCGGCTCAAGACGCCAGCCTGCGCCTGGTCGAGGTGGAGGTGCGCGACACCCCCAAGGGGGAGAACCCCATCACCCTGCTGCGGACCTATATCAACCGATGACCATGCGAATCCACAAGGGCTTCACCCTGCTCGAGATGCTGGTGGCCATCGCCATCTTCGCCACCCTGAGCCTCGGCGCCTATCAGGTGCTGCAAGGGGTGCTGACCAGCGACGAAACCGCCAAGGGCAAGGAGGCGAGGCTCGCCGAGTTGCAGCTGGCCATGGGTGCCCTGGAGCGGGATCTCACCCAGATGGTGCCGCGCAGCGGCCGCATCGAGGGGGAGGCCAACAAGGTGGCCATCGCCGCCTCCCGCTTCGGGCAGGAGAGTGAGGACTGGGGCATTGCCTTCATTCGCGGCGGCTGGCTCAACCCGGACGCCATGTTCCCCCGCTCCGAGTTGCAGCGGGTCGGCTGGCGCCTCAAGGGGGGCAAGCTCGAGCGCCTCACCTTCCTCTACCCGGACCCGGTGATCGGCGCCGAGCCCAAGGCGAGCGCGATGCTGGGCGGGGTGACGGCGTTTCGCCTGCACTTTTTCAATCAGGGACGCTGGGCCGAGGAGTGGAGCCGGCGCGACACCCTGCCCGAGGGCATAGCGGTAGAGCTGGAGCTGGAAGACTACGGCCTCATCCGCCGTCAGTTCCTGATCGGCTCCGGTGGCCAGAGGATAGAGAATGGGACCCCGTAAGGGCGAGCGGGGCATGGCCCTGCTGGTGGTGCTGCTGATCCTGGCGGTCATGGTGATAGTGGCGGCCAACATGAGCGGGCGCTTGCAGATAGAGCTGCGCCGCACCGCCAATCAGGTGGCCGGCAAGCAGGCCTGGTGGTATGCCCTCTCGGCCGAGGCCCTGGTGGCCAAGGCCCTGGCCCAGGATGCCAAGGACAACGCCAACGTCACCCATCTGGGCCAGTACTGGGCCCGCAAGGAGACCGTCTTCCCCGTGCCGGACGGTCAGCTCAAGGGCGAGGTGCGCGATCTCTATGGCTGTTTCAATCTCAATAGCCTGGAGGCGCGTATCGGGGGCACCAATCCCAACGGAGGCACCAATCCCGACGGCAGCCAGCCCGGGGGCACTGCGAACCCGGATGATCCCCTGAGCCAGCCGCTGCCGGCCCAGGCGTTTCGGATCCTGCTGACCGAGCTGGGAATGGATGAATACGACGCGGTGCAACTGACCGATGCCCTGCGCGACTGGATCGACAAGGATACCGTGCTGGTCTCCAGCTACGGGGCCGAGGATGCCTACTACGAGGGGCTCAATCCCCCCTATCTGCCGGCCAACCAGAGGCTGCTCTCCTTAAGCGAGCTGCGGATGGTGCGCGGTGTGACGCCGGATCTCTACCGCAAGCTCTCCCCCTACCTGTGCGTGCGGCCGGACGGGGAGCTCAAGGTGAACGTCAACACCCTTGCGGCCGATCAGGGGGCGCTGCTGACGGCCCTGAGTCTGGGCAAGCTGCCCGCCGATGAGGCGAAGCGGATCCTGACCGATCGCCCCCGCAACGGCTGGAAGAGCAGCGACGAGTTTTTGCAGCAGGTGCCGGCCTGGGAGCAGAAGGCGCGTGCCTCGGTCGTGGTCAAGAGCGAACGCTTCGCGGCCCGCCTGGTGGCGGAGGTGGGGGATAGCCGCGCCTTCCTCGTCAGCGAGTTCCAGCGAGAAAAAGACAACAAATTCAAGGTGGTCCGCCGGCTCCAGGAGAGCGGCGAGACGCTCAAGTGAGGATGATAAGGTGAGCGAGAGTCTGGTCGTTCGACTCGGGACGAGTCGGGAGCAGCCGGTGCATTGGCTGGTCTGGTCGGTGGAGCAGGGGGAGATCATCGCCTCCGGCGTCCTCCCCTCGGCCCACGCCCTCGGCGAATTGAAAGAGCGGGCCGGTGGTCGCCCCGTGGTGGCGCTGGTGCCGGGCAGCAGCCTGATCCTGCGCCGGGTGACTCTGCCCGGCCGCTACAGTCGGCAGTCCCACAAGGCGCTGCCCTACCTGCTCGAGGAGCAGGTCGCCTCGGACGTGGAGTCGCTGCACATCGCCGTGCTCGGCCATGAGGGCAATCAGGTGGATCTGGCGGCGCTCGATCGCGCTCAGATGCAGAGTTGGCTCACCTGGCTGGACGAGGCAGATCTCACCAGCCGCAAGCTGTTGCCGGATGTGCTGGCCCTGCCGCTCCCCGCCGAGGGCTGGTCTGCCCTGCAGCTCGGTGACGAGTGGCTGCTGCGCCAGGGTGAGTATCAGGGGATGGTGGCCGAGGCGGCCCTGCTGCCCCTGCTGCTCGGCGGTGAGCTCCCGCCCATTCACGCCCACACGGCCCTGCCGACAGGGGTGTCGGGCCAGTGGCAGGCGGCCGAGCCCGAGCTGCCCATGCTGCTGTTGGCCCGTGGCGCCCTGGCCAGCCGGGTCAACCTGCTGCAGGGGAGCTTCAAGCCCCAGAGCGAGCTCTTCAAGCATTGGCGCCCCTGGCGCAAGGTGGCGGTCGCCGCCGCCGTGCTGCTGCTGATGGTGCTGGGAAACCGGGGGCTCGAACTCTATCGTCTCGATGCCAGGGACAAGGCCCTCAAGGCCGAGATCCGCCAGGTCTATACCCGCATCTTCCCGGGCGAGACCCGTATCGTGAACGTGCGTGGCCAGATGGAGCAGCATCTGAGGGTGCTGGGGCAGGATAACCGGGGCGGTCTGCTGCTCTGGATGACCGAGCTGGCTCCCGTCTTCGCCCAGGTGCAGGGGCTCAAGCCCCAGGTGATCCGCTTCGACGCGGATCGGCGTGAGCTTCGCCTGCAAGTGAGCGCCCCCGGCTTTGCCGAGGTGGAGCGTTTCCGCGAGCTGGCGGGCAAGGGGTTTGCCGTGCAACAGGGTGAGCTGCGGAGCGAAGAGGGCAAGGTAGAAGGCATGCTGATTCTGAGGAGCAAGGGATGATGGAGCCACTGCGCGCCTGGTGGGGGGGCATCACCCCCCGCGAGCAGAAGATGGTGGGAGCGGCCGGCGCCATGCTGGTGGTGGGTCTCTTCTATTGGGGGCTGTGGCAGCCCCTGGCGGATCGGGTCGCCGAGCGGGAGCGCCAGGTGGTGGCCCAGCAGCGTACCCTGGCCTGGCTCAAGGAGAAGGGGGAGCTGGTGCTGGCCATGCGTGGCAACAGCGGCGGCCAGATCGACACCTCAGGCACCCTGGAGGGGGTGGTCAACCGGACCGCCTTCAACCACAAGATCACCATAGCCCGGTTGCAGCCCCAGGGTCAGGAGTTGCAGGTGTGGATCGACACTGTCCCCTTCGACACCCTGATGCTCTGGATGGCCGAGCTGACCGATCGCTACGGGGTCCAGGTGATGGTGATCGAGATCGCCCGTGAGAACCTGCCTCCCGGCATGGTGAAGATTCGTCGTCTGCAGTTGAGTCGCCCCGTATGAAACAGCGCATCCTGATCGCCCTGCTCTTCCTCATCGCCTATCTCGGCTTCCTCATCGCCCGTCTGCCGGCGGATCTGGTGGTGCGCTACGCCCCCCTGCCGCCCATGGTGAGCATTGAGGGGGTGAGCGGCACCCTCTGGCAGGGGCAGGCCGCCCGTGTGCAGTACGCCTCCGAGTCCTTGAGTAACCTGAGTTGGGATCTCGAGGTCGGCTCGCTGCTGACCCTCTCTCCCCGCGTGGCCCTGCGCTTTGGTCAGCGCGGCGGTCTCAACGGAGAGGGGGTGCTCGGCTGGCAGGCTAACCGCATTACGGCCCGGGAGCTGGTGCTCAACGTGCCGGCCCCCTGGCTCCTCTCGCGCCTCCCGCTGCGTCCTCCCTTCCCCCTCGAGGTGGCGGGTCAGCTGCAGCTCAAGGTGGACGAGTTCGCCCAGGGCCAGCCCTGGTGCGAGAGCCTCTACGGCACTCTGGATTGGGTCGGTGCCCGCGCCGACACCCCGGCCGGCAAGCTGGATCTGGCGGATCCCTCCGCCAAGCTGCTGTGTCAGCAGGGCAAGCTGGTGGCCGAGCTGCGCCAATCCTCCGAGCAGGTGTCGCTCACCGGCAAGGTGGAGCTGATGGCGGGGCGCCAGTTCCTGTTCCAGGGCTTCCTCAAGCCCGGCGCCGATCTGCCGGAGCAGATGCGCCAGGGACTGCCCTTCCTCGGCCAGCCCGACAGCCAGGGACGCTACCCCCTGCGCCAGCAGGGCTACTTCTAAGCGCCTGAGCCAGAACGAGAGACCCGCCACCCGGCGGGTCTTCTCATTGGGCGACCAGCTGGCCGAGGAACAGGGTGAAGAGATCGGCGCGCGAGGTGAGCCCTAACTTGGCGTAGAGGTGCTTGCGGTGGTTCTTCACCGTGCCCGGGGCGATGGCGAGGCGCAGGGATATGGTCTCGGTGTCGAGGCCGTGCAGGATCAGGGTGGCCACCTCCCGTTCGCGGCGGGTCAGGTGGGGGCCGCCCAGACGGGGCAGCGTGGTGGCGATGATCTCTCGGATCCGCGCCAGATCCTCGCGCCCCGGCGGGGCGGCGGGCAGGGGATCGCTCATCTGGCCCCAGTGCTGGCGACAGAGGGCGTGCACCAGGGGGAAGTGCTGGCGCAGCCGGGCCAGCTCGGCCGCGCTCACCGGTCGCCCCTTACCGAGGCGACCGAGGAAGATCACCAGGGCGAAGCCGGGCCGCAGGGGCAGGTGTAGCCCCAGCTCCTCGCGCCAGCCGGTGGCCCGGTAGAAGGCGCGCACATAGTCGGGTTCGAGGCCGGCGCGGCGCGACACCTCGTTCAGGGTCCAGACCCCCGCCTCCAGCCCCTGTTGCAGGGCGAGCAGGAAGGGATCCTGGCGGTGGGCGCCGGTGAGATAGCGCTCGAACAGCAGCTCACGGCGATCGGGCAGGGTGTCGTAGAGGTAGAGGGGGCGGCGATCGTGACCCAGCACCAGGGCGCAGTCGAAGGCGGCCCACTGGCGCAGCAGGGCCACCAGAGCGGCGGGAAAGCCGGGCTGGTGCAGCGCCGTGACGGCGTGGGTCAGGGCGTCGGTGAGGGGGGCAGACATGGCGAGCATAGGGTTCGGATAGGTGGCTCCATGCTAGCACCGGATCCAAAAACTGTCCCCTGGGGGACATATTCGGCGCGGGCCAAAGCGGCGAGGATGTGGGCTTTTCCCCTGCTGTTGGAGCCCTCCATGACAAATCCTCACCTGCTCGATGAGCTGACCCGACGCGGCTTGGTGGCCCAGAATTCCGACCCGGTGGCGCTGGCCGACCATCTTGCCACTCCGCGCACCGTCTACTGTGGCTTCGATCCCACCGCCGGCAGCCTGCACATCGGCCATCTGGTGCCGCTCTTGATGCTGCGCCGCTTCCAGCTGGCGGGCCACACCCCGGTGGCGCTGGTGGGGGGAGCCACCGGCCTTATCGGCGATCCCAGCTTCAAGGCAAGCGAGCGCAGCCTCAACAGCGCCGAGACGGTGCAGGAGTGGGTAGCCAGCCTGTCGGCCCAGATAAGCGCGCTGCTGCCGGCGAGCGACGGGCTTACCGCCCCGCAACTGGTCAACAACGCCGACTGGATGGGGCAGATGTCCGCCCTCGATTTTCTGCGGGACATCGGCAAGCACTTCTCGGTCAACGCCATGCTGGCCCGCGAATCGGTGCGCCAGCGCCTCGCCCGCCCGGATCAGGGGATCTCGTTTACCGAGTTCTCCTACGCCCTGCTGCAATCCCAAGACTTCGCCGTGCTCAGCCAGCACCTCGGCTGCACCCTGCAGATCGGTGGCAACGACCAGTGGGGCAACATCACCAGCGGCATGGATCTCACCCGGCGGCTGCATCAGGCCCAGGTCTATGGCATGACGCTGCCGCTCATCACCAAGGCGGACGGCACCAAGTTCGGCAAGACCGAGGGGGGCGCAATCTGGCTGGATCCGGCGCTCACCTCGCCCTACGCCTTCTACCAGTTCTGGCTCGGCACTGCGGACGAGGATGTCTACCGCTTCCTGCGCTACTACAGCTTTATGGCGCTGGCCGAGATTGAGGCGCTGGAGGCGGAGGATGCCACGCGGCAAGGGCGCAAGCTGGCCCAGCAGGTGCTGGCCGACGAGCTGACCGAGCTGGTGCACGGCAAGGGGGCACTGGCGGCGGCGCGGCGCATCAGCGAGCTGCTGTTCAGCGGTGATGTGGCCCACCTTGGCGAGAGCGATCTGGCCCAGCTGGCCCAGGATGGCCTGCCGAGCAGCCCCATCGAGGGGGAAACGGATCTGGTGACCCTGCTGGTGGAGTGTGGCCTTACCAACTCCAGGCGCATCGCCCGCGAGCTGCTGGCGGCGGGGGCGGTCAGCCTCAACGGTGCGATCCGCCAGGATGAGCCAGTGACCGACGGCGACTGGCTGTTCGGCCGCTATCTGCTGCTGCGCCGGGGCAAGAAGCAGTACCACCTGGTGATCCGCTCATGAGGCGGTGAGCGCCTCGATGACGTAGTCGAGGAAGTGGCCGACCAGGGCCGACTCGGCCCGGCGCTGGGTGTAGAGGGCATAGAAATGGGCCCCCTTGGGACGGAAGTCGGGCAGCACCTCGCGCACCACTCCCTCGGCCAGCTCGGCCGCCACCAGGTAGCGCGGCAGGCGGGCGATCCCCAGCCCCTGGCGCATCGCCTGGTGAATCGCCTTCTTGCTGCTGAAGGCCAGCTCGCCCGCCACTTCCAGCGGGATCTCGCGCCCCTGGGCAAGCAGGGTCCAGCGCTCGTGGCGGCTGTACTCCTGGCAGCGGGTGATGAGGGGGTGCTGCTGCAGATCCTGCGGCTCGCGCAAGGGCGGGTGGCGGTCCAGGTAGTCGGCGCTGGCGCAGAGCACCAGATCGTCCACCGCGATGGGGCGCGCCAGATAGGGCTGAGTGCCGAGCTCGGTGCTGCGAAACGCCACGTGCAGGTTGTCGCGCAGTAGGTCGGCCGGGGTATTGCTGAAATCGGCGATGATCCGCACCTCGGGGTGGTCGGCGCGAAAGCGCAGCAGCACCGGGGTCAGCACCACCTCACCCCACAGATCCGGCGCCGTGATGCGCAGCTCCCCGCACAGGGCCGAGCGGCGGCGCTGCAGGCCGTCCAGCAACTGCTCGTGCAGGGCGATCATCTGGTCGGCCTGGCGGTAGGCGAGCTCCCCCGCGTCGGTCAGCTGCACCCGGCGGGTGGTGCGGCTCAGGAGCGTGTTGCCGAGGCTCTGCTCCAGGTGGCGCAGATCCTTGGAGGCCTTGCTCGGGGTGATGCCGAGCTGGGCCGCCGCCGCGGCGAAGGATCCGCAGCGGACGATGGCGACCAGCAGGCGCATCAGGTAGAGGGTGTCGAGCTTGTGGTGACGCATGAGGGGTGACCTATTGTGTCTTGCTGGGAATGAATGCCTTGCCTGTGTGCCTGATTATATCCTGATTGTCCCGGTTTATAGTGGCGGCCATTCCATTGCGATCCCGGGAGAGGGCGATGAACAAGGCACTTGGCGACAGCTTCCACTTCGAACGAGCCGGATTGCGGCTCAAGAACCGGGCCGTGCTGGCCCCTTTGACTCACAACATGAGCGGCGCAGGCGGCGATCCCGCTCAGGCCGAGCTCGACTGGCTGGCGCGCTGCGCCCGCGGCGGCTTCGGTCTGCTCATCGCCGCCGCCACCCAGGTACAGCCCGGCGGACGCTGCTGGGCGGGGCAGCCGGCCCTGATGACCGACACCCAGCAGCAGGCCTTCACGGCCCTGGCCGACAGTGCGCGGCAGGCCGGGGCGCTGGCGGTGGTGCAGCTGCATCACGGTGGGATGCGGGCCTTGCCCGAGCTGAACGACGGGGCGCCGGTCGGCCCGTGCGAGCTGGCGCCGGGTGGGCGCTACCTGCTCGGGGTTAAGGGGCTGACGGAGGAGGGTATTCTTACGCTCATTGAAGCCTTCGTGCGCGCCGCCGAGCGGGCCCATGGTGCCGGCCTGCACGGGGTCGAGCTGCACGGGGCCCACAACTTCCTGCTCTGCAACTTCCTCAACCCCCTGCACAACCGGCGCACCGACCGCTGGGGTGGCAGCATCGCCAACCGGGCGCGGATCCTGGTGGAGATAGTGCGCGGCATTCGCGCCCGCCTGCCCCGGAGCTTTCTGGTCGGGGTGCGCCTCTCCCCCGAGAGCTATGCCCATATCCAGGGCATAGCGCTGCCCCATCAGCTGGCGGTGGCGCACCTGCTGGCGGACGAGGGGATCGACTACCTGCACTTCTCCATGGGGGACAGCTTCAAGGCGGTGGCGGGGGACCCTGACGGCGGCGCCCTGCTGGAGGCGGTGCGGGTCGGGTTGGCCGGGCGGGTGCCGCTCATGGTGGCGGGCAAGATCCACGACGCAGATTCGGCCGAGCTGGCTCTGGCCGGCGGCGCCGATCTGGTGGCGGTGGGCACGGCGGCGATCGGCAATCCGGACTGGATGGAACGGGTGAGTCGCGGCCAGCCCTTGCACCGCGCCCCCTTCACGGCGGCGCACCTCGCCGAGATCGGCTTCACCCCGAGCGCCCTCGACTACCTGGCCGGCATGGGGGTGCTGGCCCCCCGTGATGCGGCCTGAGGAGGTCATCATGAGCGAGTGGACCCTGCTGCTGATGTTTATCCCGACCTTCTTTCTCATCTCGGTCTCCCCCGGCCTTTGCATGATGCTGGCCATGAGCTTTGGTGCCAGCCTGGGGCTGCGCCGCACCCTGTGGGTCATCGGCGGCGAGCTGGCCGGGGTGGGGCTCATAGCCCTCACCGCCTTGCTCGGCTACACCCGGGTGCTGGCCGAGCAGCCGGCCCTGATGCAGGGCTTTAAATACCTCGGCGCCCTCTATCTGCTGTGGATGGGGGTGGCAAGCTGGCGCGGCGGCGGGCAGGCGGGGGCGACCCGCCAGGAGGACAGCGGCCGCCTTGGACTGGTGCTGCGCGGCTTTACCGTCGCCATCTCCAACCCCAAGTCCTGGCTCTTCATGATGACCCTGCTGCCGCCCTTCATCAGCCCAGCGCTCTCAACCGAGTTGCAGACCCTGCTGTTCGTCGCCCTGGTCATCCTGATCGAGTGCGTCAACCTGCTGCTCTACGCCTACGGCGGGCAGCGGGCAAACCAGCTGCTGCAAGGGCAGGGGCGCGGGGATCTGCTGGGGCGGGTCTCCTCCCTGCTGATGATGGGCGTCGCCGGCTACTGGCTGCTGACCTGATGTGACAAGGCCCTCGCGAGGAGGGCCTTGAGTGTGTCAGCCGAGGGGCAAGAGCTCGGCGTAGTCATCGAGCGCCGGGAAGCGGCTGAAACAGAGGGGCGGCTTCTGGCTGTCTGGGCGGACTATCCCCAGTTGATGGGCGATGCCGAACTCGGCCGAGGCATCTAGGATCCGCTCGCTGTCGTCGATGAAGAGGGTGCGCGCCGGATCGAAGGGGATGCACTTGGTGAGCGCCTGCCAGCAGCGCTGGCTCTCCTTGGACCAACCCAGGTGATGGGTGGTGACGATACCGTCCAGATGGGCATCGAGCTCGAGCCTGAGCAGCTTCACCTCCAGGCTGGCCGGGTGGGCGTTGGTGAACAGGATCCGCTGTTTGCCGGCGGCCTTGAGCGCATCGAGGAAGGGGATGACATTGGGGCGCCACTGGATCTTCTCCAGGATCTCCTGCTTGAGGGCCCGGATGTCGAGCTCCAGGGTATCGGTCCAGTAGTCCACGCAGTACCACTTGAGGGTGCCGGCCACGGCACCGTAGTGGTCGTCGATGCGGCGCTTGGCCTCATCCTGTGCCAGGGCGTGGCGGGCGGCGTAGCGCTCGGGCACCAGGGTCTGCCACAGGTGGTTGTCGAAATGCAGATCGATGAGGGTGCCGTCCATGTCGAGCAGGACGGTGTCGATATCGCGCCAGGGCAGGGTGATGGGCATGGTGCTCTCCTTGAACGGGGCGGGCAGTATAGCAGCTCGCCCCCTCCCG
The DNA here is from genome assembly GCF_000819805.1 of Aeromonas diversa CDC 2478-85. Taxonomy (GTDB): domain Bacteria; phylum Pseudomonadota; class Gammaproteobacteria; order Enterobacterales; family Aeromonadaceae; genus Aeromonas; species Aeromonas diversa. Next base: position 42,320 of record NZ_CDCE01000033.1, read on the forward strand.
ACTCACCCCCGCGGACCACCGAAACGATCGATCAGGGCATCGCTGGGGAAGCGCTCGGGCTCATCCAGGGCGCTTTGTTCCCACTCCCGCATGGCCGGGTGGTGCAGCATGGTCTCCATGTAGGGGCGCAGCTCCTCCGGGATGGCGACATGGTAGCTGTGCAGGCGCCACACCACGGGGGCAAACATGGCATCGGCGATGGAGAAGGGTCCGAACAGGTAGGGGCCTGATTCGGCCATGGCGCGGGCCTCACGCCAGATGGTGAAGATGCGCTCGAGATCCCGTGCGAGCGCCGCGTCCGGCTCGGCCCCCCGGGCGCGCAGGCGGATGTTCATGGGCAGCTGGCTGCGCAGGGCGGTGAAGCCCGAGTGCATCTCGGCGCTGATGCTGCGGGCGCGGGCGCGCAGGTCGGCGCGTGCCGGCCACATCTCGGGATAGCGCTCGGCCAGGTATTCGGCGATGGCCAGGCTGTCCCACACCTTCAGCTCGCCGTCGTGCAGGCAGGGCACCAGGCCACTGTCCGAATAGCGCTGGTGGCGCTCGTTCACCCCCTGGCCGGTCAGGGCGACCTTGGTGGCGCAGAAGGGAACGGCGAAGTGCTTGAGCAGCAGCCAGGGGCGCAGTGACCAGGACGAGTAGTTTTGATTACCGATATAGAGCGTAAACATGGGGCATATCCTCCGTGACAAGGGGTCGATTGTGCCACTCGGCCTCGACATGAGATAGCCCGGCCGCCCCGTTTTGTGGATAGCCGCGAGGCGGGGAGTCGTTTACTCTTGAGGCATGAGCCCAGCCCAGTGATCACCATGGACCACGCAAAAGAGAAACCCGAGATCCTCAAGGCCGAGCTGGTGGCCGAAAGCCGCCTGTTCAAGGTCGAATCTTTGCACCTCAAGTTCTCCAACGGGGAGGAGCGCGTCTACGAGCGGATGCGCGGCGGCAGCCGTGGCGCCGTCATGGTGGTGCCCATGCTGGACGACCAGACCCTGCTGCTGGTGCGCGAGTACGCCGCCGGTACCCACAGCTATGAGCTCGGCTTTCCCAAGGGGCTGATCGATCCGGGTGAAGACATCTTCGAGGCGGGCAACCGCGAGCTGATGGAAGAGGCGGGCTTCGGTGCCCGCGAACTCATCCCCCTCAAGCAGGTGTCGCTCGCCCCCGGTTACTTCTCGAGCCGGATGGATATACTGCTGGCCCGAGAGCTCTACCCGGAGCAGCGGGAGGGCGACGAGCCCGAGCCCCTCGAGGTGATCCCCTGGCCGCTGCATGACATAGACACCCTGCTGGCGCGTTCCGACTTCACCGAGTCGCGCAGCATCAGCGCCCTGCTGCTGGCGCAGAAATGGTTGAAGGAGGAGTCATGATCGATCTGCTGGCGGTCGCCCCCGAGGCGCGCCGCATCGCCCGAGAGGCCGGGCGGATCTTGAGCGAAATCTACCGCGGCGGTCAGTTCGAGCGTCACCTCAAGGAGGACGACACCCCGGTCACCAGCGCCGATCTGGCGGCGGATGCCTACCTCAAGCAGGCTCTATCGGCCCTCACCCCCGGGGTGCCTGTGCTGACCGAAGAGGCGGCCGACATCCCGCTGGCCGAGCGCGCCGAGTGGCCCGAGTACTGGCTGGTCGATCCCCTCGACGGCACCGGCGAGTTCATCGCCGGCAGCGGCGACTATGCCACCCTGATCGCCCTGGTGCGCCACAACCAGCCTGTGCTCGGCATCGTCTATGCGCCCGAGGCGGACATTCTCTATTGGGCGGTGCAGGGGCAGGGGGCCTTCAAGGAGGAGCAGGGGCTAAGCCACCCCATCCATGCCCACCATCATCTGGTGCCGCCCACCAGTCTGACGGTGGCGGTGAGCCGGCGTCAGGCCCCCGAGCTGCTGACCCGTCGTCTCAGCCCCGCCTTTGGCTACGAGCGGCTGCCGCTGGGGTCGAGCGCCCTCAAGTCCTGCCTGGTGGCCGAAGGGGCGGCCGACTGCTATGTGCGTCTCGGCCCGACCGGGGAGTGGGACACCGCCGCCGCCCAGTGCATCGTGGCCGAGGCGGGCGGTCGCATCCTCAGTCTCGCCCTGCTCCCCTTAAGCTATAACCGGCGCGACTCCCTCGAAAATCCCGACTTCATCACCCTGGGGGATGAGGGGTTGCCCTGGAGCGAGATATTGCGCCCCTGAGGGGCGGCGCAAAACGAAGAGGCGGCCACAGGGCCGCCTCTTGTCATTCTGGCGTGGGGATCAATAGTCCCCGGCCGCTCGCTTGGCGCGCTCAATCATGGGGGTGATGGTCATCCCCTGCACCACGATGGAGAACATCACCACGGCGTAGGTCATGATGAGGATCACCTCGCGCAGATCGACGCCATACTCGGGCAGCATCATCTGGCCGGAGGGGAGCGCCAGTGCCATGGCCATGGCCAGACCGCCGCGCAGGCCGCCCCAGGTGAGGATCCGCACCGAGAACTTGTTGTAGCTGCGGAACTTGCGAAACGCCACATAGGGCAGCGAGACGCTGATGAAGCGGGCCACCAGGCACAGAGGCACAGAGATGACCAGCAGGATCCAGTCACGCCAGGCCAGATCCAGCAGCACCAGCGCCAGGCCGATCAGCAGGAACAGCAGGGCGTTGAGGAACTGATCCATCAGCTCCCAGAAGTGATCCAGGTGGTGCTGGCTCTGCTCGGAGAAACCGGAGTGACGGGTCCAGTTGCCGATCATGATGCCGGTGACCACCATGGCCAGGGCGCCGGAGACGCCGAGCATGTTGGCCAGGGCGAAGCCGGCGGTCGGGATGCACAGGGTCAGCAGCAGCTCGAGCGAGCCGTCGTCGGTGGCGCTGATCATGATGTGGGCCACCAGGCCCAGCACCACCCCAAACAGGATGCCGCCGAGGGCCTCGTGCAGGAACAGGCTGGCCACGCCGCCGAAGGTGGGCTCGACGCCGCCAAATGCCACGGCAAACACGGTGGCGAAGATAACCAGGCCCACACCGTCGTTAAACAGGGACTCCCCCTCGATCTGGATGGCGATCTGGGGCGGCGCCTTGAGCTTCTTGACGATGGCCAGCACGGCGATCGGGTCGGTGGGGGAGATCAGGGCACCGAACAGCATGCAGTAGACCAGCGGGATCTCCCAGCCCAGCAGGCCGCCGATAAACCAGAAGCCGTAACCGATGATGAAGGTGGAGAGCAGGGTAGAGAAGACGGCCATGATGGCGATCTCCCACTTCTGGTCGCGCAGGGCAGGCAGCTTGATGCCGATGCCACCGGCGAACAGCAGGAAGCCCAGGATCCCCTTGAGCAGGAAGTTCTGGAAGTCGATGCTTTCCATCGTCTCGACGGCCAGGGGGCCCATGTTGAACCAGTCCAGTTTACCGAACAGGACCATCAGGGCGGAGATCAGCATGGAGCCGGCGGTGATAGCGATGGTGGTCTGGATCCTGATGACGTACTGGTTGGCGAATGCAATAAAGATCGCCAATGCCGCCAGGAAGCAGAGGGTGTAATAGACACTCATGTTGTTATTTTCTCATTAGTAGAACAGCAAGCACGCTCAGCCCGACAGGGTCGGGCCGCCATAGGGTACTCTCTGGCGGGGTCGGTCTCACTACCCTCTATTGGGTAGAGTTATCGTGATTTGGATAGATAGACGGCTGGATTGCTAATGCGGGTTTTTTGCTGATAGGATGGGGCAGGGTCGTCACAGCATACAAGGAGTCGTCGTGTCGCAAGCCAAGCAGAAACTGGAAGCCCATCTCAGAGAGCGGATCCTCATCATAGATGGTGGCATGGGCACCATGATCCAGGGCTACCGGCTCAAGGAGGCCGACTACCGCGGCGCGCGTTTCGCCGACTGGCCCTCGGATCTCAAGGGCAACAACGATCTGCTGGTGCTGACCAAGCCGGCAGTGATCCGCGAGATCCACGACGCCTACTGCGCGGCCGGCGCCGACATCCTCGAGACCAACACCTTCAACGCCACCAGTATCGCCATGGCGGACTACCGCATGGAGTCGCTCTCGGCCGAGATCAACCGGGAGGCGGCCCGCCTGGCGCGCGCCGTGGCCGACGAGTGGACGGCCAGAGAGCCCCACAAGCCGCGCTTCGTGGCCGGCGTCCTGGGGCCCACCAACCGCACCGCCTCCATCTCACCGGACGTCAACGATCCGGGCAAGCGCAACGTCACCTTCGACCAGCTGGTGGCCGCCTATGACGAGTCGACCCGCGCCCTCATCGAAGGGGGAGCCGATCTCATCCTGATCGAGACCATCTTCGACACCCTCAACGCCAAGGCGGCGGCCTTCGCCGTCGACCGGGTGTTCGAGGCCCTCGGGGTCAGGTTGCCGGTGATGATCTCGGGCACCATCACGGACGCCTCCGGCCGCACCCTGTCGGGCCAGACCACAGAGGCCTTCTACAACGCCTTGCGCCACGTGCGGCCGATCTCGTTTGGCCTCAACTGCGCCCTGGGGCCGGACGAGCTGCGCCAGTACGTGGAGGAGCTCTCGCGCATCTGCGAGTGCCACGTCAGCGCCCACCCCAACGCCGGCCTGCCCAACGCCTTCGGCGAGTACGATCTCGGCGCGGCCGAGATGGCGACCCACATCCGCGAGTGGGCGTCGAGCGGCTTTCTCAACCTGGTGGGGGGCTGCTGTGGCACCACCCCCGAGCACATCCGTGCCATGGCAGACGCGGTGGCCGGCATGGCCCCACGCCCCCTGCCTGTGCTCCCGGTTGCCTGTCGCCTGTCGGGGCTCGAGCCGCTCACCATCGACGCCGACTCCATGTTCGTCAACGTGGGCGAGCGCACCAACGTCACCGGCTCGGCCCGCTTCAAGCGCCTGATCAAGGAGGAGCTCTACGACGAGGCGCTGGAGGTGGCCAAGCAGCAGGTCGAGAGCGGCGCCCAGATCATCGACATCAACATGGACGAGGGGATGCTCGACGCCGAGAAGGCCATGGTGCGTTTCTTGAACCTCATCTCCGCCGAGCCGGACATAGCCCGGGTGCCTGTGATGATCGACTCCTCCAAGTGGGAGGTGCTGGAAGCCGGCCTCAAGTGCGTGCAGGGCAAGGGGATCGTCAACTCCATCTCCATGAAGGAGGGGGAGGCCAAGTTTATCGAGCAGGCCAGGCTGATCCGCCGCTACGGCGCCGCCGTCATCGTCATGGCCTTCGACGAGACCGGCCAGGCCGACACCCGGGCGCGCAAGACCGAGATCTGCCAGCGCGCCTACCGCATCCTGGTGGAGCAGGTGGGCTTCCCGCCCGAAGACATCATCTTCGACCCCAACATCTTCGCGGTGGCCACCGGCATCGACGAACACAACAACTACGCGGTGGACTTCATCGAGGCGGTCAAGGACATCAAGGAGACCCTGCCCCACGCCATGATCTCCGGCGGCGTCTCCAACGTCTCCTTCTCGTTCCGGGGTAACGAGCCGGTGCGCGAGGCCATTCACGCCGTCTTCCTCTACCACGCCATCAAGAACGGCATGGACATGGGGATAGTCAACGCCGGCCAGCTCGCCATCTATGAGGAGATCCCCAAGGATCTCAAAGAGAAGGTCGAGGCTGTGGTGCTCAACACCCACCCGGGGGCCACAGAGGCGCTGCTGGCCATCGCCGAGCAGTACCGGGGCGGCGGCGCCGAGGCGGCCGATCCGCGCGAGCAGGAGTGGCGCAGCTGGCCGGTGGGCAAGCGGCTCGAGCACGCCCTGGTCAAGGGCATCACCGACTTTATCGAGGAAGACACCGAAGAGGCGCGCGCCGGGGCCGAGCGCCCCCTGCACGTCATCGAGGGGCCGCTGATGGACGGCATGAACGTGGTCGGCGACCTGTTTGGCGCCGGCAAGATGTTCCTGCCCCAGGTGGTGAAGTCGGCCCGGGTGATGAAGCGGGCGGTCGCCTACCTGCAACCCTATATCGAGGCGGAGAAATCCGGCGGCACCAGCAACGGCAAGATCGTGCTGGCCACCGTGAAGGGGGACGTGCACGACATCGGCAAGAACATCGTCGGGGTGGTACTGGCCTGCAACAACTTCGAGATCGTCGATCTCGGGGTCATGGTGCCTGCCGAGACCATATTGAAGACCGCCCGCGAGGTGAACGCCGACATCATAGGCCTGTCGGGTCTCATCACCCCGTCCCTGGACGAGATGGTGCACGTGGCCAAAGAGATGGAGCGCCAGGGCTTCACACTGCCGCTGCTCATCGGCGGGGCCACCACCTCCAAGGCCCACACGGCGGTGAAGATAGAGCAGAACTACAGCGAACCCGTGGTCTATGTCTCCAACGCCTCGCGCGCCGTGGGGGTGGCCCAGAGCCTGCTCAGCCCGGAGCTCAAGCCGGCGTTTGTCGAGCGGCTCGCCAAGGAGTACGAGGTGGTGCGCGACCAGCACGCCCGCAAGCAGCCGCGCACGCCGCCGGTGTCGCTGGCAGCGGCCCGCGCCAACCGGCACCAGCTCGACTGGGCCGACTATCAGCCGCCGCGCCCGCATGCCCTCGGGGTCCAGGTTATCGAGTCCATGCCCATCGCCACCCTGCGCCGCTACATCGACTGGACGCCGTTCTTCCTGAGCTGGGAGCTGGCGGGCAAGTTCCCGCGCATCCTCGACGACGAGGTGGTGGGGGAGGAGGCGACGCGCCTCTTTGCCGACGCCAACGCCATGCTGGATCGTCTCGAGGCCGAGGGGTCGGTGCGCTGCGCCGGCGTGTTTGGCCTGTTCCCGGCCAACGCCGTGGGGGACAGCATAGAGGTCTATGCCGACGAGTCCCGTGAGCAGGTCATCGAAACCCTGCACCACCTGCGCCAGCAGACCGAGAAGAAGGGCTTCCCCAACTACTGCCTGGCCGACTATGTGGCGCCCAGGGAGAGCGGTGTGGCCGACTGGGTGGGCGCCTTCGCGGTGACCGGCGGCATCGGCGAGGAGGCGATCGCCAAGGCGTTCAAGGCCGAGCACGACGACTTCAACGCCATCCTGATCCAGGCGGTGTGCGATCGCCTGGCCGAGGCCTTCGCCGAATACCTGCACGAGCAGGTGCGAAAGGTGCATTGGGGCTATGCGCCCGATGAGGCGCTCAGCAATGAGGAGCTGATCCGCGAGAACTACCGTGGCACCCGCCCGGCGCCCGGTTACCCGGCCTGCCCCGAACACACCGAGAAGGGGGCTATCTGGCGGCTGCTGGGGGTGGAAGATCGCATCGGCATGGTGCTCACCGAGTCGTATGCCATGTGGCCGGGGGCGGCGGTGTCGGGCTGGTACTTCTCCCACCCCGAGAGCCGCTACTTCGCGGTGGCCCAGATCCAGCGCGACCAGCTCGAGGATTACGCGGCCCGTAAGGGGATGAGCCTGGAGGAGGCCGAGCGCTGGCTGGCGCCGAACCTGGGTTAACCTGCGAGTGTGACCGGAGTATGACGGCGCCCCGAGGGGCGCCCCATTTTGTGCGCTCGTGCTTGTTGTCAGGATAAACAATTGGCGTTGCCTTGAGGCCGTGGCACCTTATACTCACCGCCCCGATCCCTAAGCCGTAACCCCTCATGAAGATTGCCATTCTCTCCCGCGAACCCAACAACTACTCCACCTGCCGCCTGGTGGAGACCGCGGAGAGCCGCGGCCACAGGGTCGAGGTGCTCGATACCCTGCGCTGCTATATGAACATCGCCTCCCACAGCCCCTCCATCCATTACGAGGGGCTCGAGCTGGGTGGCTATGACGCCATCATCCCGCGCATCGGCGCCAGCATCACCTTTTACGGCACCGCCGTGCTGCGCCAGTTCGAGATGATGGGCACCATGGCCCTCAACAGCTCGCTCGGCATCTCCCGCTCCCGCGACAAGCTGCGCGCCATGCAGCTGCTCTCGCGCCACGGCATCGGCCTGCCCGTCACCGGTTATGCCCACAGCACCCGCGACGTGCCGGACCTCATCAAGATGGTGGGGGGCGCCCCCCTGGTGGTGAAGCTGCTCGAGGGCACCCAGGGGATCGGCGTGGTGCTGTGCGAGACCAACAAGGCCGCCGAGAGCGTGATCGAGGCCTTTATCCAGACCGATAACAACATACTGGTGCAGGAGTACATTCACGAGGCCCAGGGGGCGGATATCCGCTGTCTGGTAGTGGGGGGCAAGGTGGTCGCCGCCATGCGTCGCCAGGCCCAGGAGGGGGAGTTTCGCTCCAACCTGCACCGGGGCGGCAGCGCCTCGGCCATCACCATCACCCCCGAAGAGCGGGCCACCGCGGTGCAGGCCGCCAAGATCATGGGGCTCGACGTCGCCGGGGTGGATATCCTGCGCTCCGCACGCGGCCCCCTGGTGCTGGAGGTGAACTCCTCCCCCGGCCTGCAAGGGGTCGAGAGTGCCTCGGGCAAGGACGTGGCCAGCAAGATCATCGAGTTTCTCGAGAAGAAGGCGTCGAAGAAGCATAAGCCAGCCGAGTAAGGCGGCGCTTAGCCGAGTTGGAGGGGGAGTTCAGCCAAACTCCGTCGCCTGTGGCAAGCGGTTGGTAGCCCTGCCCTTTTGCGCCAAGCGCCCCCACCTGGGGGCGTTTTGCTATCTGCTGCCTCGGTGCCGAGGGGCAATTGGCATGGGGATGCCAGGCCGCTTGGCCTGGGACTTTTTGATGCGGCTGCGCCGCATGGGACGCGAGGCCGTTGGCCTCGATGGGTTTCGCCTGCCCTTCGGGCCGGGGCGAGTGACTTTTCTTTGCGTGGCCAAAGGACCCTGGGTTCGATTAGCCGTCAGGTGTAATCGGACGTTTGCTCTTGGTCTGGGGCGTTTGATGCGGCTGCGCCGTATGGGATGCGAGGCCGTTAGCCTCGACGGGTTTCGCCTGCCCTTCGGGCCGGGGCGAGTGACTTTTCTTTGCGTGGCCAAAGGACCCTGGGTTCGATTAGCCGTCAGGTGTAATCGGACGTTTGCTCTTGGTCTGGGGCGTTTGATGCGGCTGCGCCGCATGGGACGCGAGGCCGTCGGCCTCGACGGGTTTCGCCTGCCCTTCGGGCCGGGGCGAGTGACTTTTCTTTGCGTGGCCAAAGAAAAGTCACCAAAAGAAAGGCCACCCCCGCTTATTCGCCCGACGGTGTCGGGTTCCTTCGCCTCACCCGCTTGTCCGACGGCACGCGCCGACGGGCCTTCCATGACCCGCCGCCACTCGCTCGACATCCCTGTCTCGCGGCCTGGACAAGCTGGCTCGTCTCAGCGAATAAGAGGGGGGCGCCAATACCGTGCCCGACGGTGACTGAGTGGGCTGGGCCGCTACGCGGAACTCAAAATGGTGGGTGTCCCATTTCCGCTCCCACCTGCGAATGAGGGGGCTGGCCGCCGATCTATTGGCCGCTACGCGGCACTCCGAATGGTAGGTGTCCCATTTTCATCAAGGGGCAGACTCCTACAACATGTTCAAAAAGGGTCTGAAATTGATACCGAAGGAAGTGCGCTCTAAAGTAGCGTAAACAAGACACCGGTTTGAGGCCGGTGTCAGGTGATAACTAGATCTGTACAGGTGGGTGTCCCAGAATCACTCACCAACTCTTTGCACCATAACTTTTCTACCAGCGAAATATAGACGGGCATATATAACTTTATCTTTATGGCAAAAATGATCGCCTCTCGCAAAACAAAATGTCTTTTCTGAATGGGGATCAATTTTCTGATTAATTAGTTCATCTTCTGGTGACCATAGCTCTTTATCTTCTTTAATTAATGGCCACCAGCCTTTTTTGTGATAAAAAAGATCCATGTAGTTTAATAAAACTGGTTTTCCAGACAGATTCTGCACACTGATTTCATTTCCTGACACGGGGTCGCTTCTAAAAACGTAATTTAGCTCAATTTTAAATCTGCCACTCCAATACTCCTTAACTCTAAGAAATGCTAGCGTAGTCGAGAGTAGTGCTCCCCATACTGAGAGTACTGTTGGTAAATCAAATGACATATTTCAAACCTCTCACCATTTATTGCGGACTTACGTAAACGTATAACTTTTACTTAAATGGCAGCACGCAGTGCTGTCCAGTTTCAAGTTTTTGTTAGGTCTGAGTTTGTGATAATAAAAATTCTTTTTGCGTAGGAGATAATTTGTTTTTTATTACATTTATTTTATTTTTGATTTCAATTTGTAAGAATCTCTTGACTATATTGATAGTCCTGTAAAAATCAATATAGTCGAAATTAGTCCAAATTTCATGTTGCACATGAGTGTTAACTGAAAAATCAATATCTTTTCCATCTTGGGATAAGATATATTTGAGCGTATGCCTGTTGTAATTGTATTGAGAGTGAGCATAGTGTTTATTTCTTAGGTCTATTACTTTCTCATGAAATAGATAGCAATCTGGATGTGCTTTGAAAATTTTACCAGAGTCCAAGCTTGTTCTTCTCTGTGATTCACTAAATGCTTTTGCATAAGAAATAATTGCACCAGAGAACAACATTTCCAGGCTATTAACTAAATTGTGATTAATAAGCGTAAGTGTACTGTATGTGCCTAATTCATCTCGAATTTCCCACAGGGTGTCCCTGATACTTTGCGCGTAATTTTTGTTTTCTTCATACTCATGCGCTATCTCTTTTAGATCCTCAGTAAGAGTCTCTAGTTCTTTCATTTGCGCATCAGTAAATATAGGTTCTTTTTTTACAGTGTTAAAGTTGCAAGCATTTAATGCGGTGATTGCATTAATTATGTTTTCCATGTCAAATCTAATTTCAATATAACTTTCAAGTGTTTTAATTAATGATTTCAGAGACTTGTTATCTTCGTAAAAAGCATCATCATTTGGCATGTTAGTCATTTAATTACCTCAATATCAGTAGGACCTGACGCCGCACTCACCGGAAAATTAAGAGCGAAGCGAGTAATTTATCCGTGTGCAGCGCGTTGTCATGGCCTGAACGATGGGCCATTGTCATTATTGCATTCTTGCTTAGGCTTTAATTCGGGTGAATCTATATCTCCATATTTTTCACGATTCACCATCACAGGTGCATTATCAACAACCAGCTCAAGCGTAGGAGAAACAACGACATCTGCTGTTACCACGTACTTATACTTTATCTCTGAATCTGTAAACCCAGCAGCAGAGGCTACAATTGAATCTCGATAATCAAGACCATGCCCCATCAATAAGCGATATCCTAACAATTCAGAAATATTCTCAGAGTGTTTATATATGCCTCTATGTTTTTCGTTCAACGCTAGTAAGTGCGTTGTTAACATGCTTCGACACAATGGTGTGTTTTTCTCTCCGATCGGTAAATAATCGTACAGAATTGTGTAGTGAGCTGGAGATGATTCTGAATATTGTTTTAATCGATCCCACTTTATTGATGAAAATGAGCCGGATGAGATGCTACTTCCATACGTAATTCGCTTTGCCTCAAGAAATGCAACACCTTCAACATTTTTACCTGCCTCTAAATGAATCTTAACGATTAGAGCAATATCACCATGAGTTTGTTCAGAAGCACCTTTTAGCTTGTATGCATTCCAAGAAATAGAACGGTAAATATTACCTACTTTTATCGGGTTTTTATGTAGTTTTTTCAGAGCCCTTAAAATGTCTGAAGTTATTGTATTCTCATTCCACCGGCCATCTTCATATTCATCAAAGCAAGCTTCAATCTGAGAGTTTACAGCATTACCAAGGGCAGATGTCCATTCATGCCAATTCAATTACTTTCTCCTTAACGCCTATAGCGCCCTGTTAAGGTGTGAGCAACGCAATACCAAAGCTCCCGCATACCACCTTAAACACTAAACGCAACGCATAGTAAAAATGCCATGCGTTGCGAATCACTCTTAAACAGTTTGTTATGCTATTTTTTATCCGTAATAGCTTCAACACCTCGAATAGAGAAACGTTTACTGTAATGAGGTGATTTGTATAGAGCTTTAGTTTTTTTCTCAGCAGTCGTAATTAGCAGTTCCATGGCTTCGTCTAAACCCTCTTCTTTGTATGCTGTAGAAGGATCGTTGCTAAATGCCATATCTGGATTTGCCGTTATACAAGGCACTTTAGGGTGACCGATTTGCTCCAAGTAGGCATAAAAAGCACCCTTTGAAATAACAAGACCAAACTCGCGCCACGCATATTTCTTGCCCCAGTAATAACCATCGGTGGCTTCATGCGTAACTCTTTCGTCGTTTTTCTGTTTGTTAACTGTATGCCTAGCTTTAGAAAATTCTTTTGCATACATGTAGGATAGCATTGGATTTACACTGTCTGATTTTGAAATACACGATAAGTCGACGATCTTACGCCCATCTTTATCCTCGCGGAATCCGATGTTGTACCTTTCGCCTTCTTCCATTTCTGCGACTCCATTTGCCTCGAACTGATACAAAGTATTCGTCGTTTTCGGCTTAAACGAGTGCAAGAACCGACCTTCACCGATATGTTCCATCTTGTACTCAGTCACAATAACGTCATATATTGTTTTTAAATCTCTTGATTTCATAAATATCCAACCATTTTTACTGACATGTTTAAAATTGCATAACAGTGATTAGATGGAAGGCGGTACTAATCCGTTAGCAGAGAATTCCATATAACTCCGTAACATCTTTGTCGCCGCTAAGTGAAAATCATCATTAAAACATCATTAAAACATCATTAAAACATCATGTTACCAGCTTGCTTCTAGTGCTGAGCGTATCGCTTGACGTCCTCTTTTTGCGCCACCATTACGACTGTATAAAAAACAGTGCATGGGTTGCTCATAGAAAGCGCCGCCAAGGCACGCCTGCGTAAACAGGTCAGAAATAAAAATGAGGCCGTCACCATGTTGAGTGGGTCGTCGTGGACTACTCTCGGTTACCCATTTCAGCCGGCAAGGCTACCGCCCCTGAATGACAGCTTCCAGTCTGCTGCTGTTAACCTGCGATGTTGCGTAGGCTGGGCTCATGGGTGACTCCGATGAGGCGGTTGCCAAACGGCTATGTTAGCGAGTGGCGCGGGGGAGGGAAGCAGGAGGCGATGGTTTCCTGAGCAAGATCAATAAATTAATCACCAACGCGTAGTGTGGGGTAACACAACATCGATAGATCATCAGAGGGGCACGGTATTAGCTCCCCCTTCAATCCGCCGAGGATGGGGGCAAGCTCAGGGACGATCAGCGGCTACATCAATGCATCCCGTATCGGTAAGAGTATCTGTGGGGCAGGGTATTGGTTCCCTTCTGATTCGCCAAGTTGAAGCCATCAGGCCAGGTCGCGAGACAGGGATGTATACCGAATGCAGCAACCGAGGTTGCGAAGGGGCAGAGTATTGGCTCCCCCTCTGATTCGCCGAGGTGAAGCCATCATGCCAGGTCGCGAGACAGGGATGTATACCGAATGCAGCAACCGAGGTTGCGAAGGGGCAGGGTATTGGCTCCCCCTTCAATCCGCTGAGGTGAGGGAGCAAGGTCAGGAGCGCCATCAGGGATGATGGCGCAGCCGCAGCGGGGCATGGATGCCCCATCTGCGGCGGTCCGTCCGACCTGGCGACCGAGCCGAGGGCAACCGCGCAGCGGTCGGATTGGTGGGGGAAGGCCTTCTTGGTGACTTCTTGGGCCAGCAAGAAGTCACTCGCCACAGCCCGCAGGGCGGGCGAAAAAATATCGAGGGCGGAGCCCTCGTGTCCCATGCGGCGCAGCCGCATCAGGAGGCTTGTCGTAGGCAAGGAGCTCGACCGAGCTCCTCCAGGTGGGCGGGCGAAACCCCCTGCGGCGCAGCCGCATCAGGAGGCTTATCGTAGGTAAGGAGCTTGACCGAGCTCCTCCAAGTGGGCGGGCGAAACCCCCATGCGGCGCAGCCGCATCAAGAGGCTCGTCGTAGGCAAGGAGCTCGATCGAGCTCCTCCGGAAATCTGGGACACCCATCGTTGTGATAGCTCCGTAGTGGTGTGCTACGACGATGCTGGGTCCGTTGCACTGGCTGTGGCGATCTTGGTTGCGCCACTTCTCGTTTCCCCTCTCTGTAGAGCCGGCATGGCCGCGACGTTTGGTGGGGGGGGAGTGGCTATACTTCGGGAAAATCGCCCGTGGATAGCACTGAAACATGCGCTTTTACTTCTGCCTGCTGTGTCTGGCCTTTGCCCTTCCGCTCGAAGCAACGCCGGTTCGGATCTGTTACGAGCAGAGTGAAATGCTGCCTTATACCCGGGGTGAGGGGCCTGAGGTGCCGGCTGACCCTGGGCTGGTGCCGACCCGGATCAAGCAGGCAGGTGCGGGTGCCAACCTGGATCTTGTGCTCTACCGTCGCCCCTGGAAACGCTGCCTGCTCGATCTTGAACAGGGGCGGGCAGAGGGCATCTTCCCCTTGATCTGGACTGCCGAGCGCGAGCAGTGGGCTGCGTTTCCCCGACTGGCGACGGGCGAGCTGGATCCACGGCGTTATCTGTGGGAAGGGGTCTACTCGATTTTTGTTCGTCATGGCGCAGCACTCGGGTGGGATGGCGAACGTTTCAGTCAGCTCAAAAACGGCGTTGCCGCCCCATCCGGTTATGTTGCCCAGCAAAAGCTCAATCGGCTCGGGGTGCGCGGCCCACAACATCTTGAGGTGGAAAAAGGGTTGTGGCTGGTGGCGATGGAGCGGCTGGATGGCTATGTGATCGACCGTCATATCGGCGAGCACCTCATTCGCAAATATGGGCTCAATGACAGCCTGACGACCCTGCCGATACCGTTTATGTCCAGCAAGTGGTATCTGGCCCTCTCGAAGCCGTTTGTCAGGCTCCATCCCGCGGAGGCCCAGGCACTATGGAGTGCGCTGGAAAAAGTCAGGCACGAGCAGGCCGCGACCATCAACACCCAGTAGTGACTGCCCCGGAATCCGTTGCCCGCATCCGAGGTGAACCACCGCCGGCGTGGTTGAGCATGCTGGATATTCCAGATCGGTGGCCTTGGGCCCAGAACGCTAATCGCACGCATCGCCTGCACGGAACACCAGCCGGTCATAGCGGCCATCGGCGCGCGCGGCGGCCAGGGCCGTGTTGAAACGCTCCAACAGCCTGGGGGCATCCGGGTAACGGCGCGAGATCATCAGGTAGAGGGTGTCGCTCTGGCGAAAGTGGGCCAAGGCCTGAAAATGGCAGGGATCACCAAATAGCTGGCGGCTGGCATCCTGTATCACGGTCTCGCTCATCGGTAGCAGGGCAACCCGCTTGCGATCCAGCAGTTGCAGACATTGATCCAGGGTCTTGGGGCGTTGCAGCTCCATCGCAAAGCGCTGGATAACCCCGTCGGCATGACTGGTGCTCCAGCCCAGGGGTATACAAACGCGCAGCCCCTGCCACTGGCCCGCTTTGATGGCGTCGCTGCCCCGATAGGTGAACCAGGACAGGCGGTCGATGTGGATCGGTGAGCTGTAGTGAAAATGGTCGGCCCGCTCTGCGGTCCAGGCGTAGGGGAAGGTGGCGGCCACCAGTCCCTTGAGGGCCAGCTGATAGCCACGGGGCCAGGGCAGGTAATCGATCTTGACCTCCTGGTATCCGGCCTCCTGTAGCAGGGTGGTCACCAGCCGGGTGCTCTGGCCGCCATCAGGCAGCGACTTGCCCGAGTAAGGGATAAACTCCCCGGTCGCCAGCAGCAAGGGGGCTGCCTGCAGACAACTGCAGCAGCAATAGCACAACCAGCCGAGCTGCTTCATAGCGACCACTCCTTGCACCCTGTCAATCAGTATAGAGAGCGCCGCACACGGCACGGCGTTGCGCCGCTGGCTGAACACCATGGCGGTTCCCAATGGCTAAATCGTGGGGATCCCCGCGCCGTTCCCCACGATCGGAGAGCCTGCGGCCGTCAATGAAACGCCCCCATGCGGGGGCGTCTGACGGGCATCATTCCGTGCGGATGCTCCTTATTGCGTCCGGGTTGTCGACCATGCTTGCGGGAACTTGTAACCGGCGAAGCGTCGGGCGGCATAGTCCCTGAAGGCGGCGGAGTTGTAGGCCGCCGCGACGTCTTTGGCGAACGGCTGGTCTGCGTCGGTGCGTTTGACCACCACCCAGTTGATGAAGTCGTAGCTGCGCTCGAGGAACAGGCCCGAGCTAAAGGGAATGCCGCTTGAGGCGGCAAAGTTGCCGTTGATGACCGAGAAGTCCACGTCTTCCCGCGAGCGGGGCAGTTGGGCGGCTTCCAGCAAGACCAGCTTGAGGTTGTGCGGATTGGCGACCACGTCGAACTCGCTCGCCTTGAGCGGATTGATCCCCTCCTTGAGGGTCAGCCAGCCCAGATCCTGCAACATCAGCAGGGCCCGTGCCTGGTTGGTGGGGTCATTCGGAATGGCGACCGTGCTCCCTTCTTTCACCGATTTCAGATCGCCCAGCTTGCCGGCATAGAGCCCCATGGGACCGGTTGGCACTTGGGTGATCGGCGCGAGCGACAGCCCCCGATCCTTGGCAAAGCTCTCCAGATAGGGTCTGTGCTGGAAGCAGTTCACATCGATTGAGCCGTCGGCCAGCGCGACATTGGGGGTGACGTAGTCGGTGAACTCCACCAGTTTGACCTTGTATCCCTTGGCCTCCAGTTGTGGCTTGATCGAGTCGGTTACCATGTCGGCAAAATCCCCCACTGTGGTGCCGATGACGATCTCTCGCTTGGCCGGGTCGGCGGCCAGAGCGCAGAACGGCAGGGTGCTGGCCAGCAGAGCAAGGGCGGAAAGGGCAAAGAAGGAACGACGCTGCATAAGAACTCCCTGTAAACATCATCAAAAGTGGCGCCATTGAAAGGACGTCTAGCCATCCAAATGGCTGATTGTGTTTACCATAACAGAGCCTCATCGCGTCGCCAAGGGGCAAAACAGGGTAAGCCCGACGGCATGAGGTGCGTGGTCAGAGCCTGTGCACAATCGAAGATGACATGGCGGGCGGGAGAGGGGCGCACCAGGGTGTCCGCCGCCCAGCTGAGCTGCGGACAAGCTGGTGTCGGCCATGCCCTTGTGTATGCGAAGCGGGGCTCAGCCCCTGCCTTTGAACTGCTTGATGCTGCGCTTGGCCTGGGTGCGGCGATTGGCCTGCTTGTCACGGGGCGGGCGTTTGCCGGCGCCGCTGGTGGGTTGGTCGGTGACCGGGAAGTCGGCGAGGGTCTCTACCGGCAGCGCTCGCCCGGTGAGGGTGCGGATCGCGGCAAGCGTCTCGGCCTCGCCGTGGCAGGTGAGCGAGATGGCGAGCCCGCTGCGCCCGGCGCGGGCGGTGCGGCCGATGCGGTGCACGTAGACAGGGGCATTGGCCGGCAAATCCAGATTGATCACCACCGGCAGCGCCTCGACGTGAATGCCGCGCGCCATCAGATCGGTGGCCACCAGCACCCGTACCTTGCCCCCTTTGAAATCGGCAAGCGCCTGCTCGCGCATCGCCTGCTCCTTCTCCCCATGCAGGGCCGCCACCGCAATGCCGGCCTTGGTGAGCTTGCGGGCCACGCCGTCGGCGTCATCCCGGGCGCTGATAAAGACCAGTACCTGCGGCCACTCCCGGGTTTTAAGCAGGCTGATGAGCGCCGGCACCTTGCTGCTCTTGTTGACCAGGTAGAGCCGCTCCTCGATGTCGTCGGCCACGCTGTTGCGCGGATCCGCCTCGACCCGCTCGGGATCCTTGAGCAGACCGGTCGCCAGCGCCTCCAGCTCCGCTGGCAGGGTCGCCGAGAAGAGCAGGGTCTGACGCCCGGTTGGCATGGCCTGCATCAGCCACTGGATATCGGGCCAAAAGCCCATCTCCAGCAGGCGATCCGCCTCGTCCAGCACCAGCAGGCGCAGCGTATCCAGGGTTAGTTTCTGCTGGCTCAGCAGATCCCGCAGCCGCCCCGGGGTCGCCACCAGCAGCTGCGGCCCCTGCGCCAGCTCGACTTCTTGTTGCTCCTGCGTCACTCCGCCGCACAGGGTCACCCGCCGCAGACCCAGCCCGGCGGCCAGCCCCTGCAACGCCTCGCTCACCTGGGCCGCCAGCTCGCGGGTCGGCACCAGCACCAGCCCTTGCACCCGGTCGCTGGCGGGGTCGAGGCGTGCCAGCAAGGGCAGGCCAAAGGCCAGGGTCTTGCCGCTGCCGGTGCGGGCCAGCGCCAGCAGATCCCGCCCTGCCAGCACGGCAGGAATGGCCAGTTGCTGCACCGGGGTCGGGCGTTGCAGGTCGGTGGGCAGGGCCGCCAGCAGGGCAGGGGAGAGGTTGAGTTGGTCAAAGGTCATGGGTCAACACGGATCGGCGAGTGGGAGGCGAAGTCTAGTGAGCGAGGGACCAGAAGTAAAACTCCATTCCCAATGAGTGAGGCCCCGGGCCGATAGCATTGGGGCGCCCAGAGCGCCGACCGCCACGAAGCGGGAGCCCCAACCTCGATCATTGGCAGCTCGGCTCGGGTTTATTGTCCAGCAGCCAGGAGATCCAGCGTCGCCTGGCGTTCAGGACAAATCCCTCATCCGCCGCGATCCCGTTGACGATATAGCCATCGGCGGCGCTTTCCCCCGTGCCGAAGGCGAAGCGAAAGGCATCGTGGGCGACGCGTTCGCCCTTGAGCAAGGCATCGTTGAGCGCCGGACTCATGACGATGATGGCGAGCCCGTCGCTGGCCTCGAAACCCACACCGCTGCGCGCCATCTTGCCGACGGCGACCGGCATCCGGATAGAGCAGTGGCGCCCCTCCTTGTCGACCGTGGTGTAGATGCCTTCACCCACCCGCCCCTGCATCCAGAGCAGTTCGCCCCGGGTCAGGCTCGCCACCTGTAACAACCCGAGAGCGCCCTGGGGAAGCTGATGGGGGTCCTGTGCAGAGGCCACCGGGGAGCAGAGTACGAGCAGTAAGAGGAGCAGTCTCATGGTGCCACCTCCTCAGCGGAGATGGCGCCGGTTCCCTGCATCGCCAGCAGGTAGACCAGCACCAGGGGGCCCACCAGAGGAGCAAAGAAGACCCAGCCCCACCAGCCGGAGCGCCCGGTGTCATGCAGCCGGCGAATGATCAGGGAGATGAGGGGAAGGGTGCTGGCCACCCCATAGCTCAGATCCAGCCAGCCAATCTCGGCCAGACGCATATCCAACAGGATGCAGATCAGGGTAACCAGCAGGTGAAACAACATAAACCACCAGCACTCCGGCCTTGAAGAACGACCGGAAAAGTCCAGGGCCCGTTGCCACGCGAGCAGATAGAAAGAGAACATGGATGAACACCTCCAACGTGATTAGGTACCCCATCCTGGCCCGGGCGCCTGCTCCCGGCGTCCTGAAACGGGTTTAAGGACGACCTCAAACCGGTCCTGCTCCTGGCTCGCTTCTGTGAATCCGCAAAAGTCGCTATGCTGGCACCGCCTGACAATGGGCTCAATCGGGATTAATCATGCTGGCCATTCCAATACCCTTTATCGTCTCTTTCCTGTTGGGATTGCTGGCCGCCCTGTTGCTGGTGCGACTGGGAGAGAAGGCGAAGACGACCTCCCTCTTCCTGTTGTTATGCGCCGTCACCATGGGCCTGGTGGGCCTGCGCTGGACATTTCATCTGGCGCTGCTTGGCCAGCTTCAGCCGTTCTTTGCCTCACTCATCCCCGTCGCCGCCTGGTATATCTTCACCCGCGCCGACGGGGAGCCGACCCGGTTTCCCTGGCGCCATGCCTGCGGGCCCGCACTGGTGCTGATCAGCCTGCTGACCGCTTCCCGATGGGGGCTTCCCCTCGATGGCATATTGACGGGGATCTATCTCTGCTACGGCATTGCCCTGGTGCGCTGCTCGGCCCGGGGGCCACTGCTGCTACACATCGCTTTTCATCATTGGGAGGGGGTCAGGCGGGCAGAACATGTGGCGGGCTGGATGCTTCTGTTCTCGGCGGCCATCGATGGCGCCATCTCCCTCGACTTCGCCCTGAACCAGGGCCGGTTGTCGCTCTATATCGTCACCCTGGGTCACCTGATCCTCTTGCCCGTGCTGGCGGTGGCCGTCGTCATGGTGGGGGTCAGCCTGCCCGAGGTAGAGGAGCCCCCCCTGTCGACCGGCGAGGGGGGCGACAGGGAGTCGGCGCTGACCCCAAAGAGAGCCGGTGAGATTGTCATGAAGCTGGATGCCTTGATGAAGGAGCAAGCCTGTTACCTGGATCCCGAGCTGACCCTCTCCAGGCTGTCGCGAAAACTGGGCATCCCAGCCAAACAGATCTCGATGGCGGTCAATCTGGTTCACCGCCAGAGCATACCCAGGGTCATCAACGACTATCGCATCGCACATGCCAAGCAGGCACTGCTGACCACGGACGAGAGCATCACCCGGATCTTTATGCAGGCCGGTTTTCAGACCAAATCCAATTTCAACCGGGAGTTTCAGCGTATCACCGGCATGACCCCCAGTCTGTTCAGAAAACAGGGGGATATGTCTGCCCCGTCATGAGATAAAACGGGTTGTCGCCAGATGATGGCGAGTCCCGACGGGGCTGGCGCCATGGATGGTTAACAGGGCTGGCACGGTTGAGGTGCGGCCAGGGAAATGGATTCAAAGGAGGTAGTGATGATAGAGGTTCGTATCGATGATCTGGCGTCGGCCGAGGTGCAGTCGCTGGTCACCGAGCATCTGGCCGGCATGCAGAGCAACTCTCCGCCCGAGTGCGTGAATGCGCTCGGGATCGAACGCCTGCGCGCGCCCGGCGTCACCTTCTGGGCGGCGTGGCTCGATGGCGTCCTGTGTGGCTGCGGCGCCTTGAAAGAGCTCGACCCATCGGCCGCAGAGGTGAAGTCGATGCGCACTCGCGCCGCCTGTCTGCGCCGCGGCGTGGGGCAGGCGATCCTCGACGAGATGGTGAATGAGGCGCGGCGGCGCGGCTACGCACGCCTGCTGCTCGAGACGGGAACGGGCCCGACCTTCGAGGCGGCCCATCGGCTCTATCTTCGCAATGGCTTCGAGTGGAGTGACCCCTTCGGCGACTATCAGGTCAGCGACTTCAACGTGTTTATGGCCAAAGCGCTCTGATCTTCTCCTCACCGCAGAGGGCGCTGAGGCTGGCCGCTCGTCTGCCGATCCGGTGAGTGGCGTTGAGAGTCGGGGGATATTAATGCTCGCCCTGTCGGTGGTCATTCCGGCATGGGAGTGGCGGAGCCCAACCGGTGGTGGTCAGGTTGCAGTATGTACATAGATTCTGGACTGTTCGTCTGCCCCGTCGCTTCGCACCATACCCAGAAAATGCCAGCCGTAACGCTCGTAGAATGACTCGTGGTCGGTGACCAGATAGAGAGTGTTGATGTGGTGGCTCTGCATGTCGCGGCACACGAAGTGAAGCATCTCCCCCGCTATGCCCTGGCCTCGATACTCCTCTTCGACGAAGACGGCGCAGACATTGGGGGCGAGATCCTTTCTTTCGTGAAAATCATTTTCGATGACCCCCATGCCCCCAATGATCTCGTCTTCGGCGACAGCCAGATACCATTGCGGTATGGGGTTATCCCCCCGTAGCGCTTCATCAATGCTCTGCAAATACAGATCGGCAGGAATACCCCATTTCTCCTGGAACCAACGGGATAAGCGCTGTCTCAGCTCGGGTCTTTCCTTTATGTTGATCACCCTGGGGTGGCGCATATCCTGCCTCGTTCGGAAAAATGCCATGTGACGGAGGGGCGATGACACGCCGCTCTCAAGGTACGAGATAGTGTACCTAAAACAGGTGGCGGCCCCAGGTTTTTATCCCCGTGGCGCCGGGGGCACGGGACTGGACGGTGCGGCGTGGGAGGCTATACCAAGGTAAGGCGGCAGCAAGAGGAGAAGCTTATGTCCAGGCAAACCGGCGTCAATCAAGCCATCGAGACCCACTACACCCGTGCGGATCTCGGCGACGTCATTCTGGCGGCCCTGGCCAACGCGGGCAAGGATGTGAACCGGCTTACCCCTGCCGAGCTGGCCCCGGTCGACCAGTTTCATATTCGCGGCCGGGTGGCGACCCTGGAGCTGGCCCAGGCGGTTGGCCTCGACGACACGAAACGGGTGCTCGATGTGGGCAGCGGGGTCGGCGGCACCTCGCGCGCTCTGGCGGCCGAGTTCGGTTGTCGGGTGACCGGGATCGATCTCACCGACGAGTATTGCCGGGCGGCGACCCTGCTCACCGCCAGAACGGGGCTCACCCACCTCGTCGACTATCGGCAAGGGGATGCGACGTGCCTGCCCTTCGATGACCAGAGCTTCGACGTGGTCTGGACCGAGCATGTGGCCATGAACATACCGGATAAGGGGCGGCTGTATCGCGAGATGCATCGGGTCCTCAAACCCGGGGGGGCCCTGGCCATCTACGATGTGCTGGCCGGCTCGTGTGGCCCGGTACACTTCCCGGTGCCGTGGGCCCGTACGCCACAGACCAGCTTTCTGGTCTCTCCCGATGAGCTCAGAGCCTTGCTCGATGAGGCGTGCTTCGAGGTGAGTGAGTGGGTCGACACCACAGAGGCGGCGCGCACCTGGTTTGTGGCGCTGGCCGAGAAGATTGCCCGTGAGGGTCTACCCGCCCTCGGGTTTCATCTGTTGCTCGGCCCTGACTTCAGGGAGATGGCGCACAATCAGGGACGCAACCTGCAAGAGGGGCGCATCGTTCTCGCCCAGGTGGTCGCTCGCAAGGCATGGGAGTGAGGGCATAGCCCGGATGGCCGCGTTGGCCGAAGGAGTGAAGAGAGGGGGAGCCGACGCTCCCCCTTGTTGGATCAGAAACGATAGGTGGCCGTCAGGTTCACCTGAAGCGGGGTGCCCGGCATGATCTGAGCGGCGCTGGTGGCGCTCACGTAGTAGGTCTTGTCGAGCAGGTTTTCCACGGCGAGCTGGGCCTCCCACTTGGACCAGCGATAGCCGGCGCGGGCATCCACCCGGGCATAGCCCGGCAGCACAGTGGTGTTGTCGCTGTCGGCGAAGCGATCGCCCACCGCGGTGAAGCCACTTTCCCCGAACCAGCCCAGGGCGCCCTGCTGGTAGCCGGCAAACAGCTCCCCATTATGGCGTGACACGCTACTCGGGCGTTTGCCCTGATAACGGGCCTCGGCCTTCACCTGCTCGGCATCCTGGAAGGCGACGCCGCCACGCAGGTAGATCTCGTCAGTCAACTGGGCCCGGCTGCTCAGCTCGATGCCATCGGTGCGTTGCAGGCCCGTCAGCACTATCTTGGTGGGATCCAGCGGATCCCGGGTGCGCTTGTCGTACATCTCGAGGCGATAGAAGGAGAGGGTGGTGGCCAGACGACCGCCAAACCAGTCGCTCTTCACGCCCGTCTCATATTGACGGGTGTGCTCCGGCGCCAAGTTGTTGCTGGCGTCCCCTGGTGTGATGCCGATGAGGCCGCCACCGACCGGGGAGAAGGTCTTGCTAACGGAGGCATACAGGGCGTGCTCCTCGACCGGGTTCCACACCATCCCCAGGCGTGGGCTCAGGGTATCGCTCTGCACGGTCTGCTGGGTGCCCTTGTCGAAACGCTCGCTGGTCACGTCGAAGTGGTCATGGCGCAGCCCCACCAGCAGGTGCCAGTCGCCGAGGCTCATCTGATCTTGCAGATACGCGGCCTGGGTCTTGACCCTGTGGTTGGCGTCGCTCGAGAGCTTCATGGGGCCGTCATAGGTCGGCAGGTTGGCCGGATCATAGAGGTTGCCCGTCGGGATGGGGGCGGCGTTCTGCCACAGTTTGGGGGTACGCGCCTGCCACCCCTGCTCGACGCCGACCAGCAGCCGGTGGGCGAGGGGGCCGCTGTGCAGCTGCCCCTCGGCCTCCAGGCTCGAGGTAAGGTTGCGGGCCTGCAGATCCTGCTGCCAACGGGCGCGGGTCAGCTGGTCGCCCTTCACGCCCGTGGCATAGGTGTTGTCGAACTGGCTGTCGAGGCTGATGAGGCTGAGCTGGTGGCGCAGTTGCCACGCATCGCCGAGATCCCAAGTCAGGCGCGATCGGGCCGTCTGGTTCAAATCGTCGATATAGTCGCGGCGGGTGTCGCTGTAGACGGCGCCGTGGGGCACGTCGGCCGGATGACCACCGACCCCCGGGATGCCGCGATCCGGCATGCGATCGTGCTCGTTTCGCTCATACTGCAGCAGCCAGCTCACCCGATCCGTCAGATCCCAGTTCAACGCCGGCGCCAGCAGGGTGCGTTTGCCGTGTACCCCGTCGCGGAAGCTGTCGCTGTCTTCCTGGGCCAGATTCAGGCGCAGCTGCACCCGCTCGCTCGCCTCGGCGTTGAGATCCGCCGCCAGCCGGCGGTAGTCGTGGCTGCCGGCGCGCACGGTGACGCTCGACGTCTGCCCCTTCTCGGGCTTCTTGCTGATGCGGTTGATGATGCCCCCCGAGCTGCCGCGGCCGTAGAGCACGGCCGCCGGCCCCTTGAGCACCTCGACTCGCTCTATGTTGCCGAGATCCCGGGTGTACTGCATGTCGTCCCGAAAACCGTCGAGGAAGAGATCGTTGCCGGCGCTAAAGCCCCGGATGGTGACGCCGTCGAAGCGGGTGTCGCCGCTTGCGTCGATACCAGGGATGCCGACCAGCGCCTCGCTCAGGGTCGGTTGGCCGAAGGCGGTCAGCTCGGCGGTTGCCACGCTGTCGATGGTCTGGGGAACCAGCTTGGCCGGGGTGGCGGTACGGGTGGCGGTGGCCACCTCGGGATGTTGGGTACGCTGACCCTTGATGACGAGCGTCTCGTCGGCGGCGTGAGCCGGCGCGAACGCCGCCAGCAACGCCAGGCACAGCAGGCTGCGCCGCGAAGTGATCTGGTGCATGTGATGATCGTCTCTTGTTGTTATCGCCCTTGGGCCTGATTTCGTGGGTTACCCCACCAAGGGGTGCAAATGATAGTTATTTTCATTTGAAGATCAACCCAGTCATCACAGGGTCAAAAGCGATGGTGTCGGACTCAATGAGGGAATAGGATCCCCGCTCTCGTCTCTCTTCCCTCTCAAGGAACAACAGGTATGAATCGAAAATGGTCGCTCCCCATCGTGGCAATCGCGGGGGGAGCGTTGCTCTGGCTTGGCAATACTTTCGGCATGAAGTGGGCCCTGATGGCTCTGGTAGGATTCGGTTTCGGCTTCACCCTCTCCTTTAGTCGCTTCGGGATCGTCTTCGGTTGGCGCGAGATGCTGACCAAACGCAACAGCTACTATGTGCGGGTGCATCTGCTCACCATCGCCATCGAGATCCTGCTGTTCACCACCTTTCTCTCTGCCGGCCACGCCCTGTTTGGCGACCCCATGGTGGGTAACGTGATGGCCATCGGCATCCCCTTTATCGTCGGCGCCTTCCTGTTCGGCATCGGTATGCAGCTGGCGGGCGTCTGCGCCACCGGTACCCTCTACTGCTGCGGCGAGGGGCAGCCGCGCTTCTGGCTGGTGCTGCTCTGCTATGGCATAGGTACCCTGATCAGCAACCAGTTCCGCCCCGAGCTGGAGTCCACCTTCTCCAGCCAGGTGGTGCTGGCCAAGGATCTGACCGGCAATCTCTGGAGCGGCATGTTGCTCAACCTGGCGTTGGTCGCCGTGCTGTTCGCCCTGTTTCGCAAGAGCGAGCTGAAGCGTACCGGCGAGCTCCAGCCCCTCTTCAGGGGCGGAAACCTGTTCTGGCGCGATGGCCGCTTCACCGTGCTGACCGGCGGCATCCTGATCGCCGTGCTCAACGCCAGCGTGGTCGCGCTGCACGGGTCGGCCTGGACTATCACGGGCGCCGTCTATGACATGGCCCTGCGTGGCGCCTCTGTGTTCGGCCTGTTTGAGGGCAACCCCAAGCTGGCCCAGCCGCTCTTTCTCAACCCCATGGTCGGCATGTTCTGGCTGGGAATTCTGGGGGCCATGCTGGCGCGCTGCATCAGCGGTGGCGGCAACTTCGCCCCGATCAGGCTCGGCAACAGCCTGGCGGCCATTCTCGGCGGCCTGCTGATGGGGATGGGCGCCATGTACAGCGCCTGCAACCTGGGGGGCTTCTTCGATGGCACGGCGTCGGGCAGCCTGCACGGCTGGGTCTGGATGCTGATGGCCCTGGCGGGCAGCCTGATCGGCATTCGTCTGCGCCCCCGCTTTGGGCTCTGAGCGCGGTGAACGAAAACGGGAGGCGAGGCCTCCCGTTACTGTCTGCGGTGCAGGGTGGCCAATAGCGACCAATCAGGTCGGTCGACTGAAGGGCCCTGGCTTGTATTCATTGCGAGATCAGTCAAGCTACTCACCGTTTCCACCGTTTCC
>NZ_CDCE01000033.1:68692-181635 GCF_000819805.1 Aeromonas diversa CDC 2478-85
CCACCGTTTTCACCGTTTCCGCCGTCTTCACCGTTGCCGCCGTCTTCACCGTTGCGACCGTCTTCGCCATTGCTGCCGTCTTTACCGTTGCGACCGTTCTCGCCGGGGAGGGCGTTGTCGCCCAGGTGAGTTCGCTCGCTAGGTTCGAACGTCGGTTTGGTCGGCGGGTGAGTGAGGGCTAGTGAGGGGCAGCAGGTGATGAGCAGGAGCAGGGGAAAGATACGCATATGATCGGGCCACTTCTCGACGGGGGGATCTGGTGAGGTGAATTCATGGTGTCGCGTCGCGTGCGTTATGCCTCATTTGATACCCATCGGTCAATGCCCATATGGGGCTTTTATGACAGGACTGAGGGATTACAATTCCGGGCTCATTCTCGTTGTCAGGTCTATTGTGATGAAAAAAACAACAGTTGCGCTGCTTGCCATTGTTCCTGCTCTGCTGATGCCGGCCCATGCCGAATATTTCCACTGGGTCAATTCTAAATATGAGCAGATCACTTATGGCTGCCAGATGTATAGCCTGAATATGCCGGAAGGGGCGACCCTGTTGGTTGGCCATAATTTCAATAACACTGGCCCCAACGCGGAAGGGTCCGTTTCTGCCGGTATGCTGAGAATCAGCTCCTACATGCAGTCAGATAAAAGCTATCGCGGTTTTGAGCTGCATGGTACCGATGGCCTCATGAATCCTCGCCCCGATGGCGCCCCGATGTTCATGAAGATCGGCGTGGCGGCGGGGAGCAATCCCGACAATCACATGATGGCCAGGATCACCGATCTAGAGAGAGCCGCCCCCTATGTCAGCGGTGGCACTCAGGTGAACATGCGCTTCTATAATGACAAAGATCAGCCCATTTATAAGGGTTTCCTGCCGCGCTATCTCTCCTTGTGTGGCAGCACTCTCCCCTCTTTTGACAGTCTCGTTGGTAATAGAATCAATATTGAGATCAAGGGGCTGAAGGTTCAGTACGAGCGCTTCAACCAGCCCAAGGCGCTGAGCACCAGCCAGGACCTGGTGGGTGAAGTTCAGCTGGCCTGGGAGAACATGGATAATACTAGTTTCCCGAATCGCCAGCACAAGACCACCCGGATCTTCCGTGCCGAGAAATTGGCCGATGCCAGCAAGATGAAGTATATCGAGATCGCTCGTCTCGAACCCGTCGAGACGCGTTATATCGATATTTCATCGGATAAGAATGCTCTGGTGGTCGGTCAGGAGTATGACTATCAGGTGCGTTATTGCGATCGCTATGAGTTCTGCGACCCGAATAATATTTCGGCCTTGGGCATCGCCCGCTGAGTATCCAAAAACTGGCACAGTGAGGGAGGCTTAGGCCTCCCTTTTTATTATTTGCTCTGGTTGTGATGCCGAGATTTCATTGCGTGCACTCTGAGAATCAGGTGGCGCCGGCATCCCTGTCTTGGCGCCGAAAGAGGTTCTTCCAGAGGGCATCGAATCCGCGCACGTCGAACTCACGGCCATTGACCATGATGCTGGTCGCCTTGGCCATGTCGGTGGCGATGGCATGGGCCTCCTGGCCTGTAACAAGGCGCCAGCAGATGTTATAGCCCCCTTTTTGCTGCTGCATGTGCTCGGCCGCGTAGTGCTTCTCGCCGACGAGCATGGTGTCGTCGCACGTCGGGTCATTGCCAATGCCGACCATGAAGGCGCTTCTCTCCTTGCCGTGTTCATAGATGATGCCCGAGACGCCGTCGCTATAGATGGCGCTGGTGGTGCTCTGCTCCCCTTGCCCCTGTTGGATGAGCTTCCAGCGGTTGGTATCTTTGCCGGCCACGCTCAACACCTCGTATTGAGCGCAGCCTGCGAGAGCGGCTGCCATCATCAGCACGCCTGTCTTCATGTACTTCATCTTATCCATTCCTTTGCTTGCGGTCGGTCGATTGGGCTTCAATGGGTGCCTGTCGGCTTGTGAGGCGACGCAGTGTAAGTGTCGCCATAAGGGGCGTCCATTCCCTGACTGGTGGGTGGCCACGCCAGGGCCTCGAGGTGCCGCGCTTATGCGCGGCGGCGTGTTACTCTTGCCTCTTTCATTACACCGAGTGCCGAGCTTCGGAGCAGTTAAAGAGGGGTTACACCATGACGACACAGTGGAGTGACGATGAGTTTTGCCTGGGGCGCCGTTTTAGCGGGCTCGAGTTGGCCGAGAGCCGTCACGAAGGGATCGAGTTTGAAGAGTGCCACTTCACCCAGTGCGACCTCTCGGGGGCACAGTTCAGGCGCTGCACCTTCGTCAATTGCACCTTTACTGGCTGCAACCTGAGCATGGTGGACTTCGCCTGGTCCACGCTCTTCGACGCTACCTTCACCGAATGCAAGCTGGTGGGCGTCGACTGGACGCGCCTGACCTGGGCTCCCTATCACAGGGATTTTGGCCTGCGTTTTCAGCTTTGCCTCCTGCATCACGCCTCCTTCTTCGGGCTCACCCTGCAGCGACTGGTGCTCGAGGAGTGTGGTCTCCATGATGCCGATCTGCGTGATGCCGACCTGACTCAGGCCTGCCTGAGGGGGAGCGACTTCTCCCGAGCCCAGTTTCGCAAGACCAGGCTGGGAGGCGCCGACTTCAGCGACGCCACCGGCTATGACATCGACGTGCGGGAGAACGAGGTCAAAGGGGCCCGTTTCTCCCGCTTCGAGGCGCTCGCCTTGCTGGAGTGCCTGGGGCTAGAGCTGGTGGATTGAGCGGGCCCTTAGCCGAGCAGGTTGGCCGCACCCTGGCCCGCCTTGAGGGCCGCGATTCCGAGGGCGGTAAACCAGCCCAGGGTGGCGGTCAGCAGGGTATAGCCACCGGCGATCAGCAGGCCGTCGCGCTGCAGCATGCCGGCGGCGAGGAACAGGATGCACCAGGCCGGCAGGGTGTTGGTGAACGGAATGGCACCGAGCGGCAGCATCAGCAGCAGGGCGGCGGCCACGATCAGCAGGCCGTTGACCCGGTTGATGGCGGGGCTCTCGCTGAGTATCAGCAGGCGGGGGCGGATGTAGCGATCGAGCCTGGCCAGCAGGGCGGCACCCTTGTGCAGGGTGGCCTTCAGCTGGTCGGTGGCGAAGTGGCGCTCCATCAGGATGCGGGGCAGCCAGGGCACCCGATTGAGGGCGATGCCGATACCGATCAGCAGGATCAGCAGACCAAAGGGGGTGCTGACGCCTGGGATGGAGACCGGCAGCAGGAAGGGCACGGTGAGCAGCAGGCAGAAGAGCAACATACCCTGCTCGCCGATCAGCTCCAGCATCTGGCGCAGGCTGACCCGCTCCCCCTGCAAGGCGTGCGCCGTGCTGGTGAGGGTGGTCGATAGGGTCGTCTTGGGGTCGTTCAGGGGGGCCGATGTCATGGGGCATCCTCAGGGGGCGGGCACCATGCCTGCCGTTCGCGCGCAGCTTAGCCAGTGACGGTGAACGGCCCATGAATGAAAAGGGCCCGCATCAGGCGGGCCCGTCATCGGCGCGGGATCAGGCGCGGGCGGCGCAGCGCTCGGCCAGGGCCTGCTTCTCGGCGTCGCCGAGGAAGGCCAGGGTCAGGCCGTTCTGTTGGGCCTGACGGATCTCGGCAGCGCTGAGGCCGACGGCCGGGGCGGCCACCTCATACTCATGGGGCAGCTCGATCCCCTCGACCGCCGGATCATCGGTGTTGAGGCAGGCGAGGATGCCGTGAGCCAGGAACTGGCGGATCGGGTGGCGCTCGAAGCTCTCCACCGTGCTGGTTTGCACGTTGGAGGTGAGGCAGGACTCGATGCCGATGCGACGCTCGGCGAGATAATCCATCAGGCGCGGATCCTCAATGGCCTTGACCCCGTGACCGATACGCTCGGCGCCGAGATCCTGGATCGCCTGCCACATGCTCTCGGGGCCTGCGGCCTCACCGGCGTGGACTGTGACTCGCAGGCCGGCATCGCGCACCCGGCGGAAGTGCTCGGTGAAGAGCTCACCGGGGAAGCCCAGTTCGTCGCCGGCGAGATCGATAGCGACCAGGGCATTGGCATGGGCGAGGCAAGCCTCCAGCTCGCGGCGGCACTGCTCGGTGCCGAAGGTGCGGCTCATGATGCCGATGAGGTTGGCCTGCACGCCGAAGTCACGGCAGCCGGCACGAACCCCGTCGACCACCGCCTCGACGACCCCCTGCGGATCGAGCTTGTGAGCCATGGCCATATAGGCGGGGCTAAAGCGCAGCTCGGCATAGTCGATGCCGGCGCGTAGCAGATCCTCGGCGTTCTCGTAGGCGACCCGGCGGCAGGCGTCGTAGTCGGCCAGCACGGCAACCCCCCAGTCCAGCTTCTTCAGGAAGGCCACCAGACTCGGTTCGTTTTCGACGATCTGCACGTGGGGGCGCAGCGCCTCCAGCTCATCGGCCGGCAGGACAATGTTATGGCGACGGCCGAGCTCCAGTATGGTTTGGGCGCGGATGTTGCCGTCCAGGTGACGATGCAGGTCGGTAAGGGGAAGCGAGCGGTCGATCATGAGGGGCCTTCTTCTAATAAATCTGCCTGTAGTGGCTGACATTCTAGGGAGGGATGGGGGAAAAGATAGCCTGCCAGGGGAAGTTCTGGCAGGCAATTCTTCGGGCCGTGACGGGAATCGTTTTTACCGCAAGACTCAGTGGCCGAGCACGAAACGCTCGATGGCGAGGGCGACGCCGTCCTCGTCATTGCTGGCCGTGATGTGATCCGCCATGGCCTTGAGCTCCTCGGTGGCGTTGCCCATGGCGATGCCGAGACCGGCATACTCGATCATGTGGCTGTCGTTACCCGCATCCCCCATGCAGATCACCTGCCCCTGCGTGAGACCCAGATGCTCGGCCAGGGCCGCCACCCCGGCACCCTTGTGGCTCTCGCGGTTCATGATCTCGAGGAAGAAGGGGGCGCTCTGCACCACTGTGTACTCCCGATGCAGCTCAGCCGGCAGACGGGCGATGGCCGGGGCGAGCAGCTCGGGCGGGTCGACCAGCATCACCTTCAGGATCTCCTCCTCGGGGGAGAGCTCGGCGAAGTCGAGCAGGGTGATGGGAAGATCGTTGAGGCGCGATTCGTGCTCTGTGTAGTGGTTCAGGGCCGGGGTGATCAGGCCCCGTACCGGGGAGAAGGCGTGCACGTTGACCCCGAGCCCGGCGGCCAGGCTGGCGATGTGGCTCGCATCGCGGCCGCGCAGAGACTGGCTGCGGATGACGCTGCGGTCGGCCGCCCGCTGCACCAGGGTGCCGTTGTAACAGATGACGTAGTCCTCTTCCCCCATCATGCCGAGCTCCTCCAGATAGGCGCTCATCCCCTCCAGGGGGCGGCCGGAGGCGAGCACGACGGTCACTCCCTGCTGGCGGGCGGCGGCGATGGCGGCCTTGTTGCGCGCGGAGATCTGCTTCTGATGGTTGAGCAGGGTTCCATCCATGTCGAGGGCGATCAGTTTGTACATACGTCAACTACCTGATGAAGAGGGCGGGGAGGGCAGAGTCTACTCAAAAGCCGCCGCCGATGCGACGATCAGTGAGTGGCCTTGGCGGGCATGTTCCAGGGCTGTAGCTGGGCCTTGCCCTCCTGGATATGGATGCGGCAGGGCCCATGCTCGCTCTGGGCCCGGTAGGTGAGATCGGCCAGCTCCACTTCGACGCCGGGGTAGAGGCGCACTGTGGCGGTGACGTGGATGGTGCCGAGCACGGCCGCCAACTCGTCATGCAGCTCTTCGAGGGCGCCGTTGACTTCCTTCAGGCGAGCCATGTGGTGTTCCCTCTGCTCCTTCAGGCGCAGCAGCAGGGCACGATCCCGTTTCTCCTGGGGGAGCTTGACCAGCTTGATCAGAAGCGCCTGCAGCTTACCCAACATGGCCTGGGTTTCACTCTTCTCCTGAGTCAGCTCTTGCTCTTGCGAGTGGAGGGCGAAGTAACCCCCGAGCACCTGCAGCCGGGTATGGTTGGCCGCCAGGGCGCCGATGATGGGGGCCTGGATGCTCTCGTTGGCGATGGCGAGGCCGCCGAGCAGGGTACCCTTGCGACCGCTGGCATCGCCGACGATCAGGCTTTTACCCGCCCGGCAGTAGCAGTGCGAGACCTGGTTCTGGATCAGCAGATCCTGATCGGACTCCAGGCTGGCGTATTGGGCGAAGGCGACCGTCAGGTTGCCCTGGGCACTGAGTCGGCAGGTGAAGGCCTTGTGGTCTGTGGTGCGATGGCCGATGGCCCCGTGCTTGATGGCCAGGTGGCCACCGGCCTGCACCTGGGCGGATTCGACGAAGCCACCGATGGCGACGTCACCACTCGCGGTCACCTTCATGCCCGGCTCGACATCCCCTGTGATGATGAGGCTGCCATTGAAATCCACATGCCCGTGCTTGGCGTCCACCGACTTGATGGTCAGCAGGTTGTCCACCACCATGGTGTTCTTGTCGTGCCTCGGCATGCCGGCCCGCTGGGCCACCAGCAGATTGGGATTGCTGGCGCTGATCTCGCTCCCCTCTCCGGCGATGAGGGGGGCATCCTTACCCGGTTTGGGAGGGAGGGGTTGCCCCTGCACGTTGACGCCGGCCTCTCCCTCCGTGGCCGGGTGGCGCCGCAGCAGAGGCGTGCCGGCCTGCACCGTGGTGAAGGTACCGAGATCGCGCAGGTCGACACGTCCGTGATCCAGCTCGCGGGGCTTGAGCACCCGTTCTGCCAGGGTCTCGACCAGGGGCTCGAAGCGACAGTCGAGGCCATTCTTGGCCGGCGTGCCGCGGGCGATGGGCAGCACCTGTTCACTACCGGCCGGGGCATGGTGCATCACGGCCACCGCTTGGCGCTCCAGATCGGGGCTCTGCCCCACAGTGATGCCGGCCGCGGCCATCGCCTCTTGCAGCCGTTCAAGGGTGAGAGGCTCACCGCCCCAGTCGGCCACCACGGTGGCGTAGGCCGTCATCTTGTCCTTGTCGATCTGGATCTTGAGTTGGGCATCGCGGCGGGCGGCTATGCAGAAGCGGTCAATGGGGGCGGGGACTTCATGGGCGGCCTGCAGGGCATTGAGGCGGGCCACCGCCTGCTTTATCCCCTCAAGTTGAGGCTGCCAGCGGTGCCAGGGGGAGGACTTGAGCAGAGCCTGAAGCTGGTTTTCGCTGCAACTGGTTGCGTTCTTGAGACGCAGAAATAGTTTCTCTTGGTCCTCATTGTCGGACCCCGTCTCCAGCCAGCTCTGATCCAGCATACACCCTCCTTAGTCTGGAGCAGTATCTTGAGTATTTGCTAAAGGGGTCAATGACGTTGTCCCAAATCGGTGATCTGCTGCAGGATCTGGCATAAAAAAACGAAAAAGACCCCGAATGGGGCCTTTTCTTTCTGCTGGCGTGACTCAGTTGATGACGGCGACGTTGACTCGACCGTTCCCCTGGCTCATGCGTACCTTGGCACCCGGCTGGAACTTGGCGTCCGCCTTCTGGACCACGGCGATGACTTCGCCCGTGTCCTTGCGGATCTCCAGCTCGACCCCATCGACCTGGTTTAACTTGTCGTTGACGGCCTTACCGGCTGCTGCACCCGCGATGGCGCCACCGGCGGCGGCGATATCGCGACCCGTGCCCCCGCCGACTGTGCTACCCAGCAGGCCACCGACCACGGCACCGCCAATGGTGCCGAGCAGACCGCTGTCATCGGCCTGGATCTTGACCGGACGCACGGCCTGGATGGTGCCATAGGTGACGGTCTGCACCTGCTTGGCGCGATCGGCGGTGTAGACATCGCCGGAGTAGATGTCGCTATTGGCGCAGCCAGCCAGGGCGGCGGCGATCAGGGTCAGCAGGGTCAGTTTCTTGCTCGTATTCAGCATGGTGAGTCACCCTCTTAAAAATTGTTCAACATTTGGACGCTTCCACTCTACCCCTGTCGCGCGCAGAGGCAAATCTGAAATCTGTAACCAAGTGTGTTAGGCGCGCGCCTCCTGGCTCTCGGCGTCGATGGCGAAGTGGAGCGTCTTCTCCAGCACGTTGCGCGGCTCACCCGGGCCGAAATACTCGGCCTCGACGGCGACCAGTTGATAGCCTAGCCGCTCGTAGAGGCGGTTGGCCAGGTTGGCCGGATCCACGGTGAGCCTGGCCCTGTGGATCCCCTGTTTGCGCAGCTGCCACTCCAGCTCCTCCAGCAGCCGCTGGGCCAGCCCCTGGCTGCGTGCTTCGGGCACCACCGCGAGGGAGAGTATCCAACCCAGCTCGGCATCTTCACCGAGCCCTCCCAGCACATAGCCCAGCAGTTCGCCCTCCCGCTCGGCCACGATCAGCAGATCAGGCCAGAGATCCAGCGCCTGGCGGAAGAAAAAAGAGGGGTAAACGGGATCGCCAAACACCCGTGACTCGATCTGCCAGATGGCGTGCAGATCGGCGGTGTGGGCCAGGCGGATGATGGGCGATGCGGTCATGACGGTTCCTCAAACTCAATACTGGTGGAAGCGGGCGCCCTGGGTCTGGACGGTGCGGTCCGTGCCGCCACGCCAGCCGCCGCGTTTGCACAGGGTGAGCAGGTCGTGGGCGGTGAAGGGGTGGCCCGGGTCGAACAGGCGACTGGCCAGCTTGGTGCGCAAGACGAGCAGCTCTTGCTCCTCGGCTCCAGGTTGGCGAAAGAGAGCGTGCAGGGCCTGGCGGGCGAGGGCGCCCAGCCGTTCCCGATGAGCCAGATTCTCCAGCTGGGCCTGGGTATAGGCGTCGGCCGGGCCATAGTCCCGTTGCAGGCGCAAGGCCAGGGGGAGCACACGCTTGAGGGCGCGACGCAGTCGCAGGCGGGCGATCAGGGACATGGCGACTCTCCTCCATTAGTAGGAGGGGGAGTATGCCGTCCTCGCTCTAGCGCGGCAAGGGACGATTGTCCGGGCGGATTGGGCTGCGGCGCCGGCCATCCAGCCAATGACGCAGGGTCAACCAGGGGTGTCGCCAGAGCATGGGTACTCTGGCCCACAGGCTCATCTGTTGCAGTCGCAGGTGGCCGGCGGCCGGGAAACAGGGGTGATCACAGCGCACGCAGTTGGGCTTGTCGGCACCAAAGCGACACAGGCGCAGCCGGTTATCCGCCACGTTCACCAGTCGCTTGCAGTCACACTCCTGCTCACCGCGGTGATGGTGGCGGCAGAAGAGTCTGATCTTGGTGTGCATGGCGCGACGCTCGCGATGCAGTCGGGGGTGGGTCAGCGTATTCATAGGGGGGCCTATTGTCGTCATCCCGGCGTCTGGCTCCATGACGCGGATCAAGAAAGGGTGCGCCACTGCGGTTGGCGAGCCAGTAAACAAATCCGGGCCACTGGGGCCCGGATTGAGGGGGATGAGTCGTTCGACCCCGTTACAGCAGCTCGGTCGCCTGCTCTAACCAGGCGAGATCGTCCCCTTCCAGCAGGGGAGTGAGGCGGCGGCGCACCTCGGCGTGGTACTCGTTGATCCAGCGGAACTCATCCGGGCTCAGCAGGGAGCGGTCGATGAGGCGGGTATCGAACGGCACATGGGTGAGGCGCTCGAAGCGCAGCATGGGCACCTCGCTCGGCTCCTCACACTCGGTGACTACCACCAGGTTCTCGCAGCGAATGCCGAAGCCATCTTCCCGGTAGTAGCCCGGCTCGTTGGAGAGCACCATACCCGGCAGCAAGGGCTCCAGATTGCCTTTGGGGCCGATGCGCTGGGGACCTTCGTGGACACTCAGGAAGTGGCCGACGCCGTGGCCGGTGCCGTGGTCGTAGTTGAAGCCGGCCTTCCACAGGGGGAGGCGAGCCAGCACGTCGAGCTGGATGCCGGCGGTGCCGCGCGGGAAGCGCGCCTGATCGAGGGCGATATGGCCCTGCATGACGCGGGTGAAGAGGGCCTTCTGCTCCTCGGTCACCTCACCGACGCAGAGGGTGCGGGTGATGTCGGTGGTACCGTCGAGGTATTGGCCGCCCGAGTCCACCAGATAGATGCCATCCAGGCCGAAGGGGCGTGGCACACCATTGGTGTGGCGGTAGTGGCACATGGCGGCATTGGGACCCAGGGCCGAGATGGTGTCAAAGCTCGGCTCCACGTACAGATCGCTCTCCTTGCGGAACGCCTCGAGGCGGTCGGCCAGGGTTCCCTCATCCACGCCATCAAGGTCACCGCTCTGCACCAGGCGATCCAGCCAGGCCAGGAAGCGCACCACGGCGACCGCGTCGCGCTGGTGGGCATTGTGCATGCCGGCCAGCTCCACCTGGTTCTTGCTGGCCTTGAGGCGCAGGGTCGGATCCTGACCGGCCACCAGGGTGGCACCGGCCTCTTCCAGGGTGAGCTGGCTCCAGGCATTGCTGGTGGCCGGGTCGGCCAGCACCCGCAGACCATCTTCACCGAGTCGGCAGAGTACTTCGCCCAGCTTGTCGATGGGGTGGAGGGAAACGTCGTTGCCCACGTGCTGGGTGAAGGCGAAGCACTCGAGCTTGTCGGTGTCGACGAAGAAGTCCAGGGTGCCGTTGGCATAGAGGATGGCGAAGCCGAGCACCACGGGCAGGCGCTCCACGTCGCGTCCACGCAGATTGAGCAGCCAGTTGATCGACTCGACCTGGGTCAGCAGGGCGGCATCGAGGCCGCGTTTTCTCAGGTCGGCGGCGATACGCTCACGCTTGGTGGTGCTGGACTCTCCTGCAAACTCCTCCCCATAGAGGATGGCCGGCGTCTTGCTCGGTGCCGGACGGTCGCTCCAGTGCAGGTCGACAGGGTTCTGCTCGACGGGGCGCAGCTCAATGCCTCTCTCCTCGAGCAGGGCCTTCGCCTCGCGATACCAGTTCAGGCTGTGCAGTCGCGGGTCGAAACCGACCCGGGCGCCACACTCGAGCTGGTCGGCCAGCCAGGCGACGTGGGGGGTCTCGATCAGGTGGTGATATTCGAAGATCTCGCCCGGGGCCTGCAGGCGGGCCTGCACCGTGTAGCGACCGTCGACAAACAGAGCCGCCCTGTGGGTCAACACGACGGCGACACCGGCAGAGCCGTTGAAGCCGGTGAGCCAGGCGAGGCGCTCGGCGTCGGCGGGGATGTATTCTCCCAGATGCTCATCATCATGGGGGACGATGAAGGCATCCAGCTCAAGGGATCTCAGGGTATCCCGGACCTGGACGACCCGGTTGGCGATGATCTCAGGGGTTTGCATGTCAGTTGCCATTATGAGTTACGAGCGAGTGGTTATTTGCCGGACTGTAGTATCTGTTTGACCGAGTGGGCCGCATCGGCGATATGGCGCTGTAGCAGCACCACGGCCTCATGCTTGCGGCGCTGTCGGCACAGGGCCAGCAGGTGGGCGTGCTCCCGTTCGGCCTTCTCTACCCCGTCGTGGGCGAAGAGCAGCTCGAAGCGGACGTAGCGATCACAGCTGAGGTTGATCTGGGCGATAAGCTCCAGGGCCTGGGGTCGCCCGGCGGCGCGATAGAGGGTGGCATGAAAGCGATGATTCAGCTCAGCCCAGCGTTCTACCTGGGTTCCGCTCTCCAGCGCCTGGTCAAATTCGGCCAAGATAGCCTCTGCCTCGGCAAAGGTGGCCTCAGTCATTAGGTCGACGGCGTGGAACAGGGTATCGGCTTCCAGCAGGCCTCGCAAATAAAACAGCTCATCGATTGTGCTGCTCTCGAGCTCGGTAACAACAGCACCACGATGGGCGGTGAACTTGACCAGCCCCTGGGCTTCGAGCTGCATCAGGGCCTCGCGCACCGGAATGCGGCTTACCCTGAGCTCGCGGGCCAGGGCATCCTGGCGCAGAGGGGCGCCGGCGGGGAGCTCGCCACTGAGAATGCGGGCGCGCAGGTTCTCCATCACCATCCGGGTCCGGGTCTGGTAGGTCGCGGTCATGTCATCCCTGTTGGTTTACCCGCACTCCGGCGGGCCGGTCAGGCAGCAGACCACAGATGAGGCGCTCATGCAAGGTCTGCCACCGCCCGAATTCAGCGTCTGCGGGGGAGCATATTGGTC
Source organism: Aeromonas diversa CDC 2478-85 (assembly GCF_000819805.1). Classification (GTDB taxonomy): domain Bacteria; phylum Pseudomonadota; class Gammaproteobacteria; order Enterobacterales; family Aeromonadaceae; genus Aeromonas; species Aeromonas diversa. The sequence goes on from NZ_CDCE01000033.1 coordinate 80,594, forward strand.
AGGGTCGTGTCCTTGAGGATGTGGTGGTGATAGATGGCCGCGACCGCATGGAGGGCAATCAGGGCATAGCCAAAATTGGCGATCAGCTCGTGTGCCTCCTTAATCGGCTCGCGCAGATCGGGGCTGGGGGCGATGAGGGCGGGCAGCTCGGCCCCGAAGAAGGGAACGGGCTTGCCGGCGGCGCTCAGGAGCAGCCACCCCAGCAAGGGGAGTAGGACGATCAGGGCATAGAGGCCGAGGTGGCCGAGGCGGGCCAGCTTCTCCATCCAGGCGGGCGGGGTGGGGACGATGCGCGGCGAGGGCCAGAGCAGCCGCAATACCACTCGTCCCAGCGCGATGAAGAAGATGCCAAGACCGAGCATGAAGTGCCACTGCTTCATCAGGTCGCGCTCGATAGAGCCCTTGGGGAAGAGGCCGCGAAACTCCATGGTGCTGTAGACGGCGATGATCAATAACAGCGTCAGCCAGTGCAGGGCGATAGAGGCGATGCCATACCCTCGTTCACTATTTTGGATCACGTTCTGCTCCTTAGAGTGAGGGCCCCCCGAGGGGGCAATGAGACTACCTTAATCCATAATGAAAGCAGGGTAAAAGGGGCGCAGTGCGACTTGGCTTCGTGGCGGGAGTCGGTGTAGGCTGGAGTCGGTGTTGATCGTTTTTTCACCGCCGCTTGCATATGGAGGGAGACCGGGTCAGTCCCGAGTCTCGCCGTGTCTCGGTCTGATATGGAGCTCACAGCATGAGTAAATCCCATGGCAAAGATGCCAAGAAGAAGCCGCAGATGACCCTGAAAGAGAAACGGGAGGCCAAGCGTACCAAGGACGAGTTGAAGGGGGCCGGTGGGCCGATGAAATAATCGAAACAAAAAAGCCAGCATTCGCTGGCTTTTTTGTTACTCCTCGTCGTCCGCCCAGGGCATCTCGGGCAGGCTATCGAGAAAGCCCTGATAGCGCTCCAGGTTGAAGGGGGCGCCGTCGGCCTCCATGGCCATCAGCTCGGCGGCGAGGGCACAGACGATATACTCGGTCGCCTCTTCCCGGCTCAACCCCTTCATGGTCAGGCGCAGCAGGGTGGCGGTGGTGTGAGGCGGGTTACGCTCGGAGAGCTGGTTGGCCACGATCTCGCGCAACATGGCTTCGTCGAACAGGGTATCGCTCATGGGATCTCCTCAGGGATGAGGCGGTAGTATATCACGGCAGAAAAGCGCATTTATTTTGTGTCGGGGCCGCGCACCGGGATTTGCACACATACTTGCTCCCTAGGGGTTGCCCCTGTTCAGCGAGGATACGCAAGATGCCCAGCATTGCCTCTCTGCTCGATGAGACGCAGAACCTTCCCAACATTCCAGAGGTTGTCAGAGAGCTGATCCAGTCCCTCAACGAGCGGGAACCGGATCTGCTGACTATCGCCAAACATATTGCCAAGGATCCGGTGATCTCGGCCAAGTTGCTGCGGGTGGCCAACTCGGCCCGCTTCGGTGGCAACCGCCAGATCGCCACCGTCAACGAAGCCGTGGTGCGGCTGGGACTGGCCGTGGTGCGCAACATGGTGCTGGCCAGCGGACTGACCGGCGCCATGCGCGATATTCCGGGTATCGACCTGCGTCACTACTGGGGGCATGTGTTCGAGGTGGCCGAGCTGGCTCGTCGCCTGGCGGTGGCGGCCAAGCGTAACGGAGAAGAGGCCTTCACCTGTGCCCTGATCCATGATCTGGGCCGGCTGGTCATGCATGCCGGGCTGCCGGCGCATACCATCCATCACATCGTCGATCTGGAGCCCACCAAGGGCCGCGCCAAGGCCGAGGCACTGGTGGTGGGGTTCAACTATGCCCAGGTGGGCGCCGAGCTGGCGCGCCAGTGGCATTTCCCCGACTTCATCTGTCAGGCGGTGGAGTTTCACTACAACCCCATCAAGGCGCCCGAGTTCTCGGCGGATGCGGCCCTTATCCATCTGGCCCTGGTTCTCTCGGCCCAGAGCGAGGTGAGCGAGGCTCCGCCTCTGGAGTGGCCGGGAGAGATATCGGCCCGCGTCGGTCTGGTGTGGGAGCGCTGCGCCGCCGTGTTGCAGGAGGCGCGCGAGCAGGACAACCCCTTCGCCGCCCTGCTGGCGGCCTGAGCCGGGGCGGGAGACCGCCCTTGCCTTTGCGCCCCTGCGTGCGGCACCCTGTGCTTTTTACCCGAGAGCCACCCATGTTGATCGAAACCGAACACCTTCGCCTGCGGGAACTGGTCGCAGACGATGCGCCCTTTATCCTCGAGCTGCTCAACGATGCCGACTTTCATCGCTACATCGGCGATCGCGGGGTGCGTACCCTGGATCAGGCGCGTCACTACATAGAGCAGGGGCCACGGGTCAGCTACGGCCGCCACGGCTTCGGGCTCGGCATGGTAGAAGGGCGCAGCGATGGCGTGCCCATGGGGATCTGCGGCTTCGTCAAACGAGATCATCTGGAGCATGTGGATATCGGCTATGCCTTCCTGCCCGCCTTTCGCGGTAGAGGGCTTGCCCTCGAGGCGGCCCGGGCCGTGCTGATGGACGGTCGACGTCGCCTGGGCATCGAGCGGGTGCTGGGGGTTGTGACGCCGGAGAATCATGCCTCCATCCGCCTGCTGGAGCGGCTCGGTCTGCGCCTGCAGGGGCGCGTCATGATGGGGCAGGATGAGTGTCTGCTGCTGGCGCTCACTCCCGGCGATTGAGTTTGCCGGGACAAACGGGCACTCTGAAGGCGTCGTCAAGCAGCAGGAAACAAAGGAATGAAGAACCTGGACCAACTCGACCTCGATATCCTCTCCCATCTGTTTCGCGATGCCGGGATGACCAACAAGGATCTGGCCGCCCTGGTCGGGGTCGCTCCGTCGACCTGCCTCGAGCGGGTGCGAAAGCTGCAAGGGGAGGGGGTGCTCAAGGGGGCGCACTGCGAGGTCGATCACCAGGCTCTGGGTGGGCATATCCAAGCCATGGTGTCCCTGCGCCTGGCCCGTCACAGCCGGCAGATCATCGACGAGCTGCGCGACGCCATCATAGGGCTGCCCGAAGTGATCAGCCTGTTCCACATGGGCGGCAAAGATGACTTCCTGGTGCACCTGTGTGTGCCCGACACCGACCACCTTCGCAACTTCGTGTTCGATCACTTCACGTCTCGGGAGGAAGTGGTCCATCTGGAGACCTCGTTGGTGTTCGAGCACAGGTTCAGCCGTTCTCTTCCCTGTTTCAATCGACCCTAAGTGGACTGTCCCTTCTCCTTTACATCCGGGTGACTTGTCTCCGGGATAGAGTGCGTTTCCCCTGACTTCTGGTCCGGCTCCACCTCCTTATAATGGGCAAAATTCCATCATAGGAGCTGTCAAGGATGCCGGTCTTTATCGATGTGGAGTATCTCGCCCCCTGGCGCCTGTTCGTGGTGTTGTCTGACGGTACCACGGGGGAGCTGGACCTTGCCCCCTGGCGCAGTCAGCCGCTGCTGGCCGGGATTTGCGATGAAAATAGCTTCGCTCGGGTCAGCCTGGATGATCGCCACCGCCTGAGCTGGCCATCCGGCTGCGTCATCTCTGCCCATGAAATTTATCACCTGATTGAGTCCGAATCTCACCCCAGCCTCTGCCACTGAGTTTTGTGATCCTGAACAAGATTCCAGTTGCAGAAAGGTTAGGGTGATTGCATTTTTTTCTGCCAGGGCGTAAAACCTGCGCAACATTTTTCCAACCAGCTTCCAAAGGGTCTCTCATCTGCTAATGAGGCCCTTTTTTGCGCCTCAATCGCAAACATTTCCCTTGGGGTAACCTTGGCTGGCTGAGGAAACGACAACAAAAAAACAGAGCATAAGGAAAGTGTATGGCTTGTTATTCGCTGACTCCCCTGGCCATGGCGGTCGCCATGGCTCTCCCTCTTCACGCGGCCGAGGTACAGGTGCTGGATCCCATGGTGGTGGTGGCCTCGCGTCCTGCCGATACCCTGATGGTGACCCTGGATCCGAAAAAGCCCGGCTCACCCATGCCGGCGGCCGACGGGGCCGGTTATCTGAAGAACATCACCGGCATGAGCATGGTGCGCAAGGGAGGGCTCGGCGGTGATCCGGTGCTGCGTGGCATGGGCATGTCCCGCCTCAACGTACAGGTGGATGGTGGCATGCTGGCGGGTGGCTGCGGCGGGCGCATGGATCCGCCGACGGCTTATCTCTTTCCCCAGTCGTTCGATCGCATCCGGGTGCTCAAGGGGCCTCAATCTCTGGAGCATGGCGCAGCCCTGGCCGGTACCGTCCTGTTTGAGCGGGATCAACCCAGGTTCAGTGAGCCGGGTCTGATGTTCGATGCCTCGGCACTCTATGGCAGCGCCGGACGGGACGATCAGATGCTCGACGGCACGTTGGGTTCCGAAACGGGCTACCTGCGTACCCAGTTCACCCACTCCGATGCCGATGACTATGAAGATGGCCATGGCGAGCGGGTGCGCTCCTTCTACCGCAGGGAGAACGCCATCGCCCAGCTCGGCTGGACGCCCACGGAGCAGACCCTGATCGAGCTGACCGCCGAGCGCAGCAACGCCCGCGCCGCCTACGCGGATCGCATGATGGATGGCCCCAAGTTCGATCGCGAGTCGTTCGGTCTCAAGGCGCGCCAGCTCGAGATCAACGACTGGTGGCGACGCAGCGAGTTGACCCTGTGGGACAACTACATCGATCACATCATGGATAACTTCTCCCTGCGCCCCAGCAACGGAATGAAGCGCCTCTCCAACCCGGATCGTGAGAATCAGGGGGGGCGCTGGGCCAACGACATCGCCCTGCCAGGAGCCCTGGTGCTGACGGCGGGTCTCGACACCAACCGGGATCAACACAGGGGGCGCGGCGGGGTCGATTACGACAGCAAGCCGCGCATGCAGACGCTCTCCTTCGATCAGGATGGGCGCTTCTTGGAGCTGGGGGGGGAGTGGGGGGCGCACAGCGCCAAGACCGGCTATCGCCGGGATCGGGTACAGACCCATGCCTACGAGCTGGAGCAGGTGAGCGAAGAGGTGGTCGATCGCCTCGACAGCACCTTTGCCCGCTACGAGTATCGCTTCGGTGCGCCGCTCATGGGCTACCTGGCCTGGGGTCAGGCCGAGCGGGCCCCCGACTTCTGGGAGCGCAGCCGCGACACCACGCCCTTCAGCCTCAAGCCCGAGCAGAGCCGTCAGTGGGATGCCGGCCTTGCCTGGCGTACCCGGGATCTGGATGTGACCCTCTCCCTGTTTGCCGCCCGTCTCGACGACTATCTGCTCTACACCGCCCGCCCCGGTAGCAAGCCGGCCATGCGCAACGTGGATGCCGAGACCCGGGGTGGTGAGCTGGAGCTGCGCTGGCAGCTGGCGGAGCAGTGGCGCCTCGATAGCGGTGTCGCCTACACCTTCGGCAGCAACCAGAGCGAGCGGCGGGCCCTGGCCCAGATGCCGCCGCTGGATGGCAAGCTGGCATTGACCTGGCAGCCCGAGGAGCGCTGGAACACCACCCTGGTGGGTCGCGCCGTGGCGAGTCAGGAGAGGGTCGACGTGGGTGCCGGTAACGTGGCCGGTCAGGATCAGGGCGCGACCCCCGGTTTTGCCACCCTGGGTTGGAGCGCCGCCTGGCAGGTGACCCCCGAGTGGCAGCTCTCCGGCGGCGTCGACAACCTGTTCGACACCTTCTATTACGAGCACCTCTCCAAGTCGGTGCACGCCAGCCAGGCCGATATCGGCTACGAGCAGAGCGGGCGGATCCCGGAGCCGGGGCGCACCTTCTGGCTCGGGGTCAGCTACCGTTTCCGCAGCGCCGGGGCGCTGTAGTGCGGTAACGGTTTCAATCACGGCAAGGGTCCCCTCATTCCCGCTATGATGGGGCCCGATTCGGTTCTTTTTTACTCCACAGCGGGAATATAACAATGAAACACGGATGGACTCGCGCCGCGACCCTGGTCGCGGCCACCCTCTGGCTCGCCGCTTGCGGCGGCAGTGGCGGCAGCTCCCCCAACCCTACACCTCCCACCAACCCAGAAACCAAACCCGAGCCGGGCTCCCGGGCCTGCTACGGCCAGAGCCAGGCTGCCTGTAACCTGCGCATGTATCAGGTCATGGTCGAATCCTTCGTCGACGGCGATGCCAGCCGGGGCTACGGGGTCGGCTATGGCCCCTCCCATCATCAGGGCGATCTGGCCGGCATCCGCCAGAATCTGGACCACATCGCCTCCCTCGGAATCAACGCCCTCTGGCTCACGCCGGTGTTCGACTCCTGCGCCGGCCAGGGCGGCGACGATCGCCTGGACGCCACCGGCTACTTCGCCTGTGACTACTTCAGGGTCGACCCCAACTTCGGCAGCAACGCCGAGCTCAAGGCGCTCATCGACGCGGCCCACGCCAAGGGGATGTACGTCATCCTCGACGGGGTGTTTGGCCACGTCAACAGGGTTGGGGTGAGCCAGGCCTCCCCCGAGGGGCGCCTGCCGGCCCTCAAGAGCGGTGGCGCCGGCTATCCGGGGCAGCTGGTGGATTACAGCCAGCCCCAGAGTCTCGCCTACTTCCAGGAGGTGGCCCGCTACTGGATTGAGCACTATGGCATCGATGGTTGGCGCCTCGATCAGGCCTATCAGCTCGATCTCGACAGCTGGCGCGCCATCCGCAAGACGGTCGAAGCCGCCAGCGCCGCTCGCAAGGCCAAGGGGGAACAATGGGGTACCCTGGGTTATCTGGTGGGTGAGGTGTGGGACGGTGCCGAGGCCATCAGTCGTACCACCTATGGTCCGGCCGACGCGCCGGCCCTGCCGTCTGCCTTCGACTTTCCCCTGCGCTATGGTCTGATGCAGGCGCTGGCGGTGGAGGAGTCGGGCAAGGGGGGGCAGGGGGCTGCCGTGCTCGACGCCAGTTGGAACAAGGTGGAGAACTACCCGTCCCACGCCATGCCCAACCTGATGCTGGGTAACCACGACCTGGTGCGTTTTGGCGATCTGCTGCAACGCGGTGGTTTCTCTGCCGAGAGCTACTGGCAGCGCCACAAGGCGGCCTTCAGCTTCCTCGCCGCCCGCTCCGGCCCTATCACCCTCTACTACGGAGAGGAGTGGGGTGACGAGGTGCCGGGCTTTGCCGCCAAGGTGTCGGGCGAGTGCGCCGGTCAGGGACTGTGTGACGACCACGTCTCGCGCAGCAGCGGCAAGGTGCCGGCTACCTTCACGCCGGACGCCGACCAGCGCGATCTCAAGGCTTATCTCGGCAAGCTGATGGCGCTGCGGGCCGCCCATCCGGCCCTCTATCGCGGCGAGCGCAGCAAGCTGGTGGCCGAGGGGAGCCTCTACGGCGACATCAAATCGGCGGACGGGGAGCAGATCGTTTACCTGCTCAACGTCTCCACCGCCCCCCTGAGCTACACCCTGCCGGCCGGCAAGCTGGGCAGCGCCGGCAGCCTGGAAGATCTGCTGACCGACGAGAAGATCCTGCTCGGCGGCAGCAGCCAGGCCATCGAGGTGGCGCCCCTCACCGGCCGCTTCCTGTTGGCGCGATAGTCGTTTCCCTGCGTGAAACAGTGAGGCCCCTTTCGGGGCCTCACTCGTTGTGGGTGTCAGGCGTGCGCCTGTGCCCGGCGGCCTAGCCGAAGCCAGAGGGTGTCGAGCAGCCAGATGGCGAGCAGTGACGCCCCCAGCAGGGGGAAGGCCAGTCCCAGTGCCAGCAGCAACAGGGCGGCACCGCGCCAGCCGGGCAGCGCCGCAGGCAGGGGTGGCACCCCGAGGCGCCCGGCCGGGCGGCGGCGCCACCAGATCCACAGGCCCGAGAGGCAGGAGCCGAGAACCATGAGGCAGAGCAGCAGCATCACCAGCTGGTGCGGCAGGCCGTACATCTTGCCCATGTGCAGCATGACCGAGGTCTCTACCGTCTTGGCGACCGGGCCATAGTCCTGCCAGCGCACGTCGGTGAGCACCCGGCCGCTGTATTGATCGATGTGCAGGGTGGCGTCGTTGCGCGGGTCGTCGGCAAACAGGCCTATGGTGAAGACGCCGCGCTCCCCCTTGGGCAGGCTGATGCTGTAGCCCGGTGCAACGGCGCGCGCGCGGGCGATGTCGACCACCTGCTGCAGCGAGATGCGACCGGCCACCGGGGTCATGTCGTGGTCGCCACCGCCATGGTGGGCGGCGTGGGAGCTTGGCATCGGCAGCGTCTCGGCTCCCCAGGCGACGGTCTGGGCATTCGCCTGGTTGAGGCTGCGGGTGAGAGGGTTGGAGCTCGGCACCTCGTTCCACATGGCGGCCGGGAAGCGGTTCCACAGATCGGCGAAGCGTTCACCCCAGATGCCGGTCCAGGTCATGCCGCTCAAGGCGAAGAAGAGCAGGCCGGCGGCGCCCCAGAAGCCGAGCACGGCGTGCAGGTCGCGCCACCAGAGGCGGCCGCGGCGCTCCCGACGCGGCACCAGGATCCCCTGCATGCCCACCTTCTCCCTTGGCCACCACAGATAGAGGCCGGAGCAGAGCAGCACTAGGGTCCAGCCGGCGGCCAGCTCGATCACCGCGTCACCGGCCTGGCCCAGCATCAGCTCGGCGTGCAAGGCGCGGGCGATCGCCTGCAGGTTGTTGTGGTTGTCGAGGGCCCCCAGCACGGCGCCGCTGGCCGGGTTGACGAAGAGGGTCCACTCCTGCTCCCCGTCGCGAAGCACAAACTGGGCGCTGCGATCCGGCGCCGCTGGCGGCAGGTACTTGGTGAGGGCGGCGTGGGGCATCTCGGCCTGGGCCATGATGGCCATGGGATCGGCGGCCATGGGGTGCTCGACCGGGGCCACCATGAGCAGATCCGGGTACATGAGATCGTCGAGCTGGGGCTTGAACAGATAGATGATGCCGGTCACCGAGAGCAGGATCAGCAGGGGGGCGACAAACAGGCCGGCGAAGAAGTGCCAGCGCCAGGCGCGCTGGTAGAAGGCAATGTCCCTGTTGTGCACATTGGGCTCCAAAGGTGTCGGTTAGGGGAAGGTTGGGGCGCTATCATACTGACAGCCTGAGCGTAACGCCAAGGCAACATGCTGGTGACAAGGGGTCGACAACTGGTAAGGTATTCATTACCTTAGAGAAATGGGTTAAAAATGCGATCTTCTATGCAGCCACATGGTCATTTCTCCATGACCCGACAGGGTCAGCTGGTCATCTGCCGGCCCAGCGGCCCCTTCAATTTAAGAGGGGCGATCGCCTATGAGCAGCCCTTCTTCGAGCAAGTCGCCCCTCTGGCGGGGACCCACTGGGCCATCGTCGAGGTGGCCACCGAGTTCGAAGCCGCCGGCCCCGAGGTGATCGCCCGCTTCCGGCGCCAGTTTGCCTGGTGTGCCGAGCAAGGGTGCCGTTACATGGCTGTGGTGCTGGAGGGCGGCTTCAAGCGCTACATGGCCGATCAGATCTTCAGTCAGTTGCCCTTCGAGGCCTTGTGCTACTTCGGCGATGAAGAAGAGGCGATCGCCTGGGCGCGGGCCCAGTTATGCCCCCTCACAACGGCAGGGTGACGCGCGCCTCCAGACCCCCTTGCGGACGGTTATGCAGGGTCAGCTCGCCCCCGTGCTGATGGATCAGGGTGCGGGCGATGGCCAGCCCCAGCCCCACGCTGCCGCTCTCGGTGTTGCGCGCCTCGTCGAGGCGCACGAAAGGCTTGAACACCTCTTCGATCTGCTGCTCCTCGATACCCGGCCCATCGTCACTGACACAGATGAGGATCTGCCCCTTCTCCCGCTCCAGAGTGACCTCGGCGCTGCCCGCATACTTGATGGCGTTGCCGATGAGATTTTGCAGCACCCGACGCAGGGAGCCGGGTCGGCAGGGATAGACCAGCTTGCCGCTTGCGTGGCACAAGACCTGCTCCCCCATGTCGCCGTAGTCGTCGCACAGGCTCTCGATGAGGCTCACCAGATCCAGCTCCCGGGTCGGTTCCTGTAGCCCCTCCTCGCGGGCGAAGCTCAAGGTGGCGGCCAGCATCTGCTCCATCTGTTGCAGGGTCTGCTGAATGCGCTCCTTATCCTCCCCTTCGGGCAGGAATTCGCTGCGCAGCCGCAGGCTGGTGATGGGGGTGCGCAGATCGTGGGAGATGGCCGCCAGCATGCGAGTTCTGTCCTGCACGAAACGGTTGAGCCGGGTCTGCATCCGGTTAAACGCCACTATGCTGCCACGGACCTCGACCGGCCCGCTCTCGGGCAGTGGGTCAATGTCCTCACCACGCCCGAGCCGCTCGGCACTGGCCGCCAGCTGTTTGAGGGGGCGGGTGGCGCGGCGCAGCAACCAGACCATGAGGCCGATCACCAGGGTGGCGACCAACAGCAGGTTGAGGGTGGTGCGCAGGGACCAGCCGGTGCCCTCGCTGTCGATGAGGGAGCTGAAATGGAGCCAATGACCGTTGCCGAGCTCGATGGAGCCGTAGAGACGCATGTCCATCGGCAATCGGCTCGGCCGCTCTCCCATCATGCGGGCGTGGTGACGCCAGGCCCGGCTGCGTTGTGACTCCTCCTTGAGCTCGGCACTGATCTCGATACGCAGCTGAGCGGGGTAGTCGAGCCGGCTGCGCAGCAACTGCTCGAAGGCGGGGCTGCGGGTGTCGGGCAGCAGGGGCTCGGGAGAGAGGCGCAGCAGCAGGGTCTCGCTGCGGCTCGCCTTGAGGATCTCGCCATAGAGCTCGGGGGGAGAGAGGGTGAGCAGGCGTACCACGGAGGAGATCCGCTGCATGGCGTTGCGGCTGTTGACGAAGCCGAGCGCCTCCTCCCGATCCGAGCGGTAGATCTGTACCGAGAGCAGTTGGATCAGCAGCAGGCCGCTCAGGGCGACCAGGATGATCTGGCCTGCCAGGCTGCTCGGCCACAGCTTACGCATCCTTCACCTCGGCCGAGAAGAGGTAGCCTCCCCCCCAGATGGTCTTGATGAGTTCGGGGCTCTTGGGATCGCGCTCGAGCTTGCGGCGCAGACGGCTGACCAGGGTGTCGATGGCCCGATCGAAGGCCTGTGCCTCGCGACCGCGCGCCAGGTCGAGCAACTGATCCCGGCTCAGCACCCGTTGGGGGCGTTCCAGAAAAACCTTGAGCAGATCGAACTCGGCGGTGGAGAGGCTGTGGGCCACCCCGGTCTCGTCGATCAGCTCGCGTCGGTTGAGATCGAGGCGCCAGCGGTCGAAGCTGAGTTCATCGGGCAGCTCGCTCACCCCGCGGGCCGGCTCGGCGTGAGTGCGCCGCATCACCGCCTTGATGCGGGCCAGCAGCTCGCGCGGGTTGAACGGCTTGGCCAGGTAGTCGTCGGCCCCCATCTCGAGACCGACGATGCGATCCGTCTCTTCACCCATGGCGGTGAGCATGATAACGGGGACGTTGGACTTGACCCTCAGCTCGCGACACAGGGTTAATCCATCCTCCCCCGGCATCATCAGATCGAGTACGATGAGATCAATCTCCCGCTCCTCCAGTTGTCGTTTCATCTCCCGTCCATCCCGGGCGCAGGTGACACGAAAACCGTGCTGCTCAAGGAAGCGTTTGAGCAGATCGCGGATCTCGCCGTGGTCATCGACCACCAGAATATGGGGGGTATCCTGTTTCATGGCTGCCTCTCTTGCTGTGCTGGGGCGAGTATACGGAAAAGAGGGGCCCGGTTTGTGTCAAAGTGTGGCAAAGGGGCGCCGGCGCACACTCTGCTACAAAAAAGGGGTCCGAGCGTGAGAATCCAGCGGGGCACGCCCCGTCGTGGCGCCCAAAGGAGATGCACCATGAAGAATCTGCAACGGCTCTTGCTCGTCTCGGCTCTCGCTACCCCCTTCGCCCTCTGGGCTGCCGATCCCCCAGCCATGCCCTATCCCGACTGCCCTGTGTGGGGGTCAGGCATGGGCATGCAAGGGGGCATGGGCATGCAGGGAGGAAAACACATGCAGCGTATGCAACAGATGACCCCGGAGCAGATGGAGGCGGCCCTGCAGCAGCGCTATCAGAGCCTGGAGGATCCCGCGCAGCAGCGCCGTTTCTTGCAGGACCTCACCGAGCGGGCCGAGTGGATGACACGCCATGCCCAGGCGATCCAGCAGTTTGTCTCACAGCATCAATAACCTTGGTCGGGGATAAGAGGGCCTGCGGGCCCTCTTCTGCATTGAGTCCCATCCCCGGTGCCACACTCTGCTACAAAAAAGAGGGCCGCTGGCACACTTGAGACACGTCGCGGGACTGTAATGGAGTCAGGCAAGGGCAAACCTTGCACTCATTGACCCAAGAAGGAGAAGCCTTATGAAACGCCTGACCAAGACCCTGCTTGCGACCACCCTGATCCTCGGTCTGCCCCTCGGCGCCTGGGCCGCCAGCGAGGCCGTCGCCACCCAGCCGGCTCCGGCAGCCACCGCTCCCTGCCCCATGGGCGGCCCCATGATGGATGGCCAGCACCACGGCAAGCGCCAAGACAAGATGATGCGGCTGCAAAACATGACCCCCGAGCAGATCCAGGCTCATCTGCAGCAGCGTTACGACCGCATCGAAGATCCGGCCAAGAAGGCCGAGTTCATCAAGAACCTGGCCACTCGTGCCGACGGCATGGTGAAGCACGCCGAGGTGATGAAGGCGTTCGCCGACGCCAATCAGTGAGTCTTTCGGCACCGTGCAGAGAGGAGGTCATCAGACCTCCTTTTTTGTATTACGAAAACAAAATGTCTATTTCATATGCATTTACCGCATATGTGAGTGCAAACACTCAAATCTTGTTCATAAGTACACATAATTTTCCTGCACTAGATGTGAGCGCCGCTGGCGCCAGAGCAGCAAGATCGGCAGGGAGAGTGTCTTATGGGATCAGTGATGGCCACGATTCGTGGCAGATACACGGCGGTGTTTATCGGATTCATGGTACTGGTGACGGCGTTGACCCTGCTGGGCATCCAGCGCTGGGTCAAACCCAAGTTGCAGGAGGCGGCGGAGCAGAACCTGGTGTTGGAAGTCCAGGAGATCGCCACGACCATCACAGACGCGCTCAACGGCGTGCAAAGCCAGTCTCGCGCCATCACCCAGCTGGTACCACAACTCGATAGCGAGCAGATTGACCGCCTGCTGCCGGCCCTCATCGATCAGTACGGCAACCCCATGGTCTTTGGTGGCGGCATCTGGCCCATGCCCCGGCAGCGCGACTCCGAGCGCGATAAGTTCAGCACCTTCTATCATCGTGATGCCGGTAACCGGCTCATCGTCAACACCTACTGGAACTCTGCCGAGGCGCCCAACTACTTCGAGCAGCCCTGGCACCGTGCCGGCCAGCAGGCACAGCGCGGCCAGTGCGTCTGGGCAGCCGCATACAAAGATGGCGCCAGCGCGCAGCCGCGTACCAACTGCGCCATGGGGATCTACAAAGAGGGCCGCCTCTACGGGGTCTCGACCATCGATGTGACCCTGGGTTTCTTCAACGATCTGGTGGCCGAGAAGGAGAAAGAGATCGGCGGTCAGGTGCTGATCGTCGAGGCCGATGGCAAGATCCTCAGTCGCAACAGTACCCTCACCGGTGACGTGGTGCTCAGCAATCTCTCCCAACACGGCGACGATCCGTTCGCCGCGGCTTTGCGCCCCCTGTTGGCTCAGGTGGGTAACGGTGTGGTTCGTGCCCATTTCGAGGGACGGTCCGAGCCACAAACCCTGTTGCTGCAACCCGTCGAGGGCACTCCCTGGCTGCTGGCCACTGCGGTGCCGACCAGTCTGCTGACCCGGGGCAGCAGCGAAGTGCTGAGCCTGCTCGCCTCTATTCAGTTACCCCTCATCATCCTCTTGTTTGTGTTGATGCTGATGGCGATCCGTCAGCTGGTGCGTCGTTTGGACGGTTTGCGCCAGAACATAGCGGCGCTTTCGGCCGGCGATGCGGATCTCACCGCGCGGATCCGGGTCGAGGGGCGTGACGAGATCGATCAGATTGCCAGTGCCATCAACCACTTCATCGGTTATCTGCAGGAGCTGATGCGCGAACTGACTCGTTCTAGCGCCCTCTTCGTGCGCGAGCTCGAGAGCATGGAGCGGCAAACCCGCGCGGCAAACGGCATTCTCGAGCGGCACGCCAGCGAGACCGAGCTGGTGGTTACCGCCGTCAATGAACTGAGTTCGACAGCCGACAGTGTGGCCGGCCATGCCACCGAGACGGCGGACTTTACCCACAGGGCGACTACCCAGGCCGGGCACTCCCGTGATGTGGTGGCGGGGGCATCTGCCAGCGTGATGGCGCTGATCGATGAGGTGGATGCGGCCGCGGCCAAGGTGCAAACCATGCAGGAGGAGGCCAGCCACATCAGTAGCGTGTTGGGGGTCATAGGTGGCATCGCCGAGCAGACTAACCTGCTGGCGCTCAACGCGGCCATCGAGGCGGCGCGTGCCGGTGAGCAGGGGCGCGGCTTTGCGGTGGTGGCTGACGAGGTGCGCGGGCTTGCCGCCCGAACCCAGAACAGCACGGCCGAGGTGGGCAGCATGCTCTCGCGCCTTACCCAAGGGGTGGCCCAGGTGGTGGTCGCCATGGAGCAAACCAAGCGCCGCTGCACGGAGACGGCGGCCACGACCGGCGAGGTGAACGAAGGACTGGACGGGATGGCTGATGCGGTGGTGCGAATCAATGACCTCAGTAGCCAGATTGCCACCGCAGCGGAAGAGCAGAGCCGGGTCACCGAGGAGATCAATCGCAACATGGTGTCGATCCGCGACATGCTGCACCAGCTCACCGAGAGTGCCAATGAGAGTCATCAGAGTACCGAGACCCTGGCCCGGGCCAACCGGCAGATGCAGGAGATGGTACGTCGCTTCACCCTGTGATGGTGGGTCACAGAGCCTGGTCGAGCCGATAAAGGCGCAGGCAGTCATATCCGGTTAAGGGAGGCAATTGCCTCCCTTTTTTTGTGCCAAGGACACACATTGTCGCCACTCGGCTACTGTATAAAGATATTAAGATGCTGATTTAAAACAAATTAACTCCTTATCCCCCAGATGGGGGTAGGGAGTGTGCTTCCCTCGGGAGTCGGTCGCTCTCTAAATATGAGCCTCGCTTGCGCCTTCTTTTGGGATAGTACGATGAATATCAATAAGATAGCTGTTTTTTCCTGCACCACTCTGGCCCTGGCCGCCCTCTGGTGGTGGCACTCCCGGCCCGCTCCGGCGTTACCGCCCGAGGCACAGGACGAGAGCCCCATCGTACTGCCTGCCCCCCTGATTGCCGAGGACGACCCCACCATTGCACGGGTACGGGCGATCCCCGACGCGCCCCGCATCCTTGCCGCCAAGGCAACCGCGCTGACCCCCGAGGGGGGTCACTACATCGAGACCCCCTGGGAAGAGGCCGAGCCCGACGCCGATCTGCCGCTGGCCCGTCCGGAGCGCGGCGACATCGAGTTCATCGCCTCTATCGCCCTGACCAACGACGCCCTGGGGCAGGCCCAGCCGGGGGATGTGGTGGGCCTGACGCTGCCGGACGGGCGCACCCTGCAGGCCAAGGTCACCCGCACCGAGCTGCAGGCGGGAGGGCGCCGCAACTGGCAGGGCGAGGTGGAGGTGGAAGGCGAGCCCTATCCCGTCAACTTCACCTTTGGCAAAGAGACCGCATTCGGGTTCATAGGTACGCCGCAGGGCAGCTTCACGCTGGAGACCCTGCGCGGCCAGGGATGGATATATATGACCCCGCCTCTGGACGACAGCCACACGGACGAGCTGCCGCCCCGTTCATGACCACAACAAGAAGGAAATATCACATGCAGAAGACAATGACGGCCCTCCTGGTAGGGGCCTTGCTCGGCAGCGGCAGTGCGTCGGCGGTGACCGTCGACCTGATGGTGCTGCACACACCGGGCGTGGCCAAGCTCTACAACGGAGATGCCGGCACCCGGGCCCAACATCTGGTCAACGTGGCCAACCAGGTCTATGCCAACAGCGGCCTGGATGTCACCCTGCGCCTGGTTCACGACCAGTCTGTGGCCTATCCGGATCTGGGGGTCGACGAGGTGGCGCTGGATGCCCTCACCGATCGTTCTCACAAGGCCTTCAACGAGGTCTCGGCCCTGCGTACCCGCTACGGGGCTGACATGGTGACCCTGCTGCGTCCCGAGGATCCTGCCTACCGCGGCTCCTGCGGGATCGCCTGGGTCGGCGGCCTGGGTACCCAGGGCAAGATGCAGCGCGCCAAGGAGAGCATGTATAGCCATGTGGTGGTACAAGGCTGCCCCGACATCACCCTAGTGCACGAACTGGGCCATAACATGGGGCTGCGCCACTCCTGGTTGCAGGATGGCAAGGGTGGCGGCACCTTCAGCTATGCGTTGGGTCACGGCGAGCGGGGCGTCTTCTCCACCGTCATGGGTTATCCCCACCTGTTCGGTGTGCGTAACAGCGAGTACTCCTTCTCCTCCCCCGACCTCACCTGCAAGGGACGCCCCTGCGGTGTGGCCATCGGTCAGCCCAACGAGGCCGATGCGGTGTCGGCCCTCAAGGTGACCGTTCCCCAGGTCGCCGCCTTCTATCCGACCATGGTGGCGGAGAGCGCCCCCGATCTGGTGGCCCTGGAGGCGGAGGTGGCCCGGCTGCGCCAGGCGCTGGCCGATGAGCAGGCCGCCTATGGGGTTCAGCGCACCGCCTTCGATGGAAAGGAGCAGCGCTATCAGGCGCTCAGTGATGGTTTCGATGACAAGCAGGCGGCCGTGCAGGGGGCGCGCCAGCAGATGAACAGCGCCATCCGCGCATCCAATGCCCTGGTCAACGAGTCCAACGCCCTGGTCGATCGCATCAACCGGGCCCGGGATCGCGCCACCCGTGCCGCGCTGATCAAGCAATACGAGGCATTGCAGTCTCGCCTGAACGAGGCGCAGCAGCTGACCCAGGCGCGGATTGCGGGCTTCAATGCGCTGGTGACCCAGTTCAATGACGAGGTGGATGAGCTGAACGCGCTGGCGAGAAGCCTGCCGCAGGAGCGCGACACGCTCGCGGCGGTCGAGACCCGACTGGAGCAGGCGCGCAACGCGCTGAATCTGGCCGAGACCCGCTTCCAGCTGGCGCAGGCCAAGACCGGGGATAAGGCGACCGCCTGACCGACTGCCGGATAGTAGAAGGGGAGCCTGGGCTCCCCTTCTTTTTTATGGTGTGGGCCGCCCCTTGAGCAGGGCCAGGGCCTCCTCGATGGCGGCGTCGAGCTGGGGGTCGCGACCGGCCAGCAGATCGGCCGGGGTATAGCGTACCAGCTTGTCCGGCTCCTGCTCCCGGTTCTCGTAGAGGGTGCCGTCGGGGGCGCGCAGGGCCAGGGTCGGGATGCCGTACTCGAGCCCGGGAATGAGCCGCGAGCTGTGGTTGTAAACCGTGGTACCTGTTCCCGGTATCGGCTCACCCACCACGGGGCCCAGCTTGAGCGCCTGATAGTAGCGGGGGAAGGCCGAGCCCTCCGAGTAGCTGGCGGCATTGGCCAGCACCAGGCTCGGCTTGGTCCACTGACGGGTGGCCGAGTCGGGCGCCCCCTTGCCGGCGCGCGGCCAGCTGCTCGCCATCCCCTGCTGCTCCCCGTTGCCGGAGAGAAACTCCACCAGCGTGTTGGCCAGATAGCCCCCCTTGTTGAAGCGCACGTCGACGATCAGCGCCTGACGGCTGCGCTCGCGTCCCAACACCTGGGCGACCACATCCGCATAGACGGCGGCATTCATCTCGGGGACGTAGACGTAACCGATGCGCCCCTGGCTCTGCTGCTCCACATAGGCACGCCGCCGCTCGCGCCACTGGGTCAGGGTCAGCTCCGCCTCCTGCGCCAGATCCATGGCCATCACCTCGGCCTGTATGGTGTGTTTGCCCCGTTGCAGGGTCAGTTGCAGCCGCTGCCCGGCCCTGTGGTTGAGGGCCCGATCCAGAGCCGGCAGGCTCTC
Source organism: Aeromonas diversa CDC 2478-85 (assembly GCF_000819805.1). GTDB lineage: Bacteria > Pseudomonadota > Gammaproteobacteria > Enterobacterales > Aeromonadaceae > Aeromonas > Aeromonas diversa. The sequence continues at coordinate 98,429 of NZ_CDCE01000033.1, forward strand.
TATCGCCTCACCATCGATGGCCAGCAGGCGATCGCCGACGGCGGCTTCGCTCTCCATCTCGAGGGGGCCGCCCGGCAGCAGGGCGGCGAGCAACAGACCCTGTTTCTGTTCACGCCACACAGCCCCCAAGCTGGCGCTCTCGTCGCCGCCGGCCGGGGTGGGGGAAATGCCCCAGGTGTGGGAGACGTTAAGCTCCCCGGCCAGTTCTCCCAGCAGGGTGGCGAAGTCGGTCGGGTTGCCGATGGAGGGGAGGAAGCGGCGATAGTCGCGCACATAGTCGTCCCACTTCACCCCGTTCATGTCGGGGTCGTAGAACTCGCTGCGGGTGAGGCGGGCAATCTGATCGAAGCTGGCGGTCATCAGGCTCTGCCACTCCTGCTCCTGCTGCAGGGTAAAGCTGACCTGCTCACTCTCGCCCGAGTCGAGGGGGATGCGGGTGAGGGTGCCATCCCCGATCAGGATGGCGTGGGCACCCTCCCGGTCCAGGCTGGCGAGGGCGGGGCCCGGCTGATCCTCAAACAGGGGGTGACGCTCCCCGGAGGCGATATCCAGGGCGTAGCCACGGATCACCGGGTCCGGGCCATCCAGATACTCCTCTGTGATGTAACGCAGCACTCCCCCTCTGAGCTGGCTGGCCAGCAGGGTGCCGGAGAGAGGGTGGAGCAGCGCCTCCCGGTGGCCGAGATGCTGGCTGTCGAAGGGGTAACCCTGCTTGGGCGGCTCCCGCTCGGCCAGGGCATCGGCACGGGCCGGGCGGCTGCTGTAGAGGCCGAGCAGGGTGCGACCGACCGGTTCCCCGTCGGCGTCGAGCAGGCCGTAACGGGCCGACTGCCAGTAGAGGATGCCTCCCTCCTCGCTCCAGGCGGGCAGCTCATCCAGATAGCCGTTCTGGCTGACATTGACCGGCTTGGCGTCCGGCGTGGTGAGATCCAGCACCGCCACCTCCTGCTGGGCCGAGTCCGGTTGCAGGGTGACGGCCAGCTGCTGGCCTGACGGGGAGAAGGCGAGGCTGATGCTGTGCCTGAACGGGTTGGCCTCGGGGCCGAGCAGCGCTCTCTTTTTCCCGCTCTCGAGCTCGAGCAACCAGACGGCCTGACCGTCGACCACGAAGGCCACCCGCTTGCCATCGCGGCTCAGGGTGGGCTGGCTGATGGCCTGACCCGACAGGCGCAGCACCTCCTCCTCGTGCAGGGCGCCGGGGGTGCTCAGGGGGCGTTCGGGATCGGCCGGTTCGAGGCGATAGAGTGCGGCCGCCCCATGGCGCTCGCTCAGAAACAGGATGGCCGATTGCTCCGGCAGATAGAGGGGGGCACTCTCCTCGCTGGGCGTGCGGGTGAGGGGGCGGCTGCTTCCCTTGATGAGATCGACGGCAAACAGATCGCCACCGGCGACCAGGATCGCCTCCTCGCCCTCGGGGCTGACGACGGCCTGATCCGGCCGGGTGAGCGGGAAGGTGTGGCGCAGGGGCGGGAGGGCGGCCAGCATGGTGAACGAGAGGCGCTGCGGCTCTGTGGCGCCGGTCGGCAGGCGGTAGAGCTCCCCCTGCCAGGACCAGGCGAGATCCCCGTTGTCGGCCATGGTGAGCTGACGCACCGGATGGCCGCGATAGTGGGTGAGCTGCTGCTCCTTGCCGCTACCGAGGTCGTGGCGCCAGACGTTGAAGTCGCCGCTGCGCTCGCTCAGATAGACGATACCCTTGCCGTCCGGGCTCCACCAGGGGTCGCTGGCGGCGATGCGATCCTCGCTCAGCTGGCGCTGCTGGCCGTCCTGCTGAAGCCAGATGCGGGGGACGGCGAAGGAGTGCTGGTGCTTGCGCCAGATCTGATCGGTCCCCGGCATCTGATAGACCAGGTCCTGGCCGCGGTAGCGAGCCTGCTGGGCGGGCAGGGGGAAATCCGCGATGAGGGCGCCGCCGCCCACGGGGGCGCGGTAGAGGGCGCCGAAGCCACCATCCAGGGCATAGAAATCCTGCTCAGGCAGGCCGGGTCGCTGTGAGGTGAGCACCACCTCGCGCCCGTCGGCGCTGAAGGTGAGGGGGCGGTCCGGACGGGAATCGAAGGTGAGGCGGGTCATGGGGCCACCGGCCACCGGCATCACATAGACATCGTCATTGCCATAGAGATCGGCAGAGAAGGCTATCTGCTCTCCGTCCGGTGACCAGACCGGGGAGTGGCTCAGGTAGTCGCTGCCGGTCAGGGGCGTGGCGGTCCCCCCTGCGCTGGGGGCGATGAAGAGGCGACCCTGCCAGGTAAACAGAAGGCGGCTGCCATCGGGGGATAGGGCCGGCTGGCGCAGCCAGAGGGGGGTCGCCCCCTGCGCGGCTGCGGTGCACAGCAACAGGGTGAGTGACAGGGTTCGCAACGGCAGCATGCTGGCTCCTTGGCGGGAATGGTGGTTCATTATGGCGCACTCTCCGGCTTGGCTACCACCCCGGCTTGTTGAACTTATCTTATTGTTTTATAACTTTATTGTAGGGGGATGCTCCCCCAGTTAAGGAATTGTTCGTGCCCCCGTATTGAGTATTGGCGGCGATCAAATATGATGTCGCACGCCGCGCCCTGTGCGGCGTTGCGGTTCAGATGATCATTGAGAGAGAACGGCCCTGTAGAGGCTGTCCGAGGGATGGAATGAGAGCAGTATTGATGTGTCTGCTGGCCTTGTGGCCGGCACTGAGTATGGCTTCCCTGTCGGCGGACATGGTGGTGGTCCACAAGTCCCGCTATAGCCTGACCCTGATGAAGGATGGCAAGGAGGTCAAGCGCTACTGGATTGCCCTCGGCCCGGCGCCGGTGGGGCACAAGCAGCGCGAGGGGGATCAGCGCACCCCGGAGGGGCGCTATCTGCTCGACTACAAGAAGACCAACTCCGGCTTCTACAAGGCGATCCACGTCAGTTATCCGAACCTGGATGACCTGGCCAATGCCAAGGAGAAAGGGGTCAGCCCGGGTGGCATGATCATGATCCACGGCCAGCGCAACAACTGGGGTAGCCCGGCGGTGCAGCGCTCCAACTGGACCAATGGTTGCATCGCCTTGCTCAACCACGACATGGACGAGGTGTGGAACGCGGTGCAGCCGGGTACCCCCATCGTCATCTATCCCTGATGTGATCCAGGGTGGCGGATTTCCTTCTGTGAAATCCGCCATTAACACCTTTTCCCTTCATAGTAGGCATACAAAGAGAGAGGATAAGACGGTTCTCAACGGTGGAGTCGTATCATGTCCTTTATCGAGCAGTGCCGACGCATAGTGCGTGACCCCCATCTCTCTGCGGCCCAGAAGGCCCGTCTGCTCTCGCTGGAGGCGGAGAATGCCCTCCCGTATCCGGATCTTCCCGACGAGGTCAGGATCGCCCGGGAAGAGGGGATCATCTGCGACATGTTCGAGGGGCACGCGCCCTACAAGCCACGCTATGTGCTGCCCGATTACGAACGCTTCCTGGCCCAGGGTTCCCGCTGGCTGGAGCTCTCCCCCCCGAAGGACTTTGACGAAGCTCTCGAGGCCCTGCGCATCCTCTATCACCACGTCCCCTCGGTGACCGCCATGCCGGTCTGGCTGGGACGGCTCGATCGGCTGCTGCTCCCCTTCATCGGCGATCTCGATGAGGCGACCCTCTATCGCAAGTTGAAGGCCTTCTGGATCTATCTGGATCGGGTGCTGCCCGACGCCTTCATGCACGTCAACCTGGGCCCCGATGACAACATCCTGTGCCGGTTGCTGCTGCGGATCGACGCCGAGCTGGCCCAAGTGGCCCCCAATCTCACCCTCTTCTGGGATCCCGAGTCGACACCGGACTCCCTGCTGCTGCAGGCCGCCGACAACATCACCACCACCGGCAAGCCCCACATCGCCAACTACCCGCTTCATCGTCAGGCCTTCGATGAGCCCGGTGTCGGCATCGTCAGCTGTTACAACGCCCTGCCCATCGCCGGCGGTGCCAACACCCTGGTGCGCCTCAATCTCAAGGCGGTGGCCGAACGCAGCCGGGATCTGGAGCATTTCATCGGTGAACAGCTGCCCCGCTACTGCGAGCTGATGTCCCGGCTCATCGAGGCGCGTTGCCGGGTGTTGCACCGGGAGTCGGGCTTCTTCGAGAGTTTCCTGGTGAGCGAGGGGCTTATTCGGGAGGAGCGCTTCGTCCCCATGTTCGGCATCTACGCCATGGCCGAGGCGGTCAACCTGCTGCTTGAGAAGAGCGGTCTCACCGGCCGCTATGGTCACGACGAGGGGGCCAACCGGTTGGGGCATCGCATCTCGGCCACCCTGGCCAGCTTCGTTCAGGGGCGCGAGTTTGCTCATGCCTGGCAAGGGCGGGCCCTGCTGCACGCCCAGGGCGGACTCAGCGTCGACACGGGCACCACGCCCGGAGTGCGGATCCCCTACGGAGAGGAGCCGGATCCCGCCAGTCACCTGCTGGCCCTGGCCCCGCACCACGGCTACTACCCCTCGGGGATCAGCGAGATCCTGACCCTGGATCCCACCATACGCAGCAACCCCGAGGCCCTGGTGCAGCTCTGCAAGGGGGGCTTTGCCTTGGGGCTGCGCGAGTTCACCGCCAACGTGCAGGGCAACGATCTGATGCGGGTCACCGGCTACATGGTGAAGCTCTCCGATATCCATGCGCACGGCGAGCAGGGCTCGCGCACCAACACCACGGCGCTGGGCGCCGAAGCGGCCGAGAATACCGGCATACTGGGGCGCCAGCCCAGGGTGGTGAGCCATGAGCAGCTTGCAGGCCAGCGTTAGTCGCCTGCTCACCTTCTCCTGCGTGGATGGGCCGGGTAATCGCCTGGTCCTCTTCCTGCAAGGGTGCAACTTTCGTTGCCCCTCCTGCCATAACCCCCACACCATAGGGGAGTGCGATCACTGTGGCGACTGTCTGGCGGTGTGTCCGAGCGGGGCCCTGAGCCGGGTCGGGCAACGGGTGATCTGGGATGAGGCGCTCTGCACCCAGTGTGACGCCTGCCTCGACGTCTGCCCGCGCAGCGCCAGCCCCAAGGTCGGCGAGATGTCGGTCGAACAGGTGGTGGCCGTGGTGCGTCGTTATGCGCCTCTGCTCACCGGGATCACCGTCTCGGGTGGGGAGGCGACCCTGAGGCTCCCCTTCCTGGTGGCGCTCTTTGGCGCCATCAAGGGGGAGGCGGATCTGGCTCACCTCACCTGTCTGGTCGATAGCAACGGCTTTCTGGCCGAGGCGGGTTGGCGGCGGCTGTTGCCCGTCTGCGATGGGGTCATGGTCGATCTCAAGGCGTGGAAGGAGTCGGTTCACCTCTCCCTGACCGGCCGCTCTCGCGGGCGGGTGCACGACTCACTGCGTCTGCTGGCCCGGGCCGGCAAGCTGGCCGAGGTGCGGCTGCTTCACATTCCCGGTCAGAGCGATCTGCTGGAGCACTGCGCCGAGCTGGCCAGCCTGTTGGCCGAGTTGGGGCCTGTGCCGGTGCGGATCAACGGCTTTCGCCGCCATGGGGTGCGTGGCGAGGCGCGGCTCTGGTCCAGCGCAACGCCGAGCGAACTGGCGCAGTTCGCCGACGCCTTGAGAGACAGAGGCTGTCGCTCCCCGATAGGCTTACCCGCCCTCTGATCCCCTGGTCATTGATTGAACCGCTATGCGGGGTTGTGTCACTGGACGACTCTGTTAGCGTGCCCCCCATTACGCACCGCGACTGTGCTCGACCGCGGGCTTGCCCCGCATGGCTGGTCCCTGGAGTTCATTGGCCAGCTGCAACAGGCGCTGGCGGATCCAGCTCATGGCCGGATCCTGGCCGGCCGGGCCAAACCAGACCAAGGAGTGAGTGACCGCACCGTATTCGAAGGGGACAGGACGGCTTATCAGCCCCAGATGCGGGGCGCAGGCGTGGGCCCAGCCTTGCGAGCAGGTGAGGACGAGATCGCTGTGGCGACACAAGGCGGCGGCACTGCCAAAGTCGGGCAGGGTGGCGCCGATGCGACGCTGCACCTGCAACTGGGCCAGCTGCTGCTCGAAGAAGGGGGTGGCCAGCTCCTCGTCGCGGATGGCGATATGGCGCCAGCTCAGGTAGGCATCCAGGCTCCATGGCTGGCCGAGGGCCGGATGGTCCGGGCGCAGCAGGCAGATGAGGCGGTCCTCGCACAGGGTCTCCCACTCGAGGCCCGGGTGGCGGGGTTGGCTCTGGTCATGGGGCAGGATCACGAAGTCGAGCCTGCCCTGGGCCAGCGCATCGAGGCCGCGCGCCTCCTTGCTCCAGACTTCGGGCTCGAGACCGGGCACCTCCTCCATCAGGCGCCCCAGCAGGGGGCTGCCCAACCAGGCCAGGGAGCTCTCGCGCAGGGCGATGCGAAGGCGGCCGCGCCAGCTGGCGGGGTTGAACTCCCCCTCACCGAGCAGGGCGTTGAGATCGACCAGCAGCCGGTGCAGGCTGGGGGCGAGACGCTCGGCAAAGGCGGTCGGGATCAGCTGGTTGCCCTGGCGATAGAGCAGCTGATCCCCCAGGGTCTCCCGTAGCTGCCCCAGCGTCTTGCTCACCGCCGAGGGGCTGGTGCACAGACGCTCGGCGGCCCGGGTGACGCTGCGGGTGTCGAGCAGCATGTGCAGGGCCACCAGGTGGCGCACCCCGAGGCGCGAGAGGGCAATCAGATCCATGGTTTCTCCGAAAGCAAGACCCCGCCGAAGCGGGGTCTTTGGGCTTAGCTCAGTACGGCGGCGATGGCGTCCGCCACGTACTCGACGTTACGGCTGTTGAGCCCCGCCACGCACATGCGCCCTGAACGCACCAGGTAGACGGCGTGCTCTTCGCGCAGGCGATCCACCTGCTCGGGGGTGAGGCCCGTGTAGCTGAACATGCCGCGCTGACTGAGGAAATAGCCGAAGTCGCGCCCCGGTACCTTGGCGCTGAGCACGCTGTAGAGCTTCTCGCGCATCCCCTTGATGCGGGTACGCATCTCGGTCACCTCGTCCACCCAGAGGGCGTGCAGGTCGGGCTGGGTCATCACGGCTGCGGTGATCTGGCCGCCGTGGGTGGGGGGGCTGGAGTAGTTGCGGCGCACGGTCGCCTTCATCTGGCCCAGCACGCGGGCGGCCTCGTCGCCGCTCTGGCAGACCACCGACAGGCCGCCGCAGCGTTCGCCGTAGAAGGAGAGGTTCTTGGAAAACGAGTTGCTGACGAAGAAGCTGACGCCGGCGTCGGCCATGGTGCGAATGGCGTAGGCGTCCTCGTCCAGGCCGTCACCGAAGCCCTGGTAGGCGATGTCCATGAAGGGGATCAGGTTCTTCTCAACGACGAGGGTGATGACCCGATCCCACTGGGCACGGGTCAAGTCTACCCCGGTCGGGTTGTGGCAGCAGGGGTGCAGCAGCACTATGCTGCGCGCCGGCAGGTCTTGCAGGCAGGCCAGCATGGCATCGAAGCGCACACCGCCGGTGGCCGCGTCGTAGTAGGGGTAATCGTGCACCTTGATGCCGGCGCCCTCGAACATGGCCTTGTGGTTGTCCCAGGTGGGATCGCTGACCCATACCTCGGATCCCGGGAAGTAGCGCTTGAGGAAATCGGCGCCGATCTTCAGGGCGCCGGAGCCACCTATGGTCTGAATGGTGGCGATGCGGCCGGCCTTGACCGCCTCATGGTCGGCGCCGAACAGCAGCTGCTGTACGGCGCTGCGGTAGTTGGCGGCCCCTTCCATCGGCAGGTAGGGGCGCGGCGCCGGGGCGCTGGCACGTTGGGCCTCGGCCTGTTGTACCGAGGGGAGCAGGGGGATGCGCCCCTGCTCGTCATAGTAAAGGCCGATCCCGAGATTGACCTTCTGCTCGCGCGGGTCTTTGTGGAAGGTTTCGACCAGGGTCAGGATGGGATCGCCCGGGTAGGCGTCGACATGTTCAAACATGGGGGGTCCTTGCTGTGGCTGTTCACTTCGCCGGCCTCCGGCCGGGGCTCACATCATGGCGCAATCCCGAAGCCGTCTCAAGTTTGGTGAGTCGCAGGGGATGCCGTTCACACTTTGTTGCCATAACAATCTGATCGCGTTGGAAAAAGGAGGCATAATTACATGATGCAATGGCCCTCGGAGAGCGCAGCCGCGCTCTCTCTTTTCCGGGCGAACAAGCCAGAGGTGATATTCCCCTTATGATGCGACACGCAATTTCTCCCTCTTCTCCCTGGCAGGAGTGGCAAGGACTGGGGGGATGGAACCTCTACTTTCTGGGCAAGTTGGCCCTGCTTTGGACCGGTTATCTCAACTTTCATCCCCTGCCCAATCTGGTCTTCGTCGCCTTTCTGCTGCTGCCGCTGCCAAGGCCCACCTGGCGACGGATACGCCACTGGGTAGCGCTGCCGCTCGGCTTTGCCCTGCTCTACCACGACACCTGGTTGCCCGGTATCGACAGCATCATGAGCCAGGGGGGGCAGGTGTTGTCGTTCTCGTTGGCATATTGGCTCGAGCTGATGAATCGCTTCATCAACTGGGAGATGGTGGGGGTCGGCTTCGTCATGCTGGTGGCCTATCTGTTTCTGGCCCAGTGGTTGCGCTTCACCCCCTGGATAGTGCTGGCGCTGGCATGGCTGTGGATGGCGCCCCAGCTCGATACGCTGCTCCCGGCCAGCAAGGTGGTGGCCAAGTCAGCCGAGACCGGCGCGCCTGCCGAGCAACAGGAGATAGAGCAGCAGATCGACGAGAGTGCGCCGCCCACCAACGAGAACCTCACCGCCTATCTCAACGACTTCTATGCCGAGGAGCAGGGGCGGCGGGTCAGCTTTCCGGCCAAGCTGCCGAGCGATGCGGCGCCCTTCGATGTGCTCATCATCAACATCTGCTCCCTCGCCTGGAGCGACGTGGAGGCGAGCGAGCTGACCACGCATCCGGTTTGGCGCCATTTCGACATCTTCTTCAACAACTTCAACTCGGCGACCTCCTACAGCGGGCCGGCCTCGATTCGTCTGCTGCGCGCCAGCTGTGGCCAGCCCAGCCACGAGGATCTCTATGTGGCCGCCCCCCGTCAGTGTCTGCTGATGGAGAACCTGGCCGCCCTCGGCTTCGAGCAGCAGGTGGCCATGGATCACTCGGGCGCCTTCGGTAACTACCTCAAGGGGCTGGGGGAGTATGTCGGTCTGCAGGTGACCCCCATGAGCACGGAGCGGCTGCCTCACGATCTGGCCTCGTTCGATGGTGAACCCGTCTATCGGGATGACGCCCTGTTCCGGCGCTGGCTGGATCGGCGCAGTGAGAGTCAGGCCAGGCGCAATGTGACCTTCTTCAACCTGATCGGTCTGCACGACGGTAACCGTTATGTCGCCAACCGCCAGCCGGCCCCCTACAAGTCTCGGCTGCGAACCCAGCTCGATCAGCTGGATCGCTTCCTGAGTGAACTGGCCACGTCGGGACGCAGGGTCGCCGTGCTGGTGGTGCCGGAGCACGGTGCCGCCCTGGCCGGCGATCGCATGCAGATGTCGGGGCTGCGTGACATTCCCAGCCCCGCCATTACTCAGGTGCCGGCCGGGGTGGCGTTGATCGGTACCCGCGAGCCTCACCAGAAGACCCGCTATGTCGATGCGCCGAGCAGCTATCTGGCCATCTCGGAGCTGGTCTCCCGCCTGGTGGGAGGGAACTGGTTCGACAAGGAGCAGATCGACTGGACCGCCCTGCTGGATGGCCTGCCCGAGACCCCCTCGGTGGCGGAGAACCAGGGATCGATCGTGATCCAGTATCAGGGTCAGTACTACATCAGACTCGGGAAGGGGGAGTGGGTCCCCTATCCCCGTTGAGTGAGGAGCCCATGAAGGAGAGCCCCCTCTCCCCCTTTGGCGTCAAGGTCGAGGGGGATCACATCACAGACATCGCCATCGTGCAGGAGTCTTTTGGGGTCTCACTGCACTATCACGATGTGGCGCAGGAGGAGCGGCTCGATGCCTTGCGGCGGCGCTACCCCTTGCTGGGAGAGCTGGATATGAGGAAGAAGCGGTGATCACCATAGCCCTCAATGGCCTGCGCGGTGGGGTGGGAACCAGTGCGACCGTGGCCGGCATCGGTCATGCAGCCTGGCAGGCCGGGCGCCGCGTGTTGGCCCTGGGCCTGTGCCCGAATAACCAGCTGGCGCTGCATTTTGGCCTGTCCATCGATGCCGCCGGGTGGCGCGAGCTCGCCGATCCGGCCAGCCAGTGGCAACAGGCGTTGCACACCTGGCAACCCGGTCTGGATCTGCTGCCCCATGGTCAGGGGAGCGAGCCGGGCTCCCCGGCCTGGCTCTCGGCCATCTCGGGCTATGACCTGCTGCTGCTCGATCTGCCGGTGGGCGGCGTGGCGGCGGCGGATCGCCGGCTGACCCTGCTCCACGCCGACGCCAACTGCCACGTTCGGCTGTTTCAACACAAGGTGGCGGCGGGTGAGCGTCTGCTGGTGACCCAGTTCGACAGCAGCCGGGCCCTGCAACAGGATCTGATGGAGTTATGGCGGCAGGGGAGCCTGCCCCTGCTCAACATGCGGTTGCACCGGGATGAGGCGATGGCCGAGGCGATGGCGCTCAAGCAGCCGGTGGGAGCGCATGCCCCGGACAGCCTGATCGCCCATGAGCTGGCGGCGCTGGCGCAGTGGTGCCTCGCCCCTGAGGGGCACCCGTGCTGAGGTTATTGCTCAGACCCCATGCCCTGCTCTGGTGCCGGCAACGTTACCGCCATGGGCGGGAGTGGGGGGCCTCTCGCAGCTGGAGCCTGCTGCTCACCCTGCTGGCGCTGCTCGCCTGGAGCCTGTTTCCGCTGGAGCGCCCCGGCTGGCAGTGGCTGCGCCGGCATCGGCACGCCCTCTTTCCCCAACTGGAGCGACCCCGCTCGGGCGATCCCCTGCGCGCCCTGATCCAGCTCTGCTGGCTGCTGGTGCGCCGGCCCGAGCCGATTCCCCTGCGCTGGCCCGAGGCCTGGCGGCGTAACTGGCAGCGGCTGACCGCAGAGCTGGGCCGGCGGCTGGCCCGCTTCGAGCGCAAGGGGGTCTCGGCGGCGGTGGGAGGGCCCAGGGTGGCCCGCTGGAAGGCGGGGCTCTTCTGTACGGTGGCCGGCCTGCTCAGCCTGCTCTGTATCACCCAGCCCTTCGATGCCCTGGCACAGCTGGTGTTCGTTGTGCTGCTGGCGAGCATGGCCCTGGTGCTGCGAGCCATCCCGGGTCGCTATCCCATGCTGATGCTGATGGTGCTCTCTCTCATCATCTCCTGCCGCTACATCTGGTGGCGCTATACCTCGACCCTGGACTGGCTCGATCCGGTCAGCCTGGGCTGCGGCCTGCTGCTGCTGTTTGCCGAGACCTATGCCTGGGTGGTGCTGTTGCTCGGCTACTGGCAGACCGCCTGGCCCCTGCACCGCCCGCCCGCGCCCTTGCCGCTCGATCAGAGGCTGTGGCCCTCGGTGGATCTGATGATCCCCACCTACAACGAGGATCTCGCCATCGTGAAGGGGACCGTCTACGGGGCGCTGGCGCTGGACTGGCCCAGGGATAAGCTCACCATCTGGCTGCTCGACGACGGGGATCGCCCTGCGTTTCGCGACTTCGCCGAGGAGGCGGGGATCCGTTATGTGGCTCGCCCCACCCACGAGCATGCCAAGGCGGGCAACATCAACCACGCCCTCAAGCAGGCGCAAGGGGAGCTGGTGGCCATCTTCGACTGCGATCACCTGCCGACCCGCTCCTTCCTGCAGATGACGGTGGGGTGGTTCTTCAAGGACCCCTCCCTGGCTCTGGTGCAGACCCCGCACCACTTCTTCTCGGCCGACCCGTTCGAACGCAATCTGAGCCGCTTTCGCAAGATGCCCAACGAGGGGGCGCTCTTCTACGGTCTCATTCAGGATGGCAACGATACCTGGGATGCCAGCTTCTTCTGCGGCTCCTGTGCCGTCATCAAGCGCTCGGCGCTGGACCGGATCGGCGGCATCGCGGTGGAGACGGTCACCGAGGATGCCCACACCTCGCTGCGGCTGCATCGTCTCGGTTACACCTCGGCCTATATCCGTATCCCCCAGGCGGCGGGGCTGGCTACCGAGAGCCTGTCGGCCCACATAGGCCAGCGCATCCGTTGGGCGCGCGGCATGGTGCAGATCCTGCGCCTGGACAACCCCTTGTTTGGCAAGGGACTCAACCTGGGGCAACGGCTCTGTTACTTCAACGCCATGCTCCACTTCATGTCGGGGATCCCGCGCCTCATCTTCCTGACGGCGCCGCTGGCGTTCCTCATCTTGCACGCCTACATCATCTATGCGCCGGCCGGGGCCATCGCCCTCTACATGCTGCCGCACATCTTCCACAGTGCCCTCACCAACTCCCGGCTGCAGGGCAAGGTGCGCCACTCCTTCTGGGGCGAGGTGTACGAGACGGTGCTGGCCTGGTATATCGCCCGCCCCACCACTGTGGCCCTGTTCGCCCCCCACAAGGGCAAGTTCAATGTGACCGCCAAAGGGGGGATGACCGACGAGGTCTATCTGGATCTGGAAGTCTCGCGCCCCTATCTGCTGCTGATGTTGCTCAATCTGTGTGGCCTCGGCTTTGGCATCTGGCGCATCGCCACCGGCCTGCCCGGCGAGATCCCGACCCTGATCCTCGGCATGCTCTGGGTGCTCTACAACATGACCATACTGGGTGGTGCCCTGGCGGTGGCCTTCGAGTCGCGTCAGGTGCGGGCCAATCCCAGGGTCGAGATGGCGATGCCGGCGGCGATCCGACTGGCGAGCGGGCACCTCTACCCCTGTGTCCTGAAAGACTATTCCAATGGTGGTGTCGGTCTGGAGCTGGATCGGGAACTGCCTCTGGACGGGCGTGAAACGGTGTGGCTGCTGCTGCGCAACGGCCTGCGCGAGTCGCTCTTTGCCGCCCAGGTGCGACGGGTGATGGGACGCAAACTGGGGCTGGCGCTCGCCCCCATGACCCGGGAGCAGCACATCGCCTTCATCCAGTGCACCTTTGCCCGTGCCGATACCTGGTCACTCTGGCAGGAGCGGCTCGGTCGGGATCGCCCCCTGCACAGCCTGATCGACATCACCCGGCTCGGATGGAGCGCCTACTGGCGTCTGCTGCGTGGCAGCGTCCTGGCCCCCTTCTGCATCGCCAGCGAGAAGCTGACTCGTTGGCTGCTCTCCTTCTTACCCCGTCGCGTCTCACCGGATTTCCGGTCTCAGGCTCCGACCCTTGAAACAGTGAAAGGATGATGAACCGACAAGCCTATCTCCTCCCGCTACTGCTGCTCATGCACGGGCCTGTGCGGGCCGACGCCGTCGGCCCGCAGAAGGCGGTTCCCGCCCCGGTCGAGCAACGGGAGCTGACCCTCGAGCAGCTGGCCTCGACCCCGGGCACCCTCTCCCTGCGGGGGACGCTGCCCGAGGGGCTGGCCGATTTCACCGTGCGCCGGGACCAGGTGGTGACCGACGCCGTGCTGGATATCGACTTCACCCCCTCTCCCTCACTGCTCCCCCTCATCTCCCAGGTCAAGGTCTACCTGAACGATGAGCTGATGGGGGTCACCCCTCTGTTGAAGGAGCAGCTGGGCCAGCGCAGTCATGCCGAGATCCGGCTCGATCCCCGCTTTGCCAAGGATTTCAACCGGCTCAGATTTGACTTCGTCGGCCACTACGAGAAGGTGTGCGAGAACCCGGGCAGCAGCACCCTCTGGCTCAACGTCAACCGTGACAGCAAGCTGACCCTGGTACTGCAAACGCTGCCGGTCAGGAACGAGCTCTCCTTCTTCCCCATGCCCTTCCTCGATACCCGGGACCAGGACAAGCTGGTGCTCCCCATGGTCTTCAGCGGTGCCGTGCCCCTCATCGAGCAGCAGGCGGCGGGGGTGCTGGCCTCCTGGTTTGGTGCCAAGGCGGACTGGCGCGGCCAGCACTTCCCCGTGCTGATCGACAGGCTGCCCGAGCAAAACGGGATCATCTTCGCCACCAACGAGAAGCGCCCCCCCTTCCTGGCCGACTATCCCAAGGTGGAGGGGCCCACCATCGACATGATCAGCTCGCCGGATAACCCCTATGTGAAGCTGCTGTTGGTGCTCGGGCGCGACGGGGAGGACCTGCTCACCGCCAGCCGGGCCATCGCCCAGGGTAATGTGCTGCTGCGCGGGCAGAGCGTGCGGGTCGACAGCCTGACGCCGCTGGCCCCCCGCAAACCCTATGATGCCCCCAACTGGCTTCGGCTGGATCGACCGGTGCGCTTCGGCGAGCTGGTCGAGTATGAGGGGCAGCTGCAGGCGAGCGGGGCTCAGCCCTGGCCCCTCGCGCTGACCCTGCGCCTGCCGCCGGATCTCTATCTGCTCGCGAGCCGCGGCATCAAGATGGATCTGAGTTACCACAACACGGCGCCCCTGAGTCGGGATGGCTCGCGGCTGGATCTGGCGGTCAACGATCAGTTCATTCGCTCCTACGCCCTCGAGCCCGACGTGCTCAAGGGGGAGCAGATGCTGACCCTGCCCCTCTGGCTGGCCGGGGACGATGATGCCCGAGCCCTGCGCATGCCGGGCCTCAAGGTGGCCCAGCCCAACCGACTCAACTTCGTGTTCCAGTATGCGGGGCGTGTCATCGGGGGCAACGCGGACGGCCGCTGCGACACCATAATGCCGCCGCCGCAACGGGTGCGGATCGACGAGGGTTCGACCCTGGATCTCACCGGCTATCGCCACTTCATCGAGATGCCCAACCTCAAGGTCTTTGCCGGGGCCGGTTTCCCCTTCAGCCGTCTGGCCGATCTCTCTGAAACCCAGGTCCTGATGCCGGCCAGGCCCCTGCCGGCGCAGATCACCACCCTGCTCGACACCCTGGGCGCCATCGGCGCCGAGACAGGTTATCCGGCGCTCTCGGTGCGCCTGGTGGATGACTGGGAGCAGGCGCGCGAGGCGGATCTCGACACCCTGCTCATCGGCAGCCTGCCCAAGGAGCTGGGGATGGATGCCGAGCCGAATGCCCTGCTGGAGGCGGGACAGAGCTGGGTCAACCAGCCGCGTCGCCCCTCGCAGGGGGATCTGCTGGCCTCTCTCGAGGATCGCCAGCCCGAGGCCAGGGTCGCCATGAGCGGCAACGGGGCCATCGCCGCCATCCTGGGATTGCAGTCACCGCGCCACGAGCAGCGCAGCCTGGTGGCCCTGCTGGCGGGGGGAGAGGCGGGTGTCGAGCTGCTCAACCAGACCCTGCAGACCCCCTCCCTGCGAGAGAAGATTGGCGGCACTGTGGCCATCATACGGGAGTCCGGCGTGAGCAGCCTGACGGTGGGCGAGCGCTATGAGGTGGGCTATATCCCCTGGTGGGAGCGCCTGTGGCACTTCTTTGCCAATCACCCCCTGCGCCTGGCCGGATTGAGCCTGGTCAGCATACTGCTGCTGGGTTGGGGTCTGAGACTGCTGCTGGCCGGTGTCAGCCGCCACCGCCTGAAGGAAGAGTAAGGGATGAGAGCGATGAGACGAATCTGTAGCGCCCTGCTGCTGTGGGGCCTTGCCATGGTGCCAGCCTGGGGGGCCTGTGACTGGCCCGAGTGGGAGCACTTCAAGGCCAGCTATCTGGAGGAGGGGCGGGTGATCGATCCCTCGGATCCGCGCCGTATCACCACCTCGGAGGGGCAGAGCTACGCCCTCTTCTTCGCCCTGGTCAACGACGACAGGGAGACCTTCGCCCGCTTGCTGGAGTGGACCGAGCTGCAGCTGGCCCGGGGCGATCTGACCGGCTTTCTGCCCGCCTGGCTCTGGGGCCAGCGGGAGGATGGCAGCCTGGGGGGGCTCGACGCCAACAGCGCCTCCGACTCGGATCTCTGGATCGCCTACAGCCTGATCGAGGCGGGGCGCCTCTGGCATAACCACAGCTACTCCTCCATCGGCACCATGCTGCTCAAGCGCATCGCCCGGGAGGAGGTGGCCAGCCTGCCGGGTCTCGGCCCCGTGCTGTTGCCCGGCCCCAATGGCTTCAGCCAGGGGACGCGCTGGACCCTCAACCCCAGCTACCTGCCGCCCCAGTTGCTGGCCCGTTTCGCCTCTTTCCAGGGGCCCTGGCAGCAGCTCCATGAGGCCTTGCCCGGGCTCCTGACCGGCAGCGCCCCGCGCGGCTTCGCACCCGACTGGGTCGACTGGAACTCGAGCCGCTGGCTGGCCACCGAAGGCAAGGGAGACGTGGGCGGCTATGACGCCATCCGTGTCTACCTCTGGCTCGGCATGTTGGCCGCGGATGACCCGGCCCGCGCCGCCCTGGTGAGGCACTTCGCCCCCATGCTGCAGGCGATCGAACAGGGCGGCATCCCGGAGCGGGTCGAGGTGCAGAGCGGCAAGGTGCTGAGTCGCGGCGGGGCCGGCTTCGCCGCCGCCCTGCTACCCCTGGCCCAAGGTAGCACCCAGGCCGACGCCCTGCGTGCCCAGGCGACCCGTGAGGCGAGCCGGGCCGATGCTTACTACGGCAGTGTCCTGACCCTGTTTGGATTGGGCTGGGATCAGGGGCGCTACCGCTTCGCGGCGGACGGTACCCTGCAACCGAGCTGGAGCGGCGCATGTCAGCCCTGAGCGCCCTCTGCCTGCTGGGTAGCTTGCTCGCCAGTGCCCCCCTGCATGGGGAAGTGGCGCCCGTCCCCTGGTTGCTCGGCCAGATCCGGCTGGGAGAGGCGACCGGGCGGGAAGATCTGGTGAGCAACTCCCTCTACTCCCTTTCTCTCATCGAAGGGGCTCGCCCCGAGTTGCTGGCGGCCCAGGCCCGCCAAGCCCTGCGCCTGGGTAAGCTTGAGGAGGCGCGTAGCCGGCTTGCCGAGCTGGGCAAGCTGGCCCCGGATTCTCTCCTCTACCGTCAGGGGATGGCCAACCTGGCTCTGAGCGAGCCAGCCAAGCGGCAGCAGCTGCAACAGGCGCGTCTGCTGAGTCGCGCCGGCCGCCTCGACGAGGCGCTGGCCCTCTATCGCACCTTGCTGGTGGAGGGGCAGGCCCCCAACCTGGAGCTGGCGGTTGAATATGCTTTGTTGCAGGCGAGTCTCCCCTCCCTGCATCGGCAGGGGATGGCCGAGCTGGCGCGGCTTAATCACGACTATCCGGGTCAGCCGGGTCTGCAAGCCGGGTTGGCCCGCCATCTGCTGGCCGATGGTCGGCAGAGTGAGGCCTTCGCCCTGCTCGAGAAGATGGCCCAGAGCCCCTTCTCCCGTGGCTCTGCGGCGGGCCTCTGGCTCGGGGCGATTCAGGATATGCCGGTCGGGGAGCAGAGCATCGCCGCCCTGAAGCGCTTCGTCACCGCCTTTGGCAGTGGTGACGAGGTCACCTCGGCCCTGGCCATGCTGGAGCAGCATCAGGCCCAGTGGGCCTCGCCCGCCTTCAGGGCCCGGCAACGTGCCCTGGCCGGGGAGGCGAGTCTGCCCGAGCTGAAGCGGGCGCTGGCGGCCAATCCCGGCGATGTGGCGCTCATCGGCGCGCTCGGACAGGCATACTCCCGTGCCAATCAGCGGGCCTTGGCCATCGCCCAGTTCGAGCGGGTGCTGCGCGAGCCGAGTCTCGATGACAGGGAGAAGTGGCAGGGGTTGCTCGACACCAACCGCTACTGGCTGCTGCTGGAGCAGGCCGACGGGGCGCTCGCACGGGGCGATAATCCCGGGGCCGCCCTGCGATATCGGCAGGCGGTGCGGCTCGACGCCAAAGAGGGGGAGGGATGGATTGGGCTCGGGGATGCCAACCTGGCGCTGGGGGACGCGGCGGGTGCCGAGCAGGCATACCGCGAGGCCCTGCGGCTCGCGCCGAAAGACAGTCGCCCCCTGACCCGGCTGTTTGAACTCTATCGTGCCCGCAGCCCCGAGCAAGCCCTGGCCCTGATCGAGGGTGCGCCGGCGTTGGCCGCCCAAGGGAAGCGGCTGCGCAGCGAACTCCTTCAGCAGCAGGCGGATCGGTTGGCGGAGCAGGGAAAGCAGAGCGAGGCGCTGGCCCAGCGCCAGCAGGCCCTGATCCTGACGCCGGAGGACCCCTGGCTCACCTACCGGGTGGCCGGCTCCCTGGCCGAGCGGGGAGAGGCCGGCCGCGGCGAGCTGATGCTGCGCACCGGTCTTGGCCGCTATCCCCTCGATGTGGCCTGGTATCGGGCCCTGGCTCTCTATCTCTCGGGCCAGGATAGGCCAGAAGAGGGGCGCCGGGTGCTGGCGCGCCTGGCCAAAGTCCAGTGGAGCGAGGAGATGGCGGCGCTGGATCGGCGGTTGCAACGAGAGCAGATCCTGGCCGAGGCCAGACGCCAGCACCAGGCGGGAGCGCTGGCTGCCGCAGAGGCAAGCCTGCGTCCGCTCTCGTCCGATCCCGAGGCGCTCCTGCTGCTGGCCGGCTGGGCCGCCGAACGTGGGGAAGGGGCCGAGGCCGAAGCCGTTTACCGGCGCCTGCTCGAGGTCGAGCCCGGCAGCCTCGAGGCACGTATCGGCCTGGCCGAGCTGGCGCTGGCCCGCGGCGACAGAGGCGCGGCAAGAGGCTGGCTGCCCGTCTGGCCTGACCCCCTGCCGCCGATTGAGGAGGCGAGGGAGTGGCGCGAGGTTGCCAACCTCTATCAGACACTGGGGGAGAGCGCCCGGGCCGAGGCCATCTTCACCGCCTATGCCCCTTCGCTGGAGCAGGCACCCCCCTCGCGCGACACTGCGTTGTTTTGGCGCGACGCTGCCCGCCAGCGCTTCGCCGCCGGGCAGGAGGAGCAGGCCATCGCCCTGGATCGCAAGGCCATGGCAGCCGCCGGTCTTATTGCTGATACCGGGCTGAATGACGCGGTCCTCACCCGAGAGGCTCGTGCCCGTGAGGGGGAGGAATGGCTTGCCGCCAGCCTGCGCGGGGATCTGGAGCGCCACTATCGCCAGAGCCAAACCAGCGTCTCGTTTGACAGCGACTATTGGGGCTCCAGCGGCACGGGGGGCGTGTCCGATCTGCGGGCCCTCACCCAGATGCTGCAACTGGATACCCCGCTGGCCGGCGGTACCCTGTTTGGCCGGCTCGAGCGGGTCGACATGGATGCGGGCCACTTCGCCGGGCAGGAGAAGTTCGGTACCTGCGCCGAGCGCGTCTGCACCGCTGGCGATCAGCAGGCTCAGGGGACCCTGGTCGCCGCCGGATGGCACAAGGGGCGCTGGGCCGTCGATCTGGGCAGCACCCCGCTGGGATTCGAGGTGGTGGACTGGACGGGGGGGGCCTCGGTGCAGGGAGATCTCGGGGATCTGGGCTGGACCTTCACCCTGTCGCGGCGCCCGGTAACCAGCTCCCTGCTCTCCTATGCCGGTAGCGTCGACCCCGGCACAGGTACCGTATGGGGAGGCGTGCGGGCCAACGGGGTGCGGTTCGATCTCAGCCACGATCTGGGGGGGGCTGTGGGTTACTGGGGCAGCCTGCAGCAGCACCTGCTGACCGGTGAGAACGTGTCCGACAACTGGCGTACCCGCCTGATGGGGGGCGGCTACTACAAGCTCATCAATCAGGAGCACAGGCGTGCCAGCGTCGGCCTCAACACCATGTTGTGGCACTACCAGCGGGATCTGGGGGGCTACACCCTGGGGCAGGGGGGCTACTACAGCCCACAGCGCTACTTCTCCCTGGCATTGCCGGTCAGCTATCGCCAACGCAGCAGCGACTGGTCGTGGGAGGTCAACGGCTCCGTCTCCTGGTCCCGCTCCCGTAGTGACGACACGCAACGCTACCCGCTCGCCGGCCTGGTGCCGCCTGCCCTGCCGGATCGGGACGCCATTGAGCGCGGAGGCAGCAGCAGCGGAATTGGCTACACCCTGGGGGGGCTGGTGGAGTACCGTCTGACCGATCACTGGCGCATCGGCGCCCGTATCGACATCCAGCAGGCCGACGACTATGCCCCGAGCCACGGGACCCTCTTCCTGCGTTACAGCTTCAAGCCCTGGCAGGGAGATCTCGACATGCCTCCCCGTCCGCTCACTCCCTACGGGGAATTCGACTAAGCCGGTACTGCGCCCCTACTTCAGATAGGAACGCAGCACCCGGCTCACGCTCTCCAGATCCTGCAGGCGCTGCTGCGGCGTGCTCTCTTCGGCCCCCAGGTGTTCCCGCAGATGTCCCTCCAGTACCTCCAGCATCAGGCCGTTGACCGCGCCACGAATGGCGGCGATCTGCTGCAGCACGGCGCCGCAGTCGGTTTCTTGCTCCAGCGCCTGCTCGAGGGCGGCACTCTGTCCCCGGATGCGGCGCACCCGCGCCAGCAGCTTCTTCTTGTCGTGGATCGTGTGAGACATCTAGGCGCTCCAAACAATGCTTTATATACTGGGGGGGAGTATATTTCATCTTTGCAGGAGCAGCCACCATGTCGTCCCACCCCTTCCCCTGTCACGCCCCTCTGATCAACGAGGGGAATCCGCTCGCCGAACGCAAGACCCGCTGGGCCGTGCTACTCACCCTGGTGATGATGGTGGCCGAGATAGGTGGTGGCTGGTGGTTCAACTCCATGGCCCTGCTGGCCGATGGCTGGCACATGAGCTCCCACGCCCTGGCATTGGGGCTGGCGGTGCTGGCCTATCGGGCGGCCCGCCACTTCGCGCGGGATCGCCGCTTCTGTTTCGGCACCTGGAAGATAGAGGTGCTGGGGGGGTTCACCAGTGCCCTGATGCTGATCGGGGTCGCCCTGCTGATGCTGGTGGAGTCCACCGAGCGACTGCTCAACCCGAGCGAGATCCACTACCAGCAGGCGATCGCCATCGCCGTGCTGGGGCTCATGGTCAACCTGGCTTGTGCCTGGTTGCTGAAGGATGATCACCACCACGGCCATCATCATGGTCACGATCACCACCGTGAGCATCATCACGACCAGGATCATCATCACGATCTCAACCTGAGGGCCGCCTATCTGCACGTGCTGGCCGATGCGGCCACCTCTGTGCTGGCGATCCTGGCCTTGTGCGGCGGGCTCTGGTGGGGGGCCAGCTGGCTCGACCCCGTCATGGGGATCGTCGGGGCTGGCCTGGTGGGCGTCTGGGCGCTGGGGCTAGTGCGCCAGACCGGACGGGTCCTGCTGGATGCCGAGATGGATGCCCCCGTGGTGGAGGAGATCCGCGAGCTGGTGGCCGAGGCCCCGGAGGGGGCGACCATACGGGATCTCCACGTCTGGCGGGTGGGTCAGGGCAGCTATGCCTGCATGCTCTCCCTCTGGACCGAGGCGGCCCTGAGTGCCGATCAGATGCGCGAGCGGCTCGCCATTCATGAGGAGCTGGTCCACGTGACGGTCGAGATCACCCCTGCCGCCCTTCGTGATAGACAGCGCCCAGCAGTAGCCTGAGCAGCAGATCCGACGGGTCGTCCAGCAGATGGCCCGTCTCCAGCAGCAGTGCCCCCTGGGGGCGGTAGCTGAGGGCGGCGTGAACCTGGCCCCTGGGATCGCGCACCTTGATGTGGCCGATCAGCTCGCCATTGGCGCCGGGGTGGCAGTGCAGCTCTAGGGTGCGATCCTCCCCCAGCAGGGTGAAGTCCCGGGTGTGGGGCGGGGCATCCTCGTAGTCGGGCCAGCCGAAGAAACCGTAGTGCTCCGCCAGCGTGCTCGCCTGCTGGCAGAAGTCGGTAAAGAGGCGCAACAGGCTCTTGTACTCCTCGTCCAGCCGCACCGCCTGCTCCTTGCTTTTGCTCATGTCTGCTCCTTTGTCGTCACCGCATACCAGTTCAATTCCCTTCGCCCGCCGTCGTCTGTGAGCCATCTCCAAGTTTCGGACAAAAGCGCCCATCAGGCTGATGGAAAAGGATTTTCTGCCAAAGAGATCACGTTCATTCCCCACCCGCCCTGATTAACATGTGGTCGCCCGACCCTTCGGGCCATGGACACACAGGTCCAGAGACAAACTACAGCGGGAATAATAAAAAACATGGATATGAAAAAGACCAAGGTGGCACTGGCGATAGTGTCACTGCTTGCCCTATTGTCCGGATGTAACGGTAACGACTCCTCCACCACGGCGCCCGTGGTACCCCCCTCGGATGGCCCCGTGGCCCGTCTGCCCAATGTGACTCCACCCGGTGAGCTGGTGACCGCCGGCAAGAACGAGCTGGTGATCGCCCTGGTCGACACCCAGCGTGCCGCCGCCCGCAGTGCCGATGCGCCCTATACCGACTGGAGCATGCACCTGTGGAACAACGACGCCTGCAACGCCACCGATCCGGCCGGCCTCAACAGCGATTGGAACGACAAGTCCAAGACGCCCCTCAAGTCTGACGGCTTCGGTCCTGCCTGGGTGATCCCCCTGGCCAAGGCCGAAGGGTGCATCAATTTCATCGCCCGTGACGGCAGCCTTGGCAAGCTGAGTAACGACCTCAAGGTGCAGCTGGCCGAACACGCGGATCACACCGTGGCCATCGTGGCCGGCAAGGATCAGATCTACGGCAGCCGCGCCGAGGCCTTCAGTGCCGCCTTCGGGGTGGCCGGGGCCAGCGCCCATCTCATCGACGGCGAGACCCTGATCTGGGAAGGGGGCAAGGACAAGCCGCTGGTACGCCTCTACTACTCCGAGAGCGGTGCCATTGCGGCCAACGACAAGGGTGAATTTGTCTTCCCCTATATCAGCCTCAAGCCGGTCGAACTGACCGAGGCTCAGAAGGCCAAGTATCCCCATCTCAAGGATAAGGCGGCCTTCCGCCTGCCGGCCGACCAGGATCTCAAGCCGCTGCTCAAGGGGGAATTGGTGGCCCTGGCGACCGATGGCGACGGCATACTGCAAGGGGCAACCCTGGTGCAGAGCGCCGGTGCCCTCGACGCCCTCTACGCCGGCAACGCCAAAGGGCTGGAGTACGGCGCCCTGGTCAAGGATGGCAAGGTGGCCTTCCGCCTCTGGGCGCCTACCGCCAAGTCAGTCAAGCTGGCCCTCTACGACGCCAAGCACCAGAAGGTAGGCGAGCAGGCCATGACCTATGACGCGGCCAGCGGCAGCTGGAGCTATCAGGGGGGCAGCGAGCTGGTGGGCAAGTTCTACCGCTACGCCATGGAGGTCTACCACCCGGTCAGCCGCATGCTGGAACGCTATGAGGTGACCGATCCCTACTCCCTGAGCCTCTCCATGAACTCCGAGTTCAGCCAGGTGGTGGATCTCGAGGATCCGGCCCTCAAGCCGGCCGGTTGGGACAGCCTCAAGGCGCCCCACAGCCAGAGCAAGCCGGCCGACATCACCATCTACGAGGCCCACGTGCGGGATCTCACCGGCAACGATGCCTCCACCGATACCGCCAAGCGCGGCAAGTTCGTCGGTCTGACCCAGGCCAGCTCGGTACCGGTGCAGCACCTCAAGTCCCTGGCCGAGGCCGGGGTGAGCCACCTTCACCTGCTGCCGGTGTTCGACATCGCGACCGTCAACGAGGATCCGGCCAAGGTAGTCAATCTGGACGACCCCTTCAGCAAGCTGTGTCAGGTCAATCCGGACGTGAAGAGCTCGGAATTTGCCGGCGACTGCGACGGCGGGCAGAGCGTGGAGCAGGTACTGGAGCGCCTCAAGGGGAGCGACAGCAAGGACTCGCCCAAGGTACAGGCCCTCTACGGCTACGTGCGCGGGGTGGATGCCTTCAACTGGGGTTATGACCCCTACCACTACACAGTGCCGGAAGGCTCGTACGCCACCAATGCCGAGGGGACGACCCGGATCAAGGAGTTCCGCGAGATGGTGCAATCCATCAAGCAGGAGATCGGCATGAACGTGGTGATGGATGTGGTCTACAACCACACCAACGAGGCGGGTCTGGGCTCCAAGTCGGTGCTCGACAAGATAGTCCCCTGGTATTACCAGCGCCTCAATCCGGAAACCGGTGCGGTCGAGAACTCCACCTGCTGCTCCAACACGGCGCCGGAACACGCCATGTTCGCCAAGCTGATCGAAGACTCCTTGGTTACCTGGGCCAAGGAGTACAAGGTCGATGCCTTCCGCTTCGACCTGATGGGCCACCATCCCAAGTCGCAGATGGTCGAGGCCCTGGCGGCGGTGAAGAAGGTGAACCCCGAGATGTACTTCTACGGCGAGGGCTGGAACTTCGGCGAGGTGGGGGACGACAAGCGTTTCGAGCAGGCGACCCAGAAACACCTGGCCGGCACCGGCATCGGCTCCTTCTCCGATCGCCTGCGTGACGCGGTGCGCGGCGGCAGCCCCTTCGACGGCGGCAATGGCCTGCGCGAGAGCCAGGGCTTCGGCAACGGTGCCTTCGTCTATCCCAACGAGATGAGCAAGGTGAGCAAGGCCCAGGCGCTGCACCTGGCCGACCTGACCCGTCTCGGCATGGCCGGCAACCTCAAGGCCTTCGTCCTGACCGACAAGGATGGCCTGCCCAAGCGCGGTGACGAGATCGACTACAACGGTCAGGCGGCCGGTTATGCCCAGGATCCTGTCGAGATCCAGAACTATGTCTCCAAGCACGACAACCAGACCCTGTTCGACATCCTCGCCTACAAGGCTCCGGAGGGGGCGGATCTGGTGCGGATGCAAGGGGTCTCGCTGGCCACTGTGCTGCTGGGGCAGGGCATTCCCTTCACCCACGCCGGCAGCGAACTGCTGCGCTCCAAGTCCATGGAGCGGGACAGCTATGACTCGGGTGACTGGTACAACAAGGTGGACTACACCCTGACCGACAACAACTTCGACAAGGGGTTGCCGCGCAAGGACAAGGACGAGGGGAACTACGACCTGATCGAGCAGGTGCTGGCCAAACACGCCAAGCCGACCGGTGCCGACATGGCGCAGGTCAACGGCTTCTATCAGGAGCTGGTGCGTCTGCGCTACTCCACTCCTCTGCTGCGTCTGGGCAGTGGTGCCGAGGTGATCAAGCGGGTCGACTTCCGCAATACCGGACCGGATCAGGTGCCCGGGCTTATCGTCATGACCATAGACGATGGCATCAAGGCCGGCGCCGATCTGGATGCCTCCGCCGACGGGGTGCTGGTGGTGATCAACGCCAGCAATGCCGAGCAGAGTGTCGGTCACTTCGTCGACGGGGATGGCCAGCCCATCGATCTCTCGACCCTGATCCGCAGCGACAGGCACGACGTGGCCGGCATCGCCGGTGACTCCCGTGTCGAAGGCGGCATGGTCAAGGTCTCTCCCTGGTCTGCCGCCCTCTTCGTCAAGCCCCAGAGCGCCGAGCGCAGCGGTCTGCCGGTTGGCAAGAAGGTCGATCTCGCTACCGTGCCGCCGTTTGGTACCACCAAGGTCTATCTGCGTGGCCTGTTGGGCCAGTGGGACGCGGTCAACGAGTTTGCCTTCGGCGGCAACTACGCCTATCAGTTCGCCACCGAGGTGGCGGCCGACAAGGTAGGGGCGACCGAAACCAAGGTGGCCGATGCCAACTGGGGCAGCCTCAACTACGGCAAGTGCAGCGACACCCCGACCCTGAAGGCCGGTGCGCAGGTCACCCTGTGCAAGAACGGCGACAATCTGGCCGTCGAGCTGGGCCAGACCGGCCGCTACACCTTCACCCTCAAGGCCCAGGACAAGGAGCATCCGACCCTGGCCCTGAGCCTGCAGTAAGGATCCCGGCCCACCTGCGGCTCGGCGCCTGTGGGTCCGCTTCCGCCTTGGGCGGAATAACACCGAGAGAGTAAGAGAGGGGGCGCGGGAAACTGCGCCCCCTGTTTCGATTCAAGAAACGCGGTGCTTTGGTCGCTATGACAAACAAAACCGCCCTGCGAGGGCGCCGCGTTCACCTGCCGAGACTCTTCTGATGACCCAAGCCCGAATCAAGTTCGCCATCGACGATGGCTCTACCAATGTCAAAGTCAGCTGGATCGAGGGAGGCGTGCTCAAGACAGTGGTCTCTCCCAACTCCTTTCGCAAGGATTGGAAGAGCGCGGCCCTGCTGCGTGGCCAGAAGGTGTTCAACTACACCATAGGCACCACCAAGTACACCTATGACGCCACCTCCGACAAGGCGCTCTCGACCACCCATATCGAATATCAGTACGACGATCTCAACCTGTTGGCGGTGCACCACGCCCTGCTGCAGACCGGGATCGCGCCGTGCCCGGTCAGCGTGGTGGTGACCCTGCCCATCACCGAGTACTACAACCCGGACGACTGCCAGCGCAACGAGGCCAAGATCGAGGCCAAGCGCCACAACCTGATGCGCGAGATCAGCCTCAACAAGGGCGAGCTGTTCCAGATCGTGGACGTGGAGGTGATGCCCGAGAGCCTGCCGGCTGTGCTCTCCCATCTGCTCGACTCCAACTGCAACGAGTTCACCAAGTCCCTGGTGATCGACTGTGGTGGCACTACCCTCGACATGGGGATCATTGTGGGCGAGTTTGACGACGTCTCGGCCATCTACGGCAACAACGAGATCGGTGTCTCCATGGTGACCGATGCGGCGCGCAAGGCGCTGGCGGCAGCCGACAGTGACTCCAGCTACCTGGTGGCCAACGAGCTGATCAAGCGTCGTCTCGACAGCGCCTTCGTCCAGAGCGTGGTCAACGACGAGTCGCGCATCCCCGAGATCCTGCGCCGCATCGAGACCAAGATCCAGGAGCTGGGGGATCAGGTCGCCTTCGAGGCGAAGAAGTTCGCCAAGAACCCGAACCGGGTCTACCTGGTTGGCGGTGGCGCCCCCCTCATCGAGGCGGCGATCCGCGAGGCCTACCCGACCCTGGGTGAGCGGGTGATGATGATAGAGAATCCCCAGAGCGCTCTCTCCCGGGAGATCTGCCTCTACCACGCCGATGAGGCCACCGTCGATCTGGCCGAGCCCATGCTGCTCGAGGTCGAGTGATGAACCCGGGCAAGAAGCTCAACCTCTCCCTCTATCTCAACCCGGCACACAGCGCGGCGGACCAGCGTGCCGCCGGCGCACTGCAACAGTGGTACCTGGGCCTGCGCCAGAGTGGCAGCGAGCGGGACGACGTCAGCATGGCCATGCGGACCTTCCACCGTAGCGTCTACCTGGCCGGGCTGCAGCTCCACCTGCTGAGCCCCCGGCTCTGCCAGCACGTGGCCGAGTCCATCGGACGCGAGCCGCTGACCCTGGCCGAGCTCACCGCCGAGTTGCTGCGCTGCGAGCTGCTCCCCCGGGTCCCCGGGATGGAGGCCGAGGAGCAGGAGGCGAGCTTCTCCCCCCGCCAGCTGGAGCAGATCCAGCTGCTGCTGAGCCATGCCCGAGCCAGCGGCGAGACGGCGCGGGAGGTGGCCGGAGAGGCCCATGAGGTGCTGCTCGATAGCCTGCTGGAGGCGCAGCAGGCCGAGTTTGCCCAGCTGCGCGGCGAGCTGGAGCGGCTGCGCGCACTGGCCGAGCAGCAGGCGTTGCAGCTGCAGCAGCTGAGGCTGAGCGGCCGTGCTGTGACCGGTGCGGTCGAGAGCAGCCGGGGCAGCAGCACGGAGGAGATAAGCCTGGCCGAGATGGCGCCACCGACCGAGAAGATGCAGAAGGTGAGGCAGAAGGGGATCTTCTGAGACGAGAGAGCGTGGCACCGGCCACGCTCTTCTGTTTTCAGGGGTTGCTCCACCAGAGCAGGGCGGCGAAGAAGAGCAGGTTGCCGGCCACGCTCAGCCACAGCGGCAGCTTGTACTCTTTCTTGCTCGACTTGTGGCGCAGAAACTGGCGCGCCAGCAGGGCGCCGGGCCAGCCACCGAGCCAGCTCCAGGTGTGCAGGGTCTGCTCGGGGACGCGCTGGCGCTTGAGACGGGCGGCCCGCTTGTCCCAGCCATAGACCAGGAAGGTGAGCAGGCTCATGGCGGCATAGAAGAGGGCGACCGGCAGGGGCAGGTGGCGACTCAACACCAGCAGGGGCAGGGCCAGCAGCTGGCCGAGGGCGAGCAGGGTCTGAAAGCTGGTCATCTAGTCTCCGATAGGGGCGCGGCGACCCGCCTTGATGGCCCCCTTGCGCTTTTTGGCGTCGACCCGGCGCACCTGGGAGCCGCGGGTTGGTCGGGTGGCGTGGCGCGTCTTGGGCCGCTCGGCGGCCTTCTTGAGCAGGGTGAGCAGGCGCTCGATGGCCTCCTGACGGTTCATCTCCTGACTGCGATGACTCTCGCTGCGGATCAGGATGAAGCCATCGTGGACCCGGCTGTCGCGCAGGCGATCCAACCCCTCCTTGTAGTGATCTGGCAGGGTGGGGGAGGCGCGATAGTCAAAACGCAGCCAGACTGCGGAGTCGGTCTTGTTGACGTGCTGGCCGCCGGCCCCTTGGGCGCGCATGGTCTGGAACTGCAACTCGTGCCATGGCAACAGGCAGCGTTGCGAGACAAACAGGCCGTTGGGGGGAGGTGAAAGCATGGTGAAACTGTCGCTGTGGTGCATGTCGTCAGCATTGTAATGCCTGTCTCTCCGAGGGTCGAATCCCGGTACACTCGCCTGTATAAATCCTGAATTTAATCGCAATCAAAAAAATATTTCCCGATAGGAGATCTGGACTTGTGCGGAGTGGGAGAGTATGCAAAATACAAACGCGAATTATTGCTACTTGCACCCTAGCTCCAGGAACACGAAGAGATGAAAAAGACACTGCTGGCTCTGATTTTCTCCGCCGTCGCCGCGCCTTCGGCCTTCGCCGCCCAAGAGGTGAACGTCTACTCCAACCGCCAGGATGAGCTGATCAAGCCCATCATCGAGCAGTTCGAGAAGGAGAGCGGCATCAAGGTGAACCTGGTGTTCGCCAAGGACGGGCTGACCGAGCGCCTGCAGCGCGAAGGCAAGCTGACCCCGGCCGATCTGATGCTGACCACCGATATCAGCCGCCTGACCGAGCTGGTGGACAAAGACCTGGTGCAACCGGTGCAAAACAAGACTCTGGAGGAGAACATCCCTGCCTCCCTGCGTGACCCCGATGATCGCTGGTTCGCCCTGACCACCCGGGTGCGTGCCATCTACTCCAGCAAGGATCGCCTCGGCAAGCTGGACGCCATCAGCTATGAGGATCTGGCCAAGCCCGAGTACAAGGGCAAGGTCTGCGTACGCAGCGGCAAGAACGACTACAACGTTGCTCTGATTGCCTCCATGATCGCCCACCACGGCAAGGCCGAGGCCAAGCAGTGGCTGGAAGGGGTCAAGGCCAACCTGGCTCGCAAGCCCCAGGGTAACGACCGGGATCAGGTCAAGGCGATCAAGGACGGGGTGTGTGACCTGTCGCTCGGCAACAGCTACTACCTCGGCAAGATGCTGGCCGACCCGGCCCAGAAGGCCTGGGCCGATGCCGTCTACATCAACTTCCCGAACCAGAAGGATCGCGGCGCCCACGTCAACGTGAGCGGCATGGCGATGACCAAGTACGCCAAGAACAAGGACGCCGCCGTCAAGCTGATGGAGTTCCTCTCCGGTGACGAAGCCCAGCACCTCTATGCCGAGCTCAACACCGAGTATCCGGTCAAGCCGGGTGTCGAGCGCTCCGAGCTGGTCAAGTCCTGGGGTGACTTCAAGGCCGACAGCCTGGCGGTGAGCGACTACGCAAAACTGCGTAAGGACGCCCTGACGCTGCTGGATGAAGTGAAGTTCGATCTGTAAGGTGTAGGGGTTTTCCCTACCCGTACCAGGAAACCGATGAAGTATTCCGGTTGGATGGCCGGCAGCTGGCTCGTGGGCCTGCTGCTGGCCTTGCCCATTGTGGCCCTCTTCGTTTCTGCCCCGTCTGCCGACGGGGCTGTGATCGCACATCTGGTCGACACAGTGCTCGGCACCTATGTGAGCAACACTCTGCTGCTGATGCTGCTGGTGGTGGGACTGTCGCTCCTGTTCGGGGTGCCAACCGCCTGGCTGGTCGCCATGTGCCAGGTGCCGGGACGGCGTGCCCTGGAGTGGGCGCTGATGCTGCCCATGGCGATGCCCTCCTACATAGTCGCCTACGTCTACACGGATCTGCTCGACTTCTCCGGCCCCCTGCAGGTGACGCTGCGCGCCTGGTTCGGGCCCGAGCTGCGACTGCCGGAGATCCGCTCCCTCGGCGGGGCGGGCTGGATGCTGGCGCTGGTGCTCTTCCCCTATGTCTACCTGCTGACCCGGGCCTCCTTCCTCGAGCAGTCGGTGAGCCTGATCCAGTCGAGCCGCCTGCTCGGCTGCAGCCCGTGGCAGAGCTTCCGTCGCCTCAGCCTGCCTCTGGCGCGGCCCGCCATCATGGTGGCCGCCTCTCTGGTGGCGATGGAGACGCTGGCCGACTTCGCCACCGTGCACTTCTTCGCGGTCAACACCCTCACCACGGCGGTCTATGACACCTGGCTCGGCTACGGCAGCCTCTCGGCGGCCTCGGCCCTCTCCTGCCTGATGCTGGTGGGGGTGGCGGTGCTCATCGCCCTGGAGCGGCTCAGCCGCCGTCGGCGCCAGGTGTTCCAGAAGGGAATGGGTCACGAGCCCCCCCTCTGCTATCCCCTCTCGCCGGTGCGCCGACTGTTGGCGGCCCTCTGGTGTTGGGGGCTGGTGCTGGCGGGCTTCGTGCTGCCGTTTGCCATCCTGCTCGGCTACGCCATCGACTACGCCGGTCCCTCCTGGACGCCGGAGTTCGTTCGCTTCTCGAGCAACAGCCTGATGATCTCGGGGCTGGTGGCCTTGCTGGCGGTGGTGCTCTCCCTGCTGCTGGTCTTCACCCGTCGCCTCGACGGCGGGGTGAAGAGTCTGATCCCCCTGCGCCTGGCGGCGCTCGGCTATGCCCTGCCGGGTACTGTGCTGGCCATCGGGGTGCTGGTGCCGCTGACCGCCCTAGACTTTGCCATCAACGATCTGGCCGAATGGCTGGGAATCAGCGGCCCCGGCCTGCTCTTCACCGGCACCCTCACCGCCATCGTCTTCGGCTATCTGGTGCGTTTCATCGCCATCGCCATCGGCTCGGTCGAGAGCAGCATGGGCAAGATTGCCCCCAGCCTCGACATGGCGGCGCGCACCCTGGGTGAGCGCAGCGCCGGCATGTTGCGCCGGGTGCACCTGCCCCTGGTGCGACGCGGTCTGCTGGCCGGTGCCATGCTGGTGTTTATCGAATCGATGAAGGAGCTGCCGGCGGCCCTGCTGCTGCGCCCCTTCAACTTCGAGACCCTGGCCACCCACGTCTATCAATTTGTTTCCGACGAGATGCTCGAGCGCGGCGCGCTCGGGGCCATCGTCATCGTCCTGGTCGGTCTGTTGCCCCTCATCTGGGTCAACCGCTCTCTCGACAGCCAGGGCCACTGATCCAAGGAGTCGCCGATGTCGGTGCTTTCGGTCGAGCGGGTGAGTTGCCGCTATAACGGCCACAACGTGCTGGAAGATCTCTCCCTGACCGTGGGGGAGAACGAGATCGTCTGCCTGCTCGGGGCGAGCGGTTGCGGTAAGACCACGCTGCTCAAGGCCATCGCCGGCCTGCTCCCCCTCGCCCGGGGCGCCATTCGTCTCGGCAGCGAGACCCTGGCAGAGGAGGGGGTGATGGTGGCGCCGGAAGAGCGCCAGATCGGCATGATTTTTCAGGACTATGCCCTCTTTCCCCACCTGACGGTGGCGGGCAACATCGCCTTTGGCATCAGTCATCTGCCCCCCGCCGAACAGCGGAGTGAAGTGGCCGAGGTGCTCGAGCTGGTCAACCTGCAGGGGCTGGCCGAACGCTACCCGCACCAGCTCTCCGGGGGGCAGCAGCAGCGGGTCGCCATCGCCCGCGCCCTGGTCTGCCAGCCGCGCCTGATGTTGCTCGACGAGCCCTTCTCCAATATCGACACCCAGGTGCGGATGAAGCTCATCGCCGAGATCCGTGCCCTGCTCAAGAGCCGTGGCATCGGGGCCGTGTTTGTCAGCCACAGCAAGGAGGAGGCGTTTGCCTTCGCCGATCGGCTGGCCCTGTTTCGCAGCGGTCACATCGAGCAGGTGGGGGAGCCGGAGCGGCTCTATCGCCGGCCCGAGAATCGCTTCGTGGCCGAGTTTCTGGGGGCGGTCAACTACCTGCCGGCCGAGGTGCTGGATGAGTGGCGGGTGATGACGGTACTCGGTGAGGTGACCGGCAGCGAGCCCCACGGTCACGCCGTCGGCAGCCGGCCTGCATTGATGCTGCGTCCGCGTCAGCTGCATCTGCAGCCCGATGAGGCGGGCTGGCCCGTGTTGGGACAGCAGTTCCTCGGCCACCACTGCAAGGTGAGCATCGCCTGTGGCGATCTGACGCTGGAGGCGAGCAGTGCCGAGCCGCTGCCCACGGAGCGGGTCAGGGTGGAGGTGGCTCCCCATCCGCTGGTATTGTTTGAAGCCTGATTTGTTCCCGAGCAAGGACCGGGCCTCTGACCGGCCTATAATGGTCCGCTCAACTCGATGAGGGAGATAGGATATGCAAGCCCAACACGGCGTCTGCGCCGAACCGAACCTGCACGCACTCTACCTGATGCTCAACCGCAGCGGCGATGCCGGCGAGCTGACTGACCGCTTGGCCAAGGTGCCGGCCTTGTGGCAAGCGGTGCAGGCCGATTTCCCGGATGCCGCCTTCAGCGGTCTGGTGGCCATCGGCTCCGAGGCGTGGGACTCCCTCTATCCTGCCGCCCGTCCCGAGCAGCTGCGTGGTTTCATGGCTCAGTCTGCCAACGGTCATGAGGCGCCCCACACCCCGTTCGATCTCTTCGTCCAGCTGCGTGCCGACCGGGTCGATGTGTTGCACCACGCCGGCCATCGCCTGCTGGCCCTGCTGGCCGGTCTGGTGACGATCGCCGAGGAGCAGCGCGGGTTTCGCAACCTCGATTGCCGGGATCTGACCGGCTTCGTGGATGGCACCGAAAACCCGCAAGGGGAGCACAGGCCCGAGGTGGCCCTGGTGGCGGACGGGGAGTTCGCCGGCGGCTCCTATCTCCACGTGCAGCGCTTCGTCCATGCCATGAGCGACTGGGAGAGGCTGGCCATGAAGGCCCAGGAAGACATCATTGGTCGCACCAAGGCCGACAACGTCGAGTATGAGTCGGCCGACAAGCCGCTCACCGCTCACATCAAACGGGTCAACCTGAAGACCCCCAAGGGCGAGTCGATGGAGATACTGCGCCAGAGCATGCCCTGGGGCACCATGACCGAGCAGGGGCTCTACTTCATCTCCTGTTGCCGCACTCCGCTCCACTTCAACGCCATGCTGGCCAGCATGTACAAGGGGGAGGGGGGCCACTTCGATCACCTGCTGCGCTTCACCCGCGCCGTGACCGGCGCCGCCTTCTTCGCCCCGAGCATCGACTTCCTGGTGCGTCAGGGTCGCTAAAGCCCCACAACGAACAAACCCGGCCAAGGCCGGGTTTGTTGTTTCTGAGCGAGTCTCAGGGAGTCTGTTCGAACAGCTCGAGGGCCGACATGTAGAGCTCCTCGATCTCGGTATCGCTGGTCGGGGTGATGAAGATGGTGTCATCACCGGCGATGGTACCGAGGATCCCTTCCGCCTTGCCGAGGGAGTCGAGCAGGCGGGCGATCAGCTGGGCCGCACCCGGGCTGGTGTGGATCACCACCAGGGCACCGTTGTGATCGATGTCCAGCACCAGGTTCTTGAGCGGGCTGGAGGTAGTGGGTACACCCAGCTCGACCGGCAGACAGTAGACCATCTCCATCTTGGCGTTGCGGGTGCGTACCGCGCCGAAGCGGCTCAGCATCCGTGACACCTTGGATTGGTTGATATTTTCGAAACCCATTTCCTGCAGGGCGGCAACGATCTCCGCCTGGGAGCCAAACCGTTCCTCCTTGAGCAAGGCCTTGAAAGCCTTAGCCAGCTTCTCTTGCTTGTCGTTATGTTTCATCTTGATCTCAGCGTAAAGATGCCTGTGGTGCCCAGGCGGCAGGGTATTTCGCCCGCTTATTCTGCATTCGGCCCCCGATTTTTGCAAGAAAGAGCGCTTTATACTGCATATCGATTCAAATTTGACTTGATTTGGCCGATGTTAAGGCTAGAATCGGAACTTATTTTTGCAAACTTATTCATTATAACTGTATGGCTATTGAGTTGTCCTGCGTGGTCAAAAGTTGGCAGGAACACCCCATTCTTCAGCACATCTCGTTTCGCACCGAAGCGGGAGAGACGCTGGTTCTGCTGGGGCCAAGCGGTGCGGGAAAGAGCTCGCTGCTGCGTCTGATGAACCTGCTCGACACCCCGGACAGCGGCACCCTGTCTATCGGTGGTGCTGAATTTTCTTTCCCGGCGGCCCTCGGCAGCCCCGACTATGCCCGCCAGAGCCAGGCCTTGCGGCGCAAGGTGGGCATGGTGTTTCAGCAGTATCATCTGTGGCCTCACCTCACCGTGATGGAGAACCTCATCGAGGCGCCGCTCAAGGTACTGGGGATGGGCCGGGCCGAGGCGACAGACAAGGCGCGCTACCTGCTCGCCCAGCTGCGCCTGGGGGACAAGCAGGATGCCTGGCCGGCGCGCCTCTCCGGTGGCCAGCAGCAGCGGGTGGCGATCGCCCGTGTCCTGATGATGGATCCCGAGATCCTGCTCTTTGACGAGCCGACTGCGGCCCTGGATCCCGAGATCACCAAGGAGGTGGCCGAGATCATCCGTACCCTGGCCGGCACCGGCATCACTCAGGTGGTAGTGACCCATGAGGTGGAGTTTGCCCGCCGCATCGCCAGCCAGGTGATCTACCTGGAACGCGGCCAGATTGTTGAGATGGGGGGCCCGGAGTGTTTCACTGCCCCCCGCACCGAGCGCTTCGCGCAATTTCTGATGCATTGATAAGGAAAGCTGTCATGAAAAAAGCGGTATTGCTGTTGGCTACTCTCGGCCTGATGGCCGGCTCTGCCGTCGCCAAGGAGATCAAGTTTGCCACCGAGGCGACCTATGCCCCGTTCGAATTTATCGACGACAAGAACGAGTTTCAGGGTTTCGACATCGATCTGGCCCGCGCCATCTGCGCCGAAGCCAAGCTGGAGTGCTCCTTCCACAACCAGGCGTTCGACAGCCTGATCCCGAGCCTCAAGTTCCGCCGCTACGACGTGGCCATCGCCGCCATGGATGTCACCCCGGAGCGTACCGCCCAGGTCGATTTCTCCGACATCTATTACGAGAACTCCGCCGTGTTTGTGGCCAAGAAGGGGGGGCTCAAGAGCCCGGAAGAGCTGGCCCAGAAGACGGTTGGCGTGCAAAACGGCTCCTCCCATCAGTCTTATGTACTGGATAACTGGAACAGCAAGGGCGTGCTGAGCGTGCCTTACGCCAGCTACCAGAATGCCTTCCTCGACATGCTCAACGGTCGTATCGATGCCGTGTTTGCCGACACCGCAGTGGCCGCCGAGTGGCTCAAGCAGCATCCGGAATACGCCATGCTGGGTGACAAGGTGACCGACGCCAAGTATTTCGGCACCGGCTTCGGGATGGCGGTGGCCAAAGGCAACGGCGAGCTGCTGGGTCAGCTCAACGCCGGCCTGAAGGCCATCAAGGCCAACGGTACCTACCAGAAGATCTACGACAAGTACTTCGCCCACTGATCCATGCTGAACCTGCTGTTACAGGCCACCCTCATGACCCTTGGTCTGGGGCTGGCCTCTCTGCTCGGCGGCCTGTTGCTGGCCATCCTGTTCAGCGCCGCCGAGCTCTCGGGCAAACGCCCCCTGGCCTGGCCGGTGGCCCTGGTCACCTCGCTTATTCGTGGCCTGCCCGAGATTTTGGTCGTGCTGTTCATCTACTTCGGCTCGACCCAGGTGCTGTTCCTCATCACCGGTGAGTACGTGGAGTTCAGCCCCTTCGCCTGCGGTGTGCTGGCCCTCTCGCTGCTGTTTGCCAGCTACGCCAGCCAGACCCTGCGTGGTGCCCTCAATGCGGTGCCCATGGGTCAGCGGCAGGCGGCCTGGGCGCTTGGGCTCGGACGCGTGCATACCTTCGTGCGTATCGTGCTACCCCAGGCCTGGCGCCACGCCCTGCCCGGGCTTGGTAATCAGTGGCTGGTGCTGCTCAAGGACACGGCCCTGGTGTCGCTCATCGGGGTCAACGACCTGATGCGTCAGGCCCAGCTCGCCTCGGCCAGCACCTATGAGCCTTTCACCTGGTACGCCGCGGCGGCCCTCATCTATCTGGTCATCTCCCTGTGCAGCGAGTGGCTGCTGGGACAGGCCGCCCGCTACACCCGCCGCTACGGAGGCTAGTCATGCTTGCCTATCTCGCCACCCTGCTCGAGGGGCTCGGCACCACCCTCGGCCTGACGGTGGCCAGCCTGCTGCTGGGGGTGACCCTGGCCCTGTTGATGACCTGGGTGCTGGAGCGCCGGGTGCCCCTGGTGCGCCAGCTGGTACAGACCTGGATCCTGCTGTTCACCGGTACCCCGCTCTTGGTGCAGATCTTCCTCATCTATTACGGACCGGGCCAGTTTGCCTGGCTCAAGGAGAGCTGGCTCTGGATCTGGCTCAAGCAGCCCTGGTTCTGCGCCATGCTGGCGCTTGGCTTCAATACGGCGGCCTACTCGACCCGCTTGTTCAAGGGGGCCCTCGACGCCATCCCGTCCGGTGAGGTGGAGGCGTGCCGGGCACTGGGCATGAGCCCGGGGCAGACGCTCTGGATGAAGGTGCGCCACGCGGCGCGGCGCCTGGTGCCGGCCTATTCCAACGAGGTGATCCTGGTGCTCAAGGGGAGCTCCCTTGCCAGCACTATCACCATCATGGACATCATGGGACTGGCCCAGCGACTCAACGCCCAGACCTACGACACCCTGGCCGTGTTCGGGGTGGCGGGTTCCCTCTATCTGGCCATGAACGGATTGTTAACGATTTTGTTTCGTCTGGTAGAAAAACGGGCCCTGCGTTTTCAGGCATGAGGGGCCGAATGAGCATAAAAATGGAAAAAAACCGTGCTTTGTATCCACTTGTGGGTATTTTTGTGCGGCTATTTTCTCCCCTTGTCTGATGCCTCACAGAACCCGACGTCGACCCTGTTATCAGATTGTTTTTTCGGGGGTGATCCAGTAAGGTGAGGCGCACAAGAACATAGTGCCTTAAACCTACGCTTAAACAGGGAGTTGATCATGAAAGTTGCCGTACTGGGTGCCGCAGGTGGCATCGGCCAAGCCCTCGCTCTGCTGCTCAAAAATCGTCTGCCGGCTGGCTCCGAACTGAGCCTCTATGACATTGCTCCGGTCACCCCGGGCGTCGCCGTGGATCTGAGCCACATCCCGACCGATGTGAAGATCAAGGGGTTCTGCGGTGAAGACCCGACTCCGGCTCTGGTCGGTGCCGACGTGGTGCTGATCTCTGCCGGTGTGGCCCGCAAGCCGGGCATGGATCGCTCCGATCTGTTCAACATCAACGCCGGTATCGTGCGCAACCTCATCGAGAAGTGTGCGGCCACCTGCCCGAAGGCGCTGATCGGCATCATCACCAACCCGGTCAACACCACGGTCGCCATCGCCGCCGAGGTATTGAAGAAGGCCGGTGTCTATGACAAGCGTCGCCTGTTCGGTGTCACCACCCTGGACGTGATCCGCGCCGAGACCTTCGTGGCCGAGGCCAAGGGTCTGAACGTGGACAAGGTTCGCGTCAAGGTGATCGGCGGCCACAGCGGCACCACCATACTGCCGCTGCTCTCCCAGATCGAAGGCGCCTCCTTCACCGAGGAAGAGGTCGCGGCCATGACCAAGCGTATCCAGAACGCCGGTACCGAAGTGGTCGAAGCCAAGGCCGGTGGCGGCTCTGCCACCCTCTCCATGGGTCAGGCGGCCTGCCGCTTCGGCCTGTCGCTGATCAAGGGCCTGCAGGGTGAAGCCAACGTCATCGAGTGTGCCTACGTGGAAGGCAACGGCAAACACGCCACCTTCTTTGCCCAACCGGTGCTGCTTGGCAAGAACGGGGTCGAGTCCGTGCTGGAGTACGGCAAGCTGAGCGCCTTCGAGCAGAAGGCCATGGACAGCATGCTGGATACCCTCAAGGGTGACATCCAACTCGGGATCGACTTCGTCAAGTAAGTTGTCTCTGGATGAAAGGGGAGCTCAGGCTCCCCTTTTGCATTTCAGGCTGTCGCCAAGCGGCCGATAAACAGGAACAGCAGGAGGTGGTATGAAAAAGATGCTCTGTTTGTCCCTGTGGGGCATGGCGGCGCTCGCCTGGGGAGCGGATGAGATCCCCGTGGTGCGCGCCCCGGAGGGGAGTGAGGCGCCCATGGAGGCGGTACAGCTCTATAGCCAGGATGAGTTGATTGGCTGGATCGAGCAGGGGACCCATCTCAAGCGGGTGCAGGATGACAAGTGTCAACTGACCCAGGACATTGAGGCGCGGGCCAGCGTGATGAAGATCCCGGCCTATCAGTTCCTGTGGGGAGATATGTTGGCCTGGGGGGTCTGCACCAAGGCCAATGCCGAGCTGGGGATCTCTTATCTGCGGGAGGCGGCCGATCAAGGCCTGGCGCCGGCGCTCGAGCAACTTGGCCGTTATTACTGGAAGGGCACTCTGGTACAAAAGGATCTGCGCCGTGCTGAGGTTATGTTGCGTGAGGCGGCCGGAGCCGGCTTTATCAAGGCCCAGATCCTCTGGGTGGAGTTTCTGGTGGCAGGCAATGGCAGCCCGCTCGATTACGAGAACGCCTATCACTTGCTGCACAACGCCGTGATAGGCGACAAGGCGCAGCACCAGAAGGCGGTTTCGCTGCTCTCACGACTGGCCAGCAAGATGCCTGAAAACGTGGTGGCTCGCGCTCAGGCGATGCATTAAAACAAGGGGCGTGCCAGGCACGCCCCTTCTCTTTTACAGGCTCTGATGGGGGCCGAAGAACTCGTAGTGCAAACGCCCCTCTTCGACCCCGCGTTCGCTCAACTGGCGTTTCACCTCTCGCATAAACCCTTCGGGGCCGCAGAAGTAGTAGTGGGCCCCTGCCGGTAACAGCTCATAGATCTGCTCCAGGTCCATCTGGCCACTAAAGTCGAATCTCCCCTTGTCCTCATCGCGTGGTTGGCGGTACCAGGTTCTGGCCTCCAGATTGGGGTGGCTGGCTGCCTTGGTGGCGATCTCGTCGGCGAAGGCGTGCAGGCCGCCATGCTCGCAGGCGTGCAGCCAGCGGATCTCTGCCTGATGCCCGCTCGTTAGCAGGTGGCCCAGCATCGACAGCATGGGGGTGAGGCCGACCCCTCCCGAGAGCAGCACCACCGGAGTGTCGGGCTCTGCCTGCAGGACGAAGTCCCCCGCCGGCGGCACCACCGCCAGTTCGTCCCCTTCCTCGAAGTGATCGTGCAGCAGGTTGGAAACCTGTCCACCCGCCTCGCGCTTCACGCTGATGCGGTAGTGGCGGCCGTTGGGGGCATCGGAGAGCGAGTATTGACGAATCTCGGTATGGGCAAGAGCGGGGTGGCTCAATTGCAGGCTCAGGTACTGGCCCGGGATGAAGTCGACCACCTGACCCCCGTCTTTGGGCTCGAGCACGAAGCTGGTGATGAGGTCGGATTCGACCCGTTTCTGGCGAATGATGAAGGGGCGAGTACCGCGCCAGCCGCCGGCCGCCTGCTCCCGTTCGGTGTAGATCTGCTCCTCACGACCGATGAAGACGGAGGCGAGCAGGCCATAGGCCTTCTCCCAGGCGGCCAGGATGCCATCGGTGACCGCCTCTCCCCCCAATTCTTTGAGCGTGGCCAAGAGATGGGTACCCACAATGTGGTATTGTTGCGGCTGAATCATAAATCCGGTGTGCTTATGGGCGATGCGTTCAACGGCGCCCGTGAGTGCGGCCAGATTGTCGATGTGCTGGGCATAAGCCGCGATGGCGTTGAAGAGGGCGACCGGCTGGCCACCACTGTGCTGATGAGCCAGGTTGAACACCTCTGTCAGTTCGGGGTTATGGGTGAACATACGCTGGTAGAAGTGCTTGGTCATGGCTGGACCGGCTGATTCCAGAAGGGGGATGGTGCTCTTGATGGTGGCAATCGTCTGTTGATCCAGCATGGTGATCTCCGCTTTAATTGAACATATAAAATGTCATTTACTTAAGTGGCATCCTAAATGTTTATTTGATTCAGATCAATAAATCTCCCTGCAGAGAGCAAGAGTCGACTATGAGACTGACCAGTTATACCGATTTTGGACTGAGAGCCCTGCTCTATCTGGCGATCCTGCCGGAGGGGGAACTGTCGAGTGTTGGCAAGGTTTCGGCCCTCTATGACGTCTCCCGTAACCACATGGTCAAGGTGATCAATCAGCTGGTGAAGCTGGGGTATCTAGGGTCACAGCGCGGTAAAAACGGGGGGATCTGGCTGGCCGTGAAGCCTGCCGAGGTGAACGTGGGGGCGGTGATCCGCGAGCTCGAGGGGAATCTCGACGGCATCGACTGCGGCTCACCGGTTTGCCACATCGTCTCCGTCTGCCTGCTCAAAGGGGCGCTCAAGGAGGCGATGAGTGCCTTCTTGCGGGTAATGGATGGCTATACCCTTGAGGATCTCCTCGCCAACCGGAGCGAATTACAGCAGGTCTTTGGACAGCTCATCCCTACCCTGACGGTAGAAGAGGATCCGGAAGAGTAAAAGGGGCGGCCAACGGGCCGCCCCTCTGTCAATGATCGCCGTCCTGTGTGCGCCGATAGAGATCGGGCATCAGACGCACCAGCTTCACCATGTTTTGCTCCACCTCGAGGACTTCGATGGGATAGCCAGCCAGTCGCAGGCTGATGTTGGGCTGGGGCAGATCTTCCAGATATTCGAGGATCAGGCCGTTGAGGGTGCGAGGCCCGTCGGTGGGCAGATGCCAGCCCATCTCCTTGTTGAGTTCGCGAATGTTGGCCGAGCCCTCCACCAGATAGGTGCCATCGGGCTGGGGATGGATCTCGTCGCTCGGCGTCGGGGCCATCGAGGTGGTGAAATCGCCCACTATCTCCTCGAGGATGTCATCCAGGGTGATGAGACCCTGAATATCCCCATACTCATCGACGATGAGGCCGATCCGCTCCTTGTTACGCTGGAACTTGGCCATCTGCACGTTGAGTGGCGTCCCCTCGGGGATGAAGTAGATCTCCTTGACCGCACGCAGCAGGCTCGACTTGTTGAACTGCTCCTTGGCCAGCAGGCGCAGGGCATCCCGCGCGTGCAGGAATCCCACCACGTCGTCGATGTTGTCCCGATAGAGCAGCGCCTTGGTATGGGGGCTGTGTACCAGCTGGCGCACTATGCTCTTCCAGTCGTCGTTGATGTCGATGGCATAGATGTCGCTGCGCGGCACCATGATGTCCTCGACCAGCACCTTGTCCAGATCCAGTATGCTGAGCAGCATGTCCTGGTGACGCTGGGGGATAAGGTTACCCGCCTCGTTGACTATGGTACGCAGCTCCTCTGGGCTGAGGGACTGATCCGAGCCCGGCTGTAGCCGCAGTAGCCGCAGCAGCAAGTTGGTCACCCCGTTGATCATCCAGACGAAGGGAGAGAGCGGCACCATCAGCCCCTTGAGAATCCAGGAGGCCGGGTAGGCAACCCGCTCAGGGAACATGGCGGCCAGTGTCTTGGGGGTCACCTCACCGAAGACGAGTACGACTATGGTGAGACCGAAGGTCGCGATGGCGACCCCGAGATCCCCGAACAGACGGATACAGACCACGGTGGCGATGGCCGAGGCGAGGATGTTGACCAGGTTGTTGCCGATGAGGATGAGACCGAGCAGACGGTCCGGCCGCTCGAGCAGCTTCTCGACCCGTCGTGCCGCTCTGTGTTTGGTCTGGGCCAGATGGCGCAACCGATAGCGGTTGAGCGACATCATGCCGGTTTCTGAACTGGAGAAGAAGGCGGAACAGAGGATGAGCAGCACCAGAACGATGAGTAGTGTGCCCGTCGATATGCTATCCAAAAAGGACTCCCTTGGTTGGTTGAAAGAGCGCAGCCGGCGCGGTTAGCTCAGGATGATCTCCTTGACGAAGCGGCTGCCAAAATAGGCGAGGGTGAGGATCAGGCTGCCCAGCAGGCTTAACCAGACTACCTTGCGACCCCGCCAGCCATGGACGTGATGTCCCCACAGCAGGAACACATACACACACCAGGCGATGATGGAGAGGATCGCCTTGTGCGCCTTGCCCTGAGCAAACATGTCGCTGAGGAAGAAGAAGCCGGAGGCGATGGAGAGGGTGAGCAGAAACAGACCCACCGTCATGAGACGAAACAGACGTTTCTCGACCGTCATCAGCGGCGGCATGGCGGGCAGGTGGGTGAGCTTGCGCGCCTTGAGGCGATAGTCGAGATAAGCCAGTTGCAGGGCAAACAGGCTGGCGATGGAGAGCACAGAGTAGGCGATGAGGGCCAGCCCGATATGCAGCAGTAGCTGGGGGTGTGACTCCAGATGGGTGATGAAGTGGTTCGGGATCAGGGTATCTGCCACGATAAGCAGCGCCGAGAAGCCGTACACCACGGGCAGCAGCAGCCAGCCGTTGAAACGCCGGGTCACACCGGTCATGAAGGCGCTGATGATGAAGCTGACCAGGGAAGCGACATTGAGCAGGCTCAGATTCTGGCCTGACTGGGTGACCACCTCCTGCGTGAGGGAAAACAGGTGGCAGAGCAGGGCCAGCCCGGCACAGGCAAACAGCTGCCTGTGACCCTGAGTGCCCGGTGCGAGCAGCAGATGCAGGGAGGCGATGATGGCCAGCAGATAAAAGGCCAGCGCCAGAACGGAGAGAACGATCATAGGTAAGTCGTTGCCGAGCAAGCTCTTCTGTGGTCAAGACTGGCAGTATACCCCCTGCGGCGCCCTGCTCGCCAGTTGTGCAATTCCGATCCTGCCCCCATATCCGGTGCATCGGACCTCGCTCGCCATCGTGCCGCGGCCGATGCTGGGTTATAATGCCGCCAATTTGCAACGCCAAGACATTCGGAACGCGTCATGTTTGAGAATTTGACAGATCGACTCTCGCGCACCCTGCGCAACATCAGTGGCCGTGGCCGCCTCACCGAGGAGAACATCAAGGAGACCCTGCGTGAAGTGCGCATGGCCCTGCTGGAAGCCGACGTGGCGCTGCCCGTGGTGCGTGACTTCGTGGGGCGCGTCAAGGAGCGGGCGGTCGGCCAGGAGGTCGCCAAGTCCCTGAGCCCGGGTCAGGCCTTCATCAAGATCGTCCACGCCGAGCTGGTCGGCGTGATGGGCGAGGCCAACGAGCAGCTGAATCTGGCGGCCCAGCCCCCCGCCATCATCTTGATGGCCGGTCTGCAGGGTGCCGGTAAGACCACCTCGGTGGGCAAGCTGGCCAAGTTCCTCAAAGAGCGCAACAAGAAGAAGGTGCTGGTGGTCAGTGCCGACGTCTACCGTCCGGCGGCGATCAAGCAGCTCGAGACCCTGGCCAGCGACATCGGCGTCGACTTCTTCCCGAGTGAGGCAACCCAGAAACCGATCGACATCGCCAGCGGTGCCGTCGACCACGCCCGCAAGAAATTCTACGACGTCGTGATCGTCGATACTGCCGGCCGTCTGCACGTGGATGGCGAGATGATGGAGGAGATCAAGGATCTCCACGCCGCCATCAAGCCGGTCGAGACCCTGTTCGTGGTCGACGCCATGACAGGTCAGGACGCCGCCAGCACCGCCAAGGCCTTTAACGAGGCGCTGCCGCTGACCGGTGTCATCCTCACCAAGGCGGACGGTGACGCCCGCGGTGGTGCCGCCCTGTCGGTGCGCCACATCACCGGCAAGCCGGTCAAGTTTATCGGGGTCGGCGAGAAGACCGACGCCCTCGAGCCGTTCCATCCGGACCGACTC
The DNA here is from genome assembly GCF_000819805.1 of Aeromonas diversa CDC 2478-85. GTDB lineage: Bacteria > Pseudomonadota > Gammaproteobacteria > Enterobacterales > Aeromonadaceae > Aeromonas > Aeromonas diversa. The sequence continues at coordinate 141,878 of NZ_CDCE01000033.1, forward strand.
GCCTCTCGCATCCTCGGCATGGGCGACGTGCTCTCCCTGATCGAGGAGGTGGAGCGCAGCGTCGACAAAGAGAAGGCCGCCAAGCTGGCCGAGAAGGTCAAGAAGGGGCAGGGGTTCGATCTCGAGGACTTCCGCGAGCAACTGGCCCAGATGCGCAACATGGGCGGCATGATGGGGCTGCTCGACAAGCTGCCCGGCATGTCCGGCCTGCCCGATAACGTCAAGGATCAGATGGATGACAAGCTCACCGTGCGTATGGAGGCCATCATCAGCTCCATGACCCGCAAGGAGCGCGCCCATCCTGATATCATCAAGGGCTCACGCAAGCGCCGCATTGCGGCCGGTGCCGGGGTGGAGGTGCAAGACGTGAACCGCTTGCTCAAGCAGTTCACCGAGATGCAGCGCATGATGAAAAAGATGTCCGGCAAGGGCGGCATGCGCAAGATGATGAGCCAGATGCGCGGCATGATGCCGCCGGGCTTTGGTGGCGGCCGCGGATTCTGACGGTCATGACCCGACAGGGGGCTCGCTACGGCGGGCCTCCTGCGTTTCTATTGGGCAAAAAATGGCAGGTTCGGTTGCATTTGTCCCGAATCCAAGTAGAATTATGCGGCTTATTTTAAGCTAGGGTCCGCGTGTTTGCGGGCCTTGTTCATTTGATGTTTATGAGGACGATATGGTAACCATTCGTTTACAACGTGGTGGCGCGAAAAAGCGTCCGTTCTACCAGGTAGTAGTTGCTGACAGCCGTAACGCCCGTGACGGCCGCTTCATCGAGCGCGTTGGTTTCTTCAACCCGATCGCCGCCGGTCAAGCTGAAAAGCTGAACCTGGACATGGCTCGCATCGAACACTGGGTTGCCACTGGCGCCAACGTGTCCGACCGCGTTGCCAAGCTGATCAAAGACGCCCGCAAGGCTGCTTAATCAGTCTGATTGGTAAGGAGTCCGAGGTGGAAAAACCTGTAGTCATGGGCACGCTCGGTACCGTTTACGGTATCAAGGGTTGGCTCAAAGTGAACTCCTTCACCGACGTTGCCGAAGCGATTTTCGATTACAACCCCTGGTTGATTCATCAAAACGGGGAGTGGCGCGAAATCCGGGTAGCCGGCTGGAAACGTCACAACAAGGGTCTGATTTGCAAGCTCGATGGTATCGACCTGCGCGAAGATGCCCTCGCATTGACCAATCTCGAGATTGGCGTCAACGCGGATCTGCTGCCCGATCTGCCCGATGGCGAGTTCTACTGGCGCGACCTCATCGGTTGCACCGTGGTGACCACCAAGGGGTATGACCTGGGCGAAGTGACCGAGTTGATGGAGACCGGCTCCAATGACGTGCTGGTCGTCAAGGCGAACGTAAAAGATGCCTTTGGCAAAAAGGAGCGGCTGTTGCCGTTTCTGGAAGGGCAGGTGGTCCTCAATGTGGATCTCGCTGCCAAAACAATCGAAGTTGATTGGGATCCTGGTTTCTAGTTCCCTGACATTCGGTGTCGGAGGTTTCATATGTGGATTGGGGTGATTAGCCTCTTCCCGGAAATGTTCCGAGCCATTACCGAACACGGGGTAACGGGTCGGGCCGTCAAGAATGGCCTGTTGCAGATTGAGTGCTGGAACCCCCGGGACTTTACCCACGATAAACACCGCACGGTCGACGATCGACCCTATGGTGGTGGGCCCGGCATGTTGATGATGGTTCAGCCGCTGCGTGATGCGATTCACGCGGCCAAGACGGCGGCAGGTGACGGGGCGAAAGTCATCTATCTCTCACCCCAGGGGCGCAAGCTGACACAGGCTGGCGTCACCGAGCTGGCGGTCAATCAGAAGCTGATTCTGGTGGCCGGTCGATACGAGGGTATCGACGAGCGGGTAATCCAGACCGAGGTCGACGAAGAGTGGTCCATCGGTGATTACGTGCTAAGTGGCGGCGAACTGCCTGCCATGACCCTGATCGACGCTGTATCGCGTCTGGTGCCAGGGGTCTTGGGGGATCAGGCAAGCGCCGAGCAGGACTCCTTTACGGATGGCCTGCTGGATCACCCCCACTATACCCGGCCCGAGGTGTTGGACGGGCTGACGGTGCCCGAGGAGCTGCTGAGTGGCAACCATGCGCTGATCCGGCGCTGGCGACTGAAGCAGTCTCTTGGACGGACCTGGCTGAGAAGGCCGGAACTTATTAACAACCTAGCTCTGACTGACGAGCAAGAATCGCTTCTTGCCGAGTATGTTCGCGAACAGCAGGACATCGTTAAGTAGAGTTATCAGTTAACCCTAGGTAGGAAAAGACTATGAGCAAGATTATTCAACAGCTTGAACAAGAGCAGATGCGTACCGATATCCCGGCTTTTGCCCAGGGCGATACCGTGCGTGTTCAAGTTCGCGTTAAAGAAGGTGGTAAAGAGCGTCTGCAGGCTTTCGAAGGCGTTGTTATTGCCAAGCGTAACCGCGGTCTGCACTCTGCTTTCACCGTTCGCAAGATCTCCAACGGCGAAGGCGTTGAGCGTGTATTCCAGACTCACTCTCCGCTGATCCACAGCGTAGAGCTGAAGCGTCGTGGTGACGTTCGCCGCGCCAAGCTGTACTACCTGCGCAACCTGTCCGGTAAAGCTGCTCGTATCAAAGAGAAGCTCAACTAATTCCGACAGGAACGAAAAGGCTCGCCAATGGCGAGCCTTTTTTGTTGGTGTTGGACTGATTACTGCACCCGGATCACCGAGTTGTCGCGGCCGAAGGGGCCGGGAACATAGTCGTCGGCTGCCCAGTCGTTGTCATAGCGCTCTTCCCCTTCCTGGTTGACCAAGCGGTAGCAGTATTGAAACTGCGCCTGCTGATCGGTCGGCAGGTTCAGGGTGGTCTTGAATTCACCGCTCTTCATCTTCTTGAGCTCCAGCGGTTCCCACTGATTGAACTCACCCAGCAAGAATACCTGCTCGGCCCCGGTGGCCGCCTCTCTATCGACCGCAAAGGTCACCTTCACTTCGGGTTTGGACTTGAGATATTGCTTCGACAACGGCATGACTAGCTCCTCTGAGTAATGTATTGGGTTCCATCATCTCAGGCTAGTTTTACACCAATTCTTGATGTGAGTGTTATTTGTCTCACTCGCCGTGGGCGTAATAGTGTTGCAGCAGGGTGTGGGTAAAGGGGATCTTGAGGTAGAAACCACGGGGGCGCGTCAGGACGGGATCGCCGTCTTGCCCGATGGCCCGGGTGAGTGCCTGTCCGTTGGCCGCCTTGGGGCGTAGCTGTAGCACCTGGCCGTGGCGGGCGGTGATCTGCTCGACCTGGCCCAGCACTATCATGTCCATCAGCTCTTCCCAATCCTGACGCAGCAGCGCCTCTTCCTCGGGCGAGGGGCGCCACAGCAAAGGCATGCCGACACGCCGCTCGGCGACCGGGATCTCGCGGGATCCCTCGACCGGGATCCAGAGCACCTGGGAGAGCTTGTTGCGAATATTGGAGTGCTCCCATGACAAACCGGTGAGGCCGACCAGAGGAGCAACGCAGACGAAGGTGGTCTCGAGGGGCTTGCCGGCTGGATCGATTGGGATCGTCTTGAGCTCGACGCCCAGCTCGGGAAAGTCCTGCTCCGGTTTGCTGCCGGCGGTGGCACCCAGATGCCATTCGATGAGCTGACCGACCCATCCCTTGTGGCGTCGCAGATCCTTGGGGACACGCTGGCCGGCGAGCCCGGCCAGTTCAGCCAGCGGTAGGCCAGCAATCTCGTTGGCTCGGAGCAACAACTGGTCGAGCGAGTGGGGAGGAAGTGGTGCTTTCATAGGGCGCTATTCTACTCGATCACAGAGATCTTATGGTTGTCTGTTTTTTGTACGGTTATGCCGGTGTCCAATCCTGACTGACCCACAGTGCTGTTTTTAGTGTAATTATATGTTTTTTATCGCTTTTTATTATGTTGACTTCATGGCTTTAACGGCTTGTTCAATCACAAACGGCTTGTCCAAGGGTTGAGCAGACCTGTTGCACATACTTATCCACAAAAAAATGGGATAACTCCCATTTTTCTTCCTCATCTCCGCCAGACGGAGAAAATTTTGTCCTTCACGCGCATTTTTACTGCCAAACTGGTCGATAATCTGGGCATCTTTTGTGGATAAAATGAGTTAGAGCGATCTTTGAGCAGGAAAACTTGTTCACAGTCCATAGGACAGATCCTGCGGGGATCTCGATCCGGCAAAAGGATCCTTTTATTCGGTGTATGATTATGTTTTTAAATGATTTATTATCTGTCTATACGATTTTTCAAGACACTAGGCCCATCGAGCGGCCGGCGTAGAATCGGGAGCTATACCAAGATATCCCAAGCTTTTTCCACAGAACAGGTGGGAAACTCGGGCGGTGGGTTACTCGAAAATGTTTATAACTTTGCTTGAAAAGTAAAGTTATCCATGATTCTTCCACTCCGCAGGTGGTTTACCGCCATAAGGCGAATGTGGAACAATCATCCTTAAATCAGATTTAGCCTTGTTAAGGTGATCACGTGATAGATGGTGACGGGTTTCGTCCCAATGTCGGCATCGTGATCTGTAACCGTGATGGACAGGTATTGTGGGCTAAACGCTATGGTCAGCACTCCTGGCAATTTCCCCAGGGGGGCGTCGACGATGGCGAGACCCCGGAGCAGGCCATGTACCGAGAACTCTATGAGGAGATCGGTCTCAAGCCGGAAGATGTTACCGTGCTGGCAACCAGCCGGAACTGGCTCAAGTATCGCCTGCCCAAACGCCTGGTTCGCTGGGACAGTTCACCGGTCTGCATAGGCCAGAAACAGAAGTGGTTTTTGCTCCAGCTCGACAAGAGCAAGGAGTCGCGTATTGAATTTGGCTGTCATGGCCACCCCGAGTTTGATGATTGGCGTTGGGTGAGTTTCTGGTATCCGGTTCGGCAGGTCGTCTCGTTCAAGCGTGAGGTCTATCGCCGGGTGATGAAGGAGTTTGCGCCTATCGCCATGCCGGTCTCGCAGCCGGTGCAACCCAAGAAGGAAAACAGGCGCCACCGCCCCCGTTAAGGAGAACACGATTGCTGACCCAGTTGCGCCATATCGTTGAGAGTATGACGGCGGCTTCCTCCCTCGAGCAGGCCCTGCAGACTCTGGTGCATCTGACCCGCACCGTGATGCAGGTCGACTGCTGCTCTGTCTATGTGGCCGAGCCGGAGCGGCGCTGCTATCGATTGGCGGCAACCGATGGGTTGGCCGAAGCGGCGGTCGGCAAGGCATTTCTTCCCTTCGATGAAGGGATCGTGGGGCTGATCGGTCAACGTGAGGAGCTGATCAACCTGGCCGACGCTCCCTCACATCCGGCGTTCAAGCTATTGCCGGATGTGGCGGAAGAGGCGTTTCGTTCCTTCCTCGGCACGCCGATCATGCATCAGCGCCAGGTGGTTGGCATCCTGGTGGTGCAACAGACCGAGAGCCGCCTCTTCGATGAAGGGGAGGAGTCCTTTCTGGTCACCCTGGCAGCCCAGCTGGCAGCCCGCATCGCTCATGCCCAGGCGCGCAGCCAGCTTAACCGGACCGATTGGGGCAAGCCCCTGCGCGGGGTGGCCGGCTCTCCCGGTGTGGCCATAGCGCGAGCCTGGGTCTGGCGACCGCGCAAGGAGCTCTCTGCCATAGTGCCGCGTAAGGCGGAGGAACCTGAGGCTCAGCTGGGGCGCTTCGATCTGGCCGTAGAGGCGGTCCGCCATGAGCTGGAGGCACTGGCGCTGCGCTTTCGTGAGTCGTCGAGTCAGGACTCGGTGGCGATCTTCGATATCTACCTTCACCTGCTGGCCGACCCCAGCTACATCAAGCCTATTCGTCTGCGTATCGAGCAGGAAGGGTGGACGGCCATCAGTGCCGTCAAACTGGTGAGCGAGACCCTGATCGGGCGCTTCGGATCGATGCAGGATCCCTATCTGAGGGAGCGGGCCAGCGATATCAAGGATATTGCCCTGCGCCTCATCAGCCGCCTGGTGCAGGACGAGCCGGAACACCTGACCATCAGCGAGCGGGTGGTGTTGGTGGCGGAGGAGGTGACCGCGACCATATTGGCCGAGGTGCCGCGCGAGTGTCTGGCCGGCGTGGTCTCCATCAAGGGGTCGAGTAACTCTCACACCGCGATCCTGGCGCGCGCCATGGGCGTGCCCGCCATCATGGGGGTCGAGTTTCCCCTGGCCGAGATCCATCGCCTCATGCTGGTGGTGGATGGCTACAGCGGCGATCTCTTCGTTGAGCCCAAAGAGCCCATCCTGGCCGAGTATCGTCAACTGCTCCATGAAGAGCAGGCGCTGGATCAGTTGGTGCACAGCACAGATGGACACCCGTCGGAAACCCTCGATGGGGTCAAGGTCTCCCTGCTGCTTAACGCCGGCCTCAGCGCCGATACCGAGATCGCCATCAATGATCTGGCGGATGGGGTGGGGCTCTACCGCACCGAGATCCCCTTCATGCTGCACGACAGCTTTCCCTCCGAGTGGGAGCAGACGGCGCGCTATCGGGGGATACTCGAGACCTACCGTAACCGGCCGGTCTGCATGCGGACCCTGGATGTGGGGGGTGACAAGCAGCTTCCCTACTTCCCTATTGTCGAAGAGAACCCGTTCTTGGGCTGGCGCGGCATTCGCCTGACCCTGGATCACCCCGAACTCTTTCTGGTGCAGCTCAAGGCGATGCTGCGTGCCAGCGAGGGGCTCGACAATCTGGCCATCATGCTGCCCATGATCAGCAGTGTGGGCGAGATCCGCGCCGCACGGCGGCTGCTCGATCAGGCCTGGAACGAGGTGTCTCAGGAGGTTGGCGCCCGCGGCGCCGAGATCCGCTATCCTGCACTCGGGGTGATGATAGAGGTGCCCTCGGCCCTCTACATCCTGTCCGAGATGGCTCCGCTCATCGATTTCTGGTCGGTCGGCTCTAACGACCTGACTCAATACTTGCTCGCGGTCGATCGTAACAACGCCCGGGTCGCCAGCATCTATGACTCCTTCCATCCGGCGGTGATCCGGGCCCTGCAACTGCTGGTCGATACGGCCCGTCGCTATGGCAAGCCGGTCTCGGTGTGTGGTGAATTGGCCGGCGAACCTATCGGTGTCTTGGTATTGCTGGCCATGGGATATCGGCGCTTCAGTATGAACACCCGCAATATCCCGCGCATCAAATATGTGCTGCGCAACACCTCTCTGGATGAACTGGTGCCACTGCTGGCGGAGGGGCTCAGGAGCGACTCACCCCATGCCCTGCGTGGGCTCTTCTCTCGCTATCTGGAAGAGCGTGGCATGGGCGGCTTTCTGCGGGCCGGCCACAAGGTGACGGCCTAATCAATCATCTCTGGATTGGCCTGTATGGTTGCCCGATGTGGGGAATGATAGGACAATGCGGCTCTTCAATTTCACGTGACAGAGTCTCCTATGCAAGTGCAAGACGGATATTGGGTATTCCCACAGTTTGATCCTGTGGCCTTCGCCCTGGGACCGCTCCAGGTTCGTTGGTACGGTCTGATGTACCTGTTCGGTTTCGCCTTCGCCATGTGGCTGGCGGGCCGCCGTGCCGATCAACCGGGCAGTGGCTGGACTCGCGATGAGGTCTCCGATCTGCTGTTCTACGGTTTTCTCGGCGTGATCCTGGGTGGGCGAGTCGGGTACGTGCTCTTCTATAATTTCGACCTGTTCCTGGCCGATCCCCTCTACCTGTTCAAGGTGTGGACCGGCGGTATGTCGTTCCACGGTGGCCTCATCGGTGTCATTACCGCCATGGTCTGGTTTGCCCACAAGACCAAACGCCACTTCTTCACCGTGGCCGATTTTGTCGCGCCGCTGGTGCCCTTCGGCTTGGGAGTCGGCCGCCTCGGTAACTTCCTTAACGGTGAGCTGTGGGGGCGCGTGACCGATGTGCCCTGGGCCATGATCTTCCCCGAGGCCGGCATTGAGCCGCGCCATCCTTCCCAGCTCTATCAGTTTGCCCTGGAGGGGGTGGTGCTGTTTATCGTTCTTAACCTCTTCTGGCGCAAGCATCCTCCGCGCGGGGCCATCTCTGGCATGTTCCTGCTCTGTTATGGCCTGTTCCGCTTCATCGTGGAGTTCGTGCGCCAGCCCGACAGCCAGCTCGGCCTCTATTTTAACGAGATCAGCATGGGGCAGATCCTGTCCACTCCCATGATCCTGGCAGGCTTACTGATGATCTGGGTCGCCTATCGCAAACCGGCGCTGTTTGGCGTCAAGGCGGAGGGGACAAAATGAAGGTCTATCAGGAGCTGATGCGCCAGATCCTGGCCGAGGGGACTGACAAGTCGGATCGCACCGGTACCGGTACGCGATCCATCTTCGGTCATCAGATGCGCTTCAATCTGGCCGACGGTTTCCCGTTGGTTACCACCAAGAAGTGCCATCTGCGTTCCATCATCCATGAGTTGCTCTGGTTCCTGCAGGGGGAGACCAACATCGCCTACCTCAAGGAGAACGGGGTCACCATTTGGGACGAGTGGGCCGATGAGAACGGCGATCTGGGGCCGGTGTACGGTGCGCAGTGGCGCTCCTGGCCAACCCGGGATGGTGGCGTGGTCGATCAGATCCAGAAGGCGGTGGACGATATCCGCAACAATCCGGATTCGCGTCGCATCATCGTCTCGGCCTGGAATGTGGGTGAACTCGACAAGATGGCGCTGGCCCCTTGCCACGCCTTCTTCCAGTTCTACGTGGCGGACGGCAAGCTCTCCTGCCAACTCTACCAGCGTAGCTGCGACGTCTTCCTCGGCTTGCCGTTCAACATCGCCAGTTATGCCCTGTTGACCCATATGATGGCCCAGCAGTGCGATCTGGAGGTCGGTGACTTCGTCTGGACCGGCGGTGATGTGCATCTCTACTCCAACCATATGGAGCAGACCGCCCTGCAACTGAGCCGTGAGCCTCGCCCGCTGCCCACCCTGGTCATCAAGCGCAAGCCAGAGTCGATTTTCGACTATCGATTCGATGATTTTGAGATAGTGGGCTATGACCCTTATCCCGGGATCAAGGCTCCCGTGGCCGTTTGAAAAGAGGCGCCGAAGGGCGCCTTAATTGTTTATAGCCTCTTCATTTTTCCATTTTTAACGGTATTAACCTCGGTTTTTCCGAGTATAAAGGTAGTTAGAATCGATTTTTAAAGGGGGAAAGCCTTAACTAGACTGGAGAAATCAAGCACAACGAGGTTTCAACGAAATGAGCGAAATGGTCAAAAGGTTTCTGCGGCTGGAGTCTGCATCGGGGATCATTCTGATCCTGTCGGCTGCCCTGGCGATGCTGCTGGCCAACACCTCATGGTCAGTCGGTTATCAGGCATTTCTGGATACACCGGTGCAGGTTCGTATCGCAGCCCTGGATATCAACAAGCCGCTGCTGCTTTGGATCAACGATGGGTTCATGGCCATCTTCTTCTTGCTGGTCGGTCTCGAGGTAAAGCGCGAGATGCTCGAAGGGGCACTGTCGACCCGTGAGCAGGCCACGTTTCCGGCCATCGCTGCTCTGGGGGGCATGTTGGCGCCTGCCCTGATCTACACCTTCTTCAACTACACCGACGAGATCGCTCGCGCCGGTTGGGCTATCCCGGCGGCAACCGACATCGCCTTTGCCCTCGGCGTCATGGCCCTGCTCGGCAAGCGCGTTCCGCTGAGCCTTAAAGTCTTTCTGTTGGCACTGGCCATCATGGACGACCTGGGGGTCATCGTCATCATCGCCCTCTTCTATACCAGCCAGCTCTCGACCATGGCGCTCGGTGTCGCCCTGGTGGCGGTCGGCGTGCTGTGGTGGATGAATCGACGTGGTGTCGACCGTATCTCTGCTTACATGCTGGTCGGCCTGGTGCTCTGGGTTGCCGTGCTCAAATCCGGTGTGCATGCCACCTTGGCGGGTGTGGTGGTGGGCTTCATGATCCCCATCAAGGGCGTGCGTCATGAGTCTCCCCTCAAGCACCTCGAGCACGCGCTGCACCCCTGGTCTGCCTATCTGATCCTGCCGCTGTTTGCCTTTGCCAATGCCGGGGTGTCGCTGGCGGGGATTGGCCTGGCCGACATGCTCAACCCGGTGCCGCTTGGCATCATGTTGGGGCTGTTCATCGGCAAGCCGCTGGGTGTGTTCACCATCAGCTGGTTGGCTGTCAAAGCCGGGATTGCCAAGATGCCAGATGGCATCAACTTCCGACACATCTTCGCCGTCAGCATCCTGTGCGGGATCGGGTTCACCATGTCCATGTTTATTGCCTCGCTGGCCTTCGAGCACGGTGGCCTGGACTATGGTAACTACTCTCGCCTCGGCATCCTGAGCGGCTCAACCCTGGCGGCCATCGTGGGGTATCTTGCCCTGCGCTGGGCCCTGCTACAGAACAAGCCAACGCAAGGAGACGAGAGATGAGAACCTTTTGGATGATGAGCGTGCTGCTTTCCGGATCGGTATGGGCACAGGGAGAGGGGATCGAGGCGTGCAAGAGCGAGGCGTCCTCCCCCGCGTGTGCCACCTACCTCAACGGGGTTGTCGACAGCGCCCTCATGATGGGCGACCGGCAGGCGCGTGCCACCTTCGGTGAGACGTTTGGCGAGCGGGCCCTCAGCAGTCGGGTCGGTGAGCGTATCAAGCAGACCGGGCGCAGCAGCTGTCGCCATGGCCGGCCCGATCCTTTTCATCTTAAAGGGGTGCTCAGGGAGGAGTTCGCCGCCGGCAAGGTTGACTCGACCAGCGACATGTACGACATTCTGGCCGCAGAGATGAGCTGCCCCGGCAGGCAGCGCACAGCGGAACCAAAACTGGATGTCACACCTTAACTACAACCACCTCTATTATTTCTGGATGACCCAGAAGAAGGGCTCTGTCACCCAAGCGGCAGAGGCCCTTTTTTTGACCCCCCAGACCGTCACCGGCCAGATCAAGCAGCTCGAGCAGCGTCTTGGTGGCAAGCTGTTCAAACGCAAGGGGCGCTCTCTGGAGGCAACCGAGCTGGGTCAGCTGGTCTATCGCTATGCGGATCGTATGTTCAGCCTCTCCTATGAGATGCTCGACATCGTCAATTATCGTAAAGAGAACCAACTCCTGTTCGATGTGGGGATCGCCGACGCCCTCTCCAAACGGCTGGCCAGTCGGGTCCTGCTCTCCGTCATTCCCAATGATGGCTCTATCCATCTGCGCTGCTTCGAGTCGACTCACGAGCTGCTGCTCGAGCAGTTGAGCGAGCACAAGCTCGACATGATCCTCTCCGATTGTCCGGTGGACTCCGCCCAGCATGCGGGGCTGCTTTCCAAGCGTCTCGGTGGCTGTGGGGTGAGCTTCTTCTGCAAGGCTCCCTTGCCGGAGCGCCCCTTCCCTGCCTGCCTCGAAGAGCGGAAGTTGTTGATCCTTGGCCGTCGTACCGCCATGGGACGTCAGCTGACCCAGTGGTTTGAAGAGCAGGGGGTGACGCCCAATATACTGGGGGAGTTTGACGACGCGGCCTTGATGAAGGCTTTTGGCTTCTTCAATCAGGGTATCTTCATGGCCCCCTCTATCTATCGGGAGGAGATCCTGGAGAGTGAGGGAGTGGTGTTGCTGGGGGAAACCCAGGATCTGAAGGAGGAGTATTACGTCATCTTCGCCGAACGGATGATCCAGCATCCTGCGGTGAAGCGCATCTGCGAGAGCGACTTCTCTCCCTTGTTCACCGAGAGCGAAAACCTCAACAACCTCTCACCGTTCGCGACCGGATTTTAAAAACGGCTCACTCCCAGTATGATACAACCCTTTCATCTATCGGAGAGCGGTCATGGAACTCGAGCAGATGGAGGCGAATGCGGCCCGCGCTGTTGCCCTGCTCAAGGCGCTGGCAAACGAGCGTCGGCTCTTTATCCTGTGTCATCTACTGGATCGGGAGCTGTCGGTCGGTGAGCTCAACTCCATACTGGGTTTAAGCCAATCGGCCTTGTCGCAGCATCTGGCTGTGTTGCGTCGAGATGGGTTGGTGGGGACGAGAAAACAGGCGCAGACTGTCTACTATTCTCTCAACAGTCGCGAGGTGCGGGAGGTGATAGCGTTACTCCATCGCCTCTACTGCAGCGAAGGGCAATAAAAAACCGGCATTTCTGCCGGTTTTTTCGTTCGATCGAACTTCGAGGCGTAGATTAGGCCAGAGCCTTGATCTGAGCAGCCAGACGGCTCTTGTGACGAGCAGCCTTGTTCTTGTGGATCAGACCCTTGGTGGCCATGCGGTCCAGGATCGGCTGAGCCTTCTCGAAAGCGGCAACTGCGGCAGCCTTGTCACCGGAAGCGATAGCAGCGATCACTTTCTTGACGTAGGTGCGGGTCATGGAACGACGGCTGGCATTGTGCTGACGACGTTTCTCTGCCTGAATCGCGCGCTTCTTAGCAGATTTGATGTTAGCCAAGTTAAACTCCTAAAACTGTCTTAGCGAGTGTATTGCAAAGGCCGAGGAATATGCCTCTGCAACCACATTTTGTCAAACAATTTGTGCAAATAAGCACCGACCCCCGATGGTGTGTCAGCGGGCGTGCGGGTAAACTGTCGGCCGATTCTATCAGCATTCATTTCTTTCTGACAGTTCCCGAGGCCTTCCTTGAGCAAGAAATTGATTAAATCGGGCATGATCGTCTCGTTCATGACCCTGCTGTCCCGCATCATGGGGCTGGTGCGCGATGTGGTCATCGCCAATCTGCTGGGGGCGGGGGCGGCGGCCGACGTCTTCTTCTTCGCTAACCGCATCCCCAATTTCCTGCGCAGGTTGTTTGCCGAGGGGGCCTTCAATCAGGCGTTCGTGCCGGTTATGACCGAGTACAAGAAGGAGGGGAATGAGGATAAGGTGCGCGAGCTGCTGGCCGTGGTGTCCGGTACTCTGGGAGGGATCGTCACCATAGTGACACTGCTCGGGGTGCTCTTCTCCGGCGTCCTGACCGCGCTATTCGGCTGGGGTTGGTTCTGGGATTGGTTGCACGGGGGGCCGGCTGCCGAGAAGTTCGAGATGGCGAGCCTGATGCTCAAGATCACCTTCCCCTACCTCTGGTTTATCACCTTTACCGCCATGGCGGGGGCGGTGCTCAATACCTTCGGCCGCTTCGGGGTCTCTTCCTTCACCCCTATCTTTCTCAACATCACCATGATCGCCGCCGCCTGGTGGATCTCGCCGCTGCTCGACGATCCCGAGCTGGCGCTGGCGATCGGGGTCTTTCTCGGCGGCCTGGTACAGTTCCTGTTTCAGTTCCCCTTTCTGCGCCGGCTCAACATGTTGGTGTGGCCCAAGTGGGGGTGGCATCACCCTGGGGTTGTGAAGATCCGCACCCTGATGATTCCGGCTCTGTTCGGCGTCTCGGTCAGCCAGATCAACCTGCTGCTCAACACCATGCTGGCCTCCTTCCTTGCCACCGGGGCTATCAGTCATCTCTATTACTCCGATCGCCTGCTGGAGTTTCCGCTCGGCCTCTTTGGCGTCGCCATCAGTACGGTGATCCTGCCCGCGCTGTCACGCAAGCATGTGGATGCGGATGCGGCGGACTTTTCCCGTACCATGGACTGGGGGGTGCGCATGGTTCTGCTGCTGGGATTGCCCGCCATGCTGGGAATCGCCGTGCTGCGTGAACCCATTCTGCGGGTGCTCTTCATGCGCGGTGAGTTCGGTATGCATGAGGTGACCATGTCCAGTGCCAGCCTGCTGGCCTCTGTCTCGGGATTGCTCTCGCTGATGCTGATCAAGGTGTTGGCCCCCGGCTACTACGCCCGGCAGGACACCAGGACGCCGGTGCGCATCGGCATCATCGCCATGGTGGCCAACATGGTCTTCAACCTGGCCTTCATCTATCCCCTCGACTACGTTGGGTTGGCCCTCTCCACCGCCTGCTCGGGCACCCTCAACGCCATCTTGCTCTATCGCGGACTTCGCAAAGGCGGGATCTATACCATCTCGCGCGAGACCTGGCTCTTCCTGCTGAGACTGGTGATCGCCAGTGCGACCATGGCGGGTCTGTTGGCCTGGCTCTCGCCCGATCTGGCTCAGTGGGGCGAGTGGTCCATGCTTAAGGCGACCCTGGAGCTGACCAAGCTGTTACTGCTCGGTGGCGCTGCCTATGCAGTAGTGTTGCTGGCCGGCGGAATCCGCCCCCGTCATCTTAAAGCCGGACGCGAGGGCTGATCGCAGGGCCCGGCTGAGATATAATCCGGCGATTTCGACAGCAGCAAGATACAAGGCACTGATGGAGCTTATCCGCGGTATCCACAATCTGCGCCCCCCTCACAAGGGGTGCGTGTTGACCATTGGCAACTTCGACGGGGTGCACCTTGGTCACCGCGCCGTGTTGGCGCGGTTGCAGGAGAAGGCGGCCAGCCTTGGTTTGCCCGCCTGTGTCATGCTGTTCGAACCGCAGCCTCTGGAGCTCTTTGCCGACGCCAAGGCGCCTCCCAGGCTGACCCGTCTGCGTGAGAAGGCCGAGGCCCTCAGGGGCATAGGCATCGACCGGGTGCTCTGTGTCCGGTTCAGCCACGCCTTCGCCGAACAGTCCGCCGAGACCTTTATCGAGGATCTGCTGGTTGGCAAGTTGGGGGTCCGTTATCTGGTGGTGGGGGACGACTTTCGCTTTGGCAAGGGGCGAGAGGGGGACTTCCACCGGCTGGAGACGGCGGGGCAGCGCTTTGGTTTTGAGGTGATCAGCACCCAGAGTTTTAACGTCTCCCGCCAGCGGGTGAGCAGCACGCTAGTGCGCGAGGCCCTGCTGGCTGGCCGTATGGCCGAAGTGGAGCTGATGCTGGGGCGCCCCTACAGCATCAGCGGGCGGGTAGCCCACGGTGACAAGTTGGGCAGGACCATAGGGTTTCCCACTGCCAATCTGGCCCTGAAGCGGCGTGTGGCGCCGGTCAGTGGCGTCTATGCGGTGGAAGTGTTATGTTCCGGCAAGACTTTCCCCGGCGTTGCCAATGTGGGGCAACGACCCACTCTGAACGGCACTCAGGCCCGTTTGGAGGTTCATCTGTTTGACTTCTCCGGTGATCTTTATGGTCAGCAGGTCAAGGTGCTGCTTCGCCACAAGTTGCGCGAAGAGCAAAAATTTGCCTCGTTTGATGCCTTGAAGGCGCAGATTGAACAGGATGCCCGCACGGCCCGAGCCTGGTTCGGGCTGGTTGCGGGATGACCGTTTCGTACTCAATTTAATGCACTCTTTAGTGATGACTCTTTAGTTATGACTCTTTAGTTATGAAGGGAACCCAGGATCGATGAGCGACTACAAACACACCCTGAATCTTCCGGAAACCGAGTTTCCGATGCGCGGCGATCTGGCCAAGCGTGAACCCCAGATGCTGCAGCGCTGGAACGATCAGGATCTCTACGGCACCATCCGTAGCGTCAAGAAGGGCAAGAAGTCCTTCATCCTGCACGATGGCCCTCCCTATGCCAACGGCAACATCCACATCGGTCACTCCGTTAACAAGATCCTCAAAGACATCATCATCAAGTCCAAGGGCCTGTCCGGCTTCGACTCTCCCTATGTGCCGGGTTGGGATTGCCACGGCTTGCCCATCGAGCTGAAAGTGGAAGGCATGGTCGGCAAACCGGGTGAAAAGGTGACCCCGGCCGAGTTTCGTGCCGAGTGCCGCAAGTATGCCAAGACCCAGATCGAGGCCCAGAAGGCCGACTTCATCCGTCTCGGTGTGCTGGGTGACTGGGAACATCCCTACCTGACCATGGACTTTGGCACTGAAGCCAACATCATCCGTTCCATGGCCAAGATCGTGGCCAACGGTCACCTGCACAAGGGCTCCAAGCCGGTGCACTGGTGTACCGATTGCGGCTCTGCCCTGGCCGAAGCCGAAGTTGAGTACTACGACAAGAATTCCCCCTCCATCGACGTCCGTTTCAAGGCGGCCGATGAGGCAGCCGTGGCCGCCAAGTTTGATTGCGCCGAAGGCCATTTCGGCCGTGGCCCCATCTCTGCCGTGATCTGGACCACCACTCCGTGGACCCTGCCGGCTAACCGCGCCATCGCCATGCACGCCGACCTCGACTATGCGCTGGTGCAGGTCGAAGGAGACAACCCAGAGCGTCTGATCCTGGCCACCGAACTGGTCAAGGACGTGATGGACCGCGCCGGCATCGAGCACTACCACAATCTGGGCTTTGCCAAGGGTGCTGCGCTCGAGCTGGTTCGCTTCTGCCACCCCTTCTACCACTTCGATGTCCCTGTGGTGCTTGGCGATCACGTCACCCTGGACGCCGGTACCGGCGCCGTCCACACCGCGCCTGGCCACGGCCCCGAGGACTTTGCGGTCGGTCAGAAATACGGTCTGGAAGTGGCCAACCCGGTTGGTAGCAACGGCGTCTATCTGCCCGATACCGAGCTGTTCGCCGGTCAACACGTGTTCAAGGCCAATGCGTCCGTGGTCGACGTGCTGACCGAACGCGGTGCCCTGCTGCACCATGAGGTATTCAACCACTCTTATCCACACTGCTGGCGTCATAAGACCCCGATCATCTTCCGTGCCACCCCCCAGTGGTTCATCAGCATGGATCAGAACGGCCTGCGTAAGCGTGCGCTGGAAGAGATCGATCGTATCGAGACCCAGGGGATCGCCGAGCACGGCCAGAGCGGTTGGGTTCCGGCTTGGGGTAAAAACCGTATCCAGGCCATGGTGGAAGGTCGTCCGGACTGGTGTATCTCCCGTCAGCGTACCTGGGGTGTGCCCATCTCCCTGTTCGTCCACAAAGAGACCCAGGCGATCCATCCGGACTCTGTGCGCCTGATGGAAGAGGTGGCCAAGCGGGTCGAACAGGCCGGTATCCAGGCCTGGTGGGATCTCGACAAGGCCGAATTGCTCGGTGCCGATGCGGATCTGTATGACAAGGTGCCCGACACCCTGGACGTCTGGTTCGACTCCGGCTCGACCCACGCCTCTGTGGTTGACGCCCGCCCCGAGTTCAACGGCAAGCCGGCTGACATGTATCTGGAAGGCTCTGACCAGCACCGCGGCTGGTTCATGTCGTCGCTCATGATCGGCGTCGCCATGAAGGACAAGGCCCCCTACAACCAGGTGCTGACCCACGGCTTCACCGTAGATGGTCAGGGCCGCAAGATGTCCAAATCCATCGGCAACGTGGTGAGCCCTCAGGATGTGATGAACAAGCTGGGTGCCGACATCCTGCGTCTGTGGGTCGCCAGTACCGACTACACCGGCGAGATGACCGTCTCGGACGAGATCCTCAAGCGCTCTGCCGACGCCTACCGCCGTATCCGTAACACTGCCCGCTTCTTGCTGGCCAACCTGAACGGCTTCAATCCGGCGACCGACATGGTGGCACCGGCCGACATGGTGGTGGTAGACCGTTGGGCCGTGGGTCGCGCCAAGGCCGTACAGGAAGAGATCATCGAGGCGTTCGATGCCTACAACTTCCACGGTGTGACCCAGAAGCTGATGCAGTTCTGCTCGGTTGAGATGGGCTCCTTCTATCTGGATATCATCAAGGACCGTCAGTACACCGCCAAGGCCGACAGCCTGGCCCGCCGCTCCTGCCAGAGCGCGCTCTATCACATCGTCGAGGCCATGGTGCGCTGGATGGCGCCCATCATGAGCTTCACCGCCGACGAGATTTGGGCCCTGCTGCCGGGTGAGCGCGCCGAGTTCGTGTTCACCGAAGAGTGGTACCAGGGACTGTTTGGCCTGGCTGCCGACGAGCAACTGGGTGACGCCTTCTGGTCCGAGATCCTCGACGTGCGTGGCGAGGTCAACAAGGCCCTGGAAGCGGCTCGTGGTGAGAAACGCATCGGTGGCTCCCTGCAGGCCGAGGTGACCCTCTATGCCAAGCCGGCGCTGGCCGAGCAACTCAAGGCCCTGGGCGACGAGCTGCGTTTCGTGCTGCTCACCTCCAAGGCCAGTGTCGCGGTCGCCGAGTCGGCTGCCGAGGGTGCCGTGGCGACCGAGCGTGACGATCTCTGGGTGAGCGTGGTGCAATCGTCCGCCGCCAAGTGCGAGCGTTGCTGGCACCATGTGGAAGACGTGGGCACCATTGCCGGTCACGAGCAGATCTGTGGTCGCTGCGTGACCAACGTCGACGGTGACGGCGAAGTCCGTTCCTTTGCCTGATGGGTGACATGATGCAACAAAAGAGTGGCCTGCGTTGGCTGTGGCTGGCCGCCCTGGCCTTTATCCTTGACCAGGCGACCAAGCTCGCCGTGGTCAAGATGCTGCCATATGGCTACCCGGGGGTGGAGATCACCCCCTTCTTTAACCTGGTGCACGTCTACAACAAGGGGGCTGCTTTCAGCTTCCTGGCCGATCAGGGAGGCTGGCAGCGCTGGTTCTTCGCGGCGTTGGCCTTCGCCATCTGCGGCCTGCTGACCCACTGGCTGCGCAAGCAGCCGGTCGAGCAGAAGTGGAGCGGCATCGCCTATGCCTGCATCATCGGCGGGGCGCTTGGTAACGTGTTTGACCGGTTGGTGTTGGGCCATGTGGTCGATTTCCTCGACTTCTACTGGGGTCGTGCCCACTGGCCGGCCTTCAACCTGGCTGACAGCTTCATCTTCATCGGTGCCGCCATGATAGTGCTGGACGGTCTGCGTGGCGACAAACAGAGCAAGGAGCACGCATGAGCCGAGTCATTGGGGCCGACAGTCAGGTCATCTTCCATTTCACCATCAAGCTGGAAGACGGCTCGGTGGCGGATAGCACCCAGCTCGGCGGCAAGCCGGCCAAGCTGGTGATGGGCGATGGCAGCCTGACCCCGCACTTCGAGGCCTGCCTGCTGGGCCTCTGTGCCGGTGACGCCAAGAGCTTTACGCTGGCACCGGAGCAGGCCTTCGGCCTGCCCAATCCCGACAACGTCCATCACCTGGATCGCGCCAAGTTCGGCGCCGATGCCGAACCCGAGGTGGGTGCCATCATCGGCTTCAGCCTGCCGAACGGCGGCGAGATCCCGGGGATAGTCCGGGCGGTGGAAGGGATGTCGGTGACCGTCGATTTCAATCACCCCCTGGCCGGGCACACCGTGACCTTCGAGGTCGAGATCCTGGCCGTGGACGAGGAGCTGGAGGAGGCCTGATGGAGATCCTGCTTGCCAACCCCCGCGGGTTTTGCGCCGGTGTCGACCGCGCCATCAGTATCGTCGAGAGTGCCCTGGAGAAGTTCGGGGCGCCCATCTACGTGCGGCATGAGGTGGTGCACAACCGCTACGTGGTCAACAAGCTCAAGGAGGCGGGGGCCATCTTCGTCGAGGAGATCGACGAGGTGCCGGATGACAACATCGTCATCTTCTCCGCCCACGGTGTCTCCAAGGCGGTACGCGAGAAGGCCAAGGCCCGCGCCCTCAAGGTGTTCGACGCCACCTGTCCGCTGGTGACCAAGGTGCACATGGAGGTCCATCGCGCTAGCCGCAAGGGCTCCGAAGCTGTGCTCATCGGTCACGCCGGCCACCCCGAAGTGATTGGCACCATGGGCCAGTACGAGAACCCGAATGGGGGCATGTACCTGGTGGAGACCCCGGATGACGTCGCCACACTCCGGGTGAAGAACCCGGACGATCTCTGCTTCGTCACCCAGACCACCCTGAGTGTGGACGAGACCTCCGACGTCATCGACGCCCTGCGCCGCCATTTCCCCAAGATCCAGGGGCCGCGCAAGGATGACATCTGCTATGCCACCCAGAACCGCCAGGACGCCGTGCGTGAGATGGCCGGTCTGGTGCAGGCCATGCTGGTGGTGGGGTCGCGCAACTCCTCCAACTCCAACCGCCTGCGCGAGCTGGCGGAAAAGGTGGGGGCGCGTGCCTATCTCATCGATGATGCCGCCATGATAGAGCCCCAGTGGCTGGAAGGCGTGGCGCGCATCGGTGTGACCGCCGGCGCCTCTGCCCCTGAGGTACTGGTGCAGCAGGTGATAGGCCGGTTGCGCGAGTTGGGTGGCGAGATGGTGGCCGAGCACCCGGGCCGCGAAGAGAACGTGGTGTTTGAGGTGCCCGCCGAGCTGCGGATCCTTTAAAAGCGAATGCCGGCCCTTGGGCCGGCATTTTTTTATGGGGATCGCGCCCCGGTCCGCGTTTATTTTGCTTGGTCGAGACGGCTCTGCGAGTGGCCCTTGGTCAATCGCCTGCGCTGACCCTGAAAACCAGGCTACCAGGTGCAGGCGTTGGACCAATGCCCCTGGCCCAACCAGTAAGGAAGAGCGAGTAATCCGTCGCGCTTTGGTATCAGTTCAGCCGATATGCGAGCTGCCCGGTTTCCAGTTCGCTTCTCTCTTGTTGACTCAGCAAACTGAAAACGTAGTCCAGTGCGTTATGGACACCCCATATATCGTGGTAGTCGTAATTTTCCTCTAGCGAGAGTGTGTGGGCATGCCTCTCGCGCAGCCTGGCATAGTCATACCACTGTCGAACGGTTCCGTAGCGGTGATGCCAGTCATGGCAGACCAAAGAGCCTTGGACAATCAGCATGCGGCTTGGCAGGTGGACCAGCAGATGCATCGCCAGCCACTTGGCCCATTGCGCGGCGTACTTGGGTGCAAAACCGTCTGGGCATCTCTCCCCACAGAAACGGGCAAGGCTGTTGTTGATGTGGCTATCCCGCACGGATTCTCCCTCACCGCGCACAATCCATACGTGTTCGGTCAGTAGATGCAGCAGTGATGCGACCTGATAAAACACCACGAATGGCAGCAGCAGGATCAGGATGGCATTCGAGGTGCCCAGTACGGTGCAGATGCCTGCCAGGGACGCCCACCAGCCGAGCGTCATCGCCAAGCGATAGAGGGGGACCCCAGCCAGATTGGATTTCAGGCGGCCATAGAAGAACACGAGGTGGAATTTGGGGCTGAGCAGGGTCAGGAAAAGATGTGTGTAGAGTTCGGCCTTGCCCTTGCCTGGCGTGAAGCCCAGTTGGTAGATAGCCGCCAGATCTTTGTCCTCAAAGGTCGAAAATGCACGACCGTGGTGTTCATAGACATGGAACTGGCGGTAGGATTCGTATGGCTGCACGATGAGCAGTGTCGAGAGTATCTCACACAGTGTCTTGTTCACCTTTTGTGACTTGTATAAATGACCATGGACCCCATGGTGGATAATGGTTGCCACGATATAGCGCGCACCAGCCGTGGAGAACAGGGCTCCGACAACATACAAGGCTATCGATGCACCAAGTGTGGATGCATAAAAAATAGCTGAACAGGTTAACCACACGCCAATGAATACCCACAGTACGGACCAGACAATCAACTCTGAGGAATTACTTTCCCAAAGCGGCTTGCGGCCCAGTATTTCTTTTCCTGTCAACCAACTCCATACTCCCTGAAAGGGTAATATTTCGTAGCTTTTTCTTATTTTCGTTGAGTGATGATAATCTTTTTCCACGCGGTCCATGCGTTATCCTCTGATAGCCGGGCTAGATGAAATAGTTGATGGTGTAAAAGGCAGCGAGGCTTAGCAAGACGGCGCTGACGATGTTCTTGATGTAAAATGAGATTACGATGCTGATCAGTGCGCCCAGAAAGTAAGGGTTGTTAGGAAATTCCCTTATGGCACCATGCTCCATGAGTATAATTGGGCCGCAGATCGCAGTCATGAGACATGGTGCAGAATACTTAAGGGCCCTGTTGACCAGGTTAGGTATTTTCAATGGTACGTTAGGTTCAAGAAAGACATAACGATTAAAAAATACAATTGTTGCCAGTGCTAAAATAAGAAGCCAACTCATCTTCAATCCTTATTGAGTCATTCTTGAGATTGCTCTTCATTCAGTAGTACAGATGCCAGTACGGCAGAGAACATGCCGCAGAGCCCGGAGATGACAATGGCGCCCTCTAGTTGCCAATAGCTAAGAAGCATGGAAAGCAGCAGTGAAACTGCAACACCAACCAGGGTGCTGATTTTTTTCACCATAGGTACCACAATAGTGATAAAGGTTGCGACAATAGAGTAATCGAGATGGTACTTTTCAAGGTTTGGTACCGAGGAGGCCATTAAAATACCCATCAAACTGAACGCATTCCAAGAGAGGTAGAAAGTCAGTCCGGCACCGATTAAATAACTGGGTGTTAATTCAGATTCTTTGTTTTTTGTCTCGCTCAAAGCAAATAGCTCATCGGTGAGCAGGAAACCAATAGGAAGGCGGAGCTTAATCTTCAGGTAGGACACAAATTCTCTGAGTGTGAGGCCGTATATGAAGTGCTGTGATGTGATAAAAAACACTGAAACAAGAATTGCAAATAAATTTGCTCCTGCCATTATCATGCCTAAGGTAACCAGCTGGGCCGCGCCGGCAAAAACAATCGCCGACATGCCTACGCTTTGCCAGAAGGTTAAACCGGCCTGTATTGCCATCGAGCCAGCCAGTATTCCCCATGGGATCACTGAAACGCACAGTGGAAGCATCTCAATAGCACCACGCATAAACGATGAGCTCGAAGAGGACTGTTGCGCAGGAGAGGAGCAGGTGCCTGATTCAATCATTGCTTTTCTCATGGATTAGGTAAAGGGAGCCGTTAACATTAACGGTCTCCGAGTCGGCAGTATTGAATGATCTTGCTGCTGGTGGCGAAGCCAGGCTGTGCGTTCGGGTGAGCGGCGGGTGGGGGGCGTTCAGTGCCTGATACCCTTGTCGGCACTATCGTGAGGCGGTGGTCTGTGTGCTGCTTGGCTCGACAAACAACCTGAGTGTGTTTTCGAGAGGTCAGGCCTTGATGAATTCGCCGGGAGTCAGACCCACAGAGTTTTTAAAATGGCGGTGGAAATGGCTTTGGTCGGTAAAGCCACAGAGGATGGCCGTGTCGAGGATAGTTACACCCTGACGCAGTAAGACGCGGGCCTTGCGAAGGCGTGCCTGCACCAGATAGGCGTGCGGTGTCATGCCGGTTACTGCCTTGAATTGTCTGAGAAAATGCCACTGACTCAGGTCAGCCAGCTGTGCAAGCCGAGTCAGGGTGTGCTCCTCTTGTGGGCAGCTGTCCATCAACTCCTTTGCTCGAAGGATAGGCAGAGTGGCGGCGGGAAGTTCTACCTGAGTTTTACGGGTTCTGCTGTAGCGAATGCTCAGCAGCATCAGTGAGGAGAGCAACAGGGACTCTTTAAGCAGGTTATTGCCGTCTTGCTCCAACATATTGAAGGTAAACAGCAACTGCTCTGAAAGAGCAGGGTCATGAATAACCGCATCGGGAAACCAGGGAATAAAGTCCGTCTCGTCAGGGGTCTGGCGCAGAATATTGCGCAGCATCTCAGGGTGCGGATAGATGGCTCGATAGCCCCAACCTTGCTCCAGTTCGGCGCTGCCGGTGTGCACGTCGTCAGCGTTGACTATGATGATATCCCCGCGCGGTGCGACGTGTTCTGCCCCGGAGCGGTAAAATCGTTGGGCCCCCTGATCGATGACACCAATGCAGAAGGTCTCATGGACATGGCGGGCAAAACGCTGCTTGTAATAGCGCGCCTGAAGCATATCGACGCCGCCGAGTGCATCGATGCGTTGAAAGTGGGTCTGCTCTTTCATCTCTGTCGTCACGATATCAACCTGTGCCCACTTTGTATAAAAGTGCTGTCGCCAGTTCGACGCTTGCGGGAATTTTCTCAGGCATCTTTTTTCGGTGTTGGTGGCCGTGCTATGGGCCTTGCTCGGAAATCGCGGCCACTCCTGGCCACGTTGTGGCGTCATATCCCTATCAAGAAATCCGCCTTGGAGTCGTTGAGTGTACCTCTCACTTGGCTTTGTATGAAGCCTTATATGTTTGCGCTCGATATATCGGGGGGCGTACGAGTCAGCGGTCGGCCTCTGTTCGAGGCGTGGCCCCTGACTCGATCGTTTGGGCTGTTACTTCCAGCAGTCGGCGGGTGTTTTGGTGTCGGCCTTGTTGATGGTCATGGTGGCGCAGGCCGTGTCTCCCGCCTGGCTCCCCTTGGCGGTGGCAGTGAGGGTATAGGCAGTGGCGGAGGCTCCGGAGACCGAGAAGTCATAGTAGTCGCTGCTCGGGCTGCCGAGCTGCGCCGTCGCACTACTATAGGTGGCATTGCTGATGCGGAACTCCTCCTGGCGAAGCTGCATGGAGAGTAATCCCTTGATGGCCTCTGCGCGCCTGGATTTCTGCAGACCCGAGGTGAAGGCGGGATAGGCGACGGCAGCTATGATGGCCACCACGGCAACGACAATCATCAGCTCAATCAGGCTGAATCCACATTGTGAGCGGGCTCTCATTAGCAGGCTTCTCCAATCAGGTTGATACTATAGGATAGTCTTTGCCGACCCCCGGCGGGCCTCAGACAGGAGTCGCTGGCACTCATGGATCGTCGTTACACGCCGCCTCAGGGCTTTACCTTAATCGAATTGCTGGTGGCCGTTAGCCTGGTGGCCATTCTGTTGACTATTGGCCTGCCCAGCTACCAGTCCTTGCGACAGGAGCAGATGGTGCGGGCCGCGACCAGTGCCCTCTACACCGACATGATGTTGCTCAAATCCGAGGCCATCAAGCGCAACCAATCCCTCTCACTCATTATCTTTAACAGCGGGCAGAATAGCTGGTGTTACCGCATCGCGATCGATGCCGGTAGTTGTGCCAGTTGTGCTGATAGCTGCTCCAGCGTAGAGGGGCGCAAGGGGGTCGATGCCAGCGAGTATCCGGGGATTGGGCTGGCGGCGAGTTACAGCGAGAGCGCCAGCAATGTTCGCCCCATTACCTTCTCCCCCCGGCGCGGCAGCATGCCGAGTGGCAACATTACACTTAGCGCCGATGTCTATAGCATGCAGGTGGTCTCGAGCAATGTGGGCCGAGTGCGAACCTGTGCCCCTGCGGGCAGTCAGGTGGGAGGGGTACCTTCATGTTGAGACGTTGCCGAGGGTTTAGTCTGGTTGAGTTGATGGTGGCCATGGTAGCAGGCCTGCTGTTGGTGGCGGCGGTGTCGGCGCTGTTTGCCTCTGTCGTGCGGGCCAACAAGACGGCCCTGCAGGTGAGCCGTCTCAATCAGGAGGTGCAGGCCATCACCGACATGATGGCGCGTGATATTCAGCGCGCCGGATATGACAGTGCCTCTGCCAGTGCGGGTTTTCTCACTGGCACTGCCTCTCTGTTCAAATTTGATTCGGTGGCTGATCTGATGAGTGAAACCGCCACAGGCTCAGGCCTCTATCGCTGTATTCGCCTTAGCTACGATGACAACGACAACGGGGCCCTCGATGGCAACGAAACCTATGTATATAACTACAGCTCGAGTGACAAGGGCGTGCGACTCGGAACGAGCTGCACCACGGGGAGTCTGCTCAGCACCGACAACACCATAGAGATTACCAACCTTACCTTCTCGCTGTTGACGGGGAGTGTCGCAACCGGCGCGCGAACCATTCGTATCGCCATCGATGGCAGAGACAAGTCTTCTCCCGCCCTGACCCTGAGCCTGCAGCGGGATATCAAGCTGCGTAACGACGGGTATTAAGACCATGAAACGACAGCGCGGTTTTACGACCTTCACCGTCACCCTGCTCATCATCACCATCTTGATCGGCATCTCGGTTCTGGTGGGTAAGTTGCTGGTGGCCGATCGGCGGATCACTCTCAACGAGGTGCAATACCAGCAGGCGATGGCACTCTCTGAGTTGGGGATAGCCGATGGTCTGGGGCGCCTGGCGATCGACACCACTTGGCGCAGCGCCGGGACGACCGTCACGCAGACCTTGGGGAGTTATCTGCTCTCGGCCAGCGAACTCGATGGCACTATCACCATTGGCTCTACTCAGGTGGTGCCCGTGACGGTGCGGGCCGTGTCGACCCTGGCTGATGGCAGTGCCACGGCGGCGGCTCAGGTTAAGGCCGTACGCTTTCGGGTGTTGGCAGGGAGCCCCGCGGCACCGTTAACCGTGGCGGGCGGCATGGCGGTGGGGGGGAATTTTACCGTGGTCGCCAACCCCAACGGTGGCGGTGCCGGGGTGCCGCTGTCGGTATGGACCGATGGTAACGTGGATCTCATCAATGGTTCGGGTCAGACCTGCCATCAGGGCGACTATAGCGGAGGATGTGCGGCCAACATCAGCCAGAAGGGGGACAAACAGTTCGATATCAAGGATAACGACCCCTCGTTTCCCCCCGATCTGGTCTGGTATCTCTTCAACGAGAATGATGATGCGGCCGGCTGGGCCAATCTCGAGTCGAGAGCGACCCAGCGGCTGACCAGCTGTGCCTCGTTGGGGCCCGCATCGACTGGGCTCATCATAGTCGACGGTGAGTGCAAGCCGAGCGGCGATGTGGGCAGCACGGCGGCTCCCGTGGTGCTTATCGTGCGTAACGGCGATCTGACGGTTAACGGCAACCAGAAACTCTACGGGCTGGTGTTTGCCTACTCCTCGACGCCGGCGACGGCAACGACGGATGTGAAATTGACCGGTGGCGCCATCGTTAACGGAGCCCTGGTGGCGAATTACCAACTGGGGAGCGCCAACGGCACCTATGACGCCAGGTATGACGCCGCCGTGCTTAGCAATATAGAGAATGGGGCGGCCTATCAGGTCATTAGTCTGATCCCGGGTAGCTGGCGGGATTGGTAGGAGGCAATATGAGGCAGCACAAGGGATTTGGACTGCTGGAGATCTTGGTTACTCTGGTACTGCTTGGCGTCGGCGTGGCGGGTTTGGTCGCCATGTCGCGAGGGGCGCTCTTCTCCTCCCAGGATGGGCGACGCTATGAAGTCGCCATGCGCCTGGCCGAATCGAGGCTCGATGCCTTTCGCAACTTCAATGGCGTCGTCGCGGCGACGGCGCCCCAGACAGCCTATGCCGCGATTGCGGCAGGCAGCAGCACGGCCACCCTCTCTGGCGACACCTACAGCCTAAGCTGGACCGTGGCCGACCGGTACTGGAACGGGAGTGGTTGGCAGGCCACAGCGCCGGCCGGATACCATTACACCTACCCCGGGCGTAAGGTGATCGATGTGACGGTCAGCTGGAGTGATAGCCAGAACCAGACGCGCTCTCTGCTGCTCTCCGGTGCCGTCTCCCCAACCGAGTCGCTGACAGGGGATCAGATCAATGGTGGTCTGGATACGGCGCGGCCTCAGCCTCAGGTCAGCTACACCCCTGGGGTGGCTCCCGATGTCATCTCGATCGAGATCGACTCGGAGGGGCGCAAGCAGGAGACCAGCAAGCCGCTGCCAACGGTGACGTCCAAGGATGGTACGGTTGGCAAGTTGGTTCAGTTTGAGACCGTTACTTATAAGCCCGATGCGACCGGTACGACCCGCCAAGTGCTGCAGGATCTTGCCTCCGTCTCCTGTGCCTGCACCTATGGCTCTACCTTGAGCGCTTATCTACCCGGTCAGGTCAGCCTCACATCGGGAAACCTCCTCTACTGGACAGTGGGGGCCCAGACCAGCAAGGTAACCGGGGTGCTCGACAACAGCGTCAAGGATCAACCCGACCTCTGCACCAGTTGTTGTAAGAATCACTTCGATGGCACTGGGACCAGCTTTGATCAGTTTTATGCTCCCCTTCGGACCCCGCGGCAGCGTTACAGCAGCTCGTTGTCGGTTGCCAACAGCGGCGACTATCTTGACGCCTGCCGCTTTGTGAGGCTCGATGGCTACTACCGACCACTCCCCGATTGGAACCTGATCAAGGTGGTGGTGACCACGGCAGACTTCCTGGCCAAGCCCGCCAACCAGACCAGCTATCAGAACTACATCAAGTATGTGGTGAAGGCCTATGTCACCTGGCAGAAGAACACTCTCAACTGGAGTTATGGCGGGAGTGCGTCCGCCCCGGCCATCGACGAGTTTGCCGACTGGTTGCCCGGTCATGCCGCCGCCGGGGGGGACACGACGACACTCCTGACTACCAGCACAGGCACGGCCCAGCTGATTGCCCGCGGCATCTATGTGGATCTGATGTCACCGGATTACCTGCAGCAGACCATCACGGATCTCAATGACGTGGATCTGCTGGCCAAGATCCCCTTCCAGGACATCAACCTCACCATGCTGGCAGAGTGGAGCCTTGTCCCCCTCAGCGGTCAGCTCAGCGGCAATGTCTCCGACTATGTGACGGTGACCAATGAACCGGTCAAGACGATCGTCGATATCAATAATTACTACTTCGGCAGCTACAGCCGGGGGTACCTCTCGGCCAAGCTGAGCACCAAGGATGCCAGCAACGTGCTGCAGTCGGTGGCCATCAAGGCCACGACCTATCAGGGGAACTCGGGGATCACCTCCACCCTGGTTTCCCCTCTCGATCAGAGTGGCAGCAAGACGGCGCAACTCCCCATTCAGATCGATGTGGGGGCCCAGGCGACACCGACCCTGACCGCCACCGGGCGCATCTCGTGCCTGGAGAAGACCAGCAATAACAACCCGGCTCCCGTGGCCTGTAACAAGAACACCTTCAACGGTTTGTCTATTTCGACTACGACGTCGGGGGCCAGTTGCCGCATCGACAAGCCCCAGGCCAACAACCAGCCGGCGACTTATTCCTGTGATGCGCCTGAAAACAGCACGCTGGTGGTGACGCTTTCCTACACGGCCCAAGGAAACGGCACCTTCCTGCTCAAGCCCTCGAGCATGAGCATCACCATGGCCTCTCCCGGCAGTGGCCAGGTCATCAGTGGCCCCTGCTCATTGCTGGTGGATAACGGGGTCACCAATGCCGCATCCCTCACCTGCTCGCCCTAAGGGTGGCAGGCGTGGCGGACAGGTTTTAACATAGGGGCCTTACCACCCCAAAATATAGAGATAGTGGCGATGATGATTGATGACCCTTGGGCCTTGTGCCACCTGGATGACTCCTTTGACGGCTCAGTGCTCGGCACCAAGGGGGCGCAATTGCTCTGGTTCGAGGAGCGCGATGCGCTGCTTGAGTATCTGCAAGGGGACTTTATCGATCTGCTGGCGGATGTGGGTGAGCTCGACGAGGATCAGGTCGAGGCTGCCCGTGAGCGTTTCGCGCTGGTCATTGAACAGAGCTTTGACGAGCGCGGCCTGATGGATGCGATTAACGATCTTGCCTCCGGGTTGCGCCGCATCGTCTGGATGGGCCCCCTCTCCGAGCTGGCTGAGGTGCAGGACGAGTTTGCCAGCGGGCTGCGTCGCTACTTCTGGAGTCAGTATGACGGGGACGAAGACGATCCTGAGGGTTGGGTGCCGGAAGAGCTCTGGCCTCAGCTGGCCGAGGTCGCCGATGAGTTCCTCGAAGAGGGCGAGTTTTGATGAGAGGCCGGTCACTGACCGGCCTCTTCAGTTATCGATATTGGGGATCAGATCGTCAAAGCTCTGGTAGCCGCAGTCGGCCAGTTGCAGCGACATGGTGTAGGTCTTGCTCCCTTCTCGCTGTCCTACCGCCGGGCGGTTGAGCTTGAGCTCGCTATGCCAGTACTCCTTCATCCGCTCGATGAGGGCCATGGCCTCCGGCTCTTCCAGATGAAGCTGGCACAGGGCCATGTAATTGTTGGGCTTGTGCATGTTGTCTACCAGGTAATCCCCCAGCATGGTCATGGCCTGACGGGCCTGGGCCCTGGCGAAACGGCTGTGCTGTTCGAAGCTTATCCGCTCGCTGATGAGGAAGTGGTAGCTGTTGTCGATGCCCAGTTGCAAGATGCCGAGCTTTTCCAGTTTGCGCAGATAGAGGTAGCAGGAGGCATCGGTGAGCCCGTATTCACGCTTGAGATCGATGAGGCTCTTTTCGCGCCAGAAGATGTTGGCGAGGAAAGCGTAAAGACCCGGCTCATTATGGAAGGCGTCGTCCTGCTCCTTGGTGAAGACGGCGCGCCGGCTCTGGGCATCCTGGGTTCGCTCCAGCAGCTCCTCGAAGGAGAGACCGGCCAGGTGGCAGATTTGCAGCAGAGTGTCGAAGGGCAGGGAAGGCTTGTTCATCATCCGCTTGATGGTGGCGATAGAGACATCCAGGGTCTCGGCCAGGGTCTGATAGCGGATCCCCTTATCATTGAGGGTTTTTTTGAGCGTTTCCAGAATATTGTTGGCCAACTCTTGGCTATAGGTCATGCATTCACTCCCTTAACGTGCATGTTTATGAAATTATCCCTTCTTCTGCCTCATCTCACGGGGGCAGCTTTTGATACTGCAAATAATAACTTCATGGTCCAGGTGGTCGAATCCTAGCCTTTTCAAGGGATTGGCCAGACCAGTGGGTTTTTAAAGGCTCACTATATGATACTAGTCGGTGCATATTCCTCTACCTGCATACAAAGTGCTGGTGATGAATAAAACTCCGTTCATACTCTCTCACGTGGTCGATTTCAAAGCCTTCCTGGTTGTGCTGTCGACCGTTTGCTTCCAATTTAAGGGTTTTAAACCGAAAGGTTTTTATTCTTTCCTGGCAAATTGAGCGGATCCCGACGGGGCTCCGCTTTCTTTTTTTCTATCCCCATAGCCGGGGGATCTCCCGCACCAGCCAGCTCTTGGCCTTGCCCATCACGTCGCGCCGCCAGGCCAGGACCACCTGTATCTTGTGGCGATACTCGGGGCTGATCACCTTGAGTCGCCCGGCCGTTATGTCCTCCTGCACCCAGCGCAGGGGCATGGTGCCAACGCCTATGCCCGCCAGCAGCGCGGTGCGTTTCTCGGCCATGGTGCTCACCGTGAGCCTGGGTTGCTTGTCAAACAATCGATAGGTGAGGGGAGGCTTGCGCAGTGCGGTATCCGCGACGGCGATGGCCCGGTAGCGACGCAGGGTCTCGTCGGCCAGTGGTTCGGGTTCACTATGCAGGGGATGCTCGGGGTGGGCCACGTAGAGCATCTCCTCTTCAAACAGCGGCTGATGCTTGATACCGGTCATGATGGTGCCGGGATTGAGGCTAGAGATGAGCAGATCGGCGCGCCCATCCTCCAGGCACTCCCAACTGCCGGCCAGGGCTTCGCCACGAAAGCGCAGCCGGGTATCGGTCTCTTTGGCGAACGGCTCGACCAGCGGATAGAGTGCCTCGACCGGCACCAGGGCATCCACCACCAGCGTGATGTCCGTCTCCCAGCCACGGGCCAGCGCCCGGGTTTCGCCCACCAGTTGCTCGGCTGCTTCCAGCAGCTGCCGCCCTCGTTCCAGCAGCATGCGACCGGCGGGTGTGAATCGGGTGCGATGGCCACTGCGATCGAAGAGCACCACATCCATCTCATCTTCGAGCTTTTGCACCGTATAGCTCAGCGCAGAGGGTACCCGACCCAACTCTTCCGCCGCGGCGGCAAAACTGCCTCGCCGTTCGATGGCATCCAGCGCCCTGATTGCCTCCAGCGTCAATGAACGCTCCTTGCCCATGTTGGCTCCTTCAAAAAAATTGAATGTCCGACTCAGATTAACTCGCTAACAACAGGACGCAAGCCTCTCTATGATTCTCATTATCGAATTGGATGGAGAGAGCCATGT
Organism: Aeromonas diversa CDC 2478-85; assembly: GCF_000819805.1. Lineage (GTDB taxonomy): Bacteria > Pseudomonadota > Gammaproteobacteria > Enterobacterales > Aeromonadaceae > Aeromonas > Aeromonas diversa. The sequence continues at coordinate 173,177 of NZ_CDCE01000033.1, forward strand.
TTGCATTGAGACGGTCCGAGGAGCGTGGACATGCCAACTTCGGTTGGCTCGACACCCGCCACAGCTTCTCATTTGGTCATTACTACGATCCCAAGTGGATGGGGCATTCGGCCCTGCGGGTCATCAACGAGGACTATGTGAAGCCGCAGGGGGGGTTTGCGACTCATCCTCACGCCAACATGGAGATCCTGACCTGCGTGCTGACCGGCACCATAGAGCACAAGGACAGCCTGGGCCATGTGGAGCAGATCCCCGCCGGCGAGTTCCAGTTGATGAGCGCGGGATCCGGCATCCGCCACAGCGAGTACAACCCGTCACCCGGCGAGGAGCTCTCCCTGTTGCAGATCTGGATTGAGCCGAATGAACAGGATACGGCCCCTGGCTATCAGCAAAAACGCATTGAGGCGCAGCCGGGGTTGACCCTGGTGGCCTCGCCAACCGGCGAAGGTGAATCTTTCCGGATCCGCCAGCAGGCCCGCGTCTGGCGACTACAATTGGCGGCGGGTGAAAGCCTCACCTGGGCCTTGCAGGGGCGTCACGGCTACCTGCATCTGATTACCGGGGAGTTGGCCGCTGGTGGCCTGACTGCCCGACCCGGCGACGGGCTGCTCAGTCGCGATGAAGTGAAATGGGAGCTCATGGCGAATACTGCCACGGAAGCCCTGCTATTTGACCTGCCATGAGATGACGAGGAATTGAACATGGACAAGATGAAAGATATCGCCCTGCTGCTGAGCCGCGTGTTGCTGGCCCTGATGTTTGTGGTCGCCGGTTGGGGCAAGATTGGCGGTTACGCTGGTACCCAGGGCTACATGGAGGCCATGGGGGTTCCCGGCATGCTGCTACCCCTGGTGATCCTGCTCGAGCTGGGCGGCGGCCTGGCCATCCTGAGCGGCTTGCTGACCCGTTCGGTGTCGCTGCTGCTGGCCGGTTTCTGTGTGGTGGCGGCCCTGTTGTTCCACTATCAGCCTGCCGATCAGATGCAGATGATCATGTTTATGAAGAACATCTCCATCGCCGGTGGCTTCCTGGCCCTGGCCGCAGCCGGACCCGGTGCCTTCAGCATCGACGCCAAGCTGGGCAAGTGCTGGTAACACCCTGTTTTAACGAAGTTTCCAATCTACCGTTTAGCCGGAGCACCCGCTCCGGCTTTTTTGCATCCGGCGCCCCAATCGCGGACAATCCTGCCATTGCCTTCGACGGGGATTGTCCATGTTCACTCTCTATCACTCCAATCAGCTCGACGTGCTCAAGGCCCTGCTGGTGGAACTGGTGCGCCGCGACCCGCTGACCGATCCGTTCGAGTGCGAGCAGATCCTGGTCCAGAGCCCCGGCATGGCCCAATGGCTCAAGCTTGAGCTGGCCAGCGCCTTCGGTATCGCCGCCAACATCGACTTTCCCCTGCCCGCCAGCTTCATCTGGCAGATGTTTATCGAGGTGCTGGGGGACGTGCCGGCGCGCAGCCCCTACAACAAGCCGAGCATGAGCTGGCAGCTGATGATGATTCTGCCGACCCTGCTCGAGCGGCCCGATTTCGCCCCCCTGCGCGGCTACCTGTCGCCGGAGGGGGAGGCCCCCGAGCAGGTGCGCCTGTGGCAGCTGTGCCAGAAGGTCGCGGATCTGTTTGACCAGTATTTGGTCTACCGCCCCGACTGGATCGAACGCTGGGAGCGCGGTGAGGGGCTGCCCGAGGAGCTCGGCGAGGTGACCGGGCAGGATTGGCAGCCCGTGCTGTGGCGCGAGCTGGTGGCCCGCACCCTGCAACTGGCCGACAGCGGCTATCACAGAGCGAACCTGTTCGAATCCTTTATTCAGGCTTTGCAGAGCGGTGCCCCTCTGCCGGGCAAGCTGCCCAAGCGGGTCTTCGTGTTCGGCATCTCGGCCCTGCCCCCCGGTTATGTGGAGGCGCTGCGGGTGCTCGGTGAGCGCATTGAGGTGCACCTGTTTGTCACCAACCCCTGCCGCTACTACTGGGGGGACCTGCTCGATCGCAAGACCATGGCCCGCCTCGAGCGGCGTCTGCGCCCCGGCACGGATCTTGAGACCCTGCAAGGTGAGACCAATCCCCTGCTCGCCTCCATGGGCAAGCTCGGGCGCGACTACCTGCACCACCTGATGGGGCTGGAGCCGCCGGAGGTGGAGGCCTTTGTCGACATGGCCGAAGACACCCTGCTGCATCGGCTGCAATCCGACGTGCTGGAGCAGCGCGACCGGGGCGCCGTGTTCGACAACCCCGATGCGAGCCACCACAAGACGGCGCTGCTGCCCGGTGATCGCAGCCTGCAGATCCACGCCTGCCACAGTCCCGTGCGCGAGCTCGAGGTGCTGCACGATCGCCTGCTCGATCTGTTCGAGGGCGACCCGACCCTGACCCCGAAACAGGTGGTGGTGATGATGCCGGACGTGGCCGGCTACGCCCCCTTCATCCAGGCGGTGTTCGGTGCCCGTGGCCAGATCCCCTTCTCCATCTCGGATCGGGCCGCCAGCCAGGAGAGCCCGCTGCTGCAAAGCTTCCTGGCGCTGCTGCGCCTGCCGCGCCAGCGCTTCGGGGCGGGCGAGCTGCTCGCCCTGCTCGAGGTGCCGGCGGTGCTGCGCCGCTTCGCCCTGACGGTGGAGGAGTTCGACACCCTGCGGGTCTGGGTGCAGGAGAGCGGCATCCGCTGGGGGCTCGACGATGCCTACCCGGAGCGCTTCGACCTGCCGGCCCTGTCGGGCAACTCCTGGCTGTTTGGCCTGCGCCGTATGCTGCTCGGCTACGCCATGGGGGAGGGGGAGCCGGTGGCCGGCATCCTCCCCTACGCCGAGATCGAGGGCCAGCAGGGGGTGACGCTCGGCAAGCTCGCCGCCTTCGTCGACACTCTGGCCCACTTCCTGCCGCTGCTCGACGCACCCCGCTCTCTGCCCGAGTGGAACCGGCTGCTGCACGCCCTGCTGGGGGCCTGCTACGAGCCTGACGAAGACGAGGAGCGCCACATCCAGCTGGTGCGCGACGCCATCGCCGACTGGCAACAGGCCCTCGGCGAGGTGCGCTTCGACGAGCCGGTGACGCCGGCGCTGCTGCAAGACGTGCTGGGCCAGGCCCTGGCCGCCCAGCGCTCGAGCCAGCGCTTCCTCGCCGGCCAGGTCAACTTCTGCACCCTGATGCCGATGCGCTCCATCCCGTTTCGCCAGGTCTGCCTGCTCGGCATGAATGACGGCGTCTACCCGCGCACTCTGCCGCCCATGGGATTCGATCTGATGGCGCTGGCCGGCCGGCGCGGGGACAGATCGCGCCGCGATGACGACCGTTACCTCTTCCTCGAGGCGCTCTTGAGCGCCCAGGACGGCCTCTACATCAGCTATCAGGGCTTCAGCGTGCAGGACAACAGCGAGCGCGAGCCCTCCGTGCTGCTGGCCGAGCTGCTCGACTACCTGCGCCAGGGCTTCGTGCTGGCCGGTGACGAAGCGCTGCCCGACGACGAATCGGGCCAGCGCCTGTTGCAGGCACTGGTGACGGCCCACCCGCTCACCCCCTACAGCCGCGACTACTTCTTCCCAAGCGACGAGCGCCTCTTTACCTACGCCGCCGACTGGCTGCCGGCGCTCACCCCCAAGGCTGGGATCGGTAAGCTGCATACGGGCGATCTGCCCCTGCCCCCCGAGATGGAGGGGGGCGAGCTGGAGCTGGCCGAGCTGCTGCGCTTCTACCGCAACCCGGCGCGCTACTTCCTCAACCGCCGCCTCAAGGTGTGGTTCGAGCTGGATGACACTCGGCTCGAAGAGAACGAACCCTTCGCCCTCGATGGGCTGGAGAACTACCAGCTCAAGGATCAGCTGCTGGCCGCCCACCTGGAGGAAGGGGGAACGGCGCGCCTGCGCGAGCGGCTGCGCCTGGCCGGTCAGCTGCCCCAGAGCTGGTTTGGCCCCCTGCTGCTCGATGAGCTCGATGACAAGATGGCCGAGCTCGCCGAGCGGGTGCGCCCCCTGCGATCGGAAAAAACGCCGGTGGAGATCGACATCCCCCTGCCCCAGGGGCGGCTGCTCGGCTGGCTCGACACCGAGCAGGGCAATCAACTCATCGTCAAACCCGGCAGCTTCCACGGCCGCGACTGGTTGCAGGGCTGGCTCAGGCATCTGTGCCTGTGTCTCTCGCGCTCTGCGGGCGAGACCCTGCTGCTCGACGGGACCAAGAGCTGGCGCCTGCCCGTACTTGCACCCGAGGTGGCCCGCAGCCACCTGCTCGCTCTGGTCGATGACTGGGTGGTGGGGCTGCGCCGTCCGCTGCCGCTCTTTCCCAAGAGTGCCTGGAGCTGGCTGGCCGAGCAGGCGAAGAGTGGTGACGAGGAGAAGGCCCAGCGCGCCGCCCGCACCAGCTTCGAAGGGGGTTGGCAGCTCACGGGCGAGGGGGAGGACCCCTACATCCAGCGCTGCTTCCCCGCCCTGGACGAGGCCCTGATGAGCCAGCTTGTCGCGCTCGCGCGCACCCATCTGCAACCCCTGTATCAGGCGCTGGAGGAGTTCGACTGATGTCCCGCACCCTGGAAACCCTGCGCTTTCCCCTGTTTGGCGAGCGCCTGATCGAAGCCTCCGCCGGCACCGGCAAGACCTACACCATCGCCGGCCTCTACCTGCGCCTCCTGCTCGGCCACGGCCCGGAAGATGAAGAGGGGCGGGTCACCGCCCACGCCCGGCCGCTTAGCGTGACCGAAATTCTGGTGGTGACCTTCACCGAGGCCGCCACCGCCGAGCTGCGCGGCCGTATTCGCGCCCGCATCCACGAGGCGCGCCTGGCCTTCCTGCGCGGGCAAAGCGGCGACCCTTTGCTGGCCCAACTGCTCGACGAGGTGCCGGATCACCAGCAGGCGGCGCGCCTGCTGCTCGCCGCCGAGCGGCAGATGGATGAGGCGGCGGTCTTCACCATCCACGGTTTTTGCCAGCGGATGCTCAAGAGCAACGCCTTCGAGTCGGGCGCCCTGTTCGAAACCGAGTTTCTCACCGACGACAGCCAGCTCAAGTTGCAGGCGGTGAGCGATTACTGGCGCGCCGACTTCTATCCGGCCGGGGAGTCTCTGGCCCGCGCCCTGCGTAAACACTGGAAGAGCCCGGCGGAGCTGCTCGCCGCCATCAAGGGCTGGCTCGACAACCCTGAGCTCGAGATCCTGCCGCCCGTGGGGGACGAGACCCTGTTCGATCGCCACGAGCGGGAGATGGCCCGTGTGGCGGCGGTGAAGGCCCAGTGGCGCGAGCACCTCGACGCCATCCGCGCCCAGACCGAGGGGGCTGTGAGCCGCTACACCGGCAAGAACTACGAGGGCTGGCTCGAGAAGATTGGCCAGTGGGCCCACAGCGACGAGCACGGCTACGCCCTGCCCGAGCCCCTGGCCCGCTTCGCCCGCTCGACCCTGCTCGAGAATCTCAAGAAGGGGGGGAATGCCCCCAGTCTGCCGCTGTTTGACGCCATCGAGGCGCTGGTGACCCGTCCCCCCGCCATCGACGATCTGGTGTTGCAGCGGGCCGCCCGCGAGGTGCACAGGCGCATGGGGCGCGCCAAGCGCGAGGCCTATCAGCTCTCGTTCTCTGACTTGCTGGGGGATCTCGACCGGGCGCTCGCCTCGCCTCTGGGAGAGCGGCTGCGCGATCGCATCCGTGCCACCTACCGGGTGGCCATGATCGATGAATTCCAGGATACCGACCCCCAGCAGTACCGCATCTTCCGTTCCCTCTACGGCGGACAGGAGGAGACAGCCCTGCTGATGATCGGCGACCCCAAGCAGGCCATCTACGGCTTTCGCGGCGCCGACATCTTCACCTACATCCAGGCGCGCCGGGCAGTGAGCAGTCACTACACCCTGGGGCGTAACTGGCGCTCGAGTCGGCCCCTGGTGGGGGCGGTCAATGCCCTGTTCGAGCTCGCCCGTGCCCCCTTCATCTATGACGATGACATCCCCTTCCTGCCGGTAGAGGCCCAGGGCAAGAGCAAGTGCCTGACGCTGGCGGGGGCCGAGGCGCCGGCCCTGTGCTGCTGGTGGCTGGGGCAGAGCCCCACCATCAACAAGGGGAGCTATCAGTCGCGCATGGCGAACGCCACGGCGGCGGAGATCCACCGGCTACTGACCCTGGCGCGCCAGGGGGAAGCCTCGATCGGCGACACACCCCTGCGTGCCGGCGACATCGCCGTGCTGGTGCGCACCGGCAGCGAGGGGCGGGTGATGCAGCAGGCCCTCTCGGCGCTCGGCATCGCCTCTGTCTATCTCTCCAACCGCGAGAGCGTGCTCGAGAGCACGGAGGCACGCGAGATCCTGCTGATCCTGCACGCCTGCCTGCACCCGAGCGACGAACGGGCCCTGCGCGCGGCGCTCGCCACCTCCCTGTTTGACCTCGACGCCAAGGCGCTGGACGCCTTCAGCCGCGATGAGAAGCTGTGGGAAGCCACGGTGCAGGAGTTCAGCGACTACCGCCGCCAGTGGCGCCGGGTTGGCGTGCTGGCCATGCTGCGTGCCCTGTTGCACCGGCGCCAGCTGGCCGCCAGCCTGCTCGCCGGCCCGTTCGGCGAGCGGCGCCTGACCAACTATCTGCACCTGGCCGAGCTGCTGGAGCAGGCGGCGGGCGAGCTCGATGGCGAGTATGCCCTGCTGCGCTGGCTGGCCGAGGCGACCCGGGATGGCGGCCAGGCCGAGGAGCAGGTGCTGCGCCTCGAGTCCGAACGCAAGCTGGTGCAGATCGTCACCATCCACAAGTCCAAGGGGCTCGAATACCCGCTGGTGTTCCTGCCGTTTATCTGTTCCCACCGCGAGAGCGACACCCCCCTCTATCACGAGGAGAGCCGGACCCTGCTCGATCTCACCCGCTCTGCCAAGGCGCTGGAGCAGGCCGAGCGCGAGCGGCTGGCCGAAGATCTTCGCCTGCTCTACGTGGCCCTGACCCGGGGCGTCTACGCCACCTGGTTGGGGCTGGCGCCGGTGCGCTCGGGGGCGGGAAAGTCCAGCAAGACCGACCTGCACAAGACCGCCATCGGTTACCTGCTGCAACGGGGCGAGGAGGGGGAGGCCGAGCTCATGGCCGAGGCCCTGGCCGCCCTGGCGCGGGAGGTGCCGGGGGTGGTGGTCGGTGAGCCGTCACTCGCTCGCCCGGCCCCGCTGGTCGATGAGCATGGGGAAGCGTCTGCGCCCCGGGTGCGCCGCTTCGGCGGTCGCATCGAGCGCGACTGGTGGGTCAGCTCCTACTCGGCGCTCTCGACCTCCGGCAGCCACCACGACCGGGGCGTGCTGGCGACCCCGGGGTTCGATGCCGAGGTGGCCCGCGAGCGCGGCGAAGAGGCGGCGCCTGAGCGCTCCATCTTCACCTTCCCGCGCGGCGCCCGGCCCGGCACCCTGCTGCACACCCTGTTTGAGGAGATCCCCTTCGCGCTGGCACGCGACCCCGCCAGCCACGGCGAGGTGGCCCCCAGGGTGGCGGCCCTGCTCGAGCGCGACGGGTTCGACCCCGAGTGGAGCTATGTGCTGACCGCGCACCTGGCCGCCGTGCTCGGCACCGAGCTGCTGCCCGGGCTGCGCCTGGGGGAGGTGGCGAACCATCAGGCCGAGCTCGAGTTCTTCCTGCCCATGGGGCGGGTGACGGCAGAGGGGCTCGATGCGGTGCGAAAGGCCCACGATCCCCTCTCGGCGCGCGGCAAGCCCCTCGGTTTTCAGAGCGTGCAGGGCATGCTCAAGGGCTTTATCGATCTGGTGTTCGAGTGGCAGGGGCGCTGGTACGTGCTCGACTACAAGTCCAACTGGCTGGGCAATAGCCCCCTCGACTACGCCGGCGCGGCCCTCGAGCAGGCCATGCTCGATCACCACTACGATCTCCAGTACCAGCTCTACACCCTGGCGCTGCACCGACTGCTGGCCCACCGCCTGCCCGATTACGACCCGGCCCGCCACCTGGGCGGCGTCTTCTATCTCTTCCTGCGCGGCATGCCCGAGGCCGGCGTCTTCCACGCCGCCCCCTCCCTTGCGCTGGTGCGCGCCCTCGATTCACTCTTTGCCGGCGAGGAGGCAGCATGAGCGCATCCATCCACTCCACCGACAGCCCCCTGCTCACCCGGCTGCGCGCCCTGGCCGACGCCGGCCGGGTGCGCCAGCTCGACGTGCAGTTTGCCCGCCTGATCGAGAGCCTGGGGGGCGAGCAGGAGCTGGTGCTGGCCGCCGCCATGGCCTGCTTCGAGCTCGGCCGCGGCCATATCTGCCTGCCCCTGGCTGCCATCGAACGCCCGTTCGGGCTGGATGGGGACGAGCGCGCCGCTCTGCTCGAGGGGCTGGCCCCCGCAAAGGCGTGGCCGGCCCGTCTGGCCGCCTCGCCCCTGGTGGGGGATGGCAGCCACGACACCCCCCACACGCCGCTGGTGCTCTGGCGCGAACGGCTCTACCTGACCCGCTACCACGACTTCGAGCGCTCGGTGGCGGGGCGCCTGCGCGCCCTCTCGGCCCGGGCCGAGTTTC
>NZ_CDCE01000033.1:181837-182167 GCF_000819805.1 Aeromonas diversa CDC 2478-85
CTCGGCCCGGGCCGAGTTTCCCGACATTCGCGCCGCGCTGGATCGCCTGTTTGCCCGCGACTACGGGCGCCTGTTTGCGGCGCTGCTGCCCCTTCGCACCGCGCCGGCCTTCTCGGCACGCCACTTCCTCGAGAAGTACCTGGATCTGGTTGAGGGGGCCGAACTGGCCTGGGGCGATATTGAACGCTTACTCGCCTCGGCCCAGAGCGGCGCCGATCTCGCCCCCCTCGATGCCCTGATCCCGCTGTCGGCCTGCTGCAACGGCCAGAAACTCGCGGCCGCCACCGCCGCCGGCCGCCCCTTCGCGGTCATCTCGGGTGGCCCCGGCAC
>NZ_CDCE01000034.1:0-597 GCF_000819805.1 Aeromonas diversa CDC 2478-85
CCGATTTGAGCAACAAGGCCGTCTGATGGTGGTGTCGAACTTCTGGTAGACCCTGCCAAAGTGCGGAAAACGCTGTCAGACAGCCGGTATAGCCTCTTCCAGCTTGAGAAATTACTGACTGAGCTGCGAGCAGCAACCGTAACTATTGAAACGTCACAGTTCGATTTTCCAATAATCGGTGGTTTGATAGATCATGTTATCCCTTCACCGATGACACGCCTTGATCCTCTGACGGGAGGGGAGCGGAACTTATGGAGAGTTCGGCTTGGTATCGCACTGGTCATGCTATTGGAGCATGACCTAAGCCTGTACTACGATCCGGCCCCCATTGCCCGTTTGCAGCACGGTATTAGCCAAGCTATTGCTCGCCATATATTGACTCACAAGCATGAGCCCGCCGGAGGATGGCATGTTGACACCCTGATTCGCGCAGTGTGTGGTGAAAATCTCAATAGCAAAAAGATACGAAATGAGCGTTACAGGCTCAGAGAAGATGCGGAAAAATTGCATGCAGTTGGGATAGCAATAGATGCTGAAAATAGGATAAAGCGTCTCACACCCGCCCGATAGCGTCTCACACCCGCCCGATGGCGTCTC
>NZ_CDCE01000034.1:837-297469 GCF_000819805.1 Aeromonas diversa CDC 2478-85
CACCCGCCCGATGGCGTCTCACACCCGCCCGATTTTTTACTGTTTTGGCAGGATATTCAGGATATCTCAGGATCCCCAGTCGGTGTAACCATCCGCTTTATGCGGACGGTTACACCTTGCCATGCTACGCATTCGGCCAGAGGCCGATGATTGAACGCCAGGGAAGGATCTAGCCCCTTAAGCTGACTGAGGGGGAGCTCGTAGGAAAGTGCACGGAAACTATGTGTAAAGTTATTGGGTTTAGCAAAGTAAAGTATGTGTTCTTGAGGTGTAATGCGCTGTTTCATATGTATTTTAATCTGTTTTTAGATCTTTTCCTGGCGTAAGTTCATTACTTAACCCTATGTATGGCGATAACAGCCATTTCCTATTGAGTCTCCACGAGAGATGCAAGGCTGATCTGAGGGCAGGATGTGTGAAGTTAGCTAACCGGCAAGCCGGTTAACTCTCTTCACTGTCCCTTATTCGCACCTGCGGCGCTCAACGTACTTCCTGCCCTGCGGGGCTTGTCATCGGCGTTGTTGATCAAATCCGTCGTTGGATAGTCGTTCCCCATCCCGTCGATGGCCACTCAATGCACTGGCTGGCGAACAGGCATACCAAGCCCTATCAGCTTGTTCATCACCTTCACGCCAGCCAGGATTTCGCCCACCTGGGCGTTGTAGCTGCGCAGGCTCAGCTTCGGCCCGATGAGTTGCTTGAACCGGTACATGGCGGTCTCGGCTATCGAGCGCTGGTGATAGCCGGCGTCTTTCTTCCATTGCTTCAGTTCACTAGACTTGAGCGCCGTCACCGCCTCGTTACGGGGATGGCCCTCTTCCCACGGCGCTGCATTTTTTCTTGGCGGTATGGTGGCTTTCGCCCCCTTCTTCTTCAGTAGCTGTCATACGCGCCATCGGCACTGACCTGTTTTCTCTTGCGTCGCAAGGGGTTGAGCAACGTCGGTAACACCTCGTTATCAGCCACCGTCTCCAGGCTGGCTTCGGCAGCAATGACCGCATGGGTTGTGGCATCCACCGCCAAGTGGAGCTTGCGCCACATTCGTCGCTTCTCCTTGCCGTGTTTGCGAATTTTCCATTCGCCTTCGCCATAGACCTTGAGGCCGGTGGCATCAATGACCAGGTGAGCCACCGGGCCTTGGCTGGGGAGTCGGTACTTGATGTCGACGGTCTTGGCGCGTTTGCTGATACAGCTGTAGTCCGGCGACTGCAAAGGCACCGCCATCAGCTGGAACAACGAGTTAATGAAGCCTTCCAGGGCGCGCAGCGGCAGCTTGAACAAGCCTTTTAGCATCAGGGCCGTCTCAATGGCGGTGTCACTGTAGTGGAACCCCCGCCCTCGGCGGCCATGGTGGCGCTGGCAATGCCACTGCTGAATGGCTTGTTCGTCCATCCAGATGGTCAACGAACCACGTTGCACCAGGGCTTGGTTGTACTGTTGCCCGTTGCTTATCTTGTGCTTGGACTTGCCCATCAGATGTTCTCGGAGACTGCGCTACAGGATCAGATCACCGAGATGACAGATAGTTCCCCGATTTGAGCAACAAGGCCCTTGTCATCTCTAAGCTGGTGATCACAAACTTTGTTTAATCGGGCAATCGCGCGGTTATAGCTCCGAGCTCATCAGGCTTTGTTCCCTCTACGCGCCACTTCTGCTCGCATCTTGGCTGATGACTCGGCCATATCTCGACGAAGTGCAGCGAGTTCATGGGCGGTTAGTTTCCGAGCACCTGTGCCTGTAGTATTGGCTTCGAGTAGCAAGGCTTGGTCTGAGCCATTGCCAGCTTTTGCGCATTTTTTTCTACCCATGTTTCACCTTTGACCCTTAGTTCTCAAAAATACGTTTATTGATAACGAAAATGTGGCTAGCGTTACGCTTGGTCACAAATACGTGAATGGTATTAAGCACTTATCTAGCCCCGTGAGTGGCGTTGTTGATCAAATCCGTCGCTGGATGGCCGTTCCCCAACCCATTGATACCACTCAATTCACTGGCTGGCGAACAGGCATACCAAGCCCTATCAGCTTGTTCATCACCTTCACGCCAGCCAGGATTTCGCCCACCTGGGCGTTGTAGTTCCGCAGGCTCAGCTTTGGCCCGATGAGTTGCTTGAACCGGTACATGGCGGTCTCGGCTATCGAGCGCTGGTGATAGCCGGCGTCTTTCTTCCATTGCTCCAGTTCATCGGCCTTGAGCGCCGTCACCGCTTCGTTGCGGGGATGCCCCTCCTCCCACAGCGCCGCGTTTTTTCTCTGCGGTATGATGGCTTTCGCCCCCTTCTTCTTCAGTAGCGCATGACAGGCCTTGGTGTCATACGCGCCATCGGCGCTGACCTGTTTTATCTTGCGTTGTAAGGGGTTGAGCAACGTCGGTAACACCTCGTTATCCGCCACCGTCTCCAGGCTGACTTCGGCAGCGATGACCGCATGGGTTGTGGCATCCACCGCCAAGTGGAGCTTGCGCCACACTCGTCGCTTCTCCTTGCCGTGTTTGCGAATTTTCCATTCGCCTTCGCCTTCGCCATAGACCTTGAGGCCGGTGGCATCAATGACCAAGTGAGCTACCGGGCCTTGGCTGGGGAGGCGGTACTTGATGTCGACGGTCTTGGCGCGCTTGCTGATACAGCTATAGTCCGGCGACTGCAAAGGCACCGCCATCAGTTGGAACAACGAGTTAATGAAGCCTTCTAGCGCCCGCAGCGGCAACTTGAACAAGCCTTTTAGCATCAGGGCCGTCTCAATGGCGGTGTCACTGTAGTGGAAACCTCTCCCTCGGCGGCCATGGTGGACCAGGCAATGCCACTGCTTAATGGCTTGTTCGTCCATCCAGATGGTCAACGAACCGTGTTGCACCAGGGCTTGGTTGTACTGTTGCCAGTTGCTGGTCTTGTGCTTGGACTTGCCCATCAGATGCTCTCGGAGACTGCGCTACAGGATCAGATCACCGAGATGACAGATAGTTCCCCGATTTGAGCAACAAGGCCCCCGTGAGTACTAAATCGATTGGGAGATGTCTGCGATTTCGGTAGGATTATAAGTGAATTTGTGAGGACAAAACCCAATGAGTAGATCAATGGCTAATGAGGGGATACAGGTAGATGCGACGGAATTGGCAACGCAGCTCCGTACTCGCGGCTTGGTGCGTACTATTGTGGATCTGGAGTGTTGGCATCTGAATGGTAACGCCTCCGAGTTGATTGAGACGATCGCACATATATTAAATACCACAGACGCGCCGCCGATTGTTTTTTATATCGAAGACGCGCTTGAGGAGTTGGATAGATCGCGACTTTTCCTTGTCGAGAATGTTCTATGCGATTTGATTCCCCTTCTGAACGTAGAACAGGACATCATTCACCTATTCATCATGCATTTGCTTGATGCCGGTTGTGATGGCGCACTGATTGCCTCGTTTGGGGAGTGGACGAAAAAAGACTCAAAGCGGTCTGAAAAAGTCTATAAGTCAGCACGTAATGGTGATAACCTCGCGCTGCGTCTGTTATCCACGGTGCTCCTGATAAATTCTGATGTGGATGAAAGCATCATTTTCGCGAAGGCTCATAAGCAGGAGGCAAAGCTCGCGGCTATATCGGCTTTGGGGTCTATGGAGCTAGGAGATCGCTACTCTGAGGTGATCGACATCCTGTTCCAGTGTGCGTCTAGCGAGGATGAGGACATCTGCCTTCGATCAATAGAAGCCGGCTATCGTGCTGCTGCAAAGCGAAAAGCATATGCACCAGTTGGTTTCGAAAAGCGGCTCGAACAAATCCTTTTTACACTTAGCCCATCTACTATTCACTTTGCGGTAAACCTCTTGACGCGTCACCGAGAGAGCCTCACAGAAGATGCCATTGTTCTGTGTCTTGGCGCTGCGGCCCACGTTGATCCAGATAACGCCAGCACACTCTCTCTCATCGACCATGCCTTATACCAACTCGTGAGCGTTGGGCGTACTGAACAGGTGATTCCTTTACTTAGTGAATTGATCGATCGTTCAAAAGGACGCATTACGTTTGATTCGCTTCAGAGTACATATCATGCGCTTAATCAAGCAGGCTATGATGTGCTTGGTAGTGCAGTGGTGTACTGGTTGCTTAATGCAGGAGCATACACTCGCAAATGTTTGGCGTACAAAGTGTGCGGGGTTGGGAACGATGTACCATCTTTCTCTATACCCTCGTCGTCACTGCCATCAGACCCATCGGATCAGCTATTCCTTTGTCGTAAGGCTATTGGTTGGTTCTTCATTGATCCTCTAGCTGTGGTTACCATATTGTTAGCGGTGCTTCGCAATGGATCTCCGGACATCAAAAATGATGTCCTCGAGCTTATCTATGATCCCTTACTACTGAGCTATGGCGGCAAGTTGAAGAGTTATCTTGAGCAGTGTGTCGTCGAAGGGGGGGGAAACAGCTCAGGCCTTGCCGAATTGCTCGCACGCAAGACTGCGCTTGATGACGCGCTGGAAGGCATTGAACGTTTGGTTGAACTACACCCCAACGAAATGCAGCGTGAAGTGGAGCGAGTTCAATGGCACGAACAGATGGAGCGTAGTATCCCGCAGGGGCGTCGGAAATCAATATTTGATGATATTTTCACCAATCAATACATCCTTTACGGACGCTCGTCGTTGACCTCGGTCCATACCGGTGAGGGCAAAACTAATCTCACTGAGATAGAGATGACATCATTTTCCATTACGTCTGAGTTGCCCCTGCTCAATATTGTTGACCCAATTGGCCTTGACCACATGCTTTTTAATTTCAGACTGGAGCAACGGGAATCTCGATGAAACTTGTCGTGTTGCACTATTTGCGCTCGCTTCGGGAACGTGACGAACTCGACGCCATTTTGCCCGATCTCTTGGCTGAGAGTGGGTTCGAAGTTCTCACCCGCCCCCGCCGTGGTACGCGGCAAGCCGGAGTTGATGTCGCTGCTGTGGGTCCCAATCGTGACAGTGGCGGTGATCGCAGCCTGTTTCTGTTTACAATCAAGTCCGGCGATCTGACACGAGAGCATTGGGATACTGGCCAACAAGCCGTGCGTCCATCGCTTAACGAGATATTGGATGATTACATCCCGAATCGTATCCCGCCCCATTTAGCGAGTCTGCCGGTCGTTATATGTGTTTGCATGGGGGGAGAAATGCGCGAAGACGTTCGCGCTCAGTGGAGCGGTTTTTGCCGGAAGAACGAGACAGTTAACATTCATTTCGCCGAGTGGAACGGAGATCGCCTTGCAGATCTGATTCTCAGCGGTATGTTACGCGCGGAATTAATTGAGAGCGAGAACCGGGGACTGTTTCAGAAGGCGCTAGCGATGCTTGATCAGCCTGATGTCGCCTATCGGTATTTCTCCCACTTGCTCAATGCAATCTTCACTAAGCCGAAGGACCAGGCAGAGTGCACACGCCAACTGCGAAAGGCCTATCTGTGTCTTTGGATACTCTTTGTATGGGCTCGCGATGCCGATAACCTTGAGGCTGCGTATCGAGCATCTGAACTAGTGTTGTTGCGCAGCTGGCCACACTGCGATAGCACTCATCTGCGCAAGGGGCAGACGCAACAGGAGCGACTGGTTCATTTTGATCAGGTCGTGCAGCTTCATATCATCATCGCTCGCCTTCTTCTCGTCGATAAGATAGGGCTGTTCGCTGATAAGCGTTTTGCGCTTTCAATGGCCGTCAATTCACGCAATGCGGTTGACATCAATCTCACACTATTTGAGATGCTGGGGAGGTTGTCTCTTCATGGACTATGGTTGGATGTCCTCAGTGTCGGGCAGGACGAAGCATTTGCGAGAGCGATGCATGAAGAGGCGGATAAAGTACTCAATATAACGATCGGAATGATAAATGCGAACCCTACGCTTGCCACCCCTGTTCGTGATGATTTCGCGATCGAACTAGCTCTATTTATGCGTCTCGCAGATGTGCGCGGCCGTCTTTCTAATGTCGCTAACTATATCCGTGGCATGTCAGATCTTCTGTGCAACGGGCTGATGAGTCGGCAGCACTATCCAACACCTATGACAGATTATCGAGATGTTATTTCCCATCCCAGAGAGCGTAGCGACACATATTTTGAAGAGAATACAAGAGCTGGGATTCTATACACCTTTGTGCTCGCTTGGCTTGTGATGATCGGAGATAAGGAACGTGCAGAGCAGTTACGCAGCACGTTGCTGGAACACGCCCCACATATGACACACCAGACCTGGGTTCCTGACGGTCAAACAGATAAGATTTTCTGGGATGGTAATCGAGAACATGGCCTGTCAGTGCCAGGTTTACCGCTCGATAAGTCTATCGAAGCCGTCTTTGAGCTCATCAATCGGGTAATGAAGGCTCACCCATTACATGAGCGAGTAAGCGCAGTGAAAATGGGTTTGACCCCTATATTCCTTATGGCATGCCGTCATTATCGCATGCCTGTGCCACCACATATTTGGCGAGACCATAAGCGTGATGCTCCTAACAGTATCGCTACAGATTAAACTATATCAGCTTCTGGAAGCTTGCTAATCGAATGAGCGTGTAAATCGTGAGGCTGTAGTTTTCAGGAAAGGGCCAGTTTTATTAGGTCAGAGCTACGGGAGTTTGCTTGGATAATGGAAAATATAGACGAACGCGATATAGATGCTGCGCGCTTTGAGAGGCAGATTTTAGATATCTGGCGAGGAGAGCCTAATCAGACGCCTGAGGGGGGACTCAAGCTTGCCATATTTCTGCTATTTACTGAGCAGAACTCAAAACACATAGTGCTTCCTTGGTCATGGGCCGATACAGAGACGATTTATGGCTTGATAGATGCCAAGCGTCGTGCTGACGACTGGTTAAGACTCAAGGACTCTGATGTAACAGAGCGTGAATGGGCACGTCAGTCACCATATGTGCTGGAAAAGCTACGTCATCTTGTTAGCTATAGCGGTAACTCTACGGCAAACTTGCATCGATTGGATTTTCTTGTCAAAAGTTTGTGCGCCAGGGGATTTTCAAACAACTGGGCTCGGAAAGTCGAAAGCTTCGTCGCCGATTTTGCACATGGCTGGTCCGTTAGCGGTCGAGCAGTCGTTGACATGAACACGATGACGACAGGTGAGCTAGGGGTTCGTCTAAAAGACGTTCAGGCCGGTGACGATTACGTATTGCCGGCTGAGCTTCAGCCCCATCTTTTCGAGGTCTGTCTTCGTCTTCATGCTCATGACGTGCAATTCCAGTTATTAGCAGAACAGAGGGCAGACAGTTCTTGGCGCGGCGTGGGGGCAGCCTACAAATTTGCTTGGCCGAGTCGCTATCGTTCGGAGTGGACAAATGAGGTGCGTCCCTTTGAGCTCAACGGTCTTGAGTTCGCTCAATGGTTCCTTGACCATGGACATGGCCAACGTATCACGATTGTAGTCCTTCCCACAGCTGATTTACGAGGCAAAGGTCGGGGGACCGAGATTCGGCATTATCTGCTACAGCGTAGGTGTGTTCTAGGTGTAGTAGAGATACCTGCTCGAGTGTCTGGGCGTACACGACTTTCGATGCTGATAATGGCGAAGGAGCGGTCCAGTAACGATGAATCAGTCCTGCTGATGAACGGTCGCGCGGTAGATGGATTACGGGATGAGCCTCTGGATCGCTTGGCTAGATTTCTCTGTGCCCCATTCCTAGACGCAATGAAGGGGGATACATTGCGTAGGTTGCCTTATGAGGCCGACCTGGGTGATGCGCTATTAAATCGTGCTCGGAAGATGTTCGGGGCGAAGTTACACGAGGTGCCTGGATTTTTTCGCTATGTGCAGTTAGAAGAAATTCTGGACAACCAGAACGCGGTTCTCGATCCATCTCAGTGGATTTCCGAGCGTGATCCTATGGTCGCTAGCGATCTGCTGGATGGTTCCCCTGTTTACAAGCTGTTGGAGGAACGAGAGCGACCCTGCTGCGTTTACGTCATCGGAAACAACGGAGCGGGAAAAAGCATGCTCTTACGTCAGCTTGCTAAGGCATATGTGACGTCTGGGCGGCCTGTGCGTGCTATCGCTTCTGCAACCAGTGACAGATTCGAGGCCAAAATGGGGGCAACAGCCGACTACGTTTACCTAGGATCGCGCACTAGTAATATGTCCACACAGCCGCGAAGGCTTGGACGTAAGTTAGCCGAGTTGATGGTTGCTATCCATGCCGACCGCGACAAGATCGCCGCGGTAAGCAGAGTTCTCGAACAACTGTCTTTTGCGGGTCAACATTATCTATTGCCGGAGTCCGCTACCTCCGATGTCCTGGAGTCTGTGCGTGAACTTGGTGTCGATGAGGCTCCAAGTAACATGAATGGGTGGAAGCTCGGCTTTCGAAAAAACCATGAGAATTCGATAGTTCCCTTTGATCATCTTAGTACCGGCGAACAGCAGCTACTGCTTCTGACGGCAAGGCTTGTTGAATACGCCCGGCCCGGTGTTGTCTTCCTGATCGATGAGCCCGAAACTAGCTTGCATGTCGCTTGGCAGCGAGCACTGCCATCGGTTTTTCAGACTATCAGCCGAGACTTCAATTGTCAGATGGTTATCGCTACGCACTCACCGATTCTAATTTCTACCTCGCGTGGGGACGACACATACCGATTTATGGCTGATGGTGGTGTGCTAGAAGTAATTGGGGAGCAAGCTGCAAGTAGTGTCGAACGAGTGCTTTTTCAGGGGTTCGATACCTACACAGGCAACAACCGAGAGGTTCACGAACGCTGTGCTGAGTTGGTTTCGCGGGCTATCGAGTTTGCCAACACGGAGCAAACTGAAATGTTGCAGAGCGTCTTTGATGAATTGCAACAGATGGAGGAGAAGGTTACTAGAGCTGTCCCTGCGCTTGGCTCCGAGGTACCTGCGCGGCACCTTGATCTCATTCGAAGAGCTACTCTCGCGATAGAGGAACTGACTAGCTCCGATAAGTCTGAGGAGGCCAGATCGTGAATCAACTAGTGACCGCAGAGAAAGATTTCGGGAAGAACGTATTGACCTCGGTCGAGGCTAGAGCTTTCTATCGTGAATGGCGAAAACTTGCATCAAGCAGAGCCAACCCCTGGTCTGCCATACGTGCTGCTACATTTACGGTGGAGGGCCAAAAAGATGGTTCAGGTATGAAGATCATATCAGCACTTCGATCCCACCTTGCTGCTCTGCAAGCTGAACGCTGTTGTTACTGTCGACGTCGCCTTGTTGGGATTGCTTATGCGCGGCCCATTGAGCATATCCTGCCCAAGAACACCTACGGGCAGTACACCTTTACATACCGTAATCTTGCAGTAGCATGCTTCGACTGTAATCTTGTCAAGAGCAAAGCCAATTGGTCAACTTGGCCACAAAATCGTAGGCGGTACATCAATGAAAAGAGCTGCAACGGTTTTTTTCATGCTCGCCTCCATGATTATGACTCCCATGTCAGATATTTTCATTTGGAGACGAATGGTGCATCAATCAGCGTCTACGTTGGCTTGACTCCCCAGGGACGGCATCTTTGTGTTGAGCTACTGAGCAAATCCTCGGAGAGAACCCTCGCGGAAAGTGCCAACCCAAGGTTTTCTGCCGCAATGGACAAACTTCGTGGCCAAGTTCAGCAGATGGCAGCGACAACTGACGACACCAGGTTGTTGGACTTCATGGAAGCGTTGGAACTTGCTGTTGACCCGCTGTAATGGAGTAACAGTCTAGTAGGGGCGACATTAAGGCAACTTATTTTGGGGCATAGTGTCAGGGAAAGACGGTACTCCACCTGATCCCGCACTTGGACTTTCTATGCGAGATCTCGCCCTAGCGAAACCGGTCGTTATTAAGCTGCAGCTTGTACTATTACGAAAGCAACTCTGCGAGTATACATCCATTCTGGATATGGTGTTCTTTATGGTATTGAAAAGTTGTCACCAATTAAGTTGTTGTAATATAATGATTTTTTGTTTTAATTGATAATTGAGTGGGAATAAGCGGCCGCGTCCCGAGCGCAGCCAAAAGTGTTAAAAAGACGCCCTTGTGGCGTCTTTTCATTTTTCAATCGTTTGCGAAAAAATTGGGTATCTGGTCGGGGTGAAGTGTACGGCCCTCGCAAGGGATGTCGCACCGATGTGAGAGCGGGCGTGCATAGTTGGCAAGACCCGCTCTTTATCTATTTCGCCTGGGCTCATATTCCCCTGCACCTTCACTTTCTTTTGTCGCTCTCGCTCACCAAACCGTCGGCGTGTAGCGGCGTGCCTTTGGCCCACGCCATCCACTGCTGTGGCTAAAACCCGCTTAACGTCTTCTTGTCTCGCGAGATCTATTGCTACCTCGCCTCGGAGGATCAGAGAGAGGGATACCTCTGCCCATTGGGGGAGTGATAGGGCCGAGGGCGACATCCGGTAGGTAACCCCTGTCATTTATGACAGGCGGTGTTTTCGGGAGCCTGCTCTACGCTCTTTGGTGCCGATTGAGGTCGGTGCCGAGAGGGGCTGTTATGGCAGAGGGAGTGCAAGCCCTTGCATGAATTAGATCTCGCTTGCACATCGTCATACCGCCGAGTCTTCGGCATCTCTCAGGTGGAGTCCAGCAACCACCTAAATCAACGGGGCGGAACCCGAACAGCCATATGAGTAGGGATTAGTCATCACGGAGGGTTTGTTATGTCGGATCAAGCTGTGCTGGTTGGCGGATGGACTGCATATCACAGGCTGACTGCGGAAGACCAAGCGGTGTTTCAGGAAGCGCTGAAAGGATTTGTTGGGGTGGAGTATAAGCCCTTTGAAGTTTCCACCCAGGTGGTAGCGGGTATGAACTACCGCTACAAGTGCAAGACCACGGTACCCTTGCCGACTCCGATCCATGGCGAAGCCGTGGTACAGATCTTCCAGTCGCTGGACGGCTCTGCCCATATCACCTCCATCACTCCCATCTAATTGCGTGTAGTGATGGGGTAGGGGAGAAGAGCCAACATCAAGCTCTTCCTCCTCAATTCCAGCAATGAAAAAGACGCCCCTGCGGCGTCTTTTTATATCTGTAATGAGGGTCGTGGCCACGACCAGCCACGTCATCCACACGCCCGGTTCGCTCGTTTCCTCCGACTGAACTTTGGCTGTCCGGTACAGACCGATGCACCTTTTGGCTAGGTCATTCATCGTATCGGCTGAAGTCCACATCGATCATACCTGTTCACGCACTGAAGCCAGGTTCTCAGCCTGCCAAATCCGGGAGCACAATATCCTGCCCGGCGGCGGATATGATGGGCAGGGGCTCAGGAAAGGTGAACGCTAAATGTGGTCATCACAGGAATAGAAAACGGCGTTTTTTGGCCGTTTTCTATTAGGTCCCACACATACAACAGCTACGACCCAGGTTGTGAAGGCTGTGAACCTGGTTGTGATTGGTCAGCCTCATAGCTTTTCATATTCTTGATCGTCTCCATAAACGCTTGGTCGACTCGGGCCGGAGCCATCGCGCATCTGGAGGCCAAGTTAATGGCGTTTATGACGGATGGGTTAGTATTAAAATCGGTCTGCCCCGCTTCCAGTTCTCTCTGAATTTGGGCCCGTCTGGCCATGACAAGGGCATAGTCAAAAGACTGATCATAAGATATCTGCAAGGCGTTAGTCGCACCTGCAAAGCCTGCCCATGCCGTAGCCGCAGTGCCTGTGGCGATTGGCGCAAAGACGGCACCAGCTAATGTACCTAAGGCAGCCAAACCAAACTTGGCCGCTTTGCCTGAGCTACCGCCAGCAGCGTAAAACTGCTGAAGTTTAACGCAGTATGCGGTGGCTTTTAGATACTCGACGTGAGCATCAGAACCTACTTTGTTATCAGGCCATGGCCAGTCGATAGAGGTAGACTCTGCCACCCTGTCAGGGATAGCCGAACAACCTGCAAGGGCTCCCATACAGGTCGCCAGAATGAGAGAGGGAAATTTTTCCATGATTGCATTCTCCATTTATATATGGGGACTGCAGAGCCGCGAGAGCTCACCACCATGATTGCTTCCTGTGCACACGTAAAGTGTAGTGCTTTAACTCTAATTTCGAGTCGACGGAATGTGACATGAAGCACAGAACTGCCAGTGAGATCGACGTTTTCGTCAAAAGTCTGAAAGAGGAGGCGTAACGGTGAGGAAAGTAGGGGCGATTCAGGCAGCAGCAGATACCCTCGTCTATATTGTTCTCCCCTACTCGGTTAGCTACTGGTTCGTGACTAAGCACTTTTTGAAAGGACTATTTATAAAGCCAGAAGGTCGGCCTGATGGGAGTTCAATATTAAACGTCACGCTACACAGCGATAGAACACTCAAATTATGCCCGACATGCTGGAACGATGAGTTCTCATCTCAGTTAATGGGATGCTCGAGTAGTAAAAAAGTCTACATGCTAAAAACAGTGTATGAATGGAATGATTTTTCTCTGGTGAAAACTAGGTAACACGCATATTATAAGATGTTCAAGTTAGGTTGATTTCACATGAGGCTTTATCACTCTGTGTTTTTGTGGTGAAGGTGTCTTTAGGTAAGTTGGTTTAGATGGCCACCCCCTCAGCGCAGCGTTACAAACCAAGGAGATGTGGTGGTTACATTCAGGGAAATGGAGATTGCCGATTACAACGACGTGATGGCCTTGTGGGCTGCCACTGAAAACTTATCGTTACGAGATGCCGACTCTCGCCAAAGCATTGATGCTTATTTGAAAAGAAATCACGGTTTAAGTTTCGTCGCAGTTTCCAACGCTGTTGTGATCGGCGCTGTCTTGGTTGGTACAGACGGTAGGCGAGGATATGTACAGCACTTGGCTGTCTCATCCGATTTTCGAGGTCAAGGGATTGGTCAGTCTTTAATTAAAAAGGCGACAGATGCTTTGTCTGGGGTTGGTATTTCCAAGACGCATTTGTTTGTATTGATCGAGAATGTAGCTGCGCAGGATTTTTATACCAAGCTGGATTGGTATCCTAGAGATGAAATTCGTATGTTTTCATACAACAGTTCGTGCAATCCAGAAGTATAGGAGGCGGAAAAATGCCTCTCGATGGCAATGCCTCGGCGTGTAACGGCCCCTTATGGCCAATATCGGCACCGTTGGTGCTCTGGTACACTAGCGCTCAGCCGACATAAGGAGCGCAATATGAATCTCACCGTCTATCAGGTCGATGCCTTCAGCCGGACCCCGTTTGGGGGCAATCCCGCCGCCGTCTGTATCACGGATCAGGGGCTGACTCCGGCCCTGATGCAGGCCATCGCCGCCGAGATGGCGGTCTCGGAGACCGCCTTCCTGGCGCTCGATACCGGGCGCCTGCGCTGGTTCACCCCCGAGGTAGAGGTCGAGCTGTGCGGCCATGGCACCCTGTCGGTGGGGGCCGTGCTGCGCGAGCAGGGGATGCTCGGCGAAGGGGAGGGGAAAACCTTCGAGACCCTCTCCGGGCCCCTGTCGGTGAGCGTGCAGGGTGAGTGGCTTGCCCTTGATTTTCCCGAGCAGCCCGCGACGCCGTGCGAGCCTGACTCGGCGCTGTTGGCGGCCCTCTGCATTGAACGCAGTCGAGTGCAATGCTACGCCATGAACGGTCCCAAGGTGATGGTGGTGGTCGATGAGCCTGCCTTGGTCGAGGCGCTGGCGCCCGATCACGTTGCGCTGCGCCGTCTGCCCGGGCGCGGTGTGGTGGTGAGCGCGCCATCCGCTGACCCGGCCTTCGATTTTATCTCGCGCTATTTCTCCCCCTGGGTCGGGTGCGAGGAAGACCCGGTCACCGGCTCGGCCCACTGCATCCTGGCCCCCTATTGGGGCGAGCGACTCGGGCGCACCCGGCTGATGGCCCGTCAGGCCTCCCACCGCAGCGGCGAGCTGCGTCTGGAGCGAAAGCCCAACGGGCGGCTTGCCATACTGGGTCAGGCCCATGTGATCCTCAAAGGAGAGCTGCGTCTGCCGAGTGCAGCAAACTAGGGGAAAGGGCTTGCGCCACTGCGTTTGGCCTCCGGGGCCCCGGTGGCCCCGGGAGCGCCAGTCACAGGGGCGATACGGTGACTGCCCGCGCCTGAGACGGCACCTGATCTTACATGGCGGTACGCGTGGGAAGGGGGGAGAGTAAGCGTGCCATCAGTTGAAACGGTAACTGGGGGAGCAGCATCTGGTTGAGGTTGCCGACAATAAAGTACCCCTTGTGCGGCGAATAGAAGGCAAACGAGCCCGTCGATCCACTGTGACCCATGGTTCTGGGCAGCGGTGCGAGCAGGCTCAACCAGCGCGGCAGGCTAAATTCCATAAACCCCAGGTTATAGCGCAGCGGAAACATGCTGAACTGTAACGACCTCGCCCGTTCTTCAGCGCCCAGGTTAGTGAGGGAAAAGAGGCGACCGCCAAAAAACGCCCGTATAAAGACCATCAGCTCTCTGGCGGTCGAGATGATGCCGCCGCTGGCCTTGCCACTGGCCAGAAAGTGGGGAGTGTGCAGCGCCTTGTCCCCGGCATAGACGATGGGAACAGGCCCCTGGCCGGTGGCCAGCCGCGTATCGCGCAAGCGCAACGGGTCAACAATGATGCGTCGATAGATCTGCGCCAAGGGCTCACCCGTCAACTTTTCTAGCACAGCCCCGAGTAGCTCGAAGTTAATATCCGAGTAATAGGCCTTGTGGGGATGACGAGCGGGGAGTGGCGCCGCATATCGTCTGGTTTCATCGCACAGGTCCCGCAAGGTATAGGAAAAATCCCCCTCTAGCATGCGGCGCTTGAAGCCCCCTTTCTCATAGACATCCTCCATCCCGCTGTTCTGTGCCAGAAGATCCGCGAGGGTGAGCCGAAGACTGTCATCATGACCTCTATGTACGCACAGCCCCGTTATCAGCTCAGGCTCTACATAGCGTAAGAGGGGGTCATCGAGGGAGAGACGCTGTTGGTCAGCGCAATGAAACAGGCAGGCCGAGGTGAAGAGCTTGGTGATGCTGGCTATCAGAAAGGGAGAATCGAATGTGACATCGCCCTTGCTCCCTTGCCAGATGAAGTGGCCATCCAGGCTCTCGATCCGGCAGATCGCCTGATGCAGGGCTGGGCGGCGGACCAGTCGCGCGAAAACGGCGTCGAGCCGCTCGGCGTGCTCTGTGTTCATGGCGCTCCTCATCGACGTTGACAGGCAAGTGATGGCCATTGCTTCGCAATCAGCAGCCTATCGATTCCCGGCCAGCGCCACAAGCACGCCTCTGATTGCTCAACGTCAGCTCGAGGCAGTAAACGTTGACAGATTTAAAGGACTTGAGCGTCGTGTTTCGCGGTTGCGCTTGCCGATGACCAATAAATAGGGCGATGAGGCGCGGTGTATACGATGACAACCTAGCCCCGTGAGAGCCGCCCCTGCCTCTTAGCCCCCTTGGTGGTGAAGAATCTGGCAGAAGGCCTGCGGATATGGTCCTGCCTCTGTGCCGGTGCAGAGACAGGGCCTTACTCATAGCGTGCAGCCTCCCAGGCATGGATCGCCTGCTTGCGGGTCTCTCCCCAGTGATAGCCGCCGAGCCTGCCGTTTTGCTGGATAACGCGATGGCAGGGGATCATCAAGGCGACGGGGTTGGCGCCGACCGCCAGACCGACGGCTCTGGCGGCCTTGGGGTTGCCGACGGCGCTTGCCACTTGGGCGTAGCTCACGACCCTGGCCGGCGGGATCTGCAGCAGCGCCTTCCATACGCTGATCTGAAAGTTGGTGCCACTCACATGCAGGGAGATGGGGCGGTCCGGGGTCTTGGCGCCGTCAAACATAGCGTCGATCACCGCCTGGGTGCGCGGCAGATCTTCCTCTAGCTGGGCCAAGGGCCAGGTGCGCCCAAGCGCGATCAGCGCCTCATCCGGCTCGGCCCCATCTTGAAACGAAAAGCTGCAGACCCCTCTGGGCGTGAGCGCAATAAAGGCGCGGCCAAAGGGGGTGTCGTGCACGGCGTGGGCGATGGTCAGCCCGGCCCCGCGCTGCTTGTACTCGCCCGGCGTCACCGCCTCCAGTTGTACAAAGTGATCGTAAAGCCGCGAGCCGCTGCTCAGGCCCAGGGTATCGGCCACATCCAGCAAGGGCCTGGATTCTTGCAACAGCACCTTGGCCCGCTCCAGAGTCAGCACCTGCAAATAGCGCTTGGGCGTCACCCCGGCCCAGCGGCTAAAGAGCCGCTGGAAGTGAAAGGGGCTTAGGTGAACGTGCGCTGCTATCTCGTCCAGGCTGGGCTGGCGCTCAACCTGGCTGGTGATAAAGGCGATCGCCGCGGCGATGCGTGCGTAGTCTGACATGAAGCGCTCTCACTGTGACGGCTGGCAGATTCAGTGGCGACAAATCGATACGCCACCGTCGGCCAGCAGGGCAATGCCCGTGGTAAAGCTGGCGGCATCGGAGGCCAGATAGAGGGCCGACTGGGCTATCTCCTCTGGCTGGGCCAGGCGCTTGAGGGCATGCAGATTCTGCACAAAGGCCAGGCTCTCCGGGGTATTGGTAAAGGCTCGCCCCATGGGGGTGTCCGTTCCGCCCGGCAGCAAGGCGTTGACCCGGATCCCCTGCGCCCCGAACTCGGCGGCGAGGACCTGGGTCAGGCCGATAAGACCCGCCTTGCTCGCCCCATAGGCAGCCATACCGGGCAATCCCAGGGTATGGCCCACGAAGGTCGAGGTAAAGATGAGCGAGCCGCCCCCTCTGGCCTGCATGGCGGGGATCTGGTGCTTGGCCCCCACAAAGGCGCTGGTCAAATTGGTCTCGAGCGTCTCCTGCCACTGCGCCATCTCGAGTGTCTCCACACCGCCCACGGCCCCCGTGGTGCCGGCATTATTAAAGGCGATGTCCAGCCCCCCAAAGCGATCAACCGCAAGCGCGACCAGGGCCCTGGCATAGGCCTCACTTCTGACATCGCCCGCCAGACTCACTGCCTGACCCCCTGAGAGACTAATCTCCTCGACCAGGTCGTCAAGCTCCGCCTGGCGCCGTCCTCCGACGACGACCTGGGCGCCTTCCCGGGCAAAGAGCCTGGCGCTGGCACGGCCGATGCCAGAGCTGGCACCCGTGATGATGGCGACCTTGTTAGACAGTATGGGCATGGTGGACTCCTTGTTATGGCGGCGCCGCTGGCCATCAGCCGCGCTCGATGCCGGGTGGTTTCGGATTCACTATGCCGATGCACTGCGGCAGCGACGACCCGGATCTTGCGCTCTTGCATCAGTGCTCTGCGAAGGCGCGGCGGCTGCAACAAAAGAGGCGATCTTTGGTCGCCAGCCTCTATAATGCGGCTCCTTTATGTCTGCCGGGTGGTTGTCCGGTGGTGTCGATGGCCGATAGCCGGCCGCCCGATAGAGACCCTCTCATGCACACCCTGGAACAGCTACGCGCAGGCGAACTCGGCGGCGCTCGCCATCTGAAACTCAGTGAAAACCTGACGACCTTCCCGCCCGAGATCCTGAGCCTCAAGGAGACGCTTGAGGTGCTCGATCTCACCGGCAATCAGCTCAGCACCTTGCCCGATGAGTTGGCCGAGTGCGCCCGGCTTCGCATCCTCTTCTGCTCGGAGAACCGCTTCACCGAGCTGCCCGAGGTGTTGGGGCGTTGCCCGTCGCTCACCATGGTGGGCTTTAAGGCCAACCGGATCGCCCGGGTCAGCGAGGCGTCACTGCCGGCCGCCTTGCGCTGGTTGATCCTGACCGACAACGAGATTGAGAGCCTGCCCGATGCGCTGGGGTTGTGCCATGGTCTGCAAAAACTGATGCTGGCGGGCAACCGGCTCACCACACTGCCGGACCTGGCCCGCTGCCGGCGCCTCGAGCTGGTGCGGCTGTCGGCCAATCGCCTGGGCGAGCTTCCGTCGTCGCTGCTGGCCCTGCCGCGCCTGAGCTGGCTCGCCTTTGCCGGCAACCCCTGCTGCGTCGAGCCGGCGCGAGGGGAGAGTCCGGCGATCCCCTGGGATGCCTTGCACCTCGGGGAGCTGTTGGGGGAGGGGGCCTCGGGCCGGATTTTCTCGGCGAGGCTCCCGGGTGAGCGCCCCGTGGCGGTCAAGCTCTTCAAGGGCGCCATGACCAGCGACGGTCTGCCCCGGAGCGAGATGGGGGCCGCGTTGGCGGCGGGCCGGCACCGCGCCTTGATCCCTTTGCTCGGTGAGGTGGTGGATCACCCGCAAGGGGTGCCGGCCCTGGTGATGGATCTCATCGAGCCTGCATTTGCCGCCTTGGCGGGGCCGCCGAGCCTGGACTCCTGCACCCGGGATGTCTACGCCGAGGCGTTTTGCCTGAGCCTACCGGCCGTATGCCAGCTTCTGTGGGCCATCGCCTCGGTGGGAGCGCACCTGCACGCTCGTGGAATCCTGCACGGGGATCTCTATGGCCATAACATCCTGCACAACGGGGCGGGCCGTGCCCTGCTCGGCGACTTCGGCGCGGCCTCCTGCTATGAGCCGGGATCGGCTCTGGGGCTGGCGCTCGAGCGTATCGAGGTGCGTGCCTTCGGTTGTCTCATCGAGGAGCTGCTGGCCCGAAGCACCGGGCAGGACGCCACGGCGAGCGCGCTTTCGCAGCTGGCCTTGGCGTGTCTGTCCGAGTCAGGGGGCGATCGCCCTGTGTTTGCCGAGCTGGCGGCCAGGCTAGCCACCCTGGCCCGCCCGGTGGGGAGCCGATTGCCCCTTGCATGATCCCAAGCCCCTTGGGCATAGTGGTATTCGTTACACACCTTTGGCGCCATTTCGCTGGCGTTTCACTGCGATGGAGAGAGACGATGGAAGCTGCGTTCTGGCATCAGCGTTGGGAAGAGAACCGGATCGGGTTCCATCAGAGCGATTTTAACGGTTGGCTTAAGACCTGGTGGGCGGCCCAGCGCATGGATCAGCCTGTGCTGGTGCCCCTGTGCGGCAAGTCCCGCGACATGGTGTGGCTGTGCGAGCAGGGCCATGAGGTCCACGGTTTCGAGCTTTCGCCGCTCGCCGTCGAGCAGTTTTTCAGCGAGCAGGGGTGGACCCCTGCGTGCGCCGAAGAGGGGCCTTATCGCCGTTTCTCCCACGGGGATCTGCACCTCTATCAGGGGGACTTCTTCGCCGCCTGGCAGTTGGAGCAGCGCTATCGGCTGGTCTATGACAGGGCGTCGCTGATTGCCTTGCCAGCCCCGCTGCGCCTGCAATACGCCCAGCAGCTGGCCCGCATGGTGGTCGAGGGGGGAGAGATCCTTCTGGTGACGGTGGAATATCAGCCCGATCCTCAGCGAGAGCCCCCCTTCTCGGTGAGCGAGCTCGAGGTGCGTCGCCTGTTTGAGCCTCACTTCGCGGTCACCGTGCTGGGGCGTCAGCGCGAGGGGGATCACCCCAGGGTAGCGAGCGGTCAGCTCTCCTATTTCGATGAGGTCTGTTATCGCCTGGTGCGGCGTGCCAACAAGACGCTACCACCTTTGATATAGATCAACGCCGCTGCCGCCCCAACTCCCTATGATGAGCCTGTTTCTCAATCACTGTTGGCATCGTGGCAGCCAGGCTGCCCGACACAATCGGTGTCTGATTTTCACGCTCATGTTCACTTTGCGGCCAAGCCGTATTTAATGTGGTATTTCCAGCCGACCCAAAGGGTCGGCTTTTTCTTGGGTGCTCGTCCAGAAAACGCCGCGCAGGCGGCGTGTCCATACACTCAGAGGTTATAGAACTTGCGGGCGTTCAAGCGAAACGCACGAGTATCGTCGATGAGACGCCCCTCGATGCGCTCGTCGTGCTGATGCCCCTGGCCGTAACTGCAGAGGATCACGCGATCCGAAGTGCGTGAGCGCAGCCGGGTGATAAAGCGGATGAGATCGGCACGGGTGAGCTGCCCGACTTCATCATGTACCCGCTCGCGTTGATCGAATCCCCAATCCTTGTTGCCGATGCTGACCCACAGCCTCTGTCCTCGGGTACGCAGGTTGGCGTCGCGCTCGGAGAGCTGCGCCTGCAATCCCACCTTGCTCGCCTGCCACTGGGCCTCGGTCAGCTCGAGCATGGCGAGCGGGAAGAGATCGATAAACTCCTCGATGGCATCGAGCAGGATCTGGGGTCCGGCCACCGGCGATTGAATATAGAAGATGAGGCCCGGGTGGCGATTCAAGGGCAGGTTGCCGCTACCCACCACATAGCCGAGCTGCTGACGGGTGCGCAACTCGTGAAAGAAGGTGGACGACATGATGTGGTTGGCCAGGGTGAAGCAGGCGATATCCCTGGGGCGGGTGGTGCGCGACTGGTAGTAGACCAGCAAGGCCGAGTCGGCGTGTTCGCAGCCGTGCTCGCGAATGAGGGTGCCACGCCCGCCGATGTCGATCAGGCGGCGGCGGGTCTCGCGGCTCGGCTGGCTGTAGGGGGCGAGGTGACGCTCGAGCAGGGCGGCCAGGGCCATCGTCTCATCCTCGAGCCAGTCCCCATGGGCCAGGCACTCCACGTGGATCTCCTGAAACAGGCTGGCGACAAACTCGGGCATGTCCCCAAGCTCGGTGGCCCTGAGGTGGGGCAACAGCTGCTCGAAGGGGGGATTGTTGGGCTGCAGCAAGGAGGTGAGCTGGTTAAAGAGCTGGCTTATTGGGCGACTGTGGGCCTGATTCTCCCAGTTGCGGATGAGCGCCTCCTTGATCTCCTTGAAACGCTCGGGATCCGGGTAACCCAGGGTGCGGTTGGAGAGAATCATGTCGAGCAGGGCGAGCTGATGCTCCGAGAACCCCTGGATGGCGATGGAGAAGCCCCCCTGGTGGGCGTAGAGCTGGTATGAGAGGCCGGCCAGCTCTGCCTGGTAGGTGAGGGCGCCTAGGTGATCGCTCAGCAGCTCCACCGCCAGACGCGCCATGGCGATATGGCGCGGGCTTTTGACCGCATGCTCGCTATCGAAGGCCACATAGAGGTTACCCTTGGGCACCCGGTAGTGGCCATCGTGCAGGTGCCAGAGGCGAAACCCGGGGCGATCGATGAGGGGGACCGGAATATCGGTGGAGAGGGCCGGGAGCCGGGCACTCAGGCGCTGACAGATAAAGGGGTTGTGCTCGGGCAGGGCCAGCTCGGGGTGGGGCAGGGCCTCGCGCCAGATCTGGCATTGGTCCGCAGGCAGGGCAGTCACGCCATAAGGGGTGTGATACCAGGGGGCGTGGCGGTCGACCCGCGCCTCGGGGGCCGTGACGACCAGCCTCATGTTATCCGGGGTAAAGGCATCCATCAGGTCGGCGAGCTGCGCCGGATCGCATCCCGTCATCATGTAGTCCCCGTAGAGCAGATCCTCGGGGGCATAGACGAAGAGGTTCAGCACCAGCCCCGATACGGTGTCGATGGGGCGTCCACGCTCTTGAAAGCGGAAGGCCGATTCGAGCACCCAGCGCTTCTCCTCGTAGCGCCACGGCTCGAGACCGTGGCGGCGCACCAGCGCCAGATAGCCAAACAGCAGCTCGACTATCTCGTCCACCCGCTCGAGCCCCTGGGGGGTGAGGGCAAAGGTGACGCAGAAGTCCTTGAAGTTGCTGCCGCTCACTCCGCTACCCGCCGAGAGCTGATTGCACCAGCCTAACCGCTTGAGCAGGGCCAGCAGGCTCCCCTTGCTTTCGTCGCCGATGAGGTGACTCAGGAAGGTGAGGGGCTTTTGACGATAGAGGTGATCCAGGTTCGGCAGGGGGAAGACCACCGAGAGGCGGCGGCTCTCCTTGACCGGGGCTATCTCGATGCGGATGGCCAGATCGTCGGGGCGATAGAGGGGCTCGGCGATCGCCGGGGCGCCCAGATTGCGATTCAAGACGGGTGTAAAGAGGTCAACGGCAAAGGCCTGCAACTCATCGAGGGGGCGGGGGGCGAGCAGCACCAGCGCCATGCGGTCGCTGCTGTAGTGGCGCTCGTAAAAATCGAGCAGTTCGCCACGCAGGGCTCGCCCCGGTCGATCGGCCAGGGTCTCCAGATTACCCACCGAGAACTTGGCAAAGGGGTGTGCGGGGTTAGCCGTCTCCTTGTGTACCTGATAGCTGCGGCGCACGTCGTCTTGCAACTTGAGGCGATACTCGGAGTCGATGGCGTTGCGCTCCTTGTCCACCAGTTCGGGGGTGAAGGTGGGGGAGATGAAGAACTGGGCGAAGCGCTCAAGCGCCGGCGCCAGGTAATCATCGTCGATGTCGAAGTAATAATTGGTGTATTCGGTCCCGGTCCAGGCGTTGTTGCTGCCCCCGTGGCGGCTGATAAATTGCTGGTACTCCCCCGCCTTGGGAAAATCCCGGGTGCCGAGAAACAGCATATGCTCGAGAAAGTGGGCCATTCCTTCCCGATCGGCGGGATCATCGAAGTGACCGCAATTGACGGCCATCGACGCCGCCGACTTGTCGGCGTCCGGATCTTCGATGAGCAGCACCCTCAGGCCGTTGTCGAGCACAAGGTAGCGGTAGAGTCGGTCGTCATTGGGGCTGACAAGGGGCGTCATAGTGGGATCCGATACGCAAGTGTTTGGGAACTAAAGACAATTATTGACCTCTGCCCAAGGTGAGGCAAACCCTTTTCTGCGACTTGGTGCAATTGTTTCACTCAATGAGGCAGGGTAAGATCCCCCGCGCATTCCATAGGCCCGATGGGCGAGGTAGTAATGAAAATCTACATCATGCGTCACGGCCAGGCCGGCATGAACGCCAAGAGTGATGAAACCCGTCCTCTCACCGAGCAGGGGATCCAGGAGTCTGTGCAGATGGCTCGCTGGTTGGCTCCCCAACTTTCCCGTCTGGATCGCGTGATCCACAGCCCCTATCTGAGAGCGAGGGAGACGTGGCTCGCCATATGCAGCGAACTCCCCGAGGTCTCGGTTGTCGAAGAGAGTGACGAGATCACGCCCTATGGGGATGCGGTGCGGGTCGCCAGTTATCTGGAGGCCTTGTCCGGTGAGGTCGAGAGCCTGCTGGTGGTGAGCCACCTTCCGCTGGTCGGCTATCTGGTCCATGCCCTCTGCCCCGGCCACGAGGCCCCCCTGTTTGCCACCTCTGGGCTGGCGTGCATCGAGTTTGATGAGGGACGAGGGGTGTTGCGTTGGCTCGAAGGGCCGCATACAATCAAGGAAACAAATTCGTAACATTCGGTTGCAAATTTGGCATGATTAAAATAATTAGAATTTAAAACCAAACAATCAGAACTTTATCGCAGACGCTGTGGTCAACTGAGTAGAACTAACGAGGGTGATATCGCATGCGCGTGTTTAAGAAGTATCTGCCTTTGATGATTGCCAAGCATGTCAAAACCTTTTTCAAGGGGCGGATTTATGTTCACGGACGAGGGCGTTTTGACTTCGAGGGGGGGCATCTGCTCATGCCGCCCCGGCCCGATGAACCCCACCGACTCACGGTGCAGGAGGTCAACGAGATGATTGACCGATTGCATGTGGAAGCCGCCTAAGCACCAGGGCCCCATCGGGGCCCTGGTTCGTTTCCGGGGCTCGAGATAGGATTGTTGCAATCTGGTTGCTGTTGTTATTTTGAGATAACAATCTGGTTTTTTAATCTCCATTAGTCGAACCTGCTTTTTTCTTGTGGAAATCCCACCAAGTTGGTGGGATAGTGCTTTGGCTCAGGCTGAAGTGACACAATAATATCGCTCAGACGGTGCGTAGGGGGGCGGGAGCGCCCCCTCTGTCCACTTGCAGCGCAATGCCTGGGTCGCGGCAAGGACATCGCCTGTCTGTGCTCATGGATTCGATGACGATGACAAAACAACAACACCCCCTGCTGAGGCTTATCAACAGCACCAGCCTCATTAGCCAGATCCTGGTCGGTCTGGTCTTAGGTATCTTGCTCGCCTCCTTCGCCCCTGAACTGGCCAAGTCTGTCGGTCTGCTGGGTTCCCTCTTCGTCGGGGGTCTCAAGGCGGTAGCGCCCGTGCTGGTCTTCGTGCTGGTCATGTCGGCCATCATTGGCCACAAGCAGGGCCAGAAGAGCAACATGAAACCCATTCTGGTGCTCTATATTCTGGGTACCTTCTCCGCCGCGCTGGTGGCGGTGATCGCAAGCTTCCTCTTCCCCTCCAACCTCCATCTGGTGGCCAACAGTGCCGAGCTCTCCCCCCCGGGCGGGATCACCGAGGTGCTGCAGACCCTGCTCTTCAACGTGGTGACCAACCCGGTGAAGGCGCTGCTTGAGGCGAACTACATCGGGATCCTGGCCTGGGCCATCGCCCTGGGTATCGCCCTGCGTCACGCCAGTGAGAGCACCAAGGCGGTGATCATCGATCTCTCCCACGCCACGACCTGGATTGTGAAGGCCGTGATTCGCTGTGCCCCGCTGGGGATCCTGGGGCTGGTCTCTTCCACCCTGGCTGAGACCGGTTTCGATGCCCTGTTCGGTTATGCCCAGTTGCTGGCGGTGCTGCTCGGCAGCATGCTGTTCATCGCCTTGGTGGTGAACCCGCTCATCGTCTTCTTGAAGATCCGTCGCAACCCCTATCCGCTGGTATTCACCTGCCTGCGCGAGAGCGGCCTGACCGCCTTCTTTACCCGCAGCTCAGCGGCGAACATTCCGGTCAACATGACCCTGTGTGAGAAGCTGCGCCTGCCGGAGGATACCTATGCGGTCTCCATCCCCCTGGGTGCCACCATCAACATGGCCGGCGCTGCTATCACCATCACAGTGCTCAGCCTGGCCGCCGTGCACACGCTGGGGATCGAGGTGGATATTGCCACAGCCCTGCTGCTCTCTGTGGTCGCGACCGTGAGCGCCTGTGGTGCCTCAGGGGTTGCGGGTGGATCTCTGCTGCTGATCCCGCTGGCCTGTAGCCTGTTTGGGATTGGCAACGACATCGCCATGCAGGTAGTGGCGGTCGGCTTCATCATCGGTGTGCTGCAAGACTCCGCAGAGACTGCCTTGAACAGCTCCACCGATGTGCTCTTCACCGCAGCCACCTGCATGGCCGAAGACAAGTCGCTGCTCGAGTCATCCACCGAGGTGGTGGGTGAGGCCTGATGGCGGTCGAAAGACGCGATAACGATGCGAACGAATCTGTTTAAACTGTTCGTAAAATCAATAGCGCGTTTATTCGAAACCCTCCATTTTATTTAGCATTTAAATGTGCGATAAAGCACCGCTGCGGGGCGTTGGACAGGAGTTCAACGCCCTTGTCAGTCAATACATCTATTAATGTTAATAACAAGTAGCAAGGAACATCCTGTGTTATCAAAAGGGCTTGTTAAGAATATCGGCTTCCAGGTAATGGTCGCCATGGTGCTGGGGGCCGCCGTGGGGGCGGCGATGGGGGAGCAGGCGACACTCTTTGCCCCCCTGGGTAACCTCTTCATTCAGCTCATCAAGATGCTGGTGATCCCCTTGGTGGCGGTCGCCATCATCTCGGGAGCGGCGAACTTGGGTGCCAGCCCGGCGGCAGGCAAGATCGGAGCCACTACCCTGGCCTTCTTCCTCATCACCTCGGCCTTGGCCGTGCTGCTGGCGCTGGTGATGGGGCAGCTGTTCCAGCCGGGGGTGGGCGTCGATCTCTCCAGCGTCGAGGGCATGTTCTCGGCCGAGTATGCCGATAAAGGCGTGCTGCCCGATGCGGTCAGTACCCTGCTGGGCATGATCCCGACCAACGTCTTTGAGTCGCTGACCCAGGCCAACATTCTGCAGATCCTGGTCTTCTGCCTCTTCCTCGGGATTGCCATCGCCAAGCAGCCGCGTGAGAAGTCCAAGCCGCTCATCGACGGGATGAACACCCTGGTCGATGCCTTCGTCTGGATGATCAACAAGGTGATGCTGATAGCTCCACTCGGGGTCTTTGGCCTGATGGCCGATGCCATCGGTACCTATGGCTTTGACGTGCTGACCATCGTCATGAAGCTGTTTGTGGTCTACGTGGCGGCCATCCTTGTCTATGGCTTCGTGGTCTATCCGGCGCTGGTGGCCCTGCTCTCGGATACCCCTGTCATGCGCTACATCAGCGCCATGAAGAAGGCCCAGGTCGTGGCCTTCTCCACCGCCTCCTCAATGGCGACCCTGCCGGTCACCATGGAAGTGGTCGAGAAGGAGTTGAAGGTGACCAATGCTACCGCCGCATTCGTGCTGCCCCTTGGCGCCACCATCAACATGAGCGGTAACGCCATTTACTACGGTCTGGTCGCCATCTTCTTCGCTCAGGTGTTCCAAATCGATCTGAGCATGGGGGCCTGGGCGGCCATCATCATTACCTCCACTCTGGGGGCGATCGGTCAGGCTGGCGTGCCGGGCCCGACCTTCCTGGTGGTGGCCGTGCTGCTGGCTGCGGGGATCCCCATCGAGGGTCTGCCCCTGCTGTTTGCTCTCGACCGTATCTTCGACATGGTGCGCACCGCACTCAACATCACGGGTGACGCAGCCTGCGCCGTGATCGTCGACAAGTACAGTCCGGAGTTTGATCCCAATCGCTGGAACAAGGCGGCATAACAGAGAAGGGGCCTGATGGCCCCTTCTTCTATTTCGGCTCCGGCTCTTCACCGAGTGCCGTCAGCGCGCTCTTGCAGCGCTGCTCGGCCGCCTCCAGATCTTGCAATACCTGCCGGATATCCTCCATCTGTTGACGCAGGCCAACGCGATGGCTCTCTATCATGGTGAGCATGGTCGTGAGCTGGGTGCGGCTGCTCTTGTCGGTCTCGTAGAGATCGAGCAGGGCACGTATCTCGGCCAGGCTGAAGCCCAAACGCTTGCCGCGCAAGGTCAGCTTGAGTCTAACCCTGTCCTGACGGCTGTAGATGCGGCTCTGGCCGCGCCGGGTTGGCTGCAATAACCCCTGATCTTCGTAGAAGCGAATGCTGCGGGTGGTGATATCAAACTCCCGTGCCAGCTCGCTGATGGTGTAGCTCTCTTCCTTCTTTCCCATGATGTTCGCGGTGTGTCAATTTTGCATGGCACCTTACCGAAACTGACATGCTGGCGCAACCGCTTGTCTGGCAAGGGATTAATGGTAATGTTGTGAGAATGTAAACATGGAGGTGCAAACATGGAAGTGGTGATCGTTGCGGCCCGTCGTACACCGATGGGCAGCTTTATGGGGGCCTTGTCGGCCCTCAGTGCTCCCGAGTTGGGGGCTGCCGTGGTGCGGGCGCTGCTCGAGCAGTGTGGCTTGCGCGCCGATGCCGTCGATGAGCTCTATGCCGGCAATGTGCTCTCGGCGGGACTGGGTCAGGCTCCTGCCCGTCAGATGGCCCTGTTGGGCGGGCTAGCCGAGAGCGTGCCTTGTACCACCATCAACAAGGTGTGTGGCTCGGGGATGAAAAGCGTCATGGTGGCAGCCGATCAGATCCGTCTCGGCGAGAGCCGGATTGCCCTTGCCGGTGGCATGGAAAGCATGAGCCGTGCCCCTTATCTCATCGACAAGGCGCGCTCCGGTCTTCGCATGGGTCATCAGAGCCTGCTCGATCATCTCTTTCTCGACGGACTGCAGGATGCCTATGAGGGGCACCTGATGGGACACTATG
This sequence comes from Aeromonas diversa CDC 2478-85, assembly GCF_000819805.1. Taxonomy (GTDB): domain Bacteria; phylum Pseudomonadota; class Gammaproteobacteria; order Enterobacterales; family Aeromonadaceae; genus Aeromonas; species Aeromonas diversa. Next base: position 28,190 of record NZ_CDCE01000034.1, read on the forward strand.
CCCAGCGAGTGGCCGATGAGCAGAACATGGGGCGTGCCGAGATGGACGAGTATGCCATCGCCTCACTGACGCGGGCTCGTCAGGCCATCGAAGAGGGGGCGTTTGCCTCTGAGTGGGTCAGGGTCACCGACGACAAGGGCGTGACCCTGCTCGAGGTGGACGAACAACCCGGCAAGGCCAAGCCGGAGAAGATCCCCCATCTCAAGCCCGCATTCGGGGCCGGTGGGACCATCACGGCGGCCAATGCCAGCTCGATTTCCGACGGTGCGGCGGGGCTGCTTCTGATGAGCCGGGATGAGGCAAAGCGCCGGGGTCTGCCTGTGCTGGCGAAGATTTGTGGTTACTGCACCCATGCTGCCGCGCCGGCTGCGTTCACGACAGCACCCATCGGTGCCATGGCCAGACTGCTCGAACAACTGGGATGGCGCAGTCACGACGTGGATCTGTTTGAAATCAACGAGGCCTTTGCCATGGTGCCCATGCTGGCCATGAAGGCGATGGATCTCACCCATGACAGGGTCAACGTGCATGGGGGAGCCTGTGCACTAGGTCATCCCCTGGGAGCGAGCGGGGCGCGGATCCTAGTGACCCTGATCCATGCCCTGCATCGCCGGGGTGCTCGCCGCGGTGTGGCATCACTCTGTATCGGTGGCGGTGAGGCGACGGCGCTGGCGGTTGAGCTGCTCTAGTCGGGGGCCATCAACTGACTGACCCAGATGGTCGAGGTGAGATAGTTCTGGGAGAGAGTTTCATCGCTCATCCGCAGGGTGGTGGCATAGCGAGCCTGAGCAGGCCAATCGGCCTGCTCACACGCCTCGGCGGTCTGCAGATAGATGCCAAGCGGCCCCTGACGCTCCAGCAAGGCGGCTTTGATCGCTGGAGCGAGCGGGATTGACTCCAGCAGGCTGACCATGGGCTGCTCCATCAACACATCGAGCAACGAAAATAGCCCCGCCATGAAGGCTTCCGAGGTGCCCGTCTGGCCTTGGCTCTCGGCCAACAGTTCACAGAAACGAGCCCGGATAAGGGACATCTGATAGAGCTCGTCACTCTTACCCACCCCCGCATTACCGGCCGCCACCAGCGCTACGAAACGGCGCAGTTGGGCGTTCCCCAGGTAGATGGCCGCCTGCCTGAATGAGGAGATGGCACCGGCACCTCGCTTGAGGTAATTCACATAACGCAGCAGTTTGAGCGAGAGAGATATGTCCTGACTGAGCAGTCGCTCGACCCGGTTGAGGTCGATTTCTGGCTGGTTGACCGCGTGCAACAGCTGCATGACCACCAGCTGTGAGGGCTTGAGGCTGGCACGTTTGACCAGTTCGGGGCGGCTGAAGAAGTAACCCTGAAACAGGGAGATGCCTGCCGCCTTGGCCCGTTCGAACTCTTCCTGGGTTTCGACCTTCTCGGCCAGGTAGGTGAGTGCAAGGTGGCGGTGTTGGTGGATGAAGCGGCGGATCTGCAGCATGGAGGTGGAGCGCAGATCAAACTTGATGAGTTCGATATAGGGCAGGAATGGCTCCCAGCCCGGATCCAGGGTGAAGTCATCAAGGGCAAGATGGTAGCCGAGTCCCTTGAGTTCGATCACCTTCTGCAACAAGGCCTCATCAGGGGCCGTATCTTCCAGGATCTCAATGATCACCTTGTCCTGCGGTAGACATTCGGCCAGTCCGGATAGCAGAAGCTCATGGGTAAAGTTGATCAGTCCCACCTTGCCAGCCAATAGCTGGTCAATGTTCTGATGCAGAAACTGCTCGACGACCAGCTGGGTCGTGGCCGTGCTGGACGAAATATCGGGAAAGACATTGCTGAGGCTGTCTCGAAACAGCAGTTCGTAGGCATGGGTGCGCTGCTGCGCATCGAGGATTGGCTGCCTGGCGACATAGGAGTACATGGTGCCTCCGCACTAAGAGTCACACAGATTGTATGGCGTAGCAGGGGAGTGTACCAGCGCCCGACCGGGCGCTGGTATGAGGAGTGGTTAGAACCGATAGCTGGCCTGTACCCCGGCCAACCAGGCATCACCCTCGGAGTAGCCGTTGAAATCGGAGCGATAGGTCATCGGTTGACCATTGATCACCACCGGCTGGCTCAGGCTCTCATGCACGCTGACGCGTTTGCCGTCGATAAAGGTCAGACCCAGATCCACCGTGAGGGCGTCACTGTAGCGATAACCGAGGCCGGCGCTATACCAGATGCGATCGGCATCGGGGATGGAGATGGTGCGGCGATCGGCCGGCACCGGGCTCTGATCGTAGGCCAGTCCCGACCGCAGTTGCCACTTGGGCGCCAGTTGATAGGTCATCCCGAGCGAGTAGCGCCAGCTGTCTTCCCAATGCTCCTCCTTGATGGGCAGGGTGCCCAGGCGGTCGAGATTGGCAGTCAGAGATTCAAACTTGCTCCAGTCGGTCCAGCTGAGGCTACCGTGCAGGGCCAGGCTCTCATTCAATGCGTGGTAGAAGGCCAGCTCGGAGGTCGCCGGCAGCGGCAGGACCAGGCTGCCTTCGTCGTTAATGGTGACAAATTTCCCCGGTGCGACCGGTTTGCTGACGGTGGCGTCACCCTTGAGCTTCAGATTGACCCCATTGCGATAGGAGAGACCAATGCGGGTCTGTTCGGTTGGCGTCAGCAAGATACCGGCATTCCAACCCAGCTCGCTGCCATCGCCCTTGACGTGTTTGGCAATCACGCTCTGGCCGTTGGTCAGTGTGGTGGGATAGGTTCCACCCACTTCCCCCTCTCCCTGAACGAGAGAGAGTCCGGCGCCGACAGAGAGCATATCGCTCAGGCGATAAGCCAGCGCCATACCAAGGTCCACGGTTCTGATGTCGGAGATGTTACCAAAATGGCCGGCATCATAGCCTTGGGGCATCTCGATCCCGAGCCCGTACTGAGAGGCGGCGGAGAGACCCAGGCTCAGGCGCTCGTTGATCGGGGTGACGAAATAGAGGTTCGGGATCCAGGCTGCATCGGCGATGTCGTCTGCGTTTGCACCCTTGGTACCGGTAATGTCCTGCACTTGGCCGCTGATGTTGACATCGGGGCGCAGGTAAATGACGCCGCCTGACACTGTGGGGGCGTTGAGGCGGGTGATGGCGCCGGCGTTACGCGCCAAGACGCTGGCATTGTCCGCGATGGCGGCTTCACCGGCGTAGGCGCGGCCGAGACCGGTGGCAGACTGCTCGGCCAACTGGTAGCCGGCTGCGTTGGCTTGGCTCGCCACCAAGGCAAGGGCAATCATCGACGGTTTGATATAAGTGCGCATAGCTCTCCCTGACATTTCTATTGTGGTTTTTATTGCGGCGGGATTTTATCTGGTCTGACAAGTATCGCAACAAAAACGGTGAGGAGGCTCACAAAACAGTAGCAACTGCTGCTCAGTGCATGCTTAACAGTTTGATAAAAAAGAAAAAGAGAACACTTGTGCGCTACATGTGTACGCCGAAATCGGGATCTCGTGCATAAAAAAGGCGCCCCTAAGGGCGCCTCGATAAAGTCATGAAATTAGAATTTCATGTTGAATTGGGCCGACGCAATAAAGGCGTTGCCGTGGGAGGTGCCTTTCCAGCGCAGGGACTGATCTTCATGAGAGACGAGCCCTTCGTTGACGTCCACTTCCTTACCATCCAGATACGCCATGCCGAAGTCGACACTCATATCCTGATCGATATGGTAGGTGGCACCGGCGCTGTACCAGAGACGATCGGAGTCGGGGATACTCAGGCTGCGGTATTCGGGTTCGATCGGGCTGTTGTCGTAGGCAAAGCCGACGCGGGCTTCCCAGCTCGGGTTGAGATACCAGGTGCCACCGATGGCGTAGCGCATGGAGTCTTTAAACTTCTCAGGCTTGTTGAGGCATACGCCGACACCGTCACTGCTGACGCAACTGTCGCTGGTGGCCTTCAGCTCCTGGAAGGCGTTCCAGTCGGTCCAGTTGACGGAGTAGTGCACTGCGAACTGGGGGTTGAGGCGATGGTAGCCGGCAAACTCGGCCTGAGCCGGCAGCTCCATATTCAGCTCGCCGTCGACGGTTTTACCCGGCTTGCCAGCGGCGATGGTCGAGAGACCCTTATAGTCCCCCTTAAACTTGATATTGACCTGAGAGCGATAGGTCAGGGCCAGGCGGTTATCCTGGTTGAATTCGTAGAGGGCGCCCACGTTCCAGCCATGGCCCCAGTCATCACCCTTCATATGGCTGATGTTGGTGTCGGCAGAGATCGGCATTCCGGTTTTCTGAGAGAGTACCGGGGCGAGTACACCGGCAAAGCGGTTGAGTTCTGCCTTGGCGTACACGAGGTTGATGCCGGCACCGAGGCTAAAGCCCGGCGCGACGCGGTAGGCCAGGTTGGGGTTGATATTGAAAGTCAGCAGCTCGGTGTTGCCTGCGGCAGAGCCGGCATGGTAAGCCTCCGGGTATTCGGTAGAGAGGCCATAGTTGGAGAACATGGCGATACCCCAGGCCAGATCCTCTTTGAGGGGCTGGATAAAGTAGGCCGCCGGCACAAAGGCGTCCGGAGCAATGCCTTTCTCGCTTGCGGGGATCACACCGTTGATCTTGCCCTCAACGTCCACATCAGGATGGATATAGGTACCCGAGACGGAGACCGCCATTTTGTCAAACATGGTCATGGCTGCCGGGTTACGGGACAGAACGGAGGCATTATCGGCCACCGCAGCCTCACCGGCGTAGGCGCGGCCAAGGCCAGAAGCAGAGTGCTCGTTAAGCTGGAACGCGGCCGAATGGGCCTGGGTGCTGGCCAGGGCGACGGCGGCGGCCAGCAGGCTCTTCTTGAAGGAGGCATTAGTCATGTTCGTCTCTCTTGGTTTTGATCTTTTCAGGCGATGAGGGGCCTGTGCAGCTCAGATGGCGGCATGATCTTAGTTTTTTAGCTTCATATCCCATTGAATACCGGCATGATTCTAATGATCTGGTAGGAGGTAAGAAATCAGACCAGTAGTGGGAGAATACACAAGAGATAACGAACTGTTAACACTTTGTTTTCGTGGTGGGTGTTTACTGAGCAAATTGTCGATCTGCTGCACAGAAGCAGCGCGCTGGCCGGGCGTTGGCGCTAAAAAAGGGGCGACCAGTGGCGCCCCAATTCTCAGTGATTTTGAAAAATATCTTGCCCAAACGGAGAAGCAAAGCGGGGAGCAAAGATCTGCATCAGGGTGCCTGTGGCCTGGCGTGAGCGATCCAGGCGTTGAAAATCGAGGTTGATGTCTTCGGGCAACCAGCCTAATACGGCGCTGAAGCAGCCGTTGCCGAGGCTCTTTTCCAAGATGACCTGCCAATTTTTTATCCGGCTGCGTGGGAGGTGCAGGACGCGGGTTGGGTCAATGCCTTTCGACTTCAGGTCGGCGCTATTGGGGGCACCGGGTGGCGCCAGCAACAGGATCCATCCGGTATGTAACTGGGTGCGTTTGAGCAAGTCCGCGATATCGGCTTGCTCTGTGGGAGAGACCTGGCGCTGGCAACGTCCGCTAAGGGGCCAGCGCTGTAGTGCATTGAAGAGGGGACGGGTAGCTGCAAACTGGGTCATATCTCACCTGTATATAAAAACAAGCTGTATGTGCATACAGTAGTTCGTCCTTTCGCTTCGATCAACCTCTATTGCTAAAAATGTGAGCGCTGTGGGATGAGCGGCTTGCTGCTACCGCCGAGAGTGTCCATGGTTATAGACGCATGTAACGCCAGGAGGGGCCATCATGGACGCAAGTCAACTCAGGCATCTGGATGCCAATATCTTGCTCGGGATCGTCAATGAGAAGCTGAGGCTGGAGTGCGACTCCCTGGAGGAGCTGCTCTCCTACTACGGTATGAATGAAGAGATGCTCAGCGGTCGGTTACAGGAGATTGGGTATCGTTATGACCCAGCCAGCAACCAGTTCAAGGGACGCTAGTATGACCCGGATAGACAGCACCATTTTTTAACATTGGTGCTGTCTGTTTTATTAATGGCCTTTAGGGTTGTTTTTATGAAAACCTATTCAGCCGAATCACTCGAAAATGCTTTCATATCTAATTGAATTGGAAGGGATTAAAAAGAATCCACCAGAGAGGTGAAAAGAAAGGGTTTTCATCATTTTCCTGTCATTTTCGGCCCTTAAAGTGTGACTTGGATTCACTTTTCATCGTACTGGTTTCGTTAGTATGCCCGCAGCCAGTTTTCATGATGAACATAATAACTGACTCACTCGCTTGAGCCGGGAAATTGGCCCCGCATTTCAGTAACGAAGGGAACAGCTTATGGCAACCAAGAAGAAGACCGATATTCTCCTGGACAAGGAGCAGCTCAAGGCAAGCATCATTCGTCACCTGCGCTCCACTCTCGGCACCAGCGAAGAGAAGGCTTCTCAAGAGTCCTGGTGGAAGGCGACTGCGGCCGCAGTAAACGAACAGGTCTATGAGCGCCTGACGCGCACCCAGCAGACCCACCTCAAGCAAGACACCCGCGCCATCCATTACCTGTCTGCCGAATTCCTGATGGGGCGGCTGACCTCGAACAACCTGCATAACCTCTCTCTTTATAAAGTCTGTGATGAGGCGCTGGCCGATCTCGGACTGAACCTCAGCGATCTCTGTGAGTGCGAGCCCGACATGGCGCTCGGTAACGGTGGTCTGGGTCGCCTGGCCGCCTGCTTCATCGACTCCCTGGCCACCCTGAGCTACCCGGCCATCGGCTACGGTATCCACTATGAGCACGGTCTGTTCCGTCAGGAGATCCAGGATGGTCGCCAGATTGAGCGTCCGGACTCTTGGCGTGAGTACGGCAACCCCTGGGAGATCTGCCGCCCCGAGTCGGTGCAGGAGATCCCGCTCTACGGCTACGTCGAAACCGTGTTCTGCGATGATGGCCACATGAAGAAGGTGTGGCACGCCGGTCGCAAGATCAAAGGGGTGCCTTGGGATATCCCCGTGGTCGGGTTTGGCGGTCATACCGTCAATATCCTGCGTCTGTGGGAGTCTCGCGCCTCTGAGTTCTTCGATTGGGATGTGTTTAACGCCGGTGGTTACCTCGACTCCCAGGCTGAAAAGGCCCAGGCCGAGACCATCTCCAAGGTGCTCTACCCCAACGATGAAACCGAAGCCGGCAAGGAGCTGCGTCTCATCCAGCAGTACTTCTTCTGTGCCTGCTCTATCAAAGACATCATGCGTCGCTACAAGCGCGCCCATGGCAATGACTTCAGTCACTTTGCCGATCAGATAGCCATCCAGCTCAACGATACTCACCCCACCATCGCTATCCCCGAATTGATGCGGGTGTTGGTGGATGAAGAGGATCTGCAGTGGGAGAAGGCGTGGGACATCTGCTACCGGGTCTTTGCCTACACCAACCACACCCTGCTGCCCGAGGCGCTGGAGAAGTGGGCCGTCTACCTCTTCGAACGCGTGCTGCCCCGTCATCTCGAGATCATCTACGAGATCAACAGCCGTTTCCTCTCCGAGAAAGTGGAGCCCATGTGGCCGGGCAATGATGCCATCAAGGCCAAGCTCTCGATCATCGAAGAGGGGGATGTCCGCAAGGTGCGCATGGGCAACCTGTGCGTCATCGGCTCCAACAAGGTCAACGGTGTGGCCGAAGTGCACTCCCGTCTGGTCAAAGAAGATCTCTTCCCCGAGTTCGACCAGATCTGGCCGGACAAGCTCTGTAACGTGACCAATGGCGTCACCCCCCGCCGCTGGCTGCTGGCCTGTAACCCCGAGCTGGCCGCCCTCTATGATGAGGTGGTGGGTAAGGAGTGGCCGCTCAAACTGGATCTGCTGCGCTCTGTGGTCAAGTTTGCCGACGACAAGGCGTTCCAGAAGCAGTTCATGACCATCAAGCGTCATAACAAGGAGAAGCTGGTCGAGGTGATCAAGGCCGAGACCGGGATCGACGTCAGCGCCGAGGCCATCTTCGATATCCAGATCAAGCGTCTGCACGAGTACAAGCGTCAGCAGCTCAACCTGCTGCACATCATGGCCCTGTACCGCCGTCTGCTGGCTGATCCGGACTATGACATGCATCCGCGGGTGTTCATCTTTGGCTCCAAAGCGGCGCCGGGTTACAAGTTGGCCAAGGACATCATCTACGCCATCAATAAGGTGGCCGAGCGGGTCAACAACGATGTCCGCATCAAGGGCAAGCTGAAGGTGGTCTTCATGCCCAACTATCGCGTCAGCCTGGCGGAGAAACTGATCCCGGCGGCCGATGTCTCCGAGCAGATCTCCACCGCAGGGTATGAAGCCTCCGGTACCGGCAACATGAAGATGGCGCTCAACGGTGCCATTACCATCGGTACCCTCGATGGCGCCAACATCGAGATCGCCGAAGAGGCGGGTGAAGAGAACTGCGCCATCTTCGGTCTGACGGTGGACGAGGTGAAGGCACTGAAGGCGCGCGGCTACAACCCGTACGACTTCTACTACGCCAACTCCGAGATCAAGGCGGTGCTGGACTGGTTCGATACCGACTACTTCACGCCGGGCCGTCCGGGGGAGCTCTCCTCCATCAAGCGGGCTCTGCTTGACGGTGGTGACACCTACCTGGCGCTGGCCGATTTTGCGGCCTACTCCGAGGCGCATCGCAAGATCGATACTTGGTATTGTGACCCGTCTCTGTGGGCGAAGAAGGCCATCATCAACTCGGCCACCATGGGCAAGTTCAACTCCGATCGCTCCATCGAAGACTATGTGGCGCGCATCTGGGGTCTCAAGAGCTGCAAGGTAGGCTGATCCCGGCTAGAGCGTTAGCGATATAAATACAACCGAAACCCAGCCGGGTTTCGGTTTTTTTATGGATCCTGAGGCGGCCGAGCCTCGCTTTAGCCGCAAGTCGGTCACCATAAGGGGTGGTCATCAATGACGCCTGGAGGAGGGAGAGAGGGCGAGGGAGCATATCAGGCTGCCAAATAAGGGTCTCTGTGGTGCCGGATGTGGGAGGCCCGCTGATGGTTGTTGTGATGCCCTTTGCGTCTGAGACATAGGTCCGTGAGGGGCGGGAACATCAAAAATGCGAGAGAGGAGGGTCATTTGACTTCGCATTAATCCTGTGCTGACCCCCTGAATGGGAAAAACGTGACAAGACGCGCTTTACCCTAGGCAGGATCCCGCTTTTTTTAGTACTATCATGCCCTTTCCTATTTTTTGCTGGAGCAGCTCCCAAGGGGAGTGGTGACGAGGAAGACATGCAGCAGCTTGAAGAAGTGGTCGGCCAGGCGAAGGCCGAAATTGAGGGTGTGAGCGACATCGCCACGCTCGACGAAGTCCGGGTCAAGTATCTGGGGAAAAAAGGGTTCTTTACCGAGCAGATGAAGGGCCTTGGCGCCCTGTCGCCGGAAGAGCGTCCCGCCGCAGGTGCCGTGATCAACCAGGCCAAGCAGGCGGTACAGGATGCACTGAGCCTGCGTCGTGACGCCTTGGAAGCCGCCGTGCTGAACCAGAAGCTGGCCGCCGAGACCGTCGACATCAGCCTGCCCGGTCGCCGCATCGAAAACGGTGGTCTGCACCCGGTGACCCGCACCATCGAACGCATCGAGCGCCTGTTTGGCGAGATGGGCTTTACCGTGGCGCGCGGTCCGGAGATCGAAGACGGCTTCCACAACTTCGACGCCCTGAACATCCCGGCCCACCACCCGGCGCGTACCGATCACGACACCTTCTACTTCAACCCGGATCTGATGCTGCGTACCCACACCTCGGGCGTGCAGATCCGCACCATGCAGCAGCAGCAGCCGCCGATCCGCATCATCGCCCCGGGCCGCGTCTATCGTAACGACTACGACATGACCCACACCCCCATGTTCCACCAGGTCGAAGGCCTGCTGGTAGACGAGCATGCCAGCTTCACCGAACTCAAGGGCATCCTGCACGACTTCCTGCGCAACTACTTCGAGGAAGATCTCACCATTCGCTTCCGTCCCTCCTACTTCCCGTTCACCGAACCGAGCGCCGAAGTCGACGTGATGGGCAAGAACGGCAAGTGGCTGGAAGTGCTGGGTTGCGGCATGGTGCACCCGAACGTGCTGCGTTCGGTCGGCATCGATCCGGAAAAATACTCCGGCTTTGCCTTCGGCATGGGCGTTGAGCGCCTCACCATGCTGCGCTACGGGGTCAACGACCTGCGTGCCTTCTTCGAAAACGACCTGCGCTTCCTCAAGCAGTTCAAGTAAGGGCGAGAGAACATGAAATTCAGCAAATCCTGGGTGATGGAGTGGGTCCGCACCGAGTTGAGTGACAACGCGCTGGCCGAGCAGATCACCATGGCCGGCCTGGAAGTGGACGCCATCGAGCCGGTAGCGGGCCAGTTCAACAACGTGGTGGTGGGTGAAGTGGTCGAGTGTGGCCAGCACCCTGACGCAGACAAGCTGCGCGTGACCAAGGTCAACGTGGGCGAAGAAGAGCTGCTCGACATCGTCTGCGGTGCCCCGAACTGCCGTGCCGGCCTCAAAGTCTGCGTGGCCAAGGTCGGGGCCACCCTGCCGGGTGATTTCACCATCAAGAAGGCCAAGCTGCGTGGCCAGCCGTCTCACGGCATGCTCTGCTCCTTCAGCGAGCTGGGTATCGACGTCGAGGCCGACGGCATCATCGAGCTGCCGCTGGACGCCCCCATCGGCACCGATATCCGCGACTACCTCGCACTCAACGACGTCAGCATCGACGTGGATCTGACCCCGAACCGTGCCGACTGCCTCGGCATCGCGGGTCTGGCCCGTGAAATCGGCGTACTCAACCGCGCCGACGTCATCGAGCCGACCTGGACGCCAGCCACTGCCACCATTGACGCCAGCTTCCCGATCCGGGTTGAAGCGCCGGCTGACTGCCCGCGTTATCTCGGCCGCGTCATCAAGGGGCTGAACCTGCACACCCAGAGCCCACTCTGGATGCAAGAGAAGCTGCGCCGTGGCGGCATCCGCTCCATCGACGCCATCGTCGACATCACCAACTACCTGCTGCTGGAATACGGTCAGCCGATGCACGCCTTCGATCTGGCGACGCTTGAAGGTGAACTGGTGGTGCGCCGCGCCCGTGCCGACGAGCCCATGACCCTGCTCGATGGCAACGAAGTGAAGCTCAAAGAGACCACGCTCGTTATCGCAGACGCCCAGGGTCCTGCCTGCATGGCCGGTATCTTCGGCGGCAATCGCACCTGTGTATCCGAGACCACCACCGACATCCTGCTCGAATGCGCCTTCTTCGCGCCGCTCTCCATCACAGGACGTGCCCGCGCCTACGGCCTGCACACCGACTCCTCCCACCGCTTCGAGCGCGGGGTGGACCCTGAGCTGCAGGCCAAGGTGATGGACCGTGCCACTCGTCTCCTGCTGGATATCTGCGGCGGCGAAGCGGGCCCGGTTATCGAGGTCAAATCCGACGAGCACCTGCCCAAGGCCCAGCCCATCACCCTTCGTCGCAGCAAGATGGAGCGCGTCATCGGCATCCAGATCGCCGACGAGCAGGTGGTCGAGATCCTGACCCGCCTCGGCATGCAGGTGACCGCCAACGCCGACGGCTGGACCGCGCTGGCCCCCTCCTGGCGTTTTGACATCGCCATCGAGGAAGACCTCATCGAGGAAGTGGCTCGCATCTACGGCTACAACAACATCCCTAACCTCAAACCCGTAGCCTCTCTGGCCATGGTGGAGCAGGCCGAAGGGCAGGTGACCCTCAAGCGGGTGCGCGACCTGCTGGTCGATCGCGGCTTCCAGGAGGCGATCACCTACAGCTTCGTCGATCCCAAGGCCCAGCAGATCCTATTCCCGCAGAGCGACGCCATCGTGCTGCCGAACCCTATCTCGGTCGAGATGTCCGCCATGCGCGTGTCGCTGTTCCCGGGTCTGGTGCAGGCTGTCGTCTACAACCAGAACCGTCAGCAGCCGCGTGTCCGTCTGTTCGAGCACGGCCTGCGCTTCATCAAGGATGAAAGCGCCGAGAACGGCATCCGTCAGGAGCCCATGCTGGCTGGCATCATCACCGGCAACCAGGGTGACGAGCACTGGGATGCCAAGGCCCGTGCCGTCGACTTCTTCGATCTGAAGGGCGATCTGGAAGCCGTGCTGGATCTGACCGCCGAAGGGGCTGCGTTTACCTTCGAGCGTGCCGAGCACAGTGCACTGCACCCGGGTCAGTGCGCCGCCATCCTGCGCGATGGCGTGGTCATCGGTCACATCGGTGTGATCCACCCGAGCCTCGAGAAGAGCCTGGGTCTGAAGACCCGCGCCGTCATGTTCGAACTGGAGCTGGACAAGCTGACTCCGGCCAAGGTGCCGGTTGCTGCCGAAGTTTCCAAGTTCCCGGCCAACCGTCGCGATATCGCCGTCGTGGTCGATCGCCAGGTTCTGGCCGGTGATGTGCTCGCCGTAATTAAAAAAGTTGGCGGAAATCAGGTAGTTGGAATAAACTTGTTTGACGTATACCAGGGCGCTGGTATGGCCGAGGACAAGAAGAGCCTGGCCATCAGCATGGTGTTGCAAGACACCCAGCGCACCCTGGAGGAGAAAGAGATTGCCGAGACCGTCGATCGCGTGGTTCAGGCACTCTCGGCAGAGTTGAACGCATCCTTGAGGGATTGATCTATGGCGCTGACCAAAGCCGACATTGCAGAGCACCTGTTCACCCAACTCGGGGTGAGCAAGCGCGAGGCCAAAGAGCTGGTGGAAGCCTTCTTTGAGGAGATCCGGCAAGCCCTGGAGCGGGGCGAACAGGTCAAGATCTCCGGCTTTGGCAACTTCGATCTCAGAGAGAAGAGCCAGCGACCGGGTCGCAACCCGAAAACAGGCGAGGACATTCCCATCACGGCGCGGCGCGTCGTGACCTTTCGACCCGGGCAGAAGCTCAAGGCGAGAGTCGAGAATGTCGAACCGCTCAAGGAGTAACAAAAAGCCAGGCCTAGCCTGGCTTTTTTCACTGTGTGTTTTCAGTGCGCCCGTCTGGTCCGAGCCGTTGCCGCTCAGTGCACCGACCCGGGCCTGGCTGGCCACCCACCCCGAAATAACCCTCTGCTATCCGGCCATCGATTACCCTCCCTATCTGGTGAAAGGGGGTGGTTTGGCGCGGGATCTCATCAAGCAGCTGACCGACTCGCTGGAAACGCGTGTCACCTACCGCTCTTACCCGACCTGGCAGGCGACACAAGCGGCTTATCGGGAGGGCGCCTGCGATCTGTTGCCCATCATGGCGCCGACCGGTATCGAGACCCGGCCCGCAGAGCAGAGCCTGCCCCTCTTCACGGTGCGTTCGGCGCTGCTCTACAAGGCTGGCGCCAAGCAGGGGAGCGCCATGGTGCCTGCCGCCTGGCTCAGCCCAGAGGCCATGGACGAGCTGCTGCCCGAGATCGCGCTGCAACCTGCGCCGCCCGGCTCTTCCCCCTATCGGTTGCTGCAAGAGGGGAAGGCGCAGGCCTACTTCGGGGACTACCTCTCCCTGCGCGATACCCTGCGCCAGCACCCCGACCTCGATGCCAGGTTGCGCACCCTGGATGACGGGGCCTTGCTGATGTCCATGCGCCTGCTGATGAGAGACGAGCCCAACCTCCGTGAGGCGGTGGAGACCGCCATTCGTTACCTGCCTCCCACCCGGGTGTATCGGGTGGCGGAGGAGTATGTCCCGCACGCCTCGCAGGCGATCAATCCGCCCGAATGGAGTGACGAGACGCTCTCCTGGTTGGCGCGAACCCGCGATATTCGGGTGGTGATTAACCCGGGGCTCAGCCCTTTTTCGGGGATGGGGAGCAGTGGTGAGCCGGTAGGGTGGGCGGTCGACGTGTTGAAGTCGCTGCTCAGACCGCACGGAATTGGCATTGACTGGATCCCGGTGGCAAGCCGGGAAGAGGCGCTGCGCCGGATGGAGGCGGGGCAGGCAGACCTGATCCTGGGCTTGCCCGAGTCGCCCGGGCTGGCGCGCGCGATGCGCTTTACCCGCATCATGGTGCGTAGCCACTGGGCCGTCGTCACGCCGGGAGCCCAGGTCGCCGCCCTTTCGCAACTGGCCGGCAAGCGGGTCTTGGTACCCGAGAGTCTGTGGGACAGCGAATTGCTCACCACGCTCGCCCCGGCGCACTGGCAGCGGGTCGAGAGCCTCGATGAAGGGGCGCGGCGCCTGCGGTTGGGTGAGGGGGATGCGCTGCTGGCCGATCTCTATCAGCTGCAATACCCCTTGCGACTCAACCGTCTGCATGATCTCAGGATCAACGATCTGGTGGCCGAGCGTTGGGGCCTTGCGTTTGCCGTCTCGCCCCACTCTCCCCATCTGGCCACCTTGCTGGATCAGGGGGTGATGCGGATCACCCCGTCTCAGCAAGATGAGTTGCGCCAGCGTTGGTTGAGACTGTCGGTGACCCAGGTTGAGGGGGTCAGCTATGGACTCTGGATTGGTTCCTCCCTGCTGCTGCTGCTCATCGGTGGGGGCGTCTCTCTGCTTATCTGGCGCTCGAGGCGCCACATGGCCCTTGAAGTCGAGCGCCGGCGCGAGGTGGAGAAGGGTCTGTCGGAGGCCAGAGAGCGGGCGGAGGCGGCGGTCGAGGCCAAGGGGCGTTTCCTGGCGTCCATCAGCCACGAGATTCGCACCCCCATGAACGCCATCATCGGCCTGCTGGAGTGGCTCTCCGGCACACCGCTCTCGGCAGAGCAGGGGCGGGCACTGGAAGGGGTGCGCCAGGCGAGCGACGAGCTGCTGGGGCTGCTCAACGACATCCTCGACTTCTCCCGTAACGAGAGCACCCAGCTGGCTCTGACCCCTCAGCGGGTGGATCTGGCCCTCCTGTGCGAGCAGGTGTCGGCCATCCACTGGCCGAAGGCCAGAGACAAGGGGATTGCCCTGAGCCTGTCGGTCGATCCGACCCTGCCGGGGACCCTGTGGCTCGATCCTCACCGCTTCGCCCAGATAGTCCACAACCTGCTCTCCAATGCCATCAAGTTCACTCCCCATGGGCGGGTGACGGTACGCGTCGATAGCCGTGAGGAGACCCTCTGTCTGTCGGTCGAGGATGAAGGGCCAGGCATCGAAGAGGGGCTCAGGACCCGTCTCTTCCAACCGTTTGAACAGGGGGAAGAGGCCAGGCGCCAGGGGCAGGGGACCGGGCTTGGGCTCGCCATCTGCCGGCAGCTGGTACAGCAGATGGGGGGCGAGATAGGGGTTGAGGCGTGCCAACCGGGCAGCCGCTTCTGGTGCCGCCTGCCACTGCAAGCCTCGCCCCGGTCGCTGCCCCGGGTGCCCGTCGTCACCGGGGTCAGCCTGTTGATGCCCGCCGATGAAGCCACGCGCTGGCGACCCTGGTTGACGCAACTGGGGATCGCCGAGCAAGGCGAGCCGCTGGCCCAGGAGCGCGATGAGCTGGGCCTGCCGTACTGGTGGTGGCGAGGCCAGCGTCTGCTGCCTGGTGCCATCTTGACGGCCGTGACCACGGCGCCTCAAGGGGAGGTGAGCCAGCCGAGCCAGACTGGCTCCGGGCTCAGGGTGCTGCTGGTTGAGGATCATCCCCTCAACCGTCGGGTGCTGGCGATGCAACTGGGGCAGTTGGGCGCTCAGGTTGTCGAGGCGGCCGACGGCGCCGAGGCCCTGCAACACCTGGAGCAAGGAGCAGGGGTCGATCTGGTGCTGACCGATCTGCAGATGCCCGTGGTTGACGGGGCCGAGCTGTGTGAACGGGTCAAGGGGGAGCCACGCTGGCAGGGGCTCCCCGTCTATGTGATCACCGCCGATCTGAGCGTGCAGGCGGCCGAGCGGCTCAGTGCCTGCGGCTGTGATGGCCACCTGGACAAGCCGGTGCGCCGTCAGGAGCTGGCGAACCTGCTGCAAGGTTGCCGTCCCAGGGGCGATGATCGCACTTTGCAAAAGCTGCTCGGCGAGGAGCTGATCGCGCTCTACGAAACCAGCAGCCGACAGGATCTTACGCTGCTGTTGCAGCTGTGGCGTGAAGGGGATAACAAAGGATGGGCCGCCCAATTGCACCGGCTGAAAGGTTCGGCAAAAATGGTGGGGGCCGTCGAACTGGTCAGACTGGCTGATCAGTGGCAGCAGGATCCCGACTGGGATGGTGGCGCCGCCTTCGGCGCGGCGCTGGAGAGGGCGATATGCAGTTTGCGGGCAGGTGGCGACCATGATCAACATCATCACGGATGAAGAGCTGACGGCGCTGCTGGGCGGCGCTCAGGGTGAGTCGGCGGGATTTCAACCCGTCACCCTCTATGCCCTCGATGATCGCAGCTACCGCGCAGCGCTGGCGAGCCGACTTCCTGCCGACATCGCCCTGCTGCGTACCGAGCCCTCGAACGATTGGCAATGGGGAAGCTGGTTTGGCAAGAGCCAGTTCCTGCTCTTTAGCCCCGAGCTCCATCTGGGCCGTGTCTATTGGGACGCCCTCAATGAGAATGAGGGGATCCTCAGCCTCGATACCCACTGGATGCCCCGACTCGAACACGCCCTGCTCGCCTGGCGGGAGTGGCTCGGGCGTCAGCGGGTGCTTATCCTGGAGGATCAACCCTTTCAGGGGGCTCAGATGGCCGAGCAGATCCGGGCGCTGGGTCCCAAGGTGACGCTGGTACGGGATGAGCGGGAGTTGTCTGCCGCGCTGGAGGCCGAGCCGGTGGACTGGGTCGTCAGCGATCTGGCCCTGGCGCACGATGATGCCATCCGGGTGCTGGGACGCCAGATCCGGGTCGCGGCGCCGGTGATCCTGCTGTCAGGGCACGATCAAGCTCTGGTCGACGGGGCGGCCCAGCTGTTATCGCTGCGTGGCGTCGAGGTCGTGGGCGCCTTCACCAAGCCTCTCGAGATGCATCGTCTGCTCCCCTTGCTGCTGCGTGGTTACGAAGGGGCCCCTGCACCCCACCTGAGACCATCCCAGTCACGCCGGGTACGAACCTGGGGGGGTGAGGTGATCGGGGTGTTGGGGCGACCGGACGCCTCTGTGCCGGCGCCCCTGTCGCGCTGGTTGCTGCTGGCCTCTCTCGACAAGGAGTGGTCGGCGCTGCGTCAGCAGGCCGAGGGTGAGGGGGGCCGCTGGACACTGGTTATCCGGCCTCAGGATGAGTTGCTTGCCCGACCCGAGCGGTTCTCGCTCGCCCTGCAGGCTCGCCTGGCGGGCGCCTCGCTGGCCCTCTTCGTCGATAGTCGGG
Source organism: Aeromonas diversa CDC 2478-85 (assembly GCF_000819805.1). Taxonomy (GTDB): domain Bacteria; phylum Pseudomonadota; class Gammaproteobacteria; order Enterobacterales; family Aeromonadaceae; genus Aeromonas; species Aeromonas diversa. Next base: position 45,287 of record NZ_CDCE01000034.1, read on the forward strand.
AGACCCTCTCCTTCGAGCTGCTCGAGCGGCTTCCCCTCGATGCCATCCTGGTAGGCGCGCACCTGTTGCCCCTGATAGAGCAAGGCGGGCTTATCGAGCACTTTATTGAGCGCGCCCGAGCCAAGGGGTGCCAGCTCTATCTTGATGACCCCTACGGCTTGCTCGATGACGATATGTGGCAGGGACGCGGTTTTCAGGGGCGCTGGTAAGTGGGCATCGATTACCGCTGCAAAGGGACCGATCTTGCCCTGTTACACCGCCTGCTCGATCAAGGCCCCTGGCCCCGTTGCCGTCGCGATCTGCCCCTGTGGTTGACCCTGGGAGAGGAGCGGGTTTTGCTGCGCGAGGTGTTGCACAGCGACAAGGGGCGTTTGGTGCAAGCCTTTCATGACTTGAGCGAGCGCAGCGTCTATCTGAGGTTTATGCGCGCCAAGCAGCCGCCGAGCCAGGAGCAGGTGGCCTGGTTCACCGACTATCCGCGCGATACCCAGTTGTCGCTGCTGCTGTGTGACGAGCGGGGCTACCCGGTGGCACAGGCCCAGTCGATCCGGCGCCGTCGTCACCCCCTGCGGGCCGAGTTTTCCTGTGTGGTGGCCGATCATTTCCAGCGCCGCGGTGCGGCCCGCCACATCCTGCTGGCCCTCGCCCTGCTCGCCAGGGGGGAGGGGGTTCGGGAGTGGATGGCCGAGATCCTGGCGGAGAATCGTCCCATGATCGCCCTGGTGCAGCGCCTCGGATTGCCGGTGTCACTGGTGACCGGGCGGGCCATGGTGTTCGTGCGCCTCGATCTGACCGCCCTCGATCCCTGGCTTATCCATCAGACCAAGGGCGAATAGGCGGACGTGGGCGAGCATGCTAGGGTCAAGGAAAAAGGAGTAAGGCTATGGAACGACACTACCAGCACATCGTGATCCTCACCGGCGCAGGCATTTCGGCCGAATCGGGGATCAAGACCTTTCGTGCCAGTGATGGCCTGTGGGAGGAGCACAGTGTCGAAGACGTGGCGACCCCGGAAGGGTATGCCCGGGATCCGGCCCTGGTGCAGCGCTTCTACAATGCGCGTCGGGCCCAGCTGCAGCAGCCCAGCATTCATCCCAATCCCGCCCACTATGCCCTGGCTCGCCTCGAGCGCCTCTTTCCAGGCACTGTGACCCTGGTGACCCAGAATATCGACAACCTGCACGAGAGTGCCGGCAGCAAGAACCTCATCCATATGCACGGCGAGCTGCTCAAGGCGCGCTGCCCCCAGTCGGGGCAGACTATCGAGTGGAAGGGGCCGATCACCGAGAGCGATCTCTGCTCCTGCTGCCAGTTTCCACACCCGCTGCGCCCTCATGTGGTCTGGTTTGGCGAGATGCCGATCGGGCTTGATCGCATCTATTCGGCCCTGGCGCGCTGCGATCTCTTTATCTCCATCGGGACCTCGGGCGCGGTTTATCCGGCCGCCGGCTTCGTCCATGAAGCGAGCCTGAGCGGAGCCCACTCGGTGGAGCTCAATCTCGAGCCGAGCGAGGTCGACAGCCAGTTTGACGAGAAGCACTATGGCCTCGCCACCCATCTGGTCCCCGCCTTTGTGGATGGGTTGCTGGTGGCGCACGGGGTGCAGTCCGAGCCGCTTAAACCCGAATACGACTGGATGGCCATCCACCACCGCTGATCGTGGTGGCTGGGGTTTGCCGCTGCCGTCATTCCCTCCCACACTGTAGGGGATAGGGCGTGTCGTGGAGGTCCCCATGCAAGTGTGTCGTCTGCTGTTGTCGGGTTGGCTGCTCCTGGCGTCCTGCTGGGTCTGGGGTGACGAGGTGCTGCTGCGCCTGGTGCACGGCAACGGCGAGGTGATAAGAAGCTTCACCCGCAGCGAGCTCGCCGCGCTGCCCCAGCACAGTTTTTCCACCATCACCGCCTGGACCCAGGGCAGCAACCGCTACCGGGGGCCGGCCCTGGCCCGGGTGCTCGAAGGCACGGGTGCGCATCGGGTGCAGCTGGTGGCCCTCAACGGCTACCGCCACGAGCTCACCATCGCCCCGTTCGAGCAGTTTCCCGCTATCCTGGCCATGAGCGAGAACGATACCCCATTGACCCGGCGCAACAAGGGGCCGCTCTGGCTGCTGCTCCCCTTTAGCGATCTACCCGCCCTCAAGACGCCGGAGAACGAGGCGGCCATGGTGTGGCAGCTCATCACCATCGAGGTGACGGAGTGAGGCGCCAGCTCTACAACTTGCTACTGTGCCTCACCGTGCTGCTGTTTCTGGTTTCCTCCGCCCTGACCCTCTACCTCGAGCAAAAACACGAGCGGGTGGTGGATTACCTCTATCGCACCACCTACTGGAACATGATCCAGCTGCTGCTCGAGTCTCAGCGCTTCTACGACGATCTGCGCCTCTATCGTAGTGGCGGCCTCGATCTGGCGACCCTGGGGCTGCAGTACGATCTGCTGTGGAACCGCATCGATATCTTTCTGGTGAGCGAGGAGACCGCCGAGCTGCGCACCAAGGAGGGGCTGGCGGAGGTGGTGAGATCGCTCTTTGCCAACCTCAAGCGCCTCGAGCGCGGCATGGATACGGGTCAGCTGCCCGAGCCGGCCCTGCTTGGCGATCTCGTCGAGCGCATCGGCGTCGACGTCAGGCGCATCGAAGCGGTTCAGGTGCGGGTGCTGACCGGGGATGAGTACAAGGCCTCGGTGCAGCAGATCCGGCGCGACCTCCTGTGGCTACAACTCTGCCAGCAGGTGCTGGTGCTGGCCGGGGTGGGGCTGATGCTGGCGCTGATCCGCGCCAACTGGCAAAACCGCCGTCTCGCCCTGATGGATACACTGACGCGGCTCGGCAACCGCCGTGCCCTCTATGAGGCGCTCGGGCCTGGGTGGCGGCGCAGCGATGTGGGGGCTCTGGTCATTCTCGATCTCAAGCGTTTCAAGCAGGTCAACGATCAGCTCGGTTATCAGGTGGGGGACAGACTGCTACAGACGGTGGCGCGCCGGCTTGCCGCCTGGCCTCACGGCAGTGCCTTTCGGCTCGGGGGGGATGAGTTCGCCGTCATAGTGCAGCGCGGCGGCAACGGTGAGGAGGTGGCCCAGTGGGCCGAGAGCATCTCCCAGGTGATCGGTGGCGAGTTTCTCACCCGCGAGCATCGGATCACCCCGCGCTGTCGGCTTGGCATCGCCCTGGCCCAGACGGGGGACGACGGCGCCAGCCTGCTCGATCACGCCATCCTGGCGCTGGATCAGGCCAAGCGAGGCGACATGGGGGAGGTGGTCTTCTTCCAGCGCCGGCTGGCCGAGCGTCTGTTGCAGCGCCAGCACCGCAGCCGCGCCCTGCTGGTGTGGCTCGATCAGGGGGGGCGCAGCCCCCTGGAGCCCGAGTGCGAGCCCCTGCTGGAGGAGGAGCGTCTGACGGCGCGCCTGCTGCACCTGCGCTGGATGCCGGAAGGCGAGCGCTGCGAGCCCGCCTGGCTCGACGAGGCGGGCATGCTGGAGCGGGTGGTGCTGCCGCACGTGGCTCTGCTCTGGCGCGAGTTGCCCTTGCCGCTGGTGGTGCGGCTGGCCGGGGTCACCCCCCTGTCGCACCTGCTCGACGGTTGTCATGGGGAGCAGGGGCGCCTCATCGTGGCGCTGCAGGACGTGGGGGAGTGGGATGAGCAGCTTAAAACGCGGCTGCTGGCAGCCGGGGTGAGTCTGGCCCTTGAGGAGATCGGTAGTCGCACCGCCCTGCTGATCGCCCAGGGGTGGCCGGTGCACTACTGGCTGTGCGGCTACCAGGGGCCGGGGCGGGAGGCGTTGCAGGCCCTGGCGTCCCAGCTGGGCCTGCGGGTGCTCACGAGCGGGGCGGGGCGCAGGAGCGACGGATCACCAGATCAGGCTCCAGCGTGATCAGGCGTGAGGCGCCCTGGCTGCCGTTGATGCGTGCCAGCAAGGTGGTGACCGCGAGGCGGCCGAGCTCCTCCTTGGGCTGGTTGACCGTGGTGAGCGGCGGCGAGAGGTACTCGGCGAGCTCCACGTTGTCGTAACCGACCAGGGAGAGATCCTCCGGAATGCGCAGTCCCGCCTCGGTGGCGGCGCTGATCGCCCCCATCGCCATCATGTCGTTGCAGACAAACAGGGCGGTGGGCCGCTCGGGCAGCGCCAGCAGGGTCTGCATGGCGCGATGGCCGCTGGCGCAGTCGAACGCCCCTTCGACGATCCACTCGTTGTGCAGGGGCAGCCCCGCCTCCTGTAGGGCATCGATAAAGCCGGCCAGCCGGTCAGCCCCCGGTGCCCGCGAACGGGGTCCAGTGATGCAACCAATCTTGCGATGACCCAGGGCAATCAGGTGGCGGGTCGCCAGCATGCCCCCGTGGCGAGAGTTGTCGGCGATGAGATCGCAGCCATCTCCCCCTGTGCCCCAGTCCATCTGCACCACCGGCAGCCCCTTGAGCCAGTCGAGCTGTCCCAGCACCTCCTGTTGCCCCTCGCTGCACATGATGAGCAGGCCGTCGACCCGCTTTCTCAGCATCATCTTGAGGTAGGAGAGGGCGGTCGCCGCCTCGCCCTCGGTGTTGCCGAGCATCAGGTTATAGCCCTGCTCGAAGCAGTAGCGCTCCACCCCGCGCACCACTTCGGCGAAGAAGGGGTTGCTCGAAGTGGTCACCAGCATGCCGATACTGTGGGTCTCTTTGACCTTGAGGCTGCGCGCCACCAGGCTCGGCGCGTAGTTGAGCTCAAGCATGGCGGCGAACACCCGCGCGCGGGTCTCCTCGGCGACGAAGCGGGTCTCGTTGATAACGTGGGATACGGTGGTGGTCGAGACCCCCGCCCGCAGCGCCACGTCCCGGATGTTGGCCATCAGCCATGCTCCTTGAGGAAAACGCGCACCTCGGCCAGGGTCGGGATCGAGCTCTGGGCCCCGAAGCGGGTGACCGAGATGGCCGCCGCCGCGTGGGCAAAGCGAATGGCTTCAGCCATGGAGGCGCCACGCAGCCGCTCGGCCAGCAGGGCCCCGTTAAAGGTGTCGCCGGCCGCCGTGGTGTCGGTGGCGGTGACGCGAAAACCGGGGATGAGGGCCGCTTGCCCCTGCTCGCTCCAGTAGACCCCCTGGGCGCCCAGGGTAATCATCACGCTGCCGATCCCCATCGCATGGAAGCGCTCGGCCGCCGCGCGGGCGCTCGCCTCGTCGGTGACCGCCACGCCGGTCAGGAGCTCGGCCTCGGTCTGGTTCGGGGTGATGAGATCCACCTGGGCGAGCAGCGATGCAGGCAGGGGCTGGGCCGGCGCTGGGTTGAGCACCACCCGGGTGCCGCCCTGATGGGCGAGCGTGGCGGCGCGCAGTACGCTCTCGAGGGGAACCTCGAGCTGCAGCAGCAGGGTGTCGGCGTCCTGGATCAGTGCGGCGTGGCGCTCGACCACTTCGGGTGTCAAGGCGCCGTTGGCTTCGGCCGAGAGGCCTATGCTGTTTTCCCCCTCATCGCTCACGTAGATGATGGCAATGCCGGTGGGCAGGCTTGGATCGCACTCGACCGCGCTCACCTCGATGCCGTCGGCGGCGAAGCCGTCACGCATCTGGCGGCCGATGGCATCATCGCCGATGCGGGCGATAAAGCCGATGTCGGCACCCAGGCGCGCGGCGGCCACCGCCTGGTTAGCCCCCTTGCCGCCGGGCAGCACCTGGTAACTGTGGCCGCGCAGGGTCTCGCCGGGACGGGGGAAGTGGGGGACGCGCAGGACATGATCGGCATTGACGCTGCCGAGGACGACGAGTTGCTTCATAGATAATCCTGTTTCGATACGGCTTGGGGTGAGGTCGCGTAGCGGCCGCACGCCAGGCAGCACCATGCGGGGGCCTGGGCCCCCGCAGCGGAGTTTACTTGGTGACGACTTGCAGCGGTACCGGAATGGCACTTTCCACTTCCTGGCCCTTGAGCACCTTGTCGGCGGTGTCGACCCCGATGGCACCGATCAGTGCCGGCTGCTGGGCCACGGTGGCGGCCAGCTTGCCCTTGGCAACGGCGGCCTTGCCGTCGTCAGTGCCGTCGAAGCCGACGATCATCACCTCCTTGCCGGCGGCCTGCACGGCGCGGATGGCGCCCAGTGCCATCTCGTCGTTCTGGGCGAACACGGCCTGCACCTCGGGCTGGGCGGCCAGCAGGTTCTCCATGACGTTGAGCCCCTTGGTGCGGTCAAAGTCGGCTGGCTGGGAGGCGAGCACCTTGAAGTCGTTGGCCTTGACCGCCAGGGCGAAGCCTTCGCCACGGTCGCGGGCGGCGGAGGTGCCGGCAATCCCTTCGAGCTGGATCACCTTGGCGCCCTTGCCAAGCTTCTCGGCGATGAAGTCTCCGGCCATCTTGCCGCCGGCCACGTTGTCGGAGGCGATGTGGGCCTTGACCTTGCCCTGGGCGGCGCCGCGGTCGAGGGTCAGCACCGGGATGTCGGCGCGGTTGGCCAGCACGATGGCGTTGCCGACGGCGGCGGAGTCGGTCGGGTTGATCAGGATGGCGCTCACCTTGCGCACGGTGAGATCTTCCACGTTGGCCAGCTCCTTGGCCGGGTCATTCTGGGAGTCCAGCACGATCATCTGGTAGCCCAGCTCCTTGGCCTTGGCCTCGGCCCCCTCCTTCATGGTGACGAAGAAGGGGTTGTTCAGGGTCGAGACCACCAGAGCCAGGGTCTGATCGGCAGCGTGGGCGGTGCCCATGACAGACAGAACGGCGGCGGCGAGCAGGGTATTGAGCTTTTTCATCGTTTCATTCCTTGTGTGTGTCATCACTTGCTTTTGTTATCGATCATCACGGCGAGCAGGATCACGCTGGCCTTGGCAATCATCTGGTAATAGGAGGAGACGTCGAGCAGGTTCAGGGCGTTGTTGAGGAAGCCGATGATGAGGGCCCCGATGAGGGTCCCCATGATGCGGCCCTTGCCCCCCATCAGGCTGGTGCCACCGAGCACCACGGCGGCGATGGCGTCGAGCTCGTAGCCCATGCCGGCGGTCGGTTGGGCCGACGACAGGCGAGAGGTGACGATCAGCCCCGCCAGGGCGGAGAAGACGCCGCACAGACTGTACACGGCGAGCTTGACCCGCGCCACGTTGATGCCGGAGAGGGCGGTGGCGGACTCATTGCCCCCCAGGGCGTAGATGTAGCGCCCCAGGCGGGTGTGGTTGAGCAGGTACCAGGCAAACAGGAAGGTGAGCGCCATCAGCCAGATGGGCACCGGAATGCCGAGAAGATATCCCGTTCCGAGCCAGGCAAACTGGTCGGCCACGTCGCTAAAACCGGTGGAGATGGGGCGCCCCTCGGTGTAGACCATGGTCACGCCGCGCAGGGCGGTCATGGTGACCAGGGTGGCGATGAAGGCCTGCACCTTGCCCTTGGCTATGATGGCGCCGCTCAGGCCCCCCAGGGCGCCCCCGGCCAGCAGGGCGGCGGGCACGGCGACATAGATGGGCAGCTCCATGCCGATCATGCTGGCGGCAAAGGCACCGCACAGGGCCAGCACGGCGCCGACAGAGAGATCGATGCCGGCGGTGAGGATCACCAGTGTCATGCCCACGGCGATGATGGCGTTGACTGACGTCTGGCGCAGGATGTTGAGCAGGTTGTCGACCGTGAAAAACTGGTTGTTGAGCAGCGACACCACGGCGATCAGCACCAACAGGGCGACCAGGGATTTGTTGTCAATCCACCAGCGTTTGCTCAGAAAGCCCGTCCGGGCTGCAATTTGGGATGTCATGCCGGCACCTCTTGCCATTGTTTTCCTACTGCGGCGGCCATCAGGCGTTCCTGGTTGGCCTCTTGTCGATTCATCTCGGCGCTGACGCGCCCTTCGTGCATTACCAGAATGCGGTCACTCATGCCGAGCACCTCCGGCATTTCGGAGGAGACGATGATGACGCTCATCCCTTCTTTCTTGAACTCGTTGATGAGCTGGTAGATCTCCTTCTTGGCCCCCACGTCCACCCCGCGGGTCGGCTCGTCGAGGATCAGCACCCGTGGGCGGGTGAGCAGCCCCTTGGCGATGGCCACCTTCTGCTGATTACCCCCCGAGAGCAGGCGGATTGGCTGCTCGGCGCCCGGGGTCTTGATGTTGAACAGGCATATGTAGTCGCTGACCGCCTGGCGTTCGGCGTTGCCGTCGATGTGGATGCCACGCACGAACTCGCCCAGGGCACACAGGGTCATGTTCTCGCGCACCGACATGGGCAACACCAGGCCGTCACCCTTGCGATCTTCCGAGATGTAGGCGATACCGGCGGCCAGGGCATCGGCCGGGGAGCGCGGGATGAGCGGCTCGCCGCCGAGGGCCATGCTGCCGGCACTGGGGCGCGCCGCACCGTAGATGAGTTTCATCAGCTCGGTGCGCCCGGAGCCCATCAGGCCGCTAAAGCCCAGGATCTCCCCCTCGTGCAGGGTGAAACTCACGCCGCGCACGCCGGGGCCGCTTAAATTCGAGACCTGCAGGCAGACCGGACCCGGCTCGCGTGCCAGGCGCGGGTACTGCTCGTCGAGGCGGCGACCCACCATCATCTCGATCAGGCGATCCTCGTCGAGTTCGCTCACCGGGCACTCGCCAATCCACTTGCCGTCGCGCAGCACGGTGACGTCGTCGCAGATCTGGAAGATCTCCTTGAGCCGGTGGGAGATGTAGACGATGCCGCAGCCCTGGGCACGCAGCTCGCGAATGACGGTGAACAGCTGCTCGGTCTCGGTGTCGGTCAGGGCGTCGGTCGGCTCGTCCATGATGATGACGCTGGCGTCAAAGGAGAGGGCCTTGGCGATCTCCACCATCTGTTGCTCACCGATGGAGAGGTCCCCCAGCCGGGTATCCGGGCCGTGCCTGACGCCGAGGCGCGTCAGCAGGGCGGCGGCGCGCTGGCGCAGCTGCGCGTGATCGATGCTGCCAAAACGGGTACGCGGCTCGCGCCCGAGGAAGATGTTGGCGGCAATGGAGAGCTCGGGCAGCAGGTTGAGCTCCTGGTGGATGATGCTGATCCCCTGATCCTGGGACTCGCGCGGTCCGCGAAACGCCACTGGCGCCCCGCGATAGGTGAGGGTGCCGCTGTCGGCCTGATAGATACCGGTCAGTACCTTCATCAGGGTCGACTTGCCGGCTCCGTTCTCGCCGAGCAGGGCCATGACCCGGCCTGGATAGACGCGCAGGCCCGCCTCGTCGAGGGCACGCACGCCCGGGAAGGTCTTGACGATCCCGGTGAGCTCGAGCAGGGGAATGGAAATCGGGTTCATGCTCGCTCCCATCAGAAGGCAACGCCGGCGCAGAGAATGAGGTTGGCGTAGGGGGTGGTTTCGCCGCTGCGCACGATGGCGCGGCTGCGGCGGCTGCGGGCCTTGAAGGCCTCGTGGCTCACGTAATCGATGGTGATGGGCTTGCCTTGTTCGTCGGCGTGACGCTCGAGGCGTGCGAGCAGTTGCTGGTGGCAGGTCGGGCTCACGCTCTTGATCTCCTCGGCCAGCACCACGCGTTCGACGGTGAGTTCGAACAAGAGGGCGTCGAGGGTGGTCAACAGGGAGGGGGTGCCGGCAGTGAGGGCCAGATCGATGCGCTCGGGACCGTCCGGGATGGGGAGCCCTGCATCGCAGACCACGATTTCGTCGGTATGACCGACCCGGGCGATGAGTGCGCTCAGGGGCGCATTGAGCAACTTGCCACGTTTCATACAACACCTCTCGGCCCTGGGGCCCTGTTTTGTCTCTCAGTTACGCAACCGGTTGCGTAACCGGTTGCGTCGAAGGATAGGAGCAAGGGGGGGCAGACGCCAGTGTGGCGTTCCAGGAGTGTGAAAAGGATCTCAGAGAGGAGGGAAAAAGGGGTCAAAAGAGAAGGCGCCAACGGGGCGCCTTCGGGGTTATCGGCTCAGACGCAGCCAATGATGCAGGGCCTGGACGGTGTCGAAGTGCAGATCTGCCTGCCACAGGGCGGGATCGTCGCGCTCATCGAGATAACCCCAGCCGGCCACGGCCGTCACCATGCCGGCATTGCGGCCGGCCTCGATATCGCGCACATGATCCCCCACATAGAGGGTATGGGCGGGATCCACGCCCAGTTTGTCGCAGGCGTAGAACATGGGGGCGGGGTCGGGTTTTCGCACCGGCAGGGTGTCGGCGCTCACAGCAACCGCGCACCCCTTGAGCTCGGGCAGCTGCGCCAGCAGCGGATCGGTGAGAAAGCCGGGCTTGTTGGTCACTATGCCCCAGGGCATGTCCTGCTCCTCGAGCCAATGCACCAGCTCTATCATGCCGTCGAAGGGGCGGGTACCAAGACAGAGGTGCGCGGAGTAATAATCGAGCAGGGCGGTGCGAAGGCGGCTGGCGCCGAGCTCTTCGAGCAGCTCGTCACCGAGGCCGGCTCGCAGCAGCCCCAGCGCCCCGTGGGAGGTGGTCTGTCGGATCACCGCCTCGCTGAGCGGCGCAAAGCCCTCTTGCACCAGCACGTGGTTGACGGCGGCGCCCAGATCCGGCGCCGTGTCGAGCAGGGTGCCGTCGAGATCGAAGAGGACGGCATGCAGGGGGCTCATCGCGCCTCCGGGCGGTCAAAGGAGACCATGTAGTTGACGTCGACGTTGGCGCCGAGACGAAAGTCCCCGAGCAGGGGGCGATAGTGCACGCCGCTCATCTGGCGCACCACCAGCTCGCTGGCCTCGGCCATGCGGCACAGCTCGGCCGGGGTGATGAACTTCTTGTGATCGTGGGTGCCCTTGGGAACCATCTTCATCAGGTACTCGGCACCGACGATCATCATGAGATAAGACTTGGGGTTGCGGTTGATGGTGGAGATCACCACCCGGCCACCGGGGCGCACCAGGGTGGCGATGGCGCGTAGCACGGAAGCCGGATCGGGCACGTGCTCGAGCATCTCCATGCAGGTGACCACGTCATACTGGCCGGCGGCCTCCAGGGCGTGCGCCTCGGCGGTGATCTGTTTGTAAGTGAGCTCGACGCCCTGCTCCAGGGCGTGCAAACGGGCCACCGCCAGGGGCTCCTTGCCCATGTCGATGCCGGTCACCACGGCGCCACGGCGGGCCATGCTTTCGGCCAGGATGCCACCACCACAGCCGATATCGAGCACCTTCTTGCCAAACAGGCCGCCGCACTGGGTGTCGATCCACTCCAGGCGCACCGGATTGATCTGGTGCAGGGGCTTGAATTCGCCCTCCATGTCCCACCAGCGGGAGGCCACGGCCTCAAACTTGGCGATTTCCGACGGGTCGACGTTACCATTGGTGGCAATCTGTTCAGCGTTCATGCGCGCAGCTTCCTCATGGGCATGTTCTTTTGGTTGGCGGCATTATAACGGACACCCTCTGACAGGCCAGAACCGTTTTTGGCTTAAGGATTTACGCGCCCTGTGTTACCATGACGCGCTGTTTAAGCCAAAGAACAACTTATTAGGGATTAAGGCTTTCTATGAGCGATCTGGCCAGAGAGATCACGCCGGTCAACATTGAGGAAGAGCTCAAGAGTTCCTATCTCGATTACGCCATGAGCGTCATCGTGGGACGAGCCCTGCCGGATGTGCGTGACGGCTTGAAACCGGTTCACCGCCGTGTGCTCTTCGCAATGAACGAGCTCGGCAACGACTGGAACAAGCCCTACAAGAAATCGGCCCGTGTGGTCGGTGACGTAATCGGTAAGTACCACCCCCACGGCGACAGTGCCGTGTATGACACCATTGTCCGCATGGCGCAGGACTTCTCCATGCGCTACATGCTGGTCGACGGCCAGGGCAACTTCGGCTCGGTCGACGGCGACAGCGCCGCCGCCATGCGATACACCGAAGTGCGCATGGCGCGCATCTCCCACGAGCTGCTGGCCGATCTCGACAAAGAGACGGTCGAATGGGTGCCCAACTATGACGGCACCGAGCAGATCCCGGCCGTGTTGCCGACCAAGGTGCCGAACCTGCTGGTCAACGGCTCCTCCGGTATCGCGGTGGGCATGGCGACCAACATTCCGCCTCACAACCTCACCGAGGTGATCAACGGCTGTCTGGCCCTGATCGCGGATGGCAGCATCGGCATCGACGACCTGATGGAGTACATCCCGGGCCCCGATTTCCCCACCGGTGGCATCATCAACGGGCGCTCCGGCATCATCCAGGCTTACCGTACCGGTCGTGGCTCCATCTATGTGCGTGCCAAGGCCGAAGTGGAGGTGGACGAGAAGAGCAGTCGCGAGACCATCATCGTTCACGAGCTCCCCTATCAGGTCAACAAGGCGCGTCTCATCGAGAAGATCGCCGAGCTGGTCAAAGAGAAGAAGATCGAAGGGATCAGCGCCCTGCGTGACGAGTCCGACAAGGACGGCATGCGGGTCGTGATCGAGATCAAGCGTGGCGAGTCTGGCGAGATTGTGCTGAACAATCTCTACAAGCACACCCAGATGCAGACCACCTTCGGTATCAACATGGTGGCGCTGGACAACAACCAGCCCAAGGTGCTCAACCTCAAGGAGATGCTGGAAGCCTTCCTGCTGCATCGCCGCGAAGTGGTAACCCGCCGCACCGTGTTCGAACTGCGCAAGGCGCGTGACCGGGCCCATATCCTTGAAGGTCTGGCGGTTGCCTTGGCCAACATCGATCCCATCATCGAGCTCATCCGCCACAGCGCGACCCCGGCCGAGGCGAAAGCCGGCCTGGTGGCCAAGGGCTGGGAGCTCGGCAACGTGGCCTCCATGCTGGAGAAGGCCGGCGACGACGCCGCTCGTCCCGAGTGGCTGGAGCCCGAGTTTGGTATCCGCGACGGTCATTACTTCCTGACCGAGCAGCAGGCCCAGGCGATCCTCGATCTGCGTCTGCACAAGCTGACTGGCCTCGAGCACGAGAAGATCCTGGAAGAGTACCAGTCTCTGCTCGATCTCATCGCCGAGCTGTTGCACATCCTGGCCAGTCCGGAGCGCCTGATGGAGGTGATCCGTGACGAGCTGCTGGCCGTGCGCGAGCAGTACGGTGACGAGCGTCGCACCGAGATCAGCGCCTCCAGCGCCGAGATCAACATCGAAGATCTGATCACCCCGGAAGACGTAGTGGTGACCCTCTCTCACCAGGGTTACGTCAAGTACCAGCCCCTCTCCGATTACGAGGCTCAGCGTCGTGGCGGCAAGGGCAAGTCCGCGACCCGTATCAAGGAAGAGGACTTCGTCGAGCGTCTGCTGGTGGCCAACACCCACGACACCATCCTGTGCTTCTCTACGCGCGGCAAGGTGTACTGGCTCAAGGTCTACCAGCTGCCGGAGGCGTCCCGTGGCGCCCGCGGTCGTCCCATCATCAACCTGCTGCCGCTGGAAGAGGAAGAGCGCATCACCGCCATCCTGCCGGTCAAGGAGTACGATGCGGACAAGTACGTCTTCTTTGCCACCGCCAACGGTACCGTGAAGAAGACCAGCCTCTCCGATTTCAGTCGTCCGCTCTCCTCCGGGATCCGGGCCATCAACCTGAAGGAAGGGGATGAGCTCATCGGTGTCGACATCACCGACGGCAGCAACGAGATCATGCTCTTCTCCGACGCGGGCAAAGTTGTACGCTTCCACGAAGGCAGCGGCCGTGCCGATGACCTGGTGGAAGAGGGTGACGAGGCCGAGTCTGATGACGAGGCCGGTGAAGGCGAGAGCAAGGGCGGCAGCTTCAAGGGCGTGCGTCCCATGGGCCGTACCGCGGCCGGTGTGCGCGGCATCAAGCTGGGCGCCGGTGACAAGGTGGTCTCCCTCATCGTGCCCCGTGGCGATGGCGCCATCCTCACCGCGACCGAGAATGGCTACGGCAAGCGCACCGCGCTGGACGAGTATCCGACCAAGAGCCGTGCCACTCAGGGCGTTATCTCCATCAAGGTGGACGATCGCAACGGCAAGGTGATCGATGCTATCCAGGTCGATGAAACCGATCAGATCATGCTCATCACCAACGGTGGCACCCTGGTGCGTACCCGGGTGGCGGAAGTGAGCGTCATCGGTCGTAACACCGGCGGCGTGCGTCTGATCCGTACCGGTGAAGACGAGATCGTGGTCGGCCTGCAGCGGATCGCCGAGAGCGATGACGATGACGAGCTGGTTGCGCTGGGCGAGGACGGTGAGGGCGTGAGCCCGGCCGCCGATGGCCCGCAAGCCGACTCGGCGACCGATGATAGTGCCGAGTAAGCCCGGTAAAGAGTGCCAGACTGGCACGGTGAAAAAGAGCGCCTGATGGCGCTCTTTTTTTATGCCGTCATGGGGCTGTCACGGCGGATCGGCACGCTGCTCGATAGCGACCGCCATGAGGAGAAGACGCGATGAGCTGCTGGATTTTCTGGGATCTGTGGTGCCTGATGTGGGGCGATGAGCCCCGTCCCGAACTGAGCCCCTATGGGGATGAGGCGTCGCGCGGTCAGCGCCTGCGTGGGGGGCGTTAGAAGAGGGTGAGCTGCTCCCCTGGCCGGCGAAACGCATCGAGCCGCAGGGCCAGGCGCGGGGCATCGAGCCCCAGGCGGCGCACCGCCAGACGAAAGCGCTGGGCGAGCAGGTTGGCAAACTCCCCCTCTCCGCGCATTCGTTCACCAAACTGCGGGCTATTGAGCGCCCCCTCGCGGCTCTGGCGCAGGATCGAGAGCACCGCCTCACGCCGCCCCGGATAGTGCTCGCCGAGCCAGGTCTCGAACAGGGGTGCGAGCTCGCGGGGCAGGCGCAGCAGGATATAGCCGGCGCAGTCGGCCCCCGCCGCAGCGGCGCCCTCCAGGATCCGCTCCAGCTCGTGCTCGTTGAGGCGCGGGATCATGGGGGCTGCCAGCACCCCGACCGGAATGCCGGCGCGGGTGAGCTGCTCGATCACCCTAAGGCGCCCCTTGCCCGGGGCGGTGCGCGGCTCGAGCCGCTGGCGCAGGGTCTCATCGAGGGTGGTGACCGAGACCATGACGCGGCACAGCCCTTCAGCGGCGAGCTCGGCCAGTATGTCCCTATCGCGCAGCACCATGGCGCTCTTGGTGATCAGGGTCACCGGATGGCCGTGATCGCGCATGACGTTCAGTAACTCGCGGGTGAGCCGCAGCCGCTGCTCGGCGGGTTGGTAGGGATCGGTATTGGCGCCGATGCAGATCACCTCGGGTTGATAGGCAGGGCGGGCAAACTCGGCGCGCAGCAGCTCGGGGGCGTTGCGTTTGGCGAAGATCCGCGTCTCGAAGTCGAAGCCGGGGGAGAGCTCAAGGTAGGCGTGGCTGGGGCGGGCGTAGCAGTAGATGCAGCCGTGCTCGCACCCCTGATAGGGATTGATGGAGGCGTTAAAGGGGACGTCTGGTGATCGGTTGCGGCTGATGATGGTGCGCGCCCCAACTTGACTTATCTGGGTCGTAGGGGATGGACTCACCGTCTCTTGCCACCAACCGTCGTCGACCGCCTCAATGTGCTGCTGGGTGAAGCGGTGATCCACGTTGCCACTGGCGCCACGTCCGGCCATAGGGTTACCTTGACTGTATAAATAAACAGTATTCTGGGTAGGTTACCCTGAAAAAGCAAGCGGGCCCAGGGGCCCGCTTCTGTTCGCGATGGTGAGGGGATCAGATTGCAATGGTCTCGAGGGCGATGCCGCTGACCGCCTTGAGGGCCGAGCGAGCGCTGTCGACCTGACTGATGAGCCCATCCTTGCTCTCGACCAGCACGGCGCGGCGCAGGGTCGCGAGATCTTCCCCTGCCAGCACGGCGTGGGTACAGGCCATCTGCATGGGGGGCAGACTGGGGTTGAAGGCGGCGTTCTCTGCGTAGCGGCCCTCTATGATGCGGCCGTTGGCAAACTCCAGGGCCACCCCGGCAAACCCTCGGCTGTAGGGGGCATAGCTGCGGTTGGCCGCGGCCAGTGCCGCCAGAGTCAGGGGATCTTCACTCGTGAGGGTGAGACCGTGCTCCTGATGGCTCATCAGGGCGTCGGTGATCTGCAAGTCGGCCGGCCCGAAAGAGTGTGGCAGGAAGGCCTGTAGCGGGCTGTGGTCATCGGGCAGGGTCACCTTGATCACCTTGGCGGTGGTCAGCTCGTTCATAAACTGCCGGCAGTGGCCACAGGGGGTGTAGTTGACGGTGATCTCGCTGATCCCGGTTTCGCCGCCGAGCCAGGCGTTGGAGATGGCCGACTGCTCGGCATGGATGGAGTGGAACAAACCTTGGCCGGCAAACTCCATATTGGCGCCGAAGTACCAGGCACCGCTCTGGCCGCTGGCAATCGCCCCTACATAGAAGTTGGAGATGGGGGCCACCGAGCAGGCCGCCGCCAGCGGCAGCAGGGCCAGACGCAGGGCGCGATCCTCCATACCGGTGGCGAGCTTGAGCGTGGCCACTTGGTCCGGGGTCAGGCGAGCCTGAAAGGAATCCTGATTGAGAATGGGCGCGAGCGCATCTTGCAGCTCGGTGGACAGGTTACTGAAAGGCTTGGCAAAACGGGGATGCATGACTCTTCCTCATGGGCCAATTGGGAGGGCATTGTAGGGAGGTACAAGCGCAAAGAGTGTGAGCGCGATCACGAGGCTCGCGCCCGATGGGGTTGAAGGGCCGGACGAAACGTTTGACAGCTTAAAAGTGTGGGCCTCGTCTCACTGCACTCATGCCCCGAAGAGGGCAGAATAGAGGGCAAAGAGCAGGGGGGCGACGGCGGCCGTCAGGATGCCGCAGACCACCATGGCCAGCGAAGAGAAGGCTCCTTGGGTAAGCCCCTGCTCGGCGCTGGCGGCCGTGCCGACGGCGTGGGCCGATGCCCCCATGGCGAGCCCCTGGGCCTCGGGGTCGGTGACGCCCAGCATCTTGAGCAGGGGGAAGCCGATGATGGCGCCGACCACGCCGACGATGACGACGATGGCGGCCGAGATGGCCGGAATACCGCCGAGGGACTGGCTGACGCTCATGGCCAGCGGCGTCGTAATGGACTTGGTGGCGACAGAGGCGAGCATGGCGGGATCGGCGTGCAGCAGATGGCCGATCACCAGGGTGGTGCCCACCGAGATCAGGACCGAGAGCAGGCAGCAGATCACTATGGGTTTAAGCTTGGCCAGGATCTGCCGCGACTGCTGATAGAGTGGCAGTGCCAGGGCGACCACGGCGGGTTCGAGCAGGGCGGTGAGGGGCGAGGTGCCCCGCTGGTACTGATCGAGCGGTAGCGAGAGCAGCAAGATGAGCACGACGATGACCAGGGTCGGGATCAAGACGGGGTTGATAACGGGCCAGGGGAGGCGCCGGTAGAGTGCCCGGGTTGTGAAATAGAGGGCCAGAGTCAGGGGCAGGGCAAGCCAGATCATTGTTTGTTCATCCTCTGATAGAGGTGGCCAACGCAGGCCAGGATCAACACTATGCCGCTCAGGATGGCGGTAACGATGAGGGGAAGGGCGCTACGCAGTGGCTCGAGCCAGGCCACCAGACCGACCGCCACCGGCACAAACAGCACCCCCATGTGGCGCAGCAGCAGTCCGGCGCCACGCTCGACCCAGCTCAGCCGAACCAGTTGCAGCGAGAGCAGCAGATAGAGGATAACCAGTCCTATGATGCTGCCCGGGAAGGCAAAGGGCAGGAGCGCGGATATCCCTTTGCCCAGCATCAGGGCTGCCAGGATCACCAGAAAATCGCGCAGGTAGCGCATCAGGGTGGGAATGGACACGTCGGTTCCCCATGAAATGTGAGCAGGCTCGCAGTCTAGCAGAAGCCGCCACTGCAAACAGCAGGCGGGTGATAAATAATTTCCAATGAAACAATAAACAAGAATAAGGAGTCTCAGTGGGACATTTTCTCTCTTCTCTTCGTCAGTCGGCGGTGACCCAGCTACCGTTGCCGGGGCTGCTGGTCACACATCAGTGGCAGGAGCGTGAGTGCCGGATTCGCCTCGACAATGTGGGGGGGAGCCAGGTCTGCCCCGATTATTGGTCCCTCTTCGATGGCCAGTTTGGCCTGGCCGAAGCGCCCATCTATGGCGAAGGGTTTCAGATGCTGGCCCAGACCCTGGGCACCTGGTCTGCCCCCGAGGCTGTGGGGCGTTGTCCCGATGCGGGCGATTATCGCATCACCCGTGATCAGGGCTTTCATACCGTCCATAACCTGCTGCTGGTTCAGACACAGGCGGGTTGGTTGTTGCTGGCGTTTGGCTCGTGCCACCGTTTTGGCGGCGAGTTTCGTCTCTATCCGGACGGGCGGCTACAGATCCTGATGCGCACCGAAGGGCGCGCCCTGATGCCCGGCCAGTACTGGCTCAGCGAGTCCCTCATCTGCCTCGAAGGGAGTGACAGGGGGGCGCTGCTCAGCGAGCTGGGCCAGCGCTTGGCCCGGGAGCATGGGGGGCGCGCCGGTCGTCGCCCGAGTGGCTGGTGCTCCTGGTATCACTACTACGCCGAGGTGAGCGAGGCGGATATCCGTGAAAATCTGGCCCAGATGGGCACCCGTTTCACCGACCTTGAATATGTGCAGATCGACGACGGCTATCAGGCCTTCATGGGGGACTGGCTAGACCCCTCCGAGCGCTTCGCCGGTGGCGTGCCTGCCCTGGTCGAGGAGATACAAGCCGCCCATCGCAAGCCCGCTCTCTGGGTGGCGCCCTTTATCGCCGAGCCGGGGTCAGCCCTGTTTCGTGACCATCCCGACTGGTTTGTGAAAGATGAGCAGGGCCGGCCCCTGGCGGCCGAGCTGGTGACCTATGGCGGCTGGCGCTGCACCCCCTGGTATGTGCTCGACGGCACGCATCCCGAGGTTCAGCGCCATCTGGCGTCACTCTTTCGTATCCTGCGTGCGCAGTGGGGGATCGATTACTTCAAGCTCGACGCCAATTTCTGGGGCGCCATCCACGGCGGGCATTTTCATGATCCGCTGGCGACCCGGATCGAGGCCTACCGACGTGGCATGGCGGCGGTGCGCCGCGGCGCCGGCGAAGATGCCTTCCTGCTCGGCTGCAATGCCCCCATCTGGCCGAGCGTTGGGTTGGTCGACGGGATGCGTGTCGGCGACGATGTGGAGCGCAAGGGGACGCGTATCCGTCAGATCGCCCGTGAACTCTTCTGCCGCGCCTGGCAGGGTGAGCATCTCTGGGCCCTGGATCCGGACTGTGTCTGCCTGCGTGACATTCCCGGCCAACAGGCGAGTGCACAAGAGTACGCCTTTCATCTGGCGGCCATGGTGGCCAGTGGCGGCATGATGCTGGCAGGGGATCGCCTGCAGGATCTCGACGAGGGGCAGGCGGCGGCACTCAGGCAGTTGTTGGTCCTGTGCCAGGGCCATAGCTCACCGGCTCGCTTCGACGATCTCGGGTTTTCACAGGGCGAGATCATGTGGCAGGGGCAGATCCTGCGTTGCCTCTTCAACTGGTCGAGCGAGCCGCGAGAGATCATGCTGCCGGCCGGCGCCGTGGATTTTTGGGACCATCGCCCTCTGGGCGAGCGGCTTATTCTCGCGCCCTCGGACGGGCGTGTCGTTTGCTACTCGCTCCGCTAGTGCATCCCCAATAACCCCATCCCCCAATAACCAAGAGAGGCCATAAAGGCCTCTCTTTTTTGTGCGCTGTGCGCTTGGTTAGAAGTGCCACTCCATGCCGATGGCGTAGCGGGCGGAGCCATAACCGGGCAGCTCATGGGTCGAGGCGATGGCGCGCAGGGAGAGCGAGGCGGTGAGGGGAATGCCGACACCAATACCGGCGGCCAGCTGATCCTTCTGGCGACCCATCAAGTCGGCGCGCAGTATGCCGTAGAGAGACTGATCCTGGTTCAGGTGCAGATAGCTCTGGTTTGAGAGGCTGTAAGCCTGGGCGAATAACTCGAGCTGAAAGCCGCTTCGCGGTGTCACCGCCAAGGGCACGCCCACGAAATCATAGAGCTCGGAGTCGCGAAAGTAGCTGTTGGTGATGGCCGGAGTGAAATTGGTGGCACGGTAAAAGTCGTCGAAGCTGCGTTTAAGCTCACCGTAAGCCTGGGCGGGGAGCTGCTGCAGATAGTCGGGAACGCTGACCAAGGGCGACGCGGCCAGCGGCGCGGTGAGCAGGCCAAGCAGCAGGGGCGATAACAGGAGTGAGCGCATCTGGGCTCCGAGTCGTCTGAGCGGCATCCGGCCGCGTGAGTCCTTGAGTATGCAAGGATTATGACCCGCCGGGCAAGCCGGCGGGTGAGAGACGTGTCACAGCTTAGAGATCCTCGAGATAGCGATAGATCTGGTGCAGCACCTTAAAGCGCGCCTCGTCGTCCTGATATTGGCTCGCCAGGGCGTCGAGGCGGCTGGCATAGTCGGGCAGACGGGCACCGAAATAGTCGGCGCAGTGACTGCGCCAGCGGCGCGTCTCCTCTTCGCTCAAGGTGTGGGGCCAGTTGCGGGCGCGGTAGCGAAACAGCATCTCGGGCAGCCTGGGATCGCTAAACGAGAAGCTGCGATCCCCGAGCAAGTCGGGGGCAGTGGCGCGGATCATCTCCATGGTGGCCTTGTCGCCCGGCCCGAAGAAGCCACTGTAGAGCATCAGATCCGGATCGCGGCTCTCTTCACCCTGCCACTCCTGGTTGAATACCTCCACCACCTTTTCGCGGATCTCCGGGTGTTGTCGCAGCAGGTCCAGGCTCTTTCTGCACTGCTCACGATCGATGCCGAGCTCATCGGCCCGCTCCTGAGTCAGGGTCGCGGCCGGCGCCAACACGGGGCACTTGTTGATGTGCACCAGCTTCAAAGGCACAGTGTCCAGTTCGCCGAGCGCGTCTTTACGGGTATAGAGGCGTTCGCGCAGGGCATTGGCATCGAGATCCAGCAACACCTGGGGGTCGCGGGTGAGATCGATCACGATCACCGCATTCTGGTTGGTCGGATGCCAGGCCACGGGGGATACCCAGCTGGCGCACCCCTGCCAGGGGGAGAACATGCCCGAGACGTGCACCAGGGGTTTCATGCTCACCACGTCGATGAGCGCCTTCACCTTGTGCTTGCTGCGAAGATCGAACAGGTAGTCAAACAGACGTGGCTGCGCCTCTTTGATGAGTCTGGCCATGGCGATGGTGGCCAGCACGTCGGAGAGGGCGTCGTGAGCCTGCTCATGGCCGATGCCGTTGGCGCGGGTCAGGTTCTCGAGCTTGAAGCTCGGCTTGCCTTCATCATCGAAACACCAGGTGATCCCCTCAGGACGCAGGGCATAACAGGCGCGCACCATGTCGAGGATGTCCCAGCGGGAGTTGCCGTTTTGCCAGGCGTAGGCGTAAGGGTCGTGGAAGTTGCGATAGAGGGTGTTGCGGGTCACCTCGTCATCGAAGCGGATGCTGTTGTAGCCGAGCACACAGGTGCCGGGGGCCGCGAACTCCTCGTGGATGTGGCGGATAAAGTCGGCTTCACACAAGCCATCTTTCATCGCCTTTTGCGGCGTGATGCCGGTGATAAGGCAGGCCTCGGGTTCGGGCAGGTAGTCGGCCGGCGGCTTGCAATAGATGACCAGCGGCTCGCCGATGATATTGAAGTCCAGATCGGTACGGACCCCGGCAAACTGGGCCGGGCGATCGCGAGAGGGGCTGATCCCGAAGGTCTCGTAGTCGTGAAAATAGAGGGTGGGCTCAGTGGCTGATGTTGTTTTGCTCATAGGTTCCGGGATCGTCGGCGCGCGGCGAGTGGGTGGAGACAGGCTCCGTCATGGGCTGCATGGTAAACCATAGCGCAGGCGAGGCGAAGGGAGGGAGGTGTGCCTGCTGGTTTATTGGGCAAGATCCCGCTCCGCTACTGGGCGGTGGCGGCAAAAAAAAGCCCCGCATGGAGACGGTGGGAAGGAGTATGGAAACGCTTCAAGGAAGGGACTACTGGCGATTAGCGTATGTGAGGAACTGCACAACTACGCAGGAGCACTCTACATTGAGTGCTATATGAGGCCAATTGCCATATGTGACAGGCTCAGGTGATCACTTTGCTTGGGGACTCCTAAGTCCATGAGGGGAGGCTAGGCCCTGACCCTGGGCAGATCTGCCAGTGAGAGGGTGTAGTTGGGGCTCTTGTGCTCCTGGCGCATCATCCACTCGGGCTCTCTGAGCCCCTGAGCGGCGAAGTGTAGCTGGCCGAGCCCCTGGGTGCGGATCTTGTCCATCGTCTGCATCAGGGCCTGACGCCTGGGGTCCTGAGGGCGGCTGAAGAGATCCCCCTGACATTGGTCGCGTGGCCGCAGATCCGTGAGGATGACTCCTCCTTTCTGATAGTTGAGGCTCGGCTGCCACAGTCTGCCGAGATGGGGGCGCACCAGGGTCAGCAGATGACCCGTATCATCGCTGGGGGGGAGCAGTGGCAAGGAGAGATGCAGAGCCGGCACCTCGGGCGCACGAAACGGATTGGCGCGCACAAACAGGGTGAGGTGGGCGGCGCAAAGCGACTGCTCGCGCAGCTTCTCGGCGGCGCGCTCGATGAAGGTGGCCAGAGCCTGGTTGAGGCGCTCTTGGGTGTCGACAGGGTGGCCGAAGGAGCGGCTGCAGAGCACTTGCTGGCGTGGCTCGGGGGGCTCTAGCTCGAGACAGGGCCGACCACTGAGCTCTTGCACGGTACGCTCGAGCACCACACCGTAGCGGCTGCGCCAGTAGGCAGGCCGGTGAGTCAGCAGCTGGGCTATGGTCTCGACACCTTCTGCATGCAGGCGGGCACCGAGTCGCCGCCCTATGCCCCAGACCTCGTCCACCTGTGTGATGGCCATCAGGCGGCTGCGGCGATCCGGATCGCGCAGATCCACCACGCCACCTGTGGCTGGCCAGCGTTTGGCGGCATAGTTGGCGAGCTTGGCCAGGGTCTTGGTGGGGGCGATCCCCACCCCGACGGTGAGGCCGGTCCACTGCTGGATCCGATCACGCAGCTGTCGGCCATAGGTTTCCAGATCCCCGGCCCAGCGTTCACCCAGTTCGAGGAAGGCCTCGTCGATGGAGTAGATCTCCACCCGTGGCGAGTGCTTTTCGAGCAGGCTCATCACTCGCTGGGAGAGATCCCCATAGAGGGCATAGTTGGAGCTAAACCAGACGCCGCCTTGCGCCTCGAACTCCCTTCTTATCTGAAAGAAAGGCACCGCCATCTTGATCCCGAGGGCCTTGGCCTCGGGGCTGCGCGAGACCACGCAGCCGTCGTTGTTGGAGAGCACCACCAGAGGGCGCCCCTTCAGATCGGGACGAAACAGCCGCTCACAGCTGGCGTAGAAGTTGTTCACGTCCACCAGCGCATAGGCGCTCATGAGGTGCCCCGCTCCAGGGTGTGCAAGGCGAAGGTGACTACCCCCATCAGCTCGAGAGGCTCATCGGCCTCAAGAAGAAGCGCCGGGTAGTCCGGATTGGCAGGGAGCAGCGCAGGTCTGGGGTGGCATTGCAGCCGCTTGACGGTGAACTCGCCATTGAGGCAGGCGATCACCACATCGCCGTGACGGGGCGTGAGGGCCCGGTCGACCACCAGCAGATCCCCGTCGTGAATGCCGGCCCCCGTCATGCTCTCGCCACAGGCGCGCACGAAGTAGGTGGCGGCAGGATGACGCACGCAGAGGGTGTTGAGATCGATGGGGGTGATGGCGTGATCCTGGGCCGGGGAGGGAAAGCCGCAGGGCACCCGGCTATCGAAACAGGGCAGGGGGAGGGAAGGGGGATCGGTCAGGGGGCGTATCATAGGTGCAAGCCGTTAACTGTGTTTATATACAGTATAATCCGGCGCGCTGTCAGGCCCAAGGCCATAAAAGCAAAAAGGCCCGCAGCGATGCGGGCCTTTCGGCATAATGGTGCGCTCTAGTGGACTCGAACCACCGACCCCCACCATGTCAAGGTGGTGCTCTAACCAACTGAGCTAAGAGCGCAGATTGTGGTGGGTTTAATTGGACTCGAACCAACGACCCCTACCATGTCAAGGTAGTGCTCTAACCAACTGAGCTATAAACCCGCAATCTGGTGCGTCCTAGTGGACTCGAACCACCGACCCCCACCATGTCAAGGTGGTGCTCTAACCAACTGAGCTAAGGACGCAAATTGTGATGGTGCGCTCTAGTGGACTCGAACCACCGACCCCCACCATGTCAAGGTGGTGCTCTAACCAACTGAGCTAAGAGCGCATCATAGTAAATCGTGGTGGGTTTAATTGGACTCGAACCAACGACCCCTACCATGTCAAGGTAGTGCTCTAACCAACTGAGCTATAAACCCACGTCGTCGTGCTGACGAGGCGGCATACTACCCATGCCCCCCAAGGCTGTCAACCAATCCCATCGCATTCCTTGATCGTTTGCCGAGTTCTTGTGCAGCTTGTTGATTTTACGGGCGTATCCCCACTTGGCAGCGTGCCAGAAGCCGTTGCCACAGGCGGGTGTGGTCGCCAATCGAGCGGCGAAAGTCGAGGTAGAGGCCGCTCTCGCGCCCCTGTCCGTAGCGAAGGCGCCAGGGGGTGATGGCCGGGAGTGGCGCAGGGGGCGCCATCAGTTGCTGCAGGAGGGGGGCCAGGCGCAGGAAGCGGCGCTCGAGTAGGCTCAGCTCGGGCTGGACTCCCTTGCCATAGTAGTGGGTCAGGGCGCCGCGCAGACGCACTACCCGCTCCGGGTCGGGGCCACAGGGCAACGCCTCCAGGAGTGGGGTCAGCCAGCGGGTGCTGGTGTCGAGCCAGAGGGTGGCGCTCTCCATGCGATAGAGCAGACGCCCAAGCTCCCCCGAGCCGCGCAGTTGTGCCGAGCGCGCGAGCAGATCGGCTTGCTCACGCCAGTCGAGGGTGCCGGCGGCGCTCTGGCGCAGCTGCAGCCAACGATGCAGCAGGCTTTCGAGGGGCTGATCGGAAGCGGGATCGGGCTCGCTCAGGGGAGGGCGCGGCGAGAGCTGGCGGCGCAAGACGGGATCCGAGGCCAGGGCATTCCAGGCGCGCAGGGGCAGCATGGCTCGCTTGGTCTGGGCCAGTTCAGCGAGCCATTGGCGGGTAGCCGGATCCTGACTGTCACACCCCTCGAGCCGGCGTACCAGGTTCAGCTCGTAGTCGAGCAGGGTGAGGTGATCGGCACTCATGCCCAGCGGCCCGTTGCGTTCGGCGATCTCCTGCCCCAGCCCGCAGCGGCTGAGGGTCAGGATATCGAGCAGCTCGACTTTCAGCTCGGGCAGGGGGAGCATCAGATCCCGCTGGCGGGGCAGTGGGATGGGATCAGGGGCGCCGAGCGAAGGGGGCTTGGCATCCACAATAGCGCCGAGGCGGGTCAGATAGGTATCGAAAGAGGGCTCCATGGCGGGCTGACAGCCCGCCATGAGCAAGAGAAGTAGCAGGCTAGCCGTGCGCAGTGCGCCCATAGATCACCTTGAGTCTCAGGCCCAGCATCAGGGCCGCCGCGGTCAGACCAACGATGAAGCCTATCCAGAAGCCCTGTGGCCCGAGGCGCGGCACCACCATATCCGTCATGCCGAGCACCACCCCGGTGGGCAGCCCCAGACCCCAGTAGGCGATCAGGGTGAGGTAGAAGATCGCCTTGGTATCCTTGTAGCCGCGCAGGGCCGCCGCCGCAATCACCTGCACCGAATCGGAGAGCTGGTAGACGGCCGCCAGCAACAGCAGTGCTGCGGCCAGGGTGATCACCTGATTGTCATCGGTGTAGATCCCGGCTATCTGGTGGCGCAGCAGCACGGTAAACAGGGCGGTGCAGGCGGCGGCACTGAGCCCCAGCATCAGGCCGGTACGGGCCGAGCGGCGGGCCTGCATGCCATCACCATCGCCTATGTTATGGCCGACCCGGATGGTAACGGCGATGCCGATGGAGAGCGGCAGCATGAAGACCAGGCTCGAGAAATTGAGGGCCACCTGGTGACTTGCCACTGTTTCGGCACCGAGCGGGGCCAGCAGCAGGGCGACGACGGTAAAGAGGGTGACCTCGCAAAAAATCGCCATGGCGATGGGAAAGCCCAGGCGAAACAGGCGCCAGATCCGGCTGCCATTGGGGCGCGAGAGTGAGCCAAAGAGGGCAAACCCTTTGAACAGCTTGGAAAAATGCAGATAGCCCATCATGGCAAACAGCATGGCCCAGAGCACGATGGCGGTGGCCACGCCGCAGCCGACGCCGCCCAGGGCCGGCATGCCGAACTTGCCGTAGATGAAGATCCAGTTGGCTGGCACGTTGACCGCTAGCCCCACGAAGCCGATCACCATGGTGGGGATGGTGTGAGAGAGTCCCTCGCTGAAGTTGCGCAGCACCTGAAAGAGAGCGAAGGCGGGCAGGCCCCACAGGATGGCGTGCAAATAGCCGGTGGTCTTGGCCGCGAGGGCGGGCTCGACCTCCATCACCTTCAGGGCGAGTGGGCTGAAGTAGAGGGCCAGCATGCCAAGGGGGATCACCATCAGGGTGAGCCAGAATCCCTGATGGACGGCGGGGCGCACCTCGTCGTGCTTACGGGCGCCACTGAGTTGGGCGACGATGGGGGTGAGGGCCATGATCACCCCCTGCACCAGCAGTATGATGGGCAACCAGAAGCTGGCGGCCACCGACACGGCGGCCAGATCCAGCGCACTGACCTGACCGGCCATCACGGTGTCGACGAAACTCATGGTGGTCTGGGCCACTTGGGCGATGAGGATGGGGGTGGCGAGGCGCACCAGATTACGAGCCTCAGACCAATAGGACTGCACTGACACCTCCGACGGGTCAATCGATAAAGAGCCTAGAGAAAGGACGGGGAAGGGGGGCCGGCGAGCCGGCCCGAGAGGGGAGTGTAACGGCTGTGGCGCCGAAAGAAAACGTTACGCGTCCTCGTGATCGCTGATGAGCAGGTTGGCGGCGGCAAAGGCGGCCTGCTGACGCAGCTCGGCGGGAACCCGCTCGTCACTGGCCACCGCATCGAGGGCGCGCACGGCGGCGGCGATCGCCCGGGGGACATAACCCTGCTCGCCGGAGCCTATCTGGCTATAGGCGGCGCGCACGGCTTCACAGCATTCAAAGACCTTCATGGTGCTCTCCTTTCATAACAGCGACGGGACTATAGCGGGTTGTATCGCCCTTGCCCACCCCTTGCCGGCGGGGGTACCCTTGCGCCATTGCAAACGAGGAGAGCCCTATGTTCACAGGCATCGTTCAGGGGGTGGCCGAGATCCTGGCCATCGAGGAGAAAGAGGCATTTCGCACCCACGTCATTCGCATGCCAACAGCGCAGTGGGGAGAGGGGCTGCAGATCGGCGCCTCGGTGGCCCACAACGGCTGCTGTCTGACGGTCACTCGTATCGAGGGAGAGGCGGTGAGCTTCGATCTGATGCGCGAGACCCTGCGCCTGACCAACCTGGGGCTGCTGGGGGTTGGCGATCGCGTCAATGTGGAGCGGGCGGCCCGCTTCGGTGACGAGATTGGCGGCCATGCCATGTCGGGGCATATCATGGCCACGGCGCGGGTGAGCGAGGTGCAGGACAGCCCCAACAACCGCCAGGTGTGGTTTGAGCTTGCCCCTGAGCTGATGCGTTACGTGTTGACCAAGGGCTATATCGGCATCGATGGGATCAGCCTCACCATCGGCGAGGTGCGTGATCAAGGCTTCTGCGTCAACCTGATCCCCGAGACCCTGGCCCGCACCAACCTGGGGTGGGTCACGCCAGGCTGGCAGGCCAATATCGAGATCGATCCCCAGACCCAGGCCATCGTCGATACGGTGGAGCGGGTGCTGGCGGCGCGGCAATAACCCAGAAGGAGTGACCCCGTGTTTGTGGTGACCTTAACGTACGTAAAACCGATCGCGGTGATCGATGAGCTGATCCCGGCTCATGTGGAGTGGCTCAAGGCACATTATGCGGCGGGGCATTTTCTCGCCTCCGGTCGGCGGGTACCGCGCAACGGCGGCGTGATCCTGGCCGATGGTATGACTCGTGAGGCGCTCGATCGGGTGCTGGCGGGCGATCCCTTTCGGCAGGCCGCTGCCGCCGAGTATGAGGTGACCGAGTTCGTACCGAGCATGACGGCGCCGCAGCTGGAGGGTCTGCGCGGCTGATGCCGTCCCATCGACAGCAAAGAGAGCGGGGCCTGATGGCCCCGCTCCTGGATCAGAAGATCTGCTCGTCGTCGGCGTCGACGAAGAGCTGCAGGCGATCGCGCTCCTCATCCTTGTGCAGACGCAGGTGGATGGGGTTGCAGCAGGCCATGCAATCTTCGTAGTAATCCTGATCCCCCTGACTGGCATCGAGCTCCACCACAGTGTGGTGGCCGCAGTGGGGGCAGACGATGCGCTTGCTGGTGTAGGTGATCATGCTCTCCTCCCGGCCCATTGGGGCTCCTCGTATACCTTGAGTCTAGCCCGTCCATGTCAGGAAAAACCGCGAGAGAGTGCACGTTCTAGCGCAGATGTGCGGCCTCGAGGCGGGCCAGGGAAGGGAGCTCCAGATCGGCGATGGCCAGACGCGGATCCCCCACCAGGGCGGGATCGGGCACGATGAGCGCCTTCATGCGTGCCGCCTTGGCGGCCAGCAGGCCGTTAAAGCTGTCTTCCACCGCCAGGCACGCCTCGGGCGCCAGCCCGAGCTTCTCGGCGGCGTGGATGTAGACATCCGGGTGGGGCTTGCCAAAGCGCTCCACTTCGGCCGAGTGGAGGGCCTCGAAGTGATGGGCGATGCCGAGGATCTCCAGCACGTTATGCACCATGGTCATGGGCGAGCTGGTAGCAAGGCCGACTCGCAGCCCCTGATCGCGAATGAGCCCCAGGGCGTGATCGAGCCCCTCCTTGGGGGTGCCTTCGAGACGGATGAGGCGATTGACCTCGGCCACGATGCGCGCCACCACCTCAGGCTGGCTCGGCGGATTGATAAGATCCGGATAGCGCAGGGCCACCACCTGATCGATGCGAAGGCCCATGGTGGCTTCACAGTCGGCCTGGCTCATCGGGCGCCCCAGCTCGCCGAATACCTGGCTCTGGGCCTGTTGCCAGAAGGGCTCCGAGTCGAGCAAGACCCCGTCCATATCGAAAATCACTGCCTTGATCATGATGGCTCCTAACGCGGCGTCCCGCTGTGACGCACAGGATGATGGGTAAGACGCCCCCAGTTGAGGCGGCGATCCAAAAAAGAGAAGGGCGCATAATAGCGCCCTCGTCCACGCCTGTCAGGCATCAAGGGTGCATAGTGATGCCGTCGGCCACCCGTTTGGCCTGGGTGACTGCATCCAGGGTGTCACTGCCCCGGGCCAGGGCGACCCCGAGGCGACGGCGTCCCTGGATCTCGGGCTTGCCAAACAGGCGCAACTGGGCGCCGGGCACCAGGGCAAGTGCCTCGGCGAGACCACTGAAGCGGATATCCTGGCTGTGGCCATCGCGCAGCACCACGGCCGAGGCGCTCGGGCCGTACTGGGTGATGCGACCGATGGGGAGCCCCAGGATGGCGCGCACGTGCAGGGCAAACTCCGAAAGATCCTGAGAGATCAGGGTCACCATGCCGGTGTCGTGGGGGCGCGGAGAGACCTCGCTAAACCACACCTGATCCCCTTTGACGAAGAGTTCGACCCCAAACAGTCCGTGGCCGCCGAGGGCCTGGACCACCTGACCCGCCACCTCGCGCGAGCGTGCCAGGGCCAGCTCGCTCATGGCCTGGGGCTGCCAGGACTCGCGATAGTCGCCCTCCTCCTGACGGTGGCCGATGGGAGAGCAGAAGTGGATACCGTCCACGGCACTGACGGTGAGCAGCGTTATTTCGTAGTCAAAGTCCACGAAGCCCTCGACGATCACCTTGCCGCGCCCGGCGCGCCCCCCTTCCTGGGCATAGCGCCAGGCGTGGGCGAGATCGGCGTCGTTTCGCACCACGCTCTGCCCCTTGCCCGACGAGCTCATCACGGGTTTGACCACGCAAGGCATGCCAACCTCGGCCACGGCGGCGCGAAAGCCGGACTCGTCATCGGCGAAGCGGTAGGGTGAGGTGGGCAGTGAGAGCTCCTCGGCGGCCAGACGGCGGATCCCCTCCCGGTTCATGGTGAGGCGGGTGGCCCGAGCGGTTGGCACCACCCTGTGCCCCTGGGCCTCCAGGTCGAGCAGGGTGTCGGTGGCGATGGCCTCTATCTCGGGGATGATGACGTGAGGGCGGAACGTCTCCACCAGCTCACGCAGGGCATGACCATCGAGCATGTCGATGACGGCGCTGTGGTGGGCCACCTGCATGGCGGGGGCATCGGCGTAGCGATCGGCGGCCATCACCTCGACCCCGAGCCGCTGCAGCTCGATGGCCACCTCCTTGCCGAGTTCACCTGAACCCAGCAGCAGGGCGCGGGTAGCAGAGGGGCGGGTTGCGGTTCCCAACATGATCTCACTCCTTTTCGGTCACGGATGGTAAAAAAAGAGGCACGCATGGCGTGCCTCGGGATCTCAACGGTGTTGACGCTGCTCTAGATGGGTGAGCAGGGTCACGGCGCCTATGATGACGGCGGCGCCGAGCCACAGCCGGCCCGGTGGTGCCCAGCCAAACACCAGCCAGCCGGCGGCCACGTTCATGGGCAGCTTGGCAAAGTCAAAGGGCTGCACGAAGGAGGCCTCGGCCACGCTGTAGGCGCGGGCGATGGCCATCTGGGCCAGGGCCGACAGGGCGCCGGCGGCGGCCACCAACCACCACTGCTCCAGGGTGGGCCACTGCCACTCGGGCAGGGCCAGCATGGCGTTGAAGGGGGTACTCAGCACCAGCAGATAGACGACGATGGTGTGGGGCGACTCGGTGGCCGACTGGTAGCGCACCATCAGGGAGTAGCCGGCCCAAAACAGGGCTGCGGCGACCGGCAGTAAGGAGGCCAGGGTGAAGTCATCGCGCCAGGGGGCCAGGATCACCATGGCGCCGGTGAAGCCTCCCAGGGTCGCGAGCAGCCGGGCGCGGCTCACCCTTTCGCCCAGAAACAGTGCCGAGCCCAGGGTGGCGAAGAGGGGAGAGGTCATCAACAGGGCAATCCCCTGCCAAATGGGCACGGGTACGGCCAGGGCCCAGAGCCAGAACTGAATACCCACCACGGCCAAGGCGACGCGCAGCAGGTGCAGACGCGGCTGACGGGTCAGCAGGGATTGTCGCAGACCATGGCGAACCAGCCAGGGCAGCAGGCAGACGAGGGCGATGAGATATTGATGAAAGGCGACCTGGGTTGAGGGGAAGCCCAGCTTGAAGCTGACATACTGGCTCAGGCTGTTGACGGCGGCGAAGCAGAGACCGGCGACCATCATCCAGACTGCACCGGCCAGAGGGGAGTGCCTGTGCATGGTATGAGATAACTGTCAAAAAAGTGCGGCGAATGATAGCGGCAATCGTTTGTTCTGCCAAGTCTTATGGACCCGGTCAGGGATAGGATGGGCTGAGAGAGAAGTGTTGGTTCAACTTTTTTGAATAAGTAGAGTCAACTTTTTCGCTGTGATGGAAACGCCGAGGCGATTAGAGTCTCTCCATCGGCTCGTGGGAGCCAGACACATCAGGAGCACAATCATGAGCAAGATCCTCGTTCTCAAGTCCAGCATACTCGGCGGTTACTCACAATCGAGCGCCCTTATCGATCACTTCCTGGCCGAACGTCAGGCTCGGGGAGAGGCCGACAGCGTGACGGTGCGCGAGCTGGCCGAGCTCGATCTGCCGGTACTGGATGGCGAGCTGGCGGGCGCCCTGCGCGGCGGCGACAACCTGAGCGAGCGGGCCCGTCAGGCGGTGGCGCTCTCCGATGAGCTGGTGGCCGAGCTCAAGGCGAGTGACATGGTGGTGATTGCCGCCCCCATGTACAACTTCAACATCCCGACCCAGCTCAAAAACTGGATCGATCTGGTGGCCCGTGCCGGGGTGACCTTCAAGTACACCGAGACCGGCCCGGTCGGCTTGGTGGACGGCGTGCGTGCCGTGGTGGTGAGCCCGCGCGGCGGCATGCATCTGGGCCAGCCGAGCGATCTGGTCACCCCTTACATGAAGGTGTTTCTGGGTTTCATCGGTATCAAGAATGTGGACTTCATCTATGCCGAGGGCATGGGAATGGGGCCGGACGCCGTGGCCAAGGGGTTGGAAGCCGCGCGGGCTCGGGTGGCCGAGCTGGTTGCCTGAGACGTGCTCCATAAGAAAGGGCCGGCATATTGCCGGCCCTTTTTCGTGTTGAAGAAGGCTTAACGAAACTGCCGCTGCTCGGGCTGGTAGATAAAGCCCCCTTCGGCCAGACGGGCCTCGAGGGCGGCGCGGTCGATGTCGTGGGCGCGCACCAGGTCGTCGAGATCGGCATAGTTATCGCGCAGCTGCATGTTGACCAGACTCAGCAGCATGTTGATGTCCATGGTGGCGAAACGCTCGAGACCCATGATCACTCCTTGTCGAGAATGTGCAGCTTGTCGATCGCCTCATCCAGCGTCTTGAGCTGGCTGTTGATCTGCAGGCGAGCGTCATCGGGCAGATGCTGGCTCAGGGTGGTTTCCCAGCTGGCGATGTCCTGCTTGAGTTGCTGAAACAGCTTGAGACCGGAGGCCGTGAGGGAGACCAGATTGATCCGTTTGTCGTGGGCGTGGCTCTCGGTGGAGACGATCCCCTTTTCGCCGAGGCGGTGGATCTCGCGGGAGATGCGAACCTTGTCCATGCCGCTCGCCTCGACCAGCTCTTTCTGGCTGATGGGATATTGAGGGCCCAGCACCATCATGAGGCGCCACTGGGGAACGGTCAGCTGGTAGCGCTGCTGGTAAAATTGCTCGAAAGTCTCCCGCACCATCTCAGCGGCGTGGACCAGCTGGTAGGGGGGATAGTGTTGGAGCAGGCCGATGGGTTTGTGCATAACGTCTCCTGCAGGCAAACCGCCCCGCAAGGCGGTTTCTAATGATACTGGCTCATGATACGCCATTTATAAGGCCTGCTCCATGGCCTGCGTCATCCTTTGTCGTCTCAGCCCTGGCGTAACCAGAACAAGGCCCCGTGTTTGAGCCAGGCCTCACGGGTGGCGATGGCATAGCTGGCGGCTTCGTCCCGGCTGCCGGGGCTGTAACTCTCGGGTGCTTCTTTGGGGAGTTTGCGGCTACCGAGCAGGCTGGCCTTGACGTGAGCGTTGGCATTGCACGCCTCGGCCAGTGCCGGGGCGGCGGCCTCTCCCCCCCGGGTCGCGAAGATCATCAGGGCGCGGTTGAAGCAGAGCCAGCTGCTGGCCTCGTCGAAGCGCTCAAGCAAGGCGGCGAGTGCCTCCCAGCGTCCCGTCAGGGCATAGAGGCTGGAGAGGAGGTAGCGGCAGCCAAGGGGATCGTCCTGGCACAGGGTGAGCAAGGCGAGATAGTGCGCCTCCGCCTCGGCAAAGCGCCCCTGCTCGCGCAGGCAATCGGCCAGGCTCGCCCGGGCGGCCAGCAGGGGGCGTGCGGCCGGCTCGCTCCAGGCATAGCCACCCAGCGCCTCGAGGGCGGCTTGATCAAACAGGGTCGAGGCATCGTCCACGATGAGGCCATACAGGCGTGCCCGCTCCTGCTGGCTCCTGCTCTGGGCTGCCGCCTCGAACCAGCCTTGCCAGCGCTCGGCCTGCTCTGCCGGGATCGCCAGTTCGGTGGCATGATGGCGCCGGGGCGTCACCACCTCCGCATGCTCTGCCTGAAGCAGGCCATTGAGGGCGCTCTTCATGCTTTGCCGGCTGCGCTTGAGAAAATCGGGCAGGGCCGGGGCGTCAGGGGCGGCCTGGTGCAGCATCTGGGCCATGTGACGGTCACGAAACAGGCAGAGCTCGGCGGCCAGGCTAAAGCGCAGCTGGGTGCTCGGATGGTTGAGGTCGGTCGGGCGCGGCCAGCAGGCAAAGCCGAGGCTAAAGCCATGGCTCCACTGGCGCAGGGGCTGCTCATCGGCAAAGACGGACTCGGGATCCTCGCTGGACAGTCGGCACTGGGTGGGCAGGGCGAGCTGCCCTTCGTCGGCCAGGGCTTCGAGCTCATTGATGAGGCTGGCGAGCGCCTGGGTGGTTTTTTCATCCAGCGCGTCTTGCCAGAGTCCCGCGAGGGGCTGGCGCCAGTCCGGTAGTTCGGGCCCGGTCAGGCGGGCACACAGAAAACCGTGCAGGCCGGCATAACCCAGCCCTGGCAGCGCCTGCTCCAGCCAGGCATTGAGGTGTCGAGTGCGAACGGATGGCGTCATCAGCGGATCCTCATGAAGAAAATTGGCGCGAAGTCTACCTAAAAGTAGGGTCATTAGCAGCCAATCCTTGCCTGTTTGCTGGAATTGTGTGCAATGGGACGATGCCGCTGGCGGCAGTTTGCGGTAAGATGCGCCCTCGATTTAGGTGTCGGAATTGAGATGATGATTGAGATTGGCAAGAAAAATACCCTGACCGTCGTCGAGCTCGAGCCCAAGGGGGCCTGGCTTGAGGCAGGGGATTACGGCGAGCTGTTGCTGCCGCGTCGCCAACTGCCGCCCGAGGCGGCGGTAGGGCAGGGGATAGAGGTGTTTCTCTATCTGGATGCGGACTGCGAGCCGGTGATCACCACCGATCAGCCCAAGGCGATGGCGGGTGAGTTTGCCGGTCTCAAGGTGGTCAGTGCCAACAAGATCGGCGCCTTCCTCGACTGGGGCATGAAAAAAGACCTCTTCGTGCCCGAGCGCGAGCAGGCCAAGGCGATGCAGGTGGGGCGTACCTATCTGGTCTACCTCTCCCTCGATCACGAGGGCCGCATGGTGGGCACCAGCAAGATCGATCGCCACCTCGCCACTGACCGTCCTCCCTTCAAGGCGGGCGACGAGGTATCGGTTCAGAGCGGCGATCACACGCCCCTCGGCACCAAGGTCGTGGTCAATGGTCGTTGGCCCGGCATGCTGTTTAAAAACGAGATCTTCGGTCGCCTGCAGACTGGACGCCCCACCCGGGCCTGGGTCAAGCAGGTGCGCGACGACGGCAAGCTCGATCTGACCTTGAATCAGCCCGGCATGGGGAAAGCCGATGATGCCAGTGGCAAGATCATCGCCCGACTCGAGCGCCAGGGAGGCTGGCTGGCGGTGGGGGACAAGAGCGATCCCGAGCTCATCTATCAGCTCTTTGGCATCAGCAAGGGCACCTTCAAGAAGGCGATCGGTGGGCTCTACAAGCAGGGGCGCATCGAGATCGAAGCGGAAGGGATCCGACTGGTGAGCTCAGAGGACGAGCCCTCCTGATGCCCTCACCCTGTATCGGCGATTGCCGCGCCGTCGGCGGCATCTGCCTCGGTTGCGGTCGCACCCTCGGCGAGATCGGGCGCTGGAGTGCCATGGACGAGGCGCAGCAGGTCGCCGTGATACAGGAGCTCCAGGGCGAGCGTAGCTCGGCCCGCTGCGAACGCTGCGGTGAGCCCCTCTATTGCGCCGTCTCGGCGGGTGAGGGGATCGAGGCCTGCTGGTGCAACCAGACCCGGCCACTGCCCATGGCGCCCGATGCTACCCAGTGTCTGTGCCGCCGCTGCCACGCTTTGGCTCAGCAGCAGGCGGGACGCTAATGCGAAGAGGCCAGTCGGTGACGACTGGCCTCTTCGTTATTGGGCTGGGTACCAGCGCACATGGAGCGTCTGTTCGCGGCTCTCGAGCGGGACCAGAAACTTGGCGTAGATAGTTTCGAACTCGTCCTGATGATCGAGCAGTCCGACCCATACCTCGGCCCAGTCGGTCAGACTCACCTGTTCGCCCAGCTCGTTGGCCCAATCTTCGGCGGGCAGGGTGGCCTCGACCGCGCCGCGTTGCTCGAACTCCAGGGTGATGTCGACCACCTGCTCTGCGGTCAGGTGATCCGCCGCCTCTTCCAGGAAGCGATCGTAGGCCAATTCAACCAGTTGGTCCGGGGTTCTCTGTGTCATAACTCCTCCATCAAAGCGGCCCAACTCTAGCAGCAATCCCGTCTGAGAACCACCTTGCCCCGATGGCAGGGGAAGACCATGCTTGAAGCCGCAGCAGGAGGCGTGATGAAGATACGGCGGTACAGGCTGAGCGTGCGACGCAGGCGAGAGGTATGGTGGTGGCATTTTTTGCCCCAGCTGGAGCAGGGCAGAAAAAAGGGGTCATCGTGAGAGGACCCCTTATCGATGATGCGCGGGCTTAAGGCGCCTGGCGCACCTGTTGCAGCGTTACACTGCCCAGCTGCTGCATCTGACGCCGGATCCAGGCCGAGCGTTTTGCTACATAGGGAGAGGGAGGATTGACCCGATAACGCCAGGGATTGGGGAGTGCGGCCGCCAGCAGGGAGGCCTCATAGGCGCTCAGACGGCGGGCTGGCTTGTGGAAGTAGTGCCTCGCGGCGGCCTCGGCACCATAGATGCCGGGGCCAAATTCGACGATGTTGAGATAGACCTCGAGGATACGCGCCTTGTCCCAGCCGAGCTCCATCAGCAGGGTAAACCAGGCCTCCAGCCCCTTGCGCAGGAAGCTGCGATCACTCCACATGAAGAGATTCTTGGCGGTCTGCTGGCTGAGCGTACTGCCCCCGCGCACAGTGCGCCCCGACTCGTTGTGCTTGAGCGCGGCTTCAATGGCTTGCATATCGAAGCCGTTGTGTTGGGTGAAACGCTGATCTTCGGCCGCGATCACCGCCAGTTGCAGCGAGCCGGCAATGTCCTCGAGGGGAACCCACTCATGCTGGACCTGCTTGACCGGGGCTGGTGGGTCGATGGCGCGCAATACGCGCCAGCTCCACATAAAGGGATCGACAAAGCGCAGCACCCCGACAGAGATAATCGAGAGCATCAGCCCCCACAGCAGCAGGATCACCAGAAAACGCGGCAGGCGACGCCAGTGCCAGCGAGGGCGAGGCAGTGTGAGGGCAATAACGTCACTCACGGCAGCCATTCAATATGACAGAACTTCTCTTCATCCGAGCGCGACAGCAGCAGGCGGGCGAAGAGATGGGTAAACTCCTCGGCCTCATTGACCAGGCCGATCCACACTTCGGCATACTCCTCCTCATTGGCAACAAAACCCACGTCGGCCTCCCAGTCATCACCGAGCTCGACTTCGGCCATCAAACCCTGTTCGTTATAGAGGGCGTTGAAGCGGGCAATTTCGTCGGCGGGAAGGTTGTCGGAAGCCAGCTCGAGAAAGAGCTCCATGGCGGTGTCGAGCAGTTGCATATGATCGTTCATCAATCGGGTCCATAAAGAGGCGTGAGCCGGATGAGGGTGACGCAGCCAGAGGCTGCCGCGCATTTTATCCTTGTGCCGTTCCCTTGGCGAGCGGGAAACCGCTGTCCCGGCGGAAAGGGGCTTATCGACCCTTGCCCACGCGTCGCTGGGCGGCATGGGTTGCCTGTGCTCTAATAGCCTCCTTCGAGTGATCTTCATCAGCGACCCTGGGTGGGTTGGTAAGCAGTGGAGTTGAGCAATGCAAGAGACGCAGTGGCATCAGATCATGGGACTGGGGGTTGCCGGTAATTTCGCCGGGCACCTGGAGCAGGCGGGGGAGGCTTCCGATTTCGTGGCCGTGATGGTCCGCGACAAGTTGGCCCCCAAGGCGATGTTCCCCTTCTATGTGCCGGGCCGTGATGGCCAGCTGGGGGTCTATCCCCTCAGTAGCGATACCCTGTTACTGCCAGAGGCGGCCGTATCGGGGGATGAGAAAGTCCAGATTGAGCCGGAAGTGGCCCTCTTGTGTCAGGTCGAGTATCGTGATGGCAAGGTGAGTGCGCTGCAACCGGTGGCGTTCGGTGCCTATAACGACTGCTCCATTCGCCGGCCCAATGCGCGCAAGATCAGCGAGAAGAAAAACTGGGGGGCATGCAGCAAGGGGCTCTCGGCGACCCTGATCCCCATCGATGGATTGCAGGCCGGTGGTCTGCTCGACGGTTATCGCATTGCCTGCTACCTGGAGCGCGACGGCGAGCTGATCCCCTATGGTGTGGACAGTGCCGTGGTGGATTACAGCTATTTTCACGATCGTCTGGTGGAGTGGATGAGCGACAAGCTCAATCATCAGGAAGATGAGGGCCCTGCCGAATATCTGCTGGGGCTGCTCGAGGGTGCGGGTTACCCATCGCGTCTGCTCATCAGCATAGGGGCGACCCGCTACACCGACTTTGGTGAACGCAACTTCCTGGCCCCGGGGGATCTGAGCTGCGTGGTGCTCTACCCGGCCGCTCGCTACGATGAAGCTAAGGTGCAGGAGGCGATTCGTGCTCGCGCCTTCCCGGCGGATATGAGCCCACTGATCCAGGTGGTGCAAGCCCTCTGAATCTTACTCTGCGCTAAAAGCAAGAAGGCCAGTCATCAGACTGGCCTTCGTCGTTATGGCGGGCTTAGTGGAGTATGTCACCCACGAAGTAAGCCAGCAGGGTAATGATGACAGTGAATATGAGGTTGAGGACCAGGCCGGCGCGCATCATCTCCCGCTGCCGGATGTGGCCGCTGGCGAAGACGATGGCGTTCGGGGGGGTGGCAACCGGCAGCATAAAGGCGCAGGAGGCACCGATCGCAATGAGAACCGAGATAACCACGGGGGAAACGCCCAGGGCCTCGGCCACGCCAGCGAACAGGGGCACCAGCAGGGCCGCAGTGGCGGTGTTGGAGACCAGCTCGGTCAGGAAGATGACAAAGGTGGCCAGGCAGAGCAGCACCAGGAACAGAGGCTGGTTAGCCAAGACAGCGGAGAGATGCTGGGCCAGGAAGGCATTGGCCCCGGTGTCTTTGAGGATCATGCTCAGCGTGAGACCACCGCCGAACAGCATCAGCACCCCCCAGTCGGTGTTCTGGTTGATGTCATCCCAGCTGGCGACGCGGCTGACCGCGATGGCAAGAATGGCGCCCATGGCGATCAGGGTATCGAGCTGGGCGATCCCCCCGAGCGCATCGGAGAGAGGCTGCGAGCCGATCCACAGGACTACGGTGGTGAGGAAGATGGCGAGCGTCGTCTTGCGCTCGTTATTCCAGACGATGTTCACCTCCTCGCTCTTGACCTGATGAGAGAGGGTCGGGCGGATCACCAGATAGAGCAGGGCGATGCCGACGGGCAGGAAGATAGCAACAACGGGGATGCCAAACTTGAGCCAATCGGTGAAGCTGAGCCCCATCTGGGCTGCGGCGATGGCGTTAGGGGGGCTGCCGACCAGGGTGCCGATCCCGCCGATACTGGCGCTGTAGGCGACGCCAAGCAAGACAAACACCAGGGTGCGACGCTCTTTATGAACATCCAGCCCTTTGAGCATGCCGAGGGCCAGCGGCATCATCATGGCGGCGGTGGCAGTGTTGCTGATCCACATGGAGAGGCCGGCCGTCGCCGAGAAGAGCACCACGGTCGCCCATCCCAGATGCCCCTTGGCCAGTTGCATCATCTTGCCGGCCAGTTGGGTGTCCAGATGCTGTTTTGACAAGGCGGCCGCCAGCGCAAAGCCACCGAAGAAGAGAAACAGCACTGGGTTGGCAAAGCTGGTGAGCGACTTGGTCATGTCTGACACCCCGAGCAGGGTCGCCAGCACAGGAATCGCCAGAGCCGTGA
The DNA here is from genome assembly GCF_000819805.1 of Aeromonas diversa CDC 2478-85. Classification (GTDB taxonomy): domain Bacteria; phylum Pseudomonadota; class Gammaproteobacteria; order Enterobacterales; family Aeromonadaceae; genus Aeromonas; species Aeromonas diversa. Next base: position 84,530 of record NZ_CDCE01000034.1, read on the forward strand.
TGGTGATATGCACCGCTTCGGTGAGCCAGAGGACGGCGATAAACACCAGGATGGCCAGCCCCTTGTTGACGTTGGGGTCGAAGGGCAGCCAGGCCAGCATGGCGACCAGCAGCAGTACGTCAGCAATGAGGATGCCGGATTTGATATCCAGCCAGCGTCGGGTCGAGCTCTGTGGCAGGCTCGAAGAAAAGTGTATGTCGCTCATGAGATTCCGTCGGGTTGTTGTTTTATTGGTGACAGGCATGTTACATCGTGGTAACCGTTTTCGAACAGTCAACCCTGCTGAAAATATGGTGCGACTCACAATAATCAACGGCGATGCATCCTGCCCCTCTGCATTATGCAGGATGCATCACTGGTTCAGGTTTCTCTGGGCAGACTCTGGAGCCACTGTGTGAATAGTGGCGCGGGCAGGGCTCCGCTACGCTGGGCGATCACCCTGCCGCGTTGGAAGACCAGCAAGCTTGGGATGCTGCGGATGGCAAAACGGGCGGCGATGGCGCTCTCTTTCTCGGTATCGAGCTTGGCGAAGCGGAAGGTGGGCTCGAGCTCCATGGCAACGCTCTTGAAGACGGGAGCAAATTGCAGACAGGGGCCACACCAGCTAGCCCAAAAGTCGATGACCACCGGCAGATCGGAGGCGATAAGAGCCTCAAAGTTGGCCTCGGTGGCCGTGACCGGAGTATGCTCGATGAGTGGCTGATGGCAACGACCACAGCGCGCCTCTTGGGGGGCGCTATCAAGCTTCATTCGGTTCTTGGCATAGCAGCGGCTACAATAGGTGATGATGGAAGACATGCCGTCTCCTCGATGATTCGAAAACAATGAGAATAACACGGGATGAACATGACGGAACGAAGCTATAACTGGCTGTGGGCCGGTCTGGTGCTCTCCATTCTGCTGTTGGTGGGAGGCGGCATCTATCAAATCAGGCAGCTTGAGCGTGCCGTCGCGCTGGTTCAGCGCGCCGATGAACTCTTCCACAATATCAGCGTGGGCACTGTGTCGGTCTTGGGTCATCCCATGGACGTCAAGGTAGGTGAGCGGCTGGAGCGGCTGCATCAAGAGACCGACGCGTTTGTGAGTTTCTATCGCGATTCGTCTTTCGAGCCGGCTGCTATCCAGCGCGATACCATCCTCGCTATCTTGGCTCAGTACATGCGCGAGCTGACCGCGCTTGGCTTTCAGATAGAGCAAGTTCGAAGCCTTGGCGAGGCTTATGAGCAGCAAATGGGCACCTTGACGGGCGTGAAACCTGTTGCGGCGCATCGACACGGCGGCGCAGAGGCGATCGCCCCCGACCCACAGCGGCTGCTGTCCATGGTCACCCCCGCCCAGGCCGAGAAGTTGGCTCCCCTCTATGACGAATGGCAGCAAGCTGATCATCGGATGCATCAGATGCGTGATCAACTGGCGGCCAACTCCCAGCTCTCGACGCTTCTCGAGTGGAAGATGGCGCAGAGCATGGAGATCAATCGCCTGAAACAGGTGCTCTATATCGGAACCGCCCTCATGGTTTTGCTCACCTGTATCACCATTGGCGGGATTTTACTGCAGCGAGACAAGCACCTGCGCGCCCTGGCGCGTCATGCACACATGCTGGCCAAGAGCCGCAGTGATTTCCTGGCCAACATGAGTCATGAGATCAGGACACCGATGAATGCGGTGATCGGCTTTACCTCGCTGACGCTGCAAACCGAGCTGACGCTGACCCAGCGCGACTATCTGAGCAAGATCAAGGTCGCCTCGGATAACCTGTTGCTGCTCATCAACGATATTCTGGATCTGAGTAAGTTCGAGTCGGGTAACTTGACGCTCGAGGAGAGCGACTTCAGCCTGAATGCCCTGCTTGCCTCGCTGGCCGCCATGTTTGCCGACATGAGTGAGCGCAAGGCGCTCGAGGTGGTGATAGACAAGGCTCCAGAGGTTCCCGACAGGCTGCGTGGCGACACCCTCAGGTTGGGTCAGGTGTTGATCAATCTGGTTGGCAATGCCATCAAATTTACCGAGAAGGGCATGGTTACCCTCACTATCTGTATCAATGAGCAGGGGCGGTTGGCATTTATGGTGAGCGATACCGGTATAGGTATCGATCCCGAGCAATGCTCAAGGCTGTTTCAGCCCTTCTCGCAGCTTGATGCCGGTTACACCAGAAAATATGGCGGTACCGGCCTTGGGTTGAGCATCTCGCAACGCCTGGTTGGACTAATGGGGGGGACCATAGGAGTGGAAAGTGCGCCCGGTCAGGGGGCGCGCTTCTTCTTTGACATTCCCTTTTCGCCCGCCGTGTACGGAGGTGAGAGTGGCGAGCATCGACTACCCAAGGGGTGCGAGATCCTGCTGCTCGAGGACAATCCACTGGTGATGGCGTTGCTATGCAACATACTGCAGCGTGCCGGTGCCACTGTCCATGGGGCGACCACCCTGGACGAAGCCAGGGAGCAGGTCCGATTGGTCGGTGAGCGCCTCTCCATGGTGATCCTCGACTGGCGCCTCGGAAATGAAGATGGTCTTGATCTGATCCCGGTGCTGCGTGGTCAACCGGCCCTGTCAACCCTGCCGGCGCTGGTGGTCAGTGCCTGGTCTCGGGATGGCTTGCATCAGCGAATGGACTCACTGGGGCTGCAACACTTCTTGAGTAAGCCCGTGACAGAGCCGCAGCTGCTCGAAAAAGTGGTATCCCTCTTGACCCAAAGTGCACAGCAAGTTGCCCCGCCGCCTGAAGAGCGGGTCGATTGGGCGGGTGAGCTGGCCGGACTCAAGATCTTGCTGGCAGAGGATAATCGGGTGAATCAGCAGTTGATCGTCGAGTATTTGAGGCGCGTCGAGGTGCACACCGAGGTGGTCGATAATGGGGCCGAAGCGGTGCAATGGGTACTGCAAGATGAGTTTGATCTGGTGCTGATGGATTTGCAGATGCCCGTCATGGATGGGCTGGAGGCGTCACGCCGGATCCGGCGTTATCGGTCGTCGAACGTCTTGCCCATCATTGCCCTGACGGCCAGTGCCATGCCTGAGGACAGGGGTCACTGCTTCGACGCCGGCATGAATGGCTATGTGACCAAGCCGGTGGGCAAGACGGAGCTCTATAAGGCCATCACTGAGTTGGTTTCAACCCGCACCAAGCAGGCCATGATGCCGACGCAGACGCTGCCTCTGTTCGATCGCGCTACGGCGCTAGTGAGAGTCAGTCAGGATGAAGAAGCCTTGATGGTGATGGCGAGCCAGTTTGTCAGTGAGCATAGGAACGCCATGCACCAGCTTGAGACTGCGCGGCAGAAGGGAGACAGGGAGCATCTGTGCCGTTTGTTGGGGTCCTTGAAAGGGTTGGCCGCGAATCTCATGGCAAAACGGTTGCAAAACGCCTGTGCCAAGCTCATGCATGCCGTGTTGGATGAGCGGGAGCTGCCCCAGTTTGACGAACTGCACGAGATTTTCGCACAAACCTTGAGCGCCATTGAGAGTTATCTGTCCACTCAGGAGAGTATCGATCTCTATGAGCGTCACGCCGAGCCGCAATGGCTCGCCGGCCTGGGAAAAGAATGAAACTGATTTTTATTTCCGACGCTTTACAATAGAGCCTTTCCCATCCGGGTTGCCCAAGAGGTTGTCGTGACTGTTTTTCTTCGCCTTCGCTGGTTTTTTCGCGAACAGTGGCGCCGTTATGCGGCGGCCATCGTATTGTTAATGCTGGTGGCGCTGTTGACGGCCATCCCTCCCAAGATCGTGGGGACAGTCGTGGACAGGGTCACCAAAGATGGCGTCGGTCTGTCTGATCTCTGGGGTTATCTGGCGCTGTTGTTGCTATTGGGGCTCTGTATCTATGCCCTGCGCTACGTCTGGCGCGTCACCTTGTTTGGTGCCTCCTATCGACTGGCTTATGTGCTGAGAAATCGTCTCTTTAACCACTTTCTCTCGATGAGTCCCGATTTTTACCAGCGTCATCGCACGGGGGCGCTGATGGCTCATGCGACCAATGACATTCAGGCGGTCGAGATGACGGCCGGTGAAGGGGTGCTCACGCTGGTGGACTCCTTTATTGTCGGGGCTTTGGTGCTTGGCATCATGTCGACCCAGTATTCCTGGCAGCTCACGCTGCTCTCACTGCTGCCGTTGCCCATCATGGCCTTGTGCATGAATCGCTTTGGCAAGCAGATCTATCGTGAGTTCAAAGAGGCGCAGGCCGCCTTCTCACGGCTCAATAACAAGACCCAGGAGGCGCTCTCGGGAGTCAGAGTGCTCAAGTCGTATGCCGTGGAGGCGCTGGAAGATCGTGCCTTTGCCGAGCTGACGCGCCAAGCAGGTCTTCGCAACATGGCGGTGGCCCGCATCGATGCCAAATTTGATCCCGTCATCTACCTGTGTATCGGTGCTTCCTATTTTCTGGCTGTGGCCGGAGGGGGATATCTGGTTGTGCAGGAGCGGCTCACTCTGGGTGAGTTGACGAGTTTTACCATGTACCTAGGTCAATTGATCTGGCCGATGTTCGCGATTGCCTGGCTGTTCAACATCATAGAGCGTGGCAGCGCCGCCTACAGCCGCATCGAGACGCTGCTGGCCGAGCAAGGGGCAATTGGTGAGCCGGCGTCACCGCAACCATCTCACCGTGCCTTGCCGTTAACCGTGGAGCAGGTCGGCTGGACGCGGGAAGGGCGCATCCTGCTTGATGATGTTCACTTCTCCCTGGATGAGGGAGGCATGATTGGCGTGGTTGGCCGAACCGGTGCGGGCAAGAGTTCACTCATTCGCTTGTTGCTGCGTCTGGCTGACCCCGACACGGGGCGCATTACCATGGACGCCCTACCGTTACCCGAGCTGGCCCTGGCCGAGTTACGCCGCCACATAGCCTATGTTCCTCAGGAGCCTTTTCTCTTCTCGACCACCATAGGGGCCAACATTGCCTTGGGTCGGCCCGATGCCACCGTCGCAGAGATAGAGAATGTGGCGAAGATAGCCTGTATCCATGACGAGATCCTGCGTTTTCCCAAGGGGTATGAGACCGAGGTCGGGGAGAAGGGGGTGACCCTCTCCGGTGGACAAAAACAGCGTATTTCCATTGCCCGGGCATTGCTGATGGAGGCCCCAATTCTGCTGCTCGACGACGCCCTCTCGGCGGTGGATGCCCATACCGAGCAATACATCCTGCACGCACTGCATCAGCAGAAGCGGACCTTGCTCATCGCCTCTCACCGCATGACCGCTGTCGAGCAGGCTGACGAGATCCTGGTGTTGGATGAAGGGCGGGTGATACAGCGTGGTACTCACGATGCCTTGATGGCGGAAGGGGGGTGGTATGCCGAGATGGTGCGCTATCAGCGGCTGGAAGAGGAAGAAGTATGAATTCAACCGTTAGGCGTCTACTTGGCTATGCCCTGGATCACAAAGGATGGCTCATTCGTGGTCTGGGATGGTTATTGCTGGCCACCGCGGCCGAGGTCGCAGGCCCATTGCTTATCAAGCTGTTTATCGATGACTACCTGGCGCCACGTCAGCTGGTGGCTTCGGCGCTGGTGACACTGGCGGTGGGCTATCTGTCGCTGCAACTGTTATCGGCACTGGGTTTTTATCGACAGTCACTCCACTTTAATCACATTGCCCAAGCCGTGGTTCAGCGTCTGCGCGAGCAGGTGTTCTCCACGGCGATCCGGCTGCCTGCCACCTACTTTGACAAGCATCGCTCCGGCGCGCTGATCTCGCGTATCACTAACGATACCGAGGCGATCATGAACCTCTATGTGCAAGTGATCGGTCAGTTTGTACAAAAGCTGGTGCTGCTGTTTGCCATTCTCTGCTCCATGGCCTTGCTCGATCTGCGACTGATGCTGGTCTGTGCCGCGCTGGTTCCTGCGGTGGCCGCCATCATGTGGCTCTATCAGCGCTGGAGCGTGCCTGTGGTGCGTGCGACTCGCAGCCTCCTCTCGGATATCAACAGCCGTCTCAATGAATCCTTGCAGGGGATGACAGTGATCCAGACGCTGGTGCAGGAGCGTCGTTTTGCCGCGGCCTTTTCCGAGCTTAACGGCGAGCACCAGAAGGCGCGTCTGCGGGGTCTGAAGATCAACGGCCTGCTGCTGCGCCCGCTCATTGACCTGCTCTACATGCTGGTGTTGGTGGGACTGCTCAGCCTGTTTGCCTGGGAAGGGCAGGGCAGCGGCGCCGTACAGGTCGGGGTACTGTATGCCTTCATCAGTTATCTGGGACGCATGATCGAGCCCATCATCGAGATCACCAACCAGCTGGGGCAGTTGCAACAATCCATGGTCGCCGGTGAGCGTGTCTTCGAACTGTTGGATGAGACCCGTGAACCGACGGCGGGACAACGTATCCCTTTGGCCGGGCACGTGCGATTCGAGAGTGTGAGCTTCTCCTATGACGGGGAGCAACCCGTGCTGACCGATATCGACTTTGAGGTCAAGACGGGCCAGATGCTGGCGTTGGTCGGGCATACCGGAAGCGGTAAGAGCACCATCATCAGCCTGCTGATGGGCTATTACCCGTTAGGCGCCGGGCGCATTCTGTTTGATGGCCATGGGCTTGAAGACCTGGCACTGGGGAGCCTGCGAAGCGAGATGGGGTTGGTGCAACAAGATCCCTTTATCTTCGCCGGTACCCTGGCCGAGAACATTCGCTTGGGGCGCGAGGGTATTGATGAGGCGCGTCTCTGGCAGGTGCTTTCCGAGGTGCAGCTGGCCGACTTTGTGCGCAGCTTGCCCAACGGGCTCGAGAGCGAGCTCGACGAAGGGGGCAAGAATCTCTCGGCCGGCCAGCGGCAGCTGCTCTCGTTTGCAAGGGCTCTGGCCTGTAACCCGCGTATCCTCATCCTCGATGAGGCCACGGCCAGCGTCGACTCCCAGACCGAAGCCGCCCTCTCGATGGCGTTGGTAAATGCCCGGCGCGGACGTACCACGATAGCCGTGGCGCACCGTCTCTCAACTATTGTCGATGCCGACGAGATCCTGCTGCTCTCACGCGGCCACGTGCAAGAGAGAGGCTCTCACGCGGCCTTGATGGCAAGGGGAGGGCACTACGCTCATCTGTTCGATATGCAGAGTCAGGGGGCCTGGCGTGAGCAGGTAGAACGGCGCGCCTGATGTGAACAGCCGCCATGGATGGCGGCTTGCATTCGCGATTGGATACAGGCAACATCTCCATAACATCAACTCATCGGATCAGTTGCCATGGACCTGCAACGTTTCAAGGCCAATCTGGCCTTACGCCTCTTCGTGTGGCGCTACATTCCGCTCATCGGTTTTTGCGCCCCGATCATAGAAACCCTGAATGCCAAGGAGCTGGCGATCCGAATTCCTCTCGGATGGCGCACGCGTAACCATCTGGGCAGCATGTATTTTGGCGCGCTCGCCACCGGAGCCGATCTGGCCGGAGGCTTGCTGGTCATGGAGAAGGGGAAGCAGCGCAAGCGCAAGGTGCATTTCGCCTTCAAGAGCGTGGCGGGGGAGTTTATTCGCCGCCCCGAGGCGGATGTGCGATTTTACAGCGCCGCGGGTGAACAGATCGATGCCATGATCGAGGAGTCCATCGCGACGGGGCAGAGGATCAACCGCCCCATCGAGGTGGTGGCCACCTGTCCGGAGCGGGACGGCGATGAGCCGATGGCGCGCTTCGAGCTGGTGTTGTCGCTCAAAGCTGCCTGATCACGGCTTGATCACCACCTTCATACCATTGAAGTTGACGACCTGTTCGGCGCGGATCTTGCCCCGTTTACGGGTATCGACCTGACCATCTACCTCGACCAGGCCTTCGGCGATAAGTTGTTTGGCCTGGCCGCCACTGTCAGCCCAACCCAGATGCTTGAGCAGATCGCAGAGCTCGACGTGAGGGTGGCCTTCAAGGTTGAACGTTTCCATTTTTTCTATCCGAGTGAGTACAAAGCGCGCCATTTTAGGCCTCTGTGGTGTCACTTTCAAATAGGACGGTTGCTGTCGTGACCGGATTGTCGGCCTCTTGGTTTTGACGGTAATCCCATTAAAGTAAGGGCCCCATCATTATCAGGATCACCCGATGAAAGCCCTCTGGACTCTGCTTCCCCTGTTGGCACCGCTACCCGCACTCGCCACCACTCCCATTCAGGTCTCGCTGCCAGGCGTCAATCTGCCTTCAGACAGTCGGGTTGAGGGGGGGAGGATCTCCGCTCTTTACGGTCGTACCAGCCAGGTTAAAGGGGTGGATCTCTCCTTCATCGGGCTATCTGACACCGATAGCTTTGCCGGGGTGCAACTTGGCCTGTTTTTCGGTGCGGCGCGCGTGCGACACGACTTCAAAGGGGTGGCATTGACCCTCGCCAACTGGCATGAAGGGCAAGATAGCGGGGTTAATATTGGCTTTGTTAACTTGACCAATAATGTGCAGGGACTTAACTGGGGCGCCGTCAACATCGCTCAGGGGAATGCCCTTGCCAACGTCGGGTTTGTCAATTATGCCGAACGCACGACTTTCCAGCTTGGATTCATCAATGCAACCAAGCATCTCGACGGCGTGCAGATTGGGTTGGCCAACTATGCCGAGAACGGTATTTTCCCGCTCCTCCCCCTCGTCAATATCAAGAAATCCTTCTAAAGCATCGTGCCCTTCGCTACCCTTCCCGCTCTTGACGGGGGAGAGGGTATGAGAGAACGAGACGACGAGTGGCAAGCCATCGGTATTGGCTGGGATGTGCGGGGTTGGCAGAGCAAGGCCCAGGCGGTTGCCGTGGTTGGCTGGACACCGGGTCGCCCACTCAGTTGGCTGGGTATTTCGCCGCTCTTTCGGTTGAGCTCTCGCCGTGAGCCAGATTTGCGTGCACTCCTGGCTCCGGCCTTGACCGATCCCAAGATGCTCGCGCGCGTGCTTGCACATCCTAGCGTGAGTCTGGGCATTGATGCGCCGCTTACGTTTCCGTCGGCCTTTGTCGAGCTGCTACGCTCGGGTCGTGGCCCGAGTCGTATTCCTGAGCGGGAAATAGACAATCCCTATGCATATCGGGATTGCGATCGCTGGATCTATCGTCAATATGCAAAGAAGCCGCTCTCGGCAAGCTTTGACCGACTGGGGAATAACGCGACCCTGGCCATGGCGATGTTGCCGGCTCTGACTCAGGGGGAGGGGGTGTCGACGATTGAAGTCTACCCGGCGCTCGCCAAGGAGGCTGGAAGGGCGAGCGTGGCCTTACCCGAATTGCAAGCTCATCTACCTCAACACCTTATCCCCGGCACGGATCCCTACGATGCGGCGCTGTGCGCCTTGATGGCGCTACAGCATGCCAGTACCGGTGCTTGTGAGGCATTACCCAAGCTGGTGGCTCCCGTGGCGGGTATGGATGACGGCTGGATCTATCACTTCGCTCCCAAGGCGCAAATCGTAGCGCCATAAGGCGCTATTAGCGCTGCTGGCCACGACTAAGGTAGATATTCTTAAGAGCAACCCAGGATATGCCATCACACTAATATTATAAAAAACAAAAAATCACCGACATGGACTGACGAAACATTCCATTGATTCATCGACCACCCGGTTGGGCAGTCTGTTAGGGGAGGAAACCGTTGACCGGGGCGGGGTGGCTGTGACAGCCTTTGGCGGTCAACTATAGGCGTGGAAGCAAACAATAATGACACACACCAGTGAGGCCGTTGCGGCCAAGTACCGTCTGGATTACCAGGCACCCCATTATCTGATCGACACCATCGATCTGGATGTTCAACTGGGGGAAGAGAAGACCCGGGTAACCGCCATCTCCCGTGTTCGTCGCAATGGCGAGCACAACGAGCCGTTGCGGCTCGACGGTGATGAAATGGAGCTCATCACCGTCGCCATCGACGGGCGTCCCTTTGGGGATTATCGCCTGCTTCCGGGCGGGCTCGAGCTGGCCAACCTGCCGGCCGAGTTTGTGCTGACCATAGAGACCGATATCGATCCTGCCGCCAATACGGCGCTGGAGGGGCTCTACAAGTCCGGAGATGCCTTCTGTACCCAGTGTGAAGCGGAAGGATTCAGGCGCATTACCTATTATCTCGATCGCCCCGACATCCTGGCGCGGTACAGCACCCGGATCACGGCCGACAAGGGCAAGTATCCGTATCTGCTCTCAAACGGTAACAAGGTGGCCAGCGGTGACCTCGAGGGAGGGCGTCACTTCGTTCAGTGGCAAGATCCCTTCCCCAAACCCAGCTACCTGTTTGCCCTGGTTGCCGGGGATTTCGATGTGCTGCGCGATCATTACGTGACGCGCTCTGGGCGCGAGGTTGCCCTCGAGATCTTCGTCGACAAAGGAAATCTCGAGCGTGCCGACTTCGCCATGGAGAGCCTGAAGAAGGCGATGAAGTGGGATGAGGAGCGCTTCGGTCTCGAATACGACCTCGACATCTACATGATAGTCGCGGTCGATTTCTTCAACATGGGGGCGATGGAAAACAAGGGGCTGAACATCTTCAACTCCAAATTTGTGCTGGCCAACCCGGCCACCGCCACCGATCTTGACTACCACGGCATCGAGCGTGTCATCGCACACGAGTATTTCCATAACTGGACCGGTAACCGGGTGACCTGTCGTGACTGGTTCCAGCTCAGCCTCAAAGAAGGCTTGACCGTGTTCCGCGATCAGGAGTTTTCCTCCGATGTCGGCTCCCGTCCGGTCAATCGCATCAATAACGTTCGCACCATCCGTGGCCCCCAGTTTGCCGAGGATGCAGGCCCCATGGCCCACCCGATCCGCCCCGATGTGGTGATCGAGATGAACAACTTCTACACCCTGACCGTCTATGAGAAAGGCTCAGAGGTGATCCGCATGATGCACACCCTGCTCGGCGAGGAGAAGTTCCAGGCCGGGATGCGTCTCTATTTCGAGCGCCATGATGGTACTGCTGCCACCTGTGAAGACTTCGTCTGCGCCATGGAAGAGGCATCTGGGGTCGATCTCGGCCGTTTCCGTCGCTGGTACAGTCAATCGGGGACGCCTGAGTTGACCGTGTGCGACGAGTTCGATGCCGCCAGCGGTGAATATCGCCTGCACGTCTCCCAGCATACCCCGGCCACGCTGGATCAGGCCGAGAAGCTCCCTTTGCACATTCCGCTGGCAATCGAGCTCTATGATCAGGACGGGAACGTGCTGCCGTTGCAACGGGCCGGTCAGCCCCTCCATTCGGTGCTGAATGTGCTCGAGAGCGAACAGACCTTTGTATTTGATGGTCTGACGCAGCGCCCCGTGCTCTCCCTGCTGAGCGACTTCTCGGCGCCGGTGCGACTCGATTATCCCTATACGGAAGAGACGTTGGCATTCCTCATCGCCCATGCGCGCAATGAGTTTGCCCGTTGGGACGCAGCCCAGACCCTGATCAATCAGGCCGTGATGACCAATGCGGCCAGCGTGGGGCGAGGGGAGGGGATCGCGTTCTCGCCGACCCTGCTCTCAGCCTTCGTCGCCGTGCTCGGTGATGAGACCCTCGAGCCCGCCTTCAAGGCCGAGTTGTTGACCCTGCCGGGTGAGGGCACCCTGCTCGAGCTGTTCGACACCGCCGATATCGATGCCATTCATACGGTACGGCGCGCCTTGCAACAGTCTCTGGCGGTGGCCTTCGGCTCCCGACTCGACGAGCTGCATGAGGCCCTCAAGGCCGAGCGTTACGAGAACAATCACGTCGCGGCGGCGCGCCGTGCTCTGCGTAACGTGCTGCTCGGCTACCGGGTTGCCCGCGATGGGGACAAGGCCGATGACCTGGTGGCGGCCCAGGCCGATCAGAGCGACAACATGACCGACCTGCTGGCGGCGCTGCAGGTGGCCAATGGCTTCCTGCTGCCATGCAGGACGCGTTTGCTGGCGCAATTTGAGGCCAAGTGGGCCCACGACGGCCTGGTGCTCGACAACTGGCTGCGCCTGGTGGGCACCAAGCCTGCGGACGATGTGCTGGCCGAGATCCGCGGCGCCATGGCGCACCCGACGTTCAGCATTCGTAACCCGAACCGGGTGCGAGCGTTGATCGGCAGCTTCGCAGCCGGTAACCCGGTGCAGTTCCACGCCAAAGACGGTAGCGGATATCGCTTCCTGGCCGATCAATTGGTGGTGCTCAATGAGGTCAATCCGCAGACGGCATCGCGCATGATCACGCCGCTTATCCAGTTCAAGCGGCTCGATGAGGGGCGCAAGGCCCTGGTGCGTGCCGAGCTGGAGCGGCTCGCCGCCCTGCCCAATCTGGCAGCGGATCTGTTCGAGAAGATAGATAAAGCGCTCAAGATGTAAGAGAACATGCAGCGGGCGCCAGTCGCCCGCTCTTTTCAGGAGTCGCCATGAAACAGTACACCTTTCGCCTCAGCCTCTCCGCCGACGAGATCTTGCGCCTCTATCGGGGTGAGGTCCGTAAACTGGTGGTGCGCAGCGAGCAGGGCTTGGTGCTCGAGCTTGCCGCCGACAAGCTCAGGCCCTTCGTCAATCAGAGTGGCGTCTACGGTCGCTTTCTGCTCAAGACCCAGGATGATCACCGCTTCCTCAGCCTGGAACGTCTCTCTTAACACTCTGCTCACATTTTGCCCACTCCTGCCGACACCCCTGCGGCGAAAGTGTGGTTTGGCCAGTTGCTTTTCCTGTCAGTTAACGCTCATGGCAGCATATCTGACGAACGACGCCGTGATCTCGCCCTAATTTTTAACAAGTTGTTATCACCTCGACTCGCCTTGTTACATGCTTGGGATTACACTCGCGCTGACCCTTGTACCCAGCGCGGCACCAGCTGCCGTTTGCGGTGTGAAGTCCGCTAAGGAAAACAACAAATGGCTTTGAAAGACGCACCCGTTTCCGTCCTGCTCGAAAACGTCATCCAACTCGTTAATCAGAAACTGCCCAACAAGAGTGCCACCCTGGTCGAGCGCTTCGTCGCCAAGTTCTATGGCAACATGGGCAGCGACGACCTGGTCGATCGCAACGACAGCGATCTCTACGGGGCTGCCATCAGCCTCTGGAACGCCCTCAACCGTCGCAAGGAGACAAGCCCCCATATCCGGGTCTATAACCCCGAGCTGACACGTCATGGCTGGCAGTCTCCCCACACCATCGTCGAGATGATAGTGCAAGACAGTCCCTTCCTGGTGGACTCTTTCCGCATGGCCCTCAAGCGCCTCGGGATCACCGCTCACATGATGCTTCATCAGCCGCTGCACTTGGTTCGCGGCAAGGATGGCGAGATCAGCGATATCCTGGGGATCGACAATACCGATGGACAGACGTCAGTCGAGACCGCCTTCCTCATCGAGATCGATCACCTGACCGATGAAGCCCAAATGGAGGCGCTCAGTGCCGAGCTCCACTCGGTCGCCGGGGAAGTGGCGCTGGCGGTCGGGGATTGGCTCCCCATGCAAGAGCGTCTGCAAGCCATCATCGACGAACTGCCCAAACGCCCGTCGCCGCACACCAAGGCGCAGCGTGATACTGCGGTGACTTTCCTCAAGTGGGTTGCTGCCCATAACTTCACCCTGATGGGCTATCGCCGCTATGACGTGAAGGCGATCGAGGGGGATCACGAGATCACCCCAGTGGAAGGCTCCAGCCTCGGGCTGATGAAGAACTCCATCAAGGAGGGCGGCATGCGTCTTGGCGCCATGCCGGCCAGCGCCCGTCATGCGGCCCTGAGCCAAGATCTGCTGATCCTCACCAAGTCCAACAGCAAGTCCCGGGTCCATCGCCCCGCCTATATCGACTATATCGGCATCAAGCGTTTCGACGAGCACGGCAAGGTGGTGGGCGAGGATCGCTTCATCGGTCTCTACGCCTCCTCTATCTACAACACCAGTGCCACCCAGATCCCGCTCATCAGCCACAAGGTGGAGCGCATCATGGGAGCCTCGGGTTTCGAGAAGGGCTCTCATGCCTACAAGGCGCTGCTCAACGTCCTCGAGACCTATCCGCGCGATGAGCTGATCCAGGCCAGCGATGAGGAGTTGCTCGATACCGGTCTCGGGGTGCTCGAGATGCAAGAGCGCGACATGCTGCGCCTGTTTGTGCGTCGCGACGTCTATGGCCGCTTCTTCTCCTGCATGGTCTATGTGACCAAGGAGCGCTACAACACCGCCTTGCGGGTCAAGACACAGCAGGTGTTGCAGCAGTACTTCGGCAGCGAGGAAGAGGTGGAGTTCAACGTCTACTTCACCGAAGGGGTGCTGGCCCGCACCCACTACATAGTGCGCGTCAACAATAACAACGTGGATGTGGATGTGAACGAGATCCAGACCAACCTCATCGAGGCGGCCCGCAGCTGGGACGATCGCCTCGATACCGTATTGCTCTCCCACTTTGGCGAGACCCGTGGCAATGCCCTGCGCCGCCGTTTCAGCGCCGCCTTCCCGCGCGCCTATAAAGAGGACGTGCTGCCCGGCTCTGCCGTCGCCGATATCATTCAGCTCGAGTCCCTCTCGGAGGAGACGCCTCTCGGCATGCTCTTCTACCGTCCCCAGGAGGAGAGTGACAGCCATAAGGTGCGCCTCAAGCTGTTCCATCGCCACGAGCCCATTCACCTCTCCGATGTGCTCCCCATGCTCGAGAACATGGGGCTGAGAGTGATCGGTGAGACCCCCTACCAGGTGCGCAACGGTGCCGGTGAGGTGTTCTGGATCCTCGACTTTGCCATGACCTTCACCGGCAAGGTACTCGATCTGGAGGAGTGTCAGACTCGCTTCCAGGAGGCCTTTGCCGCCGTGTGGGAGAAGCGCCTCGAAGACGACGGCTTCAACCGTCTGGTGCTGGGGGCCGGGCTCAGCGGTCGCCAGGTCTCGGTGCTGCGTTCCTATGCGAAGTACATGCGCCAGACCGGCGTGACCTTCAGCCAGGCCTACATCGAAGAGACCCTCAATCGTTATCCCGAGATCGCCCGGCGCCTGTTCGACTTGTTCGAGCAACGGATGAACCCGGCCATCGCCCGCAACGAGCAGGCTCTTGATAAGCTGCTCGGAGATCTTATCCATCGACTGGATCAGGTCGCGAACCTGGATGACGATCGCATCATCCGTCGCTTCATGGAGATGATCGAGGCGACCCTTCGCACCAACTTCTACCAAAAAGACGGAGCCGGCCAAGAGAAGCCCTACATCTCCTTCAAGATGGCCCCGGCGTCGATCACCGACATGCCGCTGCCGCTGCCCAAGTTTGAGATCTTCGTCTACTCGCCTCGCGTCGAGGGGGTTCACCTGCGTTGGGGCAAGGTGGCCCGTGGTGGCCTGCGCTGGTCTGATCGCAAGGAAGACTTCCGCACCGAGGTACTGGGTCTGGTCAAGGCGCAGCAGGTGAAGAACACCGTCATCGTGCCGGTCGGTGCCAAGGGCGGCTTCTATTGCAAACAGATGCCGGTTGGCGCCAACCGCGCCGCCATTCAGGAAGAGGGCAAGGCCTGCTATCGCCTCTTCATCCGCGGTCTCTTGGATGTGACCGACAACATCATCAAGGGCGAGGTGATCCCGCCCAAGGATGTGGTGCGTCACGACGAGGACGACTACTACCTGGTGGTCGCGGCTGACAAGGGCACTGCCACCTTCTCCGACATCGCCAACGAGATCAGCCTCGAGTATGGCCACTGGCTGGGTGATGCGTTCGCCTCCGGCGGCTCGGTCGGCTACGACCACAAGAAGATGGGCATCACAGCCCGCGGCGCCTGGGAATCGGTCAAGCGCCACTTCCGCGAGATGGGGGTCGACTGCCAGACCACCGACTTCACCTGTGTCGGGATCGGTGACATGGCGGGTGACGTCTTTGGCAATGGCATGCTGCTGTCCGAGCACACCCGCTTGGTGGGCGCCTTCAACCACATGCACATCTTCGTCGACCCGGCGCCGGATGCGGCCAAGAGCTTTGCCGAGCGCAAGCGACTGTTCGATCTGCCCACCTCCACCTGGGATGACTACGACAAGTCGCTCATCTCCCAAGGGGGCGGCATCTTCCTGCGCTCTGCCAAGTCCATCAAGCTCAGCCCCGAGATGAAGAGCCTGCTGCACACCGAGCGTGACACCATGACCCCCAACGAGCTCATCAAGGCGCTGCTCTGCCTCGATGTGGATCTGCTGTGGAACGGTGGCATCGGCACCTATGTCAAGAGCCGCAAGGAGAGCCACGCCGAGGTGGGGGATCGCAGCAACGATGCCCTGCGTGTCAACGGCGGTGAGCTCAAGGCGCGTATCGTGGGCGAAGGCGGCAACCTCGGCTTCACCCAGCAGGGGCGCATCGAGTACGCCATGAACGGTGGCCGTCTCAACACCGACTTCACCGACAACGTCGGGGGCGTGGATTGCTCCGACAACGAGGTGAACATCAAGATCCTGCTCAACCAGCTGGTCGATGCCGGCGATCTCACCGTCAAACAGCGCAACCAGATGCTCTATGAGATGACCGACGAGGTGGCCCAGATAGTGCTGACCAACGCCTATCGCCAGTCCCAGTCCCTCTCGGTCACTCGCTATCGTGGTGACGAGCAGCTCAAGGAGCAGCAGCGTTTCATTCAAGCCCTGGAGCGTGAAGGCAAGCTGGATCGTGCCCTCGAGCATCTGCCGAGCGATGAGGAGCTCTCCGAGCGTATGGCCGCGGGGCAGGGGCTGACCCGTCCCGAGCTGGCGGTACTGGTCGCCTATGGCAAGATGGTGCTCAAAGATCAGCTCAATACCCCTGAGGTGACCGAGGATCCTTTCCTCGCCCGTATGTTGATCAAGAGCTTCCCGACCCAGCTGCAGCAGCGCTTCGGCGAGGCGATGCAGCAGCACCCCCTGCGCCGCGAGATCATCGCAACCCGCGTGGCCAACATGCTGGTCAACGACATGGGCCTCAACTTCGCCTATCGTCTGCGCGACGAGACCGGTGCCGGCGTGGCCGAGGTGGCCGTCTGCTTTGCCATGGCGCGCGAGGTGTTCGGCTTCGATGCCCTATGGCGTGGCATCGAGGGTCTCGATAACCGGGTCAGCGCCGAGACCCAACTCGAGATGATGTTCTACAGCCGCCGTATCCTGCGCCGGGCGACCCGTTGGTTCCTGCGTGCCCGCAACCGCAACTGGAGCATCGAAGAGACCGTCGCCTTCTTCCGTCCGGCCTTCCTCAAGCTCTCCGAGCACCTCTATGAGGTGATGGAAGAGAGCGAGGTGGTGGAGCACAAGGATGGGGTTGCCCGTCTGGTCGGTGAGGGGGTGCCCGAGCCTATCGCCCGTCAGTTGGCGCACATGAGCAGCCTCTTCTCCAGCCTGGATCTGGCACAGGTGGCGGCCGAGCAACAGGTCGACGTGCTGCGGGTAGCCGATGTCTATTACCGCCTCGGTGCCCGTCTCGAGCTGCACTGGTTCCTGGCCCAGATCAACCACCAGCCGGTGGGCAACCATTGGCAGGCCATGGCCCGCGCCGCCTTCCGTGAGGATCTCGACTGGCAGCAACGGGCGCTTACCGCCGTGGTGTTTGAAGGGTGCAAAAATCAGGGGGAATGCGGTACCATACTGGCCGACTGGATTTCGGAGCATGAGCAACTCCTGTCCCGTTGGACCCACATGCTGGCCGACTTCAAGACCACCAGCACACACGAGTTCGCCAAGTTCTCGGTGGCCTTGCGGGAGTTGAACCTGCTCCAGTTGAATTGCCGAACCTCGGCATAAGACGAACAAGCCCCGGCCTATGCCGGGGCTTTTTTAAGGAGCAACGATGTACTATCCCCTCGCCAGGCACTTCCTGTTCAAACTCGATCCCGAAGTGGCCCACGAACTCTCCATCAAGCAGCTCTCCCGCCTTCAAAATACCCCCCTGGATCGCCTCTTTCGTCAGACCCTGTTACCGCGCCCCGTCACTGTCATGGGGCTTAATTTTGCCAATCCGGTCGGGCTTGCCGCCGGTCTGGACAAGGATGGCGAGTGCATCGACGCTTTCGGCGCCATGGGGTTTGGCTTTGTTGAGGTGGGCACGGTGACACCGCGCCCCCAGTCCGGCAATGACAAACCGAGGTTGTTTCGGGTGATTCCGGGGGAGGGGATCATCAACCGCATGGGCTTTAACAACAAGGGCGTGGATCACCTGGTCGAGAACGTGAAGCGGGCGCGCTATCAGGGGATCATCGGGATCAACATCGGCAAGAACAAGGATACCCCCCTTGAGCATGGCAAGGACGATTACCTGATCTGCATGGATAAGGTGTATGACCATGCCGGTTATATTGCCGTCAATATTTCCTCACCCAACACACCGGGACTACGTCAACTGCAATATGGTGATGCCCTCGACGATCTGCTGGGATCGTTGAAACATCGTCAGCAAGAATTAGCCGAGCGTTACAAGAAGTATGTCCCCGTCACGGTGAAGATTGCCCCGGATTTAAGCGATACAGAAATTGAGCAAGTGGCCGACTGTTTTATGCGTCACAAGTTGGACGGGGTGATTGCGACCAATACGACCCTGGCCCGTGACATGATTTACGACATGCCCCATGCCCAGGAGGCGGGGGGACTTTCCGGCCGTCCATTACAGCCGCGCAGCACCGAGGTGATCCGTCAACTGAGCGGTTATCTGAAAGGGGCCATGCCGATTATCGGGGTCGGTGGGATTGACAGTGCCATGGCGGCCCGCGAAAAAATGGCGGCAGGAGCCAGTCTGGTCCAAATATACAGCGGGTTTATTTACAAGGGACCCGAGTTAATCAAAGATATTGTGACCAATATTTAAGCAAGGGGCGCCCCGCTAATTGAAATTATCACGACTCTCTGCATAAAATGGATATTGAGTCAATTTTCGAGTTTAAGGGGCGCCCATGATCATTGCACCAAACGATCACTGGCACTGGCATTATGACCATCAGGCGGATCGTCTGATGCTCGATTTATCCGAGCAAATGTTGTTTGCGACCGAGTATTGTGGCAAGCAACTGGTCCCCGCCGCGTTTAATCATGCCCCTTTCTGTGTCGACGATGCGGCACTCTATTACCACTTGATGGAGCGTACCCAGGAGTTGAACTGGTCGGCCCCCCATCAGGTGCAACTCGTCCTCAACGCGATTGCCGTGACCCGCTTCTATAAGCCCTTGATGCCGCAAAGCTGGTTTTTTTCTGAGCTGGCAGGGTATATGCCGGAGGCGGGCGAGCTGGTCGAGATGGTCACTGCGCACGCCAGCGGCGAGTTTCTCGTCATCGAGGCCGGCGAGCAGGCGAGCGTCTGTCTCTGTCTGAGCGATGATCTGGTACTGACGACCAGCAAGTCGCTGCCCCACTTTGGGGTCATCAAGGTGATGAACAACCGGATGCGTCGTCGTCATCGGCAACCGCAGAGCTATCTGCAGGCGGGTTAATCCCGCTACTCCATTCGGCCACACCACAGTGGTCACCCCAAGCCACCCTTAATTGCCCTCGACGCTCGCATAGTCTGTGTGTAGAGAAGGCAATAGGGTATAATGCTGCCCTTTTATGGCATCCCCGTGAGCGTGATGAAACAATTTTTTGCAACCTGCCCCAAGGGGCTGGAAGGCCTGCTGGCCGAAGAGCTGACTGGTCTTGGCGCGACCGACGTGCGCGAGACCGTCGCCGGTGTCCACTTCAAGGGCGAGCTCGAGCAGGCCTACAAGGCCTGTCTCTGGAGCCGTCTCGCCTCCCGTATCGTGTTGGTGCTGGCCGAATTCGCGGTCAAGGACGATCTCGATCTCTACCTGGGCGTCCACACCCTGCCGTGGGAGCAACACTTCCCGGCCACCTCGTCGATCGCGGTGGACTTCACCGGTACCAGCTCAACCATTCGTAACACCCAGTACGGCGCGCTCAAGGTCAAGGATGCCATCGTCGACCGCTTCCAAAAGCGCAGCAGCGCCCGTCCCGATGTGGACAAGAAACAACCGGACATCCGCATCCTCGGCCACCTCGGCAAGGGTAAGGTGAACATCACCCTGGATCTGTCGGGCTCTGCGCTGCACCAGCGCGCCTACCGCCAGGGCACCGGCGAGGCGCCGCTCAAGGAAAACCTGGCCGCCGCCATGCTGCTGCGTAGCGGCTGGGCCGGTGAGGCCCTGCTCGATCCCATGTGCGGCTCGGGCACCCTGCTCATCGAGGCCGCCTTCATGGCCGCCGACGTGGCGCCGGGCCTCAACCGCCCGCGCTGGGGCTTCGAGAAGTGGCTCGGCCACGATCCCGAGCTGTGGCAGAGTCTGATGATGGAAGCCCAGGTGCGTGCCAAGCGCGGCCTCGGCCGCGTCGGTGGCAAGATCCTGGGGCGCGACAGCGATGAACGGGTGCTGGCCAAGGCCCGTGCCAACGCCAAGGCGGCCGGGGTAGGGCACCTGATCCAGTTCGCCGCCGGCGACGCCGTCAACCTCTCCAATCCCCTCAAGGGGACCGACGAGGTGGGCATGCTCATCTGTAACCCGCCCTACGGCGAGCGTCTGGGCGAGTTCCCGGCCCTCATCGAGGTGCACCAGGCGCTTGGCGATGCCCTGCGCCGCGAGTTCCAGGGCTGGAAGGTCTCCATCCTCTCGGCCTCGCCGGAGCTGCTGAGCTGCCTGCGCCTGCGTGCCGACAAGCAGTACCGCCTGTTTAACGGCGGCATCGAGTGCCAGCTGCGCAACTACCAGATCGCCCTCGACTCGGTCGCCTCGAGCAAGCAGGTGGCGGAAGATTTCGTCAACCGCCTGAAGAAGAACCTCAAGGGGCTCGAGAAGTGGGCCCAGAAGGAGGGGATCGAGTGCTATCGCCTCTATGATGCGGACTTGCCCGAATACAACGCCGCCATCGATCGCTACCGCGACTGGCTGGTCGTGCAGGAGTATGCCGCGCCCAAGGACATCCCGGCCCAGAAGACCCGCCAGCGCCTGCTCGATATGGTGCAGGCCGCCATCGCCGTTACCGGTGTGGATGGGGAGAAGGTGGTGCTCAAGGTGCGCGAGCGTCAGGAAGGCAAGCAGCAGTACCAGAAGCTGGCCGAAGAGAAGCAGCGCTTCGAGGTGAGCGAGTACGGTGCCAAGCTTTGGGTCAACCTGCACGACTACCTCGATACCGGGCTCTTCCTCGATCACCGCACCACCCGCCGCAAGCTCGGCGAGATGGCCAAGGGAACCCGTTTCCTCAACCTCTTTGCCTACACCGGCAGCGCCACCGTGCACGCGGCGCTGGGCGGTGCCCGCGAGACCACCACGGTCGACATGTCGCGCACCTACCTGAACTGGGCCCAGGACAACATGCGTCTGAACGGCCTGACCGGTCGTCAGCACCAGTTTGTGCAGGAAGATTGCCTGCAGTGGCTGAGCGAGGCACAGGGGCAGTACGATCTCATCTTCATCGACCCGCCCACCTTCTCCAACTCCAAGCGGATGGAGTCGACCTTCGACGTGCAGCGCGATCATCTGATCCTGCTCGGCCACCTCAAGCGCCTGCTGGCGCCGGAAGGGACCCTGGTCTTCTCCAACAACAAGCGCCACTTCAAGATGGACATGGAGGGCGTCGCCGATCTGGGCCTCGAGGTGCAAAACATCAGCAAGCAGACCCTGCCCAAAGACTTCGAGCGTAACCCGCAGATCCACAACTGCTGGCTGATCCACCACGCGAAGGGCGCATGCTGACCCTGTTTCACACCGACGGTTGCCACCTCTGTGAGGAGGCCTGGGCCCTGCTGGAGACGGCAGGGCTCACCAGCATCACCCGGCGCTGCGACATTCTCGACGACCCGGCCTGGCTTGACGCCTACCGGGTGCGCATCCCTGTGCTGCGCGACGAAGCCGGGTGCGAGCTCGGCTGGCCGTTCGATCTGGCGGCACTGCGCCGCTTCACCGCTATACACCCTTAAGGAATCACGATGGCTCTGTTGACCCTGCACGGCGCCTGCCTTTCGTTTAGTGATGCGCCCCTGCTCGATCAGGCCGATCTGCAGATCGAGCGTGGCGAGCGCCTCTGTCTGGTCGGGCGCAACGGGGCAGGCAAGTCCACCCTGATGAAGATCCTGGCCGGCGAGATGAACCTGGACGACGGTCGCCTCATTATCCAGCAGGATTTGAAAATTGCCCGCCTCGAGCAGGACCCACCCGCCTCGAGCGAGCACAGCGTGTTTGACTACGCCGCCGAGGGTCTGTCCGAGGTCGGTGAATTGCTCAAGGCCTACCACCAGGCCTCGCTCCTGGTGGCCAAGGATCCGAGCGATCAGCACATCCGCACCATGAGCCGGCTGCAAGAGCAGCTCGATCACTGCCAGGGCTGGCAGTTTGAGACCCGCATCAACCAGGTGCTGCAACTGCTCGGGCTCGACCCGGAGGCGAGGCTCTCCAGCCTCTCCGGCGGTTGGCTGCGCAAGGTGGCCCTGGCCCGCGCCCTGGCCGGCGATCCCGACATCCTGCTGCTCGATGAGCCGACCAACCACCTGGATATCGACGCCATTCAGTGGCTCGAGAACTTCCTGAAAGATTTTCGCGGCGCCATCGTCTTCATCTCCCACGACCGGGAGTTTATCCACCGTCTGTCGACCCGCATCATCGATCTCGACCGCGGCAAAATCACCTCCTGGCCCGGGGATTACGATCAGTACCTCACCGGCAAGGAGGAGGCGCTGCGGGTCGAGGAGCTGCAAAACGCCGAATTCGATCGCAAGCTGGCCCAGGAAGAAGTCTGGGTACGCCAGGGGATCAAGGCCCGCCGCACCCGTAACGAGGGGCGCGTGCGTGCCCTCAAGGCGATGCGCATGGAGCGGCGCGAGCGCCGCGAGCTGCAAGGCAAGGCCCGCCTCAAGATGGAGGAGGGGAACCGCTCCGGCAAGCTGGTGTTTGAAACCCAGGGCGTGCACCTCTCGTTTGACGACAAGACCCTGTTCACCGATCTGGAGCTGTTGGTGCAGCGCGGCGACAAGATTGCCCTGGTCGGCCCCAACGGCTGCGGCAAGTCGACCCTCATCAAGCTGCTGCTCGGGGATCTCGAGCCCGATAACGGCACGGTGCGCCGCGGCACCAACCTCGAGGTGGCCTACTTCGATCAGTACCGCGAGCAGCTCAACCCCGAGCAGACCGTGATGGAGAACGTGGGGGAAGGCAAGCAGGAGGTGACCGTCGGGGGGCGAACCCGCCACATCCTCGGCTACTTGCAGGACTTCCTGTTTGAGCCCAAGCGGGCGCGCACCCCGGTGCGGGCCCTGTCGGGCGGCGAGAAGAACCGGCTGTTGCTGGCCAAGTTGTTCCTCAAACCAAGCAACCTGCTGATCCTCGATGAACCCACCAACGATCTCGATGTCGAAACCCTCGAACTGCTCGAAGAGCTGCTGGCGGACTACCCCGGCACCCTGCTGCTGGTGAGTCACGATCGCCGTTTTATCGACAATACCGTGACCGGCTGCTGGTTCTTCGAAGGGGACGGGCGGATCAGCGACTACGTGGGCGGTTACGCCGACATGATGCATACCCGTAGCCAACAGGCCAGCCTGACCGCACCGGCGCAAAAGAGCGCGCCGACACCGGTGGCGACGCCAGCCCCAGTGCCCGAGGCCAAGAAGAGCAAGAAGCTCTCCTACAAGTTGCAACTCGAGCTCGAAGCCCTGCCGGCCCGTCTCGAGGCGCTGGAGGCCGAGATCGCCACCCTGCAGGCCGAAATCAATGCCCCGGGCTTCTTCTCTCTGCCGAGCGAACAGACCCAACCCAGGCTCGAAGCCCTGGCCGCCGCCGAGAACGGTCTCGAGGAGGCCTTCCTGCGCTGGGAAGAGTTAGAGGGTATAAAAAACGGCGACTGATAACCTGTCATCGAAACTTCACCCACTTCAAACGCTTGTGTCACATTGTGGCGAGATGATGAAAATTTGGGTTTGACCCACCCTCGTGATTGGGATAATGATGAAAGTCGACCGGTGCAAAATTGGTCGACTTTTTTCCACGCAAAGAGGGTCAAGAATGATGAAGAGACAGAAACGGGACCGTCTGGAAAGAGCACATGCTCGTGGTTATCAGGCTGGCGTTGTCGGCAAGAATAAGGAGGCGTGTCCCTATCAGTGCCTTGATGCCCGAAGCCATTGGCTGGGGGGGTGGCGAGATGCCATGGAAGGACGGGGTTCAGGCCTCTTCATGAACATGAAGTAACGACAGGATAAAACGACGAGGGGCCCGCAGGGCCCCTTAGTCATTGTAACGCTTCACAATCAGAAGCTGCTGGTGTCCTGGAACAGGCCCACCTTCAGATCGGTGGCACTGTAGATGGGACGACCGTCCACCTCGACCACGCCGTCGGCGATCCCCATCACCAGCTTGCGGTTGATGACCCGCTTCATGGTGATCTTGTAACTGACCTTCTTGGCGGTGGGCAGGATCTGGCCGGTGAACTTCACCTCACCCACGCCCAGGGCGCGGCCCTTGCCGGGACCACCCTTCCAACCGAGGAAGAAGCCAACCAGCTGCCACATGGCATCCAGACCCAGGCAGCCCGGCATGACGGGATCCCCCGGGAAGTGGCAATCGAAGAACCAGAGATCAGGGGTGATATCCAGCTCGGCCAGGATCTCTCCCTTGCCGTGTTCCCCCCCCTTGTCGGTGATGGTCACGATGCGATCCATCATCAGCATGTTGGGGGCGGGGAGCTGGCTGTTACCCTCACCAAACAGCTCACCACGGCTGCAGGCCAGCAGCTCTTCACGGGTAAAGCTCTCTTTGCCCTGTTCGCAAAGGGAGAGGCGGGGAGCAGTCATTTCTTCGATCACGGGTCAATCCTTCTCGTTGGCGTTGAGTGCGAGGCCAATTTAGCGTACACCTGTTCGCTAAACAACTCCGATCACTGCCTCACAACCCGAATAGACGGCCCAGCAGGCTCCGCAGCAATCCTTGCCGGGGCAGGGTACCGTTCAGCTCGTCGAGACGAGCCTGAATGCGCCCAAACAGGGTGTCGTCCTTATCCGGCTCGCCGGCGACGCAGCCGGTCAGAAGCTCGATCGCCTCTTCCACGTGGCTGACCGGGTGGATATGGAACTGGCCGGTCTCTACCGCCTCAATCACCTCATCAGAGAGGTTGAGCTGCAGATTGTTGGTGGCAGGCAAAATGATCCCCTGCTTGCCGGTCAGTCCGTGGATCTGGCAGACGCGGAAGAAGCCTTCAATCTTCTCGTTCACTCCGCCCACCGGCTGCACGTTGCCGAATTGATCGACCGCGCCGGTCACGGCGAAGTGCTGATAGATGGGCTGGCGGGCGAGGGCAGAGAGCAGGGCGCACAGACCGGTGAGTGAGGCGCTGTCACCGTCTATCTCGTGATACGACTGCTCGAACACCAGATTGGCGGAGAGGGGCGAGGGGTTCTCGGCACCAAACTTATTGGAGAGGTAACCGTGGATGATCATCATCGCCTTGGCATGGATGTGACCGGCCAGCTCGGCCTTGCGCTCGATGTCGGCCACGTCACCGTCACCCATGTGCACGGTGGCGGTCAGGCGCACCGGCTCGCCGAAGTCGTAGGGATGACCGGCCACCTGGATCACCGAAAGGCCGTTGATCTGACCAATCTCTTCGCCGTCGGTCTGTAGCAGGATCTGGCCGTCGATGACCCCGAGATCCGACTGCTCCACCAGGTAGTTCAGGCGAAAATCCTGCTCGCCCAGGGCCTCGCGAATATGCTCTCCGGTGATCTGCGGGGCGCCTGCGTCGCGGGCCACGCCATCGGCCAGCCGCATCAGGGCACTGATCTGTACATCGGCCAGGGAGAGCCACTCCTGATGATCGCACAGGCGCGAGGCATGACGGCAGAGGGCCGCTACTGCATCCGGCGTAAAGTCGAGCAGTTGCCACTGTTGCATCAGCCCGGCCAGATAGCGGGTGAACTCCTCGAGCTGCAGCTCTACGCTCACTTCGGAGACCAGCTCGGCGCGCAGGAAGATGCGCTCGCTCATGTCCCTGTCGAGCTGCTGGAACTCGGCCACGTCGAGGCGATCGCCAACCAGTATGAGCTTGAGTCTGACCGGCGTAGGCTCGGGGGAGAAGAAGGGAGTAAGGGTCTTGCCTTCCTGGAAGGCGTTCCAGTCCAGCATTCCCTTTTGCATGGCATTCTTGAGCTTGAACCAGAGGTGAGGCTGGGCCAGCAGCTCGTCGAGGGGGAGGAGCAAGTAGCCGCCGTTGGCCTCGCGCACCAGACCCGGCTCGAGCAGGTGATGGTTGGCGTAGACCGAGCCTTGCTCCGTCTGGTAGTTGATGGAGCCAAACAGGGTGTCCCAGTTGAGGTCACGCCCATAGATGACGGGGGCCTCTTTCTGCTCGTGATGGATCAGCAGATTGATGAGGATCGGATGTTGAAATTCCAGCCCAAGAGCCACGTGAGCCGTCAGATCCGAGAGAAAATCGTCGATCTTGGGGTCATCGTTCTGCTTTCGCATGATGCGGGTCACCAGACGCTCCGCATCCAGATGGTGGTTGGCCAGCTTGAGCAGCTCGGCCACCATCTCACAGAATTCGTAACCCGTACCCGGTTGCAGCTGCAGCCAGATGGGTTTGAAAGGGTTGTTGAGGTTTTCGGTAAAGCAGAGATCGAAGAGATCCGAATCCTGGCCGCTGACGCTGTCGATCAGCTGGTTGCATACCGCCTCATAATCCACGCCGGGAAAGCCGTTGAGCAGCATCACAGGCGAATCGCCAGAGAAGTTGGCCAGGCGGTGGATGCCGGAGATGGCGCGTGGTTGCAGGTCGGCAAAAGTGAGCGGCTCGAGTTCTGAAAGAGGGCGAAACGCGGCACTGTCGAAATCAGGCTTAAGCTCTTCTGGTGATAATTCAGCCACTTATGATTGTCCATCTGGGGGCGTAACAATGCTGACATTATACACGGTTCGATCTTTAGAAAAGCAGTTTACCGAGATTTGAGATATCGCATTTAACATAATATATATTATGCGAAGTGACTGATGCGGAGGATAAGGAATGAAGCCGAAAGCGTCCTGGAGCCGTTTTGATGTGGCCGACAGCCTGACCAGCGAAGCCGAGATGGTTGCCTATCTGCAAGCCGCTCTGGAAGATGGTGATCCGGCGCTGCTGACTGCGGCGTTTGATGATGTGGAGCGTGCTCGCGCCAAACTGCGTGGCCAGCCGAGCTATACACTGGAAGAACTGTTGGCACAGTGTGACCCCAATGCCACGTCACCTAGTGAAATGGATTGAGGTCCAGATAGCGGGAAAGAAATCTTATTTTAAATCAATCCCATAGCTTAACCGATCCAGCTTCAAGCTGCTCCTCAGAATCGGCAGGCTTTAACGTTAATGCTGCTGTCGGGTAGCTACCATGGCACGGCTGGCCATTGAAGAACCACTTACAGTTTACATCGTCATCCCGAGTATTAATGTACGTCACCGTCATGTACGGGCTACCACTATTCAGATAGACCACATCACCGACTTTAAATGCCATTTCAGCGCTTCCCCATGCTGGATTAATAGACAAAGTTAAGATGGTGGTTGGAACTTAAGGATTCAAGTGGCCAATGTCATGAAAATGCCGATAACCCTATTTATCGGCATCTGTCGTGAGAGATAACGGCGCCATGTGTTTATCTACGGCGATACAATTCCCGCAGTAAATCGGTCGAAGGTGAAACGCCCTCCTTAGTTTCTTGGTCTGCGATCTTGAGCAGGTCATCGCCCAAGTCGGCCAACCCCGCCATCCGATCTCCCTGCCGCCTGACCACATAGAGGTCGGCCAGCCTGGCAGGTTGATCCGGCAAAGCCCCCTCTCCCGCCACATGCACCTACTCGAGCAGACAATCCAGAGATGCCCTCTCCTGCTCGCCGTCGTCATCCCAAGTCTCGACCCCCATTTGCGGGGACAATACGCCTATGGCGTCTCGATTTGTCCAAGCGCTGAGCCATCCATTCACCTGCCTCAGCCCTGTTGTTGATGACAGTGGCACCCTGCCCTCGCCTTTAGTACCATCCCTGCGTTTTTTGCGGAGTCTCGCTATGCTGATGCACACCCAGGCCGTGACCGGCCTTCCCCCCAATCATCCCTGGGCCATGAGCGACAAGGAGCTGATCCGTCAGCTGCAGGCGCTCAGTGCCAACCTCCCCCCCCATATGGCCGCCCTGATCTTCGAGGCGGCCCAGCGTATCACCGACTACAGCGAAGAGTCCTGACGCACCCTTTTGCGCTGTGGCGCTGCCCTTCTTTCTTCCGAAAGAAGGCTGCGACCACGGCGGAAAATCACTAACTCATCCCCTCTGCGACCTTTATCGCTCGCCTTGTTATCTCTCACGCAGTGGCCCCAGGTGATCGAGGGGCTTGCTGCGTGCGCTTTCGTGGCGCTCGGTGTGGCTGGTATGCAGATACCGCGAGGTGGTCTCGATGCTGTCGTGGCCGGCATCTGCCTGCACATGGGAGAGCGGGCGACCATTGAGGTTGATGTCGTGAGTGATGCCGGTGTGACGAATGGCATGTACCGTCAGGGTTCGCATCTCGGCCGCATCCTGCCAGTGCCCGGCCCGCTCGGCCAGATCGGCTCCGGCTGCGATGACGTTGCCAATCAGATCTCTGAGCTGGCGGATCCCCAAGTTGGCGTTGAGCTCTCCCCGCTCGCGCCCGTGTCCTGCCGCCTTGTGGCGCACAAACAGAGGCGTGCTCTCCCCCGGCGTGGGCAAGGGTGAGAAGCCAAGAAAGC
This sequence comes from Aeromonas diversa CDC 2478-85, assembly GCF_000819805.1. GTDB lineage: Bacteria > Pseudomonadota > Gammaproteobacteria > Enterobacterales > Aeromonadaceae > Aeromonas > Aeromonas diversa. The sequence goes on from NZ_CDCE01000034.1 coordinate 113,074, forward strand.
CACGATAGCGCTCGAGCCCTTGCAGCAACGCCGCCGAGACCGCCACGGTGCGCCGCTTTCCTCCCTTGCTGCTGGGAATGTGATAGCCCCAGACGCCCGTCTTGTTGTCACGGCGAAACTGACTCATCACAGGGCTAAAGCCGGGCCTGGCGGCGACTTCAGAGATCCGCAGGTAACAGGCATACATTAGGCGGATGAGAAACAGGGTGCGTTCATGCTGCTCGGGCTGGGCATGGGCCAGCTCCTCGGCCGCCTGCATTACATAGGACCACTGCAACTCGCTGAAGGCCTGCACACTCTCCTCACTCCCCTCCACCGGCCGTTTGTTACGTTGCAGCAGCAGTGCCGGATTTCTCTCCATGTACTCCTCCTGGATCAGAAACTGAAAGAAGGCCGAGAGGATGGCGAGCTTGGTGCGCATGGCGGGTTCGCTCAGGCGATAAGGCTGGGGCAGGCCATCCTCCTTCTTGCCGAGGAAGGGGCGCCAGGCCGGGTTGGCGAGCCGCTCACCCCACTCCTTGTCCTGAACAAACTGGGCCACGTTGAAGTAACCGATGAGATCCTGTGGCGGCGCCTGACAGAACTCCAGATAGCGCATCATAACGCGTCGGGTGAGATCCTTTGGGCTGATGCAGACGTGCTCAAAGCACCAGTGCAAGAAGGTGGTCAGCTCGCTGCGATAGGTCTTGTAGTTATTCTCGCTGTGGCGCTGCTCGAGCAGCCAGTCCACGGCCAACTCATAGACGAGCCCGGCATCCGGAATGGCGGTCAGGCTCAGGCTGGCCAGGTATTGATTGACCTGGGCATTGCCCTCTTCCAGATGGGCAAGGGTGTCAAACAGGGGCATGGCGGGGGGAAGGATGGGGTTCATGAATGGCTCTCTCTGGCCCCATGCCGCGGCGGCGACATGACTGCGGGTCATGGGGGCTGAGCCCCCGTCGTTGGTGTGGTGTTATTCACGCCACATTCACTTTTGTCTCAAAATTCTCGGGTATATATCGGGGTGATATGACTGAATATCCAAATATGTGAATAATTCAGGCTCAAGCCACCTGCTTGAGCGGTTTCTTGCTGCCTTTCTCCTCACCGGGCGCCCCCTTGCCACCGCGCAGCAGGGCGGCAAGGGCCTCACGCTGGCTGGCCAGGTAGAAGGCAAGCCGCTCGCGGTCGATTTCGGCAAGCTCGACCGGCGCCTGCTCGAGCAAGACGGTCAGCTCGTCGCTCAGATCGAGCAGCTTGTCGTAGGCATCGGCCTCCTTCTTGCTGGTAAAGGTCATTTTTTCTACTCCTGCACGCACGACAACGTATTGAATCGCAACTGCCATGATGGACTCCTGAGGGTGGGAACAGGATAAGTATATGTATGGATATACAGTATATCAATCACTCCCGTGTCGACGACCAACTTGGCCTGTTTTCTGCTCAATCTGGATAAACCGGTGAGAGTGAGGCGCTATGCGAGTCTGGCAGTTGATCGATGCGAGTGGTGTCGGGGGGATCGAGACCCATGTTTGTCATCTGACCCGAGCCCTGATAAGCCACGGGCTCGAGGCAGAAATCGTGCTGCTCGGTGACCATGGTCATAGCCCCTTTCGGCGGCGACTCGAGCAGCAGCGTCTGCCGTTTCGAGTGCTGGCCCACTGGCGGCGGCTGCTGCCACTGCTCTGCTCAGGCCGTGTCGATCTGCTGCATACCCACGGCTACAAGGCGGGGATCCTGGGGCGTCTGCTTGGAGCGCTTTGCGGCGTGCCCGTGGTCTCGACCTTTCACAGCGGTGATGACGGTCAGGGGCGCCTCGCCTTCTACAGCAGGCTGGATCGCTGGACCGCTCCCCTTGCAAAATGCATCGCGGTGAGCGGCGAGATAGCCGCAAAACTCAAAGGGCAGGCCCGCCTCATCCCCAACTTCGTGCCACTACCCAACCAGCGGGCCTCGCTCTTGGGAAGGCGCATCGCCTTCGTGGGTCGCCTGAGCGAGGAGAAATCCCCTGCCCTCTTCTGCCGACTGGCCGCCCTCTGCCCACAGGGGGAGTTTCACCTCTACGGTGACGGGCCCCTGATGGGGGAGCTCAGGCGCCAATACGCAGACAGGGTCCAGTTTCACGGTTTTTGCGAGATGTCGACGCACTGGCAAGCGATCGATCTGCTCTGCATCACCTCGGCCTACGAGGGGTTGCCCCTGGCGGCGCTCGAGGCGATGGCCCATGGCATCCCGCTTTGCAGCTTCGCGGTGGGTGGCCTCCCTTCTCTCATCGATCATACGCGCAATGGCTGGCTGCTCCCCCCGGGCGATCTCAAGGCCATGGCGGCGCAGTTGAACCACTGGCTTGGCCTGGACGAGGCCACGCGACTGCTCATGGGAAACCGGGCGCGCCATACCGTGGTGGCGGGTTACAGCATCGAGAGCCGCATGGGGGAGATCCTCTCGGTTTATCTCGAGTAGGCCCGCTGACGCCTGTGGCTGGCGTATCCGCCAGCGAAACCAAGACGGGGGCAAGTGCCCCCGTTTGTCCCTTCGATAACCCTTCCGGTCAGGCGAGCCCCCTCTCCATCAAGCGGAGCAGATAACGGCAGGGGGCCTGCCAGGTCTGCTCGGCCCGATAGCGCTCCCTGGCCAGGCGTGCCGCCCTCTCCCCGATGAGGCGAGCCTGCTGCGGGTCGGCCGAGAGGGCCGCGATGACGCGGGCAAGATCGTCGGGCGAGTCGGCCTCGTATTTGATGCAGTGCACCCCCTCCTCCAGCTCGCGATCCCAATAGGCCCCATCGCGAGGCAGCACCACGCACAGGCCGGCGGCCATGGCCTCGAGCAGCGAGAGGCCGAAGGGCTCACGCTGACTGGTCGAGATAAACACAGAGCAGTGGGCACGAATGATATCCAGGTCCCGCGGGGCGCAATACCAGTGAATACCGGGTCGGGTCGGGTCAATGGTACTCACCGGTTGGCCCGTCTCCTTGGGGGTGAGGTAGCAGACATGCAAAGGCAGGGGATCGCGCAGCTGGCGGTGGGCATCGAGCATCAGATCCAGCCCTTTCCAGCGCAGCAGCGAGGCGGCCCAGAGCATCCCCTGCCCGCTCGAGGGGCTGGGCCACTGCCGCTGGCTGAGGCCATTTTGAAACGGATGCCAGTGCGCCGGTAGCGGCCGACCGAGCAGGCGCTCGAGGCTGGGCCGGGCGCTCTCGAGATAGAAGAGCCGGTCGACCCGCGCCAGCGCTCGGCGGGCGACGCCCGAGCTACCAACAGGGCCATGGACAAACTGCACCGCAGGCCGACCCAAGAGCCGGGCGGCCCAATGGACCGCCAGATCGACGCCGGGGCCCGAGGCGCCGACCAAGGCAGTCACCCCGCCTCTGGCCTGCCACAGGATCTGCAGCAGGATCACCCCCTGTTTGAGCAGATAGCGCCATCCCTGTTCGCACCCCTGTAACCAGGTGGGCAACCAGAGCCGGCGGCAGGTCTGGGCGCGCCAGGAGTCGGAGTCCCGGGTCAGCACCCGGGCGCCCTCGGCCGGTAGCAGGGAGAGCAGGGTCTCGGTGGCCACCTTGGAGCCGCCACGAAACGCGATGGGATCGACGATCAGCAGTGCCATGGCTCAGCCCCCCTGCCCGATGCAGCGGCCCAGCCAGCGCCACAGCCCTGGGGTGCCGGGGTGAGACTCCGGCCGGGTCTTTAACAGAGCCTGCCACTCGCGCTCCATGGCGCCCACATAGCGGGCCATTGTGAAGTGGCGCAGGGCATGGGCTCTGCCCTCCTCCCCGAGGCGCTGACGCACGGTCGAGTCGGTCAGATGCAACATGGCCCCGGCCATGGCGGCCGTGTCTGCGTCCGGGCAGAGCAGGCCGGTGCGGTCGTGGTGGATCACCTCGGGGATGCCACCGACCCGAAAGGCCAGGGTCGGCAGTCCCAACGCCGCCGCCTCGGCCAGGGTGAGGCCGAATACCTCCTCCCTGGCTCCCGACACCACCAGATCGACCCCGCCGCGCAGCCAGCGGCCCACCTCGGGCTGCTCTCCCAACCAAGACACGCAGGAGGCCAGCCCCCGCTCCTCGGCGAGCGCCTTCAGGCTCGCCTCGTCCGGTCCGCTGCCGAGCAGGGCCAGATGCAGATTTGCCCCCGCCTCCCTGGCCAGGCTCATCGCCTCGAACAGCCGGTCGATGCCCTTGCGCGCGATGAGCGAGCCCACCGCTGCCATCAGCAGGGTGTCGGGGGCGATCTCGAGCCATTGGCGCAGCGGGATGGGCGAGCCCTGCATCAGGCGCGGCAGATCCACGGCATTGGGAATGCAGCCCAGTTGCGCCGGAGCCACGCCGTCGCGCGACCAGGCCTCGAGGACGACGCTGCTCACCCCGATGAGGCGATCTGCGCCGTGCACTCTCAGGCTGTAGCGATCGCGCGGCAGATAGCGGGCGTGCAGATGACACAAGAGCGGCAGCGACACAGAGCGCGCCACCGGCACCAACCACTGACAGGGGGCGGCGCTGTTGACGTGGATCAGGCTCACCCCGTGGGTTGCTATCAAGTGGCGCGCCTTGCGCCGCAGACGGGCGTAGCCGGCGAGATCGAAACGGGGGGCGCGCCAGCCGAGCAGCAGGGGAAAGTCGTCGAGCTCTCCTGTCACCCCCAGTGCCTCAGCCTCACGCAGCAAGGCGGGCGAGTTGGTCCAGAGCAGGGGGCGGTAGCGTTGGCGATCCATGTGGGTCAGCAGGTCGAGCAGGCAGCGCTCGCTGCCGCGGATCCAGTCGTCACCATAGTGGACCAGTAGCAGGGTCTCAGCCATGGGGTTGCTCCTTCTCATGGTGTTGAAGGTAACGCAGCAGCGCCACCGTAATGGAGAGCTCGATGTAGACGGGCCAAGTGAAGCCCTGGGTCAGGAACGAGCCGGAGATGATGAAACCGCACAGGGAGGCGGTCACGCCCTCGAGGGCCTGTTGGATGGAAGGGTCTGCGCCCTGGGCCGCTTGCCGTGCGTGCCACGCCCCCTTGAGGGTCGACACCAGCATGACAACGAAGAGGCTGAGGCCGACAAATCCGGTCTCGGCCAGCACCCCGAACCAGGTGGAGTGGACCGCATGGTTGAGCCCGTCCCAGTGGGGGCTGTAGAAGAAGTAGTTGTAATAGAAGTTACTCAGACCCACGCCACGAAACGGGTGATCGAGCGCCATGCCCCAGGCCGCCTGCCAGGCGTAGAGGCGGCCCATGGCCGAGGCATCGACGCCACTCTCGGCGGCCCCCCCCGAGGCGCGTCCGCTGATCCCGGCCAGCACGAAGAGCACCATCAGGGCCACCACACCCAGCGTGATGAGCAGCGCCTTGGAGCGCACCCGGTGCCACGCAAACAGGGCGCTGACGGCGCACAGGCCCAGCAGGCCGCCCCGGCTCTGGGTGGCGATGATGGCGGCGCTCACCAGCACAAAGCAGAGGCCGCCGATCCCATGCCATCCCTTGCCCGCCGGGCCTGCCAAGAGCAGGCTCAGGGAGAAACCGGCCCCGAACAGCAGCACCAGGGAGAGATCGTTCGGGTCCCCCAACACGGAGCCGAGCTCCCGCCCTATGGTGACCCGAGTCCCCTCGACCAGGCCGATCCCGGCGCTCTTGTTGTAGAGGGCCACCACGGCGACCAGGGCTGCCGCGAGGGAGATGACTCGCACCACCCGGCTAAACTCGCGCGGCGTGCGCAGCAGCCAGGCGCAGGCCAGGGTCATCAGATAGATCTTCACATAGCTGCCGCTCCAGTTGGCCATGGCCTCGCCCCGGTTGGCGGCCAGCAGGGCACCGACGGTGACGTGCACGAAGAAGAGGGTGAGCCAGGTGAGCTGGGGTGACCACCAGGGGGTGAGTTGCCCGGTCCAGAGGATATGCCAGAGCAGGGCGGCGATGGCCGCCATGGCGAGCAACTGGGGGATCCGCAGGTTGTAGAGGAAGGGAAAGACCTCGTGCAGGCGAAAGAAGGAGAAGACGATGAAGCCGAGCACCATCCACATGGGGCTGCGCAGGGCGACCAGCAGGGCCGGCAACGCCAGCCCCAGGGCGGGCAGCAGCAAGGGGTGCGGCAGCTTCCACCACAGCAGCGAGGCGATCGCCACGCACAAGAGGGGCAGCCACAAGGGGCTCAGGCGTGCCATTGCCCGGCTCCGACCAATACCAGACTGAGCAAGGCGCTGGCGAGCAGCGGCGAGAGGCGATATGGGAGCCAGAGCAGGCGCTGGCTCACCAGATAGAAGGCGACCGCCCTCCCCCCGTACACCAGCAGCAGGCTCCACACCACTCCGGCCACCCCGTACGCGGGGATCAGCAGGCTGAAGAGCAGCAGACCCGCCAGGCTGGTGCCCAGATTGATCGCCATCTGGCTGTGGCTGCGCTCCCCGAAGAAACAGCCCAGGTTGAGCAGATCCGAGACGTTGCGCACGGCCATGGCCAGCACCAGCGGCGGGATCCACTGGCTGGCGCCGTGGTAACTCGGCGGGGTGAGCCAGGTGATGAGCCAGGGGGCGCTCACGCCGACCAGGCCGGCGATAAGAAACCCCATGGTCGCCCCGAGCACGCTGATGCGGGCGTTATCCTCCCGGCCGTTGGCCTCGCCCAGCAGCTGGAAGCGTCTCGGGTACCACCAGAGCCCGAAGGGTTGCAGCAAGATCCCGACCGCCAGGGCCAGCTTGCTGGCCACCGCATACTGAGCCAGCTCGCTGCTGCCGGCGACGTCGGCCAGCCAGAAGCGATCCACGCCGCTCAGGGCGAAGCCGGCCAAACCGCTCACCAGCACGGGGCCGCCATAGCCGAGCAGGCGCCAGCACATGGCACCGGGCCAGGCGATGCCGCTGTCGCGCCACTGCCAGCGGGTCAGCCAGAGGGCCAGCAACAGGCAACTGAGGGTGCCGGAGGCCAATACCCCGCCGACGCCCCAGCCCAGGGCCAGGCCGCCCAGGGTCATGGCCGTCTGCAGCAGGGTCTTGCCCACCGTGGCCAGAAAGAAGAGACGGGCCTGATCGCGCATCCGCAGCCAGGCCAGCGGGATGGCGATCACCGCCTCGAAGGGGAGCGCGACCAGCACCCAGCGCAGGTGTGAGAGCGGCGTGGCCAAGGGCAGCCATCCCTGCACCAGAGGGGCTGCCAGCCAGCACAGCGGCAGGGCGGCCAGGGCGATGAGCCAGGCCAGCCCCATGGCGCGCGCCACCACGGCGCGTCGCTCGCTCTGTGCCACCACGCCGGCAAAGCGATAGAGGGCCTCGACCAGCCCGAATCCCAGCAAGAGAGACCCCAGGTTGATGACAGAGAGCAGCAGCTCGAGCTCGCCATACTCGTCGGGGGTGAGCGCGTGGGTCAGCAGCGGCAGCAGCAGCAGCGAGACGCCGCGCATCAGCAGCAGTCCGACGCCGTAGTAGCCCATGACGGTGAGCTGTGGCTTGAGTGCGTGCCAGCGCGTCGACAGAGCGATAGAGAGCATGCGCGAGTCCCCCTGGTTGGTTTCACCGGCAGGTGCAAGGAGTGGGCCACGCGGCTGGCAGCCTGCTGTGACGGGGGTTTCCGGCCATGGATGAGCAAAATGCACAGGCGAGCGGCCGAGTTCGCATCGCAAATTGCGCTCAGGCGAGCGCAGACGCGCGCCGTCACGCTCCCTGTCGGGTTGGCCCGAACCCTGCTAAGCCCCCTACAGATCTCTGATCAGCCGAAGGAGCCTCTATGCAAGCTGCACAGCGACTAAAACAGTGGATCAAGCGCGGCGAGAGCCCGCTGGCGCGCACACTATGGCGACTGGCCAAGGGGATGCGCTGTGCCCAGGTGCCGGTGATCCCGCCCCTGCATGCCGCCTTGTTACGACTGCATCTGCTCCTCACCGGGCTTGGTAGCAACCTGCTGCGCGCCCTCTACTGGACGCCCCTCTTCCAATCGCGTCTGGAGGCGAGCGCCCCACGCCTCTATCTCTATGGCGGCATGCCGCTGGTGACGGGCCCCCTTACCATCCGGGTCGGGAGTGACTGCCGCCTCAGCGCGGCCACCACCCTCAGCGGTCGCACCAGTGGGCCCTCGCGCCCCACCCTGGAGATAGGCAACAACGTGGGGATTGGCTGGCAGACCACCATCGCCGTCGGGTGCAGGGTGGTGCTGGGGGATCACGTTCGCATCGCCGGGCGCGCCTTTCTCGCCGGCTACCCCGGCCACCCCCTCGAGGCCGAGGCCAGGGCCAGGGGGGAGCCCGATCGTGAGAGTCAGGTGGGGGACATCATCCTCGAGGATCACGTCTGGTTGGCCACCGGCGTCATGGTGATGGCCGGCGTACGGATAGGACGCGGCACCGTGGTGGCGGCAGGCAGCGTGGTGACCCGGGATCTGCCCCCCAACGTAGTGGCAGCCGGTAATCCGGCTCGCGTGATCCGCAGCCTGGGCAGAGAGGATGCGCCCGCAGTGGCGGCCATCTCAGAGGAGGAGCCGGCATGAGTCGTCAACTGGTGGTCCTCGGGGAGGATTGGGGGGCTCACCCCTCCAGCACCCAGCATCTTATCCGCCGTCTGCTACCCGATTATCGGGTGCTCTGGGTCAACTCCATCGGCCTGCGTGCCCCCGGTTGGCGCGATCTCGGCCGGATCGGGCGCAAGCTCGGGGCAGCCAGCACGCGCTCTGCGCCGCAGGCAATCCCGGAGGGGCTCGAGGTGTTGGCCCCCCTGGCGCTGCCCTGGCACGATCAGGCGTGGGCGCGGCGCATCAACGGCCCCTGGCTCGCCAGCCAGATCCGGCGGCGTGCCCCCTGGCTCGAGGACCCCCTGCTCTGGCTCTCTCTACCGAGCGGGATCGCCCTGGCAGGGCATCTTGCGGAGCGGGCCCTCATCTATTACTGCGGCGATGATTTCGGCGCCCTGGCGGGGGTCGATCATGCGATGGCCCGGGAGTGCGAGCAGGAGTTGGTGGCGCGCGCCCACCTCATCATCGCGGCCAGCCCCGCCCTGGCGGCGCGCTTTCCGGCCCACAAGACCCGGTTGCTGCCCCATGGGGTGGATCTGGATCGCTTCTCGGCGGGGGGGCAGAGACCGGCCGACTTGCCCCGTGGCCGTCCCATCGCCGGCTTCTACGGCAGTCTCTCGAGCTGGATCGATGTGCCCCTGCTGGCCGAGACGGCCCGCGCCCTGCCCCACTGGGATCTGGTGCTCATCGGCCCGCATCAGTGCGATCTCGGTGCGCTGCGCGGCATCGCCAATGTTCACCTGCTCGGGCCGCGCCCCCATGCCCAACTGCCGGCCTATCTGCACCATTGGCAGGTGAGCCTGCTCCCGTTTCGCGACACGCCGCAGATCCGCGCCTGTAATCCATTGAAGCTGCGCGAGTATTTGGCCGCAGGCAAGCCGGTCGTGAGCACCGATTTTCCCGCTCTCGACGGTTATCGGGAGCGGGTGGTGGTGGCCGAGCGCACGGCAGAGGGACTGGCCGAGGCGATCACCCGGGCGGCCCTGGATGCCCCCAAGGGGCCCTGGCTCGAGCGCGAGACCTGGTCGGCCTTGACCCAGCATCCCGGGCGTCAGCTGCGACGCCAGCAGGTGAGTGGCGAGTGTTGGGGGCAACGAGGGGAGACACTCAGGTGCTGGCTGCACTCCTTGGGCTGAGTCTGCTGCTGCCCTTAACCGGGACGGCCACCCCGCAGCGCCTGGATCCGCAGACCCTCGACGCCCCCTTCGACGAACAGCACGAGCTGGTGATCGAGGGAGAGAGCCGCGCCGAACGCTTGGTGACCCTGATCCTTCAGGTCGACGACGCGCGCTCGGTCAACTACCGCACCCGGGTCAATCTGGAGCGGCGTCTTCCCCCCGGCCACTTCTTGCTGCGCTTCCCCTTAAGCGAGTGGCGTACCCAGGAGCCGAGGGCGCTGGCGCTCGGCCAGCTCAAGCGGATCACCCTCTTCATGGCCGACGACGATCCGCCCCTGCTGGTGCACAGTTGGCGCCTCGAGCCGGGTCTTCGCCTTGCCCCCACCACCCAGGCCCTGGATCTGGGGGGGACGGACAGCCCCCTGATGGCGGGTTTTGCCCCCCTGACGCCTGGCGATCCGCGCATCAAGGGAAAGCTCACCCCGGTGCTGCGCCCCGCCGGGGATGCCCTAGTACGCGATGGCCTGCGCGGCGTGGAGCGCGTCACCCTGGAGGCGCCGCCCGGCACCTATCGTCTCACCCTCTGGCTCGAGGAGCCCGGGGAGTGGGAGCTCTTGCCGCACCCGCTGGAGCGGGCTGTCGACGTCAACGGCGAGCGGCTCTGGGAGCAGCGGCTCGATGCCCAGCGCTGGCAAGAAGAGCATTATCTGGCGGGGCGCGAGGAGATCTGGCCCGCCGATCCCTGGCGCCAGCTCGGGGCGCGCCAGGGAGGGCGAGTGAGCCTGACCCTGGTGCACCCAGGGGGAGCCCTGGTGATCCGCCCGCTGGGCCATAGCCCGGATGCCCGCTTCCTCGCCGGCCTGTTGCTGCGCCCGCTCAACGGCCCCGCCGACGAAGAGCGGGTGGAACGCAAGCGTCGCCAGCTCTTTCTCGAGCGCTGGCAGGTGCAGTGGCCCGAGCCGGTGAGCAGCCCGGCCCTGCGTCTGATCCCGCAGGGGCAGGCCAGCGAGCCGGAGGCAATCGCCGCGGCAGGATCGCGCCTGCTGCTGAGCTACGCCATGATGTCGCCAGCCGGCGACGAGTCCCCCACCCTGTTGATCACCCCCCCCGAGCAGCAGGGACACACCCTGAGGATGGTGCCCTATCTCGGCCTCTGGCGCTGGCTGCGGGAGGCGGCCGCCTCCAGCCTGCTGCGCCTGAGCGATGATCAGCTGCAGGAGGGGCTTGCCGCCGTCACCCTGCCACCCGGCTTACCCCGCCGCTTGCATCTGACGATCCAGGTGCCTGCCGATGCCCCTCCCGGCCTCTATGAGGGCGCCGTGCAACTGCTGAGCAAGGGGGAGTTGGTGGTGCGTCCGCTGCGGATCCGGGTGCTGCCGATGACCCTGCCCGAGCCGGAGCGGCCGGCGGGGATCTATCTCGAGCTCGCCCCCGCGCTCTCCTGGTTTGGCGGCGATCAAGAGGCCGCGTTGGCGTGCGATCTCGAGCGCCTCGAGGCGCTCGGTGTGGCGCCGCTCTCCCCACCTCTGGCGCAGGACCCGGCCGCCTTGGGGCGCGTCGGGCAGGGGCTGGCCGGGCACGGCATGAGCTGGCCCCTGCTCGCCTATACCCCCCTCAAACGCTGGTGGGCGCAGGGGGCCGCTGTCGCCATCGAGGCGGTCGCGGCGAGTGAGCGGCGCTGGCGCGAACTGGGGCTGCCCCCCCTCTACTGGAGCCTGGCCGATGAGCCGAGGCCCGAAACCCTGACCGCCTTGCTGGCCGAGGCCGCGTTGCTGCATCGCGCCATTCCCGGGGTTCGCCTGGCGGCGCATTTGAACCATCCCAGTCAGGCCCCCCTGCTCGCCCAGGTGGATCTGGCGCTGATCAACGCCGGATTCGGCGCCGATCGGGAGCAGGTCGAGCGGCTGCAGGGGATGGGCAAGCGGGTGTGGCTCTACAACCTGGGCACCCCGCGTGCGGCCGCCGGCTTCTATTTGTGGCGCAGCGGGGCCGAGGGGATGATCCAGTGGCACGGGCGCATGCCCACCGCCCGCCCCTTCGATCCCACCGACGGGCGCGAGCAGGACTTCCTGCTGCTGGGGGCGCAGTCGTGCCAGCGGCGCGAGATCGGGCTCGATCTCCTGCGGCTGCAACAGGGGATCGAAGATGGCCGCTGGCTGCGCTGGCTGGCCCAGGCCGCCCAGCATGAGAGCGAGGCGGCGGCCCTGCTGGCGCAGCTCTGGCAGCGCACCCCGAGCCGCTGGGTCGAGGCCGCCGCTCGCCCCGAGCAGCAGTGGGATCGCGATCGCCTCGCCATCATCCGGCTGGCAGCAAGGTTGCATTCAGCGCCGGTTCGGTGATTGAATCGGGAGAGACACTGCGCCGGAGACCCCTATGACACGCGCCCTCGCCGTGCTGACCGCCTGCCTGCTGGCCGGTTGCAGCACCAAGCCCCAGACCGATCCGGCCGCCACCTTGCAGATGATCCAACAGCTGCGCGGCCAACAGCAGGAGTCGGCCCCGCTCACCCTGGAGTATCGGGAGAGCGCGCTGGTCCTCAACCCCGAGCAGGAGCAGACCCTGCACCGCTATATCGCCGAGCGGGACCCGGCGACGCTGACCCTGAGCGCGGGACCGGCGGATCAGGGGGATTCCCTGGCCGATGCCCGGCTCGCCAGCAATCGGCTGAGCCAGTTGGCCAGGCTGCTGGCGCCCCGCGCCGTGACGCTGGAGCTGCGTTACGATCCGGCGTTGCCGGTCAATGCCCTGCGGGTGGTGTCCCGTCCTTGAGCAGCGCAAGACAGCCGGGTGCCAGACTGATCCGATAGAGTGGCTCCCGTGGCAGCCCCCACCATCCGCGCCAACCCTGGCGCAGCCGATAGGTGACCAGGGGCAGCCCCTCGCGCTGCTGGCCGGCGAAGCGCACTCCCTGCCAATCGCCAGCCTGGCCCAGTGCCAGCCCCATCGCCTCCCGATCCGCCTCGATGGGGAGCACGCTCAGCGGATGAGCGCAGCCGGGGTGCCGAAAGATCCAGCGGGCATAGCTGCCACCCAGAAGCGGCTCGGCCTGATAGGGCATCCATCCCAGCGCAGCCAGCTCGACCATGATGAGGCGATGGGGCGGCTCGGGTGCCGGGCGCTGATGGCGCCACCAGAGGGTGGCCCCCTGCCCTGCAAGCAGCCCCCCCAGCAGCAGATAACCCGCCAGGACGCGGCCCGCGCTCATGGCCGCCCCCTGCGCCCGGGCGGCAGAAACAGCAGCAGCAGGATCCCCATCATCACCGACCACTGATAGAGCTGGGCCAGGCCGCCAGTGTGCAGCAGGCGGTACCAGCCCAGATCCAGGCTCATCAGCAGCAAGCGAACTTGATTGGCCCCCAAATAGATGAGCAGGCAGAGCAGCAGCCGGCCGAGCTCGGCCCGTGGGGTTCGGTTGTCAAACCAGAGGCGGGCGACCAGCCAGGCGATCACCACCAGATAGAGCTGGGCAAAGGAGGAGCACCCCTTGAGCACCACGAGCGTGTGGCCCCCGGCCCGCGCCACCCGGTTGCCCTCTATCTGGGGGGCCACACCCAGCAGATCCAGCCACAGCGCCACGCCCCTCGCATCCAGGGTGAGCAACCAACCGGAGAGCAGCCCAAACAGCTGGTGCCCCCAAAGCACAGCCAGGGTGAAGGCCAGGGCGATGGCGAGCATGGCGCGCTCCCTCCGCTTCGCGCGTGGAAAGAGGCTGGCCAGCATCAGCAAGGTGGCGATGGCGCGCAAGGTGGCGCTCGGGATCAGCAGCAGCGGCGCCACCAGGGCGATGATCCCGGGCGAAACGCAAAGCTGGGGTGCACTTTGCAATGCAATTGCAAACCACATGGCCAGCAGCAGCACAACCAGCAGGCTGACGTTGTGATAGTTGAACCAGGCGCTGAGCCACTGGGCGATGAGGCCAAGCAGCAGCCACCAGGGGGCCCAGCGCCAGCTGGGGAGAGCGACACGCTCGGCCATAGCTTGCTCCTCGGGGAGATTGGTGCAGAGAAAGCAAGAAGCACGCCGCTGGCACGATTTATCCATTGCCTCCAGGCCAATCATGACCAAGGAGGAGGTGATATGCGCTATAAACGAGTCGGCCTGCTGTGCGGGGTGTTGCTCACCCCGCTGTACGCGCAGGCCCTGACCTATGTGGACACCGAGTTGCAGCTCTTGATGGATGTCTCGGGCAGTGTCTCGGCCAGTGAGTTCAACTTGCAGCTACAGGGATATGTGGATGCCTTCTACAGCAGCGAGGTACAAAACGCCATCCTCGATACCGGTGACGGCAAGACCGGCTCCATCGCCGTTCAGCTCATCATGTGGAGCGGGGCGACCCAGCAGTCGGTGATGACCGACTGGTTCCACCTCTATGACATGACCTCCATCAACGAGTTCGCCGCCACCCTGGATGCCCTGGTGCGCCCCTACTCGGGGATGACGGCGCCGGGTTCGGCCATGGCCTTTGGCGGCCTCCAGTTCGATAGCAACGACTTCACCTCGGCCCGCCAGGTGATGGACGTGTCGGGGGATGGCATGGCCAATGCGGGGCTGGAAACGGCGACGGTCAGGGATCAGTTGCTGGCCTCCGGGATCGACACCATCAATGGCATCGCCATCGGGCAGGATTATGCCGCGGGTGAGCTGCAGCAGTGGTATCTGGATAACATAGCGGGAGGGCAGGATGCCTTCGTCATGAATGCCACCACCTTCGCCGACTTTGGGACGGCGCTGGAGCGCAAGCTCTCGGCCGAGATCCAGGGGGGGATCATTCCGGAGGGAGCCCTGGCGGCGCCCATCGAAGAGCTCCCCCTCCCCGCCCAGCTGTTGCTGGGGCTGCCCCTGCTGCTGGCCTGGCGTTGGCGAGCGAGCTTCACGCCGGTCATGACGACGGGGTGGGCCGTCTGATAGCGAGGGGGGCATTGCCCCCCTCTTCGTTTGACCGCATCGCCGTTAGCCCTCAATCCAGCGCTCCGGCGTGATGGCGGGAATGCGGCCGAGCACGGGCACCCCGGTCAGACGGGCCAGCTGATCCGTGCGGCGCAGGCTGGTGTCGAGCAACTCGCCGGCGATGGCCAAGGAGAGGCCGATGCCGATGCCCCCTATGATGCCGGCCAGCAGGAAGAGCCAGAGGGGTTTGTTGACCGGCGAGCCCCCCGCATAGGGGCGGTCGATCACCTTGACCCTGTCCCCCTGCTCAAAGCCCCCCAGCGCTCCCGAGAGACGGCTCTTCTCGAGGCGGATGGAGAGATCCTGATAGAGCTCGCGGCGCACGGCGACGTCGCGCTCCATCCTGGCAATGGCCTGGGCGACCTCCCCCTCCTGAGTGATGGCGCTGTCGAGGGCGGCGCTCTGCTGATCGATGCCGGCCAGCTCCTGAGTCAGGGCATCGACACGGGCCTTGGCCTGCCGCCAGCTCTCGCTCTCTTGCAGGGTACCGGGCTCGGGGGTCTTCTGCCGCTCGGCCTTGAGGCGCCCGAGCCGGTAGTTCATGGCCTGCACTTCGCTGTGTTGCTCGGTGTAGCGGCTGCGCAGCAGCATCAGCTCGCTCTCCAGCTTGGCGATGTTCTCGTCGAGCAGGCGCATGGCATCGCTGCGGCTGTTGGCGGTCTGGGCCAAGGCCTCACGGGCCACCTCGAGGGCCGTCGCCTTCTCGCTGCGACGACTCTGCAAGTCGTAGCGGCGCGCCGCGTTGAGGGATTGCTGCTCGGGCAGCGAGGCCGAGTGCTCGGCGCGATAGCCGGCCAGCGCCTGCTCGGCCTCTTGCAGGGCGCTGCTGCGCTCGCTGAGCTGACTCTGCAAGAAGCGCTCTGAGGTCTCGGCCGACTGCTTGTCGCGGCTGATGATGTTGTAGAGAAAGCGCCGGGAGATGGCCTCGAGCAGATCGGCGCTCTTCTGGGGGGAGTCTGACTTGACCGTGAGCGCGAGTACCTCATTGCCGATGAGGGAGAGCGAGACGGAGGCCGAGAGCCCCTCGACGATGGCATCACGGGTCTTGGGCGGCGTCTCGTCGCTGATAAGGCCGCTCTCTTTCGCCACCCCATCCATCACGAAGCGGCTGCGCAGCAGGGCCTCGAGCACCTGAAAGCGATCCTTGAGGCTCGAGTCGCTCAGCATCAGATCGCGCAGGCTCGGCACCTGGGAGAGCTCCTGGGGCAGCAGAAAGGTGGTGCGGCTCTCGTACACCTTGGGAGAGAAGAAGCCGACGGCGAGCCCCACCCAGGGGAAGATGAGCACAGGAATGAGGATCCGCCAACGCTGCCGCCAGGCGGCGCAGAGCAATAGATAGAGACGCTGGC
Organism: Aeromonas diversa CDC 2478-85; assembly: GCF_000819805.1. GTDB lineage: Bacteria > Pseudomonadota > Gammaproteobacteria > Enterobacterales > Aeromonadaceae > Aeromonas > Aeromonas diversa. The sequence continues at coordinate 128,939 of NZ_CDCE01000034.1, forward strand.
TCCAGCCCTGACCCATGTTCTGTCCTCCTCTGCTATCGACCATGTCCGGTGCAAGCAAGATTGAGGCCGAACAAGCTGGCATGAGTTTCGCTGGATGTGCTCTCAGGATGGCAATTGGGGGTGAACAAGATGGTCACGACGTCAGGGGCAGTCGCCCAGATAGTGCAACATTTGGCCCCCGGCGGGCTCGAGACCATGGTGCTCAACATGCAGCAGGCCAGCCCCTGGTCCACCCATGTGATTGCCCTCGAGGGGGATGCCTCCAGCGCCTTTGCCCACTGGTCTCGATTGCCGCTGGGCTCGGGCGAACTGCACTTCGCCGACAAGGGGCAAGGGGTCACCCCCACCCTCTGCTGGCAGCTGGCCAGGCTGTTCAAACAAGCCCGTATCTCTGTGGTTCACACCCACCACCTCGGCCCCCTGCTCTATGGCGGCCTGGCCGCTAGGCTGGCGGGGTGTCGCCTGGTCCACACAGAGCACGACGCCTGGTACCTCGACTCGCCGCGCGCCCGCGCCCTGGCCGGCACGGCCCTGCGTATGCTGCGCCCGACCCTGATCGCCGACGCCGATGAGGTGGCCAAAGGGCTGCGGCGCTGGTTTCCGTGGGCGCAGCCGACGGTGATCCGCAATGGCATCGACACCACCCGCTTCACCCCGGGCGATCGGCACTCAGCCCGTCAGCGCCTCGCCTTGCCGCTGCATGGGCCCCTGCTCGGCTGCGCGGCCCGGCTCGAGCCCGTCAAGGATCACGCCCTGCTGCTGCGCGCCCTGCTCATGTTGCCCGATGAGGTGCATCTTGCGTTGGCGGGGGATGGATCGTTGCAAAATGCACTGCGCGATCAGGCGGTTCACCTTGGGCTGGCGCATCGAGTTCATTTTCTCGGTCAGGTCGAGCAGATGCCCCACTTCTATCGGGCGCTCGATCTGATGGTGCTGCCCTCCCTGGCCGAGGGGCTGCCCCTGACCCTGCTCGAGGCCCAATCCTGCAATACCCCGGTCATGGCCTTCGACGTGGGGGGCTGCGCCGAGGCGATCTGCCCCGATACCGGTTATCTGCTCGCACAGCGCAGTGACCATGCGTTGGCCACGGCGCTGCGGGCAGCCCTGCAGCATCCAAGAGGCGGCGCACCCCGGCACTTTGTGCTGCACCATGGCAGCGAGCAGGCCATGGTGGCGGCCTATGGCCGCACCTATTTTCCCCGGATAGAGGAGCAATGGGCATGAACACGCTGCTGGCATGGAGCCTGTGGCTGGCCGCCTTCCTGGTGGTCTATCACCATCTGGGTTATCCCCTGCTGCTGCGATGGGAAGGGCGCGCCGCCCCTGCGCCTGTGCCCCACCGGGTTCGGGGCTATCGCGACCGTGACGAGGATGTGGCGCTGCCCACGGTGACCCTCATCATGCCGGTCTATAACGAAGCGGCCCTGATGGAGGCCAAGCTCTATAACCTTATCTGCCTCGACTATCCCCCCTCTCGCCTGCGGGTGGCAGTCCACTTTGATGGCTGCACGGACGAGAGCGCCACCATCACCCGGGGGCTGCTGACCCGGCCCGAGTTTGCCGGCTTGTCAGTGACCTTGGCAGTCCACGAACGTAACCGGGGCAAGGTGGCGGTGCTCAACGAGGCGCTGGCCCAGTGTGACAGCGAACTTATCTGCCTGACCGATCTCTCCGCGCTGCTGCCGGCCGATACCCTGCTGCTGATGGTGGCGCACTTTCAAGATGGCGCCGTCGGCGTGGTGGGCGGCGGTTATCGCTTCTGGCAAGCCGGATCGCCCGGTGAGGAGCGTTACTGGCACTATCAGAGCCGCATCAAACTCGACGAGGCCACGCGCGGCGACATGCTGGGGGCGCACGGCGCCTGCTACATGGTGCGCCGCTCGGCCGTGACGACCCTGCCCGGCGATACCATCAACGATGACTTCATGCTCCCCTGCCTGGCGCTGCTCAGAGGGTTTCATGCCCGCTATGAGCCGCGGATACCGGCGCTGGAGCTGGAGGTCTCCCATCCCGAGCTGGAGGCCAGCCGCCGCCAGCGGATCGGCGCCGGCAACTTGCAACAGCTGCTGCGCCTGCTCCCCTTGCTCCATCCGCGCCATGGCTGGACGGCGCTTAACTTCGCCAGCGGCAAGGGGCTCAGGGTACTGATGCCCTGGTGCCTGCTCTTTATCTGGGGGGCAAGCCTGACCCTGGCACAGGTACACCCCCTCTACCTGGTCCTGGCCCTGCTGCAGACGCTCGGTTACACCACCCTGGCCCTGCTGCATCTGGCCCGTGCGCCGCTGCCGGGCAAGGTGGCGAGCCTGCACTATCTGGTGCTCGGTCACTGGTACAACGGTCTCGGTGCGGTGCGCTACCTGCTGCGCCGTCCTCTCATGTGGAAAAAGATGGAGTCATCACGATGAAGACAAGTCTCTCCCTGCTTACCCGCCGCCTCAAGCGCGGCATGGATCTGGCCGGTGCCACCGCAGGCCTGGTGATCACAGCCCCCCTCTGGCCCCTGATCGCGTTGGCCGTGCGCCTCGACTCGCCAGGGCCGGTCATCTTTCGCCAGCTGCGTATCGGCACCGCCTTGCCCGATCGCAGCACCCTCTTTTACATGCTCAAGTTTCGCACCATGCGTAGCGACGCCGAGCAGCAGAGCGGGCCTGTCTGGTGCCAAAAGGAAGATCCCCGCATCACTCGGGTGGGCCGCTTCTTGCGCCGCAGCCGTCTCGATGAGCTGCCCCAGCTTATCAATGTGCTGCGCGGCGAGATGTCCCTGATTGGGCCGCGTCCCGAGCGGCCCGGTATCGCCAACCGCCTGGAGGGGGCCATCCCCTTCTTTATCGAGCGCACCTACGAGGTGCAGCCGGGGATCACCGGCCTGGCCCAGGTGAAGCAGGGCTACGACGAAGATCTGGCCAGCGTGCGCAGCAAGCTCGCCTTCGATCTCGCCTACATAGTCCAGCTGCACCACCCCTGGCGCTGGTTGCTGCAGGATCTGACCATCGTCTGGCTCACCCTGATGGTGATGGTGGGGCTCAAGGGTCGTTAATCTCGGGGGCGGAGCGCTCCGCCCCTTCGCTTTGCTCTCATCGCGTTAGTTCTCCCCCGCAACGCTTTCCTGGTTAAGGGCCGGCATAGGCTTATCGTATGGTGGGCCATGCGTCGGTTGACTGAGTGGGATAGCGGGCGTCAACTCTGCTGGTGCTGCCCACCCTCTCTTATCACGGCACCTGTGTCGGATAACCACGCCTTCGACGTCTCGCCCCTTGATGACACGCTGGCACAGCAGTGCGCGCAGGCGGTGAGCCACGTACAGCAGGAGACCTGGGTGAAGGTATTTTCTGACGGGCGTTGGGTCAGGCGTGCAGCTTCTCTAGGGCCGACTCGAGGGCCTGGCGGGTGACGGGTTTGGCGAGGATCCCCATCATGCCGGCGGAGAGGCAGGCTTGGGGCAGCTCGGGGCTACAGTCGGCGGTGAGGGCCAGGATCTGGCCCGGTCGCTGCCCCTCGGGCAGGGTGTTGATGCGGCGACTGGTCTCGAGGCCATCGAGATCGGCCATATGGATATCCATCAGCACCAGATCGAAGTGGCGTTCACAGCAGAGGCGATAGGCCTCTTCTCCCGAGTGAGCCTCGCAAACAGCCCAACCGAGTTTATTGAGCATGGCGCCGGCCACACTCAGATTGACCTGATTGTCATCGACCACCATCACCTGGCCATAGGCAGGCTGCCCGGGCTGGAGCTGGCGCAGACTGGCCAGGGTCTGCAGCAGCTGATCCCGGTGCAGGGGCTTGGTGAGGTAGGCATTCATCCCCAGTGACAGGTAGCGCTGCTCGGCGTCGGGCATGGCGTCGGCGGTCAAGGCGATGATAGGCAGGGAGGACCAGGGCGCTTCGGCGTCCCGGATGCGGCGCGTCGCCTCGATCCCGCCGATGCCGGGCATCTGTATGTCCATCAAAATGAGGTCGAAGGGGGCGATCGCCAGCTGCTCGAGGGCCGCCTCGCCACTCTGGACCCGGGTGACCAGGTATCCCGCCTGCTCCAGCATGATGCCAAACACGGTCAGATTGGTGAGGTTGTCGTCCACCAGCAGCACCTGGCCCAGTTGCCCCGTCACCTTGCGTGCAACCGGTAATGGCCGCGGTGTGATGGGCTGTGGTTTGGCCTCCAGCACCGAGACGATGAGGGTAAAGCGGCTGCCTTGGCCCGGTACGCTCTCGACCCGGATCTCCCCCCCCATGAGGCGCGCCAGGGAGCGGGAGATCTCGAGCCCCAAGCCGGTGCCCCCGTAGTGGCGGGTGATGGAGGGGTCGGCCTGCACGAAGCGCTTGAACAGGGTTGCCAGCTGTTGGGGGCTTATTCCGATGCCGGTGTCGGCCACCGTGATGCGATATTGCCAGCACTCTCCCAGCTGGTGATCGGCCCCCACCAGCACCTTGATCTCCCCCTCATCCGTGAACTTGATGGCATTGGAGAGCAGGTTGAGCAGGATCTGTCGCACCCGTAATCCATCGGCCTGGATCCAGCGCGGCACATTGGGTGCGATGTGCCATGAGAAGCTGAGCCCCTTGCTCTCATAGTTGGGGCGGACCAGCTCGCCGAGCTCCTCAAGCATGGGCTCGAGGCCGCAGGGGGTCGGGCAGATCTCAATCTTGCCCGCCTCGAGCTTGGAGAGATCCAGGATGTCATTGAGCAGGGCCAGCAGGTACTCGGCCGATTCCCTTGCGGTGCGCATATAACTCACGTGGCGGGGCTCGGTGAGCTCATCCTCGAGCAGGGAGATCATGCCGATCACCCCGTTCATGGGGGTGCGGATCTCATGGCTCATGTTGGCGATGAAGGTACTCTTGGCACGCTTGCCGGCCTCCGCCTCACGATTGGCCCGCACCAGTTTCTCGTTGAGTTTGCGCAGGGCATAGTGGTGACGGTGTACCTGGCGGAACTGGCGCCAGGCGATCAGGGCGAAGAAGGTGAGCAGACCAAACTGAAAGAGGGCGATGCTCACCGTGATGACGATCTGCTCCTTGATCGTCTCCTTGCGCTGCTGATCAAACACGGAAGACTGGTTGTTCATCGCCAGGGTCAGGTCGTGCAGCAGAGGGAGCAGAACCGTCATCTGCTCCCCCAGCCAGCGGCGGGTTTGCGGGGAGATGGTCTCCTCCTCCATGTTGGGGTCGGCCTCATCCACGAAGCGCTGCAGCGCCGGTATCGCCGCCTGATAGGCGGGGGTGTGCTGCATGATGAGGCGATCGCGGGACTGATAGATGAGCTCGATGCGACTGACGAAGATGCTGTAGCGCAGCAACACCGCCTCATCGCTCTTGCTCTCCACATCAAACTGCAGACGCAACCCTTCGTTATAGAGCTGGAAATAGTTCCACATCACGTTGTCTTCGCCCTGGGAGCTGTACCGCTCCAGATCGCGCAGCTGGTGAAACTGGACCAAAGCAATGCCCACCATGGCCAGGATCAGCACCAGCACGCTTCCGATCAGCGTGCGCCGATGAAAGGGCCGCAACGACGACATGGTTCATTCAACCCTGATGGTGGCGATCTGCCAGATGGCGCGATCGTAGTAGAGCTTGCTGCGCAACTTGGTGACCTGGTCGTAGGGATACATCATGAACAGTGGCCCCTTGTCACGCACCTGGAGCGGCTTGCCATCCATGGTGCGAGCGAGGATCACCCCGTAGAGCGCGGCATCCTCCACCGGGATCACTACCGAGTAGTCGTTCAGGGCGGTGATCTTGAGCGATTGCCCCTTGGCCCCCACCAGGGCCAGCAGCGCCTTGAGCGTGGGCCCCTTGAAGGTGCGCGCCGTGTCAAACCAGGGGGTCTGGGTCACTATCTCGGAGTCGGGCAAGGCATCGAGCATGGCCGCATCGAGCAGCGCCTTCTCACCGGCATTGGTCTGAGTGATCTTGCCCTCTATGGCCAGGATGGGTTTGCCCGTCGGCGCCTCGAGCGCGAGGGTGGGTAACGACAGCATCAGGGTCAGACACAATGAAAGGACTTTCATGATGAGGGCTCCATGTCATCGAAGGACAAGGGGCCTCATTCAATAATCATTCCAGCCTCAAGCGGTGCTTTTTCCCCGCTTTATGTGCAGTTTGATGAGGGAAAATTGCATTTTGCACAGCACTTCCCCTTATCTCCTTGCCATTTTGGGAAGAAAACGGAAAAGCCGGGCCTTTTGGCGTGGCGGCACGCTCCTTGCTGAACCCGGTTTGAGGGGAGAGCCCCACGACAGGGAGGAGTGGCGATGAACACCATGCGATATGAACTCAACGGGGCCCAGGTGCTGGTCTTGGACAAAGAGGTCGATGCGGTCACGGTCAACGAGATCAGAAACGTGCTCGACGAGCTCTCAGTGTTTGAGGGGGATGTGGTCGCCGATTTGAGCGAGGTCTACTTTATCGACTCTTCGGGGATTGGGGCATTGGTATTTCTCTATAAACGTTTGATAATGAACGGGCATCGTTTGACCCTAATCTGTGGACCCGGTCAACCCAAGGATCTGCTGGAGATGCTGCACATCTGCAAGGTGATCCCCTGCTTCGAGAGCCAGAAGGCCTATTTGCAGCAGAGTACCCGGGTGGCATCGTGATGCGCCTGCTGTGGCTCTGGCCACTGCTGTTGCAAGGATGTGCCGGTTGGCCGCCTGGCGGCGAGGGAGGCATGGCCGAGTCGCGGCCCACCGCCCACCCCAGAGCCGAGTATGAGCGCGATGCGTGGCAAACGTTCAACCGGCGCCAGGCCGGCATCGACGAGGCCCTGAGCGCTCTGGCGGCTCTCGGTTATGAGGCGTGCCTTCCCGCGGGTCAGGCCCACTTGATGGATCTTCGCCGCGGCCTGCTGCGCGAAGTCCATGGCCGGCTCTGGGTCGATGCCTGGCAGCACCAGGCCGAGCTGGCTCAGCAGATCGAGCGAGAGCGCGCCCGCCTTGCCAGGTGGCAGGCGCAGACGGGATGTAGTGACTGGAGCGGTCGCAAGCTCAACGAATGGGGAGCCGCAACTCCCCCCAGCTAACAAGGATGAAAACGCCGATGATCCTGCTGCGCCGTCTGATCTGCATTGTCTGTCTCATTCTGGCCCTGCCGGGTCAGGCCGCGGCGCTGCTTGAGCCCGGCGATCGCCTGCAGATCGACCTACCCGGCGAAGAGGCCTTTGCACAGCCCTTCTCACTCGATCGCGAGCGCCGCATCCGTCTGCCCGAGGTGGGCGAGCTCTCCCTGGCGGGCATGTCACTGCCCCAGGCCGAAGAGGCGATCCGCACCCAGCTGGGCAAGGCCTTCAGCGATCTCGGTAACCTTCGTATTCGCCAGCTCGAGCGGCGCCTGCTGGTCAACGTCATGGGGTATGTGCGTAAACCGGGCAGCTATGAGCTCCCTCCCGATGGCAATGTACAGCTGGCCATCGAGGCCGCCGGCGGTCTGGTGCCGGGGGCCCAGCTCAACAACATGCAGGTGCGGCGTGGTCAGGAGGTGATGAGCTTCGATTACAAGCGCTACCTCGACAGCGGCGATCTGGCCTTGCTCCCGCCCCTCGCCTCGCTGGATGTGGTGTTCGTACCCGCCTCCCCGCTCATCGGTAACGTGCAGATCGACTTCGATGCGGCCACCCTGGCGGCGGGGGGCGATGCGGGTGATGCGCAGAAGGCGATCAAGGTCTTTGGCGAGGTGAACAGCCCCGGTGCCTTTAGCTTCAAGAGCGGCAACAGCGTGGTCGATCTTCTGATGCGGGCCGGCGGCGTCACCCGTTTCGCCGGGGTGGAGCGCATTCGCATCATCAACGGCAGTGAGCCCAAGCTGTTCGATCTCAAGGCCTATCTCGATTCCGGTGACAGCGCCCTGCTCCCCGAGCTGGCCCCGGGCGCGACTATCTTCGTGCCCAAGGACGAGGAGCAGATAAAGCGGGGGGCGCGCACCGTCTACATCATGGGTGAGGTGTTCAAACCGGGCGCCTATGAGGGTAAAGAAGGAGACACCTTCCTCGATATCCTCGCCAATGCGGGGGGGCCGACCCGCTATGCCGAGAGCCGGCAGATCCGCCTGCTGCGCAGTAACGGCCAGGTCGAAGGCGTTGACCTGCAGGGTTACACCGAGGGGCTGTCGGCCACCTTGCCCAAGGTGCAGCCCGGGGATGCCATCTTCATCCCCGAGAAGACCGATATCAACGAGAAGTCCTGGCTCAAGGTGGCGCCCGGGCGGGCAGTCATGGTGCTGGGCGCGGTGCGACTGCCGGGTCGCTACGAATGGTCTGATGAGATGAGCCTGCTCGATCTGCTGGCGCATGCCGGTGGCCCCAGCGAGCGGGCCGATATCGCCAAGGTGCAGATCCTCGAGAAACAGGGCAGCCGGGCGAACCCCAGCCTGTTTGATCTCGACCACTTCCTCCATCAGGGGGGCGATCTGGGAGCACTGCCGAAGATCCGCGCCGGTTACACCATCATGATCCCCGAGCTGCCGACCGATCCCAGCGACAACAAGTCCCAGTGGGTGCGCCAATCGCCGCAAAGCTCCATCTATGTCTTCGGCCAGGTCGGGGCCCCCGGCCGCTACGCCTTCAACGATCAGATGGGGTTTCTCGATATCCTCTCCGCCGCCGACGGCCCCACGGTCAATGCAGATCTGCGCAACGTGCGGATCGCCCATCGGGACGGCACCCGGGCGCGCGTGACCCGGCTCGATCTCTCCCGCTACTTCGAGACCGGCGACGAGAGTCTGTTGCCCAGGGTCGTGGTGGGGGACTCCATCTATGTCCCCGAGAAGAATCGCCCCTGGATCGACGAGCCCAAGGAGGAGACGGTTCGCGTGTTGGGGGCCATCGCCCGACCCGGACGCTACCGTTTCTCCAGCTCCATGACCCTGCTCGACCTGCTGGCCGAGGCGGGGGGGCCCACCAGTACCGCGTATATCAAGAACATCATCGTGGTCAATCAGGCCAGCAGTGCCGAGGGGGATCAGGCGCGCAGCTTCGATCTCGACGGGTTTGTCCGGGAGCCCGACTTCTCCCGGTTGCCGCTGCTGCGTGCCGGGGACACCGTCTTCATTCCCGACGCCAAGAGCAGCAGTTGGGCCATTTTCATGGATGGCATGCGTGACATCGCCACCACCTTGTCGGTGGCCGTGCTGATAGGGGGATTGTGATGGGCATACCGGTTCACTATCTCGAGATTGAGCGGATCTACGCCGCCACGCTCTCGAGCGGCGTTCGCACGCTGGCGGTCACCTCCGCCTGTGGCGGTGAGGGCAGCACCAGCCTGTGTCGGGCTCTGGCCCGCCGCGCCGCCCTGGATGGCTTGCGGACCCTGCTGGTGGATTTCGATCTGCACCACCACGGGCTGAGCGAGCGTCCCCTCCCTTGGACCCCGGATGCACCGCCCACTCCGCTGCTGCAAGAGGAGCGACTCTCCCTGATGCCGGCCCCCAGCCAGATCCTGCTTCCCTTTCGCCGCCGTGAGGCCATCGAGGGCCTGCTCAGCGGCTGGTTAAACGACTATGACGTGGTACTGGTCGACACCTCGCCGCTCAATGCGGTCAATCATGGCAATCTCCCGGCCGAGCAGATCTGTGCCCTGTGTGAGGCCTGCGTGATGGTGGTGCTGTGCGGCGTGACACCGGCGCATCAGGTGGAGGCGGCGGTGGCTCGCCTGCGAACCAGAGAGGCGAAGCTGCTGGGTTGTGTCTACAACGATCGCCACACGCCGGCCCTGCGCGATCAGGTGCTCGCGGCCCTGGCCCCCTGGCGTCGCTGGCTCCCCCTGCGCTGGCTCGAAGGGTGGCTGCGCCGAACGCCTCTGCTCAACGTGTCGTTTTAAGATGGACAGACCCCTGCTTGAGCTGACGGAGCCCGCCACCCTGGAAGGGGTAAGAGCCTTGCGCCGTGGCCTCTTGCTGCGTCTCGAGCAGCTGGGGCTGGAGAGTCGTGAGCAGGATCGCTGGTTGCTGGGGCTCTCCGAGGCCGCCACCAACGTGGTTCGCCACACCCGACCTGAGGCGACCCGGCTCATCCTCTGCCTGCGCCAGCAAGGTGACGAGATGCGCCTGGAGCTGCTCGATGACGGTGGGGCTCCGGCGCCGATCGGTCCGGTCAGTCACCCCGGGGTAGCCGAGGGGGGCTATGGTCTGCTGCTGCTGTCGACCCTGTTCGATGAGCTATCTAGCACAACCCGGGATGGCCTCAATCTGCTGACGCTCAGACGCGCCGGCGCCCTGGCTGCGGTGCGCCCCACCCTGCTGGTCATCGATGACGACCGCGCAACCCGGGTGCTGCTCGAGTGTTACCTCAAGGAGCACTATCAGGTGATCTCGGTCGCCTCGACCGAGGTGGCCCTGAGCCTCATCGCCCCGGCGGCAGGCGCGGCGCGCAGGGTGGATCTGGTGCTGTCAGATATTGAGATGGAAGGCACCGACGGGATCGCCTTTCGCCGCCGCCTGATGCGAGACGCCGCGACCGGCGTCATCCCCTTTGTCTTCCTCACGGCCCATCAGGATGAAGAGACCCAGACCAGGGTCAGTGCCCTGGGGATCGATGATCTTCTGGCCAAGCCGGTGGACAAGAGGACCCTGCTGCGCACCGTGGATCGGGTGCTAAAGCGAGCCAATCAGCTGCAACAGCAGTGGGGCGATACCCTGGATCGCCGCTTCACGGCGGCGCTCAGACCCGAGCTGGAGCCCCTGCCGATCGGCTGGCGTGGCGCCCTTCGCACCCGTAATGCCTCGCGTGGTGGCGGCGATCTGCTACTCAGTCGCGGCCCCTTGCTCTGGCTGGGGGATGTGATGGGGCACGATGAGGTGGCCAAGTTTTTTGCCCATGCCTACGCGGGCTATCTGCGTGGATTGCTCCTCGCTCAGGGCGCGCAGCCGCCGGCCGCACTGCTGGAGCATCTCTCTGGCGTGGTGCGCCATGATCCCACCCTGGGGGCCGCCCTCATTACCGGTATGGTGATAAAGCTCGAGCCAGAAGGCCATTGTCGCTTCGCCAGTGCCGGCCATCCCCTCCCCTGGCGGATCTCCGCCGCAGGGGCGACGCCCGAGGGGGAAGTGGGGCCTCTGCCCGGCTTGCTGGCGCAGGGCGGTTATCAGGAATGGCAGGTTCAACTAAAGGCGGGCGAGCGCCTCTTGCTGTTGACCGATGGCCTGGTGGAGTCGCGTACCGGCGTCGAGGAGTGCCTGGCCCAGGTGTTGGCCAGGACCGCCTCACTTCCCCTCGAGCAGGCGGCCGACGACCTGCTGGCCTGGTTTGATGGGCGTCATCCCGATGGGCCCGAAGATGACATGACCCTCATTTTACTGGAGGCAAGCCTGTGACGATAAACCGGCAGACGCAGCTGTTGCTGCTGGTCGAAGTGGTGATGTTCGGTGCCTTGGGGCACCTGCTCTTTGGCCTGGGTCTGGCAGGCAGCGTGCTCTTTGTGCTCCTGGTGCAACTGGTGCTGAGGGTCATGGTGGTGCTGGCCACCTGGGGGTTCTCCCGCTTTTTTGCCTCGCCGGCGCCGTCACTCGGGGTGGGGGGATGGCTGTGGATGATAGGGTTTGAGATCTACGCCTATATCCTCACCTTTAACTGGCTCATTCCCTTTGAACAGCCCTTGATGAGGCGCGATCGACTGGCGGCCAGCCCACGTCCACTGCTACTGGTGCACGGTTATGGCTGTAACCGCGGGATCTGGCTGCCTCTGGTGCGCCGGTTGGAGCAACGCGGTCACGTGGTGGCCACCCTCTCGCTGACCCCCCCATTTGGTCATATCGATGACATGGTTCCCCAACTGGCGCGGCGCATCGATGCCGTGCTTATCGCCACCGGTGCCGCTCGGGTGGTGCTCATCGGTCATAGCATGGGGGGGTTGGTGTGCCGCGACTATCTCGCCTTGCATGGGGCCGGCAAGGTCGCTCGCCTCATCACCCTGGCGACCCCCCATCAGGGCAGCGAGCTGGCCAACCTGGGAATTGGAGACAACGCCCGCGAGATGGAGCCTGGGTCGGGTTGGTTGCAGCGCTTTGCGGCCATGCCGATCGCCGTCGCCGGCGTCTCGGTGCGAACCACCCATGACAACTTTGTCATGCCTCAGGATCGCCAGCGGATGACGGGGCTTGAGGATCTCCCCCTTCCGGGGGTGGGCCACCTGAGCCTGCTCTATCTCCCCTCCCTGGTCCCGCTCATCGAGCAGTGCCTGGCCGAACACCACGAAGAGACGCAAAAAGAGAGGGCCTGAAATCAGGCCCTCTGCAGCATAGCGACATCACCTCCCCCCTAGAAGTGGATGCCCTTGATCAGGGTCGAGATGGCGGCCTGGTCGGCGCTCGCCTTGGAGCGATCTCCATCCTTGGGCTCCGAGAAGGTGCGAAAGCTGGTGTTCATGATCACCTGCGCCACCCGCGGGGCCACCGCATGAACCAGCTGTCCGAAGACGCCCAGACGGGTCGCCAGACGCACATGCTTGTTGATGATGGTGTCGCACACCATGTCCGCGGCCTCTTCCGCCGTGAGCATGGGCACCTGCTCATAGACCTTGGTCGGTGCCACCATGGGCGTCTTCACCAGCGGCATGTTAATGATGGAGAAGTTGACCCCCTTGTCGGCAAACTCGGAGGCGGCGGTTCGCACCCAGGCATCCAGTGCGGCCTTGGACGAGACATAGGCCGAGAAGCGCGGGGCATTGGTGAGCACACCGATCGACGAGATGTTGATGATGTGGCCGCGCTTGCGCTCCGCCATGGTGGGTAGCACCCCCATGATGACCTTGAGGGCACCGAAGTAGTTGAGCTGCATGGTGCGCTCCAGATCGTGGAAGCGATCGAAGGAGTCCTCGATGGAGCGACGGATGGAGCGCCCCGCGTTGTTGATCAGCACCTCGACCGGGCCGTGATCGGCCAGGATCTGCGCCGTGACGGTGCTCGCCTCGTCGAGATTGGCGATATCCCCCTGATAGGCGTGCAGGGTATAGCCTGCCTCGGCGAACTCGGCCTGGGTCTCGGCAATCTTGACCGGATCGCGAGCGATGGTCACCACGGTGGCACCGGCCTCGAGCAGGCGACGGGCGGCCGCCTTGCCAATTCCCGACGTGGCGCCGGTGATGAGCACCACCTTGCCCTCGACGCGGCCGCGCAGGGTGCGGTCGATGAAGAGATCCGGATCGAGATGCCGCTCCCAGTAGTCCCACAGACGCCAGGCGTAGCTGTGCAGCGGCGGGACCTCGATGCCACTTCCCTTGAGGGCGCGCAGGGTCTCACGACTGTCGAAACGGGTTGGATAGCTGATGAGCCGGAAGATGTCCTTGGGTAATCCCAGATCCTCGATGGCCGCATCGCGAATGCGGCGCACCGGGGTGAGGGCCATCACCATGGTCATCAGATGGCGCGGGATCACGTTAAAGAGGCTGGCGTTGATGCGAATGGCCGGCTCCGGGGCATGGGCGGCCCGGGAGAAGGTGGCCAGCATGTCTCCGACGCGCATGGGGTTCGGGTCGGTCAGGTGGAAACACTTGCCATCCTCCCCTTCCAGATGGGCCAGATAGTCCATGGCATTGACAACGAAATCGACCGGTACCACGTTGATGCGACCGCCCTCTATGCCCAGAGCCGGCATCCAGGGGGGCAGCATACGACGCAACTTCTGGATCATCTTGAAGAAGTAATAGGGGCCGTCGACCTTGTCCATCTCGCCGGTCTGGGAGTCCCCGACGACAATAGCCGGGCGATAGATACGCCAAGCCAGGGTGCTGTGGGTGCGTACCAGCCCTTCGGCATCGTGCTTGGTCTTGAAGTAGGGCATGTCCAGATGTTCGGCTTCATCGAACATGTCTTCCCGGAACAGCCCATCAAAGAGACCGGCCGCCGCGATCGAGCTGCAGTGATGGAAACGGCAGCCCTGCAACGACTCGGCCAGCAGCAGCGCCTGGCGGGTGCCCTCCACGTTGACCCGCTCCTGAACCTCTGCCGATGCATTGAGATCATAAATAGCGGCTAAATGGAAAAAGTGGTCGACCCGACCGCGCATCGATTCGAGCTGTGACGAAGAGACCCCCAACATGGGGGCGGTGAGATCGCCGAATACAGGAATGGCGCGCTGCTCGTCAACCTGCCAAAAATGGTAGAGTTCTTCCAGCTTTTCCCTGTGTTGTTCACGCATCAAGAAATAAACTCTGCTTTCGCCACGCTCAAGCAGTTTTTTTATCAAACGGCGGCCGATAAAGCCGCTCCCACCGGTAATGAAATATTCCATATGGCAAACATCCATGGCGTACTGAGTAAGGCGTTACTTGGCTAGATATAACATGAGTTAAATCAATTTTAAATTGCCAGTTTTATTACATGACCCATACCGCATATATGGTGTTGATGGGTTCCATTATTAGGTAGAACCCTCTATTTTTTATCCCTAGACTGGTGTTGAAGGCAGGCAAAAAGGTGCCGAGATACAACATCTCCTCATCATGTTGTGATCGCCGTTACGTTTATTGAAATTGATACCCAAGGAGAAGATCATGGCCAAGAAACTCAAAGCGCTGGCAGGCTCTGTGACTGATAACCAACTCGCCTCCACCATCAAGGAATCGACTCAACAGATCTGGTTGGCCGGACTCGGTGCCTATGCCAAGGCCCACGAAGAAGGCGGCAAGATCTTCGACGCCCTGGTTCAGGAAGGTGAAGCCCTGCAAGCCAAGACTCGTCATGCCGCCGATCAGAAGATCGCCGCCATGGCCGACAAGACATCAGGCACCTGGGGACGTCTCGAGCAAGTGTTCGAAGAGCGTGTGGCCCGTGCCGTAGCGAGCCTGGGGATCCCGACTCGCAAGGACATCGACAAGCTCTCCAAGCGCATGGCCGAGCTGACCGAGGTGGTGCAGCAGCTGATCGAGGCGCAAGAGGAAGAAGAGGCTCCGCAAAGCAAGGCCGCCCCGGTTGCACGCAAGGCGCCCCCGAAAAAGGCTCCGCCGAGAAAGGCTCCGGTGAAAGAAGAGACCAAGGATCTGGTGGTTGAGATGGAACTCGTCGAGCCCGCCAAGGATGAGACCAAGAAGGATGAGGCCGTCGTTTCCTGATGCCCTCCTCTATCGTGAGCACAGACCGGCCCTCGCCCCTCGCCAGGGCCGGTTTTTATTTGAACGGTCCATCGAGTGAAATTTGAGCAGCGATGGGAGGCGTGAGATGAGCAAGATTGCAATAGCGCTGGCAGGGGGTGGTCCCCTCGGCGGGATCTATGAGATTGGTGCCAGTGTCGCCCTGGCCGAGTCAATCCACGGATTGCGACTCGAGCGTCTCGACGGCTACGTGGGTGTCAGCTCGGGGGCCGTGATCGCCTCCATCCTGGCCAATGGCGTTCCCCCCCACAAGCTGGCACGGATCCTTCTCAACGACGACAGCGGCGATCTGTTTGATCCCTCGACCCTGCTACGCCCCGCCTTCGGCGAGTTTGCCCAGCGTTTGGCGATGTTTCCCGCCCTGCTGGCCGAGTCCCTGTGGGACTATGTAAAAACCCCCTGGAAGCACACCCTGTTTGAATCGATGCAGCACCTGGCCCGATCCATCCCCGCCGGCCTGTTCGACAATCAGGGGGTCGACAGGATCCTGACTGACTTCTTCGCCAAGCCAGGTCGGAGCAACGACTTTCGTGCCTTGCGAAGCCCCCTCTATGTGATTGCCACCGAGCTCGACACCGGGCGCCCGGTGGCATTCGGTGGGGCCGGGCTGGATCACATTCCCATCTCGGCTGCGGTGCAGGCGTCGGCGGCCTTGCCGGGCCTGTTTCCCCCTTCGTTCATCGAGGGGCGCTACTACGTCGATGGGGCCCTCATCAAGACGCTGCACGCCTCGGTTGCGCTGCAAGAGGGGGCGGATCTGGTGCTCTGCATCAACCCTCTGGTGCCTTTCGATGCCGAGCTGGCCGGTTGCCACCAGGTCGGGGCACAGAGTCTGGTCGAGAGCGGTCTACCCGTGGTACTGGCGCAAACGTTTCGCGCCATCATACATTCGCGCATGCATGTGGGGATGGATCGCTATCGCCACCAATATCCGGACGCGGATGTCCTGCTCTTCGAGCCCTCCCCGGCCGATCGCGAGATGTTCTTCACCAACGTCTTCAGTTATCGGGATCGCCGTCGTCTCTGCGAGCATGCCTATCAGCATACCCGTGCCGAGCTGCTGCGCCGGGCCACTGAGCTTGCCCCCAAGCTGGCGCGCCATGGCCTGGAGCTGGATCTTGAGCTGTTGCGGGAGGAGCGCTCCCTCATCTCTCCCTCGAGCAGCGCCGCCGCCGATCTCGAGCGCACCCTGGGAGACTGGCTCCACCGCCTGAGAGAACAACACCATGACGAGCAACGCTAAGACCTGCGTTCAGGGTAAACCCAAGCGCCGAACCCGGGAGCGAATTCTCGAGACGGCGCTGGCCCAGTTTAATCTGCTGGGCGAGCCCACGGTGACCACCTCGGCGATTGCCGCCGAAATGGGGATAAGCCAGGGCAATCTCTATTACCACTTTCGCAACAAAGAAGAGATGGTTCAGGCCCTGCTGGTCGAGTTCGAGCAGCAGATGGCCCCCCTGCTCGATGCCATGAGCCAGCCGACCGGTGAGCCGGAAGATGTCTGGCTGTTTTTGCATCTGATGTTTGAGTCGATTTGGCATTATCGCTTTTTTTACTACGATATCAGCACCTTGATGAGCAACCACCGGCAGGTTGAGAGCCATTTTCGCGCCTTGCTGGCACGCAAGCAGCGCACGGCGCACGCCTTGTGCCAGCATCTGGCGCAGGCCAGGTTACTCACTGCCACCCCGGCCCAGATGGAGGCGCTGTCGCGCAATCTGGTCTTGGTCGGCACCTTCTGGATTTCGTATCAACGGGCCCTCAACCCCAGAGGCGACGCCGACATCGCCCTCGGCGTCTATCAGGTGATGCAGTTGGTGGCCCCACATCTCAGATCCGATGCCCGCGAGCACCTGCAACTGCTGGCGGAGCATTACACCTCGCAACGTCCCGCTTCTTAGGGAGAGACATGATGTCCAACATGGAGAACAAGATGGCTGAATTTATCCCCTTCCCCTTCCCGGCCTATGACTACTCTGGTGACAAGCTGGCTCAGTATTGGGAGCGTCTGCACCGTGGCGACGCCGAGCCCTGGCCCGAAAACGAAACCGTGCAGCAGGCCTGGGCTGCCTACCATGCAGGCGACTTTGGCCGCGCCGTCGAGTTGGGATTGTCGGCCGGTGACGAGGGGATCAACGTGGTCAACAAGGCCCTGGTGATCCACGCCTCCTACCTGCTCGATGACAAGTACGCCAAGCGCGAGGCCTTCGAACAGGCGGCGGCGCAGGCAGAGCGCTTGCAAAAGCACGATCCGGACAATGCCAACGCCTGGTATTTCCATGCCCTGGCACTGGGTCGTTACAGCCAGGTGGTCTCGGTCTCCAAGGCGCTTTCACAGGGGCTTGGCGACAAGGTGCGGGCCAGTCTCGAGAAGGCGCTGGCACTGGCGCCGGATCACGCCGAGGCGCACATCGCCTTCGGCGCCTGGCATGCGGAGATCCTCGACAAGCTGGGGGCCATGATCGGCGGCCTCACCTATGGGGCCAAGAAAGATGAAGTGGAGCGCCACTTCAAGGCGGCGCTGGGTGTGATGCCGGATTCTGCCATCGCGCGCATGGAGTATGCCAACGCCGTTGCCATGCTGCATGGCAAGAGCCGCCTCAAGGAGGCCGAGGCGCTTTACGCCGAAGCCGCCGAGTGCGAACCCCTCGATGCCATGGAGCGCCTCGATGTGGAGGCTGCGCGCGAAGAGGTCGCCGAAGAGTAAAGACTCGTTAAAAACGGAGGGCAGGCCATTGGCCTGCCCTTTTTTACGCCTGTTCGGCCCAGAGATAGTGCTCGATAGCGTCGGGATCTTCGAGGAGATCGGCCGGCTCCAGCAGCACCAGTAGCAACAGCTGCTCAAACTCATGGGCAAATCGGTTGACGATCTTCTCAGGATCAGGGATCCGCTTCTTGTCGGTGATAAGCCCCAGCTGTACCTTGCCGTCATAGGAGAGGATAGAGACCCCAATGCCAATGTCACCGGCTTGGGGCACCCAGAAGAGGGGTTGGCGCAGTCTGGCCCCCGCCAGATAGAGGGTCTGCTGGGGACCGGGGACATTGGTAATCACCATGGACGCCTTGGCAGAGAGCACATCCACCACCTGCTGCTGAACCGTCTTGGGCGCCATTCCGATCGCCTCGAGCAGATTGAGCACCACGGCAGGCTGGCAGGATGACTTGAGGGTCTGCATCCGCTCGCGCACCTTGTAGAGACGCTGCAGCGGGTTGTCCAGATCGACCGGCAGATCGAGCGCCACCAATCCGAAGCGGTTACCGAGCTCTCCCTTGTCGTGGGGGCCGCGCATATTGACCGGCACCAGGGAGCGCACAGAGACCCCCTCTGTCTGGTCCCCCTTCTCTTCCAGGTAGCCGCGAAATGCGCCCGTTGCGGCGGCGATGAGCAGATCGTTGACGGAGCAGCCGAGCACGCGCCCCACCGCCTTCACATCAGGCAGGGGGATCTGCTCTGACCAGGCCACCCGCTTCGTGCTGCCGGTCTCCCCCTTGAAGCGGGTCTGGCTGTCATCGGGCAGGGTAGCGATGGTCAGCAGCTCTGAGGTCACATCCCGGGTGACCTTGGCGTAGTCGATGATGCGGGCCGGATTGGTGGCAAGCTCTATGTACTTCGACCAGATTTTTCCGGTCATCTTGAGGCCCATGCGCAGCAACCGGCTGCCGTGGTGATCCTCTTCATCGCCTCGTTCGGTACGCTGGTCGAGCGAATCAAGAGCCCGGACCTGGGTCGGTGTGGGGGTCTCGTCCATCATGGTCAGCATCGCCTTGATGAGGGAGAAACCGTCGCCGACGGCATGATGGAAGCGCATCACCAACGCCTGACCACCCAGGCTGGTGTCGGTCAGGTGGATCTCCCACAAGGGGCGCTGGGGATTGAGGGGGGTTGAGGCAAAGTCTGCCACCAGCTTTTCGAGCTCATGCTGGCCGGCATCACCGGGTAAAATGACGCGCTTGAGATGGAGATCGAGATCGAAATCTTGGTCTTCGCGCCAGTAGTAGACACCCCCTTCAAGCACGGCTCGCTGCCTGAATCTGGGTTGCTGCGCTATGGTGTGCTGCAGGTTGTGGCGCAGCTGCTCTTCATCGAGTTGACCGTCAAACATCAACACGCCCACTATCTGCATCAGATTATTGGGCCTGTCCATCCGCAGCCATGCGGTATCGACACACGTGATCATTTCACACAACGACATGTTAGTTCCCTTAAATTGTTTCAAACATTACATCTGAGACACGTTGCCGTGGGTTAGCAGAGAAATATAATGTTTGAATTAGCGTCCTGGTCTTATGATTTTTCCTTGCTCATGGCAAATCGATAAAAATAAGCAGAGGCGAAGGCCCCATTATCTCTGAATGATGGATTGTGACGCCAATATATACGGCACACGAATGTCAATGACTGGCTGATATGATTGACGACATTAACCAGCCGGACATGGAATACGATGAGCCATATATTCGAGGATCTCTTGCTCCAGGGTTCCTCTTAGGGGAAGCAAAAACAGCCCAAGATTCACCTCCAGTTCAAGATGGGTCTCACCCAGGGTCAGCATCCCATCAACACCACTGCCCTTAAATTCGAGTTCGTGCTCATCAGTCCACTCGATATCGAGCTGATAATTGCTCGCCAGATCGGCGGCAATCGCCTCGGCGGCCAGTCGAGCACCGGCTAATCCCAACTGATGTTGCCGGGATATCTGTATACTGGAGAGAGAGCCGCTACTACGGGGTTCATAGAGAAACATGGATCATACTCAAATGGTGGCGAACGCTACTGATACTAAGCACATGAGAACAACATGTGAAGAGATGCAGCAAGATAAGTGGGATTTACCTAACAAACTCATCTCCCCGAGCCCACAAAACATGAGGTTGAGGGGAAAAATGAGTAGCGGCGGGGTAACATGTCCGGCCCCTGCATTACTGTCGCTAAGGTTAAAGGAAGCGTTATGACCCAATTCCTCCCCTCAGACCGGGGTCTACTCCCTTTGGAGAGTATCGAGCTGAATCTCAAGCAAGTCGCCACCTTGCGGGCCTCGATGCAGGCTCATCCGGAAGACGCCAGGGACAGAGACAGACTGCGCCAGTGGCAGGCCCAACGTCTCGCATATACCTATGCCGACCTGCTCGAGAGCAAGCGTTATGCCCCAGCGGCCCGCTATTTTCTGACCGACCTCTATGGTCCGGGGGACAGTCTGCGTCGGGATGCAGATCTGCTGCGGATCATGCCCATGGCTGAACGCGTCCTGCCTCACTCCGGGCTGGAGGTGTTGGCCAAGGCCATCGAGCTCGATGCCCTGTCGGAGGAGCTCGACTATCACATGGTGATGGCGCTACGGCGCAAAAATACCATTGACGAGATCACACCAGAGCACTACCTCGATGCGTTTCTGGATGTGGGGGAACGTTCGCGTCGGGAGCATCAGCTGACGCTGGTGATCGAGCTGGGAGAAACGCTCGACAGATTGGCACGAAAGCCGCTGGCCGGAACGACCCTGCGTCTGGTCTCGGGGCCGGCGCACCTCGCCGGCCTGGGTGAGCTCTTCTCGTTTGTCGAGCGGGGTTATCAAGCCTGTCGTCACATGGGGCGTGCCGATGCATTTCTCGCAACGATTGCCGAGCGCGAACACGACGTGATTGAAGGCTTGTTTGCTTCTCGGGTCGAGGTGCTAACGGCCCGTCCGGGCCGTTAAATCTTGAACTCCTTGAGCAGATGATCGAGCTCACCGGACAGGTGGCGCAGATCGCTGCTCGCCTCGGCGGTCGAATTGACCCGGGCCGACGTATCACTGTTGAGACTGGCGATACGATTGACACTG
The DNA here is from genome assembly GCF_000819805.1 of Aeromonas diversa CDC 2478-85. Classification (GTDB taxonomy): domain Bacteria; phylum Pseudomonadota; class Gammaproteobacteria; order Enterobacterales; family Aeromonadaceae; genus Aeromonas; species Aeromonas diversa. Next base: position 149,832 of record NZ_CDCE01000034.1, read on the forward strand.
CCACTGACCTCCTCGGCGACCGAGTGTTGCTCCTCTGCGGCCTGGGCGATGTACATGTTCATCTCGCGAATGAGCCCAACTTGCCCCTTGATCCCCGCCATGGCCTCTTGCACGGCTGCGGCTTCGGCGCCGGCCGCAGCGGCGCGATCGCGGCTCTGGGTCATCCCGCTGACCACATTGCCGGTGGCCTGCTGTAACCGCCGTATGCTGGCACTGATCTCTTCGGTCGAGCTGCGAGTGCGCCCCGACAGGGTGCGCACCTCATCGGCCACCACGGCAAACCCGCGTCCATGATCGCCTGCCCTCGCCGCTTCAATGGCGGCATTGAGGGCCAGCAGATTGGTCTGCTCGGCGATGGCGTTGATCACCTCAACTATGGTGCCTATACTGCTGCTCTCACTGGACAGTGACTCGATGAGTCCGGCGACGCGCTCCACTTCATCCACCAGCTGATGGATCACCTCATTGGCATGACCCGCCTGACGGAACCCGGCTTCAACGTGATGATTGGCCTCATCGGTCGCCTCCGACGTTTTCACTGCATTGCCCGCGACCTCTTCCACTGCGTGGCTCATCTGGGTGATGGCGGTGGCCACTTGGTCGAGCTCGGCTTGTAGCTCTCCGATCCCCTTGCGGTTCTCGGAGGAGAGTGCGCTACATTGATCCGCGGTTTGCAAGACACTCATCGAGAGCTGGCTGATGCGTCCTACCATCTGTTGCAACTTTTCGATGAAACGGTTGATGTTGCCTGCCAGCTCTCCCATCTCGTCACGCCTGCCGATGGCGAGGCGCTGGGTCAGGTCCCCCTCCCCCTGGGCGATGTCAAAAACCGCCTGGTTCATGCGATTGAGGGGACGCAGCACATTGCCGTGGATCAGCACCACCAGCAACCCAATGATGCAGAAATCGAGGATCACTATCTTCACTATGCTGGCCATCAGCTGCCTGTGCAGGTGTTCCTTGATGGCCGTATCGCTCTCGCGCACATATAGCTGTGCGACCGGGGTCTGATTACCGCCATCGTCATAGAGGATCTCGTGTTTGGCCAGCGCACCCAGATCGGCGGGATCCTGGTTGAGCGGCACGATTTCACCGACCTCATTGCGGGCAAAACCCGCCACCCATTTCTCCTTGTTTTTGACGATCAGGGCATCGAGTGCCGTGTCTCCCAGCTCGGATTTGAGCGCAGCCGTGACGAACCCCGTCTCGTAATTCCACAAGGGGCCCGGCAGCGAAAGCTTAAGGCGGCCGACGGCCCGCTCAATCAAGCGGGCCTGACGTTCATAACTCTCGTTATGGGTGGTGTAGTAGTCATAGCCGCCGAAGATCACCAACAACAGGCTAACCGACAGCGTTGTCAGCAGCGCGATTCTGACCATTAAGCTGTTCCAGCTCATGGCGACCTCCTGATGCGTGAATTTACTGATACTTGGCGCTGATCTTGGCCATGGTGCCGTCATCCACCATACCCTTGAGGGTATCGTTGAGTTTCTGGATCAGGTCGTCCGGCGTCTCCTTGTTGAAGGCCAGGCTCATCTGGGTTTCCTTGAACTTGAAGACGACCTTGGGGGCGGCGACCCCTTCTTTCTTGGCCAGATAGGGCGCCAGGTATTCGCCGGTCGCCCAGAGATCGATACGACCAGCCTCTAGCTTCTTGGCATTGGCGGCGTCATTGGCGGCGAGTTGCAGTTTGCTAAATCCCTGGGCTGCCAGGTATTCGGCTGCGGCATCCCCGTTATAGCCGCCGACCGAGTAGGCCTTGGCTTCATCCAGGGAGTTGACTGAAAGGGTGGCATCGCTCTTGGCAAAGAAGACCCAGTTGTTGGTGACCAGGGGGCCGACCCACTTGAACAGTGTCTCGCGCTCCGGGGTTCGGGTGGTGGAGAAGAGCGCCGTGCCCGGGGTACTCAGGGTATCTTCATAGGCCCGCTTCCAGGGCATCAGGGTCAGGGTATATTCGACCCCGGCCCGCTTGAAGAGCTCTTCGACCACCTCGGTCGACAGACCCACCACCTTGCCCCCCTCTCCGGCCATGTTGAAGGGGGGGTAGTCTTCGGTCATCACTTTGATGGGGGCGGCGTGTAACGGGGCCGCCAACAAGAGCAGTGCCACCAAACCTTGTAGCCACATCACGATGCGTTTCATCTCACTCTCCTTGGATGATGCAGATCTCTGACCCGTGCAAGACAGATCGTTCCTTTTGGGAGGATGTTCCAGGAGGGTGATGAGAGGGACCAGGATCCAGGCTTTGCTACACCAACCACACTTGGACAGCCTGTTGTTTAGCTAAGGTCAAAGGTGGGCGTGCGTCAAACCGGGGGGGATAAATTGAAACCGGAGCCCTGAGGCTCCGGTTGATACGGGTTAAATCACCAGCAGGTCCATGAAGGCGTGCACCGGGGTGGCGGTGAGCCGCGCCTCGTCCTGACACAGGGACAGGATTGCCTCGGCGCGCTTGGCCGGGAAGCGGGTCGCCAGATTGGCGGCGAACTTCTCGACCAGCAGCGGGATCCCCTCCTCGCGGCGACGGCGATGGCCGACCGGGTACTCCACCTCCACCTTGGCGCTGTGGGTCCCGTCTTTGAAGAAGATCTGGATGGCGTTGGCAATCGAGCGCTTGTCCGCCTCCAGGTACTCACGGCTGTAACGCGCATCCTCTTGCACCACCATCTTGGCGCGCAGGGCGTCGATGCGCGGATCGGCCGCCACCGCATCCTCGTAATCCTCGGCCACCAGCCGACCGAAGATGAGCGGCACCGCCACCATGTACTGCAGGCAGTGATCCCTGTCCGCCGGGTTGTTGAGGGCACCCACCTTGCTGATGATGCGAATGGCCGACTCGTGGGTGGTGAGCTCGATGCGGTCTATCTCGTCGAGCCTGTCCTTCACCTGGGCGTGCAGCTTGAGGGCACACTCCACCGCCGTCTGGGCGTGGAACTCGGCCGGGTAGCTGATTTTAAACAGCACGTTCTCCATCACATAGCTGCCGTAGGGCTGGCTCAGGGCGAACTGGTTGCCCTTGAACAGGACGTCATAGAAACCCCACTTGGGCGCGCTCAGTACCCCCGGATAACCCATCTCACCGCTCAGGGTGATGAGGGCCAGACGCACGGCGCGCGAGGTGGCATCGCCGGCCGCCCAGCTCTTGCGCGATCCCGCGTTGGGTGCATGACGATAGGTACGCAGGCTCTGGCCATCGACCCAGGCCTGGGAGACGGCGTCGATCACCTGCTCGCGACTGCCCCCGAGCAGGCGGGTCACCACGGCAGTGCTGGCGACTTTCACCAGCACCACGTGATCGAGCCCGACCCGGTTGAAGGAGTTCTCCAGCGCCAGCACACCCTGAATCTCGTGGGCCTTGACCATGGCGACCAGCACCTCGCCCATGGTGAGCGGCGCCTCCCCTTGTGCCACCCGGGTGCGCGACAGCCAGTCGGCGGTGGCGAGGATCCCGCCCAGGTTATCGGAGGGGTGACCCCACTCGGCGGCCAGCCAAGTGTCGTTGTAATCGAGCCAGCGGATGATGGCGCCTATGTCCCAGGCGGCCTTGACCGGATCGAGGCAGAGCTGGGTGCCCGGCACCCGCGCCCCGTGCGGCACCACGGTCCCGGGGACGATGGGCCCCAGATGCTTGGTGCACTCGGGGAAGCGCAGGGCCAGCAGGCCGCAGCCCAGGGTATCCATCAGGCAGTAGCGGGCGGTCTCGAGGGCCTCACGGCTGGTGATTGGGTGATTGCAGACGTAGTCGGCGATCTGGACCAGGACTGCATCCGGATCGGGTCTGTGGTTGACGTCGACGTTGGCAGACATCGGATTTCCTTATCGTTGTGACAGTGAGACGAAGGGGCGCGGCGCCGGCCCCACGTAATCCGCGCTCGGACGGATGATGCGGTTATTCTCGCGTTGCTCCATGATGTGAGCGCACCAACCGGTGACCCGGGAGCAGACGAAGATCGGGGTGAAGAGCTTGGTCGGGATCCCCAGGTAGTGATAGGCGCTGGCGTGGAAGAAGTCGGCGTTGGGGAAGAGCTCTTTTTCCTCCCACATCACCTTCTCTGCCTCACAGGAGACCCGGTAGAGACGATCGTCCCCCGCCGCCTGACCCAACTTCTCGGACCACCCCTTGATGATGACGTTGCGCGGATCCGAGGTGCGGTAGACCGCGTGGCCAAAGCCCATGATCTTCTCCTTGGCCGCCAGCTTGGCGAGCAGCTCGCGGCGCGCCTGGGCCTCGTCCTGCCAGGTCTCGATAAGGGCCATGGCCGCCTCGTTGGCCCCTCCGTGCAGGGGACCGCGCAGGGTGCCGATGGCGGCGGTGACGCAGGAGAACATGTCCGACAGGGTCGAGGCACAGACTCGGGCGGCGAAGGTGGAGGCGTTAAACTCGTGCTCGGCGTAGAGAATGAGGGAGACGTGCATCACCCGACGTGCCAGCTCGCTTGGGACGCGCTGGTGCAGCAGGGCCAGAAAATGGCCACCGATGCACTCCTCGTCGGTGTCGAGGGCGATGCGTACCCCCTCGTGACTGAACTTGTACCAGTAGAGCAGGATCCCCGGGAAGGCGGCCAGCAGCCGGTCGGCGACCTCATGCTCGTGCTCGAAGCCATCCTCGGGCTCGAGATCCCCGAGCATGGAGCAGCCGGTGCGCAGCACATCCATGGGGTGGGCATCGGCCGGAATGAGTTCGAGCACCTCGAGCAGTGCCGGCGGCAGGGTACGCAGACCGCGCAGCCTGCCGCGGTAGGCAACGAGCTCCTGAGCGGAGGGCAGATGGCCCTTGAGCAACAGGTGGGCGACCTCCTCAAAGTCGGCACCCTCGGCCAGATCCTTGATGTCATAGCCCCGGTAGGTGAGCCCGGTGCCGCTCTTGCCGACCGTGCAGATGCTGGTCTCGCCAGCGCTCTGGCCGCGCAGGCCGGCGCCCCCCAATGCTTTCTGAACCATGGTTACTCTCCCTCATTGCGATCGAACAGACGATCCAGCGTCTGCTCGTAGTGGTGGTAGCCAAGGAAGTCGTACAGCGCCTCCCGGGTCTGCATGGTGTCGACCACGGCTCTTTGATGGCCGTCGCGACGAATGTGCTGATAGACGTTGAGCGCGGCCTGATTGGCGGCGCGGCTGGCGCTCAAGGGGTAGAGCACCATGGCCACCCCGTGGGCGGCGAGCTGCTCCTTGTCAAACAGTTCGGTCTTGCCGAACTCGGTCATGTTGGCAAGCACCGGCACCCCGGTGGCCTGGGCGAAGAGATCATATTGCCCGAGCTCGGTCACCGCCTCGGCGAAGATCATGTCGGCGCCGGCCGCCACATAGGCCGCGGCGCGCTCCAGGGCGCTGCCGATCCCCTCCACCGCCAGGGCGTCGGTGCGCGCCATAATGACGAACTCGTCATTCTCGCGGGCATCCACCGCCGCCTTGATGCGATCGCACATCTCGTCGAGGGAGACCACCGCCTTGTTGGGCCGGTGGCCGCAGCGCTTCTGCGCCACCTGATCTTCCATGTGCACGGCGGCCACCCCGGCGCGCTCGAAGGCGCGCACGGTGCGAGCGATGTTGAACGCCCCACCCCAGCCGGTGTCGATGTCGACCAGCAGCGGCAAGCGGGTCGCCGCCGTGATGCGCTCGGCATCGGTCAAGACGTCATTGAGGCTGGTCATGCCAAGATCCGGCAGGCCGAAGGAGGCGTTGGCCACCCCGGCACCGGAGAGATAGAGGGCTTGAAAGCCGCTGCGCTCGGCCATCAGGGCCATGTAGGCGTTGATGGCACCGACGATCTGCAGGGGCCGCTCCTGGGCAATGGCCTGGCGGAAACGCTTGCCGGCCGAGAGGGTAAGGCTGGACATCATGACTCCTTTCACGCTGTGACTGGAGTGATCTAACCTCACGTTGACGTTAACGTCAATTCAACTTTTGGTTAACAGTTGTACTCCGGGAGACAATGAACTCGCTTTAGTATAAATTTGCGGGACAGTTCAATCGGTTGACGTGCATCCCATGGCCCACTCCCCGCGCTTTATCGCCTGCCCATCCTGCGATCTGCTGATCGAGCGCACCGAGCTTCCGCTACGGCGGGATGCCCATTGTCCCCGCTGTCGCCAGCACCTCTACGGCCGGTACTCCTTTCGCCCTTCCCAACTGATGGCTCTTACCATCACGGGTTTTTTGCTGCTGCCCAGCGCCCTGCTCGAACCCCTCCTCTATATGCGCCTTGGGGGTGTCAACTCTCAGGCGAGCCTGCTCGAGGGGATCCATATTCTCTTTGTCGAGCATGAGCCCTGGGTGGCAGGCCTGGTGCTCTGGTGCGCCGTGCTGGCTCCTGTTGGTCTGTTACTCGGCATCTTTGTGCTCGCCTCCGGCATTGCCAGGCGCTGGCGCATACTGCCCATCACCCTCAAGGCGGTCGAGGTGTTCCGTCACTGGGCCATGCTCGAGGTCTATCTGGTGAGTTTTCTGGTGGCGCTCTTCAAGCTGGTCGATATCGCCGAGACTCACCTGGGAGGAGGATTGCTGAGCCTTGGCATTCTGATGCTGCTCAACCTCACCCTGCTGATCCTCTTCGACCCCGAGCCTTACTGGCAGAAGGTCTCCTATGAGTGAGTCGATGCAGAGCGCGCGCGATGCCGGGCTCTGTCGCTGCCATACTTGCGGTCTGCTGGTGGAGTATGTTCCACACCACGACTGCCCTCGCTGCGGTAGTGCCTTGCATCAGCGGATCCCCAACTCCCTGGCCTGGACCTGGGGACTGCTGGCACTCGCGACGTTTATGTTATTGCCTGCCAACCTCTTGCCCATCACCCTCTTCTATAACAAGGGGATCCTCCAGGCTGATACCATCTTCAGCGGGATCCAGTCGCTCATCCGCAGCCACATGAGCGGCATCGCCGGCATCGTCTTCGTCGCCAGCATAGTGGTGCCCATCATGAAGATCATCGGGCTGGCCTGGATCTGTCTGCAGTTGCAGCGCACCAAGCCGGTGCGTCGCAAGCGTCAGCTTCGGATGTATCGCATCATCGATTTCATCGGCCGCTGGTCGATGCTGGATCTGTTTGTCATCTCTCTCATGGTGGCGCTGGTCGATCGGGGGATCCTGCTCGATGTCAGTGCCGGCCCCGGTGCCACCGCGTTTGCCGGGGTCGTGGTGTTGACCATGCTGTCGGCCAAGATGCTCGACACCCGGTTACTGTGGGATAAGGCGGACCGTTGAGGCCGCGTCGTTCAAGGAGTCATTATGATTGGGGCCAAGCCCGTTGTTCATCGTCGTCGCTGGTTATCTCCGGTCTGGTTATTACCTGCACTGGCGAGCCTGTTGGCCGCCGGCTTTCTCTACCAGCAGTATCAGCATGCAGGCCAGCTCATCCAGATCGACTTTGAGCAGGGGAACGGCATTCTTCCTGGCAAGACCCAGCTGCGCTACCAGGGGGTCGCCGTCGGGGTGGTCAGCGAGCTCGATCTTGCCGATGACGGCCGCAACATTGCCGTCATCGTCAAGATTGACAAGCGTGCCCGGGCACTCATTCGCAAGGATGCCCAATTCTGGCTGGTCAGCCCCAAGGCATCCCTGACCGAGATCTCCGGTCTCGATACCCTGGTCTCGGGTAACTATATCAACCTGCTGCCCGGCAGCGAGAAGGCTCCCGAGGCCTCTCACTTCGTCGGACTTAGTCTCCCTCCCCCCGGCTGGCAAGCCGATGGTCGGGTCGTTCATCTGCTCACCGACACCCTGAGCGGTGCGGCAAACGGCGCCAAGCTCTTCTATCGTGGCCTCGAGGTGGGGAGCGTGTTCAACACCCAGCTGACCGATGAGGACAGCCGGGTCCAGCTCGATCTGGTGATCGATAACCGCTATGCCCATCTGCTGAAAAAGGAGAGCCGCTTCTGGAGCGTCGGCGGGATCCGGGCCGGATTCGGTGCCGGTGGCGTCAAACTCGAGGTGGGCAACCTGGCGACGGTGCTCGGCGGAGGCATCGCCTTCGATGCGCCGAGCGACTCACCCGCCGCCTCCCGTGAACAGCGTTTCGAGCTCTACCCCAATCTGGTTGAGGCAGAGCGCGGCGAGCGTATCACCCTGCAGGCCGGTGAACTTCCCGTTAAGGAGGGGATGCCCATTCTCTATGAGGGCCTCGAAATTGGTCGGGTGCTGGCACCGACCCTGAATGGGCAGGGGCGCATCCTGCATGCCCTCGTCGCCCCGGAGCAGAAGGGGCGTTTTACCGAACGCAGCACCCTGGTGCTCGAGGGGGCCGACATCTCGCTCTCGGGGGTAGCCCATGCCGAGCGTCTGTTAACGGGCCCCGTATTGCGCCTGATGAGCCTGCCGGGCAAGCCCAGCGATAGCATCTCTGTCGTGGGGCAGACTCCCCTCGATGGTCCGCTCCTGACCCTGAGTGCCGGCGATTTGTCGGGGATCACCGAGGGGGCCCCCCTCTGGTTTAAGGGGATGCCGGTGGGTCGTATCGAGCGTCTCCTTCTGGATCGAAGTGGTCAGGCCCAGGTCCGTGTCAAGCTGTCCGGCGAGTACCAAGCACTGCTTAAGGGCGCCCGTTTTTACAAGGCCAGCCCCCTTCAGTTGGAGGCTGATCTCTCCGGGATCCGGGTCGATACTACGGCGGCCAGCGGGTGGATCGGCGGCGGAATCAAGATGATGCAAGTGAACGGACCACGGATTGATACCCTCTATCCAAACCATGAGCTGGCAACCCTGGCAACACCGGGTCGTACTGCCCGCAGCTGGACGCTGAACACCGCTCATGCCGACGGCGTGGGTGTGGGAACTCCCCTCTACTACCTCGGCATCGAGGCAGGAAGGGTGCGAGCCCTGAAAGGTAATGCCCAGGGCGTTTCCATCACGGTCGAACTCGATCCCCCCTTCGCTCCCCTGCTGGGGGAGCACACCCGCTTCTGGCGATTGCCGGCGGTGGATGCCCGCCTCGGCGGTGATGGCGTCAAGGTGAAGATGGGTAATCTCTCCACCCTGCTGCGTGGCGGCATCGAGTTTGCCAATCTGCCCGGTACCCGTCGCAGCAATCACGATCTCTATGCCAGCCGGGATGAGGCCACCATGACCAGTCGCACGGTTCACCTCACCTCGGTCAGCAATCCCGGGCTGACGACCGGCACCCCGATTCGCTATCGCGGGGTCACCATAGGGGAGATCACCTCGATCGGACTCTCCCCTGGGCTCGGGCGGGTGGAGCTATTGGCGCGCATCGATGAACGATACGGCGATCGCTTCTTGCGTGACGGCGCCGATTATCAGCTGGTGCAGGCTAAATTGGGTCTGACCGGTGCCGCTCATCTCGATACTCTCATCAAGGGGGCCTATGTGGAGGCCTCCCCGGGTAGTGGTGCGCTGAGCGAGCATTTTTCCCTGCTCACCACCCCGGCGGCCGGTCTCAAGTTGTTGCTCACCAGTCCTGACTTACGTGGCGTCAGCGTGGGTGCGCCCATCCTGTTTCGCAAGGTCGCGGTGGGTCAGGTCGAGTCGGTGGCCCTGGCCCGGGACGGCAGCCGCGTCGAGACCCGGATCACCATCGCTCCCGAATATGCCCACCTGGTGCGCGCCAAGAGCCGCTTCTGGAATGTCTCCGGTTTGAAGGCGGATGTGGGGTTGACCGGTGGCACCATAGAAGTGGAAACCGTGCAGAGCCTGCTGGCCGGAGGCATCGCCTTTAACACGCCCGAGAGCGGCATGGGGGCAAAAGCGGCGGCCGGCGATCGCTTCACCCTCTATCCCGAGGCTGAGGCTCAGTGGTTGATGTGGCAACCCAAAATCCAACCTTAAGCAGCGAGAGGGAGCCCACGGCTCCCTCTCTTTTTACACCTACACTCAATCTTGGTAGGTGTTGACGGGGGTTATCCATGGGATGGTTGCGCGTCTGGCTCTTGGCCACCCTGCTCTGTCTGCCTCTCCAGGCAACCACCTTGCGACTGGTGACCCTTCAATATCCCCCGTATGTCTACGAAGAGAACGGGCAGATCCAGGGGGCGGCGTTCGAGCTGGTGAGAGAGGCGTTCCATCGCAGCGGTTATCCCATCGACGTGCGCGTGCTGCCATGGGGGCGAGCATTACAGCTTATCGAGAGCGGCGAAGCCGACGGGATCTTCACCCTCTTCAAAACGCCAGAGCGAGAGCGCTTCGCCGACTTCAGCGAGGAGGTGTTACTGGAGCAGTCCGTCTCGCTCTTCGTCAGACAAGACGCGACGATCGCGTTTGATGGGGATCTCGACGCCCTCGCCTCTTTTCGGTTTGGTCTGGTCCGCAATGTCAGTTACGGTGAGCGCTTCGATGGTTGGCTTCGCCAGCGCCCCGAGTTGGCGCGCGATCTCAGCCACACGGGTGAGGCAAACATGAACAAGTTATTGCGCGGACGCTTCGACATCTTGGTGAGCAACAGCGGCGGGGCTCACTTCATCCTGGCTCGTCTGGCGCAGCAAGATCGGGTTCGTGCCCTCAAGCCCGAGATCCAGAGGATCCCGAGCTATCTGGCATTCAGTAAGCTGCGCCATCTCGAGCCGGTACGCCGCGCCTTCGATGAGGCCTTGCGATCCATGCACGCCGATGGCAGCTACCAAAGGATTGTCTCGGCTTACGGCCTGTGAAGCCAACCGCTGTGAGCTTTCGGTTTGTTGCCCCCACCCCCTGTGCTAGAATTTTTCGCCCTGTGACGCATCAACAAGAGCCGGACTCGTGCACCAGAACAGCTATATTCCCGACGCTTTCATCGACCATATTGCCAAGATCATGCCCAGCGACCTCTCCATGGAGGCGTTTCTGGCCAGTTGTCGTACCCCGCTGCGCCGCAGCATCCGGGTCAACACCCTCAAGATCTCGGTCGCGGCCTTTGTCGAGCGCATGCAGGCCCGCGGTTGGCATCTCGAGCCCGTCCCCTGGTGCAACACGGGTTTCTGGTTGACTAGGCCCGAGTCTGAAACCGTGCCCCTGGGTAACACCGCCGAGCATCTGGCCGGTCTCTTCTACATTCAGGAGGCGAGCTCCATGATGCCAGTCACGGCACTGGAGGGCGCCCTTGAGGAAGCCGAGATGGTGCTCGATGCGGCGGCCGCCCCAGGCTCAAAGACGACCCAGATGGCGGCACTCATGGGCAATCGCGGCATGTTGATCGCCAACGAATTTTCGGCCAGTAGGATCAAGGGGCTCTTCTCCAATATTCAGCGCTGTGGTGTCACCAACGTGGCCCTTACCCACTTCGATGCGCGGGTGTTTGGTCAGTGGTTACCCGAGACATTTGATGCCATTCTGCTCGATGCGCCCTGCTCTGGCGAGGGAACACTGCGTAAAGATGAGGATGCCCTGCGCAACTGGAGCATAGAGAGCATCAATGACATCGCCACCACTCAGAAGGCCCTGCTCGAGAGCGCCTTCCATGCCTTGAAGCCCGGCGGCGTCATCGTCTACTCCACCTGCACCCTGAGCCATCAGGAGAATCAGGAGGTGTGCGAGCACATCAAGACGCGCTTCGGCGACGCCCTCTCCTTTGAATCCCTTGCTGATCTCTTCCCGGGGGCCGATCGTGCCTGCACCGCCGAGGGCTATCTGCACATCTGGCCCCAGATCTACGACAGCGAAGGCTTCTTCGTGGCACGTCTTCGCAAACACGCCAGCGTGCCCAACGATATCTTCAAGCCGGGCAAGCTCGGCAAGTTCCCCTTCTCCCCCCTCTCGCCCAAGGAAGGCGACACGCTGCGCAGCGAAATTGAGCAGGTATATGGGATAGCCCTGCGCGGTAAGCTCTATGGCCGCGATGGAGAGATCTGGCTCTTCCCCGAGCCGGTAGAGCGGGTCATCGGCAAGATTCGTTTCGATCGCATCGGCTTCAAACTGGCCGAGACCTTCAAGAAGGGATATCGCCTCACTCACGAGTGGGCATTGGCCTACGGGGATGATGCTAGCCGGGGCACACTGGAGCTCGATGTGGAGCTGGCCCGGGAATACATGATGGGACGCGATGTGCGCCCCGAAGGGGAAAGTGGCCAGGGTGACGTGGTCGTCCGTTATCAGGGTTATGCCCTGGGGCTGGGCAAATGGGTGGGCAACCGCCTGAAAAATGGCCTGCCACGCGATCTGGTGCGCGACGGCAACCTCTTCGAGCTGTGATTACAGCGCTAGTTTAAAAATGCAGCGAAAGTGGCAATCTCACCTCTTCTGGCTATGCTTGCGTTAATGATGTCCCGAACATCCAGTTAGCGCACGGCTCTGCAAGGAGCCAATTCCCCTATGCCAGGTACATGGACTTCGTGCCTGGCTTTTTTTCATCCATAGTTAGCCTTCTTGCTGGTCGGAAAGCTCTTGTTCATAAAGCAGATCGATAGCTTGCTCTATGAGTGACGCCTGAGAATCTTCCAGTCGCTCGACCAGCACCGCTAAGCGGTTGGCATGGCGACGGCTGATCCAACATTGCAGACGGGCATGAGTCTCTTGCTTGCGCCGGACATGTAGCCGCTGCCGGGTCGCGCTATCAAGCGCCTCTCGACGCGGTTCATTCTCACACTCGATACCGTCGATGATCATTTCGGTCATGGGTTATCTCTCACGCCACTCATCAGGGGCCTCTCCCCTACTACGTCGCAATTATCCCTTTTATTCAATGATTTGCAATTTACCATAATATAGGTGGTTGCGAATTGATGATGTAAGCGTTGGGCCAGCACTACAGCAGCCCCGTCATGGCGTGATCCCGGAAGCGATCGGCCTGATCGAAATACTCCTGCAGGGTTCTGATGTCTCTGTGACGGGTCACTTCGATGATCTTGTTAAGAGGCTTGCCGGCGGTCACGGCCGATGTGATGAAGCCCCGCCTGAGACTGTGGCCACTGACCTCGAGCCCATCCAACGCATTGGCGCTGCGCCGCTTGATCATAAGGTTGATCCCCTGTGGCCCCAGCGCATCCGGTGTCAACTCACCCCAACGCGTCAGCCGGCAAAAGAGTGGGCCCGATGTGATCCTGGCCTGGCGGAGCCAGCGCTCCAACGCAGTGACCGGACAGTGCCTTCCCCCTCTGACCAGGGCTATCTCGCTCTCTTTGAGTTGGTGCTTGCTGGGTTTAATCCTGAGCACCACACCATCACGGCTAAAATGGAAATCATCCAGGGTAAGACGAGCCGCCTCGGAGCGACGAAGCGCACCGGCAAACATGAGAAGCAGCAGGGTATAGTCGCGCAATCCAGCCAGGGTTCGCGTATCGATACACTCGAGCACGCGAGTGAGCGGCTCTTTGGTGAGCGCCCCGGTTTTTACCTTTTGTGTATCACCGAGGCGCACTATGCCACGCATCATCTCCTTGATATCGCTGTGCTCCGTCGGCAAGGGGTGGATCCCTTTTTGGCGAAAGGCATAACGGATCCCGGCCAACCGTCGAACCAGAGTGGCCGGTTTGCGCGGCGCTCCGCTGCGAAGCTCGCCCCGGCTGCGCTCCTTATCAAGCCAGACCCAATGCGCCAAGACACCGTCAGCCTGATCGGCCAAAAAGTTCATGATCTCCAGATGGCTGGCGGCCAATGGATTGAGTCCGTTTAGCTGACACCAGGTCACAAAAATGCGGGTATCGGCCTCATAAGCATTGAGGGTGGAATTGGCTTTTGCACTGCGTAAGAAACGGCGAGCACGTTCGTTGAGTCCGGGATCGAAGGCACTCTGTAACCCCCTCTCCTGCGTGCTGAGCGTAGTGGATAGCGACATGTAACATCATGTTTTTATTGAATCTAATGAGGATCCTACCGGATCAATAAAGAAGATCAACTATCGATAATGAATATTATCGATACTAAAGATGCTGGTAACACAACCCGTGAGACATACCGGGATATCCAACAACGAATAGCGAAACCATCAACCGTCCTCCAAGACAAACGTCCCCACGAGTGAGAGATAACGAGAGTGGGAATAACGGCGAGAGAGGGTCACAACTCCTGTTGATATAAAAAGAGAGGGGGCATCTGATGCCCCCTCTTTCAATTCTGCTTTGCGAGCGTGAAGAGCTCGAAGAAATTTCGCGTCGTGTGTTGTGCCAGAGAATCCAGAGAGACCTCTTTTAGATCGGCCACAAACTGAGCGACATCGCGCACGAAGGCCGGTTCATTCTCCTGACCTCTATGGGGAACCGGCGCCAGATAGGGGGCATCGGTTTCGACCAGAAGGCGCTCGAGGGGCAAGGCACGCACGACCTCTTGCAATGCCTTGGCATTTCGGAACGTGGCAATCCCGGAGATGGAGATGTAAAAGCCCATGGCCATCGCGGCTTCCGCCATCTCGAGGGACTCGGTAAAACAGTGCAGTACGCCACCGACCTGCTCGGCCCCCTCCTCTGCCATGATCCGCAGGGTATCGACCTGGGCATCTCGAGTGTGAATGATAAGGGGCTTGTTCAGCTCTCTTGCGATACGAATATGCTCGCGAAACGACTCCTGCTGCACCGTCTTGTTTTCCGGCGAGTAGTAGTAGTCGAGCCCGGTCTCACCGATGGCCACCACCTTGGGATCTGCGGCCTGAACACGCAACCGTGCAACATCCACCCCGGGCTCCTGATTGAGCGGATGAACGCCACAGGAGGCGAAAACATTCGGATAGGGAGAAATCGCCTCGAGCATGGTAGGGAATTGATCCTGGGTCACGCTGACACAGAGAAAATAACCGACCCCCCGTTCCTGCGCTTTGGCCAGCACGGAGGGGATATCGACCTGTTTGTCCCCATAGCTGAGACGATCGAGATGGCAGTGTGAGTCGACGAGTAACATGAAAATTTCGCTTTATAACCAGTGGCCTAGCCACTTATGAAGATGAACGGCGGGATTAACCAGCTGACCGGGTTGACAGGTTTCACGCACGCTCAGCAATTGAGTCTGAGCATGTAGCAGCAACTCGCTGGAGCGACTCTCGGCCAACTCGGACAGCGGAAGCGAGAGATCCGGCATGGAGAGCTGCTCGATGGGGCACCTGGCTTGCAACTTCAGGGCATCATTAATCAGCAGCTGCAGCCAAGGCAAGTGACGTTCGAGATCGTTGGCGATGCGAGTGGCCAGTCCCGGTAACTCGGCAGGGTGACGGGAAAGCCGGCAAAGTTGCTCCAGCAGACTACGCCGCTCGTCGTCACCGCCCTCCTCCAGATAGGCCTTGACCCGTAGCGGCGCCCCCTGACAGATCCGCACCTGGCTTGGCGTGGCGTGAACGCCCTGCTCCTCGAGCCAACGCAGGGTGAGCGACTCCGCCGGGATCGGGCACAGATGTTTGTTGCAGCGACTGAGTATGGTTGGAAGCAAGCGACTGGACTGGCTCGCCAAGAGCAGGATCAGGCTGTTACCGGCAGGCTCTTCCAGCGTTTTGAGCAAGGCATTGGCGGCGGCCTCGGTCATCCGCTCAGCCTGTTCGATGATCACCACCTTGCCACGCCCCAGCTGAGGGCTCTCACCCAGACGCTGACAGAGGGCGCGCACCGGGTCGACCCCGATACTCTTACCCTCGCGGCCAACCCGGCCCAGATCGGGATGATGCCCCTTGGCCAGCAACTGGCAGGCGTGACAATGGCCGCAAGGGTGGTCATCCACCAATTGCTGGCAGAGGTGGCGCTGAGCGAGGGCGTCGGCCAACTGCTCCTTTCCCAACCCTTCATCACCGAGTAACAGCCAGGCGTGGCCCAGCCGACCGCCGCGAGCGACCTCGAGCAGGGAGTGCCACTGGGGGATCAGCCAGGGATACATAGGCTGCGCTCTAGTTCCGTCTCAATAGCGGCCTTAACGAGTTCCGGGCTCAGGCTGGCGTCGATCACCCGGATCGACGCATCGGTGGCGGCCAGTGAGAGATAACGTTCCCGGGTTCGCTCGAAGAACGGGAGTTGCTCTTGTTCGATGCGGTCCAGCTCGCCACGGTGACGCGCCCGAGCAAGCCCCAGTGCAGGGTCGATATCCAGATAGAGGGTCAGGTCGGGCTTGAAGTCGCCGAGCACCGCCTGCTTGATACCATCGATAAGCTCGGCAGCAATGCCGCGCCCTCCCCCCTGATAGGCTTGCGAGGAGAGGTTGTGCCTGTCCCCCACTACCCAGGCACCGCGTGCCAGGGCCGGTTTGATCCGGTTGGCAACCAGCTGCACCCGGGCGGCATACATCAGCAGCAGCTCGGCCTCGATGGTCAACTGCTCGTCATGGGGCTCTTTCACGATGGCACGCATTCGTTCCGCAAGCGGAGTGCCACCCGGTTCTCTTGTGCATTCGATATCGGCAATGCCGTTGGCCTTGAGCCAATCGGTGACATAGGCCACGGCGGAGCTCTTGCCCGCCCCTTCCAGACCTTCGATTACGATAAATTTCGACATCAGGACTTCTTCAAAATGTATTTGCGCACGGCTTGGTTATGCTCGGCCAGGGTCTTGGAGAAGTAGTGCTCCCCGCCCCCCTTGGCCACGAAATAGAGGTAGTCACTCTTGAGCGGATTGAGCGCCGCCTCGATGGAGGCCTTGCCCGGCATGGCGATCGGCGTGGGTGGCAGACCGTTAATCACATAGGTGTTGAACGGGTTGTTGTCGGTGAGATCGGCCTTGCGGATATTGCCGTCGTAGCGATCCTTGACCCCGTAGATCACCGTGGGGTCGGTCTGCAACTTCAT
This sequence comes from Aeromonas diversa CDC 2478-85, assembly GCF_000819805.1. Classification (GTDB taxonomy): domain Bacteria; phylum Pseudomonadota; class Gammaproteobacteria; order Enterobacterales; family Aeromonadaceae; genus Aeromonas; species Aeromonas diversa. The sequence continues at coordinate 166,442 of NZ_CDCE01000034.1, forward strand.
CCCCAAACGCAACCGGTTGACGAACACAGAAGCGATGAGCGGTCGCTCATTCGGCTGGCCGGTCTCTTTCTCGATGATCGACGCCATCACCAGCGCCTCATAGGCATTCTTGTAGGGAAGATCGGCCTGACGCTTCTCCCAGGCCTGCTCGAGGAATTGCTCCATCTCTTGATGGGCGCGTCGCAAAATCGCCAGATCCGAGCTGTGGCTGGTATAGGCATAGGTCTCGGGAAGGAACCACCCCTCCGGCTTGCCGCTCTCGATGCCGAGCTCGCGGGCCAGCTCTTCATCGCTCTGCTCACGGCTCACACGCTCCAGATAAGGGGCCGCATTGAGTTGCTTGCGCCACTCTTCGAAACGGGAACCCTCGACGAAGGTGAGGTTAAACATGAACTCCTTGCCTGAGGCAAACAGGGAGAGCACCTCGGTAAGCCGCGCCCCCTCTTTCACCTCATAGGTACCGGACTTTATCTGTACCAGGTCGGGGTGAAAGCGCAGCCAGAGGCGAACCGCCCAATCGGAGAGATGCTCCTCGGCCAGCGTCTCGATGATACGGCTGGCATGATCCCCCTTCTCCACCGTGAACAGGCGGGTGGGGCCTTCGATCACGGCACGCTCGATGGCACTGTATTCCCGATAGGCGTAACCGCCGCCAAGGACCAACAGCAGGGAGGTCGCGGCCACGATCCCCTTGAGTCGTTTAGACATCAATTAATAAACGCTCCTGTAAATAACGAACCACCGCGCCGATGGGATAGCTCTGCTGGGCGATGCGGGTTACGGGCACCACACCCATCAGGGCATTGGTCATCCACACCTCTTCCGCATGCCAAAGCGACTCCAATGGAGCCTCCACCGTGCGCAGCTCAATACTCATCTCTTTGAGCATCCCCATGACGGTTCGGCGCATCACGCCATCCACTCCCCCATGAGAGAGATCCGGCGTAAACACCGTCTTGTCACGACGCCAAAACAGATTGGCACTGACACCGGCGACCAGCACATTGCGCGTGCTGAGTACTACTCCTTCGACTGCATTCGACTCGTTAAGTTCTTGTCGCAGCAGCACCTGCTCGAGTCGATTCAGGCTCTTAATCCCCGCCAGCATAGGCTGATCCGCAACCCGTTGCCGGCACTCCACCACCTCGATCCCCTCGCTCTGCCACTGTAGATAGTGTTCGGGAAACGGTGAGAGGGTCACGATCCAGCGGGTATCGTGGCAGCCCGCGGGCGAGTAGCCACGTCCGCCGCTGCCACGGGTGATCATCACCTTGGCACAACCCAGCGCAACCCCGGCTATCTCATCGTGCAGACTCGCCGCCAGCTGCGACCAGTCTGGCGCGACAATGCCAAGGCGCTGGCATCCTTTCTGTAACCTGGCGAGGTGCGCCTCCCAGCGCTCGATGCGACCGTCGACCACCTTCATGGTCGTGAAGTGACCATCGCCATACGCTAGGCCGCGATCCGTTACCTCCACTCGATCCAGCTTCCTGCCATTGATGAGTGACATTGTGCCTCCGATAAAAAAGCCCGATACCAGGGGTATCGGGCTTGATGGTGATCGCCCTCGGACGATTATACGCGTTTGAAGATCAGCGAGCCATTGGTCCCGCCGAAGCCAAAGGAGTTCGAGAGTGCATACTCGAACGTCCCCTTCTTCGCCACGTGAGGGACCAGATCGAGGTCGCACTCCTCGTCCGGATTATCCAGGTTGATGGTCGGCGGCGCTATCTGATCGCGCAGCGCCAGCACTGTGATGATGGCCTCGATGGCGCCGGCGGCACCGAGCAGGTGACCGGTCATCGATTTGGTGGAGCTGACCATTACCTGCTTGGCGTGCTCGCCCATCACCTTCTTCACACCGCGCAGTTCGGCCACGTCGCCGAGCGGGGTGGAGGTGCCGTGGGCATTGATGTAGCCGATCTGGGCTGCATCGATGCCGGCATCCTTGATGGCGGCCTGCATGGCGCGGGCGGCACCACTGCCGTCATCGGGGGGCGCCGTCATGTGGTGTGCGTCACCGCTCATGCCAAAACCAACCAGCTCGGCATAGATCTTGGCGCCGCGCGCCTTGGCGTGTTCGTACTCTTCGAGCACCACCACACCGGCGCCGTCACCCAGTACGAAGCCATCGCGCTCCTTGTCCCACGGACGGCTCGCCTTGTGCGGCTCGTCATTGCGGGTGGAGAGCGCCTTGGCCGCCGCGAAGCCGCCCATCCCCATGGGGGTGGAGGCCTTCTCGGCGCCACCGGCGACCATCACGTCCGCATCACCATAGGCGATCATGCGGGCGGCCATGCCGATAGCATGGGTGCCTGTGGTGCAAGCGGTGGTCACGGCGATGTTCGGGCCCTGGATCCCCTTCATGATCGAGAGGTGACCCGCCACCATGTTGATGATGGTGGACGGCACGAAGAAGGGGCTGATCTTGCGCGGACCACCCTTGGTCAGGCTCTCGTGATTCGCCTCGATGAGGCCCAGACCGCCGATACCGGAGCCAATGGCAACGCCAATCCGCTCGGCATTGCTCTCGTCGATGGCGAGCGCCGCATCCTCGATGGCCTGCAGACCAGCCGCGATACCATACTGGATGAAGAGATCCATCTTGCGGGCATCCTTGCGACTGATGCCATAGGCTTCGGCGTCAAAATCCTTGACCAGACCGGCGAAACGGGTGGGGAAATCGGTGGTATCGAAGTGCTCGATATGAGTGATACCGCTCTGGCCCTGAAGCAAGGCTTGCCAGCTGGTTTCGGCACTGTTGCCTACCGGGGAAAGCATGCCCAGGCCGGTCACAACGACTCTGCGTTTAGACACTGAGGTAGTCTCCGAGGGGAATTTTGGGGAATCAGGATAGAAGAAGCGGCCCGCAGGCCGCTTCTCGCAACACAGGAGAAATTACTCCTGGTTGGCGTTGATGTAGTCGATAGCCGCTTGAACAGTGGTGATCTTCTCGGCTTCTTCGTCAGGAATCTCGGTATCGAATTCTTCTTCCAGGGCCATTACCAGCTCAACGGTGTCCAGGGAGTCAGCGCCCAGATCGTCGACGAAGGAAGCGCTGTTCTTGACGTCTTCTTCTTTAACGCCCAGCTGCTCGACGATGATTTTCTTTACGCGTTCTTCGATGTTGCTCATGACCTGAATTTTCCTTTAAAAATACGCAATTGCGTCTGGTTGCAGTAGTTTATTCAATTGACGTGAGTTTGCAAGCAACTTGCTTCTGGTCAAACCACGAAAATACGCGAACGTCGTCGTAAAATCATCATATTGACCAGAAATAGCGACGAAATGGTTACACCATGTACATCCCGCCGTTAACATTCAGGGTCTCGCCTGTGATGTAACCCGCGTCGCCGGATGCCAGGAAGACGACCGCCGCCGCGATCTCTTTCGGATCACCCAGGCGAGCGGCCGGAACCTGATTCATGATGCCGGCACGCTGATCGTCGTTCAGGGCCCGGGTCATGTCGGTTTCGATAAATCCGGGCGCAACGGCGTTCACAGTAATGCCACGAGAGGCCACTTCACGAGCCAGGGCCTTGGTGAAGCCCACCAGACCCGCCTTGGCGGCGGCATAGTTAGTCTGACCCGCGTTGCCCATGATGCCAACCACGGACCCGATGCTGATGATGCGACCATAGCGCTTTTTCATCATGGCTCGCAACACCGGCTTGCTCAGGCGATAGAGAGATGTGAGGTTGGTCTCGATGATGTCGTTCCACTCATCATCTTTCATTCGCATCAAGAGGTTATCGCGAGTAATGCCGGCGTTGTTGATGAGGATGTCCACATCACCGAAGCGCTCCTTGATGGTGGCCAGCACCTGTTCAACGGAAGCGGCGTCGGTCACGTTGAGCGCCAGGCCGCAGCCCTGCTCGCCCAGGTAGGCACTGATGGCCTCGGCGCCGCTCTCGCTGGTGGCGGTACCCACCACCTTGGCGCCACGCTCGGCAAAGGCTTCGGCGATGGCGCGGCCAATACCACGGCTGGCGCCGGTCACCAGAACGACTTTGTCAGTAAAGCTCATCTTGTTACTCCTGCTTAATTAACCTTGGCCAATGCCGCCTCGAAAGAGGTCGTATCATTGGCGTGGATCCCTTCGACGCGTGCGTCGCAGCGCTTGGCAAGACCGGTGAGCACCTTGCCCGGGCCCATCTCGATAGTCAGATCAATGCCGGCATCGGCCATGGCTACCACGCTCTCGCTCCAGCGTACCGGGCTGTAGAGCTGGCGAACCAGCGCCTGCTTGATGGCAACCGGATCGCTCTCGCGCGCCACGTCGACGTTATTGATAACCGGGATCGCCGGGCTCTTGACCTCGATCTGCTCGAGGGCGGCGGCCAGTTTCTCGGCAGCCGGTTTCATCAGGGCGCAGTGGGACGGCACCGAGACCGGCAGCGGCAGTGCACGCTTGGCACCGGAGGCCTTCATCAGGGCATTGGCGCGCTCGACGGCCTCCTTGTGACCGGCGATGACGACCTGACCCGGGGAGTTGAAGTTAACCGGGGAGACCACCTGGCCTTCGGCCGCCAGCTCGCAGTTGGCGGCGATGGCGTCATTGTCCAGACCGATGATGGCGGCCATGGCGCCGGTCCCTTCCGGTACCGCCTCTTGCATGGCCAGACCACGCAGCTCAACCAGCTTGACGGCGTCGGTGAAGGCCAGTGCACCGCTACACACCAGGGCGGAGTACTCGCCCAGGCTGTGACCGGCCATCACGGCCGGCTGCGCGCCACCTTGCGCCTGCCACAGGCGCCACAAGGCAACCGAGGCGGTCAGCAGGGCAGGCTGGGTGCGCCAGGTCTTGCCGAGTTCTTCGGCAGGACCCTGCTGAACGAGTTCAAACAGATCATAACCCAGGGCCTGGCTGGCCTCGGCGAAGGTCTCTTTGATGACGGGATACTGCTCGGCCAGCTCGGCCAACATACCCACGGACTGGGAACCCTGCCCCGGGAAGACAATAGCGAATTGAGTCATGTCAAACTCCTTGCGAAGAGGAAATCGGGATCAGAAGCGGACCAGGGCTGAGCCCCAGGCAAAGCCGCCACCAAACGCCTCGAGCAGCACCAGCTGGCCGCGCTGAATGCGACCGTCGCGCACCCCTTCATCAAGGGCGATGGGCACCGAGGCGGCAGAGGTGTTGCCGTGCTTGTCGAGGGTCAACACCACCTTGTCAAGACTCATGCCGAGCTTCTTGGCGGTGGCGCTGATGATGCGAAAGTTGGCTTGGTGCGGCACCAACCAGTCGAGTTCACTTGGCGCGATACCGGCGGCGTCCAGGGTCTCGGTGACGATCTCGCTCAGGCGGGTCACTGCCACCTTGAAGACATCGTTGCCCTTCATATACATGTAGGCTTCCATCTCGGTGCCACTCATGCCGCGACGCGGCTGGGGCAGCTTGAGTAGATCGCCATAGCGCCCATCGGCGTGCAGATGGGTCGAGAGGATGCCCGGCGTGTCAGAGCGGCCAATGATTACAGCCCCGGCCCCGTCACCGAAAATAATGATGGTGCTGCGATCGCTCGGATCGCACATGCGCGACAACACGTCGGCACCGACCACCAGGACGTTACGCGCCGCACCGGACTTGACGAACTGATCGGCGATGGAAAGCGCATAAGTGAAGCCAGCACAGGCGGCGGCCACATCAAACGCGGGTATGGTGGTGACACCCAGCATGGCCTGCAGCTCACAGGCGGCGGCGGGGAAGGCATTCTCTGCGCTGGTGGTGGCCAGCACTATCATGTCGAGATCGGCAGGGGTCAGGGCTGCGGCTTCGAGGGCACGCAGCGCCGCCTTATAGCCCAGGCTGGCGACGGTTTCGCCTTCGTCAGCGATACGGCGTTCGCGAATACCGGTACGCTCCACGATCCACTCGTCACTGGTTTCCACCATCTGTTCGAGGTCGGCGTTGGTGCGCACCGAAACGGGCAGATAGCTGCCGGTTCCCAGAATTTTGCTATGCATATGTGTGTTTATTGATCCCTGTCGGAGAGGACAGTTTCCAGGCGATCGGCTATCTGGGCAGGGAGTTGTGCTTTGACCTCTTCTGCAGCCAGCATGATCGCATGACATAAGGCGCGCTCATTGGCGCTGCCGTGACTTTTTACCACAATACCGCGCAATCCTAACAGACTGGCGCCGTTATACTGGTCGGGGTTCAGGGTTTTGAAGCGTCGTTTGAACAGAAATGAGGCGAGTTGGCCAAGAAAAGTGCGTTTCGCGCCCTCCACACCCACCATGCGGCCCATCATGCGCGCCACCCCTTCGGCCGTTTTGAGGGCCACATTGCCCACAAAACCGTCGCACACGATGACATCGGCCTTGCCGGTGAAGAGCTCGTTGCCCTCGACATAACCGATATAGTTGAGCGCCGGGCACTGGCCGAGGAGTTCGGCGCTGTGACGCACCAGATCGTTGCCCTTGATCTCCTCCTCCCCCACGTTGAGCAGCGCGACCCTGGGATGGGAGATCCCCTCTACCCGCTCGGCGACCACGGCCCCCATGACGGCAAATTGCAGCAGGCTATCGGCGTCACAGCTGACGTTGGCCCCCAGATCGAGCAGATAGGTGCGTCCGCCCTGGATATGGGGCAACCCCTTGACCAAGGCAGGCCTGTCTACGCCAGGGAGCGATTTGAGCACGCACTTTGCCATCGCCATCAGGGCGCCAGTGTTACCGGCACTGACGCAGGCATCGGCCTCTCCCTGTTTGACCAGGTCGAGCGCCAGACGCATGGAGGAGTCTTTCAGATGACGCAAGGCATGAATAGGCTTGTCCCCCATGCTAACCACCTGGCTGGCGTGGAGAAGACGTACGCGGGGATGATGAAGCAAGCCATGCCGGGAAAGCAGCGACTGACAACGAGTGAGATCACCAATCAGCACGAGGTGGAGCTGGGGCATAAGCGACAGTGCCTGCACGGAGGCAGGCACTGTAACCGGGGGGCCGTTGTCTCCCCCCATCATGTCTAACGCAACGGTGAGCGCAGACAAGGGCTCGCCTTAGGCGATAACCTTTTTGCCACGGTAGAAACCATCAGCAGTCACGTGGTGACGACGATGGATTTCACCACTGGTCTGATCAACAGTCAGGGCAGCAGCGGTCAGGGCATCGTGGGAACGACGCATGCCACGCTTGGAGCGGGTTTTACGGTTCTGTTGTACGGCCATTTAGGCTAACTCCTAATTCACTTACGTTTGAGTTCTTCAAGAACTGCAAAGGGATTCGGACGCTCATCAGCAGGTTCAATATGACCAAAGCTCATCTCCATCTTCCCTCTCGGGCACTCATCCATAGGATGCATGGGTACCAGTGGCAGGGCGAGGATGAGTTCATCCTCGAGGATTTGATGAAGGTCTATCTCGCCGTTTTCATCCAATTCAATGGGCTCATAAGCTTCCGGCAGCTCTTCCTCGTCAGTCCTTTCGAACATCGGAGTGTAGACAAATTCGGCTTCGCAGCGGTGGGTAAACGACTCTCCACAACGTTGGCAAACCAGATTGACCTCGGCATGGGCAGTGCCTTTCATAACGGTCAGCTTCTGGACATCTTTGCCAAAGTGCAGCGATACATCCACATCACCGAGCAAGCCTGCGGTTGATTCCTCCAGCCTGGGCATCTGCGACTTTTCCACTATCCCGACATAGTCGAGCAGCTTCAAGGCACTACGGACCGGATCAACCTTAACGGGCAACTTCACCTTTTGCATAGGGCGCGAATGATATAGTTCCAAGAGGTTATAGTCAAAGGAAAAACCATATATTGCGATGATTTTTAACGCACAACTCCCTAGAATGCCGGGACCTGCCCTCATCGGAATAACAGTATGCCAGAAAAAGTGATCCTCGCCTCCACTTCTCGTTATCGCGCAGCCTTGCTGGCCAAACTTGGGATGTCGTTCGACACCGAAGCGCCCGATGTCGATGAGCGACCACAGCCCTATGAGGGAGCGACTGAGCTGGTGTTGCGCCTGGCCATCGACAAGGCTCGAGCGGTGGCCGCCGATCGTGATCACGGCCTGGTGATCGGCTCTGATCAGGTGTGTGTCTGCGATGGCCGCATTCTCGGCAAGCCTGGCAACTTCGAAAATGCGCTGGCCCAGCTCAAAGCCGCCCAGGGGCAGTCGGTGATCTTCTACACCGGCCTATGCGTGATCAATGCCGCAAATCAGGAAGTGCACTCTCTGGTTGAGCCCTTCACCGTCCATTTTCGTTCTCTCGACGACGAGGCGCTCACCCGCTATCTGCTGGCCGAGACTCCCTATGACTGCGCTGGAAGCTTCAAGAGTGAGGGGATGGGGATCGCCCTGTTTCGAGCGCTAGAGGGGCGTGACCCCAATGCCCTGATCGGACTCCCCCTGATCGGACTGGTGGAGCTCTTTGAGCATCACGGTCTCTCTCTCCCCTGACCCCACCACGATGAAAGAGAGGCCCAATGGCCTCTCTTTGCGATAGACGGCTAGTCAACCAAATCCCAGGCACTCTGCCAGTGCGAACCTATTCCTGGCTCATAGTGTGTGGCACTGCTGGTCCACTGGATGCAATAGCCGCTATAGGGAAACGGCTTGCAGCGGTAGATGCGTCCATCCTTGGGCTGTAGCACCCGGGTGTCGGCAACATAATCCTTGAGACCCTCAGGGAAGCGGTAGTCGTACCTCTGCGCCGGCTCGCTCAGCATCAGGTCGACGGTCTGCTGCTGCGCTTCACCACCCGTTTTGGGAACCCCCTTCACGACCAACTGATGGTGACCGGCGCTCAATCCCTCCAGCACCAGGGTGAAGGCGCGCTGTTCATCGCGCAGCTCGGCGCTCAACTGGCCGCGGGCCACCCCTGCGTGATCGTACAAGGTGGCGCTCACTGCCATCTCCCCCTGTACCGCCACGGTGACGTCGAGGGCAAGCTTGCCGCCATCAAGCATCAGATCGCCCGCGACACCACTCACGGTGAGTGATTGGCCGGCTGGCGGCTGTCGCTGCTCAATCTGGATCTCGACCCGCTCAAGCCCACTACCCTGCTTGAGATAGAGAGGGTTTTGACCGAACACGGGATTGAAGGTGCCATCGCCCCCCTGCTGCCCGGCGCGGATGCTGGCCTGCTCGGCATTGATGCGGCCCGCCAGGGCGTGGGTCCAGTTGTTTTTCAGCCCCTGCTCGTCGCTCGCTATGGTGAGCTCGGTTTGCAGATCGCCACGCTCGCCGGCGGCATCAAACACCCGGGTCAGCACCCGATCCCCCGGGGTCAGATCGACTGATGGATAGAGAGTGCCGCCCTGGCGCCACCGCTGCGGTGGCTGATCGCCTCCCTGGAAGCGGGCGTCAACGAGGTTATAGAAACTGTTGCTGGTATCCCCGACCTCCCATACGCCCAGGATCAGCTGATAGCCGGTGCGAGTCGGCAGGGTGCAGTTGTGGGTCATCACCTTGGGCGGTTGCTTCATGCCACCGTCGATGACACAGAAGGGGGTAAGCTCAAAGGCATCACGCGTCAATGGTCGGTTGGGATCCCACTCCTGGCGCGTCAGGTAGTAGCGCCAATGACGAGTGACATGGTTGGCGGTGAAAGTCCAGGTAAACGCAAAGGGACCGGCGCTCACCTCCCGTTTGGTCCAGCGATCGCTGGTCTGAGTGTTGAGCTCACCAAACTGCTTGTGACCGGCCGAGGCTATCTGTCCGTCGGCCGGCCCCTTTTGAGGGAAACCAGAGGGGGCCTCCAGGCTCTGTGGCTCCCACTGGATGGCGCCACACTCGATATTTCCGCCGCTCTTGCACAGATAACTGCGCGATTCGGGGAGGCTAATATAACCGTGGGCCAGCACCTGGGTGCTCGCGCTTAATGCACACAGCAGTGCCAGGGATCTGAAATGGGTGGCTGTCATATACTCCTCGCATGAAATGAGTTGAAAGACAGTCACTTGGCCTCACCTTCCTTCGTAGGTGATGGCAGCCCCGCTATCCTGGGCTTACGCCGTTAGACCGGAGGCTCTGCGTCCTGACCATGAGAGTCAGTTTGCCAAGTGACCGGATCCGTCGTGCACGCCGACGAGCGACCTTGTTCGACCGTCGCAGCATCTCATGTGAGAACAGTTAATCAATGACAGATATGACAGCGGGATGCAAAACCGCTATTAAATACATAACCCATTGAATTTATATGACAAATATTGTCATAAAACGGGTGCGTATCGGCATGAAGAAGCGGAGGGAAAGAGCAGACAAGAGAGGATGTGCGGCTCTCAGGTCTCATCAGGGATGAGTCGTGAGAGCCGTATCAGGCTATTTATCCAGCTTGTCGAGGAAGGCGTCCAGTTGCTTCCCTAACGGGGCCTCAACCTTGATCTCGCGCCCGTCGGCAGGATGGGCAAAGGTCAAACGCAAGGCGTGCAAGAAGAGGCGATTGAGCCCCTTCTCGCGCATCTTCTCATCAAATTGAGCCTCACCATACTTGTCATCGCAGGCGATGGGATGCCCGGCATGCTGGGTATGGACGCGGATCTGGTGGGTACGACCGGTGATCGGGCTGCACTCCATCAGGGTCGCCTCGGCAAACTGACGCACGATGCGAAAACGGGTCTCGGAGGGCTTGCCCTCTGCGTTAACCCGAACGATGCGCTCGCCCGACTGCAGCTCGTTTTTCTTGAGCGGTGCGGTGACCACCTTGACGTGAGGCTGCCATCGGCCACGCACCAGGGCCAAATATTGCTTATGCATGGTTTTCACCCGCAGCTGCTCGTGCAAGCTTCGCAAGGCACTGCGCTTTTTGGCAACGAGCAACACGCCCGAGGTGTCGCGATCGAGGCGATGTACCAACTCCAAAAAACGCGCGTCCGGGCGCAGGGCACGCAGCCCTTCGATAACCCCAAAGCTGAGGCCACTGCCGCCGTGTACCGCCATGCCGGAAGGCTTGTTGAGCACTATGATGGCATCGTCTTCGAACAGGATCTGCGCCTCGAGTCGCTGGATGCTGCCCAGATTGGCCGACGGCAACTCATTTTTTTCGGCGACTCGCACGGGGGGAACACGTACCTCGTCTCCTACCTCGAGTTTGTACTCGGGTTTGACCCGTTTTTTGTTCACGCGCACTTCGCCCTTGCGCAGGATGCGATAGATCAGGCTCTTGGGAACGCCTTTAAGCTGAGTCTTGAGAAAATTATCGATGCGCTGCCCTTCATGCTCAGCCTCGATGGTGAGCAGCTGCACTTGTTGTGTGATCTGTGTCATAGGGCGCGAATTCTAGCACTCTCCCCCTCCCCTTGGCTGCTCTGTTTTTGCAAAAAGCGTGAAAATTGCTGCCTTGCTATGAAACCGATTTAAATGGGATAATAAGGGTGGTTTTGTAAGACCGCTCAAGCCTTGTACAACGTGGGCGTTTCATCTCCCATTCCGCCCGTCAGGCCAAGCGAAGTCCCTGTGCCAAGGAGCGATGTTGCAGCAGGGTGAGCGCAGTGCACAAAACCGTTTTGTCTTCACACTGGAATCCTTTTCATCCCCTGCATTTTCAGGGCATGACCGATGCGCCCAAGTTTGTTGCGCCTCATGCGTACCCCAACCGGGAGGTTGCCACCGTATGCTGTAGACCCGAGGCCGGCGCAGGACAGGAGCGTGTGAAGGAACACACATGACACAACAATGAGAACTCAATGAAAAGAATGCTAATCAACGCGACTCAGGAAGAAGAGTTGCGCGTAGCGCTGGTTGACGGACAACAGCTCTACGACCTCGATATTGAAAGTCCGGGACACGAGCAGAAGAAAGCCAACATCTACAAGGGCAAAATCACCCGCGTAGAGCCCAGCCTCGAAGCTGCTTTTGTCGACTACGGCGCCGAGCGCCACGGTTTCCTGCCTCTCAAGGAGATCGCCCGCACTTACTTCCCCTCCGGTTATTCCTACCAAGGTCGTCCCAACATCAAAGAAGTGGTCCGCGAAGGCCAGGAAGTGATCGTCCAGATCGACAAGGAAGAGCGTGGCACCAAGGGTGCAGCCCTCACCACCTTCATCAGTCTGGCCGGCAGCTACCTGGTGCTGATGCCGAACAACCCGCGTGCCGGTGGTATTTCCCGCCGCATCGAGGGTGACGAGCGGACCGAACTCAAGGAAGCCATGAACGGGCTGACCGTGCCGGACGGCATGGGCCTCATCGTGCGCACCGCCGGTGTGGGCAAGTCCCAGGAAGAGCTGGAGTGGGATCTCAACGTCCTGCTGAACCACTGGGAATCGATCCGCAAGGCCTCCGAAAACGTGGCCGCGCCTGTGCTGATCCACCAGGAAAGCAACGTCATCGTGCGCGCCATCCGCGACTACCTGCGTCGCGATGTGGGTGAGATCCTGATCGACAACCCGACCGTGTTCGACCGTGCCAAGGCCCACATCGAGCTGGTACGCCCGGATTTCATCAACCGGGTCAAGCAGTACAAGGGCGAAGTGCCCCTGTTCAACCACTTCCAGATCGAAAGCCAGATCGAGTCGGCCTTCCAGCGTGAAGTGCGCCTCCCCTCCGGCGGCAGTATCGTCATCGATCCGACCGAGGCACTGACCTCTATCGACATCAACTCGGCGCGCGCCACCAAGGGTGGTGACATCGAGGAGACGGCCCTGCAGACCAACCTGGAAGCGGCCGACGAGATCGCCCGCCAACTGCGCCTGCGTGACCTGGGTGGCCTGATTGTCATCGACTTCATCGACATGACCCCGGTGCGTCACCAGCGCGAGGTGGAAAACCGTCTGCGTGAAGCCGTGCATCAGGATCGCGCCCGCATCCAGCTGGGCCGCATCTCGCGCTTCGGTCTGCTCGAGATGTCCCGTCAGCGCCTGCGTCCCTCCCTCAACGAGTCCAGCAGCCACATCTGCCCCCGTTGCCAGGGTCAGGGCGTGATCCGTGACAACGAGTCACTGGCACTCTCCATCCTGCGCCTGATCGAAGAAGAAGCGATGAAGGACAACACCGAGCAGGTGCATGGCCAGGTACCGGTCGATGTCGCCGCCTATCTCCTCAACGAGAAGCGTGCCGCCATCGCCAGCCTCGAGCAGCGCAACGACGTGCGTGTCTACATCATCCCGAATCAGCATCTGGAGACCCCGCACTACGAGGTCACCCGGATCCGTAAGAACGAGATCCCGGAAGCTGCCAGCTACGAGCTCAAGACCGAAGTGGTCAAGCCGACTTACCAGCCCCGTCAGGTGCAGGTTGTCGAACGCGATCAACCTCTGCTGCAGGGCTTTAGCCAGCCGTCCAAGCCGGCTCCTGTTGCTCCGGTTGCAGCTGCCCCGGCCAAGGTTGAAGCCGTAGAGGCCAAACCCGGCTTCCTGAGCCGCCTGTTTGGCACCCTGTTTGGTTCCACTCAACCGAAAGCTGCAGCCGCAACGCCTGCCGCCGAGCCGGAGCAGAAGGCCCATCAGAAGAGCGACAACCGCCGCCGTCAACCACGTGAAGAGCGCCAGCCCCGTGGTGAGCGCAGCAACGAGCAACGCCGCGATCGTCGCCGCGACGAGCGCCCTGCCCGTCCGAGTGAAGAGCAAAAGAGCGACGCTGCTCGCGACGAGCGCAGCAAACGTCCGCGTCAGGAGCGTGAGCCCCGTGAAGAGCGCCAGCCACGCCAACCGCGCGAGCCGCGTGCTGAACGAGCGCCGCGTCAAGAGCGCGAACCTCGCGCCGAGCGAGCTCCGCGTCAAGAGCGTGAGCCCCGTGTTGAAAAACCGGTGCAGCAAGCTGTCGAGACCGTGAGCGAAGAGCAGAGCGTACGTGTTGAGAAAGAGCAGCGCGTTGCCGAGCGTCGCGAGCGCCGTCAGATGCGCAAGCAGGTACGTGTCGACGTCAGCGAGAATGCAGTGGCCGTAGAGCCGGTAGCACAAGTCGTTGAGACTGCCGCACCTGTCGCCGAGCCGGTTCCTGCTGTCGTAGCCGAGCCCATCGTCCGTGAATTCCAACCCGAGTTGGAGCCGGTACTGGGAACCCAGGCCCATGTACAGGCAGACGTCCCCGCCCCCGTTGTTACCGAGGAAGAGAGTGAATCCCGTCCTCGCCGTCAACGTGAGCGTAGCGAACGTACTCCTCGTGAAGGCATGCAACGCCGTAAGCGGATCAACGAAGATGCTCGCCGCCAGCGTGAAGAAGAGCCTGTAGCTCAGGTTGCTGCCGAGCCGGTCGCCGTGGTTGAGGCGGTTATGGTGCCTGCGGCGCAGTCCCCGGTTGCCGCTCCGGTTGCGTCTGTCACCACTGACGTCAAGGCTGAGCAGGTTGCTCCTGTTGAGCAAGCGCGTGTTGCCAGCGTACAAACCCAGAGTGCACCGAAGCAAGTGGCATCTTCCGGCGTATTGGCCAAGGCTCGTCGTGCTTCTGCACCCATGGCCAAGCCGGAGCCGGCCCCGGCCCTGCCCCAACAAGAGGCGCAAGAATATCCGCCCCTGGTGCGCCATGGCGTGGAGAGCTCTGGCCGTCACGGTGGTTTGAGTGCAGCCCAGATGCATGCAACCAGTCCGGCAGGTCGCCCCTAAACCAGGCTTCCAATCGCCATATCAAATCCCCGAGCCATGCTCGGGGATTTTTTTTACCTTAATTAGCCTCTCGGGCCTGCGCCCCCTGCTCGTGTTGTACATCGTCGAGATAGCCCTCTTGAGAACACAGCCGAGCCAGGGTCTGATCTGTGGGAAGCTTACCGACTAAGCATGGCTTGACCTTGCTCCACGCTTATCAACACAGCCGGATGAGCCCTCGCACCGATGTGCAATCAAGTAAGCCCCGTCACAAGGTGTTGCACCGTCCCTGATCTTCTCCCTGTGCGCGCCATCAGCCTGCTCACCATAGAACCAGATATGCCCGCGAGGCCCCGACCGACCTACTTACATCACGGCCGACTCAACGTAGCACCAGATGGATAAAACAGTGTTAACTGAAATGTGCGTGATGGCATATGTTGAGTGTAGGCAGTGCATGTGCACCGCTCGCTGCGACCGGGCTTTCACCTCCTACGGCCATCGGCATCTGTCGTCCGTTCATGAAGGGGTAACTCAGAGCCGCGGCTGAACCCAGACATAAAAAAACCGGCGCATTGCGCCGGCTTTTGCATTGAGGATTCAGAGTGTCAGGTAAAGAGCGCGTTGGCGAGCAGGAAGAATCCACCTGACAATGCCATGGTCAGTGGCAGGGTCAACACCCAGGCCATCAAGATGGTCTTGATGGTTTGCGTCTGCAGCCCAGAGCGGTTCGCCACCATGGTCCCTGCCACGGCCGAAGAGAGCACATGGGTCGTGGAGACAGGCATGCCCGTTGCACTGGCGATACCGATGGCACTGGCAGCCGTGATCTGGGCAGCAATGCCCTGGCTGTAGGTCATGCCCTTGGAGCCAATTTTCTCCCCCACCGTGTAGACGATACGACGCCACCCAATCATGGTGCCGCAACCCAATGCCAGGGCGACGGAGACGATAACCCAGTAGGGGGCATACTCGGCGGTAGAGACCAGATCCTTGCGCCATACGGCCAGATCCTTGAGCTCCTTCGCAGGCAATTGCAGCTTGGAGACCTTCTTGGCGGTGTCGTCGATGCAGAGCAGCAGGCGACGAACTTCACGGCGGTCGGCCACACTCATTTCACTGTAGGTGCGGACCTTACCCAGACGCTCATCCAGCGTCGCAATGTTAGAGAGAGTATCACCGGCAGTGCAGTGCTCCATCAACTCGGCGGAGACCTTCACCTCACGGTCAAAACTCACCAGCCCGCTGACCATCTCCTGGTTACGATGGTAGAGATCTGCGATGCGGTTAGCGGCATCCTGCGTGCGATCGAGGTGATAGGCGCTACTACTCATATCGAGGGCGTAGTGAGCCGGTGCCATACAGATGAGCACCAGCATCAACAGGCCAATCCCCTTCTGACCATCGTTGGAGCCATGCACGAAGCTGACCCCCATGGCAGAGGCCACCAGGGTAAGGCGCGCCCAGAAAGGCGGGTGCTTCTTACCGTCGACCTTGAGGCGCTCCTCTGGGGTCTTATGCAGCTTGGGGCCACTCCAGATTCGCTTGATGGCAAACAGAAGAAGTGCCGCGATGATGAAGCCCACGGTCGGCGAAACGATGAGCGACAGCATGATGTCGATCGCCTTGCCCACGTTGATCCCTTCATTCAGCGGCTTGTGTACCAGCCAGGCATAAGCACCGCCCACCCCTAAGATAGAGCCAATCAGGGTATGAGAGCTGGAGGCCGGGATGCCGAAGTACCAGGTACCCAGGTTCCAGGCGATGGCGGAGAAGAGCAGGGAGAAGATCATCACCAACCCCTGGCTCGAATCCATTCCCAACAGCAGATCAATAGGAAGCAGATGCACGATGGCATAGGCAACGCCAAGCCCCCCGAACATAACACCGAGGAAGTTGAAGAAGCCTGAGGCAACCACAGCCATGTGAGCCGGCATGGCCTTGGTGTAGATCACCGTCGCTACGGCATTGGCCGTATCGTGAAAACCGTTGATAAACTCGTAGGCCAAGACGAAGACAACGGAGAGCACCAGGCCGATTGCCAGCCACGCGTTCATCCCTTCAAAGACTGTTAACATTACAAAGGTACACCTTGTTAAGGAAGTGCGCGGATTATGCCAGATGAAGCAAGGGTGAATAGACGGCCAAGAGATATTTTCTGACAAAAAAAAAATGGCAAATGTATCAACATCTGCCATTTAAAGGGTAGTCAGCGATAAGACGCTGGTCAGTCTTGGCTGATCCGGCTTGCCACAGCGCCTTGCTGGCTCTTGTACTTGGCGTTTTCACGCTTGTTGTAGGGACGTGCGGCCTCCCCGGAGAGGACTTCGAAATTGAGCGCACCAATCTTCATCTTGGGGCGCAATGCCAACGGCAATTTACCGCCGTTGTAGAACTCCAGCACGATGCGCCCCGACCAGCCCGGATCGATCCGATGGGCCGTCACGTGCACCATGAGGCCGAGGCGCGCCAGTGAGGAGCGGCCATCGAGCCAGCCCACCAGGTTGGCCGGCAGGGTCACCGACTCATAGGTGACGGCAAGTGCCAGCTCGCCCGGGTGGAGGAAGAAAGCCTCCCCATCCGGAATGTGGATCTCTTCGCTCATCACCCGATCGATGGCATCCGCCATCTCGGCACTGGTACCGCCGAGGTCGATATAAGGCGCGGTGTGATCGCGAAAGACGCGAAAGGCGTTTCCCAGCAGGACATCGACACTGACCCCACTGATACGCTCCTGTGAGGGACGAGGTTCGATGACAATCTTTCCCTCGTCCAGATAGCGTTCTATGTCGGTATCACAAAGGCGCATAACTTCTCCTTGGATATAAAAAAGCCGGGGTCACCCGGCTTGTTTCAGCCCACCAGCATGTGACGGATTCGAGCTTTGAGCATGTCGATCGCGATACGGTTCTTGCCGCCACGGGGCACGATCACATCGGCATACTGCTTGGACGGATCGATGAACTGCAAGAACATGGGGCGAACCGTCTTCTGATACTGTTTGAGCACAGACTCCATGGTACGGCCCCGCTCTTGCACATCACGCACCAGGCGGCGGATCAGGCAGATATCGAGTGGGGTGTCCATGAAGATGGTGGCATCCATGCGCTCACGCAGACGCGGATCGGTCAGCAGCAGGATCCCTTCCAGAATGATCACCTTGCGCGGCGCAAAATCAGCCGTCTCGGTCATACGAGTGTGCTCGGTATAGGAGTACTGAGGGATGCTCACTCCCTCACCGCGCGAGAGTAAGTCCAGATGCTCAACTAGCAGACTGTGATCCATGGCGCTGGGATGGTCGTAGTTGGTCTTGACCCGCTCTTCCATGGTCAAGTGAGACTGATCCTTGTAGTAGCAGTCTTCGGAGATCACACCGATCTCGCCTGCCCCCAGTTCGGCCACCAGCTCTTCATAGATGGTCTGGGCAATGAGGCTCTTGCCCGAGGCTGAAGCCCCGGCAATACCGATGATCACACACGAACGTTGAGTATCAGACATGACAAATACCTAAAAGAAGAGCGGTTGGAATGAATGTAAACCGATCCATTATAAGAAAAAGGGTGGGCCATGCCCACCCTCAAAGCGCGTCATACGTCACGTTCGACCACTATTCATCCAGCTGTCGCGTGAAGAGCGGGGTCGCAACCGGTTTTCCGCTAAAATAGAGCGCCGCAGCCAGGTTGCGGGCCAGTTTCAGGTAGCTCAAAGAGAGCGCGTGATCCGGCGCCTGGAAGACGATGGGGCATCCGTCATCCATATGTTGACGAATATCGATGTGCAGTGGCAGTTGTCCCAGCAGGTTGATGCCAAATTGCTCCGCCATCTTCTGCCCCCCCCCCGTGCCAAAAATAGGCTCGTGGTGGCCGCAGGCGCTGCAGATGTGATAGCTCATGTTCTCGATCACCCCGAGCACAGGGATCCCCACCTTCTCAAACATGGCGACGCCCTTGCGAACATCGGCCAGGGCCACATCCTGGGGCGTCGTGACGATCACCGCCCCCGTGGTCGGGACCTGCTGGGCCATGGTGAGCTGAATGTCACCGGTGCCGGGGGGCATATCGACTACCAGATAGTCGATCTCACCCCAACGGGTCTCATTGAGGATCTGGGCCAACGCCTTGCTCGCCATGGGACCACGCCAGATGGTGGCATCCTGCTCGCCAACCAGATACCCGATGCTGTTGCTTGGCATGCCGCAGGCCATGACAGGCTCCATCATTTTGCCATCGTGGCTCACGGGACGTTCGTGACGGGTACCGGTCATGATGGGAATCGAGGGGCCATAGATATCTGCATCCAGCAGGGCCACCCTGGCCCCTTCTCGCTTGAGCGCCAGAGCCAGATTGACGGCCGTGGTCGACTTGCCCACGCCCCCCTTGCCGGAGGCCACTACCACTATGTTGCGAACCCCCTGAAGCGCCGGACGCCCGCCTGCACGGGGCAGGCTGGCCACCTCGGCATCGCAGTTCCAGCGGATCTGCTGCACCCCATCGAGGGCACGCAACCGGCCATCGAGCTCATCACGCAACTGATCGAACCAGCTACTACCGGCGAAGGGCAGACGCACCCCCACCGTCAGCAGCCCCCCCTCCAGGGTGAGGGTATGAACAAAGCCAGCCTCAACCAGATCGCTTTGCCAAAAACGTGGTTTAAATTCGGCCAATATACGTTTTACTGCATCTAACACTGTATAAACCCCATTGCGTTGTTATTTGCTCAAGTCCCATTGCTACTGCCCGACTCAGCCACGCGCCAAGCGACAGCCAGCGAGTCTCGAGGCTAGGCAGATCCGGCCTGATTCGGGTAACATGTTCGGCACTCTAACACTCCAATCAGCATATCAAGAACCCATTATGGCAACTGATCCCCGTAAAATTCTGGTAACTTGCGCCCTCCCCTACGCTAACGGCTCCATCCACCTCGGCCACATGCTGGAACACATCCAGGCCGATATCTGGGTTCGTTATCAACGAATGCGCGGTCACCAGGTCCACTTCATCTGCGCCGACGATGCCCACGGCACGCCGATCATGCTCAAGGCTCAGCAGATGGGGATCGCCCCCGAAGAGATGATTGCCCGCGTCTCCGAAGAGCACCAACAGGACTTCGCCGGCTTCAACATCAGCTTCGACAACTACCACTCGACCCACAGCGACGAGAACCGCGAGTTGGCGAGCCTTATCTATACCCGCCTCAAGGAGGCTGGCAAGATCAAGAGCCGTACCATCTCCCAGCTGTTCGATCCGGAAAAGGCCATGTTCCTGCCGGACCGCTTCGTCAAGGGTACCTGCCCCAAGTGCAAGTCCCCGGAGCAGTATGGCGACAACTGCGACAGCTGCGGCGCCACCTACAGCCCGACCGAGCTGATCGATCCGAAATCCGCCGTCTCCGGTGCGACCCCGGTGATGAAGGACTCCGAGCACTTCTTCTTCGACCTGCCCCAGTTTGAAAGCTGGCTCTCCGGCTGGGTGCGCGGCTCCGGCGCCATCCAGGAAGAGATGGCCAACAAGATGCAGGAGTGGTTCGAAAGCGGCCTGCAACAGTGGGACATAACCCGTGATGCCCCCTACTTCGGGTTCGAAATTCCGGGCGCCCCGGGCAAGTACTTCTACGTCTGGCTGGACGCCCCCATCGGTTACATGGCGTCGTTCAAGAACCTGTGCAACAAGCGTGATGACATCGATTTCGACAGCTACTGGAAAGCGGACTCCGAGGCCGAGCTCTACCACTTCATCGGCAAGGACATCGCCTACTTCCACTGCCTGTTCTGGCCATCCATGCTGGAAGGCGCGGGCTTCCGCAAGCCGACCAAGGTCAACGTGCACGGCTACGTGACCGTCAACGGCGCCAAGATGTCCAAGTCCAAGGGCACCTTCATCAAGGCCTCCACCTATCTGAACCACCTGGATCCGGAGTGCCTGCGTTACTACTATGCCGCCAAGCTCAACAGCCGCATCGACGATCTGGACTTGAACCTCGAAGACTTCGTGCAGCGCGTCAACGCCGATGTGGTCAACAAGCTGGTCAACCTCGCCTCTCGCAACGCCGGCTTCATCGCCAAGCGCTTCGACGGCAAGCTGGCCGCCACCTGCGCCGAGCCTGAGCTCTACGCCGAGTTTGCCAACGCCCGCACCGCGATCGCCGAAGCCTACGAGAGCCGCGAGTTCAGCCGCGCCATCCGCGAGATCATGGCGCTGGCCGACAAGGCCAACCGCTACGTGGACGACAAGGCCCCTTGGGTCATCGCCAAGCAGGAAGGGGCAGATGCCGAGCTGCAAGCGGTCTGCTCGGTCGGCATCAACCTGTTCCGCGTCCTGATGGCCTACCTCAAACCGGTCATGCCGCTCTTGGCCGAGCGCGCCGAGGCCTTCCTGGCCGAGACCCTCAGCTGGGATGGTATCGCAGCTCCGCTGGTCGACCACACCGTCGCCCCGTTCAAGGCCCTGTTCGCCCGTATCGAGCCGGCCAAGATTGACGCCATGATCGACGCCTCCAAGGAAGATCTGGCCAAGGAGCAGGCACCGAAAGCAACCGGTCCCCTGATCGACGATCCCATCAGCGAGACCATCGCCTACGACGATTTTGCCAAGATTGATCTGCGCGTGGCGCTGATCACGAAGGCCGAGGCGGTGCCGGAAGCGGACAAGCTGCTGAAACTGCAGCTCGACATCGGCGGCGAGACCCGTCAAGTGTTTGCCGGCATCAAGTCCGCCTACAACCCTGAAGATCTGGAAGGCAAGCTGACCGTGATGGTGGCCAACCTGGCCCCGCGCAAGATGCGTTTCGGCATGTCCGAAGGCATGGTGCTGGCCGCCGGCCCCGGCGGCAAGGATCTCTGGATCCTCGAGCCCCAAGAGGGCGCCCAGCCCGGTATGCGAGTCAAGTAAGAACCAAGAGGGACCTTCGGGTCCCTCTTCGTTTATCCGCCACGTTGCGCCATACGCACCGCCAATTCCCGCAACACGGGACGCCGTCGCTCTAACTGGCGCTGCCTTTGTGTCAACTGTGTGGCCAGCTTGTCGGCGGTGCCAAGTTCGCCTTCCAAGGCGAGGCGACGGCGCCATTGGCGGCGGTCTTGTAATTGGCCCAGCAGCTCCTGCCACTCGCACAGCTCAGCCAACCAACCCAGTGGCGCATCGCCCTGAGACACCAGCAGCTCGACGCCATAACGACCCGCCTTCACCGCCAGACGCAGTGCGTGCCATTGGCGAAGGGCCAGCGGGCCGTCCACATCGAGCCTCTCGAGCAGGCCAGCCCCGAGACTCATGGCATAGAATCGCGCCAGTTGCGGTTGCCGGCCCCACTCTTCACGTCGCAGCCACCAGGCAAGCAGGGCGGACTCCAGCTCAGGCACGGGTACTGCGGACTGAGTCCCGGCTTTATCACCGAAGTGCAGGGCGTGAACCTGCGCATCGCGCAAGGCCGAGAGCGCCTTGATGGCCGAGGCCAGCTGCCGCTCGAGCCGTGGCTCGTAGATGAGAGGACGCCACAAGGCAAGCAGCGAGAGCACGCGCCTCCCTGCGATACGATAACCGTGCACCGCCTCTTCATCGGCCCCCTGGCGCAGGTGCACAGTGGCCTGCGAAAAGGCCAGGATCACATCCCGCTCATGCTCCATGGCCAGGGCCTCAGTTGGTATGAAAACCGGGAGGCGGAAGCTCGCTCATCTCGCACACCTCGATGCGTGAGACCTGAGCGGTGCGTGGGCCACGCTCCAGCCAGCTCAGCATACTCTGCACCTGCTCTCTGGGTCCAGCGATCCACACCTCGACCGACCCATCATCCAGGTTGTAGGCATGCCCTCTTAATTTGAGTCGCAGGGCCTGCTCACGAGTGAAATAGCGAAACCCTACGCCCTGAACGACTCCATACACACGCACAACAAACGATTGCTCTCCCATTTTTATACCCTTGTCATTAAGATCTGGCGACTCTCGCCGATAATGCTGACACCCGCTCAACGGATTGCTGTAGGAACCCTAATCATTATGAAAGAAGTCAAGTTCAGATGGATTGACCGCTATCTCATTCACCTCACCATCAGTGAAAAGTTCATGATCACCTTCTGGTTTCCCCTGCTGGTGATCGCCCTGCTCGGCTTTACACTGCTGCGAGCCAGCCACGAGCAGGAGATGAACCTGCGAGTCGAGCTGATGCGCGAGAAGGTCGACACAGTGGCAGCACTGGTGGCCAAAGAGCCCGGGCTGACCCTTCCGGCCCATCTCTCCCTACAGCCCTATGCCACCGAAGGCCTCTCGGAGCAGGGGGATCGCGTCAGCTACGCCGCCAAGGCGGGGCAAGCGGGCATGCTCGTTGGCACGCTCGATCGCGCCGCCTACTCCATGTGGGACGATCAGGGGCCCATGCTTGGGCTGATCGCCGTGCTGGCGGCCCTGATGGCTCTCATCACCCACTATCTGATGACCTTCGTCTCGGGCGCCCTCTACTCCACCAACAAGGCGCTACAGCAGGTGGCCGATGGGGACCTCACCTTCCGGCTCAACTTCTTCCCGGTGCGCGACGAGTTTTCTGTGCTCGCTTGCAGCATCGACCGCTTCACCGAGCGCCAGCACAATATAGTCCAACTGGTTGAACAGTCGGCCGAAGCCCTCCATATGGCGGCTGATGAGTTTCGCGATCACGCCCGGCAAGGGCAACAGATGGCGCTCTCCCAGCGCAGCCACATGGACTCACTGGCCGCCGCCATGGAGCAGATGTCTGCGGCGATCCGCGAGGTGGCTCGCAACGCCGCCGACACCCTGAGTCAGACTCGCGAGTCGAGCGATGAAGCGGCCAAGGGCGCCACCCGGGTACGCAAGACCATCGAATCCATCCGCACCCTGGCCGACGAGATTGCCAATGCCTCGAGCGCGGTCGATCAGCTCACCGACAACGCCAACCGGATCAACGAGGTGGTCAGCGTCATCAATGCCATCTCCCAACAGACCAACCTGCTGGCGCTCAATGCCGCCATTGAGGCCGCTCGCGCCGGCGAGCAGGGGCGTGGCTTTGCGGTGGTCGCCGACGAAGTGCGTACTCTGGCAGGCCGCACCCAACAGGCCACGGTCGAGATCCAGCAGATGATCGAGTCCCTGCAAGGGGGCACCACCACCCTCAACGAGATCATGGAGAAGACGGTGATCCGTGCCGCCGACAGCCGCGAGCTCATCACTCAGGTTGGCGCCGATATAGAGCGGATCAGCCAGGTCAGTGCCAGCGTCTTCGAGATGAGCGCCCAGATCGCCACCGCCTCCGAGCAACAGAGCTCGGTCGCCGCCGACATAGCGCACAACCTCGAGCTGGTGCGTGGTGAGGCAAGCTCGGTGGAAGAGTCAGCCTCTGCCTCGGTGGCCGGCACCCAGGGACTCAAGACGACTGCCGATGAGCTCTCGGGCGCCCTCAAGGGGCTCAAGATCTGAGTCGGTTTGTCTTTTAGCCAGGGGCCACCTAGAATGTGGCCCCTTTTCTTATCTCCTAAACGGCTGTCACCATGAGCGCATCCATCATCCTCGCCGGCGGGCGGGAAAAATCCCTGCTTCGACGTCACCCCTGGGTCTTCTCCAAGGCTATCGACAAGGTCAAGGGCAAACCGGTTAACGGTGAGACGGTCGACGTCTTCGCCCAGAGTGGTCAGTGGCTCGGCCGTGGCGCCTGGTCCGGCAGCTCCCAGATCCGGGTGCGGATCTGGACTTTCGATCGCGACGAGGCGGTCGATCAGGCCTTCTTCCTGCGCCGTCTGGCCGCTGCCCAGGCCGCTCGCGAGGATCTAATCGCACGCCAGGGGCTCACCGGCTATCGCCTGTGCGCCGCCGAATCCGACGGCCTGCCCGGCGTCACCATCGATCGCTACGGTGATTTTCTGGTGTGCCAGTTGCTCTCGGCCGGTGCCGACTACCAGCGTCCGCTGATCGTCGAAGCCCTGCGCGCCCTCTTCCCCACTTGCAACATCTTCGAGCGCTCCGATGTGGCAGTACGCAAGAAAGAGGGGCTTGAGGAGTTTGTCGGTGTGCTGCACGGCGAGGCGCCCTCCGAGCCGGTCGTGATCGAAGAGAACCAGGGGGTCAAGATCCTGGTCGACATCCAGGGAGGCCACAAGACCGGCTTCTATCTGGATCAGCGCGACAACCGCCAGGCAGCCGCCAAATACACCGCCGGCAAGCGGGTACTTAACTGCTTCTGCTACACAGGTGGCTTCGGTGTCTACGCCCTCAAGGGTGGTGCCAGCGAAGTGGTCAACGTCGACGTCTCCCAACCGGCGCTCGACACCGCGCGCCAGAATGCCGAGCTCAATGGCCTGGACCTCTCCCGCGCCCACTTCCTGCGTCAGGACGTATTCAAGCTGCTGCGTGAGTACCGGGAAAAGGGCGAGAAGTTCGACGTCATCGTGCTCGATCCGCCCAAGTTTGCCGAGAGCAAGGCCCAGCTCGACGGCGCCTGCCGCGGCTACAAGGACATTAACCTGCTGGCGTTCCAGCTGCTCGCCCCGGGCGGCATTCTGCTCACCTACTCCTGCTCGGGCCTGATGCCGGCAGATCTGTTCCAGAAGATAGTGGCCGACGCGGCGCTCGATGCCGGCCGCGACGCCCAGATCCTCGAGCGCCTCTCCCAGGCACCGGATCACCCCATCGGTACCGCCTATCCGGAAGGCTTCTACCTCAAGGGACTGGTGGTCAGAGCCCGTTGAGACCGTTCAAGAGGCGCCCTTTAAGGCGCCTCTTATTCCCTCCTGAGTCCCTTCATACAATCTTCATGACAGCCATCGGCACCCGTGCTAACGTGCCAGGGACAGTGCCAATGCAAGGATGTAAAGATGTTGAAAAGCAATGAGTATTTTGATGGTAACGTCAAATCTATCGGCTTCGAGCACAAGGGTGAGAAGGCCACCGTCGGCGTCATGGCCCCGGGTCACTACGAGTTCAATACCGCCGCCCCCGAGCGGATGACGGTCATCAAGGGTGCCCTCACCATTCAGCTCAAGGATGAAGATGAGTGGCACACCTACGAGGCGGGTCAGGCGTTTGCCGTCCCAGGACACTCTTCCTTCAAGCTGGAAGTGAAGCAAGCCACCGCCTACCTGTGCGAGTTTCTCGACTGATACTACCCAGGGGCCGATAGGCCCCTTATCTTTTCTGCTGCGCTTTGCTAGCATGGCGTCTGATTTGGTGTGTTTTTCAACATAGCGTCAGACAAGATGCCGGTTTCGATACGAACTATCCGATATGGTGACTGGAGTGCCATCATGCACATCCAGGCCCAGTGTTACCATGAGCTGGTCCCCGAGCCTCTCCACATCCTGCAGCAGAAGGTCGGCCTCTCACCGCAGACCTGCTGGGTTGCCGAGCGAGGTGGCCAAGTGCTCGGCTATCTGCTCTGTCATCCTTGGCACTATGGCCCTCCCCCCTCTCTCTCATGCCCCATCGGCGAGATGACGCGCGACGAGATCTTCTACCTGCACGATCTGGCGATTGCCGATGAGGCGCGCGGTCTGGGTGTAGGCCAGCGACTCGTCGACACGGCGCTCGACCACGCTAAAGAGGATGGCTACGACGAAGTGGCCCTGATCGCAGTGCAGGATGCCCCCGCCTATTGGCGTCGACACGGCTTCGTGGCCACTCCCACCAGCAAGTCGCTGGCCGAGTATGGCGAGGACGCCGAGTTTATGAAGCTCAAGCTGAATTAGAAACGAAGAGGGCGCCATCATGGCGCCCTCTGTTTATTTCGACTCGCTCAGCCCTTGTACTTGCTGAACACCAGCGAGGCGTTAGTCCCACCAAAGCCGAAGCTGTTGGACATGACGGTATCGAGGGTGGCCGCTTCGGTCTCACGCACGATGGGCAGGCCGATAGCCTTCTCGTCCAGGGTGTCGATGTTGATGCTCGGGGCGATGAAACCGTGCTCCAGCATCAGCAGGGAGTAGACCGCCTCATGCACGCCGGCGGCGCCCAGAGAGTGACCGGTCATCGCCTTGGTGGCGGAGAGCTTGGGAGAGTTGGCACCGAACAGAGTCTGGATCGCTTCCAGCTCCTTCACGTCACCGACCGGGGTGGAGGTGCCGTGGGTGTTGATGTAGTCGACCTTGTCGACACCGGCCATCGCCATCTTCATGCAGCGAATGGCGCCTTCACCGCTAGGGGCAACCATGTCGTAGCCGTCGGAGGTGGCACCGTAACCGGTGATCTCGGCGTAGATGTGAGCGCCACGGGCCAGGGCGTGTTCGAGCTCCTCGACCACCACGATACCGCCGCCACCTGAGATGACGAAGCCGTCGCGATCCGCATCATAAGTGCGGGAGGCCTTTTCCGGGGTGTCGTTGTACTTGGTAGAGAGGGCGCCCATGGCGTCGAACTGGGTGGTCATGGACCAGTCCAGCTCCTCGCCGCCGCCGGCGAAGACGATGTCTTGCTTGCCGAGCTGGATCAGTTCCAGCGCGTGGCCGATGCAATGGGCAGAGGTGGCACAGGCGGAGCTGATGGTGTAGTTGACCCCACGGATCTTGAACGGGGTGGCCAGACAGGCAGATACGGTGGAGGACATGGTGCGCGGCACCATGTAGGGACCGACACGCTTGACGCCCTTCTCGCGGGCGATGTCGCACGCTTCCAGCTGGTTTTTGGCAGAGGCGCCACCGGAGCCGGCCACGATACCGGTGCGGTCGTTGGAGACCATGTCGTCGGTCAGCTTGGCGTCGGCGATCGCTTCCTGCATGGAGAGGTAGGCGTACGCGGAGGCGTTGCCCATGAAACGCATGACCTTGCGGTCAATCAGCTCGGACGGCTCGAGTTTGATGTTACCCCAGACACGGCTACGCAGGTTGTACTGCTCGAACTGCTCGGAATAGGTGATGCCTGAGGTACCCGCTTTCAGGGAGGCCAGCACTTCTTCCTTATTGTTGCCGATACTGGAGATGACGCCGATACCGGTGATCACTGCTCTTCTCATTAATCCATCTCGTCTGGTAAAACTGGCACCGAGTCTACCCGCTTTCGGCTGCCAAACTGGTCTGCTTTCACGTAGAATGCCCGCGATTTGTGACGGGAGTTTGAAGTCAACGTGAGCCAAACATCGCTACATCATGCCCGGCTGGAGTGGAATGAGGCGGGCACGCCTGTCTCCAGCGAGTTCGGGGATGTCTACTTTTCCAATGATAATGGGCTGAGCGAAACCCGCTACGTCTTTTTGCAGCAAAACCAAATACCTGAGCGTTTTTCGCGCCATGATCGCGACCAGTTCGTGATCGCCGAGACAGGTTTTGGCACCGGCCTCAACTTTCTGGCCAGCTGGCAGGCGTTTGCCGGGCACATCGCCGCAGGCAAGGCCGGCGCGCGCCGCCTGCATTTCACCAGTTTCGAAAAATTTCCCCTCACCCGCGCCGATCTGGCCAAAGCCTTGGCCGCCTGGCCCGAGCTGTCGGCCTTCAGCGAGCATCTGGTCGCCCAGTGGCCGCTGGCACTGCCTGGCTGCCATCGCCTGGTGTTTGATGAGGGACGCGTCACCCTGGATCTCTGGTTTGGCGACATCAAGGAGAGCCTGCCTCTGGTGCCCCACGGCCCCGAGGGACTGGTGGACGCCTGGTTTCTCGATGGCTTCGCCCCGTCCAAGAACCCCGAGATGTGGACGCCCGAGCTCTTCGCCGGGCTGGCTCGCCTTGCCCGCAGCACGGCGACGCTCGCCACCTTCACCTGCGCCGGCTTCGTGCGCCGCGGCCTCATCGAGGCAGGCTGGGCCATGCAGAAGGTCAAGGGGTATGGCAGCAAGCGCGAGATGCTGGCCGGCGCCCGGCAAGGCAAGGTGCCCAGCACCGGCCTAGAGCGGGGCTATCCGCGCCCGGCCGGGCGCACGGGTGAGGTGCTCATCATCGGCGGTGGCATCGCCTCGGCCATGACGGCGCTCTCTCTGGTGCGCCGCGGCCGCGCCGTCACCTTGCTGTGCGCCGATGCGGCGCCCGCCGCCGGCGCCTCGGGCAACCGGCAGGGGGCCCTCTACCCCCTGCTCGGCGGCGAGCACGACACCCTGTCACGCTTCTATGCCGCGGCCTTTCCCTATGCCCGTGGGCGCCTCATCGAGCTGGCCGCCCGCCATGAGGTGGCCTTCGATCTCTGTGGCGTGGTGCAACTCGGCTACGACGGCAAATCGGCCCAGAAGATCGCCAAGCTGCTGACCGGCCCCTTCCCCGCCGAGCTGGTACACCCGGTAACCGCCGAGGAGATGGCCGAGCAGGTGGGCCTGCCCACCGGCTGCGCCGGGGTGGCTTACCCGCTGGGCGGTTGGCTCTGCCCGGCTGAGCTCACCCGCGCCGCGCTGGCCGAGGCGGCAACCAGCGGTCTGCTGACCCAGCACTACGACGCCGAGGTGACCCGCCTGTCCCAGCACGGGGATCTGTGGGTCGCCGAAGGGCCGAGCGGCCGCTGGCAGGCCCCGAACCTGGTGGTGGCCGCAGGCCATCGCCTGCCCGCGCTACTGCCACAGGCCGAGTTGCCTCTCTACCCGGTGCGCGGCCAGGTGAGCCACGCCAGGACCAACCCCGAACTTTCGCGCCTCAAGCAGGTGCTCTGCTACGACGGCTACCTCACACCAGCCCACCAGGGGCGCCACTGCATCGGCGCCAGCTATGGCCGCAACCGCACCGAGCTGGACTATTGCAATGACGAGCAGGCCAGCAACCGGGATCGCCTTATCGCCTGCCTGCCCGATCAGCGCTGGCCCATAGGGGTCGATCTCTCGGACGGCGAGGCCCGCGTCGGAATACGTTCGGCCAGCCGTGATCACCTGCCAGTACTGGGCCCGTTGGCAGTGCTCGATAATCTTGAAGAGCGCTGGCGCGATCACGGCGCCGACCCAGACTGGCAACTCCCCACCTGGCCGGGTCTGTTTGTGCTCGGCGCCCTCGGCTCGCGGGGTCTGTGCTCGGCCCCCCTGTGCGGGGAACTGCTGGCCGCCGAGATCTGTGGCGAGCCCCTGGGCCTGGCGCGGGATCTGCTCGATGCCTTGCACCCGGCCCGCTATTGGACCCGCAAGCTGCTCAAGGGCAAGCCGCTCACGCCCTGATGACGCGTGCAAAAAGGCCGCCCTCGGGCGGCCTTCTCGTAATCTAACAGTCTCTCTTATCCTTCACCGGGCCAACGCAGACCCAACATCTCGCCATAGCGCGTCTGGCGTTGGAAGGAGTCAATGCGCCGTTGTCCCTGCTCCAACTCCTTCATACCCGCCTTCCAGGCGCCGTAGCGCAGTACATCGCAACTGGACTCGGCGGGCAGATCGGCCAGGGCGATGCCGATCCGGGTCGCACTCTGCAACACCATCTCCTTGTGACGGGCCTCATAGTCGAGCAGGCTGGCCGTGATCCGCTCCCAACGCTGGCGATCCTGCTTGGTCGCCTTGGTCTTTTCCAACCAACGGGGGATAAGCAGGGTCGCATCGGTTGAGACCACAATCTGCCGGACCAGACACTGCTTCTCGCCCTGATCGAGCTCGAGCCGCCAGTCGAGACGATAACTGGCCTTGCCAAGCGCCACCTTGTCCTGATCCCGCGGAGCCACCCGATCCAGCGCCGCTGCCAGCGACTTCAGATCCGGTGCACTGACATCATAAAATCGGACGTTAATGACGGTCTCTGGCAACACGGCAGGCCGCGCCATGGAGCCATAAGTGACTGGAGAGAGTAGCAGCAGTGTACAGCCCCACCCCAAGAGTTTCATCGAACCCATCATGCTACAAACCTTTTTGCCATGACCCGCACGACCCACAAAGGCCCTTCCTTTCTAGCCTATGTGCATGATCACCCCTGTGCAATACGATGATTAAATTCAAATACTGCTTCACGTCACAATAGGCCCGCGTTTCGCTCGTGCACCTACCACCTTGGGAATAGAATCCTCTCGCACTGACTCATAACAGGATACTCAACATGATAGAGCTGATTATTGGCACGCTCGTGACCCTGCTGGTCGGCCGTGCCATCTTCAAAGGCTACTCGGCAACCGGAGTGCTGCTCAGCGGCGGCCTGCTGCTGCTGGCCATCACAGCCCTGATGGGTAAACCTGTGCTGCCTGCCAAGGTCACCAGCACAGGCTTCATTGTGACCGACATCTTCGAATACGTCCGCTTCCTGCTCAACGATCGTGGCGGCGGACTCGGCATGCTGATCATGGTGTTGTGTGGCTTCGCCGGCTACATGAGCCACATCGGTGCCAACGACATTCTGGTGAAGCTGGCCAGTCGGCCGCTACGGGTGATCAAGTCCCCCTACATCCTGCTGGTCGCCGCCTATCTGGTGGCCTGCGCCATGTCACTGGCGGTCAGTTCGGCCACCGGCCTCGGTGTGCTGTTGATGGCGACCCTGTTCCCGCTCATGGTCAACATGGGGATCTCTCGCGGCGCCGCGGCAGCCGTGTGCGCCTCCCCGGCCGCCATCATACTGGCGCCCACCTCCGGAGACGTGGTGATGGCCGCCCAGGCCGCCAACATGGAGCTGTTGGATTTTGCCTTCAAGCTGACCCTGCCCATCTCGCTGATTGCCATCGCCTGCATGGCGGTGACTCACTTCTTCTGGCAGCGCTATCTGGATCGCAAGTCCGGCGAGCATAACGCCCCGGTCGCTCCGGGTGAGCTCAAGACCACGGCGCCGGCCTTCTATGCCATCCTTCCCTTCACCCCCATCATTGGGGTGCTGATCTTCGACGGTAAATGGGGTCCTCAGCTCGACATCGTCACCATCATCGTCATCTGCATGGTGCTGGCGAGCCTGCTCGAGCTGGTGCGTATCCGCAATGGCAAGACCCTGCTCGACGGCTTGCAGGTATGCTGGCGCAGCATGGCCGATGCCTTCGCCGGCGTGGTCATCCTGCTGGTGGGTGCGGGCGTCTTTGCCCAGGGCTTGATCACCATCGGCTTCATCGACACCCTGCTGGCCCATGCCCAGGTTCTGGGCTCGGGCGGCATGATCATGATGCTTTCCCTGGTGGTGATCACCACACTGGCGGCCTTCACCACCGGATCGGGCAACGCCCCCTTCTACGCCTTCGTGGAGCTCATCCCCAACCTGGCCACCAGCCTCGGGA
Organism: Aeromonas diversa CDC 2478-85; assembly: GCF_000819805.1. Lineage (GTDB taxonomy): Bacteria > Pseudomonadota > Gammaproteobacteria > Enterobacterales > Aeromonadaceae > Aeromonas > Aeromonas diversa. The sequence continues at coordinate 197,968 of NZ_CDCE01000034.1, forward strand.
TCAACCCCGCCTATCTGGTGCTGCCCATGTTGCAAGCCTCCAACCTGGGTCGCACCATCTCTCCGGTCTCCGGGGTGGTGGTCGCCTGCTCGGGGATGGCCAACCTCTCTCCGTTTGAAGTGGTCAAGCGCACCAGCCTGCCGGTCGCCGTCGGCCTGCTGGTGGTCATCGTTGCCACCCAGATCATGGTACCCGCCTGATCGACGTGAGGGCCAGCCGAGGCTGGCCCTCCCTCCCTTCCCTGCGTTAGACTCTCCCTTTCCGCTGCGAAGGAGGCCCCATGCCTGTTCCCCTTCATTTCGTTCACATGAGCGATTGTCACTCCCACTTCGATGGCGCCCCACTGCGTTTTCAGCTCCCCGACGGCCAGAGCCGGATCACCGAGTGTGGCGGTTATGGGCGCATTCTTACCCGCCTGACGCAACTGCGCACCGAGGCAGAGCGGCAAGGGGAGCCGATGCTGTTCGTCCATGGGGGCGACACCTTTCAAGGCTCTCTCTACTTCAACCGCTTCCGGGAGCGGGCCAATGCCGAGTTGCTCACCCTGCTCGCCCCCGATGCTATGGTGCTCGGCAACCATGAATTCGATCTCGGTAACGAGGCCCTGTCGCATTTCATCCGCAGCGTGCCCTTCCCGGTGCTGGCGGCCAACATGGACAATCGCCACGAGCCCGCCGACTGTCCTGCCCCCCTGCGCGGCCAGTCAAACCTGTTTGACCATGAACGCCCCTGGTGTGAAAAGCGGCTGGGAGATGTGCGCTTTGCCCTGATGGGGATCACCCTGGCGCAGATGGCCGAGATCGCCAACCCCGATCCCCATACTCGTTTTCATTCCATTGAAGAGACCCTCCAGCGAACCCTGAGTGACATAGCGGCCGCTGGGATTGTGCATATCATACTGCTCAGCCATTTGGGCATTGAGCAAGACAAGCGCATTGCCGAGCGTTTTCCCGAGCTCAGCCTCATCGTGGGGGGGCACACCCATACCCTGCTCGGCGACCTGCAACATCTGGGGATCGAGCAGTCAGAGAGCTATCCCCTGTGGCACAACGGGATACCCCTGTTTCATGCAGGCCACAGTGCCCAAACCCTGGGCCACTGCCGTCTCGAGTTTGATGATCGCGGACGCGTCACCTCCGCCGTGGGTGAGACCCAATGGCTTCCCTGGCAACCGCTGCCGGGCTTGTCCCGCTTCCCCGCTCTGTGCCCCGACGCGCAGATAGAGCATCATCTGGCGCATCACTACCGCGCCATCCTGAGCGAGATGGGGCGCCGCCCCTTGAGTCAACTGCCCACTGCCCTGCACCACCAGCGCCTACCCGATGCGCGTTATCCCCATGGCAGCGAGCTGGCGCCGTTGGTAGCCAGTGCCATGCTGCACACCACTCGTGAGCAGTGTGGCCCGGTCGACTTTGCCCTGCATAACGCAGGCGGTGTGCGCTGCTCGTTTGAAGCCGGCACCATCACCGAGGCTGACGTGGCCGGACGATTACTTCCTTTCGCCATCCCACTCATTCTCTACGAGGTGTATGGCCAGGAGCTGGCGGATGCCCTGGAGGGGGCGATCAATAACGCCACCGATAACGGCGTCGCAGGCAACGGCAGCGGTAGCTTCCCCTATGTGGCGGGGATGCGTTACACCTATGATGCGGCCGCCCCCTTGGGTCGACGCATCACCCGGCTCGAGATGGAAACCGCCCAGGGCTGGCAGCGGGTTGCCTCTCAGGCACTCTATCGAGGTGTCTCAAGCGCCTATACGGCCTCCGGCAAGGAGGGATACACGGCGCTGCGCCGCACGTTGAACCATCAGCGTCGGGAGCTTGGCATCACCCTGGCCGATGCCTTTATCCACTGGGCGCGGCAACAACCCGTGCTGATAGCCCAACCCCCTCGACTCAGGTTTCAGCCCTCGCCCTGAATAACGCGAAGAAATCATTCCGGCCCCATTGTCAGCAGGGGCCGGGATCGGCAAGATACCCCCACCTTTTTCAGTGTCAGTTGTCCCTATCCATGAATCGTCCGATGCGCCTCGCCCCTCCCCGTCACTACCCGTCGTTAACCCCCGGGATCGTGATACTCACCGCCCTGATGGCCCTGCTGTTTGGCCTGCGTAATCCCCTCTTCTATGGCATGGCGCCGGGATTTGATGCCTCTCTGTTTGCGGTGATGGGCAAGATGTGGGCCGACGGCGGCGTCCTCTATCGGGACATGATCGACATCAAGGGACCCATGATCTTCGCCATCGACGCCCTGGGCTATCTGCTCGGCGGATTTCGCGGGATCTGGGGACTGGAGTGGTTAGCCTGCTGGCTGGGGTTAATGGCCAGCTGGCATGCGCTGGAGCAGCTCGGACTCTCAACGCGGGCGCGTCTGGGTAGCCTGCTGGCCATACTGGCCCTGTATGGCACCCGATACTACTACGGCAACATGACCGAGGACTGGACCTTCCACCTCGCCCTCATCGGCCAATGGGCCTTTATCACCCTGCTGCTGGACGGGCGTTTTCGCCTCTTCCCGGCGCTGGTGGCGGCCCTCACCTTTGCCCTGATCGCCTGGATGCGACTCAACAATGGCGCCCTGTGGGGAGCCTGGTACCTGACCCTGTTCCTGCTCTGGTTGACCCAGGGCCAGTGGCGCAGCGCCCTGCAGCTGCTGCTCTCCAGCCTCGCCGGGCTGGCGCTGGTCGGGGGACCGCTGCTGGCCTACTTCCAGCATCATGGCGTGATGGAAGCCTTCACCTATTACTCGTTCGCCATCTTCTTTGAAGGGAGCTACGGTAACGGCTCCTCGCTGGCCGTCGGCGCCGTGGGGCTGTTTCGTACCGGTCTCATCATGCTGCTGCCGGCCTTCGTACTGCTGATGCTCAGACGCAGCTGGCACTGGAGCATGCCGGTGCTGTGCGCCACCCTGCTGGGGATCCTCTTCACCCTGGTGGCCAACTCCGTTTCGGGTCATGTGTTCGATCACTACGACGTGCTATATCTGCAGCTGGGTCTGTTGCCCCTTGCCTGCCTGCTCGATCGTTGCAAGGAGCAAGGGGACAACCTGGCCCTGCTCTGCGTCGGCAGCGTGATCCTCACCGCTGCCTGGCTGCTCGCCCAGCAGCTCGGCTTTGGCTGGAGCAACAAGGAGTGGTCACTGGAGCGGGTGCGCGAGGTGCTGGGCATCAGTCTGCTCTGGGCCTTGCCAGTCCTGCTGCTGCTGCCCCTGTGGCGAGCCTGGGATGTGCGCAATGTCACCCCCTGGATCGCCTCGGTCGCCATGCTGATCGTGATGGTGGATAACGCCTGGGATGGCACCTTGAAGGGCCGCCCTTTTAACGAGCCGACCCAAGTACGGGTCGACCAGATCCTGGCCAAGAGCAGCCCGACCGATACCATCTGGGTCGACGGGATCTGGCCCCAGTACTATCTCTGGACCGATCGCACGCCGGCCTCGGCCTATCTCTTCTTCGCCAACGTCAATCCTCCCTATGATGTACGCGAGCGTACCCTGGCCGACCTCAAAGCCAAACAGCCTCGTTTCATTATCGGCAAACAGGCACGTATCAACGACATCATCGCCAACTTGCCAAAGCAGGCGCCCTCGACCCAGGCTTTCTACCTCTATCTGCTGGATCACTACGAGCAAGTGGCCGACGGTCTCTATCAACGGCGTTAATCAAACGGGGCCCAGCGGGCCCCTCTTCGACGAGATAACATGCAGTTACCCTATCTCAACGGTTATCCTGACTCCCTCAAGGAGCAGGTACGCGACCTTATCAAGACCGATCGCCTCGGCGCCCTGCTGGCCAAACGCTACCCGGCCCGCCATCAGATCCAAAGCGACGGCGCCTTGCGCGACTATGTGCAGGGCATCAAGAACCGCTATCTCAAGAGCTCGGCCCCCCTCTCCAAGGTGGTGTACGACGGCAAGATCAACATAGTGCGCGATGCGCTGGGGCTGCACACCTATGTCAGCCGGGTGCAAGGCAGTCGTCTCAAGGCCAAAAACGAGATCCGTATCGCCGCCCTGTTCAAGGAGGCGCCGCCTGAGTTTCTCGAGATGATCGTGGTGCACGAGCTGGCCCATCTGAAGGAGAAGGATCATAACAAGGGGTTCTACCAGCTCTGCTGCCACCTGTGCCCCGGCTATCATCAATGGGAGTTCGATCTGCGCCTGTGGCTCACCTGGCGCGACCTCACCAAGGAGTGACCCTTGCGCCCGTTGGTATGGATGCTACTGTTTCTCCCCACGCTGCTCTGGGCCCTCTCGCCCTGGCAGCGCCATGACTACCTGATGGCCAGCTTCCTCGAGATTGCCTTGCGCCGCGAGTACTCACCGGGCAAACAACTTCCCTTGAGCCGTTGGGAACAGCCTATTCGCTACCATCTGATCAACGAGAGCGGCGATCGCCCCCTGCAGAGCGAGCTGGTGAAGGTGCAGATGGCCCACCTCTCCCGCATTACCGGTCTCACCATTACCCGGGTAGCGAAGCGCCAGGATGCCAATCTGATCGTCGTAATGACACGTCAGGCCGCACTGCCCGATTGGGCCCACACCCTGATGGGGCAGAGCGAGGAGTTGCCCGCGGCCCTGGTCGATGGCCTCTGCTTGGGCAACTTCACCACCAAACAGGGCGCCATCAATTCGGCGGCCGTCCTGATCCCGACCGACCGGGCGAGGGACAAGGGGAAATTTCTCGACTGTGTGGTCGAGGAACTCACCCAGGTGATGGGTCTGCCCAACGACTCGCCGCGCGTTTTTCCCTCCATCTTCAACGATCGCAGCGTCGATCACTTCATCACCCCTCTCGATTACCTGCTACTGAGGATGCTCTATGCGCCTGAGCTTCGCAGCGGGATGCACCGGGGCAAGGTTAGCGAGCGTCTTCCATCTGTGTTGTCTCGGCTACAGCGCGAGGGGGTCATCGACAGCGCGCCGAGGTTGGCCCGCATGGGCAGTTTGCAAGAGTGGGCCGGCCTCTAGGCACACCTTCAAGCAGCGTCATCATGCGCCGACAGGCGTCACTTACCGATTTTGTTGATAGGCACTTAACAAAATGGCGGTGAGCCAAAAATAATTTTATACTCCGCCACCAAACTCAACAAAAATAGATCCATTTCAACTTTTTTTAAGTTTGGAACAGTTACACTGTGCCGCAGTTGGTTGATAACCGGTGCGACACGGTAGTGCGGGTCGCCCGTAACAGAACCGGTGAGCAGGCAGACGCCTGCCCCTACCCCGAGGTAATGAATACATGATCAGCGTTTTTGACATCTTCAAAATCGGTGTTGGTCCCTCTTCCTCCCACACAGTGGGACCCATGAAGGCGGCCAAGCAGTTTGTGGACGAACTGCGTGCCGGCGGCAAGATCCGCGACATCACCCGCATTCAGGTGGATGTCTACGGCTCCCTCTCCTGGACCGGCAAGGGCCATCATACCGATACCGCCATCATCATGGGCCTGGCCGGTAACCTGCCCGAGACAGTGGACATCGATGCCATTCCTGATTTTATCTCTCGGGTCGAGCAGACCGGCCGTCTGCCCATCGGTCTGCACTGCCACACCGTCAGCTTCCCCCGTGAAGCCATGGTCTTCCATGATGAGGCCCTGCCCCTGCACGAAAACGGCATGAAGCTGACCGCCTTCATCGAGGATGAGGCCGTCTACACCAAGACCTACTACTCCATCGGTGGTGGTTTCATCGTCGACGAAGAGAACTTTGGCAAGGCCGACAGCGGTGACATGCCGGTCAGCTATCCCTTCAAGAGTGCCGCCGAACTGGTCGCCCATTGCAGCCAGACCGGTCTCTCCGTCTCTTCGCTGATGATGGAGAACGAGAAGTGCTTCAACACTCCGGAAGAGATCTACAAGAAGTTCGGCAAGATCTGGAACACCATGCGTGAAGCCATCGAGCGTGGCTGCCGCACCGAGGGTGTGCTCTCCGGCCCCCTGCGCGTTCCCCGTCGTGCCGCACCTCTCTACCGCCAGCTGACCACCAACGAGAACCTCTCCAACGATCCCATGAACATCGTTGACTGGGTCAACATGTTTGCCCTGGCCGTGAGTGAAGAGAATGCCGCCGGTGGCCGCGTGGTCACCGCGCCGACCAACGGTGCCGCCGGGATCATCCCGGCCGTTTTGGCCTACTACGACAAGTTCATCCAGCCGGTGGGCCGTGACGACTACACCCGCTTCTATCTGGCGGCCGGTGCGGTCGGCATCCTTTACAAGATGAACGCCTCCATCTCCGGCGCCGAAGTGGGTTGCCAGGGTGAGGTGGGTGTCTCCTGCTCCATGGCCGCCGCCGGTTTGACCGAGCTGATGGGTGGCAGCCCTGAGCACGTCTGTGAAGCCGCCGAGATCGCCATGGAGCACAATCTGGGTCTGACCTGTGACCCGGTAGCTGGCCAGGTCCAGGTGCCCTGCATCGAGCGCAACGCAATCGCTGCCATGAAGTCGGTTAACGCCTCCCGTATGGCGCTGCGCCGCACCTCCAAGCCGCGCGTGTCGCTGGACAAGGTGATCGAGACCATGTACATCACCGGCAAGGATATGGACTCCAAGTACCGTGAGACCTCCCGCGGTGGCCTGGCCATCAAGGTGATGCAAGTCGCTTGCGAATAAGACAACTCTAAATGATGAAGGCGGGGACATTCCCCGCCTTTTTTATTTCATCCTCTCTCGCTGCCGCAGATGACAGAGCAGCGCACCTGCCAACGCAGGGGGCAAGGCAATCAACGCCATCCCCATCCACGGCATGCCACTTAACGAAGCTGCGAAAAGCAGGGTGGTGAGCACGACCAGGTTTGCGCCTATCATCAGTGCCAATCCATCTTGAATGGAGAGGGGGGCGGTATCGACTCGTTTCATGGGAAGGCTCCTTTAGGTGTTCCTTCCCACGAGAGTGCAAGCCCCGATCCACCCCATCATCTCTCATTGAATCAATAGATTACCTAAACCGGGAGTTATCGCGTTCACCAACACTCCCAAATTGCCTCGCAAAATGGGGCATCAGCGGATCCGGTACTGACGGATCTGCGCCTCGATGGCTTTGGCCAACTCGAACAGCTCACGGCTGGCACTCTGGCTCTGCCTGGCGTGCTCTTCCTGATGCTCTGCCACCACGGCCAGCTCGTCGAGCGCCTGCCGCGCCGCGGCCATTTGCTCACACTGACTGTTTGCCAGCTCCGTCATGGCATTCATCTCGCCCGCGCCCTCTTTCAGCTGCCGACTGGTGTCGAGCAGGGCAGTGGTAGCACTGTGCATCAGCTTCTGGCTTTCCTGTCCCAGGGCGCGCGAACCGGCCATCGCCTCGCTCGCTTCCTGCGATCCCTTCTGTAGCAGCTGGATCAACGTTTGCACCTCCAGGGTCGCACTCTGGGTCCGTACGGCCAGCTGCCGCACCTCATCGGCCACCACCGCAAACCCCCTCCCCTGCTCACCGGCCCGGGCCGCCTCGATGGCGGCATTGAGTGCCAGCAAGTTGGTCTGATCCGAAACCTCGCGGATCAGATTCATGATGAGGGTGATGTTGTGGGTCTCTTCCACCAACTTTTCGAGGATGGTGGAAGAGCTCGCTATACTGCCGCTCAGGGTATCGAGGCAAGTGGCGCTGCGCTCTACATCCTGCTCGATACGCAGCATCCCGCGGGCCGCACTCTGGGCCTGATCGTTAACTCCTTGAGCACGATCGGCAATGGTGCGGGCATTGTGCTCTATGCTGTCCATCACTTGGGTCAACTCGACGATACTGCTGGCCTGCTGCTGCGCCTCGGCAGCCAAGGCCTCGGACTGGATCATGGTTTGCGAGGACTGGGCCGAGAGCGCCGAACCAGAGTTCTGGAAGTGGGTAAAACTCTGGTTGAGGGTCTGGATCAGACGATTGAAATTGTCGGCCATGTTCCCGAGCTCGGCACCGTCATAGCTCTCGAGCTGGGTGCCCAGATCCCGATCGGCCGTGATGCTACGCATACTGTCGGCCGCGCGACGGATGGGGCGACTGATGGTATGTGCCAGCCAGATAGAGAGCACCATGGCCAGTACGCCGATCCCGAGTGATACCAGGATCACCTGCTGCCGGGCGGCGGCCATCCCTTCGTTCAACTCCCCTTGATCTATTTCACCGATCAAGACGCGATCCAGGGTCGGCAAATAGCGAACCGCCAGCAGAAAGTGACGCTCCCCCAAGGTGACATTGCCGACGGCCACACTATCGCGCGAGGCCGGGATAAGGCGGCGGATCTCATCGAGAAAGCGTGCCTGATGGTGAGCCGCATCCAACTCTTCCTCCCCTTCCGGGTGAATTTCTATCTTGCCGCTCATAGTGGCGAGATAGACCCGGCCGCTCTTGCCGATGCGATACCCACCGATGAGACTCGTCAGCCGCGACATATCGACCGAGGTGCCCGCAACCCCGAGCGTTTTCCCGGCCGAGGTGACGGCCGTGTTGATATAGAGGGAAGCCTTACGATCGAAGTCGGAGATATCGAGGTTCAACTCATAAGGCTTACCGCGTTCTAAAAACCCATAGAACCAGCTGTCTTTGGGATCTTGTTGGTTCAGCACCTTGCTGGCCACTCCCTCCTGGCTCAGGTTGATAAGCGTCGCCTGCTCGAGGGGAGCGATAAAGACGTTCCCCCCCAAACGGGTCTGCACGCTAGCAAGATATCCTTCAAGGGCATGCCACTGAGCCTGGGGAGCGCCCTGCGCCAGCCAGTCAACCAGATAGGGATTGCTGGCCAGGGCTTGCGCCTCGGTGAGGTAACGCACCAGATCGGCGGAGAGCTCGTTGGCTATGCGCTCGACGCTGCTGGGCAACTCGAAACGCTCGATGCGCTCCTGCGCCTGATCGCGGGAGAGGTGCTCCTGCACCAACGTGATGACTGCAAGGCTGAGCATCAACAGCAAGGTGATGCTGACGACGAGACGGGTGCGGATCCCGAGGCGGGACCAAGGTACAAGAGGCGATGAGATCAGCTTCTCCATGGGACTCTCCTGCTGGACTGGATCGTGAAGAGCGACACCAGAGTATGAGGAGCACCAAAGAGAGTTCCACGATTCCCTACCAACTGGGTGAGTCCTCAATAAAATGCAGGTAAAAACGAACCTCATGGTCTAAGTGACAAAATAAACATTAAGAAACCAACCTACTGTCCAGCCGCGCTAACCCCCGTCCATTGCGCGCGCACACTGTATGGAGTACCCCTATCCAATCGCCTCAACGAATGAAAGCAACTGGTGTGTCAGACACGCTACGGCATCACGCCAACATCAACGGCTACACCTCCTGTTTTTTGCAAGCGACCTTGCATTACCGAGTGAAAATCGACCAGTCGTATCGCCGAAAAGAAGCGAGTGATGAAATCTGCGGCGCCCCTCTCTTCAGGGCGATGAAGCACCTTGTCGTCAAGCCAAATAATTTGGTTTTTTTTGTCTGCCGCCGCGACGACTGACATGATCACGCCATGAAAGAGAGGGCAAACCACTCCTTGTTAGCAGACACTAACCACCTTGAGACACCCACAATTTATCCACAGGAAATGCAGTATAGATGGATTGCAAAGACGTGTTTGCCTCACTATCTTGTGCCCAGCCAACAAAAAACATCTACATCTTGTGCCTCACCCCATGTTGTTCCCAATATGGGGTGTGGATTTTCGGGAAACTAACAATAGAAGGTCATCACTCATGAACTTGCTTGTGACGAAACGGGACGGCAACAAAGAGCCCATCGATCTGGACAAGATCCATCGCGTGCTCGATTGGGCAGCCGACGGACTCGATAATGTCTCTGTCTCTCAGGTCGAACTCAAGTCACACATCCAGTTCTATGACGGCATCCGCACCTCCGATATTCACGAGACCATCATCAAGGCCGCGGCCGATCTGATCTCCCAGGAGAGCCCGGATTATCAGTTCATGGCTGCCCGTCTGGCCATCTTCCACCTGCGCAAGAAGGCTTATGGCCGGTTCGAGCCGCCCCACCTCTACCAGCACGTTGCCAAGCTGGTCGACATGGGCAAGTACGACAAACACCTGCTGGAAGACTACACCCAGGCCGAATTTGACGAGCTCGATGCCCACCTCGATCACTGGCGTGATATGACCTTCTCCTATGCGGCCGTCAAGCAGCTCGAAGGCAAGTACCTGGTACAGAACCGCGTCACCGGCGAGATCTACGAGAGCCCGCAGTTCCTCTACATCCTGGTGGCGGCCTGCCTCTTCTCCAAGTATCCGAAAGATACTCGTTTGGACTACATCAAACGCTTCTATGATGCGGTCTCGACCTTCAAGATCTCGCTGCCGACCCCGATCATGAGTGGCGTGCGCACCCCGACCCGCCAGTTCAGCTCCTGCGTGCTGATCGAGTGCGACGACAGCCTGGATTCCATCAACGCCACCGCCAGCGCCATCGTGCGTTACGTCTCCCAGCGCGCCGGTATCGGCATCAACGCCGGCCGCATCCGTGGTCTGGGCAGCCCCATCCGTGGCGGCGAAGCCTTCCACACCGGCTGCATCCCCTTCTACAAGTACTTCCAGACCGCCGTTAAATGCTGCTCTCAGGGCGGCGTGCGTGGCGGTGCGGCCACTCTGTTCTACCCGCTGTGGCACATCGAAGTAGAAAGCCTGCTGGTGCTCAAGAACAACCGTGGCGTGGAAGAGAACCGGGTTCGTCACATGGACTACGGCGTACAGATCAACAAGCTGATGTATCAGCGCCTCATCAAGGGCGGCGATATCTCCCTGTTCTCTCCGAACGATACTCCGGGTCTGTATGATGCCTTCTTTGCCGATCAGGAGAAGTTTGAGGAGCTCTACGTCAAGTACGAGCAGGATCCGTCTATTCGCAGGAAGACCCTCAAGGCGGTCGATCTCTTCTCTCTGATGATGCAAGAGCGCGCCGGTACCGGCCGTATCTACATCCAGAACGTGGATCACTGCAACACCCACAGCCCGTTTGATCCACGTGTGGCCCCGGTGCGTCAGTCCAACCTCTGTCTGGAAATCGCCCTGCCCACCAAGCCGCTCAACAACATCGACGACGAGAATGGCGAGATTGCCCTGTGCACCCTCTCTGCCTTCAACCTGGGTGCCATCGAGAAGCTCGACGACCTGGAAGAGATGGCCGATCTGGCCGTGCGAGCCCTCGATGCTCTGCTCGATTATCAGGACTACCCCATCATCGCCGCCAAGAAGGGCAGCATGAATCGCCGTACCCTGGGGATTGGCGTCATCAACTACGCCTACTATTTGGCCAAGAACGGTGCCCGTTACTCCGACGGATCCGGCTTGGCCCTGACTCACCGCACCTTCGAGGCGATCCAGTACTATCTGCTGAAGGCCTCGGTAGGGCTGGCCCGCGAGTTTGGCCCCTGCCCGGCTTTCAACGAGACCACCTATGCCCAGGGGGTCCTGCCGATCGATACCTACAAGGCCGATCTGGACAGCCTGTGCAACGAACCGCTGCACTACGACTGGGAAGCCCTGCGTGAAGAGATCCGTACCGTGGGTCTGCGCAACTCCACCCTGACGGCCCTGATGCCGAGCGAGACCTCCAGCCAGATCTCCAACGCCACCAACGGCATCGAGCCGCCGCGCGGCCTGGTTTCCGTCAAGGCGTCCAAGGACGGTATCCTCAAGCAGGTCGTGCCCGAATATGGTCGCCTCAAGGATCAATACGAACTCCTGTGGCAGCAACCGAGCGTGGATGGCTACCTGCAGCTGGTCGGTATCATGCAGAAGTTTGTGGATCAGGCCATCTCGGCCAACACCAACTACGATCCCGCCCGCTTCGAAGGCAGCAAGGTCCCCATGAAGCAGCTGCTCAAAGACTTGCTGACCGCTTACAAGTACGGGGTCAAGACCCTCTACTACCACAACACCCGGGATGGTGCCGACGACACCCAGACCGATCTGCAAGATGACGGTTGTGCCAGCGGGGCGTGCAAAATCTAACGAAAATGGGCGGGAGCGTGACTCCCGCCCGGCTGCTTTTGCGCCCGGATAACCCTAACCACACTGAGTGTTCACACAGAGAAGAGCCGAGTAACCATGGCCTACACCACCTTCAGCCAAATCAAGAATGACCAGCTCAAAGAGCCCATGTTCTTTGGTCAACCCGTCAACGTGGCACGCTACGATCAGCAAAAACACGATGTGTTTGAACGCCTGATCGAGAAACAACTCTCCTTCTTCTGGCGTCCGGAAGAGGTAGATGTCTCACGGGATCGCATCGACTTTCAGGCCCTGCCGCCCCACGAGCAGCATATCTTCATCTCTAACCTGAAGTACCAGACCCTGCTCGACTCCATTCAGGGACGCAGCCCCAACGTGGCGCTGCTGCCGCTGGTGTCCATTCCCGAGCTGGAGACCTGGATTGAGACCTGGTCCTTCTCCGAGACGATCCACTCTCGCTCCTACACCCATATCATCCGTAACATCGTCAATGATCCGGCCCAGGTGTTCGACGACATCGTCACCAACGAGCAGATCCTGAAGCGTGCCGGCTCCATCAGCCACTTCTACGACGATCTGATTGAAGCCACGGCCCTCTATCACCTGCATGGTGAAGGCACCCACACCATCCAGGGCAAGTCGGTCACCCTCACCCTGCGCGAGCTCAAGAAGAAGCTCTATCTGTGCCTGATGAGCGTCAACGCCCTGGAAGCGATCCGCTTCTACGTGAGCTTCGCCTGCTCCTTTGCCTTCGCCGAGCGCGAGCTGATGGAGGGCAACGCCAAGATCATCAAGATGATCGCCCGCGACGAGGCGCTGCATCTCACCGGTACCCAGCACATGCTGAACCTGATGCGCAGCGGCAACGACGATCCCGACATGGCCGAGATCGCTCGCGAGTGTGAACAAGCCTGCTTCGATCTGTTCAAGGAAGCCGCCATCCAGGAGAAGGAGTGGGCCGAGTACCTGTTCCGCGACGGCTCGATGATCGGTCTGAACAAGGACATCCTCTGCCAATACGTGGAGTACATCACCAACCTGCGCATGAGTGCCGTGGGCCTGCAACCGGCGTTTGCCGCCAAGCAGAATCCGATCCCCTGGATCAACACCTGGCTCTCCTCTGACAACGTGCAAGTCGCTCCGCAAGAGGTTGAGGTCAGCTCCTACCTGGTCGGCCAGATCGACAGCGAAGTGAGCCACGAAGATCTGGGCGACTTCGAACTCTGATGAGCGTCGCCCACGCCGTCACCTCGGATCTCGATGTGCAGCCCGCCATTGAGACCGACTCGACCCTGCTGCTACCGAAAGGCGCAGAGACCCTGCTCGATACCCTCGAGCGCCACGGGGTCGAAGTGGAGTACCAATGCCGCAGCGGCTATTGTGGCGCCTGCCGCACACCGCTGCTGGCCGGCACGGTGCGCTACCTGCACCCTCCCCTCGCCTTCGTGGCGCCGGGAGAGTGCCTTCCTTGCTGCTGTCAGGCGCAAGGCACCATTCGACTGGCGCTGGGCGATAAGCAATAAAAACGAGAGGGAGGCACTGGCCTCCCTCTCTTATTATCGATGATGTTGTTACTGGGTCGAATCGAGATCCAGCACCATTCCTTTCACGCCCGGGACACCGATCCCCAACATGGGCTTGTTCTCATCATCGCGAACACCAAAGGCGTAAACTGTCAGGGTATTCTGTTTCTTCGCCAGCTCTCGCAAAGCCAGCAGCCACACCCGCTCTAGGTTGGTCTTGACCAACGAGGTATCGCCGTAATAGTCGAAACGGCACTGCTGTAAACCGCTCAGATCGATACGATTCAGCCCACTACCGGCCATGCCACTTCCTTCGAGGCTACAACCTGCAAGCGCCAGGTTCAGGGCAAGATGTAACTTACCACCGCTGACCGTCGTTTCGGCACTGCTTACCAGGGTCGAGTTATCACCGTCTTCGTCGCTCCAGTTGCGAGAGTCCAGTGTCTGGGTCGGGTAGGGTTTCAGCGCCACCTTGCCCCTCCAACCAGCTACCAAGGATGGTGAAGAACCTGCGTTGCTATATGCGGTCTCGTGATCTGCAATCCAAAGTAGTGCGCTCAGGCCTTCTACAGTCACACTACCCCGGCTCAGGGGGGACCAGTCAAAATTACGAATCTTGTCTCCCATATACAACTGGCTACTATCGGGCAGCTTAATTCGCTCAACAGCGTTAGAAATTGAGTTGGTGTAACGTCCGCTCTCATCAGTAACTCGACCTGCACTACCGGTCAATTGCAAAAAGGTTGTTTCATCAGCACTTTCCAGCGCGATCAGGCTGGCCCACTGCTGCTCTTGTTCACCGGCTGGATAGACGATGGAGACCTGAAACTCAGGATCCAATGCCAACGCCTTGTTGGATCCGTCAAGTAAGTAGGGGAGATAGACGCCAACCTCGGGCATGGCCATCGGCTTGGGTTTGGGTTGGGGAGCCGGGGAGGTGCTATCGGAACCACCACCACAGGCAGAGAGCAGGGCCAGCGTGCTGGCCAGAACGGTAAACCTGAACTTCATTATTGTTATCTCATGGTTTTTAATCGACGCCCGAAGAATACCATTCAACTAACAAAACCCTCAGAATGCAGTTGTTACAACTGATTGCAGAGGAAATAGTTAGTTTTAAAAATCAAGAAAAACAAAACATCAGGATATTCACCCTCACCAAAGGGTGATTTATCCGCGCAGCCAGCGTCATTGTCCAAGCCAGAAATAAATGCCCTGTTTGCTGCATAAAAAAACGGCCAACACTGGGTTGGCCGTTGTGGATATTCAGCATCACTCAGGATTTGGTCGTCTGTTGGCCCAGCTCGGCGGTAATGTTGGCCGCCTCCTTGAGAAACTCATCCGGCGCCTCGTAGTCACTGGGCAGCTCGTCGAGGGACTTGACCTGGGGCTTACCCATGCGCTTGAGACGCTCATTGGTGCGCACCAGCGCCAATGCATCCTGCTTCTCCTGCTCGGCACGGCGCTCTGCCTCGTTAAGGGAGACGGACTTTCTGTCCTTCTCGCGCTTGTACTCGGCAATGTCCTGCTCGACATAAGCAAACTCGGGATCGCTGGCTGCCCGCCGTTCGTAAGCTTGCTTGAGCGTGGGCAACACGGAGGCAAAATTGCCAACCCGCTGGTAGCTGGCCGACGCAATCTTGTCCCAAGGCAGGGCATTGGGCTCCTGACTCTCACCCGTCTCTTCGTGGGGGATCGGTGTCGGGAAGGCGATGTCGGGGACCACACCCTTGTTTTGGGTGCTGCCACCGTCAATGCGGTAGAACTTGGCGATGGTGTACTGAACATGGCCCAGCGGCTCATCATAGAAATCGTACACCTTGGCCAGGCTACGATGCTGCTGCACCGTCCCCTTACCAAAGGAGTTTTCCCCTATGATGACAGCACGACCGTAGTCCTGCATGGCTGCGGCGAAGATCTCCGAGGCCGACGCACTGTAGCGATCGATCAGCACCGACATGGGGCCACCGTAGTAGACCTGACCATCGTCGTCGCCGTTGACGGTCACCCGCCCCATGTGATCGCGGATCTGTACCACTGGGCCTGCGGTAATGAAGAGCCCGGTCAGGGCCGACGCCTCGGTCAAGGCCCCACCACCATTGGCGCGCAGATCGACCACCAGACCATCGATTTTCTTGCTGTTGAGGCTAGCCAGCTCTTTGATCACATCTTCGTGCAGGTTGACGTAGAAGCTCGGGATCTCGAGCACCCCGATCTTCTTGCCTTCGGCCATCACCACCTTGGATTTGGCGGCGCGATCCTCGAGACGAACCTTGTCGCGAACCAGCTCGATCACCTCGGTCTTGGCCGCGGCACCCTTGCCACGCTGGATCTCGAGGCGGACCTTGCTCCCCTTGGGCCCCTTGATGAGATCGACCACCTCGTCGAGGCGCCAGCCGATCACATCGACTATCTTGCCGTCGGCCTGACCCACACCGGTGATCTTGTCATCGGGCTTGAGCTGGTTCGAGTTGGCGGCAGGGCCACCGGGAACCAGTGAGCGGATCACGGTAAAGTCATCTTCCGCCTGCAGCACGGCACCAATCCCCTCGAGGGAGAGGTTCATCTCGGAGTTGAAACGATCGGCATTACGCGGCGAGAGATAGCTTGTATGAGGCTCGATGGCTCGGGCGAAGGAGTTCATGAAGAGCTGGAAGACGTCTTCACTCTCGGTCTGAGACATGCGCTTGATGGCGTTATTGTAACGCTTGGCAAGCAGCTCCTTGATCTCGGGCCATTCCTTGCCAGAGAGCTTGAGACTGAGCGCATCATACTTGACCCGCTGACGCCACAGCTCGTTGAGCTCGCCCTCACTCTTGGGCCAGGGCGCCCCTTCCCTGTCGAAGAAATACTCGTCCTTCTGGGTAAAGTCGAAGGGGGTATCGAGCAGCTTCAGGGCATATTCGTATCGCTCATAACGCCGTTGCTGACTCAGGTTAAACATGTCGTAAGCGGGGTCGAGACGACCACGCTCCAGATCCTTGTCAAAACCCTTGCGGTACTTTTCAAAGCGCTGGATATCGGAGGCGAGAAACAGATTTCTGCTGTAGTCGAGCGCCTCTAGGTATTT
The DNA here is from genome assembly GCF_000819805.1 of Aeromonas diversa CDC 2478-85. Taxonomy (GTDB): domain Bacteria; phylum Pseudomonadota; class Gammaproteobacteria; order Enterobacterales; family Aeromonadaceae; genus Aeromonas; species Aeromonas diversa. The sequence continues at coordinate 214,502 of NZ_CDCE01000034.1, forward strand.
GTCGAAGATCTCGGCAGAAAATGCCGCATCCAGCTTGAACTGCTTGTAGTGGGAACGGGTGAACAGATTGGTGATCCGCTTGCTCGCCGTGGCGTGCTGGCTCTCCTGACTGAGAACGGGCAGATCACTCTCTTTGAGTACCGGCTCGACGGCCTGAGCGAGCCCGGCGACAGCCAGGCTCCAGGCGATGAGTGAATAACGAATGACACCTTGCTTCAAAAAAGCCTCCTTAGAGGACCAGGTGTTCGAACTTGACGCGCATCATCATGCCGGTCTGCAGCTGAACCTGCACGTCATCCTTGGTGATTTCCTTGATGGTAGCGGCAACCGGGGACTTGCCCAGCACAACCTTGACGCCCTGCTCGAGCTTAAGCTCGTCGGCAGAGACCTTGCGCGGCTGCGGACGACGGGGCTTCTTGGGCTTGTCGCCGTTGTTATTGGTGCGACGGCTGGCAAAGACGCGATCCTTGCTCTCTTTGAGCGCCTGTTTGGCATGCTCAACATGCTCCTCGGTCAGCAGCTCACCCGGATTGCCATCGAGATCGACACGGGCGATACCCGCCTTGAGGCCATGGAGGTAACGCCAACTGGAGGTGTACTGACGCAGAGCTGAACGCAACAGGGTCTTGGAGACCTTGGGGTCATCGGCCAGGCGGGTCGCCAGATCCTGGAAGATACCAATCTTGAGCGGTTTGGCCTCCCCTTCTGCGATAAAGCAGGCAGGGAACTTCTCGATCAGATAGGCGATGACCTCTTTACTGTTCTTCAGCTTTTCAGTGTTTTCCATGTATAACCTTGATTTATTAATTAGCAGGGGCTCAAGCCCACAGAGACGACAAGGGCCCCATTATAGAGAGGTTGGGAGCGTTTGCGAACTCTCATGCAACCTTGAAGAGTTCAGCTTCCAGCACGGAGACGATTTTTTCCAGCCCTTCCTTGTCCTGCTCGTCGAAACGACCGACGCGGGGACTGTCAACATCGAGCACCGCCACCACCTCGCCATGGGCCCGAACCGGGATCACCACCTCGGCATTGCTGGCCGCATCACAGGCGATATGGCCGGCAAACTGATGCACATCGCTCACCAGCTGGCTCGCGTTCTCGGCCACGGCTGTGCCGCAGACCCCGCGCCCGATCGGAATTCGCAGGCAAGCGGGCTTGCCCTGGAAGGGGCCAAGCACCAGCGTCTCCCCTTTGAGCAGATAAAAACCCACCCAGTTGATCTCTTCAAGCTCCAGGTTCAGCAGCGCCGAGACGTTGGCCATGTTGGCTGTCATGTCGGGCTCCCCCGCGATCAACGCCTTCACCTGCTGGCTCACTCGATCATAAAAACGGTATTTTTCACTCACTACCACAGAGGCATGCTCCTCATCTCGATCACAAAATCAAAAGTGCCATTCAGGGTGCATCAATAGCCCCTTTCAGGCGTGTTAACGGGTTACAGTGAAGGGAATATAAAGCGGTGTCTCCCCTTCTATCTCTACCACCAGTTGCCAGACCATGCTGTGCTCGGTACAGGCTCCGACCATGGCATCGGTGAGCCATATTCCCTGTTCCTGCCTGAGCGTCAGGGGAATTCGCCCCATAAACATGTCTCGCCCTTCGATCCAGGCCTTGCCCGGGCGCCTTGGCAGCCCTTCAATCTTGATCACAAAAGGCAATTCAGCCCTGATCGGCGGCGGTTCGACGGTCACGACAAGGGAATAACCATCGCGATTAAGCCGACAACCTGAGTGCGACAGATCACAATTTTGAATATCCGTTACCGGCTGTTTGGCGGGCTCGGACTCATGTCTCATGGTCCGATAAGCGAACGCCGCCATTAAAATTGCCAGCACGATCACAATTTGAATCAGCTTGGCCTGGGTTAATTTGCCCTGCATCGTAAAAAACGCCCCAAAGATGTCGAATATATGTACTTTTTTTGATCGAAAACATGGTCTTTTGACTCCGCCTAGCGCTGTGGCGGGGCTCAAATATATCACTGTTTATACTGTTATTTTACCTGTCACTTCATTATCATCATCACCGAGTTTTCATTTACCTCCCTTTTGGATTTCGTTTTGTTAACAACAGTTAACGAAGCCCTAAAGAGAGCGGCAAATGAGGCCACTTCTCCAAGGTTGCTAGCGGCCTTCGGGCCACATATCTAGAACAACAGCATCGGAAGCGGAAAACAACGATGAGCCATACTACTACCCACCCTGAGTACAACTACACCGTTGTCCGTCAGTTCACCGTGATGACCATCATCTGGGGAATTGTCGGCATGACAGTAGGTGTGCTGATTGCAGCCCAGTTGATCTGGCCTGCCCTCAACTTCGATACTCCCTGGCTGACCTACAGCCGCCTGCGCCCTCTGCACACCAACGCGGTGATCTTTGCATTCGGCGTGAGCGCCCTGATGGCCACCTCCTTCTACGTCGTTCAGCGTACCTGTCAGGCCCGCCTGTTTGGTGGCCCGCTCGCCTCCTTCGTCTTCTGGGGCTGGCAGGCGATCATCCTCTCTGCCGCAATCACCCTGCCTTTGGGTCTGACCGGTGGTAAAGAGTATGCGGAGCTGGAGTGGCCGATCGACATCGCCATCGCCATCGTCTGGGTGGCCTACGCGATCGTCTTCTTCGGCACTCTGATGAAGCGCACCACCTCCCACATCTATGTGGCCAACTGGTTCTTCGGTGCCTTTATCATCACGGTTGCCGTGCTGCACATCATCAACAGCATGTCGATCCCCCTGACCCTGACCAAGTCTTACTCCATGTACTCAGGTGCCATGGACGCCATGGTGCAGTGGTGGTATGGGCACAATGCGGTGGGCTTCCTGCTGACTGCCGGTTTCCTCGGCATGATGTACTACTTCGTGCCCAAGCAGGCTGGCCGTCCGGTTTACTCCTATCGCCTCTCCATCGTGCACTTCTGGGCGCTGATCTCCCTCTACATCTGGGCAGGTCCGCACCATCTGCACTACACGGCGCTGCCGGACTGGGCACAGTCCCTTGGCATGGTCATGTCGCTCATCCTGTTTGTCCCCTCCTGGGGTGGCATGATCAACGGCATCATGACCCTGTCGGGTGCCTGGCACAAGCTGCGCTATGACCCGATCCTGCGCTTCCTGATCGTCTCTCTCTCCTTCTACGGTATGTCCACCTTCGAAGGCCCCATGATGTCGATCAAAACCGTTAACGCGCTCTCCCACTACACCGACTGGACCATAGGTCACGTTCACTCCGGTGCACTGGGCTGGGTTGCCATGGTCTCTATCGGTTCCGTCTACCACCTGATCCCGAACCTGTTCGGTCAGGGTCGCATGTATAGCGTGAGCCTCATCAACACCCACTTCTGGCTGGCGACCGTGGGCACAGTGCTCTACATCGTCTCCATGTGGATTTCGGGTGTGATGCAGGGTCTGATGTGGCGTGCGGTCAACGATGACGGCACCCTGACCTACAGCTTCGTGGAAGCCCTGCAGGCCTCCTACCCCTTCTACTTCGTCCGCTTCCTGGGTGGTTGCTTCTTTGTGCTCGGCATGTTGCTGATGGCGTACAACGCCTATCGCACCATCACTGCGCCCAAGGGCTCCCTGGAACCCGTCGCCCAGCCGGCCTGATTTGAAGAGGTAATCCATGAGCAACAATAACCGTCACGAAATATTTGAAAAGAACGTCCCCCTGCTGGCGCTGGGTATCGTCTTCGCCATCAGTCTGGGTGGCCTGGTCGAGATCACCCCGCTCTTCTTCCAGAAGCAGACCACTGAGCCGGTCGATGGCCTCAAGCCCTATACCGCCCTGCAGATGGAAGGTCGCGATATCTATATTCGCGAAGGGTGCAACGTCTGTCACAGCCAGATGATCCGCCCGTTCCGTGCCGAGACCGAGCGTTATGGCCACTATTCGGTCGCCGGTGAGAGCGTCTGGGAGCACCCCTTCCTGTGGGGCTCCAAGCGTACCGGACCGGATCTGGCCCGCGTCGGCGCCCGTTACTCCGATGACTGGCACCGTGCCCACCTCATCGATCCGCGCTCCGTGGTCCCCGAGTCCAACATGCCCGCCTTCCCCTGGCTGGCCAACAACGAGATCGACGGCGACCTGACCGGCAAGAAGCTGGCTCTGTTCAGGGATCACTTCGGTGTCCCCTACACGGATGCCGATATTGCCGGGGCCAAGGATGCAGTGAAAGGCAAGACCGAGCTCGATGCCCTGGTTGCCTATCTGCAATCTATCGGCACTGCCCTCAAATAAGGAACATTGGATATGGATTACGGCACCTTTCGCGGACTCTATACCCTGCTGCTGATGGCCATCATGATCGGCATCGCCGTGTGGGCCTATAGCAAGCGCCGCAAGGCCGCCTTTGACGAGGCCGCCAACCTGATCTTTGCCGACGAGCAAAACAGTGCCGATAACAAGAACGCAGGAGCGAAGCAATAATGAGCACTCTGTTGAGTATTTTTGTCACCGTCATCACGTTGGGGACCATAGCGGGCTGCTTTGCCCTGCTCTGGTGGTGCCTGAAGGACAAGATGGGGGTCGAAGAGGGTCAGCCCATGGGCCACGCCTTCGACGGCATCGAAGAGATCAACAATCCGCTGCCCAAGTGGTGGACCTATCTCTTCATCATCATGATCGTCTTCGGCCTGATCTACCTGGCCTCCTACCCGGGTCTGGGTAACTGGAAGGGTCTGCTGGGCTGGCAGAGTTCCAACCAGGATGTCCGCTCCCTGGCCGAGTCCAAGGCGGCCACTGCCTCGGCACAGGAGCAGGGACTGGCGGTGCAGTATGACCGCGAGCATGCCAAGGCCGACGAGCTCTTCGGCGCCAAGTTCCGCGAACTGACCTACACCGCTGATGGCAAGACCTATAAGGCCATCGAAGAGATCGCCAAGGATCCCGAGGCGCTCAAGGTGGGTCAACGTCTGTTCCTGCAGAACTGCGCCCAGTGCCACGGCTCAGATGCGCGCGGCGGCAAGGGCTTCCCCAACCTGACCGACGGTGAATGGCAATGGGGCGGCAAGCCGGACCAAATCAAGACCACCATCATGAACGGTCGTCACGCCGTCATGGCTGCCTGGGGTGAAACTCTGGGCAAGGATGGGGTCAAGGAGGTCGCGGCCTATGTACTGAGCCTCTCCGGCCGTACCGTGGATCCGGTGCTGGCCCGCAAGGGACAGACCCGCTTCGCCATCTGTGCTGCCTGTCATGGTCCAGAGGGTAAGGGCGGCGAGGCCTTCGGTGCCCCCGATCTGACCAACACCACCTGGCTCTACGGTGGCTCGCGTCAGACCGTCGAGGAGACCATTACCCATGGTCGCCAGGGCGTGATGCCGGCATGGAAAGATGTGTTGGGCGAAGACAAGGTTCACCTGTTGGCCTCTTATGTCTACAGCCTCTCCCATCAGAATTAAAGCGTGACAACGCTTTGAGTAATCAGCAAAAAGCCTCGACTCTTCGAGGCTTTTTGTTATCTTGTGTTGGTCTTTTTAACCCCCTTAGTTAACCATTCGTTTCACGGTAGTAGCATCATGTCCCAACCCTGGTATCGTCAGTTCTGGCCCTGGTTTCTCATCGCACTTCCCCTCTGTGCCGTCGTCGCCAGCGTCTATACAGCCATCATCGCCAGTCGAGGGGGGGTCAATCTGGTGGCCGAGGACTATTACAAACAAGGTAAAGAGATCAATCAGGATCTCAGTAAGTTTCACCGTGCCGAGGCCCTCGGCCTCACCTTCGATTTACGCGTCGAGGGCAACACCATCACGGTCCGTAAACTCACAGGGGATATCCTCCCCAACCAGGCACTCTTTCTCTCTCTGTTCCACCCGACCCTGTCCGGTCACGACAGCGAACACCTGCTGACGGCCGATGCCAGCGGCACCTATCGTCTGGTACTCGATGCGCCTATCACCGGCAAGTGGCAGGTACGCCTCGATGCCTTTAACCATGAGTGGCGCCTGCAGGAAACGGTTCGCCTGCCGCTGCCACAGGGGCAGGTGCTCGACCCCAAGGGGCGTTGAGATGAGTGGCTGCTTTCATTGCGGTGAGCCCCTCGGCACCGCGGACTATGCCCTCGAGATAAAGGGGATCCGGCAACCCTTCTGCTGCCCCGGTTGTCAGGCAGTGGCCGAGACCATACTCGGCAGCGGCCTCGCCAGTTACTACGAACACCGCACAGCCCCTGGTGCCAAAGGGGATCTGGTACCGGAAGAGCTGACGGCCATGGCCAACTATGACCTGGCCGAGGTACAGCAGGAGTTTGTCACCGAGCAGGGGACAGAGCGAGAGATCCAGCTTACCGTAGAAGGGCTCACCTGCGCCGCTTGTGCCTGGCTCATCGAGCGTCATCTCTTCACCCTGCCTGGCCTGCGCTATATCAACGTCAATACCACCACCCACAGGGCCAAGGTGCGTTGGGATCCCGAACAACTCTCCTTAAGCGATCTGCTCAAAGGCTTTGCGGCGGTGGGCTATCGCGCCTACCCGTTTCAGACCCACAGCCAGGAAGCGCTCTACGCCAAGGAGGTGAAGAGCTATCTCTACCGCATGGGCCTGGCTGGCTTGGGCTCGATGCAGGTGATGATGTGCTCGGTCGCCCTCTACATGGATCTGTTTATCAGTGTGGAGCAGGAGTTCATCGTCTACTTCCAGTGGATCAGCCTGCTGCTCTCCACCCCTATCATGCTCTACTCGGCCCAGCCCTTCTATGTGAATGCCTGGCGCAGCCTGCGTCAGGGCCATCTGTCGATGGACGTCTCTGTCTCACTGGCGCTGATCGGCGCCTTTGTCGCCTCTATCTGGGCCACCGTCTTCAACACGGGTGAGGTCTATTACGACTCCATCACCATGTTTGTCTTCTTCCTGTTGCTCGGCCGTCTGCTCGAGCTGCGGGCCCGACGCAAGGCCTCGGAGTCGAGTTCCAACCTGGCCCGCATGATCCCGGTGATGGCCACCCTGGTCGATGCACAGGGGGAACGCCAGGTGGTCGCCAAGACCCTGAAGGTTGGCGATCGTATCCGTGTGCTGGCTGGCACCACCCTCCCCGCCGACGGCATCATCCTCGAGGGGCGGGCCAGCATCGACGAATCCATGCTCACGGGTGAGCCCATTCCCGAGGTGCGTCAGGTGGGCGATCAGGTCTTCGCCGGCACCATCAATAGTGACAGCCCCCTGTTGCTGCGGGTATCCCATCAGATGAGCGAATCGCGCATCGCCCAGATCATGCGCCTGCAAGACAGCGCCCTCGACGAAAAGCCCGCACTGGCCCTGATGGCGGACATCATCTCCCGCTACTTTATTCTGGTGCTGCTGCTGATCGCCGCCGCCGTCTGGCTCTTCTGGCACTTCCATGCCCCCGAGAAGGCCTTCTGGATCACCCTCTCGGTGCTGGTCGCCACCTGCCCCTGCGCCCTCTCGCTCGCCACCCCCACGGCGCTCACGTCGGCCACGGCACGGCTCACCCGAAGCGGCATTCTGCTGCGCCGTGGCCATGTGCTCGATGTGCTGACGCAGGCCAACCGGGTGGTGCTCGACAAGACCGGCACCCTCACCACCGGCGAGATCCGTCTCAAGCGGATTCAAGCCATGGAAGGCCAGGATGGTCACTACCTGCACCGGGTGGCTGCCACCCTGGAGTCACGCTCCGAGCACCCCATTGCCCGCGCGTTTCGCCTGGATGAAATACTGCTCCCCTTGAGCGATTATCGACTGGAGATCGGCTGTGGGGTGGCGGGAACCATAGGCGGCAAGCACTATCGGCTCGGCAGCGCCCATTGGCTCAAGGCCCCCACCAGCTTCGAGCAGGGACTGACCGTATGGCTCGAGGAGGAGGGGTTACTGGTGGCCCGCTTCGAGCTGGACGATACCCTGCGCCCCGATGCCCCCTCCCTCGTCCGCGCCCTGCAACAGGCAGGCCTCGCCGTCACTATGCTGACCGGTGACAGCTCGGCCCAGGCCGAGCGCGTCGCCGCCGACCTCGGCATCGATGAACTGGTCAAGGGGGTCACCCCGGATGGCAAGCTCGCCTACCTCAAGGAGCATGAGGCAAAGGGAGATATCAGCATCATGGTCGGCGATGGGGTCAACGATGCCCCCGTGCTGGCCGGCGCTCACGCCTCCTTCGCCATGGCTGGCGGGACGGATCTGGCCAAGAACAGCGCCGATGCCATCCTGCTCGGCGACGACCTGTGCAAACTGCTTGAGGCTCGACGCCTCGCGCGCCACACCCGGCGCATCATACGGCAGAACTTTGCCTGGTCGCTGGGGTACAATCTGCTGGTGCTGCCACTGGCGGCCAGCGGTTGGTTGCCCCCCTACCTGGCGGCGGCCGGCATGTCACTGAGCTCTCTCATCGTGGTGAGCAACTCCATGAGGCTCAACAAGCTATGAACATCATCTTCGTGCTGATCCCCATCGCCATCCTGTTCGTCGTCATCGCCGCCCTGGTCTTCTTCTGGGCGATCCGCTCCGAGCAGTTCGAGGATCTCGACCGGCAAGGCTCCAGCATCCTGTTCGACGAACACACCCCAGAGCACAAGAGTGAGCATGACCGCCAACCTTGATCTGTTGGGAGCCCTGCTGATGGGACTGGCGGCCAGCAGCCACTGCTTTGCCATGTGCGGTGGTGTCTCTGCCGCCCTCTCCATGGCGATTCCCGCCACCCATCAGCATCCCCTCGGCCGCCTCGCCTACCTGCTCTGCTACAACCTCGGACGCATCCTGAGCTACATGCTGGCCGGCGCCCTGGTGGGCGGGGTGTTTGCCTCCGCCGTCGAGATTGGTCAAGGCAAACACGCCCTGGTCTGGCTCCAACTGGCTGCCGGAATCATGATGCTGGCCGTTGGCCTCTATCTGGCCGGTTGGTGGCAAGGGGTGCTGCGCATCGAGCAGCTGGGGGCCAGGCTGTGGTCGCATCTGCGCCCTCTGGCCCAGCGCTGCCTGCCTCTGCGGCGCCCTCTGGCCGCGCTCCCCTTCGGCATGATCTGGGGTTGGCTACCGTGCGGCATGGTCTACTCCATACTGACCTGGAGTGCCGCCTCTGGCGGTGCTGGCGCAGGAGCCTTGCTGATGCTCAGCTTTGGTCTTGGCACCCTGCCGACCCTGTTTGCCCTGGGGGGATTGGCAGATCGTCTACGTTACTGGCTGGCCCGACGCGAACTGCGTCTGGCGGGGGGGTTACTGATGCTGCTGCTCGGCGGACATACGCTCTGGGTCGCCATCAGGCTACTTTGAGACTCTATCCAACTGGCGGTAGTTAGTGGTAAACTCTTTGACATAAATCAATTCTTTCGAAGCGCCTTATGATTCCGGAAAAGAAAGCGGGTAGACGCATACAGAGTGGTGGTTGCGCCATTCACTGCCAGGATTGCAGTATCAGTCAGCTCTGTATTCCCTTTACTCTCAACGAGAGTGAACTGGATCAGCTTGACAGCATCATCGAACGCAAGAAGCCGATTCAGAAGGGCGAAGAGCTGTTCAAAGCGGGCGATGAACTCAAGTCTCTCTACGCCATCCGTTCCGGAACCATCAAGTCTTACACCATCACAGAGCAAGGTGACGAGCAGATCACGGCCTTCCATCTGGCTGGCGATCTGGTGGGTTTCGATGCCATCAGCAAGCAGAACCACCCCTCCTTCGCCCAGGCGCTGGAAACCTCCATGGTCTGCGAAATCCCCTACGATATACTCGACGAGCTCTCAGGCAAGATGCCCAAGCTGCGCCAGCAGATCATGCGCCTGATGAGTACCGAGATCATGGGCGATCAGGAGATGATCCTGCTGCTTTCCAAGAAGAATGCCGAGGAGCGCCTGGCGGCCTTCCTCTACGGCCTCTCCGAGCGCTTCTCCGAACGTGGTTTCTCTGCCAAGGAGTTCCGCCTCTCCATGACCCGTGGCGATATCGGTAACTACCTCGGTCTCACAGTAGAGACCATCAGCCGACTGCTGGGCCGCTTCCAGAAGACCGGCCTCATTAGCGTCAAGGGCAAGTACATCACCGTCCTCGATCAAGCCGCACTCGCCGTCATGGGCGGCAACGCCAAGCCCAACTGCGGCTAATCCATTTTGGGCCGGAATGCATCCCAAAGGGTGATCCGGCCCACGTCCTTTCCCTCCCGTCTGATCTAACCTTGTAGGTAGCAAGGTAATGATGTCATGGCCTCATCTGACTGGGCCAAGGAGGGAAAATGGACAAGTACCGCAAGATCCTGGTAGTCGTAAATCCTGAGCTGGAGCAGCAAGTTGCCCTGGATCGCGCCGTGCGGGTGGCCCGCCTAGAGAAAGAGGCCGAGCTGACACTGCTGCTGCCCATCTACGACTTCTCGTATGAGATGACCTCCATGCTCTCGGCCGATGAACGCAAAGAGATGCAGGAAGGGGTGATCGCCCAGCGCAGTGACTGGCTGGAAAAGTTGCTGGAGCCCTATCGCGCCGAGGGACTCAAGATAGTGGTCAAGGTAGTCTGGCACAGCCGCCCCTTCGAGAGCATATTGCAAGAGGTGCTGACCGGAGGACACGATCTGGTGGTCAAAGCCACCCATAGACACAGTTTTCTGCAAACCTTCATCTTTACGCCAACCGATTGGCATCTGCTGCGTAAATGCCCCTGCCCCATCCTGCTGGTCAAGGGGGAGCACTGGGTACGCGGTGGCAACATACTGGCCGCCATCAACTGCTCTAGCGATGACGAAGATCAGCGCAACCTCAACGATCGCATCACCGCTGAGGCACTCGAGGTCGCCGAATTACTCGATGCCAGCCTCTATCTGGTCAACACCTATCCCGGCACCCCGGTCAATATCGCCATCGAGCTCCCCGAGTTCGATCCCAAGGCCTATAACGATGCCATTCGCCAACACCATGAGAAGTTGTTGCGCCAGCATGCCGAGCGCTATGGTATCAACGAAGCCTGGACCCGTGTTGAAGAGGGCCTGCCCGAAGAGGTGCTGCCCGAGATGGCCAACCGGCTCAACGCCACCCTGATGATCATGGGCTGCGTCGGACGCACCGGCCTCTCGGCGGCACTGCTCGGGAACACGGCCGAGCAGGTGGTCGATCAGCTCGATTGCGACATGCTGATCCTCAAACCCGACGGCTACGTCTGCCCGGTCGACGCGCGGCGCAAGGGTTAACTTGCCCTGACCCGGGACACGGCTATAATACCCGCCTGTTTTTGTCCCGGGTTTTTGATGTCATGCAAGAAGAGCTCAACGCCAAAGAGAAGTACAACTTTAACAAGCTGCAAAAACGCCTGCGCCGCAACGTGGGTCAGGCCATCGCCGACTTCAACATGATTGAAGAGGGCGATCGGGTCATGGTGTGCCTCTCCGGTGGTAAGGACAGCTTCGGCATGCTCGACATCCTGATGAACCTGCAGCAGAGCGCCCCCATCCACTTCGATCTGGTGGCGGTCAACCTGGACCAGAAACAGCCCGGCTTCCCCGAGCATGTGCTGCCCGAGTACCTCAATACCCTCGGCATCGAGTACAAGATCGTTCAGGAAGACACCTACTCCATCGTCAAGGACAAGATCCCCGAGGGCAAGACCACCTGCTCCCTCTGCTCCCGTCTGCGCCGCGGCATTCTCTACCGCACCGCCCAGGAGCTCGGCTGCACCAAAATCGCGTTGGGCCACCACCGCGACGACATCCTCGAGACCCTGTTCCTCAACATGTTCTACGGCGGCAAGCTCAAATCCATGCCGCCCAAGCTGGTGAGTGACGACGGCAAGAACGTGGTGATCCGCCCGCTGGCCTATTGCAAGGAGAAGGATCTGGTTCGCTACGCCGAGATCAAGGCCTTCCCCATCATCCCCTGCAACCTGTGTGGCTCTCAAGAGAACCTGCAACGCAAGGCGATCAAACAGATGATGCAGGAGTGGGATCGCCGCTTCCCTGGCCGTCTCGAGACCATGTTTACCGCCATCCAGGATGTTATCCCGAGCCATCTGCTCGATCACAAGCTGTTCGATTTCAAGAACATTAACCGTGACTCCGGCATCATCGACGGGGGCGACAAGGCCTTCGATCCGCCCGAGCTGCCCGCCTCCCCCCTGCTCGACATCGAGGGGATGGAGATGCTGGACGTCATCGAGGTGCGCTAAGCCCTCTTGGCGTGAAAAAAAGGAGCCGCTACGGCTCCTTTTTCATGGGTTGTCGGCTCATTGGCCAAGCCAGGGGGTCACTCTCAGGGGGGGCGTGTCAAAGGCGAGGCGATCCTGCGTCGACCCCTTGAGGGTCTCATCATCGATGGCCAGGCGCCCCTTCTGCCACACGAGCTGGCGTTCGCCCTGCTTGGCGATGAGTGCAACCCGACCGTCTGGCTGCGCCATCTCCAGGTGTACCCCTCGCATCGGTGGCAGGAAGTGTTTGCCTATCATGCCGGCCATCTTGTCGAGCAGGCGCTGCATGTCCTGCCGAGCCGCATCGAGATCGCCAACCGTCACCTCACCGGAGGGCAGATCTGCCATCACCTGCACCGACATGTTGCAGCCACTCCCCTCGCCTATCATATCCAGCACTACCTTGGCCTTGTCGAGATTGAGATCCGGATCGAAGAGCAGGCGCAGCTCCCCGTCGGCGGTGACGGTCGCCGGCTCATGCCGATCTAGGGTTTCGACGCTGGCGCTGCGAATGAGGCAGCGCCGACCACTCTGGGGCTCGGTCAGATAGAAACCGAGGCGCGCCATCCCAAACTCGCCCTTGGCGAAGGTCTTCATCTGGCTATAAAACTCGCTGTAACCGAGCTCCAGGGGGACGGCACTGACACTGCCCGCCAGCAACAACAACCCGATCCATGGTGACTTCATCGTCCCTCCTTATGCGTTGAAATGATCCGGGGAGGCAGGCTTTTCAGTCACCTCAACCCCGATGCCGCAGAGATCCCGATAGAGGATCCCCTTGACGTTGTAATAGAGCGGCGCTACCCAGAGCAGTCCCAGCCCCATCGGGATGAGAGCCAGGAAGAAGAGCAGGAGCATGACGCCATGGAGTAGCAGCAGAGTGGGTAGACCGCGCAAGAACAGGCGCAGGGAGAGCAGGATCGCCTGCGGGGGGGAGACGCCTCGCTCCAGCATCAGGGGAACGCTAAACAGCAGCCCCATGCCGATCAGGGTAGAGGGCACCAGCGCCAGCATCACCGGCAGGCCCACGGCGGCAAAAAGAGGACCAAAGAGGCTGGTGCACAGGGTCGAGAGCAGGGAGAGAGAGCCGAGGCGCACAAAGTGCCTGAAAAAATCAAACACCTGACCGGCCCGGGCGCGAACCCCGAGCGATTGCTGCACGCCAAGCATGTCGAGGGCAGACGTCATAGGGGAGATCAGCACGGTGATGAGCAGGCTCAGCAGCAGGGTCAAGCCAGGATCGTCCTCCTCCGTCAAATGGGGGGCCACCATGGTCTGGGTCAACAGCAGCCAGATGGCGACGACGCCGGCGATGGCCAGCAGGAGTCCAAAACCGTTGGCGCGGGTCTGCGTCCACCCCTCCTGCAAGATCCCTTTGATATCCAGGCGATAGCCCTGGTTCAGGGAGCGCTCCAGATCGCCCCCGATACGAATTCTGTTACTCACGTGATTATCCAACTGACAGGCATGACGGCCGAGCGACGCATTATAGCCTGAATGTTGCCGGGGTCAGCTTTTTCGCCACACCAGGGTGGCACAATGTGCTCCCAGCAGGGGAAAAGGCTTTAATTTCAAGGGTTGGAACCCTAAAATGCGCGCTTCTTTTCCATTGATGGCCACCGGCTGGGGTGAGACTGCTTAGATGACTAACAACACCAGGACTATCGTTTCGCTGACGGGGATCAGCAAGGGGTATGGCGGCAAACCCGTCATTGAAGGCTTGGATCTGGCGATCATGGACGGCGAGTTTCTCACGCTGCTCGGTCCTTCCGGATGCGGCAAAACGACAGTGCTCAGGATGCTCGCCGGACTCGAGTCGGTCGATGCGGGGCGCATTCTGCTGGGTGATGATGACATCACGGAGATCCCGGCCGAGCAGAGACACATCAACACCGTCTTCCAGAGCTATGCGCTCTTCCCGCACATGACGGTGTTCGACAACGTCGCCTTCGGCCTGCAGATGCAGGGCATCGACAAGGCGCAGACCCACGAGCGGGTCACCGAGGCGCTGGCCATGGTGCAGCTTGGCGAACTGGCCGATCGCAAGCCCGATCAACTCTCCGGCGGGCAGCAGCAGCGGGTTGCCATCGCCCGGGCCGTGGTCAACCGCCCACGGGTATTGCTGCTCGACGAATCCCTCTCGGCCCTCGACTACAAGTTGCGCAAGCAGATGCAGAGCGAGCTCAAGGCGCTGCAGCGGCGCCTCGGCATCACCTTCGTCTTCGTGACCCACGATCAGGAGGAGGCCCTCTCCATGTCCGATCGCATCGTGGTGATGGACGGCGGACGCATAGTCCAAAGCGGCACCCCGCGCGACATCTATGAAACCCCGGCGAACCTCTTCGTCGCCCGCTTCATCGGCGAGATCAACGTGATGGAGGGGGAGCTCATCGCCCATCAGGAGGGGGATGTCTGGCTGGCCCGGGTCGAGGGACGCGACTGCCGTATCCACACCGCCCTCCCCTTCAAACCGGGTCAACGGGTGCTGGTGCTGCTGCGACCGGAAGATCTGCGCATGGATGACTCCGGCGAGCGCGCCGACGGCCTGCCCGGCAAGATCCTGGATCGCAACTACAAGGGAGCGACCCTGGACTCGGTGGTCGAGCTCGATTCGGGCAAGCGCATACTGGTCTCGGAGTTCTTCGACGAGGATGACCCTGACTTTGACTACCGTCTCGGTCAAGGGGTCGCCATTCACTGGGTCGACAGCTGGGAGGTGGTACTGCCCTATGAGCCGCACTGATCTCTCGCACAAGCGCTTTGCTCACCACGGCTTTCGCAATCTGGCGATCGCCCTCATTTTGGGCTGGCTCACCCTGTTCGTGCTCTTTCCCAACCTGATGATCCTGGCGGTGAGTCTGCTCACCCGGGACGAGAGCCAGATGATTGCCCCCCTCTTCACCCTCGGCAACTACCTAAGACTAATCGACCCCCTCTACTGGCAGGTGATCCTCCACTCCCTGTGGCTGGCCATGGTCGCCACCCTCTGCTGCCTGCTGCTGGCTTATCCGTTTGCCTGGATTGTCTCGCGCTTGCCCGGGCGCTGGCGGCCCCTGCTGCTGTTTCTGGTGGTGGTACCGTTTTGGACCAACTCCCTCATCCGTACTTACTCGCTCAAGGTACTGATGAGCACCCGGGGGCTTATCAACGCTCTACTGCTCGATCTCGGCCTCATCGAGCGACCACTGCAGATGATGTACACCGAGTTCGCCGTCATCATCGGTCTGGTCTATGTGCTGCTCCCCTTCATGATCCTGCCTCTCTACTCGGCCATGGAGAAGCTGGATCTGCGCCTGCTCGAGGCGGCCCGGGATCTCGGTGCCAACGGCTGGCAGCGCTTCCGGCACGTGGTGCTGCCCCTGACCCTGCCGGGCATAGTCGCCGGCTGCCTGCTGGTGTTCCTGCCCGCCATGGGGATGTTCTATGTCTCCGATCTGCTCGGTGGCGCCAAACACCTGCTCATCGGGAATGTCATCAAGACGGCGTTTCTCCACACCCGTGACTGGCCTTTCGGTGCCGCCACCAGCGTCACACTGACCCTCTTGATGGGACTGCTGCTCTGGTGTTACTGGCGCGCCGGCAAGTTGCTTAGCAAGCAGGAGGGGCTGGCATGATGCGCCTGTTCAAGGGCGGCTATCTCGCCCTGATTTTTGCCTATCTCTATATCCCGATCCTGGTGCTGATCGGCAACTCCTTTAATCTCTCCAAATACGGGATCGACTGGCGCGGCTTCACCTGGCAGTGGTACGCGAAGTTGATAGGTAACGCCAGCCTGATGCAGGCGGCCCAGCACTCCATGGCCATCGCCGCCGTCTCGGCCAGCGCCGCGGTGATCATCGGCACCCTCACCGCCGTGGCCCTGTTTCGCTATCGCTTTCGCGGCAAACCCTATGTGAGTGGCCTGCTGTTTGTGGTGATGATGTCCCCCGACATCGTCATGGCCATCTCCCTACTCACCCTGTTTGTGCTGCTCGGGGTCAAGCTCGGCTTCTGGACTCTGCTCATCGCCCATATCACCTTCAGCCTGCCGTTCGTGGTGGTGACCGTCTATGCACGCCTGGTGGGGTTCGATGTGCGCATGCTGGAGGCGGCCCGCGATCTGGGCGCCGGCGAATGGGTGATCTTGCGGCGCATTCTGCTGCCACTGGCCATGCCCGCCATCGCCGCCGGCTGGCTGCTGGCGTTTACCCTGTCGCTCGACGACGTGGTGATCAGCTCCTTTGTCACCGGACCCGCCTACGAGATCCTGCCCCTCAAGATCTACTCCATGGTCAAGGTGGGGGTCTCCCCCGAGGTCAACGCCCTGGCAACCCTGATGCTCGGCTTCTCCCTGACGCTGGTGCTGCTCGCCCAGTGGTTACTACGCCGAAAATAAGCCGTCGCCCGGACGGGCGACTTTTTTGACAGCGGGCCTGCATGGCCCCAAACCCCGCAAGGAGTTTTGCGATGACACACAGCGCACTCAAAAAAGCGACCCCCCTCGCCGCCGCCCTGGCGCTGGGGGCCACTCTCGTGACCCAGCCGGTGCTGGCCGAAGAGAAGGTGGTCTACTTCTATAACTGGTCCGAATATGTACCCGACGGCCTGCTCGAGCAATTCCAGAAAGAGACCGGGATCAAGGTGATCTACTCCACCTATGAATCCAACGAGACCCTCTACGCCAAACTCAAGACCCACCCGCAAGGCTATGACGTGGTGGTGCCGAGCACCTACTTCGTGGCCAAGATGGCCAAGGAGGGGATGATCCAGCCTCTGGACAAGAAACAGCTTCCCAACGTCAAGCATCTGGACCCGACCCTGCTCAACCACGAATACGATCCGGGCAACACCTACTCGGTCCCCTACATCTGGGGGGCTACCGGCATCGGCCGCAACAGCGACGTCATCCTTAAGCCGGTGACCAGCTGGAAGCAGCTGTGGGCCCCCGAGTGGCAGGAGAGCCTGCTGCTGATGGACGACGCCCGCGAGGTGTTTCACATCGCCCTGGTGCAGCTTGGCTACAACCCCAATACCCGGGATCCGGCCCAGATCAAGGCCGCCTTCGACTACCTGAAGCAGCTGATGCCCAACGTCAAGGCGTTCAACTCCGACAACCCGGCCGATCCCTACATCGCCGGCGAGGTGAACCTCGGCATGCTCTGGAATGGCTCGGCGTATGGTGCCCAGAAGGAATACCCCGGCATTACTTATACCTGGCCGAGCGAGGGAGCCATCCTCTGGATGGATAACCTGACCATCACCGCCAAGGCCAAACACGTGAGCGAGGCCCACGCCCTAATCAACTTCCTGATGCGCCCCGACGTGGCCGCCAAGGTGGCCGAGGCGATCGGCTACCCGACCCCGGTCAAGGATGCCCTGCCCCTGCTCAAGCCCGAGTTCAGGGACAATCCGATGATCTTCCCCGGCGACGAGGTCAAACAGAAGGGGCACTTCCAGTCCGACGTGGGCGAGGCGTCTGTGCTCTATGAGCAGTATTTCCAGCAGCTCAAGGCCATGGTGGCCAACGCGGGTTAATGAAAAAGGGCGCCGATGGCGCCCTTTTTATGGTCAGCTCCTGGCCTGCTCCAGGATCTGCTCGAGGAAACGCCCCACGTCATGTCCGTGATGCTCCAGCATCTTGGGGAACATGGAGATGGGGGTCATGCCCGGGAAGGTGTTGATCTCGTTGAGCAGGATCTCCCCCTCCTCGGTCAGGAAGAAGTCGACCCGGGAGAGATGAGTCAGGCCAAGCTGGCGGAAGGCCTTGAGCGCATAGGTGCGGATGGTCTCGATCTGCTGCTCACTGAGCCCCTCGGCACGCAGGCTGGTGGTGGTATGGCTGCTACTGCTGTACTTCTCCTCGTAGGTGTAGAAGTGATCGGTCGGGGCGCAGATCTCCCCCGGCACGGTCGCAACCAGCTCGTCACCATATTGGTAGACGGCCACCTCCAGCTCGCGAGGCTTGACGGCCTTCTCCAGCAACACCTGATCCGAGTAGCCGAAGGCACCGTCGATGGCGGCGGCCAGGGAGGCCTCGTCGGTCACCTTGTAGCAACCCACCGAAGAGCCCTGACAGGCGGCCTTGACGAAGAGGGCTCCCCACTCGGCCAGCGCCGCACGGGCCTCGGCCAGGCTCTGGGCACTGTTTTCGGTCAGGAAGCGATAGGGGGTATTGGGGATGCCGAGGGCCGTCAGCCACAGCTTGGTGGTGATCTTGTTAAAGCAGATCTTGCTCGCCTCGGCACCGCATCCCAGATAGGGCAGGCCGGCCAGCTCGAGGAAGGATTGCAGATCGCCGGTCTCACCCGGATAGCCGTGGATACAGGGCACCACGAAGTCGACCGGACGCGCCACGCTGGCAAAAGAGAGCAGACGATCGAGCCCCAGTTTGCACTCGCGACCGTCGGCGGAGATCCAGCGATCTTTAAGCATCTCGACCCGGGTCACCTCGACCCCGGGCAGGGCCGTGAGCTTGCTCTCCAGATAATTGGCACTGACGAGGGAGACTTGGTGCTCGGCGCCACCGCCACCGCACAGCAGCAATACATGCATGTTTTTCATCGTTCGCGATCCCTTTGGGAGAAGTGGCCGGGGGCTGCAATCGGCCACCGGCGCAAGATGGGGGGCAGTGTAGCAAGGTCGACAAAGGCTTGTCAGCCCACAGTCCCGCGATTGACCACGCGGTTAGCGCGGGGGATCGAGCCGTCCGGCGCCATGGCCGTTGACCCTAAACCAGCCGGCGATGCTGAAACGCTCGGCGCGGGCCGGCAACACCTCGTGAGGGAAGGGCTCGGAGAGGAAGACCACCAGGCGTCCCGCCCGGGGGGCGATGTCCGTCAGAAACTGCTCGTCATCCCCATAGAGCCGTAAAAGGCCACCGTCGGCCTCCTGCCACCCCTCATTGAGGTAGCAGACAGTGGTGAGACGGCGATTGGAGCGCCCGGCGAAGGCGTCCCGATGACGTCCATAGAAGTCTCCCTCCCGATAGCGGGCGAAGTGGGCCTCGTAATCGAAGAGCCCCAACATCAGTTCTCGATTGGCACAGAGGCGAAGTTGCTCCATCATACCCAGGTAGTCGGCCACAACCCCTGCGACGGAGGCGTCGAGCCAGTGGATCTGGTCGCGGCGCACCTCGCTGTTGGTCTGATGCCGGGCGGCGCGGCCTATGCCTGCCGGCTGCCATGTCTCGGGGAGCGCATCGCGCAATCCGGCCACCATGGCCGGCTCGAGAAAATCATCCACCACTACCCAACCCCGGGTGGCGATGGCATCCATGAGAGGAAGAAAATCCAAGATGTCGAATCCATTGAGAGAGGTGTGCGCATTCCAGCGTCCCCAAGACAGGATGACAAACCATTCTTCTTCTCTTCACCAGCTTGTTTAGTCATGTAAAAGGGAGTTGATTCATGTCTCATATCAGCGAATTCGAACTGACCGCCCTCGACGGTACCCCCTTCCCCGTAGAGAGCCTGGACGGCAAGGTGGTGCTGCTGGTCAACGTGGCCAGCCACTGTGGCTTTACCCCCCAATACCGGGATCTCGAATCCCTGTGGCAGCGTTTCCGTGACAAGGGACTGGTGGTGCTCGGTTTTCCCTGCAACCAGTTCGGTCAGCAGGAGCCTGGCGACGCCGCAGAGATTGCCGAGTTCTGCTCCACCACCTACCCGGTCAGCTTCCCCCTGCTGGCCAAAGGGGACGTGAATGGCCCCGACGCCCACCCCCTCTACGAGTGGGCCAAGCAGCGCTGCCCCGGTCTGCTGGGGCTGGAAGCCGTCAAGTGGAACTTCACCAAGTTTCTGTTCGATCGCGAAGGGGAGCCGGTGGCCCGCTACGCCCCCACCACCAAGCCCGAGAGTCTGGTGCCCGATATCGAGACCCTGCTGGCGCAGGGCGAGTAGAGGCTTCTCTCGCCTTCTGCTATAGTTCGCCCCCCTGAACTGTGATGTGCCGGCACCCGGGTGCCGGCCTGCCAACCCGGAGTCTGCATGACCTTCAACGAACTCGGTCTTTCCCCTCATCTACTGCGCGCCATCGACGAGCTGGGTTACACCAGCCCGACCCCCATTCAGCAAGCGGCGATCCCCGCCGTGCTGGCGGGTAAGGACGTGCTGGGTGGGGCGCAGACCGGGTCTGGCAAGACGGCAGGCTTCGCCCTGCCCCTGCTGCACCGGCTGCTCGACAACCACGGTCGCGGTCAGCGCACGGTGCGGGCCCTCATCCTGACCCCCACGCGGGAACTGGCCGCCCAGGTAGGCCAGCAGGTGACCGACTATGCCCGTCACCTCCCCCTGCGCCCCCTCACCGTCTATGGCGGCGTGATCATCAAGCCGGATATCGAGGCCCTCAAGAAGGGGGTTGATGTGCTGATCGCCACGCCGGGTCGGGTGCTGGATCTGCTGACCCAGCGCGCCCTCAGCTTCGAGCGCCTCGAGGTGCTGGTGCTGGACGAGGCAGATCGCATGCTGGACATGGGCTTTATCCGGGACATAGAGCGCATCCTGCGCACCCTGCCGAGCGAGCGCCAGACCCTGCTCTTCTCTGCCACCTTCAACGACGAGGTGAAACGCCTGGCCGACGAGCTGCTCAAGGACCCCCAGCTCATCGAGGTCGATCCCGCCAACACCACGGCCGAGAAGGTGCGCCAGCGTCTCGTCAGGGTCGACCGGGAGCGCAAGCGCGAGCTGCTCTCGCACCTCATCAATGAAGAGCAGTGGGAGCAGGGGCTTATCTTCGTGCGCA
Organism: Aeromonas diversa CDC 2478-85; assembly: GCF_000819805.1. Lineage (GTDB taxonomy): Bacteria > Pseudomonadota > Gammaproteobacteria > Enterobacterales > Aeromonadaceae > Aeromonas > Aeromonas diversa. The sequence goes on from NZ_CDCE01000034.1 coordinate 235,324, forward strand.
CCCGCCACATTGCCGATCGCCTGGCCCGCCAGCTGCAGAGCGACGGCCACGACGCCATCGCCATCCACGGTGAGAAGAGTCAGGGGGTGCGTAACCAGGCCCTGTCCGATTTTCGTGAAGGCAAGGTGCGTCTGCTGGTCGCCACCGACGTGGCGGCACGCGGCCTCGACATCGATCGCCTCGAGCACGTGGTGAACTTCGAGCTGCCCCAATCCCCCGAGGACTATATCCACCGGGTCGGCCGTACCGGCCGTGCCGGCCGTGGTGGCGTCGCCCTCTCGCTGGTCTGCCCCGAGGAGCAGGCCCAGCTCAAGGCGTTGGAGCGTTTCCTTGGCGAGTCACTCACCTGCGAGGAGATCCCGGGCTTCGAGCCAAGCGGCAAGCCGACCCGTCAGACCCTGCCCGGCAGCAAGCCGGTACAAAACCCGCCGCGCAAGGGCAAGGGAGCCGGCCCCAAACCGGCCGCGCCCAAGAGCGCCAAGCCGGCCAAGGCCGCGAAACCGGCTCCCAAGAGCAAGCCTGCCGATACCGGTGGCGACGAGATCGGCTTTATGCCGGTACGCCGCCAGAGTCGCCAGCTGCTGCAAGAGGACGACGAGTAAGCACGAGGGGCCAATGGGCCCCTCTGCTTTCTGGTGTGCACGCTAGAGCTCGACCAAGGCGACGGTGCGAGAGAGGGCACCCAGCAGTTGCTGCAACGCCACCTGGGGTAGCACCCAGGTCGTGGTGTTGACCAGGGGGTGACACTGAAGGGCCTCGGCCTCCCACACCCGGCGCTCCATCACCAATTCCACCTGCCGCTCGGCGTCATTGACCAGGGCCAGCGGCGTGACCGCGCCTGGGCTCACCCCCAGGTGACGCTCGAGCAGCTCGGCCGAGGCGAAAGAGAGGCGCCGACAGCCCAATGCAGTGGCGAGGCGCTTGAGATCCACGGACGTGCTCTCCTCGGCCATCAAGAGGATCACGCGATCGCGGCGGCTCTCTGTGAGCAAAAGATTTTTCACCCGCATGCCCGGCAGATCCCCCATCAGGGCCGTCGCCTGCTCACAGGTATAGACGGGTGGATGATCTCGCCCCTGGGGGTGAATCCCCAAGGTCGCCAGCCACTGGGCCAGTCTGGCCTTATCCACCATGATCGCATGCTCCACCTCACGGCTGTCTGAGTCCACCCTACACCCGTGGCGCCGCATAACAAAGAGGGCTGCCACCGGCAGCCCTCTTGATCTGACGCGACTAGGCGCGGCGCGCGCGGATCGCCGCAGCCAGCCGGCGCAGCAGGGTCTCGGTATCCTCCCAACCGATACAGGCATCTGTGATGCTCTGCCCGACGGTGAGCTCATATCCTTCTTTGAGATCCTGGCGTCCCTCCACCAGGTGGCTCTCCACCATGACCCCGAACACGGCGTGGCTGCCGCCGGCGATCTGAGCCGCCACGTCCTCGGCCACCAGCATCTGGTTCTTGAACTGTTTGCTGCTGTTGGCGTGACTGAAGTCCACCATCACCTTTGGCGGCAATCCCGCCTTCTCGAGCCCGCCGCACACCTCGGCCACGTGAGCGGCGCTGTAGTTCGGCTCGCGGCCGCCACGCAGTATGATGTGGCAGTCCGGATTACCGGCGGTAGAGACGATGGCGGAGTGCCCATACTTGGTCACCGACAGGAAATGGTGCGGTGCGCTGGCGGCGCCGATGGCATCGATGGCCACCTTGATGGTGCCGTCTGTGCCGTTTTTAAAGCCCACCGGGCAGGAGAGGCCAGAGGCCAGCTCACGGTGCACCTGGGATTCTGTGGTCCGGGCACCGATGGCCCCCCAGCTCATCAGATCCGCCAGGTACTGGGGGGTGATCATGTCGAGGAATTCGGAGGCGGTCGGCATGCCGAGATCGTTAAGATCGAGCAGCAACTTGCGCCCGATCCGCAGGCCATCGTTGATGCGGAAGCTGCCATCGAGGTAGGGATCATTGATGAGCCCCTTCCAGCCGACCGTGGTACGCGGCTTCTCGAAGTAGACGCGCATCACCACCTCCAGCTCCCCTTTGAGCTCTTCGCGCAGTGCCAGCAGGCGCTGACCGTACTCGACGGCGGCGACCGGGTCGTGGATGGAGCAGGGGCCGATCACCACCAGCAGGCGATCATCGTCACCCGCCAGGATGCGATGAATGGCCTGACGGCTCTCGTAGACGGTCTGACTGGCGGTCTCGGTGGCCGGAAACTTCTCCAGCACCGCGACAGGTGGCAGTAACTCTTTGATTTCCTTGATTCTAATGTCGTCGGTCTGGTGCTGCATAAGGCTTTCCTGCGTGATTGCATACAACGGAGAAATTCCAATCTAGCCCCGACACGGCAGCGTGTAAATAGAAAATTACATCAAAAATGAAAGAAGTGGTTTTTGTGGTATTGCAACTTACAGAAAGGATGCTAAAAGCCCGCCGAAAGACGGGCCTGAGGATTAATCGCGCTGGCTGATGGACGCCAGCTTGGCGAAGTAGTCCGGGAAGGTCTTGGAGGTACAACCCGGGTCGTTGATGGTCACCGGCGTGTCGGAAAGCGCCACCAGCGAGAAGCACATGGCGATACGGTGATCGTTATAGGTATCGATGGCCGCATGGTGCAGGTGTTCGGCCGGGGTGACACAAATAAAGTCCTGCCCCTCCTCCACCAGCGCCCCGACCTTGCGCAGCTCGGTGGCCATGGCGTGCAGGCGATCGGTCTCTTTCACCCGCCAGTTGTAGATGTTGCGGATGATGGTCGGTCCCTTGGCAAACAGGGCCGTGGTGGCGATGGTCATGGCCGCATCGGGAATATGGTTCATGTCCATGTCGATGCCCTGCAACTCACCCTGCTCGGCCTCGATGAAGTCGTCACCCCAGGTGATGCGGGCCCCCATCTTCTCCAGCACGTCGGCAAAATGGATGTCACCCTGAATGCTGTGTTTGCCGATCCCGGTGACCCGCACCTTGCCCTTGATGGCGCCGGCCGCGAGGAAGTAAGAGGCGCTCGAGGCATCCCCCTCCACCAGAAAATCGCCGGGACTGACGTAAGTCTGGTTGCCCTTGATGTAGAAACGCTGGTAGTTGTCGTGCTCTACCACCACGCCGAACTGCTTCATGATGTGCAAGGTGATGTCGATGTAGGGCTTGGAGACCAGCTCCCCCTTGATATGGATGCGGGTATCGCCGGCCGCCATGGGCGCTGCCATCAGGAAGGCGGTGAGGAACTGGCTGGAGACGGACCCATCCACGTGCACGTCCCCCCCCCACAACCCCTTGGCGTCGATGGCCAGGGGCGGGAAGCCCTCACGCTTGAGGTATTGAATATGGGCCCCCGCCTCGCGCAGGGCATCCACCAGATGGCCGATGGGACGCTCCTCCATGCGTGGCTCACCGGTCAGCAAGTATTCGCCGGTGCCAAGGCACAGGGCGGCGCACAGGGGGCGCATGGCAGTGCCGGCGTTACCGAGGAAGAGGCGTACCGTCTCCCTGGCGGCGAAGCTGCGACCCAGGCCGTGCACCGTACACTCGGTCTTGTCGGCCGAGAGCTGATAGCGCACCCCCAACTGGGTGAGGGCATCGAGCATGTGATGGATGTCATCGCTGTCGAGCAGGTTGGTCAGACGAGTGGTGCCACGCGCCAGGGCGGCGAGCAGCAAGGCACGGTTAGAGACACTCTTGGAGCCGGGCAGATTGACGGTGCCGGCAACCCGGGTGATGGGCTCGAGGGATAACGACTTCATAGACATCCTGTTCCTGGTACCTATAAAACTTGACCTGCTTCGGACGTTAACAGCCCGGGCAGGGATCGGCAAGGATCTTGCCTGAATGGATAAAAAAAGGCGCCGGGGGAGACCCGGCGCCATCGTGCGACCGGCGCTTAGCCGTGCTGCTTGGCAAAGCGCTCCATAAACGCCACCAAGGCCTGCACCCCTTCGATGGGCATGGCGTTGTAGATGCTGGCCCGCATCCCCCCGACCAGCTTGTGACCCTTGAGGGCGAGCAGCCCTTCCTCTTTGGCTTCGGCCAGGAAACGGGTATCGAGCTCGGGGTTCTTGAGCTGGAACGGCACGTTCATCCGTGAGCGGCAGGCGGGGTCGACCCGATTGCGGTAGAAATCAGCACTGTCGATATAACCGTAGAGCAGCTCGGCCTTGGCCTTGTTGAGACGCTCCATCTGCTCGAGCCCACCGATCTCCTTGAGCCACTCGAACACCAGGCCGGCCAGATACCAGGCGTAGGTGGGCGGCGTATTAAACATGGAGGCGTGCTCGGCGGTGAGACGATAGTCGAGGATGGCGGGCACGTCGGCGCGCGCCTGGCCCAGTAAATCATCACGCACTATGGCGATAGCCAGCCCGGAGGGGCCAATGTTTTTCTGGGCGCCGGCATAGATGATGCCAAAACGGCTCACATCGAGGGGGCGCGATAGGATGGTGGAGGAGAGATCCGCCACCAGGGGGATGTCGCCGGTCTCGGGGATGTCGAACATCTCGACGCCCTCGATGGTTTCGTTCGGACAGTAGTGCACATAGGCCGCATCCGGGCGAAACGCCGGCGTCGGCAGCAGGCGAGTCACCCCGTCCTCCCCTTTCTCGGCGCCGCCCAGCCCCTGTAGGTCACCGTATTTGAGCCCCTCCTTGAGGGCGCCCTGGGACCAGGCACCGGTCAGCAGGTAGTCAGCCTTGCGGTTATCGCCCCCCAGCAGGTTGAGGGGAACGGCGGCAAACTGGCCGCGGCCGCCCCCGTGCATGAAGAGCACCTTGTAGTTGTCCGGCACGGCCAGCAGATCGCGCAGATCCCGCTCGGCCTTCTCGGCCACCGCCATGAACTCCTTGCCGCGATGGGAGAGCTCCATCACGGAGGCCCCTATCCCCTGAAAATTGCAAAATTCGCGCTGGGCGCGCGCCATAACGGGAGCCGGCAGCATGGCCGGGCCGGCGCAGAAATTGTAAATCGCTTGGTTCATGACAGTTCCGTGGCGTGATCCATGAGAATCATGCTTTTACACCGAACCGGCGGCGGTGAGCAAAGGCTTTTTGCGTGGGCGATCACACAAAAGAGAAAGAGACGGGCGGGTCGCCAGAAGCTGACCCGCCCATGTACGCATCACAACTTGGCGGTGAGCTCGGGGAGCAGGGTGAAGAGATCCCCCACCAGGCCATAGTCGGCAATCTGGAAGATGGGGGCCTCCGGATCCTTGTTGATGGCGACGATGACCCTGGACTCCTTCATACCGGCCAGATGCTGGATGGCACCCGAGATCCCGACCGCAATGTAGAGCTCGGGGGCGACGACCTTGCCGGTCTGGCCCACCTGCAGATCGTTGCCCACAAAACCGGCATCGACTGCGGCGCGAGATGCCCCCACGGCGGCCCCCAGCTTGTCGGCCAGGGCTTCGATCAGGGCAAACTGCTCACGAGAGCCCAGCCCCCTCCCGCCCGAGACCACCACCCGGGCGGCGGTGAGCTCGGGGCGCGCCGAGACGCTGGCCTCACGGCCCGTGATGCGGGCTCGCGCCGCGGCGGGTTCGAGATCCAGGCGCTCAATCGGGGCGGCCGGCTGGCTGCCCATCGGCGCAAAGGCGGTGGGGCGCACCGTCATGAGACGATGGCGTGAGGTCAGGCGCAGGCGCGCCACTGCATTGCCCGCATAGATGGGTCGCACGAAGGTCTCCCCATCCTCGACACCGGTCACATCGCTCAGCGGCTCGACGCCGAGTCGGGCGGCGAGCCTTGGGACGAGATCCCGCCCCAGGGTACCGGCGGCCATCAGGCAGATCTCATACTCCGCCACCAAGGGGAGCAAGGCCTTATCGATGCCAAGCAGGGCGCTCTGGGGCAGCCCGGCGGCCACCTTCACGGCGCTCACCCCGGCCAGTTCGGCCGCGCTCGATGCGGCCTTCTCGGCCCCCTCTCCCAGCAGCAACAGGTCACAGCTGCCGCCACAGAGCCCGGCGGCGGCCACCAGTCGCGGTACCGAGGGAGCGAGACGCCCCTGATCCTGTTCGCCAATAATCAGTACCTTCATGGGATCACCTTGGCCTCTTGTTTGAGTTTGATCAGCAGCTCATCGACCGAGCCGACCAGGGTTCCGCCGCTGCGCTGAGGCGGCGGGGTCACGCCGAGGGGAACGATGGCGCTTTCACCGCTCACTCCCAGGGCCGACCATGGCTGGCTCTCGAGGGGCTTGCGCTTGGCCTTCATGATGTTGGGCAGTGAGGCAAAACGCGGCTCGTTGAGGCGCAGATCCACGCTCACCACGGCAGGCAGGCCCAGGGTCACCGTCTCGAGACCACCGTCTACCTCACGGGTGACCATCAGCTCCCCCCCCTCGGGTTTGAGGGCTGAGGCATAGAGCGCCACCGGCCACTCCAGCAGGGTGCCCAGCATGGCCGGCACCTGACCGTTGTCGCTGTCGATAGACTGCTTGCCGAGCAGCACCAGATCCGGCTGCTCGGCCTCACACACCTTAGCCAGAGCGCGTGCCACCGCCAGCGGTTGCCGTCGCTCGTCGGTGACATAGTGCAGTGCCCGATCGGCCCCCAGCGCCAGCGCATGGCGCAACTGCTCGGCCGCCGTCTCCGGCCCCAGGGTCACCACCACCACTTCCTGGGCGATGCCCTGCTCACGCAGGCGCACCGCCTCTTCCACGGCGATCTCACAGAAGGGGTTGATCCCCATTTTAACGTTGGCAAGGTCCACGTCGGAGCCATCCCCCTTGACGCGCACCTTCACGTTGTAATCGATGACCCGCTTGATTGGGACCAGCAGCTTCATGATCACTCCTTGATAGAGAGAAACACAGGTCGACTCACCCCAGCGGCAACTGCCCCGACCAGCATGAGAGACTCGACCAACTTTTGAATTCAGGTTTACGTTTACGTAAACTTCACTTACTAACCTATGACAACTCGGGAGCAGGGGCAAGATGGAACGCGACGTAATGGAATTCGATGTGGTAGTGGTCGGAGCAGGCCCAGCTGGCCTTGCGGCCGCCATCGCCCTCAAACAGCAGGCCCCCGACTGCTCGGTCTGCCTGCTGGAGAAGGGCTCTGAGGTGGGGGCCCATCTGCTCTCGGGCGCCCTGCTCGACACCCGGGCCCTGCGTGAGCTCTTCCCCGAACGCTGGCAGGAGGCGCCACTCGGTGTGGCGGTGAGCGACGATCAGGTGCATCTGCTGCAAAGCGACAAACGAAGCCTGCGACTGCCCCACTGGGCCGTCCCCCCCTCCATGCACAATGAAGATGCCCGCATCATCAGCCTGGGCAACCTCTGCCGCTGGCTCGCCAAAGAGGCCGAGTCGCTCGGGGTCGAGATCTATCCCGGCTTCGCCGCGAGCGATCTCATCATCGAGGAGGGGGTGGTCAAGGGGGTAGTGACCGGGGATCTGGGACTCGACAAGGAGGGCCATCCCAAGGCAGATCATGTGCCCGGAATGGCCCTGCTCGGCCGCTACACCCTGCTGGCCGAGGGCGCGCGTGGCCATCTGGGCAAACGCCTCATCGAGCAATTTTCCCTGAACGAGGGGCGCCAGGCCCAGCACTATGCCATCGGCTTCAAGGAGCTGTGGCAGCTTCCTGCCGGGCGCACCAGTCCAGGTACCGTGCTGCACGGCAGCGGTTGGCCACTGGGCCAAGAGAGCCACGGTGGCTTCTTCCTCTATCACCAGGAGGGGGATCAGGTGGCGGTCGGCCTCATCGTCGATCTCAACTACCAGAATCCCTGGCTCAGCCCCTTCGACGAGTTCCAGCGCTTCAAGCACCATCCACTCATCGCCTCCGTGCTGGAGGGGGGAGAGCGCGTCAGCTATGGGGCTCGGGCCATCACCAAGGGGGGATGGAACGCCCTGCCCCGCATGCACGTGCCCGGTGCCTTGCTGCTGGGATGCGATGCCGGCACCCTCGACTTCTCGCGCATCAAGGGGATCCACACCGCCATGAAGTCGGGGATGCTGGCGGCCGAGGCACTGAGCGGCGCCCTGGACTCTCGCGGGGAGGATCTCGCTCACTACGATCGGCTCCTCGCCCAAAGCTGGCTCGGCCAATCCCTGCGCCGCAGCCGCCACTTCGGCGCCGCGCTGCACCGTTTCGGCCCCTGGCTCGGAGGGGCATTCAACTGGCTGGAGCAGCGCTTCTTCCCCAAGGGGCTGCCCCTGCACCTTCGCGACGGCGAACCCGACTATCGCCGCCTCAAGCATCAGGATCGCTGCCGGCCCATCGTCTATCCCAAGCCGGACGGCAAACTCAGCTTCGATCGCCCCTCCTCTGTCTATCTGGCCAACACCAGCCACGATGAGGATCAGCCCTGCCATCTCAAGCTGGCCGATCCCTCTATTCCGCTCAGGGTCAATCTGGCCAATTGGGCCGAGCCGGCTCAGCGTTACTGCCCCGCCGGGGTGTTCGAGGTGGTGGAGCAATCGGGCGAACCCGCGTTTCAGATCAATGCGGCCAACTGCATTCACTGCAAGACCTGCGATATCAAGGATCCCAGTCAGAACATCAGCTGGACGCCGCCGCAGGGGGGGTCGGGACCCAACTACCCCAACATGTGATCGGACCTCACGCCTTTTCTGGCAAAGTCGTTGAATATTCGCTGAATAGCCCCTGACAAGCGCGGCGTACCTCTGTATAGTTCGCCGCAGTCAGGTTTTCTTTCGGCCTATGCGTCTTCTTGCATTCTCCTGTCGTCCCTCCGGGCGCGCATAAACCTGAGTGACCATCCCTGCAAACCCAACCGCATCAAGGGGGACCAGATGATTACCGCCTACATCCTCAACAACCAGGTACTCGACATCCACAACCTCGGGCCGCAGGACATACTGCCCGACAACACCATCTGGCTGGATGTCTATAAACCCGATGAAGAGGAGCGGGAGTGGTTGACCGGGCTCTTCCTCGAAGAGGTCCCCGACAAGGAGGAGCTCGATGACATAGAGGCATCGGCTCGCTTCTACTGGGACACCGACGGTCTGCACATTCACTCGCTCTTCCCCCAACGCATCGGCCGTGACACCAAGGGGGTGCACGTCTCCTTTACCTTGCGTAACAACCTGCTCATCAGCATTCGTGAAGATGACATCGGGCTGGTACGCCTGCTGCGCCACTATATGCGTCAGGAGCGCCTCGAGGTGGAGAATGCCCTCGACGTGCTGCTGGAGGTGCAAAACCTCAAGGTCGAATATCTTTCAGATCTGATTGAAGATGGCTACAAGACGTTGGAAGGGACCGCCGATCAGGTGTTCGAAGCCGATCAGCTCACCCCCATCCTCAAAGAGTTGATCGCTCAGGAAGAGACCAACGGCCAGATCCGTCTCTCCCTGCACGATACCCGCCGGGCCCTGCGTTTCTTGAAACGCAGCATGCGTCAAACCATGAGCGGCGAGCAGCACAAGTGGATCGACGAGATGCTCCACGACGTCGAGTCCCTGCTGCCCCACACCCAGTTCCTGTTTGACAAGATCAACTTCCAGCTGGAGGCCGCCATGGGGGTCACCAATCTGGAGCAGAACAAGGTGATCAAGATCTTCTCGGTGGCAGCCGTGGTCTTCCTGCCCCCCACCCTGATCGCCAGCATCTACGGGATGAACTTCGCCCATATGCCTGAGCTGGCCATGGGGTATGGCTACCCCATGTCGATCGGCCTGATGCTGATGTCGGCCTTTGGTACCTACTTCTTCTTCAAACGCAAAGGGTGGCTCTAACGCCACCCTCTGTTTTTCTCGCCCCTCACTGACCGAGATAGTGCTCCTGCAGTCGATAGTAACCACCGCCGGCTCTCAGGCGCTGCAGCCCTTCATTGAATGAGTCTCTGTCTCCCCTGCCTCTGAACAGGAGCCGTAAGTGCAGGGTGGGAAAGAGAAAGTGCACCGCCACGTCCTCTCCCACCACCCCTTTTCGCTGCAGATAGCGCAGGATATTGATATCGACCACCACCACATCGAGCCGCCCCTTCTCCAGCATGCGCAGGCTCTCCTCCAACCGCCCCCGCTCCTGATAGCTGGCCATCTTGTTAACGGCAGCGGCAAACGGCTCTCCGAGCAGACTTCGGGCATGCTGGAAGGCATGCACCCGCATCCCCGCCAACTTATCCAGGCTCCCCAGCGCTATGGCCCGCGACTTGAGGGTCACGGCCACATTTTCGTATGTGATGTGCGGGAGTGAGTAGAAACCGGGCAGATTGCGCTCCGTCGTGACATAGGCGTCAACCCTGCCCGCCAGATAGAGACGCTCGGCACGGCCATAGGGGACAAACATGGGCTTCAGCTCGTGCGAGCCCTCCAGTGCCGCCTTCAGGATATCGAGCTCTAGGCCCGAGGGGGTCTCACCGTCGATAAAGAAGGGGGGCATGGACTCCCCGACGGCGATCACCAGAGGATTGGCCTGCGCCAGCCCGCCGAGCAACAACAAGATCCCCACCAGATGCCTCATTCACGCTCCCCGACCGTCGCACTCACCTCGGGCGGTAGCAGGCGCTCCCAACCCCAGATAAACAGCAATAACAGTGACATATCGTCTACCCACCCCAGCACGGGGATGACGTCAGGCAACAGATCCCAGGGCGAGAGCAGATACAAGACCAACAACACCGCCAGCCCCTTGCACCAGAGCGGGGTGGCCGGGTGGCGCCAGCTGCGCCACAACCGGCGAAAGAGGGTTAACCGCCTCACTCGATCAGCTCCGCGCGCAGGCGCGCCACCTGATCGCGCAGGGCCGCCGCCTGCTCGAACTCGAGGTTCCTGGCGTGCTCGAACATCTGCTCCTCGAGGCGCTTGATCTCGCGGGCCAGCTCGGCGGCGCTGCGCCGCTCGTGGCGGGGTGGCTCGTCGCGCCCCTTGCGCCCGTGACTGCGGCCACTCCCCTCGCCGCCCGTGTCCATCATGTCGACGATCTTCTTGTTGAGCCCCTTGGGCACTATGCCGTGCTGGACGTTGTAGTCGTGCTGCAGGGCGCGCCGTCGCTCGGTCTCCTCGATGGCCACCCGCATCGACTCGGTAATGGTGTCGCCATAGAGGATTACCTTGCCGTTCACGTTGCGCGCCGCCCGACCTATGGTCTGAATGAGGGAGCGAGTGGAGCGCAGGAAGCCCTCCTTGTCCGCATCGAGGATCGCCACCAGAGAGACCTCCGGCATGTCGAGCCCCTCGCGCAGCAGGTTGATCCCGACCACCACGTCGAACTTGCCCAGGCGCAGGTCGCGGATGATCTCGACCCGCTCCACCGTGTCGATGTCCGAGTGCAGATAACGCACCTTGACGTCGTGATCGGCCAGGTACTCGGTCAAGTCCTCGGCCATCTTCTTGGTCAATGTGGTGACCAGCACCCGCTCGTCCACCGCCACCCGCTTGCGAATTTCCGACAGCAGGTCGTCCACCTGGGTGCCGACCGGACGTACCTCGAGCTCGGGGTCGAGCAGGCCGGTGGGGCGCACCACCTGCTGCACCACCTCGCCGGCGGATTTGTTGAGCTCATAAGCACCCGGGGTCGCCGAGACGAACACCGTCTGCGGCATCAGGGCCTCGAACTCGTCGAACTTGAGGGGGCGGTTATCCAGGGCCGAGGGTAGGCGGAAGCCGTACTCCACCAGGGTCTCCTTGCGCGAGCGGTCCCCCTTGTACATGGCCCCGATCTGGGGCACGGTGACGTGGGACTCGTCGATGATGAGCAGGCCATCCCCCGGCAGGTAGTCAAACAGGGTCGGCGGCGGTTCGCCGGGGGCACGGCCCGACAGGTACCGGCTGTAGTTCTCAATCCCCGAGCAGTAGCCGAGCTCCTGCATCATCTCGATGTCGAACTGGGTGCGCTGGCTGATGCGCTGCTCCTCGAGCAGCTTGTTCATGGAGAGCAACGTGGTCTTGCGCTCGCGCAGCTCCTCCTTGATCTTGTCGATGGCCCCGAGGATGGTCTCACGCGGGGTGGCGTAGTGGGTCTTGGGATAGACGGTCCAGCGTGCCACCGTCTGCTCGACGGCGCCGGTCAGGGGATCAAACAGGCTGATGCGCTCTATCTCGTCATCAAACAGCTCGACCCGCACTGCCTGCTTGTCCGACTCGGCCGGGAAGATGTCGATAACCTCGCCGCGCACCCGGAAGGTGCCACGGGCGAAGGCCATCTCGTTGCGGGTGTATTGCAGCTCGGCGAGCCGGCGCAGCATGTCGCGCTGGTTGATGGTATCGCCCACCCGCAGGTGCAGCATCATCTGCAGGTAGGCCTGGGGATCCCCCAGGCCATAGATGGCCGACACCGAGGCGACGATCACCACGTCGCGCCGCTCCAGCAGCGCCTTGGTGGCCGACAGGCGCATCTGCTCGATATGATCGTTGATGCTGGCGTCTTTCTCGATGAAGGTGTCGGTCGAGGGGACGTAGGCCTCAGGCTGGTAGTAGTCGTAGTAGGAGACGAAGTACTCCACCGCGTTGTCCGGGAAAAACTCCTTCATCTCCCCATAGAGCTGGGCCGCCAGAGTCTTGTTGGGGGCCAGGATCATGGTGGGGCGCCCGAGGGTCGCAATCACGTTGGCCATGGTGAAGGTCTTGCCCGACCCGGTCACCCCGAGCAGGGTCTGATGGGCCAGGCCGCTCTCTATCCCGTCGAGCAGGCGTGCGATGGCGCCCGGCTGATCGCCGGAGGGCTGGAACTGGCTGGATAGGGAGAAGGTCTTGCTCATGGGATCTCCGGAGTCACGATACAGGGGCACAGTCTACCGCCATCCGCCATCACTGCCTATGGGCTCAAGGCCCGCTCCCCCTGTACGTATGTGAGCGGCAAGAGGCTTGACCCATATCGGGGTTTTCTGTAGTATGCGTCTCCCTGCTATCTATTCCCCCGTAGTTCAGTCGGTAGAACGGCGGACTGTTAATCCGTATGTCACTGGTTCGAGTCCAGTCGGGGGAGCCACCTTATATCGCCATTTTGGTGCAACTTATCCCCTTAGATGCAGCCCCCTCCCCGAAGTAATGCACATGTGCACAGCCGTAGCACAGCCCCGGTTTTTTGCCCCTTGACGCCCCCTGCAGCATTTTCCTCTGATACATATAACTTATTGTTTTTTATGACAAGTTTTTCACTTCGTCATTTTTTGAACAGGGCTTGAACGCCAGTATTCATGCGGGGTTGAGCACCGTTTTCAATTTTCATAAACAGGGTTATCCACAGTTTCTGTGGGTAACTTACGCCAACCCAGCGCCCATGCGGGTTACCGCCCTGCCCTCCAATAAATCATCGTTTGAAGCCGAAAAAACGATTTTCTTCCAAACCGGATCCGGCGTGACCCGCATCACAGAATCGATCGAGGGCCGGCCAGGTCAGAGATGAATGAAAATGTGCAATAAACGTACGTTTTAAGCTCGCGCGCCAGGTCAGCATTTTCCTCCGCCAACCCGCCTATTTCGCAATAGTGACAGCATAAAATAAAACTCACTTATGCCCCCACCAGCATGGAGGCACCGACTCGACCTTATCGTGCCATTACCGCCCGAGACAGGATAAAACTCCAGAGTGCGGCACCGGGGCAAGAGTGAGGCGCCACCGAGCAACAAAAAAGGCCACACCCGGGTGTGGCCTTTCTCATTGTGAATACGGACCTGGCTTAGGCTTGCGCCGGGCGCGGTCCACGGGGACGGCGACGACGAGCCGGCTTGGCGGCGCGGCTCTCGCCGTCGGCAGCACGGGCCTGGGGCTTGCCGGCGGCTTGCGGGCGGGCACCGTTGGCCGCCTTGGGTTGGCCCTGAGGTGCGCGGCGCGGCTGGCGCTGCTCGTGCGGCTCACGGGGCTCCTTGCGCGGCGGCTGGCCGATCCCCTTGGCGATGGCGTCCAGGGTCTCGCGGGAGGGCTCATAGCCGGCCACGGCCTGCTTGTCGATGGTCTGCTTGATGAGACGCTCGATACCCTTGATGAGCTTGCCTTCGTCGGCGCTCACCAGCGAGATGGCGTGACCGGCGGCGCCGGCACGACCGGTCCGGCCGATGCGGTGCACATAGTCTTCCGCCACGTTTGGCAGCTCGTAGTTGACCACCTGGGGCAACTTGTCGATGTCGAGGCCACGGGCCGCGATGTCGGTGGCCACCAGCACGCGCAGGGTGCCTTCCTTGAAACCGGCCAGAGCACGGGTACGGGCCCCCTGACTCTTGTTGCCGTGGATGGCGGCGGCAGTCACCCCTTCCTTCTCCAGCTTCTCGGCCACGCGGTTGGCGATGTGCTTGGTGCGGGTGAAGACCAGCACCTGCTGCCAGTCGTTGGCCTTGACCAGGTGGGTCAGCAGGGGGATCTTGTTGCCCTTGTCGACCGGGTGCACCAGCTGCTCGATACGCTCGGCGGTGCTGTTGCGCGGGGTCACTTCCACCACGGCCGGCTCGTGCAGCAGACCAGTGGCCAGCTCGCGGATCTCGTCGGCGAAGGTGGCGGAGAAGAGCAGGTTCTGACGCTTCTTGGGCAGCAGGGCCAGGATCTTGCGGATGTCGCGGATAAAGCCCATGTCCAGCATGCGGTCCGCTTCGTCCAGCACCAGGATCTCCAGCTCGTCAAACTTGACGGCGTTCTGGTTGTAGAGATCGAGCAGACGGCCCGGGCAGGCCACCAGCACGTCCAGACCACGGCGCATGGCCATCATCTGCGGGTTGATGCTGACGCCACCGAAGACCACGTGGCTGCGCATCGGCAGGTACTTACCGTACTCACGCACGCTCTCGCCCACCTGGGCGGCCAGCTCGCGGGTCGGGGCCAACACCAGGGCGCGCACCTGGTTGGGAGAAACGCGGCGCTGGCTCTCGGAGAGGCGCTGCAGCATGGGCAGGGTAAAGCCGGCTGTCTTGCCGGTACCGGTCTGGGCGGCTGCCATCAGATCGCGCCCTTCGAGCACGACCGGAATGGCCTTCTGCTGGATCGGGGACGGAGTGTCATAGCCTTGATCGGCCACGGCACGCAGCAGCGGAGCACACAGGCCCAGGGAGTCAAATTGCATGGAATTCCTTGATGGAAACGACGCGGCAATCGGGTCGGCTTCTCTGCGGGGCGCGACCGGCCGGATCGGGAGAGTGTTCGGTTGCCGCCAGGATGCAGAGCTGATGGGGCAAGAAGGTGAGGGAGTGTAACGACTTTGTGGGCCTGTGACGAGTGAAAAATCGCGGTGCCGACCCTGCTCTATACTTTTTCCACCGCGCAATCACGCCACCACACCACCATGAGACGACTCACGGCTCTCTTGCTGCTCCTGGCCCTCCCCTGCTACGGGGCGGCCCCCCTCAAGATCGGCTGGTCACCCTGGCCACCGTTTCAGTATGAGGATCACCGTCAGCGGCTCACGGGCATCGACATCGAGCTCACCCGCTCCGTCCTGGAGCGGCTTGGCAGGGAGTATCGCTTCGTCAGCATGCCGTGGGCCCGCTCACTGCATGCCCTGCAATATTCCGAGATAGATGTGGCCATGGGGGCCCGCTATCTGCCCGAGCGCGCCCGGCTCTTTGACTACAGCGAGCCCTATCGATACAGCGATCTGGTGTTGCTGCTACGCAGCGAAGAGCAGGAAAAATGGCGCTCGCTCACCGACTATCGAGAGTTCTGCCGCCAGGGGGCGATGAGTGGGGCCCGGCTGAGAGGGGTCAAGATCCTCGGTCAGCTCCCCTGTCCCGCCTTGCAGCGCTTTCGGCAAGAAAACAGCGACGACAGGTTATTGCTGCTGCTCCTCTCCCATCGGGTAGACGGCATCATCATGGAGCGTCACAACGCCTCGGCCCTGCTTAGGGAAACGCCGGGGAAGATGAGTCAGGTTCACTGCCAGCTCTTGCTCGAGCGCACGCCGGTGCACCTGATTTTCACCAAGGGGAGGATGGGGAAAGAGGGGTTGAAGCAGATCAACCTGCTCATCGAGCAGCAGAGGGAGGAAGGCACGTCCTCCTCCCCCTGCACCCTAATGGAGTGAGCCTCAGCGCAGCTGCGGGGTGCCGGTGTGCACCCCGAGATTCTGTGCCCGGTGGCGCAGCAGATGATCCATCAGCACCAAGGCCAGCATGGCCTCGGCGATGGGCACGGCGCGAATGCCGACGCACGGGTCGTGGCGGCCACGGGTGATCATCTCTGTCGCCTCTCCGTCGGTGGTGATGGTCTTGCCCGGCACAGTGATGCTGGAGGTAGGCTTGAGCGCCATGCTCACCACTATCTCCTGCCCCGAGGAGATGCCACCCAGAACGCCACCGGCGTGGTTGCTGGCAAAGCCTTGCGGCCCCATCTCGTCGCGATGCTGGGATCCTTTCTGCTCCACCACCGCGAAGCCGTCACCGATCTCGACCCCCTTGACCGCATTGATCCCCATCATGGCGTGGGCGATGTCCGCATCGAGGCGATCGAATACCGGCTCACCGAGCCCCACCGGGACGTTGCGGGCCACCACCTGCACCTTGGCGCCTATGCTGTCCCCCTCTTTCTTGAGCGCTCGCATAAACTCGTCAAGCGCGTCGAGCTTGCCCGCGTCGGGGAAGAAGAAGGGGTTCTGCTCGATTTGCGCCGCATCGAAGGCCTCGGCCTTGATGGGGCCGAGCTGAGAGAGATAACCGACGATCTCGATGCCGTGCACCTGTGCCAGGTACTTCTTGGCGATGGCGCCGGCCGCGACCCGCATGGCGGTCTCACGGGCCGAGGAGCGACCGCCGCCGCGATAATCGCGCAGACCGTACTTCTGGTGATAGGTGTAATCGGCGTGGCCCGGGCGGAACAAGTCCTTGATATCGGAGTAGTCCTTGGAACGCTGATCGGTGTTCTCGATAAGCAGCCCGATGGAGGTGCCCGTGGTCTTGCCCTCGAACACACCGGAGAGGATCTTCACCTCATCCGGCTCACGGCGCTGCGTGGTGTAGCGCGAGGTGCCAGGCTTGCGCCGGTCGAGATCGCGCTGCAAATCAGCCTCGGTGATCTCGAGCCCCGGCGGACAGCCGTCGACGATGGCGCCGAGCGCCATGCCGTGGCTCTCGCCGAAGGTAGTCACGCGAAAGAGCTGGCCAATGGTGTTCCCTGCCATGATGCGTCCTTATTAGCTCTTGTAGATGGCGAAATGTTCCTGATACTGCACCAGCTCGGCGCGAGTCATGGCGAAGACGCCGTGGCCACCGTTCTCGAACTCCACCCAAGTGAAGGGGATCTCGGGGAACTGGGCTTCCAGGTGCACCATGCTGTTACCCACCTCGACGATCAGCATGCCGTCGTCGGTCAGGAAATCGGCCGCATTGGCGAGGATGCGTTTGGTGAGCTTGAGCCCGTCGGAGCCCGAGGCGAGCGCCAGTTCCGGCTCGTGGCGGAACTCGTCCGGCAGATCCGACATGTCTTCGGCATCCACGTAGGGCGGGTTGGAGACGATGATGTCGTATTTGTCGCCCAGCGGCAGATCGCGGAACAGATCGGAGCGAATGGGGATCACCTGCTGCTCGAGGCCGTGATCGGCGATGTTGCGCTCGGCCACGTTGAGGGCATCGACGCTGATGTCGATGGCGTCCACTTCGGCATCCGGGAACTCATGCGCCATGACGATGGCGATGCAACCCGAGCCGGTGCAGAGATCCATGATCCGGGTCGGCTCATGCTTGAGGAAGGGGGCGAAGCGGTTGGCGATGAGCTCGGCAATGGGTGAACGAGGTACCAGTACCCGCTCGTCCACATAGAACTCCCAACCCGCATACCAGGCCTTGTTGGTCAGATAAGCGGCCGGCAGGCGCTCTTGCACCCGGCGGATGATGAGCTCGGCCACCCGGTGACGCTCACTGGTGGTGAGTCGGGAGTGACGCATCTCGGGGTCGACGTCCGGCGGCAGGTGCAGGGCGGGCAGTACCAGTTGCACGGCTTCATCCCAGGCATTGTCGGTACCGTGGCCATAAAAGATACCGGCGTCGTTGAAACGACTCATGGCCCAGCGCAACATGTCCTGGATGGTGTGCATCTCGGCAACCACCTCGTCGATAAAGATCTTGTCCAAAACCACCTCCAAGTCGAGTAATATCCGGCCCAGATTGTTAACCAGAGCCAACAGACGAGCACACTAATGAAGAAGACGCCGCCGCTAACCGACGATGAACGCCAGTTGTTTCGCGATGCGGTCAAGGGTACCCGTCAAATCAGGCAAGATACCATAAGTGCCGACTTCAAGCCGGTCAAGCAGAAACGCCAGCTGCGTCTCGAGCGCGAAAACCTTGGGCTTGAGCACCATTTCAGCGACGAATTTCACCCCCATCTCGAGAGCGACGGTCCCATGCGCTATGTGCGGGCCGACGTCTCCAGGTTCGAGCTCAAGAAGCTGCGCCGCGGCGATTATCCGCCGGAGATCCTGCTGGACGTGCACGGCATGAGCCAGACCCAGGCCAAGGCGGAACTCTCGGCGCTGCTGTCGGCCTGCGAGCGCGACAACCTGCACGTGGCCTGCGTGATGCATGGCATCGGCAAGCACATCCTCAAACAGCGCATCCCGGCCTGGCTGGCCCAGCACCCCAGGGTGCGCGCCTTCCATCAGGCGTCGCGGGAATGGGGTGGCGACAGCGCCCTCCTGGTGTTGCTCGACGTGGAGGAGTGAACACGGCGACAAGGGCATCGACCTCTCTATACTGGGATCATCGTAACAGAGGGAGAGCGCCATGTTTGCACAGGGGGCCCACGGTGAGATCAAGTCATCACTCGACGCCATAGGGACCGCTGTCGCCCTGTTTGCGCTCGACAGTCAGGGCAAGTTCTTGCTGGTCTCGGCCAACGACACCTTTATCCAGGAGTTCGATGTCGATGTGACGCGATCGCTGGGGCAACCCTTGAGCCATCTCTTTCCCCGCTACATGCTGCCGCAGATGGAGGCACCCATGCAGGAGTGCGTGGATCAGCAGCTCGGACTCGAGAGCGAAGTGGCCATCGATCACATGGCACGCACCCACTGGTGGCGCCTCATTATCTCCCCCATCATCCCGCCTCAGGGTCGCATCGAGCGGGTGCTGGTGACCGCCATCGACATCACCAGCAAGAAACAGCTCGAAGAGGCCTTGATCATGAGCCGTCAGCGGTTCGAGGCCGTCGTCAACTCGGCCTATGACGGCATTCTCAGCGTCAACAATGAGACCCGCATCGAGCTTATCAACACGGCGGCCTGCGAGATGTTTGGCGTGGGGCAGGAGGTGATCGGCAAACGCCTCGACGCCCTGATGCCCCAGCGCTTTCGCAGCCACCACGACACCTACTTTCACGCCTTCAGCAACTCCCCCATCAACTCCCGTCCCATGCATGCCCGTGCCTCTGTGGTGGGGCTGCGCCGGGATGGCAGCGAATTCCCCCTCGAAGTGACCATCGCCAAGATCAATCTGGGTCATACCACAGAGATGACGGCCATCATGCGCGACATCTCGGAGCGGGCCAAGCTGGTCGAAGAGCTAAAAGTCGCGGCGACCACGGATCCGCTGACCGGGGTCGTCAATCGCCGCCGCTTTAACGAGCAGGTCAACATGGAGATCAATCGAGCGCAGCGCTTCAAACACCCGCTCTCACTGCTGCTGCTCGATATCGATCATTTCAAGCTCATCAACGACACCCATGGTCATCTGCTGGGCGATCAGGCGCTCATCAGCCTGGTGGCCAGACTCAAGGAACAGCTAAGGGAGGTTGATCTGCTGGGACGCTGGGGAGGCGAGGAGTTCATCATTCTGCTCCCCGAGACACCCCAGGAGTTGGCCATGGCCACCGCCGAGCGCCTGCGAATCGCCGTGGAGTCGAGACCGCACACCTTGAGCGCCGAGCTGGCCATCCCCATGACCATCAGCGTCGGGGTGAGCGGCTATCAGGATCAGGGCGACAGCGCCGACAAGATGCTGACTCGGGCCGACACCGCGCTCTATATGGCCAAGCGACAGGGTCGCAATCGCAGTCAAGAGGCACAATAACGCGTCACACCTTACGACCTGCGGCCGGCTCGTCGATATCGGCCATGTTGACCAGATTCCAGGGCAGGCCGGTGTGGCGAAACAGCCGCTGCTGCTTGTCGGGGTAGTCGCACACGTCGCTCGCCAGGCGAGCGCCCATCACCAGACAGCGCAGCACCCCCTCCCCGCAGTTGCGCAGGTTGTGGCCCAGCCCCCCGGCGCGGTAACCGATGAAGTCCCCCGCCGACACCCGCACCGTCTCATCGCCGATGCGCGCCTCGGCCTCCCCCTCGAGGATGAAGACCGCCTCGTCTTCCATGTGGTGGCGGTGAAACTCCGAGGTGAGCGCACCGGGGGCGAGCTCAACCAGGTGGATCCCAAGGGTTGTCAAGCCTGTCATGTCCCCCAGAGACTTGTTCACCCGCTTGGCCTCGGGGTTGAGGAAATGGGTCTTGCGGATCCCCTCGAGGCGTGCCAAATCGCTGCCGGTTATCAGATATCGTTCCATCTTCTCGCCCTCCCTGTGTCTCTCCCTGAGTATATCCAGCCCGACAGGCGATGAGGACCGCAATAAAAAGGCCGGTCAGTGACCGGCCCTGGTTTACTCTGTCGCGAGCGTCTTCACGCCCATGTTCCAGAGGATGAAGCTCTGCACGTCGGCAGCCTGATCCACCAGCATAGACACCGGCATACCGGCGCCGTGGCCGGCATTGACGTCGATGCGGATGAGCTGGGGCGATGCGCCGCCATCCTTGGCCTGCAGCTCGGCGGCAAACTTGAACGAGTGCGCCGGCACCACCCGATCGTCGTGATCGGCGGTGGTAATGAGTGTGGCCGGATGGTTCACCCCGGTGCGCACGTTGTGCAGGGGCGAGTAGCCCTTGAGGTAGGCAAACATCTCGGGGCTCTGCTCGGCGGTGCCATAGTCATAGGCCCAGCCGGCACCGGCGGTGAAGGTGTGGTAGCGCAGCATGTCGAGCACCCCGACCGCCGGCACCGCTACCCGGAACAAGTCCGGGCGCTGGGTCAGGGCCGCCCCCACCAGCAGGCCACCGTTAGAGCCGCCGCGAATGGCCAGGGTGTCGGGTGTGGCATACCCCTCGGCGATCAGGGTCTCGGCCGCGGCGATGAAATCGTCGAACACGTTTTGCTTGCGGGTCTGGATCCCGCCCTCGTGCCAGGCCTTGCCGTACTCCCCACCGCCGCGCAGATTGGCCACCGCATAGACACCCCCCATCTCCATCCAGACCGCAATGGCGACACTGAAGGCGGGGGTGAGGCTGACGTTGAAACCGCCATAGCCGTAGAGAATGGCCGGCGCCTTGCCATCGAGTTTGAGCCCCTTGCGATGGCTGACGATCATGGGCACCCGGGTGCCGTCTTTCGAGCGATAGAACACCTGCTCTGAGACATAGTCATCAGGGCTGAAACGGGTCTTGGGGCGGCTATGCAGCATCGACTCACCACTGGAGGGATCGAAGCGATAGACGCTGGAGGGGGTCACCATGTTGGTGAAGCTGTAATAGAGCGCAGTCTCACCCCGCTTGCCCTCGAATCCGCTGACGGTGCCGAGCCCCGGCAGGCTCACCTCGCGTACCCGCTTGCCCTGATAGTCATATTGCTCGACCCGAGCCACCGCATCGCGCAGGTAGTGGGCGAAGAGGTAACCACCGCCAGTGGTGACGCTCAGCACCTCGCCGCGCTCAGGGATGAGATCGCGCCACGCCGCAGGCGACGGGTTGCTCGCCTCGGCCACCACCAGGCGGTAGTTGGGGGCATTGAGGTTGGTAAGCAGGAACAGGCGCTCGCCGTCGCTGCCCACCAGGTGGGTGTCGGCCTCCAGGCTCGCCTGTATCGTCACCAGCGGCGCGTCGGGACGATGGAGAGAGCGTAGATAGAGCCGGTTACCCGAGGTCGCCTCGGCCGCCGAGATCAGCAGGTAGCGATCGTCTTCGGTCACCTGGGCCCCGACGTAGCGGTGCTTCTCGCCGGGGGCGGCGCCGAAGATCACGGCGTCGTCGCGCTGAGGGGTACCAAGGCGGTGGAAGTAGAGCTTGTGTTGGTCGGTCTTGGCCGAAAGCGCGCTGCCACCGGGCTTGTCATAACTCGAATAGAAGAAGCCTTCGTTACCGAGCCAGCTGATGGCGCTGAACTTGACGTCGGTCAGCGGCGCATCGACCGGCGCCTTGGTGCGGGTGTCGATGATCTGCACGGTACGCCAGTCGCTGCCACCGGCCGAAACCGAATAGGCGAGCAAACGACCGTCGCGGGAGAAACCGAGCTCGCCAAGCGAACTGGTGCCGTCCTGACTGAAGTCGTTGGGGTCGAGGAATAGCTCCTCCCCCTGCGCGCCCTGCCGATAGAGCACGGACTGGTTCTGCAGCCCGTCGTTTTTAAAGAGATAACTCACCCCCCCTTCGGTGAAGGGCGCCCCCTCGCGGGGGAAGTTCCAGGCACTGGCCAGGCGCTCGCGCAGGGCTGCCCGGTAGGGGATCTGGTCGAGATAATCGAAGGTCACGGCGTTTTGCGCCGTCACCCAGGCGGCGGTCTCGGGGCTGCGATCATCCTCGAGCCAGCGGTAAGGGTCGGCCACCTGGGTGCCAAAATAGGTATCGACCACCTCCCCTTGACGGGTGGCGGGATAGGTCACGTGATTCATGGGTCTTCCTGACAGAGTGGATGAAGCCTCCCGCTCCTGCCCGGCGCAGGCCGACAGGAGTGACAAGGAGGCGGCGCAGACGAGTCGTCGCATAGGCTGGCTCTTGTTGTTGTTCGTTGCTTCCCTTCAAGGGCCTTCGAGCCTAACAAATGGCGCGCCCCAGGCCAACTCCCAGCTTGGGGCGACTTAGCGGCGCACGGCGCGGATCAGGATGTTGCGCGGCGTCAAGGGACGATCGCAAAACTCGCCGATCTCGACTCCATATCCCTCCTCTTCCAGACGCAGGGCACGGTCCAGTACCAGCCACATCTCCAGAGGACGACGAAATAGGTGGCGCACCAGCTCCATACGAAGGACCAGCGCGGCCCGCGCCTGTCCCACGGAGAGCCAGTGCGCCTCGTCGATCCGATCCGGCAGTGTCACGCCGCGTAGCCCCGCCGCCCAACGGCAAAAATCGCTGAAGCTGCCGTTAAAGAGGCTCTTTTGGGTATTGGGTACCGGCAGATAGGCATCGACGGCACGGACCGCACGTTGCAGGCTGTCAAAGCCCAGACGCCACACCACCTCCTGCTCGCGCAGGCGCCGTACCCGGGCGCCGGCGGTCACCGTCTCTTGCAAAGGCAGGCGCAGATCCGATTTACCCAGACGCAGGGCGCTCTCTCGCCCCGCCCGACTGAGCGGCCGATAGTGCTCGCCGCGGATCAGATGATAACAGCAAGGGGAAAGGGTCACCCCGTGCGCCCCCCGCCTGGCCACCTGCTCGATCAGCGTGGTGTGCAACTCGCCGCAAGCATGCAGGGCCAGGGCGTGATGCGCTGGCGTGATGAGGTCGGCCGCCGGCGCCGTGAAGGCATCCCCCTGCACGAAGCGCTGATGGGCGCCGTCTCGCTCGGCGAGCAGTCGCCCCTCCTCACACAGGGCGGTCTGCCACTCCAGGCTGGTGACCGATTGGTGTCGGGTGAGCGAGACCAGACGCCCCAGGTGCCCTTTGCCGGCACACCACTCGAGCCAGGGGCCCTCGTGCTGTGGCAATGCGCCGGTGAAGGCGAGGATCTGGGACCACTTGCGCCCCGGCGTATGGCGCGCCAGGAAGGCGTCCACCTCGGGGGGCTCCCCCCTCAGAGGGGGCAGGACGGCCAGGGCATGCAGCTCGTGCCCCTGGGGGATCCAAGGGGAGAGAAAATCGCACAGGGCGGCGCCGTCCCCATCCAGACGCAGCACCTCTTCATCATCCATGGCCAGCAGGGCCTCCGCCAGCGCAGGCGCCTCATCGGCAAAGCAGAGGCGCGTGTGATGATAGGGCTGAGTCTGCCACCAGGGGGCGGTGGCGGTAAGCAGGGCGTCGAGACGCGCAAAACGTTGGGCGAGCAAGGGGCAGGTCCACATCAGATAAAATCGCGGCCATTCTAGCGATCGGCCATCAAAAAGCATCCGGGCAGCATAAAAAAAGGGGCGCCGCGGCGCCCCATAATCATGGTGCTATCAGAAGGGCCACCAGGATTTGTCGTTATCTTCGATGGTGACACGGGTGGCGGCAGGGCTGCCGGCCTTGGCGCCACGCACCTGGGCGAGCCTGGCGGTGAAGGTCTCGGCCTTCTCGACAAACCAGTCGTCGACCACCAGCACCCGCACCGACTTGACGCCACCCTCACCCGGGGCCCAGCGCACCGTGCTGCTGCCCCAGGGCAGGTAGTCGAGCAGCCAGCTGGCCGAGCCCGAGGCAAAGCTGACGCTGGCCTGGGCGCTCTGGGAGAGATCGCCGCTGCGCACCAGGGGGATCTCGACGAACCACAGCCCCTCGCGAGTCGTCAGTTCACTCGCCCCCATCTGGATGCTGGCCGGCGCGGCCACATCGCTCAGGGTGGCGCGGGTCACTCTGGTCTCGCCCAGCACGGCGCCGCTGGCGTCGGTGAGCTCGACCGTGAAGGTCTCGTCCCCTTCGTTCAGGGCATCCGGCTTGGTCGGCACCACCAGTGTCTTGCCGCCGCTCTCCCCGTCAGCCCAGCTGAGGGTGCCGCTGGCCAGCGCCAGATCCTCGGCCCCTGCCGTGCCCGGCACCACGCGCCAGCTGACGCTGGCCTCGCCGAAGCTGCCGTCACGACGGGTCACGCCGAGGGTCAGGCTCTCCCCTTCCTTCACCAAGGCATCCTCCTGATCCAGGCTCAGGGTGCCGCGCGGCGGCTCGGGATAGGTGATGGCGATAAGCAGGGGATCGTGATCCGAGGCGCTGAACGGATTGTCGGACTTGGCCAGCTTGCCGCTGTACTTGACGCCGTACTCGAACAGGTTGCTCTCGGTCGAGTTGATGTGCCAATCCTCGACCCCGATCACCTTGGCGGCGAGCCCGGGACTGGCCAGGGCGTGATCCAGGTTGCCGAGCTCCCCTTCATAGCTGTAGGAGAAGGTGTCGCTGCCGTGGAAGCGGGTGTTGAGGTTGACCAGGCCGGCCCCCAGGCCGATGGCCTCACCCTGCACCTGATAGTCGACACCGGCCA
Organism: Aeromonas diversa CDC 2478-85; assembly: GCF_000819805.1. Lineage (GTDB taxonomy): Bacteria > Pseudomonadota > Gammaproteobacteria > Enterobacterales > Aeromonadaceae > Aeromonas > Aeromonas diversa. The sequence goes on from NZ_CDCE01000034.1 coordinate 260,336, forward strand.
GGCGGGTGTGGGAGGCGGTGACCACGGGACGCGGCGTGTTGGCCGGATCGTAGTCGGTCAGGGCGCGGATGGGATCTTCCATGCCATAGGCGTTCATGTCGCCGATGAGCAGCACATCGCCGCCTTCGCCCTTGAGGCGCTCACCCAGCACCCGGGCCGCCGAGACGCGCAGGGCGTTGCAGTGCCCCTGCTGATCCAGGGGATCGGCGCTGGCGTAGTCCGGGTAGTCCTCGAAGCAGGCCGAGCCCTTGGACTTGAGGTGGTTGACCACCAGGGTGAGCGGCACATCCCCCTTGGGCGAGGTGAAGCGTTGCAACAAGGACTCGCGCATCCCCTGCTTGATGTTCACCGTCTTGCCGCTGGCGTCCACCGCCTCGGCCACCTGCAGCGGCATCTCGATAAGCTCGGCACCGCCCGAGAGCGACACCCGGGCCGGTCGATAGAGCAGCCCCACCGTGATGGCATCGCCGCCGATGGGCTGACCGTCGGGGGAGCTGACGAAGCGGTACTGCTCGTCGCCCGGCAGACCGGCGTTGAGGGCATCGACCAGATTGGCGATGGCGGAGTTGGGGCCGTAGCCGTTGTTCTCGATCTCCATCAGCCCCACCACGTCCGCGTTGAGGCGGGTGATGGCGTTGACGATCTTGGTGCGCTGCAACTCGAACTCGGACAGTGTCAGGGCACCACGGTTGTCACCGGTCGGGTTGGCGTCGCCGCCGACCACGGTCGTGAAGAAGTTGAGCACGTTGAAGCTCGCCACCCGCAGATCGCCGGCCTGGGCCAGCTCGGGGGTCTCCACCCGATCCCAGCCGGTATGATCCACCTGACTCGATGTGATGGTGTTGTCCGCCACCAGACGGAACAGGTTATAGGAGAAACCCAGCGCCCCCTCGAGGCCGCTCAGCTTGTCGCCGACGCGCAGATAGCCGGTTTCGGGGTGAAAGCCCGGATACCAGGGCAGCACGCCGTCCGGTGCCTTGGCGTCGGTCTCCACCACCAGCTGGTTGGCGAGGTTGCGCGCCTGCCAGTCGCTGGCTTGCTGGCTCATGGCCGGGAACTTCTGGGTCGACTTGATGAGCGGCGCCCCGTAGGCGAGTGCCAGGTTGTTGCGCTTGCCGTCGTAGTCAAAACCGAAGTTGCGGGTCACCACCAGGTTGCTCTCGGGCATCAGGCGCACCCTCATCCCCTCGTGGCGCTCGAGCAGTGCGGCGAGGGTCTCGCCCGGCTCGGCGACAAGGGGAGTGGCTGCAATCGGGGTGGCCGGGGTGGGGCTCACCGCCCACTGGTCGGCGCCGAGCTGGGTCTGGTTGAAGTACTCCTTGACCTTGCCCGAGACACACACCTCGGCCCCCACCTTGATGGCCGGGTCGCTCTTGGTGGTGTAGACGAAGATCCCGTCCGAGGTGGCCGGGTCACCGTCCCCTTGCGCATCTTGCAGGAAGAAGCCCTTGTAGAGGCCACCCACCACCTGGGTCACCACGCCGCGGGTGGCGGTGGTGCCATCGGCTTCAAACTTGCCGGCCGGCACCAGGGGGCTGGTCACGCCACTGCCCTGAATGGCCGGGATCGGGGTGAGGTTGTCCACCGGGCAGACGAAGGTGACTGGGGGGGGCACGTCGGAGCAGGCCCCCTCCCCGCCGCAACCGAGGCCGCTGGCGTCATCCTTGGGGTAGGCCACAAACTCGGCGGCCGGATCGAAGGAGGCGGCGGCATCTACCCGCCCCTGGTTCACCGTAGCCTTGCGGCGCAGGGTCTGATCGAGGGTGCTGACACTGCCCGACACCCAGGCTGTGCCCGGATCCACGCCGACCTGACCGACGCTGTCGGCCACCTCGCTGCCATGCCACAGCACCAGGGCATCATCCCCGTTGAAGGTCAGGGCGTTACTCTTGACACCGGCCTTGGCCAGGATCTCGGCATTGGAGCTACCGTGCGCCAGCACCAGGGAGGCGCCGGGGGCCAGGGTGCCCTGCAGGGTCACCGTCGCGGTCGGGCTCTTGTCGATGGCCAGACCGTTGGCGTAGAGGGCGAGGCGATACTCGGCCAGTTCAACCGGTGCCGACCCCAGGTTACTTATCTCGACCGCCTTGTTGTTGCTGCTCCCTTCCAGATACTCGGTGATGAGCAGCTCGGCGTGGGCCTGACCGGCCAATGCCAACGCCACCGCCGAGGCGAGCAGTGTGTATCTTCCTGACATGCTTGTTCCTTATTGTTTGTGATTGTATTCCGTACTCTCCCACCCGGTTCACCACGCTGGTGTGCAACAGGCGGTGAGGCGGGAGGCGCACCCTAAAAGCCACCCGAGAATCGGGCGGCCAGATTGTCGCACCTTCCTGCCTCGTCCCGGCGTGAGCTCGCGCAACATTTGCAAAACAATGTAGCTACCTGATGACAGCGTCTCTTGCCGCTATACCCGGTTGAAACGGGATAAAACGTGGGCTTTGGCTTCTTTGTTGGCATGCTTCAGGGCATACTGTTGGCCCCTTGCAACTTTCCTCGGTTACACCGGGCATGACCATTGATTTTGTGACCCTGCTTCATCAAAGCGACTCCCTGCTGCTGTTTGTGGTGCTGGCCTTCGGCCTGCTGCTCGGCAAGGTGCGCATCGGCAACTTTCAGATAGGCAACACCATAGGTGTGTTGTTCACCGCCCTGCTGTTCGGCCAGATGGGATTCCACTTCACGGCATCGACCGAGAACGTCGGCTTCATGCTCTTCATCTTCTGCGTCGGCATCGAAGCGGGTCCGCACTTTTTCAGTGTCTTCCTGCGCGACGGGATCCACTACATCACCCTGACTCTGGTGATCCTGCTCTCGGCCCTGCTGCTGACGGTGGGGCTGGCCAAGGTCTTCAATCTGGGGCCCGGTCTCGCCGCCGGCATACTGGCGGGATCGCTCACCTCGACCCCGGCCCTGGTGGGGGCTCAGGATGCCCTGCGTAGCGGCCTGCTGAACCTGCCTCACCAGACCGACATGCAGGCGGTGCTCGATAACATGGGCATCGGCTATGCCCTGACCTATCTGGTGGGGCTGGTCGGCCTCATGGTGGTGGTGCGCTACCTGCCGGCACTGGCCCGCCTCGATCTCTCCACCGAGGCCCAGAAGATCGCCCGCGAGCGCGGCCTGTCAGACAACGAGAATCGCAAGACCTACCTGCCCATCATCCGCGCCTATCGGGTCGGCCCCGAGCTCGCCGCCTGGATTGGCGGACGCACCCTGCGTGAGACCGGCATCTATCCTCACACCGGCTGCTATGTGGAGCGGATCCGCCGTAACGGCATTCTGGCCAGCCCTGATGGGGACGCCATCATTCAGGAAGGCGACGAGATAGCCCTGGTGGGCTACCCCACCAGCCACGAGAAGCTGGACGTGAACTATCGCAACGGCAAGGAGGTCTTCGACAAGGACCTGCTGGATCTGCAGATCGTCACTGAGGAGATAGTGGTCAAGAACGACGCCATCGTCGGCCGCCACCTGGCCGAGCTCAACCTGACCGAGAAGGGGTGCTTCCTCAACCGCATCGTCCGCTCCCAGATAGAGATGCCATTTGATCGCAACATCATGCTGCAAAAGGGCGACGTGCTGCAGATAAGCGGCGAGAAGCTGAGGGTGAAACAGCTGGCGGGCAAGATAGGCTTTATCAGCATCCACAGCCAGACCACGGATCTGGTCGCCTTCACCACCTTCTTCGTGCTGGGGCTGCTGATAGGCTCTGTCTCTCTGGTGTTCGGCCAGATCGAGTTTGGCCTTGGCAATGCGGTTGGGCTGCTGCTGGCGGGCATACTGATGGGCTACCTCAGAGCCAACCACCCGACCGTGGGCTATGTGCCGCCGGGCGCCCTGCGGCTGGCCAAGGATCTCGGGCTCGCCGTCTTCATGGTGAGCACAGGCCTCAAGGCGGGGGGCGGCATCCTGGATCACTTGAGTGAAGTGGGGGGAATCGTGCTCTTCTCCGGCATGATAGTCACGGCGCTGCCCGTGCTCATCGGTTATCTGTTTGGCGTCTGGGTGCTGAAGATGAACCCGGCCCTGCTGCTGGGGGCCATCACGGGGGCGCGGACCTGTGCCCCGGCCATGGACGTGGTCAACGAGGCCGCCAACAGCTCTATCCCCGCGCTCGGCTACGCCGGCACCTATGCGGTCGCCAACGTCATGCTGACCCTCGCCGGCTCCTTTATTATCAGCTTCTGGCTCTGACCTTCATCACATCGCCCCCATCATGGGGGCGATCTTCTCTCGTTATTTCTCTCGAATCACCGCATCGATAAAAATCCACCCATGATTTAATCAACATGGACATATCGATTATTTAATTCACCAGGATGGCATCGAATTAAATATAGGTCAGCCGGCCATGGACTCACGACTCAACACGCTGAAAAACCGCATGATTTCGTTTTCATCCACACAGATCAAATATGAAAACCTTGTCATTTTCGGCTAACAATGAATGGCCAATCTGTCAATGGCAACATCCGTCAACTGTCATTATTAACCGGTGCAGATATGATGCGCATCCTTACCCAAGGATGCGTGTGATGTGCTTTGGGGCCCACCAGGGCCCCTTTTTTTATTTGTACCTGTTCGCTCCGCCGAAATAAAAAAAGGGGAGCCTGCTGCTCCCCTCATCCATGCAGTGTGCCCCGGGATCAAGACTCCCAGACGATGCTCTTGTTCGAAGGCCACTGATTATCCAGATCCGCATAACGCTGCTCGAGCAGGTGGCGGCGGATCTTCATGGTCGGAGTCAGCACCCCATTCTCGATATTCCACGGGGTCTTGACCACGAACAGCCCCTTGAGCTTGGCGTGAGCCTCGAGCTTCTCGTTGACCCGCGCCCGGGCCAGATCGAGGGCTCGCTCGATCTCGCTGTGCCCCTCTTTCATCGCCTTCTCGGTCAGCTGCACCAGGGCAATGGGCTGAGGCATGCCATAGCCGATGACGCAGAGCTGCTCGATGAGAGGCTCCTGACCCAGCATGCCCTCGATGGGGACAGGGGCCACATACTTGCCTTTCGCCGTCTTGAACACATCCTTCATGCGACCCGTGATGGTGAGATAACCCTCGCCGTCGATCTTGCCCATGTCGCCGGTGTGCAACCAGCCATCGGCGTCGATGGCCGTGGCACTGCTCTCGGGATCCTTGTAGTAGCCCACCATCATCCCCTCACAGCGGCAGAGGATTTCCCCCTCTTCCGAGATGCGGATGGTCACCCCGGCCCCCGCCTTGCCGACCGAGCCAATCTTGTCACCGCGGAAGGGGTAGTTGAGGGTGGAGTAGGCGTGATTTTCGGTCATGCCCCACGCCTCAGTGATGTTGAGCCCTATGCTGCGATACCACTGCAGCAGTGAGGGGGCGACCGGCGCCGAGCCACAGCCCAGCACCCTGGCCTTATCCAGCCCCAGTCCCTCGCGCAGCTTGCGCTTGATGAGGGTAGAGACGAGCGGGATCTTGAGCAGCAACGCCAGCTTCTGGGGCGGGAGCTTCTCGTAGATCTTGATGCGGAACATGGCCCACAGACGGGGCACAGAGATGAAGACGGTGGGGCGGCAACGCTTGATGTCCTCGACGAAGGTGTCGAGGGACTCGGGAAACGCGATCACGGCGCCACTGTAGAGGCTGCCACCGTAGACATAGACCCGCTCTGTGATGTGGGCGAGCGGCAGGTAAGAGAAACCGCGATCCTCCTCGCACAATCCAACCGTCTCGACCAGCTTCTCGCAAGACCAGCCATAACGCTCGACCGAGAGCATGGCCCCTTTGGGCTTGCCGGTACTGCCCGAGGTGTAGACCAGGCTCAGCAAGCTATCGGGCTCCTGCACCGGGCTCTCGGCAATCGGCTCATGGGCCTGGATCAGATCGGCCCACTGATGCTGGGCCGGCATGGTCTCATAGGGGAAGGCGATCCGCAGCAGCTCCTGCGGGATCCCCGACGCCTGACTCTTCCAATCATCAAGCTTGCCGACGAAGATCGCCTTGGTTTCGCTGTGGCGAAGTACGTATTCGATAGTATCGCTGTTGGCGGTCGGGTAGATGGGCACGCTGACATAGCCCCCCATCTGCATCGCCAGATCGGCGATAAACCAGTGGGCGCAGTTCTTGGAGAGGAGTGCGACCTTGTCACCCGGGACCAGGCCCAGGGCACGCAAGGCCGCAGTGATGCGTCTCGCCTCGTCGGCCACCCTCGCCCAGCTGTAATCCTCATACTGGCGGTTGATGGTCTGACGCAGATAGATTCTATCGGGACATTGCCGCTCCCAATGGTAGAGCATTTCGAGCGGCAACTTGTGGGCAATCTTGGATCGGGTGGCCATGGTTAATTCCCTGCAACAATAGGCAACCCAATTATTAACACTATGTAAAGACTCAGGAAAGAACTAATTCAAACCCGAGTTTGAATTGTGATTCAGGACTCAGCATGCTCCTGTAACTGCTCCCACATCGCCATCACATGTGCCTGATCCTCATCGGAGAGCTCTCCTTGCAGGATCGCCTCGTTGAGGCTGCGCAGCACGTAGCTCTTCACATCACGCACCAGCGTCTTCCCCTCCAGCTCGGCGCGGGCCACCGCCAGGGAGATATGCCCCCTGAGATACCCGCCGGCAAACAGCTCGTCATCGGTAGCGGTCGCCACCTGGCTGTCTATCAGCCCCAGCAGCTTGTGTTCATACTCTTGAATCGACAGGGAATTAAGAATCGACATGGAACAGCCTCTTTGGCCGGGATCTCCGGCACACAGGGTTATGATGTTAAGCGTCGGACCTAGGCCGGGTTGGCGACCGGATAGATGACCTGATCCCGCCAGCCGGTGACGATGCGCCGATAGCCTTGCAGGGCCTGATCCAGCGTCCTGTCACCCGTATCCACCAGCAGGGGCCGCCCCGCCAGGGTAGCCAACTTGCTCTTGGTGGCGATCACCAGGATGCGATCCAGGCCCACCGCACGAAGCACGGCAGGAGTTAACTGCTGGTTGCCTCGTCCGAACAGATGTCCCTGCCCACCGATCGGGGTAATGATCAGGCTACAGGGGCGCCCCGCTATCCGGGTAAGGATCTCGTCGGCGCGCAGATCCTGCCCGATCAGCCGGCCATTTTCCACCAGATCCACACCGAGCAGACTATTTTCCAGACCCAGCTCCGCCATGCAGGCGGCCACCGTCGTGCCAGAGCCCATCAGGTAGAGGGTGTCCGGCTCCATCCTGGAGACCACCTCGGCGGCGATATCGGCCAGCACCAGCGGCTCGGACTCCCTTCCCCCCGCCTTGACCGCCTGCACGAAGCGCAGATCCTGGGGTACCATCAACTCGCCGAAATGGCGTGCCCGCACCCGACCGGCACGAAACGCCTCCTCGTCGATGTCCATCACCTCCCCTTGCGCCAGGGTGAGCAGCTCGCCGCCTATCATGCGGGCCACCACCCTCCCCGCCGCCTGGGGCGTCACGGCGTAGACACCGGAGTGGATCTTGCAACCGGCCGGGATGCCGAGCACATGGGCGTGCTCCCCCACGGCGGCGCAGATGTCCCGCGCCGTGCCATCGCCGCCGGCGAAGAGCAACAGATCGAGCCCCATCTCGGCCATGAGACGGGCCGCGCTGCGGGTATCCTTGGCGCAGCTCTCGGCCGCTGGGTGATGGTCGATCAGGGTATGGGGGATCCCCATCTCCCGGGCCAGCTCTTCTCCCATGGGGCCCGCCACCGTCACCAGCTCATAATCGAGCCCGGCGAGCTCGGCGAGGGCCGCCCTGGCGCGCTCGGCCGAGCGCGGCACGGCCCCGAGCCGGCGCGCCAGCTCGACGACGCCATCTGAGCCCTTGAGGGCCACACTTCCCCCCAACCCGGCGACGGGGTTGATGATCAATCCGAGACGAAACATGCCAACTCCTTTGGTCTAACCGGCACCCATTCTAACGCCCTGTCCGAGCGGAGCAACACGGCGCGGCCACCCATAAAAAAAGCGGCGCCATCCGGCGCCGCTTTTAGTCAGGGGAAGAGGATCACTCCTCTTCCAGATAGGCATAACCCTGCAGGCCCAGCTCCAGCTCGTCGAGCAGCGCCTTGCGCATGTCGTCGCTCAGGGAGGGGTGGCTGGCAATCTTCTGGTAGTTCTCGCGAATGACCGACGGATCGATATTCACGTAGCGCAGCAGTTGATCGACGGTGTCACCGCGGACGATGTTGCGAATGTCCATCTGGCCTTCGTCATCGAGCCAGACTTCGGCGCAATGGGTGTCGCCGAACAAGTTGTGCAGATCCCCCAGGATCTCCTGATAGGCACCGACCAAGAAGAAGCCGATGTGGCAATCTTCGTTCTCGCCGTAGTGGGGCATCGGCAGGGTGCTCTCGACCCCCAGGCCGTCCACGTAGTGCTCCACCTGACCATCGGAGTCGCAGGTGATATCCATCAGGATACCGCGACGGGTCAGCGGGCGATCCAGACCGGAGAGCGGCAGCACAGGGAACACCTGACCAATCCCCCAGGCGTCCGGCAGGGACTGGAACAGGGAGAAGTTCGCGAAGCACTTGTCGGCCAGCTGCTCGTTGAGCTGGTCGGCCAGATCCCGGTGGTTACGGTTAACCGGGTTGAGGCGCTCCTTGATGGCCAGGCTGATGTTCTGATGCAGGCTCTCGGCCCAAGCGCGCTGCTCGAGGTTGAGCAGGCCCATGGTGTACTGGGCGTTGACGTCCGACAGATCGGCCTGGGAGTCGTGGAAGATCTCCAGCAGGGAGGGGTCTTCCTCGTGCAGGTCTACCCAGCTCTGCCACATGTTCTGCAGTATGGTCGGCTCGTCGTCACCGGGTGCCTTGATGTCGTTCATCTGCACCCCTTCGGCGCCGATCACGTTGGTGACCAGCACGGCGTGGTGCGCGGTCAGGGCACGGCCCGACTCGCTGATGATGGTCGGGTGCGGCAAGTCGAACTCGCGGCACACGTCGCCGATGCCCCACACCACGTTGTTGGCGTATTCGGAGAGGCTGTAGTTGGCCGAGCAGTGGCTCTGGGAACGGGTCCCTTCGTAGTCCACGCCCAGGCCACCGCCGACGTCAACGATGGTGACGTTGGCGCCCAGACGGCGCAGCTCGGCGTAGAAACGGCCGCACTCGCGCACACCGCCCTGGATGTCGCGGATGTTGGCGATCTGGGAGCCGAGGTGGAAGTGCAGCAGCTCGAGGCAGTCGAGCTTGCCGATGCTGCGCAGCTTCTCTACCAGCTTGAGGATCTGGGTGGCGCTCAGACCGAACTTGGACATGGCGCCGCCACTCGATTCCCACATGCCGGAGCCGGTGGAGGCGAGCTTGGCGCGCACACCGATGTGCGGGCGGATGTTGAGACGGGCCGACTCGTCGAGCACCAGATCCAGCTCGGAGGGCTTCTCGACGACGATCACCACCTTGTGGCCCATCAGGTTACCGAGCAGCGCGTGGCGCACGTACTCGCGATCCTTGTAGCCGTTGCAGACGATCACCGAGCCCTGCTCGTGATGGTGGGAGAGCACCGCCAACAGTTCCGGCTTGGAGCCGGCTTCGAGGCCGAGACGCGGCTTGTCGGTATAGGCGGAGCTGATGGTCTCGATAACGCGACGCTGTTGGTTCACCTTGATGGGGTAAACACACAGGTAGTCACCCTCGTAGCCCGATTTCTCGATGGCCTGGCCAAACGCATTGAACAGGGCATCGACCCGACTCTTGAGAATGTCGGGGAAACGCAGCAGTACGGGAGTGGTCAAGCCGGCTTGACGCAGCTGTTCGATGGCATCGGAGATGACGATGTTCGCGTCAGGACGGGACTTGTCCGGAGACACGGTGACGTGCCCCTCTTCGTTGATGCCGAAAAAACCGGCTCCCCAGTAGGGGACGTTATAGACCTTGAGAGAGTCCTTGCTGGACCAGTTAGTCATGGGCTATGCCTCGCTAATGAGCGGCTTAAGGCCGCCTTCGTTACCCTCGATCACATCCAGACCATTTGCGGCAAGCCAAGGCTGCCTGGTGGATTTTGGGAAGTAACGAGTCTTGATGTGGGGCTGGTGGCTTTACATCAAGCTCAACGGTATGCGGGGGATACAACTGTATTCCGCGACGCTTTGATGGAGGCAGCTCGTTGCCACGCTGCCGTCTCATCCGGTTGGCCGCAGAGCCGTCAGACGGGATTGGTCGAAAGGAGAGGGACGCGGCGTCGCTCCGCCATTGCGGAGGGGTTGACGACAACACACCACAGCACACTCCACGACCACTGACCGCCCATGACAAGGGGATAAGATTGAGCTGCGTCGCTCACTCGGTCAATCGGTTGCATCGTGTCGCTGTTGTTCTCCCTGATACCGGATCCTGACCGGTATAAAAGAAACCAGATCCCTGCAGTGTCTGTCGTTTCTGCATGCCTCGCCCTATAGGCGCTCGATCCCGTTCCCGTTGGGGAGCAGGATCGGCGCGGAGTTTACACATAGAGTCGGCTCAGTGACAATAAAAAATAGCGTTCAAAGATGGCGTTTTAATAAGTGGGTCAAATCCTGCAGCCGCCCTTGCCAGTCGTGGGGTTGCAGGCAGCTGACCGGCCCCGTTTCCAGCTCTCCGAATACATCGCCAAAGTGGGCCTCCAGCTCGGGTTGCAGCACCGAGGTAGCCATCCGTTCGTGATAGAACCAGATGCGACCATATCCATCGACCTGAAGCAGTGGTTTGGGGTGACGTTCGGGCCAGTGGAAGTCCACCGTCGCGAGGGATTGCGACTGATTGAGGGCACTTTGCGGGGAGTGCTGTCCCCACTCCCCGATCCAGTCGAGCAGGCTCAAGGCCGCCACTTCATCGAGGTGGTTATCCTGAAGCTGGTCATTCAATGCTGAATATTTCATGCACTCTCCTTGCATATTGATTTGCGTCCAGCCCCTACCATACCAGCAACAACCACAATTTATACAGGGCTAATCATCGCAAGCCGCGCCCTCTATTGCCGCCGGCAACGGCGACCTCGACCTTTGCCGACTTGTTACGAATGCGCCAAAAACGTCACAAACCCTGTCTTGGAACAAGGTTTTCTCGGCCTACCCTCCCCACAATGGCCGACTCTCAATCCCTTTTCAGAGCCCGTTTATGACCCGCGTTGTCGATCGCTTCCTGCATTACGTTACGTTTCACACCCGCTCCGACGCCGCCAGCTCCGCTTGTCCCAGCACACCCGGGCAATGGGAGCTTGTCCGCGCCCTGAAAGAGGAGCTGACGACCCTTGGCCTCGAGGAGATAGTGCTCGATGAGCACGGCTACCTGACTGCCCGCCTGCCCGGCAACTGCCCCGAGGCACCTGCCATCGGTTTGATTGCGCACCTGGATACCGCCGACTATGAGGCCCGCGCGGTGCGCCCCCAGCTGGTGGAAAATTATCAAGGGGGCGATATCTGCCTTGGCAAGGGAGACGAGGTGCTCTCGCTGCGTCAGTTTCGCTGCCTGAGGAACTATCTGGGGCAGGATCTCATCACCACTGACGGCACCACCCTGCTCGGCGCCGACGACAAGGCGGGGATCGCCGAGATCCTCACCTGTGTGGAGGAGCTGATCGCCCACCCCGAGATCCCGCGCGGCGATCTCTGGATAGGCTTCACCCCGGACGAAGAGATAGGGCGTGGTGCCGACCGCTTCCCGCTGGATCGCTTCAAGGCCCGTTGGGCCTATACGGTCGATGGGGGTGAGCTGGGTGAGCTGGAGTACGAGAACTTCAACGCGGCCAGCGCCACCTTGGTCATCACCGGCAACAACGTGCACCCGGGTAGCGCCAAGGGCGCCATGATCAACAGTCAGACCCTGGCCGCCCGCTTCCATCTCAGCCTGCCAGGCGATGAGACCCCGGAGTGCACCGAAGGGTATCAAGGCTTCTATCACCTGGCCTTGAGCGAGGGGACGGTAGAGCAGAGCCGGCTCGAGTACATCATCCGTGACTTCGACGATGACGCCTTCCTGGCGCGCAAACGCCTCATGGAGCAGCGAGCCCAGGAGCTGCAACAGGCCAACCCGGGGGCCCGCATCACCCTGACGCAGCAAGACAGTTACCGCAACATGCGCAGTCAGATAGAGCCCCATATGCATATCATCGAGCTGGCCAGGGCGGCGATGGCGGCGGCCGACGTCACCCCCAGAGTCAAGCCAATCCGTGGTGGCACCGACGGGGCGCGCCTCTCCTTCATGGGCCTCCCCTGCCCCAACCTCTTCACCGGTGGCCATAACTTCCACGGCAAGCACGAGTTCATCCCCGTGCCCTCCATGGAAAAAGCGGTGGCAACCCTGGTGGAGCTGGTGCGTCTGACCGCCAGCTGGCGCCCTCAGCCGTGAGAGCCAGGCCCTGAGCGATCTGTCGCTCATCCTGCCTGAAACGAAAAAATCCGACCCCATAGACGGGGTCGGATTTTTTACTAGCATCCATCGGTCAGGGGCCGGCTCAGCTATTTCTTGCCGAGCCCATAGTCGCGCAGCTTGTTGGCGATGGCGGTGTGGGAGACCCCAAGCCGCTTGGCCAGTTGCCGGGTGGAGGGGAAGGCGGGATAGAGCCGCTCCAGCAGGCGGCGCTCGAAGCGCTTGACCGCCTCGTCCAGATCCCCCTCGAACCACTCGTCGATGACGGGGATGGGGTCGCTCTCGGTGGGCAGCTCGATCTGCTCGGGGCCCAGCTCATCGCCCTCCAACAGGGTCATGGCCCGATAGAGGCAGTTACGCAGCTGGCGCACATTGCCCGGCCAGCGATAGGCCTGCAACACGTCACCCAGGTTGCGGGTCAGCCGTGGCCGGCTGCGTTGCTGCTCGCTGGCAAAACGCGCCACGAAGTGCTGGGCCAGGGGCAGAATATCGGCCTTGCGCTCGCGCAAGGGAGGCAGGTTCAGGGTGAGCACGTCGAGGCGATAGAAGAGATCCTCGCGAAACTTACCCTCGGCCACCAGCTCACGCAGGTTCTTCTGGGTGGTGCAAATGAAGCGCACATTGACCTGCACCTCCTGCTCGTCACCCACCCGGCGAAACACCCCGTCCTGCAGCACCCGCAAGAACTTGGTCTGCAGGTGCGGCGACATGTCGCCTATTTCGTCGAGCATCAGGGTGCCGCCACTGGCCAGCTCCAGCACGCCACGCTTGCCCTCGGTGTTGTTGCCAAAGGCGCCGGGGGCATAGCCAAAGAGCTCGCTCTCGGCCACGTTGTCGGGCATGGCGGCGCAGTTGAGTGCCATGAAGGGGTGGCTAGAGCGCAGGCTGGCGCCGTGGCAAGCGCGGGCCAGCAGCTCCTTGCCGGTGCCCGTCTCACCCATGATGAGCAAGGGGGCATCCTGCATCGCCAGCTTGGCCGCCTCGACCAGCACCTGCTTCATGCGGCTGCTCTGGGCCTGAATGTGCTCGAAGCCACCGATCTCGTCGGCATGCAGGGCACTGAAGTGCAGTCCGACGCGGCGGGCAGACTTGAGCACCACCACGGCGCCGGCCAGCGCCTGACGCCCCTTGTCTTCATCGACAAACAGGGGGATGAGATCGGCCAGATATTCTTCCCCACCGAGTCCCAACTTGCAGGTCTGAGCCCTGGGGTCGCTCGATTCCAACCAGCGGCTGAAGGCAAAGCCCTTGATATGGTGACCAAGGGCACCGCCCCTGAGCTCCTCTATGGTGGTGCCGAGGGCGCTCAGCGCCGCCTGGTTGGCCTGGGTGATACGGCCACGCACATCCAGCGAGAAGATGAGATCCGGCAGCGCCTTGAGCAGGGCCCGGATCTCGTGATGCTCCCGCTCGGAGGGCATATAGGGAATGGTCTTGACGTCATAGACACCGGGGATGCGCCGGATCTCGGGCATCAGGTGCTGAAAATCGGAGAACTCCAGCTCGGGGAAGTTGAGATAGATGATGCCGGAGGTGTCGATCTCGATGCCACGCAGATCGATATTGCGCTCCACCAGGCGGTCAAGCAGCTCCCGGGTCAGCCCCAGGCGGTCTTCACAGCTCACTTCGAGACGCATGTGAGGGTCAATTCCTTACTGACTTTTCAATACCGGCGGATGATACAGACTCACTCTTGTCGGGGCGAGCCCTGACCCGAAAAAATGCGGGCCCGACGGCGATTTGCCGTCAGGCCCGGGCTCTTTGCCGGCTCAGAGCAGGCCGTCGGTACGCGCCGCCATGATGAAGTCGTTGCGATGCAGCCCGCCTATCTTGTGGGTCCACCAGGTGACGGTCACCTTGCCCCACTCGGTGAGGATCGCCGGATGATGGAACTCGGCCTCGGCCAGCTCACCCAGGCGATTGGTGAAGGCGAGCGCCTCCTTGAAGTTGCGAAAGGCAAACTCACGCCTGAGCATCAGCACCCCCTGCTCCACCACGGGTTGCCAGTCGGGGATGCCGCCCATCAGTTCGGCGAGCTCGGCCTCACTCACCTTGGGGGCATCGGCACGGCAGGCTTCACAGCGCTCGGCAGCCAGTTCACTCATAGGTTCAACTCCTTGTTACCGGTCACCACCGGCTTGGGGGGATAGAGGGGAGGACGCAGCCCGAGGCGCATCGCCTCGCGCACCCTCCCCATGATGTCGCTGTCGGCCAGCTCGAACAGGGTCTCGAGCCGCTCCAGCATGAAATAGACAGGTTGCATGATATCGATGCGATACGGGGTGCGCAGCACCTCCAGCAGATCGAAGGGCTCCACCCTCGCCGTCTCGCTCAAGGCATAGCGGGTCTCACCGATGGAAGAGAGGATGCCGCCGCCGTAGATCCGGGGACCATGCGGGGTCTGTAGCAGGCCAAATTCCACCGTAAACCAGTAGAGGCGAGCCAGAAAGACCCGCTCTTCCTTGCTCGCCGCCAGCCCTAACTGGCCGTAAACGTGGGTGAAGTGGGCGAACGCCGGGTTGGTCAGCAGAGGGCAGTGACCGAAGATCTCGTGAAAGATGTCGGGCTCTTGCAGGTAGTCGAGCTCTTGTGGGGTGCGGATAAAGGTAGCCACCGGGAAGTGGCGATCCGCCAGCAGGGAAAAGAAGCGATCAAACGAGATCAGCGCCGGCACCGCCGCCACCGACCACCCCGTGCATTCGCGCAGCACCCGGCTTATCTCGTCGAGCTGGGGGATCCGCCCGCTGGGCAGCGCCAGGCGATCCAGGCCGGCGATATACTCGTCGCAGGCCCGCTCCGGCAACACCATGCTCTGGCGGGTTATCAGGGTATGCCAGGTGGCATTCTCCTGCTCGCTCCAGGCGATGTGGCCATCCGGGCCACTCTCCCTGGCGTGATACTGGGTTCCTTTCATCACATCATCCTGATCCGACAAGGGCAAGCGCCCCCTTAGTTGTCAGGTTAACGAGTCGGCCGGAAAAAAAGCAGCCACCCGCTGACGGTGGCTGCCCCTCGAAGATGTAATCAAATTGTTACAGGTCTATTCTGACTCCGCATCACGCCGGGTCAGGTAGCCTGTCACCTTCTCCACCAACGCCTTGCGATAGCTGGCCAGACGGGGGCGCTCCTCTCCCTGCCAGGGAATGGGGCGACAGCTCTCCATCACCTTGATGCCGAGGCGGGCGGTCAGCAGGCCGGCCCCCACCCCCTGAGCCGCCCGCACCGAGAGTCGACCGGCCAGATCGGCCCCCAGCACGTCCATCCCCACGTCGGTCACCAGCTCGGTGGCGCCGGCGTAGATGAGATTACGCAGCACCTGACGGATGAGGCGAATGCGGCTCCAGTAACCGAGCTCTATCCCGTAGACATCGGCGATATCATCGATCATGCGCAGGTTACGCCACAGGATCAGGGCCATATCGACCACTGCCAGCGGGCTCACGGCGACCATGACGGCCGCTTCGGCAGCCCACTTGACCACCCGCCCCCGGGCCTGGCGATCCCGCTCGGCCAGCACCAGCTGACTGTAGAGGGTGAGTGCCTCCCGATCGCTGTGGGTCGCCTCAAGCTGATCGCAGAAGCGTCGATAGCCCTCGCTCCCTTGCTCACCCGACTCCCGGGCCAGCTGCTCGCAGAGGATGGCGCCCTTCCCCACCCCCTGATGGGCCAGCAGATCCTCGGCGCGCGAGCGCACGTCCTGGCGCTTCTTCAGCCGGCGCAGCCGGCGCCATTCCCGTCCCAGCGCCAACGAGGCGCCGCACACGACCAGCCCGGAGGCAAGCAACCAGGCACCGCCCCAGAGGGGCTCACTCAACCACTGCTGCCATAAGAAGTGACCATATTGGGCCAAAGAGAGGAGCCCAAGCCCGGCGGCGCCCCAGGCGAGCAGCCGGTGGCGACGACGGGGACGCGCCGGACGGCGCAGCGTCTGCTCGACCTCCTCTTCCAGAGGGGCAAAGCTCGACGCCTCCAGCCGGGCGCCGGGCGCCGGGCGGGCGGGCTCCGGCTCGGGAGGCAGGGTATCGAGGACTATCTTGCCGCGAGGCTTTTCCTGGATCATGGGGCTCCTTAGGTGAGCTTGTCGCCGAGCAGATACTCCAGCGCGGCATCGAGACGAATATGGGGCATGGCCTTGTGCGGATCCATTTGCAGGGGCCGGAACGAATGAAAATCGAAGCACCCCTTCTGCCACCAGGCCGCGGTGGGAGGGCTGGCAGGAACCTCGCCGGGGAAGAGCAGCAAGGCATTACCCGCCAGATCCTCCCCCTTGAGGGCGGGAAAGGTGCGCCCCTGACTCTGTCCCTGCCCCACCTCAGTGGCCCGCACCGAGGCGAGCGCCATGCATTCGGTCTCGATCCCCTCGAAGCGCGCCTGACCGCGGCCGGTACGAATGAGGGATTGCAGTAGGGAGAGCAGCGCCGGGTGTTGCTCCGGGGTGACGTGATCGGCCTTGCTGGCCACCAGCAGCAGCTTGTCGATACGTGGGGAGAAGAGGCGTCGCCACCAGCTGCTCTTGCCGTAGCTAAAGCTCTCCATGATGCGTGAGAGCGCCTGCTGCATGTCGGCAAAGCTGCCGGGACCGGCGTTGAGGGGCTGCAGGCAGTCGACCAGCACTATCTGGCGATCGAAGCCGGCGAAGTGCTCCTCATAGAATCCCTTGACCAGATGCTGCTTATAGTGCTCGAAGCGCTCGCGCAGGGTGTGATAGAGAGACCCCACCGGGCACTCGCCCACCGGCGTCGCCCAGACCCAGGGCACAAACTGCAGCATGGGTGCCCCCGCATATTCGCCCGGCAGCACGAAGCGGCCGGGTTGGATCAGGTGCAGTCCCAGTGCCTCCTTGCAACTATGCAGCCACTGGGTATAGGTCTCGGCCACCCGGGCCAGTTGCCCCTCATCGAGCGGCGCATCCGGCTGCCAACGAGTATCGAGCCAGGGGGCAGCGAGCTGGCGCAGGGCAGGATCGTCGAGTTGACGGCGCACCTGCTCGCTCCACTGCTCGAAGCTTTGCTCCAGCAGAGGGAGATCGAGCAGCCACTCGCCGGGATAGTCGACGATATCCAGATAGAGGGTGCTACTCTCGGCAAACTGGCGGCGCAGCAGATGGCGGCTCTGGTAACGCAGTTCGAGCCGGATCTCGGCCACCCCCCGGGTTGCCTGCGGCCAGGCGGGGGGCGAACCATAGAGGGAGTGCATGCCCCGCTCGTAGGCAAAGGTGGGGATATGGTGATTTAACTGAGGCACCCGGCGCGCCCCGAGCAGACGCCCCTGGCGCACCACCTCCCACTGGGGGAGACGGGCATCGAGGGCGGCGTGCTCGAGCTGATTGACCAGGGCGGTGATGAAGGCCGTCTTACCCGAGCGCGACAGCCCGGTGACGGCGAGGCGAACGTGTCGATCGAGGCCACGGTTGACCGCATCCGTGGCCTTGTCCTGCCAACGCCTCAGTGTGTGTTCGAGGCTCATCAGAGGTTGCGAAACTCCCGTTGCAGATGAAACTCGCGCGAGGTGACCAGCTTCTCGATGGCCTGCAGCCTGGGCTCGAGGCGATCGAGCTCGGCACTCACCTTGCCCAGCGCCTGGCGCGGAGTTGCCCCCGACTGCCAGCTGCGCTCTTTCATCAAGATCCCCTCCTCCATCAGGCGCGGCGGGCGCTTGTCGAGGAGCAGCCAGGCGGCGCAGTAGGCGGTAAAGGCGATGACGCCGGCGAAGATCAGCCCGGAGATGGCCAGCAGTCTGACGATCCAGGTCTCGAGCCCGAAGTAGTCGGCCAGACCGGCACAGACGCCGGCTATCTTGCCGTTACGGGGATCCCGGTAGAGGCGACGCCCCCCGTCGCTGGTGTAGGGGCCGGTCATACGCGGCTCCTCCAGCCCGGGACTTCAGAGTCCAGAATCGACTCGAGGGCGGCAACCCGCTCCTGCATCTTCTCGGCGCGGCTGACGAGGCCATGGAGCTGCAGCCGCTCCTCCTCGGCCAACCCCTCTCCCAGACGCCCCTTGGCCCGGTAGTGGAGGATGAGCCAAATGGGTGCCACCACCACCATGAAGACCACCATGGGGACCATCAAAATTCCGAGCAGATCTTCCATCCTTTACTCCCCTTGCTTGTTGTCGCCCTGACCGAGTTTACTGCGCAGGGCCTCCAGTTCACGACTTATCTGATCGTCGACCTCCAGCTCGGCAAACTGCGCCTTGAGGGTGCGGTCGGTTCCCAGGTCGGCGCGGGCCTCCATCTCGTCGATGCGGCGCTCCATGCGGTCGAACTTCTCCATGGCGGCCTGACCGCTGCCCCGCTCCAGGGTGCTCTGCACGCTGATGCGGCTGCTGGCGGCCTCGCTGCGCAGGGTCATCGCCTTCTGCCGGGCACGGGCGTCTTCCAGCTTGGCTTGCAGCTGGCTAATCTCCTCGCTCAGCTTGGCGATCCCGCTGTCGGCAGCGGCCAGCTCACGACCGAGCGCCTCCACCACCTCGCCCTGCTTCTTCTTCTCGATGAGGGCGGCACGGGCCAGATCCTCACGTCCCTTGGTCAACGCCAGCTCGGCCTTGTCTTGCCAGGCCTGCACCTCTTCCTCGTGGCGGGCGATCTGGCGGGCCAGCTCTTTCTGGTTGGCGAGGAAACGAGCGAGGTTAGAGCGTTCCTTGACCAGCTCATCTTCCATTTCCTGAATGATCAGACGAACCATCTTCTGGGGATCCTCCGCCTTGTCGAGCAGGGCAGAGAGGTTAGAGTTGATGATGTCGGCAAGCCGGGAAAAAATGCCCATTATAGACTCCTGTAATACGTTCATGGGTTGGCGTAATCCTGTGCATCACAGTAGAGCAAAGCCTGTGCCAACTCATGAAAAATGCTTAATTCCCTGATTTATCAAGCCTAACACCTCTCAGGCTCTGGTGACAATTAGAGCAGCATGGTTAAATAGACCAACTGTTGGTTCAACTGACCAAGGAGCCCCAATGCAACCGGCCATGGAAAGCCTGCTCGGAGAGTCCAATGCCTTTCTCGAGGTGATCGAGCAAGTCTCTCGCCTCGCCCCCCTGCGCAAGCCCGTGCTCATCATCGGCGAGCGCGGCACCGGCAAGGAGCTGATCGCCCACCGCCTCCACTATCTCTCGAGCCGCTGGGATCAGGAATTTGTCGCCATCAACTGTGCCACCCTGAGCGAATCCCTTCTTGAGACCGAGCTGTTTGGTCATGAGGCCGGCTCCTTTACCGGCGCCAGCAAGCGCCACCAGGGACGCTTCGAGCGTGCCGACGGCGGCAGCCTGTTTCTCGATGAGTTGGCCACCAGCTCGGCCAGGGTGCAGGAGAAGCTGCTGCGGGTCATCGAATATGGCGAGTTTGAGCGGGTGGGTGGCTCGCGCCCGGTCAAGGTCGATGTGCGACTCATCTGTGCCACCAACGAGGACCTGCCCCATTTGGCCGATGATGGAAAATTTCGCCACGATCTGCTGGATCGCCTCGCCTTTGATGTAATAACCTTGCCCCCCCTTCGCGAGCGCCCCGAGGATATAGAGCTGCTGGCCGACCATTTTGCCCTGCAGATGGCCAGGGAGCTCGAACTCGAGCTGTTTCCGGGCTTTACCCCCCGGGTTCGCCAGACGCTGCGCGACTATCATTGGCCAGGCAACGTGCGCGAGCTCAAAAACGTGATCGAGCGCAGCCTCTATCGCCACGGCAGCAGCCAGGAGCCTATCGCCGAGCTGGTGCTGGACCCGTTCGATTCGCCATGGCGCCCTCGTCGCCGCGCGTCACAACCGGCCAGCGAGGGAGAGAGCCTGACACTGCCCTTGCCGCTTAAAGAGACGGTGGCCGCCTTCGAGATGGGGTTGATCCGACAAGCCATGAGCACGGCCCAATACAACCAGCGCAAGGCCGCCGACCTGCTCGAGCTGAGTTATCACCAGTTTCGTGGCATGATACGCAAATATCGACTGCAAGATGGCGACGATGCCTGAGCCATTTTCACACTACGGTTGAATCATGATCACCAACACACCGCTGTTGCTCGCCTGCAGCCTGCTGATCGCCTGCGGTCAGGCGCAAGGGACCGAACACCGTCCAGAGGGATTGATCTACTGCGCGGAAGGGGCTCCTCATACCTTCAACCCCCAGTTGACCAACCAGGGGACGACCCTCGATGCCGTCTCCTATCCACTCTATGACCGGCTGCTCGAGCTCAACCCCATCACCCTGGCTCTGGAGCCCGCCCTCGCCACCGAGTGGTCGGTCAGCGAGGATGGCCTGCGCTATCGCTTTACCCTGCGTAAAGGGGTGATGTTTCACGCCAGCCCCGAGTTCGTGCCAACGCGCCCCCTCAATGCGGACGATGTGATCTTCAGCTTCGCCCGGGTGCTGGACCCGCGTCACCCCTACTACCACGTCTCGGGGGGGCGCTACCCCTTCTTCAAGAATCTGGGGCTGGACAGGCTGATAAAAGGGGTCCACAAACGCTCGGAACGGGTGGTCGAGTTCGAGCTGGAGCGCCCCAATGCGGCCTTCCTGGCCGATCTGGCCAGTGCCAACTCGGTGATCCTCTCGAGCGAATATGCCGACAAGCTGCTGCTGGCGGGTACGCCGGATCGTATCGACAAGGCGCCGGTCGGTACGGGCCCCTATCGGCTCAAGGAGTACAGAGACAACCAGTTTATTCGCTATGTGCGCCACGACGCCTACTGGAAAGGACCGGCCCGTACCGGTCAGCTCATCTTCGACATCATCCCTCGCTCGGCCAAACGGCTGACCAAGTTGCTCACCGGTGAGTGCGACGTGATGAGCTATCCGGCCGCCAGCCAGATAGGGGTGATCCAATCCCACCCCGAGTTGAGCCTCTCGGTGCAGTCGGGAATGAACGTGGCGTTTGTGGCGCTCAATACCCGCCAGCCGCCCTTGAACGATGTGCGGGTACGCCAGGCCCTCTCGTTGGCCATCAATCGCGATAACCTGCTGCACGCCGTCTATTACGACACCGGCGAGCCGGCACGCAGCCTGCTTCCCCCGCTCTCCTGGGGATTTGACCCCGCGCAGCCGCCGGTACGCCGCGATGTGGCGGCGGCCAAGCAGTTACTCAAGGAGGCGGGCATGGCCAAGGGCTTCGAGATGCGCCTGCTCGCCCCGGTGGGCTCGCGCTCCTACAATCCCGATCCGCTCAAGACCGCCCAGCTTATCCGCAACGATCTGGCGCTCATCGGTGTGAAGGTGAAAATCCAGAAACTCGAGCAGTCGGTACTCGATCACGCGATCGACAACGGCCGTTACGATGCCGTACTCGGTGGCTGGCAGGCCGACAACAACGACCCGGACAACTTCTTTCGCCAGCTGCTCGGTTGCCAGGCCATCGCCAGCGGCAGCAACATGAGCCGCTGGTGCAGCCCCTCCTTCGAGCAGCTGCTCGACGATGCGGTCAGCACCCAGCAGCTCGGCTTTCGCATTCGAAACTACTATTACGCCCAGAAGGTGCTGGCGCAGGAGGTGCCGCTCATCCCGTTGGCTCATGCCCTGCAAACCCAGGCCAGTCGCTACGACATCCAGGGCGTGCAGATGAACCCGCTGGGCGGCACCCTCTTTAACGGAGCCTATCAGGAGTAAATCATGCTGATCTACACCCTGCGTCGTATCAGCCTGCTGCTGATCACCATACTGGTCCTGACTCTGGTCGCCTATCTGCTCGGCCATCGCCTGCTCAGTCAGGAGCTCCCCCTGCTAAGCGGCTATCCGGAGTACCTGGCCCGCATCCTCTCCGGTGACTTCGGCCTCTCCCAGGCCTCAGGCCTGCCCGTGCTCCAGCTTATCGAGCGCTACTTCCCGGTTACCCTGCAGCTCTGCTTCAGCGCCTTCATTATCTCGCTGCTGGTCGGTGTCCCTCTGGGAGCCCTGGCCGGGCTCAACCAGGGCAAGGGGGTCGATGTGGCCATCATGGGGGGGGCCTTCATCGGCTACTCGATCCCTATCTTCTGGCTCGCCCTCTTGGCGGTGTCGTTTTTCTCCCTCGAGCTGGGCTGGCTCCCCTCGTCGGGGCAGCTGGATCTGCGTTACGACCTTCCCTCCCTCACCGGCGTTCCCATACTCGACATCGTGCTCAGCGATGAGCCCTGGCGACGTGAGGCGCTGATGGATGCACTGCGCCACATGATACTGCCCTGCCTGGTGCTGGCCATCGTCCCCACCACAGAGGTGATTCGCCATGTCCGCAGCGCCCTTATCGTGGTGATGAAGCAGAACTACGTGAAGGCCGCGGCGAGCCGCGGCCTCTCGCGCCCACAAATAGTCTGGCGCCACGGCCTCAAGAATGCCCTTCCGCCCGTGATCCCCCTGCTCGGCCTGCAGTTTGGCAGCATGCTGACCGCCGCCATGATCACCGAGGTGATTTTCGACTGGCCGGGGATTGGCCGCTGGCTGGTGAGCAGCATCGCCCTGCAAGACTACGCTGCCATTCAGGGTGGGACCCTGGTGGTGGCCAGTTTCGTGCTCCTCGCCAACGTGGTCACCGAGCTGCTGGCGACCCTGATCTATCCGGTTCGCCGCAAGGAGTTGTATGCAAGATAATCTCTACCCTGAGCTGCGGATCCTCTCGCCTTTCGAGCAGACCTGGGCCTCGTTTCGCAAGAAACCCCTCGCCATGGCCGCCTTCTGGTGTCTGCTGGGACTCTTGGTGGTCACCCTGGTGGGGCCCTGGTTGGTCCCCTACGGCATCGATGAGCAGCACAACAGTGCCCTGCTGATGCCCCCCTCCTGGTCGACCAAGGGGAGCATCGACTACTTCTTGGGTACCGACGATCTGGGACGAGACATCCTCTCGCGCCTGGTGGTCGGGGCCCGACTGACCTTCGGCTGCGCCCTGCTGGCGGTGGTGATCGCCCTGCTGCTGGGCACCGGGATCGGCGTGCTGGGGGGCATGACGCGCGGGATCAAGTCGAGCGTGCTCAATCACCTGCTCGATACCCTGCTCTCCATCCCGTCGCTCTTGCTGGCCATCATCATGGTGGCGATCCTGGGTCCCGGCCTTGGCAACACCCTGATCGCCATCACCTTGGCGCTGATCCCCCAGTTTATTCGCGCCACCCATAATGCGGTGCACGACGAGATACAGAAGGAGTATGTCATCGCCAGTCAGCTCGACGGCTCACCTCCCCTTCGCATCCTGCGTCTGGCCGTGTTACCCAATATCGTCGATACCCTGGTCACCCAGACCACCCGGGCCCTGTCGGCGGCCATCCTCGACATCTCGGCGGTGGGTTTCCTGGGCCTCGGCGCCCAGTCGCCTCAGCCGGAGTGGGGCGCCATGCTCGCCGAGTCGGGGGATCTGGTCTATCTGGCCCCCTGGACCGTCACCCTGCCCGGCATCGCCATCTTCTTTACCGTGCTGGTCACCAACATGGTGGGTGAAGGGATCCGCGAAGCGCTCAAAGAGGGAGAGGACTGATGCCCCTGCTCGATATTCGCAATCTCACCATCGAGATCGACACGCCCCAGGGTAAGGTCAGGGTGGTGGACAAGGTGAGCCTGACCCTGGCCGAGGGCGAGATCCGCGGCCTGGTAGGTGAATCCGGCTCCGGCAAGAGCCTGATTGCCAAAGTGATCATGGGGCTGGCCAAGGACAACTGGACGGTGCGTGCCGATCGCATGCGCTTTAACGACCAGGATCTGTTGACCATGGATCCTCGGGCCCGCCGCAAGCTGATGGGCCGCGAGATCGCCATGATCTTCCAGGACCCGGTCAGCAGCCTGGACCCGTCCGAAGAGATAGGCGTACAGCTTGAGGAGGCCATCCCGACCGAGGCCTTCGAGGGGCGCTTCTGGCAGCGCTTCCAGTGGCGCAAGAAACAGGCCGTGGCCCTCTTGCACCGGGTCGGCATCAAGGATCACAAGAAGGTGATGCGCGCCTACCCGCACGAGCTATCCGATGGCGTCTGCCAGAAGGTGATGATCGCCATGGCGATCGCCAACCAGCCGCGCCTGCTGGTGGCCGACGAACCGACCAACACCATGGAGGCGACGGCCGAATCCCAGATCCTGCGCCTGCTCGACAAGATGAACAAGCTGGGCAATACCACCATCCTGCTCATCAGCAACGACATCGATGCCATCGCCAACCTGACCGACAACATCAACGTCATGTACTGCGGCCAGATGGTGGAAGTGGGCACCCGGGAGCAGATCCTGGCGGCCCCTCATCACCCTTATACCGATGCCCTGCTCAAGTCGAGCCCGGATTTTGACGAGCTGGTACGCCACAAGTCGCGCCTGCACACCCTGCCGGGCGTCATCCCTCCCCTGCAGCACCTGCCCATCGGCTGTCGCCTCGGGCCGCGCTGCCCCTACGCCCAGAAGCTGTGCGTACAGACCCCCGTCATGGTCAAGATCAAGGGCCATCAGTTCAGCTGCCACTTTCCCCTGAACCTAGAGGAGAGCAAGAAGTGAGTGAAGAGAATGCCCTGCTGCAGGTACGGGGTCTGTGCAAGACCTTCCACAACCAGATCGGCCTGTTCAGACGCCAGACGGTGGAGGCCATCAAGCCCCTCTCTTTCGATCTCGACGTGGGCCAGACCCTGGCCATCGTCGGCGAGGCGGGATCGGGCAAGAGCACCCTGGCCAAAATCCTGGCCGGCGTGGTGGAGCCGAGCGGTGGCGAGATCCGGATCAACGGAGACCCCATGATCCACGGGGACTACCAGACTCGTTGCAAGCTGCTACGGATGATCTTCCAGGACCCCAGCTCCTCACTCAACCCCAAGCTGAGGATAGGACGCATTCTGGAGACCCCCCTGCGGCTGAACACCAGCCTGAGCGAGGAGGAGCGCGAGGAGCGCGTGATGCAGACCCTGCGTCAGGTGGGGCTGTTGCCCGATCACGCCCTCTTCTACCCCTCCATGCTGGCGGCGGGTCAGAAGCAGCGGGTCGCCCTGGCTCGTGCCATCATCCTCAATCCCCTGATCGTGGTCGCGGACGAAACCCTGGCCACCCTCGACATCTCGGTGCGCTCCCAGATGATCAACCTGCTGCTCGAGATGCAAGAGCGCATGGGGCTCAGTTACATCATGGTGGCGAACGATCTGGGGGTGGTCAGCCACATCAGCGACGAGGTGCTGGTGATGCACGAGGGGCGTATCGTCGAGCGCGGCAAGACCCTGCGGGTGTTCGCCGATCCCCAGCATGACGTCACCAAACGCCTGATTCAAAACTACGATAACGAATACCGGCGTTGATCCCGAACGGCTCCCTCAAGGTGACGAGGACGAAAAAAAGCCCGGCAATGCCGGGCTTGAGTGAAAAAACACAAATTGAGTCGCTCGTAGTAGGAACACGAATAAGAGTAGTGGTCAGACCGCGCGTCAACAACTGTCAGATCTGACAGGAAGTCCGCTATGGAACCTAAATTGCGGGTCAGGCGAGCGAATCAGCTCCGCCTCCACCGCGCCGAAGAAGGCGACCCGCTCGCTGATGTCCTCGCCGGAAAACTCCTCGGCCAGGGCCAGATAGTCCTGATAGTGGCGCGCCTCCGAGCGTAGCAAGGAGACATAGAATCGTCCCAACTCCTCGTCAAGGAAAGGCGCCAGCTTGGCAAATCGCTCGCAGGAGCGCGCCTCAATATAGGCCCCGATGATCATCTTGTCGACGATGGCCGCCGGCTCGTAGGTGCGAATATGGCTGAACAGGCCACGGGCATAGCGAGAGGCCGTGACGGCACCGTATTCGATACCGCGCGCCTGCATGATCTCCAGCACCTGTTCGAAGTGGTGCAGCTCCTCCTGAATGAGGCGCACCATGGGAAACAGCAACGGATTGCGCTCGAGCTCGGCAAACACGCTGCGCTCTGCCTCACCCTGGGTTCGCTTGCCGAGCACCTCGGCCTTCTCGGGGATGGCCTCCAGCTCGCGATAGAAGTCGAGCTTGGGCAGCAGGTGGCGTTTACCCTTGGGCAGGCAGTAGCGACGCACCAGGCTGTGAGCAGTGAGCGCGGCCTTATTCTCGCAGTTGGCGTGATCGATAAGCAGCACCGGCAGGTTCTCGGGGCGCCTGGCCACCTCGACCCACTCATCCGGGGTATCGCAGTGCAAGAAGGCCCGCACCGGCGCCAGCAACTCATCCATCATCACATCTGTCTCATCGGCAACTTCATGGGGGCGCTATCCTAGCGGATCTGCGGCTATCCACCAAGTAAAACGGGAGCCCGAAGGCTCCCGCTTTCACCCTGTGCCCCCTCAACTCCCCTCGTTGAAGATCTCCAGGTTGCTGCTTCCCTCCTGCCACTCGCGCACCGCCTTGCTGTCATCGCTGCGCATGGCATTGAGGTGGTCGAGGTAGCCCTGATCCACGTCGGCCGTCACATAGTGGCCGTTGAAGACCGAGGTCTCGAAGTGACGCAGGTCGGGGTTGAGCTCGCGCACCGCCTCCTGCAGATCCTCGAGATCCTGGAAGATGAGCCCATCGGCGCCGATCAGCTTGCAGATCTGCTCCACCTCACGGCCGTGGGCGATCAGCTCGTTGGCGCTCGGCATGTCGATCCCATAGACGTTGGGGAAACGGATCTCGGGGGCGGCCGAGGCGAAGTAGACCTTGGCGGCGCCAGCTTCCCGCGCCATCTGGATGATCTGCTCCGAGGTGGTGCCGCGCACTATGCTGTCGTCGACCAGCAGCACTCGCTTGCCCTTGAACTCGGAGCTGATGGCATTGAGCTTGCGGCGCACCGACTTCTTGCGCTGGATCTGGCCCGGCATGATGAAGGTGCGGCCTATGTAGCGGTTCTTCACGAACCCCTGGCGATACGGCAGATCGAGGCGCTGGGCGATCTCGAGGGCGATGTCACAGGAGGTCTCGGGAATGGGGATCACCACGTCGATGTCGAGATCTTCCCACTCGCGGGCAATCTTCTCGCCGAGTTTGCGCCCCATGTTGAGGCGCGCTCCGTACACCGAGACCTTGTCGATGAACGAGTCGGGACGGGCGAAGTAGACGTACTCGAAGATGCAGGGACTGTGCTGGGGCGCCTCGCTGCACTGCATGGAGAAGAGCTGGCCCTGCTCTGTGATATAGATGGCTTCACCCGGCGCGACGTCGCGCACTGTGTCAAAGCCGATGGCATCGAGGGCCACGCTCTCGGAGGCGACCATATACTCCTGGCGCCCCAGCTCATCGCTGCGACGACCCAGGATCAGGGGACGAATGCCGTTGGGATCGCGAAACGCCAGCAGGCCGTGGCCAATGATGAGGGTCACCACGGCGTAGGCGCCACGCACCTGCTCGTGGGTGCGGCGCACCGCGGTGAAGACATCGTCCGGCGAGAGGGAGATCTTGTCGAGCAGATCCAGCTCGTGGGCCAGCACGTTGAGCAGCACCTCGGAGTCGGAGGTGGTGTTGATGTGACGACGCGCCCGCTTGAACTGCTCCTCTTTGAGGAACTGGGCGTTGGTCAGGTTACCGTTGTGGGCCAGCGCCAATCCGTAGGGGGAGTTCACATAGAAGGGCTGGGCCTCGGCCGCGCTGGAGCTGCCGGCGGTGGGATAGCGGACATGGCCAATGCCGATATGGCCCTTGAGGCGCTGCATGTGACGCACCTCGAAGACATCCTTCACCAGGCCGTTTGCCTTGCGCTGACGAAAGTGCCCCTCATCGACGGTCACGATACCGGCCGCATCCTGCCCTCTGTGCTGTAACACCGTCAGGGCGTCGTAGAGCGCCTGGTTAACGGGAGTAGTGCCAACAATACCGACAATGCCACACATGTCCTTGCTACCTCGAAGTCAGGTTACCTGTTTAAGAAAACTCGATGAGTTCTGCATGAAATCAAAGAACCACTGGATCACCAACCCAAACTCGGGCACCAGCCTCGACGCCTGCCACCAGGGGGTCTGGGAGAGGCTGGTAAAGGTGTCCATGAAAAACAGCAGGGCACTGACGATCAGCACCCCGCGGATCGCGCCGAAGCAGATGCCAAGCACCCGGTCGGTGCCAGAGAGTCCGGTCTTTTCGACCAGCAAACCCACCACATAGTTCACCACACCACCGAGGATCAGGGTCGCGACGAACAGGGCCGCGATGGCCAGGCCGTTGCGAATGAGGGCGTCGGAGAAGCTGGTGAAATAAACGGCGAGGTCGGGATAAAAACGGCTGGCGACGAAGAAGGCGACAAACCAGGTGACCAGCGACATGGCCTCCTTGACGAAGCCGCGCACCAGGCTGATGAGGGCGGAGAAACCGATGATGCCGAGGATGGCGTAATCAATCCAGACCATAGAAACGGATGTCCTTCCAAATTGCGGCGCAGTCTAACAAAAACGATTGCGCATTGCTTGATAAAAATGTGTTAAATGACCAAAAAAGCGCCGATTAATGCGCATTTTTTCCATACG
Organism: Aeromonas diversa CDC 2478-85; assembly: GCF_000819805.1. GTDB lineage: Bacteria > Pseudomonadota > Gammaproteobacteria > Enterobacterales > Aeromonadaceae > Aeromonas > Aeromonas diversa. The sequence goes on from NZ_CDCE01000034.1 coordinate 289,020, forward strand.
AAAACGATTGACAGCCTGCATAACGAACAAGGCCATGGCAGAGCCATGGCCTTGTTATCAACACAGGGGAGATCAGCCGATGTGGGTCAGGCCGCCCATGTAGGGACGCAGCGCACTCGGGATCTCGATGCGACCGTCAGGCTGCTGGTAGTTCTCCAGCACGGCCACCAGGGTACGACCCACCGCCAGGCCAGAGCCGTTGAGGGTGTGGATCAGCTGGGGCTTGCCGTCGATGCGGACCCGGGCTTGCATGCGGCGCGCCTGGAAGTCGGTGCAGTTGGAGCAAGAGGAGATCTCGCGATAGGTGTTCTGGGCCGGCAGCCACACCTCGAGGTCATAGGTCTTGGCGGCGCAAAAACCCATGTCGCCGGTGCACAGAGCCATGACGCGATAGGGCAGTTCCAGCAGTTGCAGCACCTTCTCGGCGTGACCCACCATCTCTTCCAGGGCGTCCCAGGATTTTGCCGGGTGCACCAGCTGCACCATCTCGACCTTGTCGAACTGGTGCATGCGGATGAGGCCGCGGGTGTCGCGCCCGTAGGAGCCGGCTTCGGAGCGGAAGCAGGGGCTGTGGGCGGTCATCTTGATGGGCAGCTCCTGCTCGTCGAAGATCTCGTCGCGGGCGGTGTTGGTGAGCGGCACTTCGGAAGTCGGGATCAGGGAGAACTTGCGGGTCGTCCCCTCCAGCTCCCCTTCCCCTTCGATCCCGGTATTGAAGAGATCCTCGGAGAACTTGGGCAGCTGGCCGGTGCCGTACAGGCTGTCCGGGTTGACCAGATAGGGCACGTAGCACTCGGTGTAGCCGTGCTGCTGGGTGTGCAGATCCAGCATGAACTGGGCCAGGGCACGGTGCATGCGGGCAATCTGACCGCGCATTACCACGAAGCGAGAGCCGGAGAGCTTGACGCCATTGGCGAAATCGATTCCCTTGAGCCCTTCGCCGAGATCGATGTGATCGCGCACCGGGAAGTCGAACTCACGGGGAGTCCCCCAGCGACGCACCTCGACGTTCTCGTTCTCGTCGCGACCGACCGGAGTGGTCTCGCTCGGCAGGTTGGGGATGGCATCGGCAATGGCCTTGATATCGGCGAGCAACACGTCGAGCTTGGCCTTGCAGGCATCCAGCTCGTCATTGATCTTGGTCACCTCGGCCTTGAGGGGAGCCACATCTTCCCCGCGGCGGGCGGCCTCACCGATGGACTTGGAGCGGGCATTGCGCTCTGCCTGCAGCTCCTGGGTACGGGACTGCAGATCCTTGCGTTGTTCTTCCAGTGCGGTCACTGCAGCGACGTCCAGGGTATAGCCACGGGTGGCAAGACGTGCAGCTGCTTCCTCGATATCGCCACGCAAATATTTGGGATCCAGCATTATATATCCTACTTGTAATGAAACGGGATCCGGGCCCAAGCACCGGGCAGAAAACACAGATCCCTGATTTGACCTTCGGTTGGCTCGCCCCGGGTGTGCCCGCGGCGCAGTCGAAACAGTGTATCAGCAGCAACCTTACCCGAACAGCGGCTATTTGCCGCGTTTGCGCGAACTTTGTGCATCCAGATCCCGCAAGTAATCGAGTTTTTGCGAAATCTTGATCTCCATCCCGCGATCGCTCGGCTGGTAGTAACGCCGACCGGCCAGCTCGGGTGGGAAATACTCCTCCCCGGCGGCGTAAGCACCCGGCTCGTCGTGGGCGTAGCGGTACTCGGCCCCATAGCCGAGCTCGCTCATCAGCTTGGTCGGGGCGTTGCGAAGGTGCGGCGGCACCTCGAAGTCGGGCAGCGCCTTGGCATCGCTCAGGGCCGCCTTCCAGGCGGTATAGACGGCGTTGCTCTTGGGGGCACAGGCCAGATAGACGATCGCCTGGGCGATGGCGCGCTCCCCTTCCGCCGGCCCCACCCGATGGAAGCAGTCCCAGGCCGACAGCGCCACCTGCATGGCACGCGGATCGGCGTTGCCGATGTCCTCCGAGGCAATCGCCAGCAGGCGCCGGGCGATGTAGAGCGGATCGCAGCCGGCGCTCACCATGCGGGCATACCAGTAGAGGGCCGCGTCGGGGGCCGAGCCGCGGATCGACTTGTGCACCGCCGAGATGAGGTCGTAGAAGTGATCGCCCCGGTTATCGAAGCGGGCGATGTGCTCCCCCACCACGGCCGAGAGCAGGGTGGCGTCGATCACCTTGCTTCCCCCCTCCCCCGGCTCGGCCATGTCGGCCAGCAGCTCCAGGTAGTTGAGGGCCTTGCGACCATCGCCGTCCACCACCCGTGCCAGCGCCTCCTTGGCCCCAGGGGCAAAGGTCAGGCCGGGGTCGTTCAGCCCGCGTGGATCGCTCAGGGCCTGATCGATCATGGCGAGGATGTCCTCCTCCTCCAGCCGCTTGAGCAGGTAGACCCGGGCGCGGGAGAGCAGGGCGTTGTTGAGCTCGAACGAGGGGTTCTCGGTGGTGGCACCGATGAAGGTGATGGTGCCGTCTTCGATGTGGGGCAGGAAGACATCCTGCTGACTCTTGTTGAAGCGGTGCACCTCGTCCACGAAGAGGATGGTGCGCACCCCGCGCCAACCGTTCTCCTTGGCCTTGTCGATGGCGGCACGCACCTCCTTGATGCCGGAGGTGACCGCCGAGACCCGCTCCACCTCGGCGCTGCAGTAGCGCGCCACCAGCTCGGCCAGGGTGGTCTTGCCGGTGCCGGGGGGGCCCCAGAGGATCATGGAGTGGCAGTGGCCGGCGCGAATGGCCTTGTGCAGGGGCTTGTCGGCGCCCAGGATGTGGCGCTGGCCGATGTACTGCTCGAGGGTCTCTGGCCGCATCCGTGCGGCCAGGGGACGAAAGTCAGAGGAGAAATCGAGGGAGAGGTTGCTCATGGGCGCCTCAGCGACGCTGATCGTCGAGCTCGGCGCCCTTGGGCAGGGTAAAGATAAACTCGTTGCCCTTGAGCACCGGCTGACGGTTGAAGTGGCTTAAGCGAAACTCGCTCCACTGGCCCTGAGCCTCCTTCACGTCGAAGCGGCTGATGTTGTCCTGCCTATCAAAGGTCACCCGAAAGGAGGCGATGAGCTCGCTCTGGTTGCGGCTCGCGACGGTGAAGACATCCCCCTCACGGGTCACGTCGTAGTTCTTCCAGAATCGGTCGTCGGTACCCGAGATGAGGATGAAGGGGGTGTTGACCACCGCATCCTTGAGGCTCATGGCGGTGGCCTGCTCGACGAAGGGATCCCACAGCCAGACATCCTTGCCGTCGGAGACGATCAGGCTCTCGTCCGGCGTCGTGGTGTGCCAGTTGAAACAGTTAGGGCGGGAGACGGTCAGGGTCCCGGCCGCCTTCTGCAGCTCGCGACCCTTGACGTCATACACGGTCTGCTCGAATTGGGCGGAGAAGAGCTTGACCCCGGCCAGCTTCTGCTTGAGCTGATCGGCCGCTCCAGCGGCCCAGGATTGAGTGCTGGCGAGCAGCAGGGCTCCCATGACGACGACTTTTTTCATCAAATTCTCTCTGTTAGTGGGCCAACCGTTCGGTTGGCCGTCTCGTTAGTCACGCATCGGCGCCGGGGCCAGCACATCGCGCTGACCGTTGCTGCCGGGGGCGCTGACAATCCCTTGGTCCTGCATCTGATCGATGATGCGGGCGGCGCGGTTGTAACCGATCTTGAACTTGCGCTGGATGCTGGAGGTCGAGCCACGGCGTGACTCCACCACGAAGGCGACCGCCTCGTCAAACAGAGGGTCGAGCTCGTCATCCCCCTCGCCGCCGTATTCGCCGCCGCCCCCCTCGCCGCTCTCGCCGGCGAGGATCTCCTCGATATAGTTGGGTTCACCGCGCAGCTTCCAGTCGGCCACCACCTTGTGCACCTCGTGGTCATCGACGAAGGCGCCGTGCACCCGCACCGGATCCGAGGTGCCGGCCGGCATGTAGAGCATGTCACCCATGCCGAGCAGGGACTCGGCGCCGCCCTGATCCAGGATGGTGCGCGAGTCTATCTTGCTCGACACCTGGAACGAGATGCGGGTCGGGATGTTGGCCTTGATGAGGCCGGTGATCACATCGACCGACGGGCGCTGGGTGGCGAGGATGAGGTGAATACCTGCCGCCCGCGCCTTCTGGGCGATGCGGGCAATGAGCTCTTCGACCTTCTTGCCGACGATCATCATCATGTCGGCGAACTCGTCGACCACCACCACGATGTGGGGCAGCTTCTCAAGCTCGGGCGGCATGGCATCCATCGAGTCGCCCGGGCGCCACAGGGGATCGAGCAGGGGATCACCCTCGTCGATGGCTGCCTGCACCTTGGCGTTATAGCCCTTGAGGTTACGCACCCCGACCGCCGACATCAGCTTGTAGCGGCGCTCCATCTCTCCCACACACCAGCGCAGGGCGTTGGCGGCGTCCTTCATGTCGGTCACCACCTCGGTGAGCAGGTGCGGTATGCCTTCGTAGACCGACAGTTCCAGCATCTTGGGATCGATCATGATGAAACGCAGCTCGTCCGGCGACGCCTTGTAGAGCATGGAGAGGATCATGGTGTTGACCCCCACCGACTTACCCGAGCCTGTAGTACCGGCCACCAGCAGGTGTGGCATCTTGCCGAGGTTCACCACCACAGGGGAGCCGGCGATGTCCTGCCCGAGCACCATGGTCAGCGGGTTGTCGGTCTCGCGAAAACCCGGGCAGTCGAGCACTTCGCGCAGGTAGACGGTCTGGCGGACCCGGTTGGGGAGCTCGAGGCCGACGAAGGTCTTGCCGGGAATGACCTCGACCACGCGCACGCTGCTGGCCGAGAGCGAGCGGGCAAGATCGCGCGACAGGTTGGTGATCTTGCTCGCCTTCATGCCCGGCGCCAGGTCCAGCTCGAAACGGGTGATGACCGGGCCCGGATAGACCCCCACCACCTTGGCCTGCACGTTATAGTCGGCGAGTTTCGCCTCCACCAGACGGGCCATGCGTTCGAGCTCGTCGTTGCTCATGGACTGGGTGCGCGCCGGCGGGCGGTCGAGCAGCTCGAGAGAGGGCAGCGGCGCCAGGTTGGCCGGGCGCTTGGGCTTGGGTTTGAGGGCCGAGGCGCGCAGGGGCGCAACCGGGTCGGGCGCTTCGGCCTCGCCGGCCCAGGGCATCTCTTCGAGCTCGTCGTCGAAGGCGTCTTCGTCTACCTCTACAGCGCTGGGCGCGGCCTTGCGTGGCAGGAGAAGTTCATCGTCATCGTCGAAGCCGGGATCAAACTGGAAGGTGTCCTCGTCGAGCTCGGGCAACACCTGAGCCTTACGGCGCTTGGAGGAGGCGGCGCGCGGTAGCCCCAGCTCGGGTGCCAGCTCCTGCTCATCCTCCGGGGTCAGGACGACCCCGCCGGTATCGAGCAGGGGATCGGGTCCCTCTTCACGGGGATCGCGGCGCCAGCCGCCGGTGAGCCAGTTGCCCAGGGTCATGGGGAAGGTGTAGATGCCGGTGACGGTGCCGATGGCCAGGGCGCCGATCCGCTCGACTATGGTGAGCCAGGACCAGCCGGTGAACAGGGTCACGCCGGTTGCCACGAAGCAGAGCAGCATCAGGTTGGCGCCGACCCGTCCGAAGAGGGGGGTCACGGCGCTGACGATCACATCCCCGACGGTGCCACCGGCAGAGAAGTTGTGCAGATCGTTAAAATTCATGCTGGCCAGGGCCGACATGCCGAACACGGTCAGGATGAAGCCGATGATGCGCACGCCCAGGGTGAGGTAGTCCACATCGAGCAGCCGCTTGGGTTTCCACAGCAGGCCCCAGCCCAGCAGCACCAGGACAAACGGGAGCAGGTAGGCGAAGGCGCCGAAGGTAAACATGGTGATATCGGCCGCCCAGGCACCTGTGGTGCCGGCGAGGTTGTGCACCTCCCCCTCCCACGCGGTCTGGGACCAGCCGGGATCGGCCGGGTTATAGCTGATGAGGGCCAGCATGAGAAACGCCGCCCCTATGGTCACGGCGATGAGAAGGGCTTCACCAATGCGCGCCATGCCTGAAAGGGGAGTGAAAATGTGAGGTTTGACAGCCAAACGCCGGCTCCTTGTACTCGTCATTATGCCCGGGGGCCCCTAGTATCACTGAAAGCCCCCCTCCCTGTCAGCCACCCGGCGGACGACAGAAGAAGAAACGAGCGGACTGGCCGCTCGTTTCTGCTCAAGGCACTCCCATCGGATCAGCGGGTGCTGATCACCAGGCGGCTGCTCTGCTTGACCTCTTCCATCACCACGTAGGTGCGGGTGTCGTTGACGCCGGGCAGGCGCAGCAGGGTCTCCCCCAGCAGACGGCGGTAGGCCGACATGTCGCTTACCCGGGTCTTGAGCAGGTAGTCGAAGTCACCGGAGACCAGATGGCACTCCTGGATCTCTTCGAGCACCTGTACCGCCTTGTTAAACTGCTCGAACACGTCGGGGGCACCGCGGTTGAGGGTGATCTCGACGAACACCAGCAGGGAGGCATCCAGAAAATGGGGATTGAGAATGGCCGCATAGCCTTCGATATACCCCTGGCGCTCCAGACGGCGGACACGCTCAAGACAGGGGGTGGGGCTCAGACCAACACGCTTGGACAGTTCAACATTCGAGATCCTGCCATCCTTTTGCAGTTCATTGAGAATGTTGCGGTCGATCCTGTCCAAATCTTTCAGTCGACTCTTAACTTCCATCATTTATTCCATCCTTTGGCTATTTTTTGGTAAGAATCACCAATGATTTTATAATAATAGTGACAAATCCTGTCAACACCCCAGTATACTTGGCGCAAAATGTTGCTTAACAAAATGGCAACATAAACCACCAGCGACGTATGTGAGGGACAACATGATAATCGGCGTACCGAAAGAAATAAAAAACCATGAATATCGCGTAGGCATGGTTCCGGCCAGTGTACGTGAACTGACGGCCAGAGGCCATAAAGTTTTTGTCGAGACCCGCGCCGGCCTTGGGGTAGGCTTCAGCGACGATGACTATCGGGCCGCCGGTGCCGAGGTGCTGAAAAGCGCTGCTGAGGTATTCAGCCAAAGCGAGATGATCGTGAAGGTGAAAGAGCCTCAGACAGTGGAACGCGCCATGTTACGGAAAGGTCAAATTCTCTTCACCTACCTGCATCTGGCGCCGGATCTTCCCCAGACCAAAGAGCTGATTGAGAGCGGCGCCGTCTGCATCGCCTATGAAACCGTGACCGACGATCGGGGTGGATTGCCCCTGCTGGCCCCCATGTCAGAGGTCGCCGGCCGCATGTCGATCCAGGCCGGTGCCCAGGCGCTGGAAAAGTCCCGCGGGGGTAGCGGCATGCTGCTCGGCGGCGTGCCGGGAGTCGAGCCGGCCAAGGTAGTGGTGATCGGCGGCGGCGTGGTGGGCTCCAACGCCGCCCGCATGGCCATCGGCATGCGCGCCGACGTGACGATTCTGGATCGCAGCATCGATGCCCTGCGCCGTCTCGACGCCGAATTCCAGGGGGCGGCCAAGGTGGTCTACTCCACCGCCGAGGCAATCGAGCGCCACGTGCTGGCGGCCGATCTGGTGATAGGCGGCGTGCTCATTCCGGGCGCGGCTGCGCCGAAACTGGTCACCCGTGACCACATAGCACGCATGAAGCCGGGCTCGGCCATCGTCGACGTGGCGATCGATCAGGGCGGCTGCGTAGAGACCTCTCACGCCACCACCCACGAGGATCCCACCTACATCGTCGACGGCGTGGTGCACTACTGCGTGGCCAACATGCCGGGCGCGGTGGCGCGCACCTCGACCTTCGCGCTCAACAACGCCACCCTGCCCTACATCATCAAGCTGGCCGATAAGGGATGGCGCGGCGCGCTGCGCGCGGACCGCCACCTGCTGGCCGGGCTTAACGTGCTGGAGGGCCGCCTCACCTGCAAGGAAGTGGCCGAAGCGCACGGGTTGGAGTTTACTGATCCCCATCTCTTGCTGGCCTAAGCCAAAAGAACAGTTCGGGCCCGCGAGGGGCCCGAGTTGTTTATGCGCCCCTTCTCCCCTTTCCCCGAATAAACTGCCGCACCAACCGCTCCAGCTCACCCAGCTGCACCACCCTCTGATCGATGCCATGGGCCGCCTCGCCACTGCGCTCACGGGAGTCATCCGCCAGCACCTTGATGGTGTGGATGCGATCGTTCATATCGGTCGTCACCTGAGACTGCTCGTCCACGGCCTGGGCTATCTGGGTGCTGCTGGCCGCCATCTGAAGCAACATGGCGTTGATCTGCTCGAGCAGCTCGCCGCTGGCCTTGGCCTTGATCTGACAACCGGACGAGAGGGCCGAGCCCGCCTGCATGGCATGCTCGGCCTCGCTGGCACTGCTCTGCAGGCGATGGATGATAGTCTGGATCTCCCCGGTCGAGCTCTGGGTGCGGGTCGCCAACTGGCGCACCTCGTCGGCCACCACGGCAAACCCTCGCCCCTGATCGCCGGCGCGCGCAGCCTCGATGGCGGCGTTGAGCGCCAGCAGGTTGGTCTG
>NZ_CDCE01000034.1:297556-298149 GCF_000819805.1 Aeromonas diversa CDC 2478-85
GCGCCAGCAGGTTGGTCTGGTTGGCGATCTCGCTGATGGCCAGCACTATGGTGTCGATGGCGCGGCACTGCTCGGCCAGGGAGTGGATCACCCCCTGTGAGCGCTGCAACTCGCTGTCCAGGGTCGCGACCTCGTCGACGGTTTCGCTCAGGTTGCGATGCCCATCGGCAAACAGGCTCTTGGTGTCTTCGATCATCCTGCGCGACGCCGTGGCGCTGCTCGCCACCTCGTGGATGGAGGCGTTCATCTGCTCCATGGCCGTGGCCACCATGTTGGTCTCCTCCTGCTGGCGCACCAGGTTGCTGGCGATCACCTCCACGTTGCGCTGATCCTGCTCGGCCGCGCGAAGAATATTGACGCAGGTCTGCTGGCTGCGGGCCACCACGGCGCGTAACTCGGCCTTGCTCATGATGAGCGCCAGCTCGACGGCACTCAGATCGTCGCGCCGACCGGTGTAGAGATGCTCCATCAGGGGATTGTCAAAATAGTCTCTGGCGAGGGCGTTAACCCGCTGCAACCGCTGCCGGCCGTGAAGCAGGAGCCCGGCAAGCGCCCCCTGCGAGATGAGCAGCGCCGCCCCCCAGCCCCAGTGC
>NZ_CDCE01000034.1:298303-359382 GCF_000819805.1 Aeromonas diversa CDC 2478-85
GCCCCAGTGCATCCCCCCCGCCAGCAGCGCCGCCAGCAGCACCAGCGAGCCGGCCCCCGTCACCCCGAGCGCCATGGCACTGCACGAGAGGCACAGCAGGCGCGGCATCTTTCCTTCGCGCAGGCCCGCATAGACCTGCTCGGCCCGGCTCTTCCACTCTGGGCGAGGCGCGCTTCGCACCGACTGGTACTCGACCACCTTGCCGCTGCCATCGCGGATCGGGGTCACGAAGGCGCTCACCCAGTAGTGATCGCCATTCTTGCAGCGGTTCTTGACCAGCCCCATCCAACTCTTGCCCGCCTTGATATGCTCCCACAGATCGGCAAACGCCTGCTTGGGCATGTCGGGGTGGCGCACCATGTTGTGGTGCTGCCCCTGTAGCTCCTCTGCGGTGAAGCCGGCGACCTGGCAGAAGGCCTCGTTGGCATAGGTGATACGGCTCTCCAGATCCGTGGTGGAGATGAGGCTCTCCTCCTCGCCAAAGAGCACCTCTTTCTGGGTGACCGGTTGATTGTTTCTCATGACCCACTCCCTGTCGTCATCGGTAAGAAGCGCACAGGCATAGCCCGTGCCATAGCGCCATCCTGGCGCGATTCGGCCTCCCGGCACGCCTTACCCGTGCCAGATTGCGATCCGGCATTGCAAATTGCGGCGACAAAAAGAAAACGGTCGCATTGAGCGACCGTCTATCGACACGGGGGGTGGTACAGGGCCGAGCCCCAGTGGTCATTATCTGAGACCACTCATATAGAGCCTGGCCTCATCGTCGGCGATCCCCTGGGCGGATTCCCAGATCTCGGCAATCAACAGCCCCTCTTCGCCCGAGGCCAGCTCCTCGAGCTCTTCGAGGGCCTTGGCATCGGCCAGGGTGAAGGGATCGTGAGTGAGCAGCTCCTCGGCCCGACTCAGCAAGGTGGAATGACGCACCATCTTCATCTCCTCCTGATTTGGCCCCGATCCGGGGGTGGCACGGAGTCATCACCAACAGGATAGAAAAGATCCCCGCCGACAGGGAGTCCGGCTCAGTTATCCTCGCGATGGATGTAGCGGGTCAGCGCCTCATCCCCCCGCTCCAGCAATCCCAACCAGAGGGCGGCGATGAGCAGCCGCTCCTCCCCTTCGGCCCACGCCTCGAGGCGCGCCAGGGCGCGGGCATTGTCGAGGGTAAAGGGATCGCGCTCTGCCAACCTGCATGCCGCCCGATAGAGTCTCATCGTATCCATGGATGCCTCCGGATCCGCCGGGAGGCTTCAAGCCTAGCCGGTTTTTATGACAAGGGGGTGTCGCCGAGGCTCTCCCCCTGGCTTGCGATCACCTGCCGATACCAATGGAAGCTGGCCTTGGGGATACGCCTTAGCGTGCCCCCTTGCTCGTCACGCTCCACATAGACGAAGCCATAGCGCTTCTGGTAGCCGTTGAGCCAGCTGAGCAGGTCGGTGAACGACCAGGCGCAATAACCGAGCAGCCTGACCCCATCGGCCATCGCCTGCTGACAGGCGATGAGGTGGGCCTTGAGGTAGGCGATCCGGTACTCATCCACGACCCTCTCAGCGGTCAGGGTGTCGAACTCCCCCAGACCGTTCTCGGTGATCATCAGTGGCAGATCGTAGCGGGAGGTGAGGCGACGCAGGGCCAGGCGCAGGCCGCTGGGATCGATGGCCCAGTCCCAGTTGCTGGTCTCAAGATGGGGATTGGCCGCCGTCTTGTAGAGGCCGGGCACCCCGCTCGCCGGGGTGGTGCCCTTCTGCCCCGAGTGGTTGATCCGATGCAGCGTCTCTCCCCCCAAGGGGTTATCGGTATACGTCAGGGTGTAGTAGTAGTTGACCCCCACAAAATCCGGCCTGGCCTCGGCCAGCAGCGCCATGTCACCGGGCAGGATCACCGGCGCCTCGCCCTGCTGCTCAAGCCAGCGCAGGGCCACCCTGGGATAGCGGCCATGGCAGTAGACATCGAGCCACCAGTGGTTGCAAAACTCTTCGGCGTTGTCGAAGGCGAGCAGATCCGCCGGGGCACAGGTGAGCGGGTACGCCGGCGAATAGGCAAAGCTCGGGCCTATCTGCCCCTTGGGCACATGGCGCCGAAAGGCCCGGATCGCCCTGGCATTGGCCAGGGAGGCGATATGGTTGGCGTTGAAGAAGCGGCGCCTGTCCTGCACCGCGGGGGGATGCGCCCCCAACAGGTAGGCGTTGGTCAGGTTGAAGTTCTGCTCGTTGAGAGAGACCCAGTAGGTGACCCGATCCGCGAAGTGACGATAGAGGGTCACGCAGTAGTGTTCGAAGTCATCGAGGATCCGCCTGTCCTCCCAGCCGCCGTACTCCTCTTGCAGGGCCTGGGGCAGATCCCAGTGATAGAGGGTCAGCACGGGCTCGATGCCGCGCGCCAGCAGGCCGTCGACCAAGCGGTCATAGAAGGCGAGGCCCGCCGGGTTAAGCGGCGCCCGCCCCGTGGGAAACAGCCGGGGCCAACTGACCGAGAAGCGGTAGGCGGTGAGCCCCATCTGCTTCATCAGGTCGAGATCCTCTTCCAGCCGATGGTAGTGATCCACGGCCACGTCCCCATTGCTGCCCATGAAGGTGGTGCCCGGGACTCGGCTGAAGGTATCCCAGACCGATGGCCCCTTGCCATCGCTGTCCCAGGCTCCCTCTACCTGATAGGCGGCCGAGGCGGCCCCCCAGAGAAAGCCGTCGGGGAAGGGGGAAAGGCGCGCATGGTGCATGATCAACTCCTCGGTTGCGATGTTGCCCCCAGAGCATTGCCATTCCTGATGATTCCGTCCAATGATATTGTGGACGTTAAATGATTCCCCGGAGGAATGATGGAGTATCGGGACCTGCGTGCCTTCGTGACCTTAAGCGAACAGCTGCACTTTGGTCAGGCGGCGCAGCGGCTGCATCTGACCCAGTCGGCCTTAAGCAAGCAGCTCAAACGCCTGGAGGCGCAGCTGGGCGCGCCCCTCTTCGAGCGCGGCCCGGGGGCGACCCGGCTCACCGCGCTGGGGCTGGCCCTGCTGGACGAGGCCCGCGAGCTGGTCGAGCGCAGCGAGCGCCTGCCCAGATTGGCGCAGGAGGTATTGGCCGGCACCCGGGGGACGCTTCGCATCGGCTTTGGTGCCCCGGTGCGCCTGCTGCTGCCCGGCGCCATCGCCCGCTTTCGGGCCCACAGCCCAGAGGTGAAGATCACCTTGCACGATCTCTCCACCCACCACCAGCTGCGGGCCCTGCTGGAGGGCGAGCTGGATCTGGGGTGCTGCCGCCTGCCCGCCCCGCGCGGCTGGTTCTCCCGCCCCTTGCTGCGCGATCACCTGGTGGCCGTGCTGCCGGCCGACTATCCCCCGTGCGCCCACCTCGGCGAGCTGGCCACCTACCCGCTTGCCATACTGCGCCGGGAGAAGGCCCCCGTCTTTCACGATCATCTGATCCACTACCTGGCGCAACTGGGCACCCCGTTTGCCCACCTCGAGCCCCTGAGTGATTTTGCCGCCGGCATCGCCACGGCGGCGGCCGGGATAGCCTGGACCCTGCTCCCCGCCTCCATTCCCGTCGATCACCCCGGGGTCCGAACCCTGGCGCTGACCGAGCCCGCCGCCAGCTGGCCCATCGGGCTGATGCGACCGACCGCCCCCGACACGCCGGCTCTCGCGGCCTTCTGTGACACCCTGCTAGAGCAGGCGAGCGCCCGGCCTTGAGGGGGCGCCCTTGCCTGTGCCGGCGCGAGCCATCATGATGGAGCTTCATTTGCCGACAAGGAGTGAAGGATGACCGCCACCATCGACGAGGCCATCGCCCTGCGCCAGGCGGGGCATTACGAGGCGAGCCGGGCCCTGCTCACCCCCCTGCTGGCGCGCGCCGAGCTGGCGGCCCGGGCCCATCTGCATATCGCCTGGTCGTACGACAATCAGGGCGCCGAGCAGGAGGCCGTGCCCCACTACCGGCAGGCGCTTGACGGGGCCCTCTCCCCCACCGAGCGTCTCGACGCCCTGCTGGGGCTGGCCAGCACACTACGCACCCTGGGGGATTACGCCTCGGCGCGCCAGTACTTCGAGCAGGCGCGTCACGAGTTCCCCAAGGCGCGAGAGATAGACCCCTTCTACGCCATGTGCCTCTATAACCTTGGCCAGCACAAGGAGGCGGTCTCCCTGCTGCTGCGCCTGCTGGTCTCCACCACCAACGATGAGACGATCCGCGCCTATCGACGCGCCATCGAGCTCTATGCCGACGACCTTGACCGCACCTGGTGACAGGCGCGACCAGGCGCCCCTGACAGACACCGGCAGAGGGTCAAGGATGGGACAGATCAGCCTGCATCAGGGGGACATCACCCAGGCCCGGGTCGATGCCCTCGTCAATGCCGCCAATCCCGCTCTGCTGGGAGGCGGCGGCGTGGATGGCGCCATCCACAGGGCCGCGGGCCCGGCCCTGCTCGCGGCCTGTCAGGCCCTGCCGGTGCACAACGGGATCCGCTGTCCCTCGGGCGAGGCGCGCATCACACCGGGCGGCCTGCTGGCGGCGCGTTACGTCATTCATGCCGTGGGGCCCGTCTATGGGCATGATCCCGCCCCCGCCGCGACCCTGGCGCGAGCCTATCGCAGCGCGCTGATCCTGGCCCTTGCTCACGGTTGCCACTCGGTGGCACTGCCCGCCCTCTCCTGCGGCGCCTACGGTTACCCGCCGGCCGAGGCCGCCGCCATCGCGCTGGCCACCTGCCGCGAGCCCGCCTTTTCCGGGTTGGCGCTTCACTTCTATCTGCTGGGTGAGCCCATGCTGGCCCTCTGGCAGCACGCCCTCGCTCAAGGCTGACACCCAGGGGCGCCCGGCGGGGCGGCCTGCATCAGCGCCCGGATGGCGCTAAATCCCTCCAGGGCGGCGCTCATGGCGATGGGGTTGACCAGCCAGGCCGGCAGCGAGCCCCCCGGATGGGTGTAACTCTCGAGCCGCACGAGCGTGGTGCCATCGCCCATGGGGAGCGCCTCCCAGCGGCCGCTGCTCTGCCGGATCCGCACCCGCGGCGGGTTTGCTGGCAGCGCATCGGGCTCGGCGCGGGCCACCAGGATGAGGCGACAATCCGCGCCCCAGCTCAGGTGCGATCGGGTGATGAGCTCGCGATCCGCCGCCGGCCAGGGGGCCGCCAGCAGGGTGTAAACCAGATCGGTGCCCGGTGACGGGCGCGCCAGCAGGCGCACCTCTCGGCTCTGGGGCAGCCAGAGCTTGTGCCGGACGGTGTCGCGCAGCACCCCGAGCAGAGCCCCGGGGGCGGCCCGCACCCGCATCTCCAGACGCAGGGCCAGATAGCCCCCGGGCGGCCGGGGTTGGCTCCAGAGCGTCACGCCGTCGACCGAGCGCTCCAGCCGCCACTGGGCCCCCCAGAGCGGCGCCGCCGCCAGCCAGAGCAGCATGACCATCACTCTCATCGTTTCCCCGCCTTACCGTGCGCCACACCATGCCACTGAGTGTCGCCCAAAAAAGCGCGGGCCGGGGAAAGCCCCGGCCCGCGGTCACGCCACATTCTCAGAGGCTGGACTTGACGGTCACAAACTCGGGATAGGCATCGATACCGCACTCGTGCACGTCGACCCCCATCAGCTCCTCCTCTTCGGAGACCCGCAGGCCCAGGGTGGCCTTGAGCAGACCCCACACCAGCAAGGAGGAGAGGAAGACCCAGCCGAAGATGACGGCGGCCCCGAGCAGCTGGCCGCTGAAGCTGGCCGCCTCGTTGGAGAGGGGCACCACCAGCAGGCCAAACAGGCCGCACACCCCGTGCACCGAGAGCGCCCCGACCGGATCGTCGATCTTAAGCTTGTCGAAGCAGACGATGGCATAGACCACCAGGGCCCCCGCCAGCACCCCGATCAGGGAGGCAAACAGCGGCGCCGGCGAGGCCGGATCGGCGGTGATGGCCACCAACCCGGCCAGGGCGCCGTTAAGCACCATGGTCAGATCGGCCTTGCCCCAGGTGAGCTTGGTCACCAGCAGCGCCCCCAGGGCACCGGTGGCGGCGGCGGCATTGGTGTTGACGAACACCTTGCCGATGGCGGTCGCGTCGGCGGCGCTCGAGAGCACCAGCTGGGAGCCGCCGTTGAAGCCAAACCAACCCATCCAGAGGATCAGGGTGCCCAGGGTCGCCAGGGGCAGGTTGGAGCCGGGGATCGGGTAGATGGCCCCATCCTTGCCGTACTTGCCACGGCG
Organism: Aeromonas diversa CDC 2478-85; assembly: GCF_000819805.1. GTDB lineage: Bacteria > Pseudomonadota > Gammaproteobacteria > Enterobacterales > Aeromonadaceae > Aeromonas > Aeromonas diversa. The sequence continues at coordinate 304,486 of NZ_CDCE01000034.1, forward strand.
CGCGCCCAGCAGCATCACGCCGGAGAGGGCGGCCGCCGCACCGGCCAGATGGACGATCCCCGAGCCCGCGAAGTCGCTAAAGCCCGCCTCTTTCAAGAAGCCGCCACCCCAGGTCCAGTAGCCCTCCATGGGGTAGATAACGCCGGTCATCACCACGCAAAAGAGCAAGAAGGACCAGAGCTTCATCCGCTCGGCCACGGCGCCCGAGACGATGGAGGTGGCGGTCGCCACAAACACCACCTGGAAGAAGAAGTCCGATTCGAGCGAATGGCCCGCCCCCTCGGCCTGGCTGCCCAACAGGGCCCCCAGGCTCGGCAGCCAGCCGCCGGCCGTGTTGTCCACGTACATCAGGTTGTAACCCACCACCAGATACATGACGCAGGCGATGGCATAGAGCAGCACGTTCTTGGTCAGGATCTCGGTGGTGTTCTTGGCCCGCACCAGGCCGGCCTCGAGCATGGCGAACCCGGCGGCCATCCACATCACCAGGGCGCCGGACATCAGCAGATAGAAGGTATCGAGCGCAAAGCGCAGCTCGGTTACGGATTTGGTCAACTCGTCCATGTCACGTCTCCTCGTGGATTACAGGGCTTCGGCGTCGCTTTCGCCGGTGCGGATCCGCACGGCGTGCTGCAGGTCATAGACGAAGATCTTGCCGTCGCCGATCTTGCCGGTGTAGGCCGCCGCACAGATGGCCTCGATGATGCGCTCCACGTTCTCGGCGACGGTGGCGATCTCCAGCTTGACCTTGGGCAGAAAGTCGACCTGATACTCGGCCCCGCGATAGAGCTCGGTGTGCCCCTTCTGGCGTCCGAACCCCTTCACCTCGGAGACGGTCAGCCCCTCGACCCCGAGATCCGCAATGGCCTCGCGCACGTCGTCGAGTTTGAAGGGTTTGATAATGGCGGTAATTAGCTTCATCTGGTTTCTCCCAATCCTTAGGTGTTCCCGGATGCAATCAATCAAATCCCGTGCCAAAACATTTTCTGATTAAAAATCAGTGTTATATATGCGTTCGGCTCGACCAGCCTGCCGCCGATTCCCAATCACGGCGCAGCGGCACCATCAAGATGCACCCTCTTGGTGCAATCCGGGCTCTGCCCCCAAATCGGGCACGACCACGAGCAACAGACGCGGCCCACGCCTGCCCCAACAGCAAAGGATATCTGTGGTAGCACCCGGTAGAGAGAGCTAGAATCACCGCCGTTTTTCTTCACCCATCATCACCAGGTCACACTATGTTTGAATGGATTCTTGATCCTTCCGCCTGGGTCGCATTGGCGACCCTGACCCTGCTCGAGATCGTCCTCGGTATCGACAACATCATTTTCATCTCCATTCTGGTTGGCCGTCTGCCCGAGGCCCAGCGCCAACGCGCCCGCGTCCTGGGGTTGGGGCTTGCCATGGGTACCCGCATCCTGCTGTTGCTCTCCCTGGCCTGGGTCATGCGCCTTACCGCACCTATCTTCACCGTGCTGGGTGAAGCCATCTCGGGTCGGGATCTGATCCTGTTGCTGGGGGGCTTGTTCCTGATTGCCAAGAGCACCCACGAGATCCACCACACCATGGAGGGGGCCCAGGAGGGAGAGAGCGGTATGGCGCGAGCCAGCGCCAGCTTTGCCGCCACCCTGATCCAGATCGCCATCCTCGACATTGTCTTTAGCCTCGACTCCGTCATTACGGCGGTCGGCATGGCCGATCATGTCCCGGTCATGGTGATAGCCATCATCATCGCCGTCGGCATCATGATGGTGGCGGCCAAGCCTATCGGCGACTTTGTCGACCAGCATCCCACCCTCAAGATGCTGGCCCTCTCCTTCCTGGTGCTGGTGGGCTTCGCGTTGATGGCAGAAGGGCTCGATCTGCACATACCCAAGGGCTACATCTACTTCGCCATGGCCTTCTCCATGACGGTGGAGATGATCAATATTCGCCTGCGAAGTCACCTCGCCAAGCACTGACAGGTCGGGCCCGCAAGGGCCCGCCCTCTTTCCCCCTCTGTGCATCCCTCTTTATCCCACCGACCATCACCGCTTATCCGCACGCCGTTTTAGTAATTAATTTATTGATCCCGCACAGAAATCTATCACTCGCCGCTTTCCCGTTCGGCCTCAAAGGGTAACATCCTCGTTTGGCGACAGCGTCTCATCAGAGTCACCCATGGGTCAGGCATCGCGACAGCATTGGTTAACGGCAGCGCACTGGGGGCTGTAACCCAGGGGCGGTAGCCAGCGCGGTTGCCATCGAAAGATGAGGGATATCGAGCGCTCATGCTGGCCTCGCTCGCCGCAATCGGCCGGCCTGATCGTGCTGCGCCCGGCGCCTGAGTGGCGCCCCGTTAGCCGTGGGCCGAACGCTACAAAATAGCGGCCAAGACGCCTCCCCTGCCCTAGGCTGTAAGTGCCCAAATTGGCAAGACAAGGAGACCCGTCATGGCCTATGGCATAGTGCATTTCTTCCCCGGTGGCACCCAGGCGCAGTACGAGGCGTCGCTCGCCGCGGTTCACCCGAATCGCGCCACCCTGCCCGAGGGGCAACGCTACCACGCGGCAGGCCCCTCGGCCGGCGGCTGGACCATCATCGCCATTCACGACAGTCAGGAGAGCTGGGAGCGATTTCGCGATGAGATCCTGCTGCCCCGCCTGCAACAGGGTGTGCCCGGCGGGTTCGAGACGCCGCCCCAGGAGCAGGCCTTCGAGGTGTATAACCTGCAACCTTGAGGCGCCCCCCTGGCCTTCAGCGCCGGCCATCCTTGGCCAGCGCGAAAAAGACCCTGCCAGGCAGGGTCTTTCCTTGTGCAGTCGGGATAGCGCCGAGGCAATGAGCATCGAGCCCCGGCAGCCCCCTTCTCTGCGCGGCACCGGGCCATCCGAGGCGCTCGGCAACCCGGATGGAGGGCAGCCTCTTGCTCTCATGCGGCGCTCAGCTAGACTCAGTCGGGCACCACTGAACGCGCCGATGTTGGCTGCGTCAGGCCGCATCACCAAGGACTGGGGAACGCCATGAGCAAGAGCAAGGCCGAGCGGGCCAAGGGCAGCAAGTCTTACCAAAAGGCCAGGAGCCAGGCCGCCGAATACGCCAAAGACCCGGAGAAGTTAAACGACCTGATCGACAAGGCGTCGAAGAAGGCCCACGGCAAGAAGGGGCCGCTCTTCGCCATCTGGGGACAACTCAGCGCCTGCTTTCGCCTGCTCAGGGCCTATGCGAAGGGGACATACAGAGAGATCCCTTGGTCCACCCTGGTCATGTTGGTGGCCTCCATCATCTACTTCGTGATGCCCATCGATCTTATCCCCGACTTTATCGTCGGCATCGGCCACCTGGATGATGCGGCGCTGCTCGGCTGGACGATGAAGGCCTTTGAATCCGATATCGAGGCCTTTGTCGAATGGGAAGAAGAGGCGGCGGCCTGACCGCCTGCGGCGCAGCGACCCCGTCGCCATGAGATGGGCTGACAGCGTGAGCCGCGACCCGATCTCTAAACGAATATTGGCGCGCGCGCCGCAGCGGACATGGATCTTCCTGAGCAGCGAAACCACGCAAATACACGCACCTGGCTACGACGAGGCAGAGGCATCACATGCCTCCCTCTTCAACTTACACAAATAAGCTTTAAATCCGGACTCCCAATAATTCCAAGTAACGATGGGTGTCCATGTTAATTCATTTAACTAGCATCATATTCAAACTAATTTGTTTAAAATAATAATTAAGGACTAACAATGGGCGACAAGATATTAGATACCATTTCAAAACAGGCACAAGAATATTATAAGGCAACACCTGTTATTATTCTAGGTAGTGGTGCATCAGCTGCATATGGTATGGCTGGCATGTGGGAGTTGTCTCAGCATTTAATTAATACAGTCCCAAAGGATGACTTATCATCTGATGAATTATCATCATGGGAGGCTTTTTGTAAACTATTAAACGGGGGTACGGATCTTGAAAGTGCATTACATCAGGTCACCTTATCTGATGCATTAACTAAAAAAGTAGTTTTAGCTACATGGTCACTTCTCGTACCACAAGATTTAGCTATCTTCGAAAGATCACTTAATAATGCAAATCTTTTCCCGCTAGGGAAACTATTAAAACACATGTTGAGAAGCACAATACCACATGTAAATATAATCACACCTAATTACGATCGACTTGCAGAGTATGCCTGCGAACAAGAATATCTTCACCACTATACTGGCTTCTCACATGGCTATCGTGGAAGCTTAGTTAAAAAAGATTATCTAAAGTGTACAAGGCAAGTGAACATATGGAAAGTTCATGGTTCTCTCGGATGGTTTACTAATCATAGTCAAGTTATATGTGCCCTAACTAATGTGAAAGAGATTCCGGATGGCTTGACTCCATTAATTGTTACACCCGGCATAGAAAAATATAGAAGCACACACAAAGAACCATATAAAACAACAATCCACGAGGCAGATGACATCATAGAACAAGCATCTTCCTACTTATGTGTTGGCTTTGGATTTAATGACATACATATTCAGGAGAAATTAATAAATCGATGCTCTAAAAACGATGCATCAATTATTGTAGTCACATATAAATTATCTGACCAGGCAAAGAGATTCTTATTTGAAGGAAATTGTGGGCGATACTTAGCCATAGAATCAAGTGATGACAACATTAACAGCAAAGTGTTCAGTTCAGAGCTTAAAGAACCAGTAGTAATTGATGGTGATTTCTGGTCTCTGGGTGGTTTCATTAAATTAATTATGTAGGAGTTTCAGTGATTATTTTTAACTTCTCTGATAGTGATGCCTTGGGTAAGGTATCTTCCGTAGATACGTCAACTGTTATAATTGACATTGACGATTGCGAAAAATTAAAAAGACTACAGGTTAATAGGTTAGCCGTCTTACAAAGCAGTAAGCCAGGGCAGCACCTTATAGGCCTTATTAGCCAAGTGACTAGGAAAAAATTAATTACAAACCATGATGAAAGCGAAGATGAGCATAATGAACAAAACCTTTGTAAGGTTGCACTAATTGGTTCATTACTAGACGCTGAAGGCGTTAAAAGAAATGTATTCCGAAGGACTCTGGAAAGCGTTCCTGAAATTGATGCAAATTGCTTTGCTCTTGAGGGTGAGCACTTAACTGCATTCATGCGAGTTATTTCCCATGCCGAAGTTGATGGGAACTCTTTAGTTTTAGGCAAATATACTCTAGATGAACATGCTGTCGCTTTACTTAATGGAAATAAATTTTTCCAACGCCATGCTTTCATAGGTGGTAGTACGGGAGCAGGAAAGTCTTGGACAACTGCAAAAATAATCGAGCAAGTTGCTGAATTAAAAAGTGCAAACGCAATAATTTTTGATTTGCATGGTGAATACTCGCCGCTAAAACACAATGGGATAAAGCATTATAAAATTGCAGGACCAAGTGATGTAGATTTAGGGAAAACTATATCTGATGGAGCTATATATCTACCATATTGGCTCCTGTCTTACGAAGCACTGGTATCATTATTCGTTGACAGGAGTGATCAGAATGCGCCGAACCAAGCAATGATAATATCAAGGGAAATAAATGCTGCAAAGGCAAGGTATTTAAAAGCTGGCAATTACAACGATGTATTAAACAATTTCACAATCGATAGCCCAGTTCCATTTGATCTGTCATCATTACTTGATAACCTTAATGAAATTAACGTTGAGCAAGTTGAAGGAGCAAGAGCAGGAACCACTAAAGCAGGTGAGTTTAATGGGAAGTTAAGCCGAATGATCTCTAGGTTAGAGAACAAAACCTCTGATAGACGGTTAGGATTCCTCTTCCAAGGAAATTCCGATACATTGCAATTCAATTATCTTGAACGATTGGCTACATGCTTATTAGGGAGCACTGTAGAAAATGGGCATGGCGGAGTGAAAATCATTGATTTCTCTGAAGTCCCATCTGACGTCCTACCGCTAATAGTATCATTAGTAGCAAGATTAGCATTTTCCATTCAGCAATGGACCTCGTCAGAAAAAAGACATCCAATAGCGTTAATGTGCGATGAGGCTCACCTATATATACCGAACAGAAACATTGCTGACTCTGCTGATGAAATATCCATTAAGATATTTGAGCGAATTGCAAAAGAAGGGAGAAAGTATGGACTAAGCCTTGTCGTAATTAGCCAACGACCATCAGAAGTAAACAAAACAATTCTTAGTCAATGTAGTAATTTCGTAGCAATGCGACTAACGAATTCAGATGACCAGTCTGTAATTAGAAAATCACTTCCTGATAGTCTCGGTGGATTTAGTGATATTTTGCCTACATTAGATACTGGTGAGGCTTTAGTTGTCGGTGATGCGAGCTTGTTACCTAGCCGAATTCGCATAGATGAACCTATTAACAAACCGAATAGTGGTACAATAGCATTTTGGCAAGAATGGCAAAAAGATGTTTCCCCTTCACGCCTCGAAACTGCCGTTGATAACTGGCGCAAACAGAAATTAAATTAACCTCTGTCATCCAACCACTAAAAACCGCAGCCTTGAGCTGCGGTTTTTATTTCTATTTCCCAAACACTCTTTGCCCCAATTAGAGAATATTTAGCCAACCCCTTGCACTGCTCTCCCCCTGCGGCGTAATAAACGGTCGACCAGAAAGATAAAGCCACGGGCAGGCACGGTATTGGTCCCCCTGCAAACCGTCGAGTCGAGTTCAACGGGTCAGGAGCGCCATCAGGGATGATGGCGCAGCCGCAGCCGGCATAGGGACCAAATCGGATCAGGGCGAGCACTGCTCGACCCCGATTTGGCGCGAGGACAAGGATGTTCGAAGCGGACGTTGGCCAAAGCCAAGGATGGCGTAGGCCAACGTGCCGTCTGCGGCGCTCCGTCCGATCCGTTGGACGAGACGAGGGAACCCGCGAAGCGGGCGGTTTGCCGGGGGATAAGACCTTTGGTGTTAACTGCCAAAGAGCGCGGGTCTTGCCAAAGTCACTCGCCAAGCCCGTTTCTGCCGTATAGTGGCCCCCACTCCACCACAGAGGAACACCATCTTGAAATGCTACCCAGCCCTGTTGCTCCTGCTGGCAACGACGGCCGCCCAGGCCGGTGACGATTGCAACGAGCCCACCACCCAGGCGGCGATGAATATCTGCGCCATGCAGGATTACGCCAGGGCCGATGCGGCGCTGAACGCCGCCTACAAGAAGCTGGTGTCGACGCTGGATAAGGCGCAACTGGGCCGGCTGAAGACGGCGCAGCGCGCCTGGATTGGCTTTCGCGATGCCCAGTGCGACTACGAGGCCGGCGCCTACGAAGGGGGATCTATCGCGCCCCTGATCCACAGCGGCTGCCTCAGCACCTTGACCGAGCAGCGTACCAAGGCGCTGACGGCGCTGCTCGACATGCCGTAACCGACGCGCAGGCCCAGACGCCGTGCCCTACTGCGGGGTGCCCTGGGCAAGGCATGCCTGCTCTATCTGGCCAGCGCCTGACAGCGCTGCGCCGCCGGATCGCCGCTGCCACGCAGGGAGCGATAGATGTCGCTGCGAAGGCTGCTCTCTTGGCAGAAGGGGCAGTTGCCGCCCGCATCGACATCGAGGATGCGCCCCCCTTCGACCAGATAGTGGCCCACCTCATGCCCCCCTTCCCCGTAATCGACGCTCACATCGACCCGCAGCCGGGCCGGATGGCCCGGCACTGGGTGCACCGAGGCGATCTCGGTGCCGAGCACGGGATCCCAGGGGTTGGGCATCCACAGCCGCCCCTCGACATAAGAGGGCTTTTCATCGGGAGAGGCGCGGGTCTCACGCTCTCGCAGATCCGAGGCCTCCTGCAAGAGGCAGAGCAGCTCATCCGAGATGAGGGCCGCCAGCTCGGCCCCTAGCTGCTCCCGATAGAAGCCACTGGGCTTGACGCTCTGCTCCCAACGCAGCAACGTCGCCACCGTCTCGCGCGCCGCCGCTTCCTGCGCGGCCTGCGCCGTCACACTCAGGCCACAACCAAGCAGCAGGGCTGCGCTTATCACTCTTCTCATGCTGGCTCCTCACCGATCCTTGCCTGACTCGCCACCAGGGGCCCGCCACGGCGACACACGCAGCCCACCGGCCGCGCCCCCCATTCTAACCACTCGCCGCCGCGGTGAGGCGGAGTCAGATCGGATCTGGCCCGGTAGAATTGTAAGCATTAATGGCACGGCGCCCGCCTTGGCACAGACAAGCCGCACCCGCGCCCCAGAGGCGGTTGGCTATAGTTGGACACACGAGACGAGCGTTCTCGCCGCATCAAGGAGAGCCGTAATGAAACACGCTGCATGGGTCACTGCCGTGCTGTTAGGCCTCGCAAGCACTGGCGCAGTGGCATCGGAAACGGTCAAGGTCACACTCAAGGATGATCAGATCCTGCTCGATAAGGCCTTCGCCAAGGCCGGCTCCGTCGAGTTCGTCGTCAGCAATGAGGGCACAGTGCTGCATGAGCTGGTCGTGCTCAAGAGTGACGTGCCCGAGGACCAGCTGCCGATGAACAAGCGGGGTGACAAGGTCGTCGAGGGCAAGGCCAGCATAGGCGAAATTGAGGCGATCCCCGTTGGCCAATCCAGAGCCCAACACTTCACCATGGCCGCCGGAAACTATGACCTCATCTGCAACAAGGTGGGCCACTACAAGATGGGGATGCATACCGCCTTTGTCGTGAACTGAGCCAAACGCCGATCCGGCCGGGGCGCGTCAACGCCGCCCGTCAGAGCAAGGCATAAAAAAAGCGCAGCCAAGGCTGCGCTTTTTATACGGGTCAAAGAGGCCTTAGGCGCGGCGCCAGGTGGTCTGGCCGGCGCTGTCTTCCAGCACTATACCCATCTCGGTCAGGCGGTTGCGCGCCGCGTCGGCGGTGGCCCAGTTCTTGTCGGCACGGGCCTGGTTACGCTCTGCGATCAGGCGCTCGATCTCGGCGACCTCGTCACCGGCGTCATCCCCCTTGAGGAAGGCGTCGGCGTCTTGCTGCAAGATGCCGAGCACGGCACCGAGCTCACGCAGGCGGGCGCCCAGCGCGGCGGCGACGGCCATGTCCTCACCCTTCTGGCGGTTGATGTCGCGCACCAGATCGAACAGCACAGAGTAGGCTTCCGGGGTGTTGAAGTCGTCGTCCATGGCCGCCTTGAAGCGGGCCACGGCCTCTTCACCACCGGCCGGCGCCACCTGCGGCAGGCCGCGCAGGGCGGTGTACATGCGCTCGAGCGCCGCGCGCGATTGCTTGAGGTTCTCTTCCGAGTAGTTGAGCTGGCTGCGGTAGTGGCCCGACATCAGGAAGTAGCGCACGGTTTCGGCGTCATAGTGGGCCAAGACGTCGCGGATGGTGAAGAAGTTGCCCAGAGACTTGGACATCTTCTCTTTATCCACCATCACCATGCCGCTGTGCATCCAGGTGTTGACGTACTCGCCGCCGTGGGCGCAGCAGGACTGGGCAATCTCGTTCTCGTGGTGCGGGAACTGCAGATCCGAGCCGCCGCCGTGGATGTCGAAGTGGTTGCCCAGGTGCTTGGAGTTCATGGCCGAGCACTCGATGTGCCAGCCGGGACGACCCGGACCCCAGGGGCTATCCCAGGTCGGCTCGCCGGGCTTGGACATCTTCCACAGCACGAAGTCCAGGGGGTTGCGCTTGGCATCGACCACATCGACCCGGGCACCGGCTTGCAGCTGCTCGAGATCCTGACCCGAGAGGCGGCCGTAGTCGGCGTAGGAGTCGACGATGAACATCACATCGCCGTTGTCGGCCACGTAGGCGTGACCGCGATCCAGCAGCAGCTGCACCATGGCGATGATCTCGCCGATGTGGGCGGTGGCGCGCGGCTCGATGTCCGGGCGCAGCATGCCGAGGGCGTCGAAGTCGGCGTGCATGTCACCGATGAGGCGCTCGGTCAGATCGTCACAGGTGACGCCGGTTTCGGCAGCGCGCTTGATGATCTTGTCGTCCACGTCGGTGATGTTACGGGCATAGGTGAGCTCGAAGCCGGCGTAACGCAGATAGCGGGCCACCACGTCGAAGGCGACGAAGGTGCGGCCGTGGCCGATGTGACAGTGATCATAGATGGTGACGCCACACACATACATGCCCACCTTGCCCGGGTGGATGGGTTTGAATTCTTCTTTTTGACGAGTGAGTGTGTTGTAGATCTTCAACATCGCGATCGCTGTCCTTCGAGGGAAATGGTCTGCCATTCTAACCCCATCGGGGGGATAAAACGAGCCATCTCCCCGCCCCAGCGGCGCCCCGTTGCCCACGCCTTAATCAGTCGACGGTTCAAGCCTTTGCCCGTGGCCTGCCATGGGCTAGAATTGCCGGCACTCGATAACCCATCCCATCAATTCAAAAGGACGCCGTAATGGTCACTTTGCACACCAATTTCGGGGACATCACCCTGACCCTGTTCGCCGACAAGGCCCCGGAGACCGTCGCCAACTTCCTGCAATACTGCCGTGACGGCCACTACGAAGGCACCGTATTCCACCGTGTCATCGACGGCTTCATGATCCAGGGCGGCGGCTATGCCCCGGGCTTCGAAGAGAAAGATACCCGCGCCCCGATCAAGAACGAGGCTGACAACGGCATCTCCAACAAGGTCGGCACCGTCGCCATGGCGCGCACCATGGATCCGCACTCCGCCACCGCCCAGTTCTTCATCAACGTCAACCACAACGACTTCCTGGACTTCAAGTCTGCCACCACCCAGGGCTATGGCTACTGCGTGTTTGGCGAGGTGAGCGAAGGGATGGACGTGGTCAACAAGATCAAGGGCGTCAAGACCGGCAACTACGGCCGCATCCACCAGGACGTACCGGTTGAAGAAGTGCTGATCACCAAGGTGACCGTGAGCGAGTAATGATCGCCACGCCCCTCAAGACCGCGGCCTCGGCCGCGGTTTTTCCCTCCGATGCCAACTGGCGTCGCATCGACTACCTCGCGCTCGGCAATGCGCGCCAGCAGAGCGCCTTTCGCGCCCTCACCCGCTCTGGTTTCTGGCCTGCCCTGCAAGGGTGTGGCGAGTGCGCCTTTATCAGCACGGTGGCCATTGGCCTCGACAGACCCGGCTCGGATCTCGATCTATTGAGTGGCGCCGACCCCGAGACCCTGGCCCGCGCCCTCGCCCCCTTTGGCCCCCTGACCCTGACGCCCCACGCCAGTGGCGCCAGCGTGCTGCACCTCGAGCTGGGTGATGGTGAGGGGCACAGGTGGCCCATCGAAGTGTTCGCCACAGCGCAGCCCCTGCCCTCCTGCAATGGGTGGCGCCACCTGGCCATCATGGGACGCCTGCTGCACCTGCTGGGTGACCCATTCGCCGCGCAGATCCTGGCGGCCCGCCAGCAAGACGGGCTCAAGGGTGAGGCCGCCATGGCCCGCGCCCTGGGACTCGACGGCGATCCCTATCAGGCCATGCTGACCCTCGAACCTTACTCCGACCCGGCCCTGCTCGCCCTCTGGACCCCATGACGACCCTCTTTATCAGCGATATCCATCTGACGGCCGAGCGCCCCGACATGACCGCCGCCCTGCTTGCCTTCTTGCAAGGGGAGGCCAGACAGGCCGATGCCCTCTATGTGCTGGGGGATCTGTTCGAATTCTGGATTGGGGACGACGACCCCAACCCGCTCCATCAGGAGCTGGCCGAGGCCTTTGCCGCCCTGCCCCGCGCCGGCGTGCCCCTCTATTTTGTGCACGGCAACCGCGACTTTCTGTTAGGCCAGGCCTATGCCCGCCGCGCCGGCATGACCCTGCTAAGCGACCCGACCCTCATCAATCTCTACGGCGAGCGCACCCTGGTGATGCACGGCGACAGCCTGTGCACCCTGGATGCCGCCTACCAGCGCTTTCGCCGCATCACCGGCTGGCCCTGGCTGCGCTGGTTGTTCCTGCGCCTGCCGCTGACCCGGCGCCAGCGCATCGCCAAAAAGCTGCGCGGCAACAGCCAAAAAGAGAGCGCCTACAAGAGCCAGGCCATCATGGACGTGACCCAGGACGCCGTCGAGGCGCTGATGCGCGAGCAGGGCGCAACCTTGCTTATCCACGGCCACACCCACAGGCCCGCCACCCATGACTTCACCCTGGATGGGCAGGCGGTGCGGCGCATCGTGCTGGGGGACTGGTTCGAGCAGGGATCTGTGCTGGTGTGCCGGCCCGGCGAGGCGCACCTGGAGCGCCGCCCTCTGCCGAGCCTGTGACCTGATCAGCGCGCGATAAGGGCCTTGAGCAGGAGCAGCAACTCCTCTTCGTCGTGCGGCTCACGGGGCAGCTCGAGACGAGGCGAGGCCCCGCCCATCAGCATATAGACCCGGGTGGTGCAGTGGTCATAGTGGTACCACTTGCCGTCGATACAGAGATCGGTATAGCAGCGCGGATCGCGTTCGAGTTCCATCTCGCTTCTCCCTTTACAACCTGGCAACATCCTCTTCGACCCTAGTACAGGCCCCCCTCCTCGGGATTGATCCCGATCAATTCCCTCCCCGATGCCGGTTAAAAATAGCCGTACGAAACCCTTTTCTCGGCCACGCCGGGTGCAAACCGGAGGCGGATCACACGCCGCCCTCGTCAAAGGCAACAGACGCCCGGGAGCAGAGTACTATCCTCACTAAAACGAGCTGCCTGCCAAGACAGGCACAAGGAGTCGCTATGAAATGGATTTTTACGCCGGCCATCCAACTGGGTAACCGGCTCTCTTTCAAATACAAGTTTCTGCTCTGGTCTTGCCTGATGCTGCTGCCGCTCGCCTATGGCATGACCAACCTGCTCGGCCGGCTCCAGACAGAGAGCGAGCTGGCGCGCACCGAGCTCTCGGCCGTGGCCCGCCTTGCCCCCCTGCCCGAAATAGAGTCGGCCCTGCTCGCCCATCGCAACCAGAGCAGCCAGCGTTTCTACGACAAGCCAGAGGTCAGCGCCGATCAGCTCGCCGCCGCCGCCCGCGCCGTGGATCAGGGGCTGGCCCGCTTTGGCGATCCGGGTAACGGTGCCTTTGCCTCCTTGCAGCAGGGGTGGCAAGAGCTCAAGGAGAGTCTGGCCAACATAGAGCCGCTGCAAAGCGATCTGCGCCACGATCGCCTGCTGGCCGATCTGCGCCGCCTCTACAAGAGTCTGGCGGCGGCCGGCAGCCTCACCCAGGATCCGTCCCTCGGTACCTACTACATGGTGATCTTGAGTACCGATCGCCTGCCCCAGCTGCGCGATCTGCTGGGACAGGTGCGCGATCGGGGCGGTGCCATCGCCGATTTCGGCCTGTTCCAGGCCGAAGGCTATGGCAGCCTGCGCTTTCGACTCGATCTGATCCAGGCCACCACCCGCGAGCTCGAAGAAGATCTCGCCCTGCTCTATCAGATGCAGCCTGCCTACCGGGACGCGCTGGGTGCCCAGACCGATGCCCTGCTCGACCAGGTGCACGCCGCCCTCGCGACGTTCGAGAGCAAGATGATGAAGGATCAGCTGATCCAGCTCACCGCCAAGGAGGTGCTGGCGCTCGGCGACGGCCTCGACAAACAGATCGCCGCCCTCGAGCAGACGGTGCGCGAGCGGCTGGCAGAGGATCTGACCCAGCGTCTGGCGGCCAATCAGCACCTCTTCTGGTGGACCGTCGCCCCCCTGGTGCTGGTTCTGCTGCTCTATCTCTACCTGATGACCGGCGCCTACCTCTCGCTGCGCGAGACGGTTGGCCGGGTACGCGGGGTGGCGGCCCGGGTCAACGCCCAGGATCTCAGCCAGCAGATCCCCGTGGTGGGTAGCGACGAGCTGGCGGCCATCAGCCGCGACTACAACGTCACCCTTGAGACCCTGCGTGCCCTGATGGCACAGGTGCGCGAGAGTGGCCTGGCGGTGGAGCAGAGCGCCAATGCCATCGAGGAGCAGACCCGCCACTCCCAGCAGGTGATCGCCGCCCAGCAGGGGGAGACCCATCAGGTGGCCACCGCCATCAAGGAGCTGGCGGCCACCTCCTGCGAGATGGCCAACAATGCCCAGCAGGCGGCCCGCATGACCGAGGAGACTCAGCAGGTGGTGGGCCAGGGAGAGCGGATGCTGGGGCGCACCATGGTGAGCATCGAGCAGATCGACCGGCAGGTGGGCCAGGCAGCAGCCACCATCAACGAGCTCGACAACCGCTGCGAGCAGATAGGCAGCGTGATCGGGGTGATCCGCGGCATCGCCGATCAGACCAACCTGCTGGCCCTCAACGCCGCCATCGAGGCGGCCCGGGCCGGCGAGCAGGGACGCGGCTTTGCGGTGGTGGCCGACGAGGTGCGCTCCCTTGCCAATCGCACCCAGGCCTCGACCGTCGAGATCCAGCAGATGATCGAGCAGCTGCAACAGGGGGCTCGCGCCTCTGTCGAGACCATGGCGTCGGTCAGCGATCAGGCCGGCAGCGGCGTCTCCCTCACCCGCGAGGTGCAGCAGGCCTTCTCGGCCATCACCAGCAAGGTGGATCAGATGGTCGAGAGCAACACCGTCATCGCCAGCGCCATCGAGGAGCAGGGCGCCGTGGTCGGCGAGCTGGAGCGTAACGTGGTGCGCATCTCGGATGGCAGCGACGAGGCCCTGAGCGTGGCCAACGCGGCCCGCGATGGGGCCCGCCACATCCATCACCAGAGCGGCGAGCTCAAGGCCATGGTGGAGCGCTTCATCCTCTAGGGAAGGGCCATTGTTGGCATATGACAGATTTCCCTGCCAAGAGGGGGCGGTTTCTGCTAAGATCCGCCCCCTTTCATCGACAACGCGCCGGTTCACCCGGCACTACCACGGGGAGCAACACCATGACCATCGAATCCACTCTGCTTGAGCGCGCCAACGGACAGTGCGAGCTGTGTTGTGCCCAGGAAGGGCTGAACCAGTACGCCATTCCCCACTCCCCGGTCCAGGATGCGGATCACAGCCTGGTGCTGTGCGCCACCTGTGAGGGGCAGATCAGCGCCCCCGATACCCTGGAAGTCAACCACTGGCGCTGCCTGGGTGACTCCATGTGGAGCCAGGTTCCGGCGGTGCAGGTGATGGCCTGGCGCCAGCTCAAGACCCTGGCCGATCGCGGCGAGGTGTGGGCACGTGACAACCTCGACATGCTCTATCTGGACGACGAGACCCGCGCTTGGGCCGAAGCCGGCCAGCAAGAGGCCGACGAGGATCAAGTGCCGACCGTCGACTCCAACGGTACTCGCCTTCAGGAGGGCGACTCGGTCACCCTGATCAAGGATCTCGACGTCAAGGGCGCCGGCTTCACCGCCAAGCGCGGCACCCTGGTCAAGAACATCCACCTCACCAACAACCCTCTGCACATCGAAGGCAAGGTCAACGGCATCCAGATCGTGCTGGTCGCCGCCTACCTGAAAAAGGCGTAATGCCGGGGCGGCTTCGCCGCCCATCTCTCTCCTCCCCTTCTATACTTCTAGTCAGGCGCATCGCAGCGGATATTGATGTCCGCTGCGCTGCACTTTGTCTTCTTTCAGGGAGGAGAGCAGATGAACCACCCACTTTCTTTGGCACTGCTGCTGGCGATCACCAGTGCAGCCGCCCAGGCCGCCCCCGAGCCACGGGTGCTGGCCGGACTCAAAGCCGGTGTCCCCCATGTGGCCGACGAGCTGCTGGTGCAGTATCAGACCGGCACTTCGGCCAACCGCAAGATGAGCCTGCTCAAGGGCATGGGCGCCAGTCGCCTGGAGACGGTGCGCGCCGCCGCCCCCGGCCAGGGTGAGCTGCAGCGGGTGCGCATTCCCGCAGGCCAGAGCCTGCAAAGCGCCCTGAGCCAGCTCGCCGCCGCTCCCGACGTCGAGTTTGTCGAGCCCAACTGGATTTACCAACACAGCGATGCCGCAGACGATACCTACTACATGAGTGGGAGCCTCTGGGGCATGTATGGGTCTGCGACGTCCCCCGCCAACGCCTGGGGCAGCCGCGCCGGCGAGGCGTGGAATGGGGGGAGTACCGACTGTAGCAACGTGGTGGTGGGGATCATCGACGAGGGGTACATGTACACTCACGAGGATCTCGCCGCCAATGCCTACCAGAATCCCGGCGAGATAGCCGGCAACGGCATCGATGACGACCACAACGGCTATGTGGACGACGTTTACGGCTGGGATTTCGACGGCAACAACAACAGCGTCTTCGACGGTGTCAATGACGATCACGGCACCCATGTGGCCGGCACCATAGGGGGGGTCGGCGGCAACGGTATCGGGGTCGCCGGCGTCTGCTGGCACGTGCGCCTGATGGACGCCAAGTTCCTCGGCAATCGCGGCGGCACCACGGCCAACGCCATCAAGGCGGTCGACTACTTCACCGAACTCAAGAAAAAGGGGCTCAACCTCATCGCCACCAGCAACAGCTGGGGGGGCGGTGGCTTCTCCAAGGGACTGCAAGATGCCATAGAGAGGGCCAACAGTGCGGGGATCCTCTTTATCGCCGCCGCCGGCAACAGCACCCTGGACTGCGACACGGCCTCAAACTGTTATCCGGCTGAATACCCGAATGCTAACCTCATCGCCGTCGCCTCCATCACCAGCAGCGGCGCCATGAGCTCGTTTTCCAACTTCGGTGCCAACACCATCGACCTCTGCGCGCCGGGATCAAACATAGTCTCTACCGTGCCCAAGAGCGTCAAGCGCCGGATAGTATCGGGTTATGCCAGCTATAGCGGCACCTCCATGGCCACCCCCCACGTGAGCGGCGCCGCGGCCCTCTACAAGGCATATCATCCACTGGCCACCCATCTTCAAGTGAAAGCCGCACTGCTCGATAGCGCCACCCCGACCGCCGCCTGTAACGGCAAGGTGAGCAGCAACGGCCGCCTCAACGTCAGCGGCTTCTGATCGCTCATCAATAGAGAGGGCCCCGCAACGGCGGGGCCCTCTTCTTATGCCTAACCCTTGGCATCAGACCGGGTGGTTCTCGGCCAGATAGAGCCAGGTGTTGACGACGGTGTCGGGGTTGAGGGAGAGCGAATCTATCCCCTCCTCGAGCAGCCAGGCGGCAAAGTCCGCGTGATCAGAGGGGCCCTGACCGCAGATCCCCACGTACTTACCGGAGCGGCGGGCCGCCTTGATCGCCATGGAGAGCAGTGCCTTGACCGCATCGTTACGCTCATCAAACAGCTCGGCGATGATCCCGGAATCCCGATCCAGTCCCAGGGTGAGCTGGGTCATGTCGTTCGAGCCTATCGAGAAGCCATCCACGTGCTGGAGGAACTGATCCGCCAGCAGGGCGTTGCTCGGGATCTCGCACATCATGATCACCTTGAGGCCCCGCTCGCCACGGCGCAGACCGTTCTCGGCCAGGATCTCGTTGACCCTCACTATCTCGCCCACGGTGCGCACGAAGGGGATCATCACCTCGACGTTGGTCAGCCCCATCACATCGCGTACCCGCTTGATGGCCTCGCACTCGAGGGCGAAGCAGGGGCGGAAGCTCTCGTCGATGTAGCGCGATGCACCACGAAAACCGATCATGGGGTTCTCTTCGTGCGGCTCATAGGCGCTCCCCCCCACCAGGTTGGCGTACTCGTTGGACTTGAAGTCCGACATCCGCACTATGACCCGCTCCGGCCAGAAGGCGGCGGCCAGGGTGGCGATCCCCTCGGTCAGCTTGGCCACATAGAACTCGCGCGGGCTCTCGTAACCGGCCATCATGGGGCGAATGGTCCCCTGCAACTCGGGGCTCAGGGCGTCAAACTCGAGCAACGCCTTGGGGTGTACGCCTATCATGCGGTTGATGATGAACTCCAGACGCGCCAACCCCACCCCGGCATGGGGTAGCTGGGCAAAGTCGAAGGCTCTGTCCGGGTTACCCACGTTCATCATGATCTTGACCGGCAGTCGCGGCATGTTGCCCACCTGGGTCACCGCCACCTCGAAGTCGAGCTCTCCCTCGTAGATAAAGCCGGTATCCCCTTCGGCGCAAGAGACGGTCACCCGCTGGCCATCGCCGATGCGCGAGGTGGCATCGCCACACCCGACCACAGCCGGAATGCCGAGCTCACGGGCGATGATGGCGGCGTGGCAGGTGCGCCCACCCCGGTTGGTGACGATGGCCGAGGCCCGTTTCATGATGGGCTCCCAGTCCGGATCCGTCATGTCGGTGACCAGCACGTCCCCCGGCTGGACCAGATCCATGTCGCGAATGGAGTTCACCACCTTGGCCGGGCCACGACCAATCTTGTGGCCGATGGCGCGCCCTTCGGCGATGACGCTGCCCGACTGCTTGAGGGCGAAACGCTCCAGGGTGTTGGCTTCCTGGCGGCTGCGTACCGTCTCGGGACGCGCCTGCACTATGTAGAGCCGGCCATCCTGACCATCCTTGGCCCACTCGATGTCCATCGGGCGGCCATAGTGGCGCTCGATGATGAGGGCCTGGCGGGCCAGCTCCATCACCTCTTCGTCGGTGATACAGAAGCGGCCACGCTCCTGCTCGTCGGTGTCGAGGGTCTGCACCTGACGCCCATGCTCCTCGTCGGCGGAGTAGGTCATCTTGATAAGCTTGGAGCCCAGCGTCTTGCGCACCACGGCGGGGCGACCGGCCTTGAGGGTCGGCTTGTGGACGTAGAACTCGTCCGGGTTGACGGCGCCCTGCACCACCATCTCGCCCAGACCGTAGGAGCCGGTGATGAAGACCACGTCCTGGAAACCGGACTCGGTATCCAGGGTGAACATGACGCCGGAGGAGGAGAGATCCGAGCGCACCATGCGCTGCACCCCGGCCGAGAGGGCGACCCCCTTGTGGTCATAGCCCTGATGCACCCGATAGGAGATGGCCCTGTCATTGAAGAGTGACGCAAAGACATGCTTGATGGCGGTGAGCACGGCGTCGATACCGCGCACGTTGAGGAAGGTCTCCTGCTGGCCGGCGAAGGAGGCATCGGGCATGTCCTCGGCGGTGGCCGACGAGCGCACCGCAAAGGAGGCCTCCCCCTCGGCCAGCTTGGCATAAGCCAAGCGGATCGCCTGCTCCAGTGCCGGCTGCAGCGGCGCGGCCACCACCCAGTCGCGGATCTGCTGGCCCGCGCGGGCCAGGGCGGCCACATCGTCCACATTCAGGCTGTCGAGCAGATCGTGGATCCTGTGGTTGAGACCGCTCTCCTCGAGAAACTGGTTAAACGCAAACGCCGTGGTGGCAAAGCCCCCGGGTACCGAGACGCCCGCCTCGGAGAGGTTGCTTATCATCTCTCCAAGCGAAGCATTCTTGCCGCCGACCCGATCCACATCCTGCATACCGAGCTGCTCGTACCAGAGTACGTACTGTTGCACTTGCATGTCTCCTTGTTGGTGAGCGAGGCGTGATTCCCCGCCCTTTGCGTTATTATTGCAGCCAACCGCAGCAAGAAAACGTTTTCCTGCTCACTTCAAAAAAATCCCCTGAGGATGGGGATGGCGGTTGTGCGAAGCCATTTTACAATAGCGAACAAAAAAATAACGACTCCGGTTTGTCGTCACCATCACAAGTTGAATGCGGCAGACCGGTTGACAATCTGTCTTGGTATCCCACGAAACTTTATTCGTTTCCCATAGAAAGGAGTCGCCCTTGCGCACCGTCTTCTACGTCTCCGACGGCACCGCCATCACGGCCGAGGTCTTCGGCCACGCCGTCTTGAGCCAGTTTCCCCTCCCCTTCGAGCAGGTAACCATCCCCTTCGTCGAGACCCGGGAGAAGGCGCATCAGGTGCGCCAACGGATCGACGACTGCTTTGCCCACACCGGGGTTCGCCCTCTGCTGTTTCACACCATAGTGGACCCCGACGTGCGCGAGGAGGTGCTGCGCGCCAACGCCACTGCCCACGACTTTCTCAACACCTTCGTCGCCCCCCTCGAGAGCGAGCTGGGGGTCAAGGCCGAGCCCAGGGTCCACCGCACCCACGGCATGGAGAATCGCAAGCTCTACGACGATCGCATCGAAGCAGTCAACTTCGCCCTGGCCAACGACGATGGCATCTCGACCCGAGAGTATGACGAGGCCGATATCATCCTCATCGGCGTCTCCCGCTGCGGCAAGACCCCCACCAGCCTCTACCTGGCCCTGCAATTTGGTCTGCGTGCCGCCAATTACCCCTTTATCGAGCAGGACATGGGGATGCTCGAATTGCCTGCCCCCCTCAAGGCCAATCGCCACAAGCTGTTCGGGCTGACCATAGACCCCAAGCGGCTGCACGAGATCCGTAACCAGCGGCGTGCCAACAGCCGCTACGCCGCCCTGGAGCAGTGCCAACAGGAGCTATCCCGGGTCGAGCGGCTGTTTCGCCAGGAGGCTATCCACTATCTCGACACCACCTCCCACTCGGTCGAGGAGATCTGCGCCAAGATCCTGGAGGCCACCGGACTGCGCCGTCAGCTCTATTAAGGGCATAAAAAAGATGATGAGGGTGCACGATGGCGCTGCTCACAAGAAAAAAGAAGCCGCCCGAAATAGGCGGCTTCTTTGCATCTGTTTGCATCCGGTCTCTCGGACCAGCCCCCTAGCGAGTGAGCTCAGGGTTATTCAGCAGCCGAGCATAGAAGGCGAGCAGTCCGTAGCGCCGGCGCACACGCTCTGCCAACCAGGCACCGGCAAGGCTACCCGCTGCGCCTGCCACCAGTAACAGCCAGGGCCAGTAGTGCAGCCAGGCGATCTGCCCCAGCCAGAGCCAGCCCAGCGAGAGCGTCAGGGCCAGGATGAGCAGCAGGGGGCTGGCCGCAATGGTCAGCCAGAGGGTTATCTGCAGAGTGCAGGCCCCCGCCCCCACCAGCCCGCCATCCTGAGCGTCGGGTTTGAGTAACAACGTCACGACTCCTGAGCCAAAACCCTCAAAAACCACAAACGACGCGACAGGTCAACCGAACAAACACCGATAGCGCATAAATCATCCGGCCACTAAAAAACGATCTCATTACGATCACAAAATCGCAGCAATACGGATAAAACACGACCAATCGAGATGAAAGTGGGTGCATCCATGGCGCTTTATCATTATTCTTTCGTCGTTACCACAAAACACAAAAGACCATAAAAAAGGCAGCGTAACGAAATAAATACGGATTTCGTCAGGTTTTTGCCACCAATCACCTGCACAGAGACAACAGCGACGTTAAGGAAAAACCATGGATTTGACACAAGAGGGCGGAGAGCTCAAACGGGGCCTTAAAAATCGCCATATCCAGCTGATTGCGCTGGGTGGGGCCATAGGCACCGGCCTGTTTCTCGGTATCGCCGATACCATCAAGATGGCGGGGCCAGCGGTGCTGCTGGGCTATGCCATTGGCGGCTTTATCGCGTTTCTCATCATGCGCCAGCTCGGTGAGATGGTGGTGGAAGAGCCGGTTGCCGGCTCCTTCAGCCACTTTGCTTACAAGTACTGGGGGGATTTCGCCGGTTTTGCCTCCGGCTGGAACTACTGGGTGCTCTATGTGCTGGTGAGCATGGCCGAACTGACCGCGGTCGGCATCTATGTGCAGTACTGGTGGCCGGAGATCCCGACCTGGATGTCGGCCGCCTTCTTCTTCGTGCTTATCAACGCCATCAACCTCTCCAACGTCAAGGCCTTCGGCGAGATGGAGTTCTGGTTTGCCATCATCAAGGTAGTGGCCATCCTCGGCATGATCGGCTTCGGTGGCTGGATGCTGATCTCCGGCAGTGGTGGCCCCGAGGCATCGGTCAGCAACCTGTGGGCTCAGGGTGGTTTCTTCCCCAACGGGGTCAGCGGTCTGGTGATGGCCATGGCCTTCATCATGTTCTCGTTTGGCGGTCTGGAGCTGGTGGGGATCACCGCAGCCGAGGCCGACAACCCGGAGAAGAGCATTCCGCGCGCCACCAATCAGGTGATCTATCGCATCCTCATCTTCTACATCGGCGCCCTGACCGTGCTGCTCTCCCTCTACCCCTGGGGCAAGGTGAGCGAGGGGGGCAGTCCGTTCGTGATGATCTTCCACGCTCTGGACAGCAACCTGGTGGCCAACGTGCTCAACCTGGTGGTGCTGACCGCAGCCCTCTCCGTCTATAACAGCTGCGTCTACTGCAACAGCCGCATGCTGTTCGGTCTGGCCAAACAGGGCAATGGCCCCAAGGCGCTGCTCAAGACCAATCGGCGCGGCGTTCCCCTGGTCGCCATCTCGGTCTCGGCCGCGGCCACCTTGCTGTGCGTGCTCATCAACTACCTGATGCCGGGTCAGGCCTTTGGTCTGCTGATGGCGCTGGTGGTCTCGGCGCTGGTGATCAACTGGGCCATGATCAGCCTGGCCCACCTGAAGTTTCGCCGTCAGAAGGCCGCCGAAGGGGTCACCACCCGCTTCCAGGCACTCTGGTACCCGCTGGGTAACTACCTCTGCCTCGCCTTCATGGCTGGCATCCTGGTCATCATGTACCTGACCGAAGGGACCCGCATCTCGGTGGAGCTGATCCCGGCCTGGCTGGTGGTACTGGCCGTCGGTTACCAGCTCAAGCGGCGGGGATCCCGCCAGACCCAGGCCGCCCAAGCCTGACCTCCAAACCGGCCGAACGGCCGGTTTTTTTATTCCCGAGCATAAAAAAACCCGGCCAGGCCGGGTTAAAAGGACGTCGCTATCGTCAGGAATGGGTACGCAGCACACGATAGGGTTTGAAGAAGAAGAGGTAGCGCAGCGCCACATAGCTCACGATGACGAAGGCCACCACCAGTTCGATAACGGCCAGGGAGTACACCTGAGCGACATAGGCCTCGGCGACGCCCTGGCTCCCCATCAGCTTGGCCAGCTTGAACAGGGCGGTGGCGCCGATCACCATGGGGAAGGTAAAGGCGGCGTAACCCGGGCTAAAGGGCAGGCGCAGCAGGCGAAAGAAGGCCAGCCAGATGATGCCGGTCATCAGCACCGCAATGCCAAAGAGCAGGGCCACCAGCACGGGAGACGGCGCCTCGTAGACGGTCAGATAGCCGGCCAGTGACAGGCTGGCGGGAGCCGCCAGAATGGCGATGGTCGGTTTGGCGGCGTCGGGCACCTCGTGGCTGAAGATGAGTCGATAGAGCATCAGGGGCAACATGACCGCATAACAGGCCATGCCAAACCCCTGCAGCAGCTGGGCCAGGGGCAACATACGACCCTCCGGGCAGGCGACCGCCGCCACTATGATGCCGACCGGGGGCACAAACCAGCTCGGCACCATGTGGTGCAGCTCAAACTCCCGGGCACGGTGCCAGCAGAAGGTGGCCAGAAACATCAGGTGCAGCACCACGGCGAAGAGCCAGAGCCCCTCCCCCCACCCGGGCGCAAAGGGCTCGAGCGCCTTGGAGACCACCATGGTCGCCATGGCGTAGGTGGGGGCGACGCTGCCCACCACGGGGTGGGCCAGATCCTGCCAGAGCAGGCGGGGGTGGACGATAAACTTGACGGTGAGGATGAGCAGCAGCACGGCACCGATGGCCGCCCCGCCGAGCTGGGCCCGGCCATCGAGCCCACCCAGGTTTTCACAACTCCAGCCCAGGCTGGCAATGCCCAGCGCCAGTCCCGCCATGGGGGTCGGGGCGGCGGCCAGTCTCTTACGGGTACGCGCTATCATCTGCAACACCTCTTCAATCGGGCGGATCCGCAGGGGATCCGGGAATGGGGCTAGCATAATTCCCGGCAGATATTTACGATATCTAAATGAATTAAACGCGTCATATAGAAAAGATAAATGAACATCACCCTCAAGCAACTGCGAAGCTTCTGCGCCGTGGCGCGCCACGGCAATCTGGGCGCGGCCGCCGAGGCCCTGTTCCTCAGCCGTGGTGCCATCTCCCAAGCCCTGCAGGAGCTCGAGCGCCAACTCGGCACCCCGCTGTTTGACCGGGTGCATCCCAGGCTGCAGCTCAACAGCGAGGGACGCCTGCTACACCCGCTGGCCGAGGATCTGCTGGCACGCCTGCACGACATCGAGGGCCTCTTCGGCCAGGAGGGAAGCGAGGCGGGGCTACTGCGACTGGGGGCGAGCCAGACCATAGGTAACTACCTGCTCCCCACCCTGATCGCCCCCCTGCACCATGAGGCGGGGCGGCTCGAGGTGGTGATTACCAATAGCCACAATCTGTGCCAACTGCTGGCCAACTTCGAGCTGGATCTGGCCCTCATCGAGGGGGAGTGCCTGCACGATGAGCTGGTCACCGAGCCCTGGCTGGAGGATGAGATGGTCGTCATCGCCCCGCCGGCGCACCCGCTGGCGACCCGGCGAGGGCTCGACATCACGGCACTTAACGGGGAGCGTTGGGTGCTCAGGGAGAGCTATTCGGGTAGCCGCGAGCGCTTCGATCTGCAGATCCGCCCCCATCTGGAGCGGCTCGATCAGGGGCTCGAGCTCAACACCCTGGAGGCCGTCATGCTCTCGGTGGAGCGGGGGCTCGGCCTCTCCTTCATCTCGGAGCTGGCCGCCCGGGATCGCCTGCACAGTGGGCGTCTGGTCAGGATCGATCTCTCCCAGCGCTTCCCCCGCCGTCTCACGCTGGTCTGGCATCGACAAAAATACCTCTCCCGCGCCATGCAGCGCTTCATCGCCTTCTGCCAGGCCCAGCGGGAGCAGGCGCAGCCATAGGCCAGGAGCAGGCGAGCCCTAGGCAAGGGGGCACAGAGCCGCTAAGATCGCGCCAACATCACGGTTAGCGGAGTTTCCATGTCCCCTCTCTCTCGTCGCCTCCTGGCGTCATCCCTCGCCCTGCTGCTGGGCGCTTGCGCCTCGCTCACCAGCACCAGCGTCAGCGAGCAGCAGATCAACGACTACCTGGCCAGCAAGGCTGGCTTCGAAAAGAGCCTGGGGATCCCGGGTATCATGTCGGCAAAGATCCGCCTTGGGGATCTCAAGAGCCATATCGGACGCAGTGCGCCGGACAAGATCGATCTCGACGGCGCGGGCGATCTCACCATTACCACGCCGTCCGGACGCCAGGCCATGTCGGTGCGCCTCGCCCTGCGCGCCCGCCCCGACTATCAACCCAAGCAGGGCGCCATCTACCTTCAGGATCTGGAGCTGATCTCCGTCGCCACAGAGCCGGACGATGTCGGCGCAGCCCTCACTCCCCTGCTCCCCATGATCAGCCTCTCCTTGAGCCAGTTCCTCGAACAGACCCCCGTCTATCGCCTGAACGAGAAGAACGAGAAAGAGGCCATGGCCAAGGAGCACGTCGGTGGGCTCGAGGTACGACCCGGTCGCCTCGAGATCCCGCTGACCCTGCTATAGCCATGTCATCGCAATGAAAAGGGGGAGCCATTGGCTCCCCCTCTTTGTCAGCAATCGCTCTTACTCGACACTCAGCTCCGGCTCCAGGCTCGGCTGCACCTCGCCCAGACGCTCCAGCATGTCTCGCGTCACCAGTACTATGCCCTGCTCGGAGCGGTAGAAGCGGCGGGCATCCTCATCGGCATTCTCCCCGACCACCAACCCCTCGGGCAGCTTGCACCCCTTGTCGACCACCACACGGCGCAGACGGCAGCCAGCACCGACCTCGACACCCGGGAAGATCACCGCCTGATCCAGGGTGCAGAAGGAGTGGACCCGCACATTGGTAAAGAGCACAGAGCTCATCACGAAAGAGCCGCTCACTATGGTGCCACCGGCGAACAGGGAGTTGATGGTCATCCCGTGCTGGCCGTTACGGTCTTGCACGAACTTGGCCGGCGGGGTCATCAGCTGGCTGGTCCAAATGGGCCAGTTTTGATCGTATACGTCCAGCTCGGGCAGCACGGAGGCAAGATCCATGTTGGCCTCCCAGAACGACTCCACCGTACCCACATCACGCCAGTAGGGGCGCTGGTCCGGACAGCAGCCGACACAGGACATGCTGAAGGGGTGTGCATAGGCGACGCCCTCGCTCACCACCCGCGGGATCACGTTCATGCCAAAGTCGTGATGGGAGCTCTCGTCGCGGATATCCTCTTCCAGCAGCTGATAGAGGAACTCCGCCTCGAAGATGTAAATCCCCATGGAGGCGAGCGCCGTATCGGGCTTGCCCGGCATGGGGGGCGGGTTGGTCGGTTTCTCGACGAAGGCGCTGATCTTGCGCGACTCGTCCACCGCCATGACCCCGAAGGCGGTGGCCTCTGCCCGCGGCACCTCGATGCAGGCGACCGTCACCTTGGCACCGAGCCGCACATGGTCGAGCAGCATGCTGGCGTAGTCCATCTTGTAGACGTGATCCCCGGCCAGCACCACTATGTATTTGGGCCCGTGGTCGCGGATAATATCCATGTTCTGGTAGACGGCATCGGCCGTGCCGCGGTACCAGTGTACCTCGTCGACCCGCTGCTGAGCCGGCAGCAGATCGATAAACTCGTTCATCTGATAGCGCAGGAAGGACCAGCCGGACTGAAGATGTCGCAGCAGGCTATGGGACTTGTATTGGGTCACCACGCCGATGCGGCGGATCCCCGAGTTGACACAGTTGGAGAGCACAAAATCGATGATGCGAAACTTACCGCCGAAATGAACCGCCGGCTTGGCCCGGTTATCGGTCAACTGCTTGAGGCGGCTTCCCCTCCCTCCCGCAAGCACCAGTGCCATGGTCTGATTCAGTAACTGTCTGGCCTTTGCCGTGTTAACAGGCTCTAACAACATCCAATGTACCCCTTTGTAGCTATTACAGATCCATATTGCCCACTTTACCGAGGCATGAAAGTGTTTTCACTCACATTTATTACGATTTAATGGATGTGGATGATATTTTTATCACTTTGCTTGATGGACTCTAACAAGCCACACAATGGGTGTCATTCGTTTCCTTCTGCTTTTGCCTTCCCCTTGAGCCGCAATAGCCCCCGGATCACCTCGTTCAGCAACCGATAGCGCTCCAGCTCCCCCTGATCGTAGCGGGTGGCGAGCATGGCGGGATTGCTCCTGTGCTTGAGATAACGATTGAGCTGCAACCGGTTAAAACCGGCCACCTTGTAGAGATTACTGAGCAGGGTGGCGCACTCTTCATCATCGATGCCCGCTTCGTGCAAGTAATGGGGACCATCGGGGGCGAGGTGGTGGCTCTTGAGTGAGACCAGTTTTCCCTGCTCACGCAGATACTCCAGCCACTGCTCCACATGCAGAGGCTTGCTGCCTGCCAGTAGATTGAAAAAACCCACCGCATCGCAGCGGCAACCGCTCAGCAGTGTTAATGCCAGGGTGTCGTCGGTGCACTCCAGGGTGACGGGGCCACACTGCACCCAGTCCAGCGCCTGCACCCGGATCCGGGCATGGGCCCCCTGCTCGTCCGTTACGTCAAACAGGAACATCGTCTCGCTCCACAGCACAAAATCACCATCATGGGCGACCCCGACGCCCCTGTAAAGGTAAGCGAACCACGCCTCTCCCGGTCTTGAGGTTTCACTGGCAAGGAGGGGAGGCTCAGCCTCCCCTCCTTGCTCACGGGTTAGACCGACTCGGGCACCCGAGCCAGCTCCTCACGCAGGGCGCGGGTGGCGGCCACCATCACCCCGAGGGCCGCCTCGGTCTCGGCCCAACCGCGGGTCTTGAGGCCGCAATCCGGGTTGACCCACAGCCGCTCGGCGGGGATCTTACGCGCCGCCTTGCGAAGCAGGGCCTCGATCCAGTGCTGGCTCGGCACGTTGGGGGAGTGAATGTCGTAGACGCCAGGGCCAATCTCGTTGGGGTAGTTGAAGCGCTCGAACGCCTCGAGCAACTGCATCTGGCTACGGCTGGTCTCGATGGTGATGACATCCGCATCGAGTGCCGCCACCGCCTCTATGATGAGGTTGAAGTCGCTGTAGCACATGTGGGTGTGGATCTGGGTGCTGTCCGCCACCGGGCTGGCGCTCAGGCGGAAACTGCGCACCGCCCAGTCAAGGTAGGCCTGGTGATCCCCGGCACGCAGGGGCAGCCCCTCGCGAATGGCCGGCTCGTCGATCTGGATGACCTTGACTCCGGCCGCCTCCAGGTCTGCCACCTCGTCACGGATCGCCAGGGCAATCTGCAGGGCCGACTGCTCGCGGCTCACGTCTTCGCGCGGGAAGGACCAGCAGAGGATGGTCACGGGACCAGTCAGCATCCCCTTGACCGGCTTGTCGGTCAGGCTTTGGGCGTAGTTGATCCATTCGAGTGTCATGGGGGTCGGGCGGTCGATATCACCGGTGATCACCGGCGGCTTGACGCAGCGCGAGCCGTAGCTCTGTACCCAGCCGAAGCGGGTGATGGCAAAACCGTCCAGCAGCTCACCGAAGTACTCGACCATGTCGTTGCGCTCGGCCTCGCCGTGCACCAGCACGTCCAGCCCGATGGCCTCCTGGCGCAGGATGGCATCCTTGATCTGGGCGCGGATCCCCGCCTGGTAAGTGCTGTCATCGACGCGACCGGCGCGCCACTCCTGGCGCAGGGCACGAATTTCGCTGGTCTGCGGGAAGGAGCCGATGGTGGTGGTCGGCAACAGCGGCAAACGCAGGATCTCGCGCTGATGCTGGGCACGCACCGGGTAGGCGCTGGCACGGTGGAACGCCTGCTCGGTCAGGGCCGCCAGACGCGACTGCACCGCGCTCTTGTGCACCTTGCCGTCGCGGGCCCTATCGATGATGGGCTGGCTGTAGGCGGCCACCCGCGACGGCTCGCCGCCATCGAGGTAATCGGCCAGCAGCCCCAGCTCGTAGCTTTTTTGCAAGGCGAAGGCGAACCAGCTTTTCACCTGGGGGCTCAGCTCGTGCTCGAGGGAGAGATCCACCGGGCTGTGCAGCAGGGAGCAGGAGGAGCCAATCCACAGGCGCTCGCCGAGGCGCGCCTTGAGATCCTTGAGGCGCTCACCCACCGCCAGCAGGTTGGCACGCCACACGTTGCGACCGTTGATGACCCCGGCCGAGACTACCCAGTGGGCCGGCAGCTTGGGGATCACGCTCTCGACCTGCTCGGGGGCCGCCACCAGATCCAGGTGCAGGCCGTCGACCTTCAGGCTGGTGATGAGATCGCGCTGGTGTGCCACCGAGCCGAAATAGGTGGTGAGCAGGAGCTTGCAGGGGCCGGCCAGGCGCTCATAGGCACGCAGGTAGGCGACGCGCCACTCGTCCGGCAGATCCAGGGTCAGCGCCGGCTCGTCAATTTGCACCCACTCCACGCCCTGGGCGGCCAGTTTGGCCAGGATCTCCTGATAGACGACGAGCAGCCGGTCGAGCAGCTCGAGGCGGGAGAAGCCGCTCTCTTTCTCTTTGCCGAGCCAGAGGTAGGAGACGGGGCCGAGCAGCACCGCCTTGACCGGCAGGCCGAGGGCCTTGGCCTCTTCCACTTCATCAAACAGCTGGGACCAGCCGAGGCGGAAGCGTTGATCCTGATGGAACTCGGGCACCAGGTAGTGGTAGTTAGTGTTGAACCACTTGGTCATCTCGGCGGCGGCGGCGGGCTGGCCAGTCGGGGCACGGCCACGGGCGACCCGGAACAGGGTGTCGAGGGTGGTCTCGCCGTCGCGATGACGCGCCGGCACCGCATCCACCAGCAGGCTGGTACCGAGCACCTGATCGTACCAGGCGAAGTCGCCCACCGGCAGCATGCTCACGCCAGCCTGACGCTGGGCCTGCCAGTGGCGCTCACGCAGGCTCTTGCCCACCGCCAGCAGTTCGGTCTGCGGGATCTCGCCACGCCAGTAGGCCTCGAGGGCAAATTTCAGTTCGCGCTTGGCGCCGATGCGGGGGAACCCCAGGGTGTGTGCTTGAGTCATCGCCTTCTCTCTCGTCGTTGATTCGAATGTGACCGGACGCGATTCATTTAGCCGTCCAGATGTTTACACATCCAGAATGACGAGATAAGGTGAGCCTGACTATTGAATCCTCTTCAAGTGGCTCTCAAGGATCTCTCAAGCAGGAGCAAGGATGGAGATTAAACACCTAAGGACAGTGGCCGCCCTGGCCGATCACGGCTCCCTCGCCGCCGCTGCCGTGGCCCTCAACCTGACCCAGTCGGCCCTCTCTCACCAGATCAAGGAGCTGGAGGGGCGCCTGGGTCTCGAGCTCTACCTGCGCAAGAGCCGCCCGCTGGCCTTTACCGCAGGGGGCGAGCTGGTGCTGCGCCTGGCCCGCAGCGTGCTGCCCCAACTGGCCAGCACCGAGAAGCAGCTGACCGCCCTGCACAGCGGCCAGCACGGTCGCCTGCACCTGGCGCTCGACTGTCACAGCTGTATTCACTGGCTGCTGCCCCTGCTGCCCGCCTTTCGCCAGGGCTGGCCAGGGGTGGAGCTGGAGGTGGAATCGGTGCCAGGGTTCGACGCGGTGGCGGCCCTACTCGCGGGTCGGCTCGATCTCTTGCTCACCTCCGACGTACAGACCCGCGGCGATCTGCACTTCGAGCCCCTGTTCGACTTCTCCTTGGAGCTGGTGATGGCGCCGGATCACCCGCTGGCCTGCCAGCACACCATAACGCCGGCCGATCTCACCGGCGAGGTGCTGCTCACCTACCCGGTGGAGCGCGCCCGCATGGATATCTTCAGCCGCTTCCTGCAACCCGCCGGGGTGGAGCCGGGCCGCTGCAAGGTGGTCGACAACACCTCTGTGATGCTGCAGATGGCGGCGGCCGGGCTCGGGGTCGCGGCGCTGCCCGACTGGGCCAGCAGCGAGTTCGTTCGTCAGGGATTGCTGGCGGCCCGCCCCCTGGGCGAGGGTATCAAACGCCACATGTACGGTGCTGTGCGGGCGCCCGAGCGCCACCAGAGCCCCCTGCTCGGGCTCTTCGCCCTGATCCGGGAGCAGCACTCGGGTGGCCGGGGATGACACCCCGTGGAGTAAGCCGGAGACGGATCTCATTTCCGCCGCCTCCAGTTGAAGATCCCCCGCGCCCCGATTATGGTGGAGCCCTGTTCCAGGGAGGAGAGTGATATGGATATCGTGGTGCTCGGTGGTGGCGTGGTCGGTGTCAGTACGGCCTGGTATCTGGCGAAGGCAGGCCACAAGGTGACCCTGCTCGAGCGACGCGCCGAGGTGGCACTGGAGACCAGCCACGCCAACGCGGGTCAGATCTCGCCGGGTTATGCCGCCCCCTGGGCCGCCCCCGGCATCCCCTTCAAGGCCGCCAAGTGGATGCTCGAGCGCCACGCGCCGCTGGCCATCCGCCCCACCTCGGACCCTTTCCAGCTGCGCTGGATGCTCAAGATGCTGGCCAACTGCAACGAGGCCTCCTACGCCCGCAACAAGGGGCGCATGGTGCGCCTGGCCGAGTTCAGCCGCGACTGCATGATCCGCCTGCGCCATGAGACCGGCATCGACTACGAAGGGCGCCAGCTCGGCACCCTGCAGCTGTTTCGCAGCCGCGCCCAGATTGAGGCGAGCAAGCGGGACATGGAGGTACTCGCCGCCGCCGGCGTGCCGTTCGAGGCGCTCGACGCCACCGGCTGCGAGGCCGCCGAGCCGGCTCTTGCCCGGGTGCGCGGCGTCATCAAGGGAGGATTGCGTCTGCCCGGTGACGAAACCGGCGATTGCCTGCGCTTCACCCGCGCCCTGTCCGACGAGGCGCAAAGACTCGGCGTCACCTTCGTCTTCGATTGCGCCGTCGACAGCCTGATCCAGGTAGCCGGCAAGGTCGTCGGGGTTCGCGCCGGCGAGCAGCGCTGGCGTGCCGACGCCGTGGTGTGCGCCTTTGGCAGCTACAGCACCGGTTTCTTGCGCCAATACGATCTCGACTTGCCGGTCTATCCGGTCAAGGGCTACTCCCTCACCCTGCCCATCACCGACGCCGGTGGTGCCCCGCAAAGCACCGTGCTCGACGAGACCTACAAGGTGGCGCTCACCCGCTTCGACCAGCGCATTCGGGTCGGCGGCATGGCCGAGCTGGCGGGTTTCGATCTGCGGCTCAACCCGAGACGACGGGAGACCCTTGCCATGGTGGTGGGCGATCTCTTCCCGCAGGGGGGCGATCTCGCCCGCGCCGAGTTCTGGACCGGGCTGCGCCCCATGACCCCGGATGGCACGCCCCTGGTGGGCCCGAGCCCCATTCTGGGGCTGTGGCTCAACACAGGCCACGGCACCCTGGGCTGGACCATGGCAGCCGGCTCAGGCCAACTGCTGGCAGACTGGATTAGCGGTGACCCCCTCCCCATCGACAGCGAGGGACTCACCCTGGCGCGCTACGCCGCCTGAGCGCCGCCCTGCCCCACAAAAAACGCGCCCGAAGGCGCGTTTTTTATTACTCTGGGATTCAGGCGCGACGACTTGCCAGCTTGGCACGCACCATGCCTATCACCATGGGCAGCAGCGAGATGCCGATGATGCCGAAGATAAGCAGGGTAAAGTTGTGGCGCACCACCGGCAGGTTGCCAAAGAAGTGGCCGGCATAGGCAAAACTTGCCACCCACAGCACACCTCCCACCAGGTTAAAGGCGAGGAAGCGCGGGTAGGTCATGGCGCCCATGCCCGCCACGAAGGGGGCGAAGGTACGCACGATCGGCAGGAAGCGGGTGATGATGATGGTCTTTCCCCCGTGGCGATCGTAGAAGGCGTGAGTCTTGTCCAGGTAGTCGCGGCGGAAGATCCGGGAGTCAGGCCGCTGGAACAGCTTCTCGCCGAAGAAGTGGCCGATGGTGTAGTTGACCACATTGCCGAGCACAGCGGCGGCCACCAGTACCCCTGCCAACATATTGACGTCGAGGGCGCTGTCCACTGTCAACGCGCCGGCGGCAAAGAGCAGGGAGTCCCCGGGCAGGAAGGGGGTCACGACCAGGCCGGTCTCACAGAAGATGATGAGAAACAGGATGCCGTAGACCCAGATACCGTAGTTGTCGAACAGCTCCTTGAGGTGCACATCGACGTGCAGGATGAAGTCGACCAGAAAGAGAAGCAGATCCATAACGTGGCTCTCGATGAAAAACGGCGATGAGTCTACTCCTGCGCCATGGTCACTGCAAACGACGGTAAGTGGGATCACCTGTCATTTTTGACAGTGACCCCTGCTTAATGGTTAGGCATCGTATGAAACAATACGTGTAGAGGAAACAAGCCATGTTTCGCTTCGAAGTGTTCAATCAGGATGGACAGTGCTGGGCGCACGATCTCAATGCGCTTCGCAATCAGGTCATGGGAAGAGAAGGTGAGGTAATGGTGCGTTATATCAATCGCTTGGGCCAGTCCTGCACCCTGTTCCTCATGGTACAGAGCGGGCGCGTCTTTCAGCGCTTCAAACACGGGCAACCCGAGCTCGACTGGCACTGGCTGGCCCGCTCGATGCACGACGAATTGCGCCCCATTCACCGCCACATGATGCAGATCATCTAAGCACCGGGGCAAGCCATGGCTGGTCAAGGACGGCACGACGAGCGACACGTCGTGCCGTCGTCTTACATCACGTGCAGTGCCAGCCAGACCGCCAGCGGTATGGTCACCACCGACAGGGCGTTGCCCCCCAACACTATGCTCGCTACCTTGCGCGGCTGGCAGTCGAATTGCTCACACAGCATATAATTAAGCACCGCCGGCGGCAGGGCGACCGTGACCAGCAGCAGCGGTAACCACTGCGCCTTGAGGGGCAGCAGCCACCAAACCAGCAGCAGTGACAAGGCCCCCGCCAGCAGATAAAGCAGGTTGAGCCAAAGGGCCATTCCGAGATCATCCCACTCCCCATCCAGCAACCGGATCCCGAGTGCAAACAGCATCAGGGGCACCGAGATCTGCCCGAGCAGCGAGGCACTGGTGATCACGAACCCGGGCAGATGGAGCCCAAGGTTGGCCACCAGCAAGCCGGCCGCCGCGGCCCACAGCATGGGGCTACGCAGCCACTGCCAGCGCGCCTCCCCTTCTCCGCGAGCCAGGATTGCCAACCCCACCGAGAAGTGGAGCAGGTTGGAGAGCACGAAGAGGATCACGATGGCGCCGAGCTGCTGCTCCCCGAAGGCGAGCAGCATCAGCGGTATGCCGAGGTTGCCGGTGTTGCGAAACATGGCGGGCAGCACCCGGGCCGGGCGCGAAAGCCCCCGAATGGGGCAAAGAGCCAGCAAGAGCCCGGGCAGCAGGATAACCAGGGCGCCGGCGAGCAGCAGAGGCAGGTGCTCGCCAAGAGCCAGGGGGTACTTCACCAGGGCCGAGAAGACCAGGGCCGGGGTGAAGAGCTCGATATTGGCGCGGTTGACGAAGGCCAGCTCGGCCCCGGGCCGGCGGCTGCCATAGAGGGCGCCGAGTGCCACCACGGCGAACACAGGCACCACAATATCGAGCAGGGCGGACAACATATCAGGCGTGGCTATGCTGGCTCATCAGCGTGATGGGGTCCAGGGTCACTTCGGCCTTGCCGTTGCTCATCCACAGCTGCCCCTCGCTGATGGTGCAGGTGAGCTGCATGGTTCGCTCGGCCAGCGCCGCCAGCGCCTGGGTCTGCTCCTCGGCCAGCTCGATCACCGTCAGGTTGTCGTGTTGGGTCAGCTTGCCGTGATTTTGCTTCCACCATACGCTGACGCCGCGACCGCCATAGGCGTAGAGGATCACTTCGCGGGAGCGGTTGCATGCCTTCTTGAGGCGGCGTTCATCGGGCAGCCCGAGATCGAGCCAGAGATCGATCTCGTCGCTGTAGTTCTTGATCCAGAGCTCAGGCTCGTCGTCGGCGCACAGCCCTTTGGTAAATTCGAGTCGCTCGGCCGCATGCCAGGCATAGGCGGCGAGACGGATCATCATCCGCTCATCGGTCTCGGAGGGGTGACGGGCCAGCGTGAGAGAGAAATCCTGATAGAGGCCCCTGTCCATGTCGGAGAGGGAGAGATGGGCCTTGAATACGGTTGCCTTGAGGGCCATAGCGCACCTTGTCTGTTGATACGCCGGGCAGTGTACTCCATTGCGGCGGCGGTGACGATGCACCGCCGGCAAATAGGGGCGTTTAGCGCTTGGCCGGCTCCACCCCGAAGACGTTGAGCAGCCAGCAGCTGACAACGGCGACGGCCACGAAGCCGCTTAAAAAGATAAAGGGCATCACGCTGTAACCCAGCACGGTCCAGATGGTCTGCTCCAACATGCTCATGTTCGACACTCCTTGAAGAATTACCCGCTTATTTGACCCTAGCGCTCCTCCCCTCACCATGCCACCAAAGGAGTAAACACCATGCCAGTTTGCGCTGGATCAAAGAGATGAGATGAAAAAAGCGGCCCGAAGGCCGCCGATTCAATAGGCAGTTGAACAATCAATAGAAGCTGAGGCCTTCGGCTGCCATCGCCTTGAGGCGCTCGCTCGGGGCGAAACGATCCCCGTAACGCTTCTGGTAGTGCTCGAGACGACCCACCAGATGCGCGATGCCGACTCGGTCCATGTAGCGGAACGGGCCGCCGAGGAAGGGCGGGAAGCCGATGCCGAAGATGGCGCCGATATCGCCGTCACGGGCCGAGGCGATCACCCCGGCATCCAGGGCGATGGCGGCTTCGTTGAGCATCATCAGCATGCAGCGCTCGGCGATCTCCGCCTTGGGTAACTTGGCCACCGGCTTGAGACCGAGCAGATCGTAGACGCTCTCGTCCACCTGCTTCTTGCCCTTCTTGGCCGCCTTGCCGTAGAGGTAGAAGCCCTTGCCGTTCTTGCGACCCTTGCGATCGGCCTGGAGCAGCTTGTCAAACGCCGCCGGTGCCAGGAAGCGCTCGCCGCCGAGCTCTTTCTCGAGGATCGGGGAGATCTTGGCCCCCACGTCGATCCCCACCTCGTCGAGCAAGGTGATGGGGCCGACCGGGAAACCGGCGTCGAGCAGGGCGCCGTCGAGCACCTCGATGGGCTCACCCTCAAGCAGGATGCGCGCCGCCTCGTTCATGTAGGGGGCGAGGATGCGGTTCACATAGAAGCCCGCCTCATCCTTGACCACGATGGGAGTCTTGCCCTGGGCACGGGCGAAGGCCAGGGTGGTGGCGACCGTCTCGGCACTGGTGCCGGCGTGGGGAATGATCTCGGCCAGCGGCATCTTGTCGACCGGGCTGAAGTAGTGCAGCCCCACCACCAGCTCGGGACGGGCCGCCTGCGCCGCAATCTGGCCAATCGGCAGAGAAGAGGTGTTGGAGGCGAAGATGGCGTGGCCCTGGGCCTCGCGCTCCACGTCTGCCACCATCTTCTGCTTGAGGGAGAGATCCTCGAACACCGCCTCGACCACCAGATCGACCCGGTGGAAGCCCGAGTAGTCCAGGGTGCCGGAGAGCATGCTCATCTGCTTCTCGAGCTCGCTGCGCAGTATGTGACGACGCTTGAGCTTCTTGGCCAGCAGCTC
Organism: Aeromonas diversa CDC 2478-85; assembly: GCF_000819805.1. Classification (GTDB taxonomy): domain Bacteria; phylum Pseudomonadota; class Gammaproteobacteria; order Enterobacterales; family Aeromonadaceae; genus Aeromonas; species Aeromonas diversa. Next base: position 340,566 of record NZ_CDCE01000034.1, read on the forward strand.
GTAGCTGTAGCGCAGGGCGTTGCTGATCCCGGCCTGGCTCACGTCCTTGATCCGCGCCGGCAGTCCCGCCTTGGTGGCGGTGACGTAGGCGATGCCGCCCCCCATCAGGCCGCCGCCCAGCACACCCACGTGACCCACCTTGCGCGGCTCGGCGCCCTGGTAGCTCACCTCTTTCTTCATCTCCGTGGTGGCGAAGAAGATCGAGCGCAGGGCGGCCGATTCCGGCGTCATCACCAGCTCGCCGAAGTGGCGCGCCTCGGCGGCAAGGCCTGCCTGCATCCCCTCTTCCACACCGATGCGGATCACCTCGAGGATGCGCTCCGGCGCCGGATAGTTGCCGCGGGTCTTGGCTTTCACCCCTTTACGGGCCTGATCGAACAGTACCTTGCGACCCAGCTTGTTGGTCTCGAGCAGTTTGCCTTGCAGATCGCGCTTGAGCTCGTGCTTGGGCTTACCCTGCTTGACCAGCTTGATGGCGGCCTCGAGCAAGATGCTCGGCGGCACCAGATCGTCGATGAGGCCGAGTTTCTTGGCCTGCTTGCCGCGCACCTGCTTGCCGGTGAGGATGAGATCGAGCGCCTTGGCCACGCCGATGAGGCGCGGCAGGCGTTGGGTACCGCCGGAGCCCGGCAGCAGACCGAGTTGCACCTCGGGCAGCCCCAGCACCGTCTTGCCGTGATCGGTGGCGACCCGGCCGTGGCAGGCCAGCGCCAGCTCCAGCCCGCCACCGAGGCAGGGGCCGTGGATGGCGGCGATCACCGGAATGGGCAGCGCCTCGATCTCGGCAAACAGAGTCTGGCCGTCACGGGCCAGCTTCTCGGCGTCTGCCGCGCTCTGACAGGCGGCCAGCATGCCGATGTCGGCGCCGGCGATGAAGGAGTCCTTCTTGCCGGAGCGGATCACCAGACCGATCAAGTCTTTGTTATCGCGGATCTGGGCCAGCACGGCGCGCACTTCGTCGACGAAGGCGGCCTTGAGGGTATTCATGGTCTCGCCCGGCACGTCCATGGTGAGCAGGCCGATGCCGTCTTTGCGGATCTCTAGGGTAAAGCTTTTCTGTTCCATCTGTTCGATTCTCCTGCCCTTATTCCACTTCCAGCACCATGGCGGCACCCAGCCCACCCGCCGCACAGGCGGTGTTGAGGGCGACCCCGCCACCGCGGCGACGCAGCTCGTTGAGGGTCTGGGTGATCATGCGCGCGCCGGTGGCGGCGAAGGGGTGACCATAGGCAAGCGACCCCCCCAGCACGTTGAACTTGTCCATGTCGACCTCGCCGATGGCCTTGTCACGGCCCAGCTTGCTCTGTGCAAACTCTTTGCTCGCAAACATCTTGAGGTTGGCCAGGGTCTGGGCGGCGAACGCCTCGTGCATGTCGATGAGGGTGAGATCGCTTAAGGTGATGCCAGCGCGATCCAGGGCGATCGGGGTGGCGTAAGAGGGCCCCATCAGCATGTCTTGCCACACGTCGATGGCGGAGAAGGCGAAGCTGCGAATATAGCCAAGCGGTTCGAAGCCGAGCTCGCGGGCGCGTCCCTCGCGCATCAGCATGACGGCGGCGGCGCCGTCGGTGAGCGGGGTGGCGTTGGCGGCGGTCACGGTGCCGTGCACCCGGTCAAACACCGGCTTGAGCTTGGCATAGCTCGCCAGATCAGAGCTCTCGCGGATGTTGTTGTCACGCTCGATGGCGGCGCGATAGGGAGGCACGTGGGCGGCAAACACCTCACCGGCCAGCTTGCCCTCGGCCCAGGCCTGGGCGGCCAGGGTGTGGGAGCGGTGGGCCAGCTCATCCTGGGCGGCGCGGCTGATGCCGTGGGTCTTGGCCATCTGCTCGGCAGTCTGGCCCATGGAGAGGCCGGTGGAATACTCGGCCACCGCAGGCGGTACCGGCAGCAGATCTTTCAAACGCAGACGACGCAGGATGTTGAAACGCTGCTGCAGGTTGCGGGCCTTGTTGAGATCGACCAGGGCGCGGGCCAGGGTCTTGCTCACCCCGATGGGGAGCACGGAGGAGGAGTCGGCCCCGCCGGCGATGCCGATGTCGATGGTGCCGGCCATGATGGACTCGGTCACGTTGGCCACCGCCTGGAAGCTGGTGGCGCAGGCACGCGACACGCTATAGGCATCGGTCGAGACGCTCATGCCGGTGCCGAGCACGATCTCGCGGGCGATGTTGGGGGCTTCGGGCATCTGCACGACCTGGCCAAACACCACCTGTTCGATCAGGGCGGGATCGAGCTCCATGCGGGCGAGCATCTCGCCCACCACCAGCTTGCCGAGATCCACCGCCGGCACGCCGTGATAGGCGCTCGCCTGCTTCGCGAAGGGGGTACGCAACCCCGCCACGACGGCAATCCGTTCGCCCTGGCGGGTGGTCAGTTTCAATGGCTTGTTCATCCTGGCTCCTTGTTGGAAGAGGTCTGACCTCATGGCACGCATCTTAACAATCCAATCACAAGTTTCATACAGCTGATTGAAACTATTTTCTCCATCTGGCACTGGGTGGCAACCGGCAGAGTGGAGAAGCGTCACGCCCTGGAGTATAAAAAGAGCAACCCCGATAAAAAACAACGAGTTCCCCTCATGTCCCAGGCCCAATTCCAACAGTTAAAATCCGCCCTCAATGAGCAAGTGCTGGGGCAACCCGAGCTGATCGAGGGGCTGATCATCGCCCTGCTCTGCGAGGGGCACGTCCTCATCGAGGGGGCGCCGGGACTGGCCAAGACCCGGGCGGTCAAGGCGCTCGGGGGCGCCGTCGAGGGGCGTTTCTCCCGTATCCAGTTCACCCCGGATCTGCTGCCGGCAGATCTCACCGGCTCCGAAGTGTTCCACCCTCAGGATGGCAGCTTCGCCTTCCAGCCCGGCCCCCTCTTTAACCACCTGATCCTGGCCGACGAGATCAACCGCGCCCCGGCCAAGGTGCAGTCGGCCCTGCTCGAGGCGATGGCCGAGCAGCAGATCACCGTGGGCAAGAAGAGCTGGAAGCTGCCCCCTCTCTTCATGGTGGTGGCGACCCAAAACCCCATCGAGCAGGAGGGCACCTACCCCCTGCCGGAGGCCCAGCTCGACCGCTTCCTCTTCAAGCTCAAGGTGGAATACCCGAGTCCGGCGCTGGAGCTCGCCATCTTGCAGCTGCATCGCAAGGGGGAGTCCCCCACCGGCAGCCAGCCTCTGCTCACCCAGAGCGAGGTACAGGCGGGCCGCGAGGCCTTGCTGGCGGTGGAGATGCAGCCGCGTCTCGAGCACTACATAGTCCAGCTGGTGTGCGCCAGTCGCCAGGACCCCGAGGGGCTTATCCAGATCGGCGCCAGCCCCCGCGCCACCCTGGGGCTGGCCCGCGCCGCCCGCGCCCGCGCCTGGCTGGAGGGGCGTGACTATGTGTTGCCCGAGGACATAGAGCGTCTGGCGCCGGCCATACTGCGCCACCGCCTGCTACCGAGCTATCAGGCCCTGGCGCGGGATCTGGACGGGGACGCCCTGGTCGCCCTGCTGCTCGACCGGGTGCCTGCCCCGTGATCGATCACCCCATGCTGGCACTCCCCCTGGCGCGGCTACTGGCCACCCGGGCGCTGCCTCCCCTGCCCCAGGAGCGGCGAGCCCCCCTGCATCACGGCCGGCTCGGTCGCCAGCCCGGCCTCACCTTTCGGGAGCTGCGCCTCTATCAGGCCGGGGATGAGGTGCGCCACATCGACTGGCGGGTCACCGCCCGCCTCGGGCGCCCCCACACCCGCCTCTATCAGGAGGAGCGCGAAGAGGCGCGCGCCGTGGTGGTGGATCTCGGCGCCCCCATGCGCTTTGGCTCGACCCTGCAACTCAAGGGGCGGCTCGCCTGTGAGCTCGCCTCGGCCCTGCTCTGGCAAGGGATCGGCAAGCCGCTCTGGCTCAAGGTGGGGGATGCCCTCCCCCGGCGCTCATCACGCCACCCCGAGCCCCTGCTCGGCCTGCTGTGCGACACCTATCTGCACTGGCTGAGCGAGCGGGGCGATAGCGCCCCCCTGGCCGAGCAACTGGCGCACCTGCCCCTGCCCCACGGGGCGACGCTCCACCTCATCACGGATCACAGGGAGCCGGACACCCAGCTCTGCCAGCAGCTCGCCCGCCTCAAGGGCCGCTGCCACCTGCACCTGTGGCAGATTGTCGACCCGCTCGAGCTCAGTCTGCCTCCCCATGCCCTGATGGCGGCACGCTCGCGCCAGGGCGGAGGCTGGCTCGACGGCGAGCGGGCCCATGCCTATAAGCAGGCCGCCACCTTGCAGCAGGAGCGGGTCACCCAGGCCCTGCTCCCTCTGGTGCACCGCCTCTATCGACTCGACAACGGCCGCCCCCTGGCCGAGCAGTGGCGGGAGGGACCATGGCGGCTGATCTGAGTTGGCTCTCGGCCCTGCGCGACATTCATCCAGGGACACTGCCCGCGGCCGAAGACAGCCGCCTCTCGGCGCTCCTGCTGCTCGCCCTCTTGCTGCCCGCCCTGTCGCTGCTGGCCTTCGCTATGTACCGGTTGTGGCAGCGCCAGCGCTGGTGGCAGGCACATGGCAAGGGGGAACTGCCCCAGTTGCACGACGCTCTGCGCCGGCTCACCTGCCGCCGGTGGCCCGAGCTCTCCCGCCACCCGACCCGGCCCTGGCTCGACGCCCTCGATGAGCGAAGTGGCGCGCACCTGCGCCAGTGGCAGGGGGAGTGGGAGGCCGGGGTCTATGGCCGCCACCCCCTCTCCCTGCTGCAACGCCGGCAGCTCGAGCAGGAGCTAAGACGCCTGCTCGCCGCCTGTTATCCGCTGTTGCCGCGGAGGCGCCCATGAGCGGCACCCTCACTCTGGCCTGGCCCTGGGCGTTGCTGGCGCTGGCGCTGCCTCTGCTGATCCGCTTCGGGCTCCCTCCCCTGGTACCGGCTCGAGCCCTGGCGCACGAGGGCTTCGCCAGACTCTTTAGCGCCCCCCGTCACAGCGACTGGCAGGCCGCCCTCATCTGGTGTGCCTTCATCCTGGCCCTGTGCCGGCCCCTGTGGCGTGAGCCGCCGATCATCGCCTGGCAACCGAGCCGCGATCTGCTGATCGCCGTCGATCTCTCCGACAGCATGCGGGCCGAGGACATGCTCGACGAGGGCCGTCAGATGAGCCGCCTCGCCGCAGTCAAGCTGCGCATCGCCCAGCTCATCCGCGCGCGCCCCGGGGATCGCATCGGCCTGGTCGTCTTCGCCGATCACGCCTACCTGCTCTCCCCCCTGACCCGGGATCATCAGGCGCTGCTGGCCTTCGGCGAGGAGCTCGACTTCGATCTGGTCGGCCGCACCACGGCCCTTGGGGAGGCGATCGCCCTGGCCCGCGCCCATCAAGACCGCGCCCACCCCGCCGCCCTGCTGCTTATCACCGACGGACGCAATACCTCGGGCGAGGCCGAGCCCAGGGAGCAGGCTGGTCTGGCCGCCGCCGAGGGCATGGTGATCTACACCCTGGGGGTGGGGGCCGATCCCGACGCGCCGCTGTTGCCGGCCAGCCAGCGCGATCCCAGTGCCGAGCTCGACGAGCCGCTGCTACGCGAGCTTGCCCGCCTCGGCGATGGCCGCTATTTTCGTGTCCGCTCCATGGCCGATCTGGCCGACATGCAGCAATCGCTCGACCGGCTCGAGCCCACCGCTCGCCCCCAGCACCAGATGAGCGCCGAGCGCGAGCTCTACCCCTGGCCGCTGGCGCTGGCCCTGCTGCTGCTCTCCTGGCCAAGGCGCACATCATCATGACCGAGCTCACCCTGCTGCGCCCCGCCTGGCTGTTGGCGCTGATCCCCTGGTTACTCTGGTGGTGGCAAGGGCGACGCCGCCAGCCCCTGCTGGCCGCCCCGCTAGCCCACTACCTCTATGCCGCCCAGCCTGGCCCCCGTCCCTGGCGTCCGCTGGCGACGCTCCTGATGATCGCCGCCCTGAGCGGCCCGGCCCTGCCCCGCGCCGAGATGTCGGTCAGCGGTCCCCCGCTGGACGTGTGGCTGCTCGATCTCTCCAGCTCCATGCTGGCCACCGATCCGGCGCCGGATCGCGCCACCCGGGCCCGTTTGCTGCTGCAAGATCTGCTGGCCCTCGACGATGGCCGGCGGGTGGCCCTCATCCTGTTTGCCGCCGATGCCTACCTGGCCATGCCGCCGACTCAGGATAAAGAGGCCGTCGGTCGCCTGTTGCCCGACCTCACCCCGGATGTGATGCCCATCCAGGGGAGCGCCCCGGATCGGGCGGTGCGGCTGGCTCTCACGCGTCTCGGCGCGGAGACGCCGGTGCGCCTGCTGCTGATAACGGATCAGATCAACGCGGCGCAGCAGGCGTCGATCAGACAGGACTGGCCCTGCCAGCGCGGAGCCCTCTCACCCCGCTGCGACGCGCCGCGTCTCGATATCGTGCTACTGGCCGGCGACCGCGTGGCGCAGCTTCCGGCCAATCAGGGGCGGCTCGCCCTCCCTCCGCCGGATCGGGCAGCCATCGCCGCCCTGGCCGAGTCGACGGGAGGCGTGCTGATGAGCTCGGACCGCGATCCCGAGCTGCTCTCCCCCCTGGGCCCAGGCCCCCGGCGCCAGCACGACTCGGGCTGGCTCGAACTCGGCCCCTATCTGCTACTGCTGCTGCTCCCGTTCGCTCTGCTGGCCCGTCGCGGCACCCTGTGGGGCCTGTTGCTGGTGGCGCTGCTGCAACCGCCGCCCCTGCATGCCGCCCCCTCAGAGACGGCCCTTCGCCTCTATCGCCAGGGGGAGTACGCTGCGGCCGCGCAGGCCTTCGACGATCCCATCTGGCGTGGCAACGCCTGGTATCGGGCCGGCGAGTACCTCAGGGCCGCCGAGGCCTATGCCGAGGTGAGCAGCGCCACCGCTCACTACAACCGGGGTAATGCCCTGGCTCATCTGGGGCAGCTGAAGGAGGCGCAAGAGGCCTATGAGGCGACGCTGGCCCTGGAGCCTAACCACGAGGACGCCAGCTACAACCTGGCGCTGCTGCGCCGCCAGCAGGCCGACGCACCCACCCCCTCCGGGGAGGCGCCAAAGCAGGCGCCACAGGCCCGGCAAGAGCCCGCTACGGCGCCGCCGGTCGTGCTGCTCAAGGAGCGACTGCGCAAACTCGCCGAGCGCGCGCCCACGCCGCCTGTGGGGGAGCCATGGTAAGAGGCTGGTCACTACTGCTGCTTCTGCTGGCTACCGGCGTACTCGGGGCGCCGCGCGGCGAAGTCCTGGCCGGCAGCGCGGGCTGGACCCTGCAGATCGAGCAGGAGGGGATCGCCCTGCCCGATGCGCTGGATGTCACCCCACTGCTGCGCCTCTTCGTGGTCGGGCGGATCACCCAGGCTCGTCTAAGCACGCCTTCGCGCGAGTTGACCCGCTGGACCATCCCCTTGAGCCTCAAGCCCCAGCACCAGGGGCCGCCCCCCTCGGTGCCCGCATTGCGGGTCGGTACCGAGCAGACAGCACCATTGACCCTGCCCCCCTTGGGCGAGGCCCCCTCACAGCCTGAGCCCCATCTCTTCATCGAGCAGCAGGCCGCGTTGGAGGGGGACGGGCGCTACTGGGTCGGACAGCCTTTCGTCTATCGCCTCACCCTCTGGCTCCCCGAGGAGGTGCAATCCCCGAGCCTCGAGGAGCCCCAGGCACCAGGATTTCGCATACGCCGCCTCGGCGAGGATCGCTGGACGGCGCCGGCCACCCCAGGAGGCTCGGGACGGCTGGAGCGGCGCTGGCTCTTGCAGGCGCGCGCCAGTGGCGCCAGCTGGTTGGAGGCACCGCGCTTTACCGCCACCCTGCCCCTGCCCGGCGGGGGCGGCGTGCTGCCCCTCTCGGGCCGGGCCAATCCGGTGCGTCTGCTCATCTCGGATCCGCCGCAGCCGGCCGCCCGCACCCTGCGCCTGACGCAGCGCCTGCTGGGACCGGCTCAACTGCGCGTCGGCGAGCCCGTGGTGCGAACCCTCTTCCTGGAGTGGGAGGACGGGGAGCTGGGCCGGCTGCCCCTGCCCGCCCCCGAGCTGGCTGGACTCAAGATCCAGCCCGATGGCGAACAGTTTCACGAGCGGTATCTCGAGAGCGGTCGCCTGCTCGGCCAGCGCACCGTACGCCAGGCCATCACGCCGGAGCGCGCCGGCGAGTATCGGCTCCCCCCCATCGAACTGGGCTGGTTTAACACCCTGACCGAGCGTGAGGAGGTGGTCCGTCTTCCCTCCCTCACCCTCAAGGTGCTGCCTGCGGCGGCCCAGCCTCACTCCCCGCAGCCTACCCAGCTCGATCTGCTGCTGCTCATCGTGCTGATCCCCCCTCTGCGGCGCAGGCTTCCCCCCCTGCTGCACGCCCTGCAACTGGGGATCCGTTTGCGGGACGAGCCGGATCGACTGCGTCAAGACTGGCGTGACTGGCTGCGCCAACGAGGCTACCCTAGGCACGCCCTGCCTCCCGGTCTGCATGAGGCGACCTCACGGCTCGATCAGGCCTGCTTCGGCCGACCCAGGGCTGGCAGCGCACACGAGTTCAGGCTGGCTCTCTGGCGTCACTGGCGCTGGTTGCTCGCCCCAACGCCATCCAACAAAAAGGAAGAGCCATGACTCTTTTCACACGCTGGTTCGGAAAGAAAAGCGGCGCCCCCCCGGTCTATGGGGATATGGCAGACAAACAAACACGATACGAGGCGTTGGTGAACGCCCTGCATGGCGACATCTATCGCTATGCCTACTGGCTGTGCCGTGACCCGCATGTGGCGGAAGATCTGGTGCAGGAGACCTTCTTGCGCGCCTGGCGCAGCCTCGACTCACTGCACGACGAGAAGGCGGCCAAGTCCTGGCTCATCACCATAGTGCGGCGTGAGAACGCGCGCCGCTTCGAGCGCATCTCACCCGAGCTGGTGGATCTCGAGAGCGTGGTGTTGGCCGATCCCACCCCCGCCGGAGAGCGGGAGCAGGAGGGAGAGTGGCTCAGGCGCCAGATAGACAAGCTGCCCGATGAGTATCGCGAGCCCCTTGTCATGCAGGTCATGCTCGGCATGAGCGGCGACGAGATCGCCGAGCAGCTCGGCATCAACAAGAACACGGTCAACACCCGGCTGTTTCGTGCCCGCAACCAACTGCGCGAGGCACTCAGCCAGAGCAATGAACAGCGAGGACAAGGCAATGGATGAACTCGAATTCCGGCGCCAGGCTCTGGCCAACCCGTATGAGAGCAATCCGGCGTTTCTTGCCGCGATGCAGGCCTCTGCGGCCCGGCGCAAGTGGGTAGAAGAGCTCAAGGCGGGCGAGCAGGAGCTGGTGCAAGCGCTCAAGGTGCCACTGCCCGATGGGCTGGCGCAGCGGATCCTGTTACGCCAGGCCCTGGATCGCAGTGACGAAGAGGCCGCAGCACGCCTCATCCCCCCGCTCGCCCCTCCCGCCCCCCAGGGCAGGTGGCGCCAGCTGGCGATCGCCGCCTCGGTGGCCTTCCTGCTGGGGCTGTCGACTCGCTGGCTGCCCTTGGGCGAGAGCCGGCCCGATCTCTCGGCCGTCGCCCTGGCCCACGTCTACGGGGAGCAGTCCTTCACCCAGGGCGTCGATGAGCGAGTCAGCCTCGATAGCGTCAACGCCAAGATGGAGAAGTACGGGGCGCGGCTGACCTCCATGGCGGGGCTTGGCCACATCACCTATGTGAACCACTGCTCCTTCTATCAGGGGCCGGCGCTGCACATGGAGATCCAGGGCAGCAAGGGACCCATCACCCTCTTCCTGGTTCCGCGCCATGTGCCCCTCGAGATCGGTCGGGATGACTTCTCCGACGGTCGCCTGCAAGGGGAGATCATGGAGCTCAAGGGCGCCAACCTGGTGCTGATAGGCCCCATGGGAGAGCCCTTGAAACCCCTCGCCGACCAGCTGCAAAAAGAGATGCACTGGAATATATAAACAAAGACCCCGGCATTAGCCGGGGTCTTTCTTACAGCAGGCCGCGCACCAGGATGCCGGCAATCAGCAGCGGCGCCACCAGCCGCCAGCACCAGAGCAGGGCCAGGCGCAGCGCCGGCGTCAGATCGGCCGGAACCATGTGCTCCCCGAGACGCCAGCCGAGCAGCAGGGTCAGCACCAGACCAAACAGGGGCATCATCAGGTTGGAGGTGAGGTAGTCGAGCAGGTCGAAAATGGTCTTGCCATAGAGGGTGTACTCGGCCCAGGGGCCGAACGACAGGCTCACCGGAATGCCGCAGGCCATGATGAGCAGGGTCACTGCCCGGCAGGCGCCGCGCCGGCTCCAGCCCCACTCCTCGGTGGCGAAGCGCACCAGATGCTCGAGCATGGAGATGGAAGAGGAGAGCGCCGCCACCAGCAGCAGCAGGAAGAAGAGCACCGCCAGCCCCTGGCCAAACGGCAGATGATTAAACACCGCCGGCATGGTCATGAAGGTCAGCCCGGGACCGGCGGTGGGATCGATGCCGGTGGAGGCGAGCACCGGGAAGATCATCAAGCCCGCCAGCACCGAGATGAGGCTTGCCAGGGTCACCACCCAGACGCCGGAGCGCAGCACACCATCACTGTTTGGCAGGTAGGCGCCATAGGTGGTGTGTACCCCAAGCCCGATGGAGAGGGAGAAGAAGGCGAGCCCCAGGGCGTCGAGCACCCCCTGGCCGGTCAGCTGGCTGAAATCGGGCAGCAGGAACTGGCGCACCCCGGCCATGGCACCGGGCATGGAGAGACCGGTCACCACCAGCAGCAGCATCATCACGAACAGGGCCGGCATCATCCAGCGCAGCGCCCGCTCCACCCCCTGCTGTAGCCCTCCCTGCACGAACCACCAGGTGAGGCCGGCGAAGACCAGATGGGTCAGTACGGGCCAGAGGGGATGACTCACGTAACCGTTGAACAGGGCCGTGAGGGCACTGGCCTCCCCCAGGTTGAGCTCACCGCCCACCGCCAGGGCCGCATAACCCACGGTCCAGCCCCCCACCACGCTATAGAAGCTGTAGATGAAGAAGCCGCACAGGATCCCCATGTAACCCATCCAGCGCCAGTGCGATCCCGCCAGGGTACGAAAGGCCCCCAGCACTCCGCGCCGGCTATGGCTGCCGAGCAGGGTCTCCCCCACCTGTACCGCCACCCCCAGGGTGAAGCTGAACAGCAGGAACACCAGCAGGAAGGCGCCGCCGCCATTGGTGGCCGTCACATAGGGGAACTTCCAGATAGCCCCCAAACCGATGGCCGAGCCCGCCGCCGCCAACACATGCCCGACACGGGAAGACCACTGTACCTGGCTCATACAACCTCCGGGGAACACTTCATCACATCGACTCCAATAAAAAGGGCCGCTCTTGGCGACCCTGTTTGCTCCACATGCAGCGTATGCGTCAGGCCACCGCGAAGAAGCGGTTAAAAAATCGACCAAACGACAGCGTAAACAGCGACATGGGAACACTCCTGATGATATCGGCCATCAGACTAAACCACGGAAAGATTAATTGACACAAATTTCTTATTTTTTTTGAAATGGCAGGTTGAATAACGAAAAAGATCAATTCTTGTAGCACTTTTGTCCAGTTGCACCAGGCCAGACCCTATCCTCCCCTGCCCCACTCCCTTGTGATCCGGCGCCCAGCTTGTCACCGGCAACGTTGGGTTCATCACGCCCTGTCGGTATGCTGAGCCAAAGCATCCCAGGAGAGTGTCATGAGAGTACTGATCGTCTATGCCCATCCCGAGCCCCAGAGCTTCAACGGCGCGCTGTTCGAGACCGCCATCGAGACGCTGGAAGCCGCCGGCCACACAGTGATGACCAGCGATCTCTATGCCATGGGCTTTGAACCGGTATCAGACAGGCGTAACTTTCAACTCGCCAAGGACCCGGACTTTCTCAAGCTCCAGCAGGAGCAGCTCTACGCCACCGAACGCGACAGCTTCTCCCCCGATCTCGATGCGGAGATGGCCAAGCTGGAAGAGGCCGATCTGCTCATCTTCCAGTTTCCCCTCTGGTGGTTTGGCCTGCCCGCCATTCTCAAGGGGTGGGTCGACCGGGTCTTTGCCATGGGGCGCATCTATGGCCAGGGCCACCTCTACGAGAGCGGTCGTTTCGCCGGACGCCGCGCCCTGCTCTGCCTCACCACGGGTGGAGCGGCCGACGCCTATGACCCCGAGGGATTCAACGGCTCCATCGAGGCCATTTTGCGTCCCATCTCGCGCGGGATCCTGCAGTTTGTCGGCTACCAGGTGCTGGCCCCGGCCATCTTCTACGCCCCCGCACGGGCCGAGCAGGTCGCCCGCGAGCACTGGCTCGACGAGTGGGCGGCCCGCCTCACCACCATAGAGAACGAATCGCCCATCGAGGTGGGCCGCTACTGACGCCAGGATGGCGCCCCCTCACTACGCAGCCAGACACGGCTCGCGCCGTCGATAGTGAGCAAAATCCGGGTAACTCAGGGGCTCGTCGACCGTGGTCCACAGCGACGCGGTCAGGGTCAGCACCCAGAGCGCGCCGATGGGCAGGGGCTCCCCCTGCGCCGTCACCACCCTCATGCCTCGTCATCCCCGAGCCCGGCCGCCCAGCGGGCCTCCAGCCAGAGCAGGTTGCACAGGCCGAGCAACAGGGCGAAGCCCAGCCCCAGGATCCAGGTGAAATACCACATACGCAGATCTCCTTGTCAGTAGAGTTGATGGCCGCTGCGGCGGATGTGCGCCCGGTCGAGCCGCCCGCGCACCACCCGGTAGACCCAGACTGTGTAGCCGAGGTTGATGGGCATCAGCACCAGCACGATGCCGAGCATGACCCCTAAGGTCTTGGCGCTGGAGGTAGCGTCCCACAGGGTCAGGCTGCTGGCAGGATCGAGCGACGAGGGGAGCACGAAGGGAAACAGCGCGATGGCCACCGATGTCAGCATGGCGACGCAGGCGCCGCCGCTGGCAAGGAGCCCGAGGCGTGCACGCCCGCAGGCGGCGGCCAGGGCACTGGCGAGCGGCAGCAGCGCGCCGGCCACCGGCACCAGCCACAGCAGCGGGCTCGCCAGGTAGTTGGCGTACCAGCCGTCCGGGTGCAGGCTCACCGTCTTGGCCAGGGGGCTGAGGGCGCTGGTGGTGGCCAGTTCCTCCCCCAGGTTGTAACCCGGCACCGCCAGCAGCAGCCAGCCCGCCAGCAGGTAGAGCGAGGTGGCGACGGGTCCGAGCCCGATGGCCGCCGCGCGGGCACGGCGCGCCGGCTCACCCGCCACCTTGCCGTGCAGGAAGCTGGCCCCGTGCAGCAGCACCAGCGCCAGCGCCGTGGCGGTCACGGCGGCGATGAAGGCGCCGTGCAGGACGAAGGGGCCATAGTGCAAGCGCAAGGCGCTGTCGAAGCGAAACGGCAGCCCCTGCATCACCAGGGCCAGGGTCGCCCCGAGCACCAGGGTCGGCAGCAGGCCGCCGACTACCAGGGCACGATCCCACCAGCGGCGCCAGGCGGCGTCGCCGAGCTTGCTGCGGTAATCAAACCCGACCGGGCGCAGGAACAGGCCAAACAGCAGCACCACCATAGGTACATAGAGCACCGAGAAGGCGGCGGCATAGACCAGGGGCCAGGCGGCAAACAGGGCGCCGGCACCGGCGATGATCCACACCTGGTTGCCCTCCCACACCGGGCCGACGCTGTTGATCACCAGGCGCCGCTCCTCGTCATCCTTGCCCATCAGGGGCAGCAGCATGGCCACCCCGAGATCGAAGCCGTCGAGCACCACGAAGCCGACCAGCATGAAGAGCACCAGGCCCCACCAGATGAGTTTCAGGGTTGCATAATCCATCAGGCGCTCCTCGGCAGATGGGAAACGGAAGGGATGGCCGGCTCACGCACCATGGCCGGCCCCTTGGCGATGACGTGGCAGAGCAAGAACAGCTCCACCACCAAGAGCGAGAGATACATAGCGCAGATGCCGATCAGGCTGAACCAGAGCTGGCCCGGGGTCAGCAGAGAGACCGACGCCGACACCGGCAGCACGTCGCTGATGGTCCAGGGCTGGCGGCCGAACTCGGCCACGAACCAGCCCGCCTCGATGGCGAGCCAGGGCAGCGGAATGCTCCACAAGAGCGCCCGCAGCAGACGCGGCGAGCCGAGCAGCCGGTGGCGGCACAGCTGCACGAAGCCCGCCACAAACAGCCCCAGCATCAGCACCCCGAGCCCCACCATGAGGCGGAAGGACCAAAACAGCGGCGCCACCGGCGGAATAGAGTCGTCGACTGCCCTGGCGATGGCCGCCCCGTCGGCGCTGACGATGGGGTTGGCATACGGGGTGAGCAGCAGACCATAGCCGAGATCGGCCCGGTGACGCTCGAAGCGCGCCCGGGTTGACTCACTCCGATCCCCGGCGCGGATCTGTTCGAGCGCCCCCACCGCCTCGATGCCGCTTCGAATGCGGCGCTCATGCTCGCGCTTGAGCGGCTTGATGCCGGTGACCGGCTCATCGACAGAGCGAGTGGCAATGAGCCCCATCATGTAGGGGATCTTGATGGCAGCGTGGGTGGTCTCGGCGTCCTGATCCGGGAAGCCGAACAGGGTGAAGGCCGCCGGGGCCGGCTCGGTCTCCCACTCCGCCTCGATGGCGGCGAGTTTGACTTTCTGCACCTCGCCGGTGCGATAGCCCGACTCGTCGCCGAGCACGATCACCGACAAGATGGCGGCCAGACCAAAGCCCGAGGCGATGGCGAACGAGCGCAGGGCGAAGGCCACCTCGCGCCGGCGCAGCAGGTACCAGCTGCTCACCCCCATGACGAACAGGGAGGCCGCCACGTAACCCGCCGCCACCGTGTGGACAAACTTGACCTGGGCCACCGGGTTAAACAACACCGCCGTCAGATCGGTGAGCTCCATGCGCTGGGTCAGCAGGTTGAACTCGGCGCCGACCGGGTTCTGCATCCAGCCGTTGCCGATCAGGATCCACAGGGCCGAGAGGTTGGAGCCGAGCGCCACCAGCATGGTCACCAGCAGGTGCTGGCCCGGGCGCAGCCGCTCCCAGCCGAAGAAGAAGAGCCCCACCAGGGTCGACTCGAGGAAGAAGGCCATCAGCCCCTCGACCGCCAGGGGCGTGCCGAAGATGTCGCCGACATAGTGGGAGTAGTAGGCCCAGTTGGTGCCGAACTGGAACTCCAGGGTGATCCCCGTGGTCACCCCCATGACGAAGTTGATGCCAAAGAGTTTCCCCCAGAAACGGGTGATCTCCTTGTAGACGGGCTTGCCGGTCATCACGTAGGCGGACTCGGCGATCACCAGGATCCAGGACAGACCCAGGGTGAGGGGAACAAACAGGAAGTGGAACATGGCCGTGGCGCCAAACTGCAGGCGTGACAGGCTCACCACGTCATCCGGACTGATCATGTGTCGCTCTCTATTGGTGTACTTGGCGTGCACGTTTCTGTGCGGCGCCAGTACACCACGGAGCATGACACCTATAACAGATGCAGTTATAGTGAATTACACCTATAACAGTTTGTCTCTGTCATGTCCCTCTATCGCGATCTCGCCGAGCGGCTGCGCACCCAGATTGAGGCCGGCGTCTGGCAAGCGGGGGAGCGCATCCCCTCCATCCGCCAGAGCTGCCAGACTCACCACCTGAGCCCCATGACGGTGCTGCAGGCCTATCAGCTGCTCGAAAGCCAAGGGCTGCTGCAGGCGCGGCCCCAGTCCGGCTACTACGTCAAGGGGAGCCCGGCGCGCCAGCCCACCGCCCCCACCGGCGCCACCCGTTACACCGGCTCGGTGGACATCAACGATCTGGTGTTCGAGGTGCTGCAGGCGGGCAAGGCACGCGACCTGGTGCCCCTTGGCATGGCGGTGGCCGATCCGCGCCTGTTCCCCCTGCCGCGCCTCGGTCGCCTGCTGGCCGGCTGCATGCGCACCCTCGACCCCTTCAGCACCGTCACCGATCTCCCCCCCGGCAACGAGGCGTTGCGCCGCGCCATCGCCCAGCGCTACGCCCACCAGGGGCTGCCGGTGGACCCCCGGGAGATCGTCATCACCACCGGCGCCATGGAGGCGCTCTCTCTCAGCCTGCAGGCCCTCACCGAGCCCGGCGACTGGGTGGTGGTGGAGTCCCCCACCTTCTACGGTGCCCTGCAGGCCATCGAGCGGCTCAAGCTCAATGCGGTGGAGATCCCGGTGATCCCCGGGGTCGGCATCTGCCTGACCCAGCTCGAGGCGGCCCTGCGCGAGCGCCCGGTCAAGGCGTGCTGGCTGATGGCCAACGTGCAGCACCCCCTCGGCCACATCCAGCGCGACCCGCACAAGGCGGCCCTGATGGCCCTGCTGGCCCGCTATGGGGTGCCGGTGGTGGAGGACGACGTCTACGGCGAGCTCCACTTCGGGCGCGAGCGCCCCCTGCCCCTCAAGGCGTGGGACCAGGCGGGCAGCAGCCTGCTCTGCTCGTCGTTCTCCAAATGCCTGGCGCCGGGGTTTCGGGTCGGCTGGGTGGTGGCCGGGCGGCACGCCCCGC
The DNA here is from genome assembly GCF_000819805.1 of Aeromonas diversa CDC 2478-85. Taxonomy (GTDB): domain Bacteria; phylum Pseudomonadota; class Gammaproteobacteria; order Enterobacterales; family Aeromonadaceae; genus Aeromonas; species Aeromonas diversa. The sequence continues at coordinate 356,968 of NZ_CDCE01000034.1, forward strand.
GCATCCAGCGCCTGCAGCTCATCTCGACCCTGGCGACCAATGTGCCGAGCCAGCTGGCCCTGGCCGATCTGCTCGCCCAAGGGGGCTACGATGCCCACCTGCGCCGGCTGCGCCACACCCTCGCCCAGCGCATGAGTCAGATGCGCAGCGCCCTGCTCGCCCTGCTGCCCGAGTCGGTCACCCTGAGCCAGCCCGAGGGGGGCTTCTTTCTCTGGCTCACCCTGCCGCGCGGCTGCGACACCCGCCGCCTGCACCGTCAGGCCCTGGAGGCGGGCTTCTCCCTGGCGCCGGGGGCACTCTTCTCCGGCGGCGGCGAGCACGATCACTGCCTGCGCCTGAACGCCTCCCAGCCCTGGAGCCCCGAGCTCGAACGCGCCCTCACAACCCTGGCAGGCTGGATCCGCACCCTCTGCGACGAGATCTAGCAAAAGACCCGCTACGGCGGGTCTTGGTGAAGAGGCCGGCGGTGCGCGTCATCCCCACGACGCCCCGCAACTCTTCCCCATGCCCCGGCATGTCCAAGGCGGCCATGCTCATGCCCAGGGTGGCCAACAACGGCGCCATGCCTGCCGCTCTGAGACGAACCAGCCCTACTGCTGCGGGGGCACGCCGTCTAAATCCGCTATAACGGCGTCCATGACTGATAGCTCACCCCGTCCCCTGAGAACACAATGGGCACTCTTGTGAGTTCAGGTCCCTAACAATGAAAAAAAACACCCTCTTCCTGTTGTTGTTTCCGCTGCTGTCCGCTTGTGGAGGCAGCGATGCGCCCGCCCAGCCGGCGGTCACGAGCCCCACGCCTGTGGTAACGGCACCGACCGAAACGCCGGCAGTCACGCCACCGGCGTCACAGCCCGACACACCAACCATAACGCCACCGGCGTCGCAGCCCGATACCCCTGCTGAGACCCCACCCGATGCACCCGCCGCTCCCCGGGTGATCCGCTCCGACTTCACGCTGGAGCAGGCCTGCGCTGACGTTGACGAGCTCACCTGCGGCTTCCTGGAGGTTCCCCTCGACCACCATCGCCCCGAGGGTACTCGCATCGAGATCCTCTACGGAGTGCACAAGGCCGAGGACCCCGCCCAGCGGATCGGGACCCTGATGTTCAACTACGGGGGACCGGGCTTGGCCGGAGTCTCGAGCCTGAATGGCTTGCTCGACGGGCTCCCCCTCGAGATCCGCCAACGCTTCGACCTGGTCAGCTTCGATCCCCGTGGTACCGGTTTTAGTGCCCTGGGCGTCGCGCTGCGTACCTGCCAGCTGACCGAGCGGCCGCAGGATGTCAGCGAACAGGGGGTCGGTGAGGCTCTCTATGCACAGGCCGAGCAGTGGCTGGGTGTGATGACCGGCGCCTTTACCCGAGAGGCACGCACCCGCCATACCCTGCCCCAACTGGAGATAGTCCGTCGCTGCGCGCCTGTGCTGGATGCCTACGCCCCCTATCTGGGCAGCAACAGCGTAGTCCAGGACATGGAGCTATTGCGCCAACACCTGGGAGAGAGCGCCCTCAACTTCGTGGGTTATTCGTACGGCACCCGCCTCGGCGCCCTCTATGCCGAGCGCTACCCTCAGCACCTGCGCGCCCTGATCCTCGATTCCACCATGAGTCCCAGTCAGCCCGATATCGACCGCGTACTGCTCGGCCAATCCTCCGGCTGGAAGACCATATTGGAGCAGCGACAGCCTGAGGCGACGCGGCAACAGCTGGCCAGGATCGGTGAGACTGTGCTCTCCCAGGGGGTCTATGTGGCCAACGACGGGGCCCGTGTCGACACTCGGGTTTGGGTACCCATGCTGGAGCAACTGATCTCGGATGAAGAAGGCGCAGAGCGGCTGCGACCCATGCTCGATAAGCTGCTACAGCAAGATCTCGGTGCAGAACTGGTAGCCTATATGCAAAGCGATCGGGCCAATAGCAGCGCCTATCGATCCACGCTGGAAGATGTGATGGCCTACCCCCTCCAGGCGGCAGTCATGTGTAGCGATCAGGGGCGTGATCTCACCCTGGCCGAGATTGATGCCCTGGCCAACGACTTCGAGCAGAGCTCCATCGCCGGGGCCAAGCTGCATGCCATGTCCTATCTGTGTGCCGACTGGCAGCGCCACCGCGACCCCATACCTCTGCTGGCCAATCTGGATCAGCAGCTCACGGCGCAGCAGAAGGTGCTGATCATCGGCGGCAGCCTGGATTTCGCCACACCCTTGGCCTGGAGCCGGCAGATGAAGGCCGCATTTGGCCCGCGAGCACACCAGGTCGAGCAGCAAGGGGTGGTGCATCACGGCTTCAGTCTGGATGCAGATTATCCCTGCGTCACCCGGATCGCCGTCGACTACCTGCTTGAACCAACCAGCTTGCAGCGAGAGAGCATCTGCCAGGCCCCCTGACGACAAGACCCGCCACGGCGGGTCTT
>NZ_CDCE01000034.1:359541-382622 GCF_000819805.1 Aeromonas diversa CDC 2478-85
ACCCGCCACGGCGGGTCTTGTCTCATCCAGCAGCGCTCAGAGCGCCGCCACCTGCTCCTCGATGCGGCGCTTGAGGATCTCATCGAGGCGCAGGGCCCGTGCCAGCTCGTCGAGATAGCCGCGCTCCATGAAGTGATCCACCTCGATGGCGAGCAGGGAGGCGAAATAGACCTCGGTGGCCTGCTCCATGTCGCTCACCTCCCGCGCCAGGGCATGGGGGTCGAGGGGACGGGCCAGCTCCCGGTCGATGTAGCGGGCCGCGTCGCTCTGGCCGAGCTCGGTCAGGTGATCGGCAATCTTGCGCCGCTCCTGATCGTCGATGTGCCCGTCGGCGCGGGCGGCGGCAATCATGGCGCGCACCAGCAGTTCGGCGCGCCGATCCAGGGCCTGTCCCTCCAGGCTGGTGAGCGGTTGGGGCGCTGTGTGGCTGTCCGGCGCGCTCTGCTGCTGGGCCTGCCAATCCTTGTAGAGCTTGTAGGCGATACCGCCGAGGGCGGCCGCTCCCCCCACGGCCGCCACCTTGCCACCGTATTTACGCACCTTCTTGTTACCCAGCAGCAGTCCCAGCGCGCCACCGGCGAGGGCCCCCTGCACCTGCCCCTTGCGCTGGCTGCCCCCCTGCTCGAGCCACCCCTTGCCGCTGCCCAGCAGCTGATCGAGTATCTGCTTCATCTTTCTCTCCTCTACGGTTGCCGGTCATGCTGGAGCAGGGGGCGTGAATCAAATGTGAATAGGCGCCGGGGCGCCCTTGCCGGCCCGGCCGGCGTGGACGACTATTGTGTCAGTTCCCCGTCGTTGCCCCGAGGTCTCTCGATGTCCCTCCTGCGCCTGGCGCTGCTCACCGGCTCGACCCTGGTGGCGTTTGCCGCCAACTCCTTGCTGTGTCGTCTCGCCCTCACCCAGGCGGCCATGGATCCGGCACTTTTTACCCTGCTGCGCTTGGCCAGCGGCGCCCTGATGTTGGGCTGGCTGACCCGCACCCGGCCCCGCACCGGAGACTGGCGCGGCGGCCTGGCCCTGTTTGTCTACGCCGGCGCCTTCTCCTTTGCCTATCTCTCTCTCGGTGCCGGCAGCGGCGCCCTGATCCTGTTTGCCAGCGTGCAGATCACCATGCTGGCGCCCCCCCTGTGGCGCGGCGAGCGGCTGCCCACCGTGCAGTGGCTGGGCCTGGCCATGGCCATGGGAGGCCTCATCTGGTTGCTGCTGCCGGGACTGCGCTCCCCCGATCCCCTGGGGGCCGTGCTGATGGCCTGCGCCGGCATCGCCTGGGCCAGCTATACCCTGGCCGGCGGCCGGGCCGCTGACGCTCTGGCCGCCAACGCCGGCCACTTCTGGCGCGCCGCCCTGCTCGCCCTGCCCCTGATGCTGCTGCTCGGCCATGCCGCCTTCAGCCCCGGCGGGGTGCTGCTGGCCCTGCTCTCGGGCGCCATCGCCTCGGGACTCGGCTACGCCCTGTGGTACAGTGTCCTGCCGGATCTGGGGCGCACCCTGGCCGCGGCGTTGCAACTGCTGGTGCCGCCGCTGGCGGCGGTGGGCGGCATCCTCTGGCTCGGCGAGAGCTGGAGCCTGCGCCTGCTGCTCTCGGCGCTGGCGATCCTGGGCGGCATCGCCCTCATCATCGCGGGCAAGGCCCGCCAAGGAGCCCCCCGATGACACGACGCCTCTTCCTGCTGCTCTGCACCCTCACCGTACCGGTGGGCGCCGCCGTGGTGGATCGGGAGGCCGAACAGGCCCGCCTCGACGCGGCCTGCGCCAGCGCCCGGCAGCAGTTGATCGATGAGGGGCGCAGCCAGCGTGTGGCGCTCTGCGTCAAAGAGGGTAAGACCAACGCCCGGTGTGAGCGTGACTTCGCCAGCTTCGGCCAGCGTGAGGGCAACAAGCGCCCCGACTTTTCCAAGGTGCCCGCCTGCATGCAGGCAGAGCAGTATCGCAAGAGCTATCGACAATAAGGATGAAGGATGATCCCACCCAGAGAGTTGACCCTGCAGTTTCTGGCCGAGCCCTCGGATGTCAATTTCGGCGGCAAGGTGCACGGGGGCATGGTCATGAAGTGGATAGATCAGGCGGGCTACGCCTGCGCCGCCGGCTGGAGCGGTGGCTATGCGGTCACCGTCTACGTGGGGGGGATCCGCTTCATCCGCCCCATTCAGATCGGTGAGCTGGTGGAGGTGCACGCCCAGGTGATCCACACCGGCACCACCAGCATGCACCTGGCGGTGGACGTCTACAGCCGCCATCCCACCTCGACCGATCGCCACAAGGCGACGCACTGCATCATCATCTTCGTGGCCATGGACGAGCAGGGCAAGCCGCGCCAGGTGCCGGCCTGGACCCCGCAGACCGAACCCCAGCGCCAGCTCGAGCAGTACGCCCTGAAGCTGGTGGCCCTGCGTGAGGAGATCGACAAGGAGATGCGCCAGCATCTGTGACGCTGTGGGCGCTTGGGCTAGGCTCGGGCGCCCGCTATACTGCCCCTCTCCCCCACAGAGGTAATCCCATGTCCCTGGAGCAGGCCCCCAAGGAAGTGCAGCTCGCCGTCGATCTCATCGAGCTGCTCGAAAGCAACCAGATCCCGACCGAGCTGGCCCTCAAGGCCCTGGCCATCGTTCAGCGTGACTATGAACGCAAACGGGCAGAGGGTCGCCCCAGCTAGCCCCCCACCGCTTGGCTAGACTCACCACAGTCGCTCTGCGTTGGAGTCTGCCATGTGTTATCCCCTTGCCCGGGCCATCCGTCCCTGTCTGCTTCTGCTCTCACTGCTCACCCTCCCCTTGAGCGCGGCCGAGCCCGACGAGGCGCGCGAGCCGCTTCACCTCACCAGCGACGAGCTGCTCGCCCCTTGGCGCGGGGATCTTCCCGGCATGATAGAGCGGCGGGTGATCAGGGTGCTGACCACCTATAGCAAGACCTTCTATTTTATCGACAAGGGGCGCCAGAGAGGGGCAACCCATGACCGCCTGATGGAGTTCGAGCGCTATCTCAACCTCCAGCTGATGAAGGAAAAGCGCCTCAAGGGGCGCCACCTCAAGGTTCAGATCCACTTCATCCCCGTGGCCCGTGGCGAGATCTTCAAGGCCCTGCAGGAGGGTAAGGGGGACATCGCCGCCGCCAACCTGACCGTCACGGCAGCCAGGCAAACCCTGGCGGATTTCACCCTGCCCCTCTTCAAGGGGGTCAAGGAGCTGCTGGTCAGCGGCCCGGCCTCCCCCAAGGTCGCACACCTGGACGATCTCGCCGGCAAGGAGGTCTTTGTGCGCCGCTCTTCGAGTTACTACGAGAGCCTGCTGGCCCTGAACGAGCGCTTTGCCCGGGAAGGGCGCGCCGCCGTGATCCTGAAAGAAGCCCCCGACCCCCTGGAGGACGAAGACCTGATGGAGATGCTCAACGCGGGTCTCATCCCTCTCATCGTGGTCGACAGCCACAAGGCCCGCTTCTGGCAGCAGATCTATCCGGCCATTCGAGTCCACGAGGATATCGCCCTGCGCGAAGAGGGAGCGATCGCCTGGGCGGTGCGCAAAGACAGTCCGGCGCTGCTGGCGCTACTCAACGAGCACATCCGCCTGCACGGCCAGGGGAGCGTCATCAGCAACACCTTGCAGGCCCGTTATTTCAAGAGCACCCAATACGTCAAGAGCGCCGCCGCCGGGCGCGAGCGCCAGAAGTTTCTGGACATGATCAAGGTGTTTCAGGAATACGCGGGAAAGTACGACGTGGACTGGGTGCTGATGGCGGCCCAGGGCTATCAGGAGTCCCAGCTCAATCAGAACGCCCGCAGCAAGGTGGGGGCCATCGGCGTGATGCAGGTGATGCCCAGTACCGGCAAGGATCTCAAGGTGGGCGACATCCGCCGGCTCGACCCCAATATTCACGCCGGGGTCAAGTACATGCGCTGGATGATGGATCGCTACTATGGCGACGAGCCCATGACCCGTCTGGACAAGGCCCTCTTCTCGTTCGCCTCGTACAACGCGGGACCGGCACGCATCGCCAGACTACGCAAACTCACCGAGGAGCGGGGCTTTAACCCCAACGTCTGGTTTGGCAACGTGGAGCACATCGCCGCCGAGAAGATAGGCGCCGAGACGGTCACCTATGTGAGCAACATCTACAAGTACTACGTGGCCTACAAGCTCATCCTGGAGAAGATGGAGCACAAACGCCGGGTGACCGATGCCTTGGGCACTCAGCCTCAATGAAAGAAGAGGGGGCCATGTTGGCCCCCTCGTGCAGCAAGCGGATTACAGCTCGACCACGTCGAACCGCACGTCCGGATTCACGTCCGCGTCGTAATCCACCTCGTCCAGCCCGAAGCCGAACAGGCGCAGGAACTCCTGCTTGTAGCCGGCGTAGTCGGTCAGATCCGAGAGATTCTCGCTGGTGATGGACGGCCACAGGTCGCGGCAGGTCTGCTGCACGTCTTCGCGCAGCTCCCAGTCATCCATGCGGATGCGGGCCTGCTCGTCCAGCGCCAGATCGGCACCGTACAGACGGGTGCGCATCATGCGATCCACCTGCTCCATGCAGCCCTCGTGAATGCCCTTCTCCTTCATGATCTTGAAGGCCATGGAGATGTAGAGCGGCATCACCGGAATGGCGCTTGATGCCTGGGTCACCACGGATTTGAGCACGGCCACGTGGGCGGTGCCGCCCTTGGCAGCCAGATCGCCACGGATGGCGGCGGCGGCGCGGTCCAAGTCTTCCTTGGCGCGGCCCAGGGTGCCATGCCAGTAGATGGGCCAGGTCAGATCGGTACCGATGTAGGAGTAGGCCACGGACTTGGCGCCGTCGGCCAGCACGCCCGCATCGCGCAGGGCCGCCATCCACAGCTCCCAATCTTGACCGCCCATGACGGTGATGGTGTTCTGGATCTCTTCCTCGTTCGCCGGCTCGACGGTGGCGGTGATGATCTGATCCTTGTTGGTGTCGATGGCGGTGGTGGTGTAAACCTCGCCGATGGGTTTCAGGGCAGAGCGCACCACGTCACCGGTTTCCGGCATCTTGCGCACCGGCGAGGCCAGGGAGTAGACCACCAGGTCAATGTGCCCCAGATCCTCTTTGATGATCTCGATCACCTTGGCGCGGCATTCGTTGGAGAAGGCATCACCGTTGACACTTTTCGCGTACAGACCGGCTTCCTTGGCGGCCTTGTCAAAGGCGGCAGAGTTGTACCAGCCGGCGGTGCCCGGCTTGGACTCGGTACCGGCTTTTTCGAAGAAGACGCCCAGGGTGGCGGCGCCGGAGCCAAAGGCGGCGGCAATCCGCGAAGCCAGACCGTAACCGGTGGAGGCACCGATCACCAGCACCTTCTTGGGGCCGTTCTCGATGGCGCCCTTGGACTGGACGTGGGCGATCTGACGACGGACGTTGGCCTCACAACCGACCGGGTGGGTGGTGGTGCAGATAAAGCCGCGAACTTTGGGTTTGATAATCATACGAGTCTCTTATCCGTTTAATGGATGAAATCGGGGCATAAGATACCCCATTGTGTCGCGATTGGGTGCTCTGATGTGTTAACTCAAGGACACTCGGGGGCACGGGTATAGGTACGATTGGCGGCGACGGCAGCATCCATCTGCGCCAGGGTCTTGCGGCCGATCAGCACCGGATACGCCATCTTCTGGCGATCGTTGAGGGTAAATTCATCCTCGAGCAGGCGATCCCCGATACAGATGCTCATGTGCACGACGGGCCGGCTATCGCTCCCCCCGGCGCCACGGACGGTGACATAGCGCGTCACCTCCCGCTCGAGACGAACGGTGCGCGGCCCGCGTGTCCCCTCACCCCGCACCGTGAAGCTGACCCAGCGCGCTCCGCCGCGCACGAATTCCCGCAGACGACGGGCATCGAGTGAAGAGGTGTCGGCACCGGTATCGAGCTTGAGGTTCATCAAGAGCCCGGCAGGCTCTAGCCTTCCCCGCTCGGCCCAACCGTAGATCTGGGGCGCCCCGACGGCGCTGCCGCCGACGCAGAGTAACAAGGTCACTATCCACCCTTTCCAGAGGCTCATGGCACTCTCCTCACGTTGTTGGGGGCGCATCATAGCCGCACCAGACTATTCCTGCCATTCACCGCGGAGCAAGATCACAAAGCCTTCATACATCGAACATAACCTCTTGATTACTGAGATTTCGCTCATTAATTTGCTTGCATGCACCGCAAGGTGCCCCAAGAAGGAAGCCATCGATGTCAATGCTTAGGGATAAACTGCGCCGTTTTGACTCCTATCGGCGCCGCGCCACGCGGGGATGGGAGCGACGCCTGCTCGGCTGGGTCGCCCGCCGCAACCGCATCGCCCAACCCAATGCCGACGTGCGCCGCATTCTGGTCGTGCGCAGCACCAACCGGATCGGCAATGCCATCTTTCAACTCCCCTTTCTGCACGCCCTGCGAGACCGCTATCCGGATGCCACCATTGAACTGGTACAGAGCTCGGGCTTGATGACGCCCTTCATGGCGGAGCTCGCCATCGACCGTATCCATCTGGTCAATTTCCGCTGGGGTAAAATCATCGGCGCTCTGCGCACCCTGCTCTCGCTGCGCCAGACCCGGTTTGACCTTGTCTATACCCCCTTTCCTTCCAGTACGGACCACCTGATCACCGCCCTCATCAGGGCCGCAGACAAGCGGGGATTTAACGAAATGAACGGGGATGTGATATTCGATAATGGCATCACCCCCCTCGCAGACTGGCACTATGCCCACACGCCGCTGCAACTGCTCGGCATCACGACGCCGCCCGGTTACCTCGAGCACGCCCCCCGTCTCTGGAAGGAGGCGATGCCTGCCGTGCAAGAAGAGCAAGCGGTGCGGATTGGCTTTTTCACCGGCGCCCGCGATGGCAAGGGGCTGACCCACAAGCAGTGGCAGCATCTGCTGGCACGGGTGCGCAACCACATGCCCATGGCCCATCTCATCCACATTCAGGATCCCGCCCAGCCAGAGCCCAACCTGGGCGATGAAGTGGTCAGCCTGCAGAGTCTGGAGGCGCTGGCCCGTTTTACCGCCGGGCTGCACCTCTTTATCTGTGCCGACACGGGCCCTCTGCACCTAGCCGCCGCCAGCGGAGTCCGCTGTCTGGCGCTCTATACCCAGACCACGCCGCGCCGTTACGGATGCCTGGGCCCGGATCACTGCCATCAAGAGGTCAGGGATCGGGATGACATCCCGCTGGATCCGCACTGGTTAGCACAGCAGCGAGCATCCCCGCTACGGCAAGTCAGTTAACCGGTTCAGCCACCATCTTGCGCCGGCGCAGGGGCATCTGCCCCACGGCGATGCCAAACAACACGGTGAGACAGGCCATCCCCTGCAGGGGGGTGAGCCGCTCACCGAGCAGCAGATAGGCAAAGATCAGGGTAAAGACCGGCAGCAGGTTGACATAAGCCGCCGCCATCGTGACCTTCACCTGGGTCACCGCCCAGTTGTAGAGAAGATAAGCCCCCAGGGTGACACAGGCGCCGAGAAACAGGATCACGGCCAGATCGAAGGGGCGCCAGCTCGCAGGCCAGGGAGAGGAGAACGCAAAGGGGGCGAAGAAGAGAATGCCGACAAAGGCCTGCAGCGCCGTCAGAGGGAGCACCCCATAGCGGCTGGAGAGCTTTTTCAGCACCACCGAATAGGTGGCGGCGCAGAGCATGGCCAGCATCTCGAGGGCGTTACCCAGCAACGGATTGGGGGCATTCGCCGCCTGCTCGCCTCCCAGGCCCAGGGCCACCACACCGCAGATAGCTATCATGCAGCCAAGCAGCTGCCGGCGGGAGATACGCTCCCCGAGCAGCAGATAGGCGACCATGGCCACCAGCAGGGGGAGCAGGGCACACACCATGCCCGCCTGCCCGGCACTGGTATAGCGCAGGGCATTGACCTCGAGCAGGAAGTAGAGGCAGGGCTCGAGGGCACCCAGCAAGGCCAGCCAGCGCCAGTCCCCCGCCTGATAGCTGAAGCGCCACAGATGGCGCCACAGCAGCAACCAGCACAGTCCCGCCACCAGCATCCGCATGAAGAGCACCTGACCAAACTCCCACACACCGAGCACATGCTTGAGGGCAATAAAGGAGCTTCCCCACAGCAGCATCGCCAGCGTCAGGGCCAACATGGGCAGAAGACGCACATTTTCCTCCTTGAAAATAGGGATTTGCTGAATAACCCTGCCCGTGCAGAGTTGTTTAGCGAAGAGTTACATCAGATAATATCCGCCGCTTTTACTCCGAAAACGCTGATACCCTGATGACTGAATACCTACTCTTGTTGATTAGTACCGTGCTGGTCAACAACTATGTACTGGTCAAGTTTCTCGGCCTCTGCCCCTTCATGGGTGTGTCGAGCAAGCTCGAGACCGCTATCGGCATGGGGCTGGCGACCACCTTCGTCATCACCCTGGCCAGCGCCTGCGCCTACCTGGTCGAGCACTACATACTGCTGCCGCTGGGCATCGGTTACCTGCGCATTCTCGCCTTCATCCTGGTGATCGCCGTGGTGGTGCAATTTACCGAGATGGTGGTGCACAAATCGAGCCCGGCCCTCTATCGCCTGCTCGGGATCTTCCTGCCCCTTATCACCACCAACTGCGCCGTGCTCGCCGTGCCGCTGCTCAACGTCAACAGCCAGCACGACTTCTTCCAGAGCGTGCTCTACGGCTTTGGCGCCGCCCTGGGTTTCTCGCTGGTGCTGGTGCTCTTTGCCGCCATGCGCGAGCGACTGGTGGCCGCCGATGTGCCGGCCCCCTTCAAGGGGGTCTCCATCGCCATGATCACCGCCGGCCTGATGTCCCTGGCCTTCATGGGCTTTAGCGGCCTAATCAAGATGTAACCACATGATTCATATTATTTTTGTCATACTGGTCCTCACCTTGCTGGCGGTCGCCTTCGGGGTGATCCTGGGATTTGCCGCCGTGCACTTCCGGGTCGAGGCGGATCCCATCGTCGATCAGCTCGATGCCCTCTTGCCCCAGACCCAGTGTGGTCAGTGTGGCTATCCCGGGTGTAAGCCCTACGCCGAGGCCGTGGCCGGCGGCGATGCCATCAACAAGTGCGTCCCCGGCGGCGAGCCCACCATGCGCAAGATTGCCGACCTGATGGGGGTCGAGCCCCAGCCTCTCGGCGACGCTGGCTCTGCCGCGCCGGTGCGCAAGGTCGCCTTTATCCATGAAGATCAGTGCATCGGTTGCACCAAGTGCATCCAGGCCTGCCCGGTCGACGCCATCATAGGGGCCACCAAGGCGATGCACACCATACTCCAGGACGAATGCACCGGCTGTGACCTCTGTGTGGCCCCCTGCCCCACCGACTGTATCGAGATGGTGCCGGTGCCGACCACGGTCGACAACTGGAAGTGGGACCTGCAGTCGATCCCGGTCAAGGTGGTAGAGTAGTCATGCAACACGTCATCGAACGCATCAAGGCCGGCGCCATGTGGGATTTTCACGGCGGCATCCATCCGGCAGAGCATAAAGATCAGTCCAGTCACACCCCAATCCGCAACGCGGGCCTGCCCGAGGCACTCATCATTCCCCTGCGTCAGCACGCCGGCCCCGCCGGCGACCTGCTGGTCAAGGTGGGGGAACGGGTCTTGCGCGGACAGCCGCTCAGCAGCTGGCAGGGTGGCCGTACCGTGCCGGTCCACGCCCCCACCTCGGGCACCATCACCGCCATTGGCCCCCACACGGTCGCCCACCCCTCGGGGCTGGCCGATCTCTGCATCACCCTCACTCCGGATGGGGCCGATGAGTGGCACCCGCGCGACCCGCGCCCCGATTTCTGGAACCTGGAGCGCAGCGAGCTGCTTGGCCGCATCCAGCAGGCGGGGGTCGCCGGCCTCGGTGGCGCCGTCTTCCCGACCCACAGCAAGCTGGACGGGCGCGGCCAGCGCACCGAGATCCTCATCATCAACGGCATGGAGTGTGAGCCCTACATCACCACCGACGATCGCCTGATGCGCGACTACGCCGACGAGGTGATCGAGGGGATCCGGGTGCTGCGCCACCTGCTCAAGCCCAAGCTCTGCCTCATCGGCCTCGAGGATAACAAGCCCGAGGCAGCCGCGGCCCTGGAGGGGGCGATCGGCGAGCACGACGGTGACATCATGGTGCGGGTTACCCCCACCAAGTATCCCTCGGGCGGCGCCAAGCAGACCATCGAGATCCTCACCGGCCGCCAGGTCCCCAAGGGGGGACGAGCGGTCGACATCGGGATCATGGTGCTCAACGTGGCCACCGTGTTCGCCATCAAGCGCGCCATCGTCGACGGCGAGCCGCTCATCGAGCGCCTGGTCACCCTGACCGGCGAGCGTTTCAGCCAACCCGGCAACGTCTGGGTTCGCCTCGGCACACCGGTACGCTGGCTGCTGCGTCAATTTGACCTCAATCCCGAGCCCGGCCAGCGAGTCATCATGGGCGGCCCCATGATGGGCTTTACCCTGCCCCACGCCCAGGTGCCCGTGGTCAAGGCGACCAACTGCCTGCTGGCCCCGAGCCAGCGCGAGCTGCCGACACCGGGGGCCGAGCAGGCATGCATTCGCTGTAGCGCCTGCGCCGATGCCTGTCCGGCGAACCTGCTTCCTCAGGAGCTCTATTGGTACAGCCGCGCCAAGGAGTACGACAAGACCGAGCAGCTCAACCTCTTCGACTGCATCGAGTGCGGCGCCTGCGCCTGGGTCTGCCCGAGCGAAATCCCGTTGGTGCAGTACTACAAGATTGCCAAGGATGACATTCGCGAAACGCGCGCCGAGGCCGAGAAGGCAGAGCGCGCCAAAGCACGTTTCGAGGCCAAACAGGCGCGTTTCGAGCGGGAGAAAGCGGCGCGCGAAGCACGCCACGCCGAGGCAGCGGCCAACCGTCGTCAGGCCATGACCAGTGCCGCCGGTGGCGAAGACCCGGTGGCCGCCGCCCTGGCCAGGATCAAAGAGCGGAGCCAGGCCCCCACCACGGCGGGTGCCCTGGCCGATGGCAGCCCGGACAACAGTGCCGTGATTGCCGCTCGTGAGGCGAGAAAACGCGAGGCCGAGGCCCGCCGCGCCGCCAAGCAGGCAGAGCAGGCCCCAGCCGCTGTCGCGTCGAACCCGAGCGGCGAGGCTGGCGGCGATGACAGCCCCGAGGATCGCAAGAAGGCGGCCGTGGCTGCCGCCCTCGCCCGCGCCAAGGCCAAGAAGGCCGCGGCCGACTGCGCAGCATCGCTAGCGATAAGCGAGGCAGCCCCTGCCCCACAGCAAGACGAGCCTCAGGCCGACGATGCCGACGCTCGCAAGAAGGCGGCCGTGGCCGCCGCCCTCGCCCGCGCCAAGGCCAAGAAGGCCGCGGCCGACGGCGCAGCATCACTAGCGGCCAGCGAGGCAGCCCCTGCCCCACGGCAAGACGAGCCTCAGGCCGACGATGCCGACGCTCGCAAGAAGGCGGCCGTGGCCGCCGCCCTCGCCCGCGCCAAGGCCAAGAAGGCCACGGCCGACGGCGCAGCATCAGTAGCGGTAAGCGAGGCAGCCCCTGCCCCACAGCAAGACGAGCCTCAGGCCGACGATGCCGACGCTCGCAAGAAGGCGGCCGTGGCCGCCGCCCTCGCCCGAGCCAAGGCCAAGAAGGCCGCGGCGGACGGCGCAGCATCGGTAGCGGCAAGCGAGGCTGCTCCTGCGCCACGGCAAGACGAGCCTCAGGCCGACGATGCCGACGCTCGCAAGAAGGCCGCCGTGGCTGCCGCCATCGCTCGTGCCAAAGCCAAGAAGGCCGCGGCGGACGGCGCTGCATCGCTAGCGGCAAGCGAGGCAGCCCCTGCGCCACGGCAAGACGAGCCTCAGCACGACGATGCCGACGCTCGCAAGAAGGCCGCCGTGGCGGCCGCCATCGCCCGTGCCAAGGCCAAGAAGGCCGCGGCGGACGGCGCAGCATCGCTAGCGATAAGCGAGGCAGCCCCTGCGCCACGGCAAGACGAGCCTCAGCACGACGATGCCGACGCTCGCAAGAAGGCCGCCGTGGCCGCCGCCATCGCCCGAGCCAAGGCGAAAAAAGCCGCCGCCGAGGCTGAAAAAATCGAAATAACCGACTCCGACAAGGTGGGTGAGTGATGTTCAAGATTGCCGGTGCACCCTTCTCCCATAGTCGCAAGCAGACCTCGACCCTGATGGGGCTGGTGATGCTTGCCTGTCTACCCGGACTGCTCGCCCAGACCTGGTTCTTCGGCTGGGGAACCCTGATCCAGCTGATGCTGGCCATCGCCACGGCCCTGACGTGCGAGGCGCTGGTGCTGCGCCTGCGCCGCCGCCCCGTGCTCCCCGCGCTGTGGGACGGCAGCGCCGCCGTGACCGCCGTGCTGATCGGCCTGTCGCTGCCCCCCTTCGCCCCCTGGTGGCTGGTCGTGCTTGGCACCGCCTTTGCCATCGTGGTGGCCAAGCACCTCTATGGCGGCCTGGGTCAAAACCTGTTCAACCCGGCCATGGTCGCCTACGTGCTGCTGCTGGTCTCCTTCCCGGTGCAGATGACCAACTGGCTGCCCCCGCTGGGGGTGCGGGCCTATGAACTGGGCCTCTGGGATGCCCTCTCCACCATCTTCACCGGTCTGAGTCTCGACGGCTACAGCATGAGCCAGCTACGCCTCGGCATCGATGGCACCACCATGGCGACCCCGCTCGATACGCTCAAGACGGGGCTGACCCAGGGACTGACCACGGCGGAAATCATGCGCTCCCCCCTCTATGAGGGATGGGGTGGGGTCGGCTGGAGCTGGGTCAGCCTCGGCTATCTGTTAGGGGGCCTCTTCCTGTTGCAGCAGAAGGTGATTGCCTGGCGCATCCCGGTCGCCGTGCTTGGCGGCCTGCTCGCCTCCGCCGTTCTCGGCTGGCTCATCACCCCGGACGCGACCGCCACCCCCATGCTCCACCTCTTCAGTGGAGCAACCATGCTGGGCGCCTTCTTTATCGCCACCGATCCGGTGACCGCCAGCACCACACCACGGGGTCGCCTCATCTATGGGGCGCTGATCGGCCTGTTGGTCTATCTGATCCGCCGCTTCGGGGGCTATCCGGACGCCTTCGCCTTCGCCGTGCTGCTCGCCAACCTCTGCGTGCCGCTTATCGACAGCCTGACTCGCCCCGCCATCTATGGCCAGCGCAAGGGAATACGCAAATGATCCGCAGCATGAGCAAAAACGGCCTGATCCTGGGCGGCTTCGCCCTGGTCTGCACCGCCGTGGTGGCCCTGACCAACCAGCTGACCGCCGAACGTATCGAGCATCAACACCAGCAAGAGAAACTGAGCACCCTCTCGGCACTGCTGCCTGCCGGCACCTATGATAACGATCTGGTGGCAAGCTGCCGCCTGCTCACCAGCCGGGAGTTTCTCGGCAGTGCCAAGCCCATGCCCCTCTATGTGGCCAAACAGGGGCAGCAGATCTCGGGCTACGCCCTCGAGACGGTGGCCCCTGACGGCTACAGCGGGGCCATTCGCCTCATCGTGGGCTTCACCCCGGGTGGCCAGGTCACGGCGGTACGCACCCTGGCCCATAACGAGACCCCGGGGCTCGGCGACAAGATAGACCTGAAAAAATCGAACTGGATCGAAAGCTTTCGCGGTCGCGTGCTGACCCGGGAGAACGAGAGCCGCTGGGCGGTCAAGAAGGACGGGGGCGATTTCGACGCCTTTACCGGCGCCACCATCACACCAAGGGCCGTGGTCAAGGCGGTGAAACGGGTGCTGGAGCTCAATGCCCACCATCCCGATCTGCTCGAGACGGCCCCCCTGTGCAGTGAGAAGGGAGAGTAACCATGAAGGCCGAATTCAAGAGTCTGATGGCCGAGGGGCTGTGGAAGAATAACCCGGCGCTGGTGCAGGTGCTGGGTCTGTGCCCGACCCTTGCGGTCACCTCTACCCTCACCAACGCGCTCGGGTTGGGGCTCGCCACCATGGTGGTGCTGATGGGATCCAACCTCGCCGTCTCCCTGGTGCGCAACTATGTCCCCAAGGATATTCGCATCCCCGTCTATGTGCTGATCATCTCGGCCCTGGTCACCTGTGTGCAGCTGCTGATGAACGCCTATGCCTATGGCCTCTATCAGTCCCTCGGCATCTTCATCGCCCTCATCGTCACCAACTGCATCATCATTGGTCGCGCCGAGGCCTATGCGGTGAAAAACCCGCCGCTGCATGCCCTGCTCGATGGCGCTATGATGGGCCTGGGTTTTGCGCTGGTGCTCTGTGTGTTGGGGGCCATGCGCGAGATCATCGGCATGGGGACCCTGTTTGATGGTGCCGAGCAGCTGCTCGGCGGCTGGGCCAGCGCCCTCACCGTTCGGGTGCTCCCCACCAATGCGTCGCTGTTGATCGCCATCCTGCCGCCCGGCGGTTTCATCGGTCTGGGTCTGCTCATCGCCGCCAAGAACGCCATCAACGAGTGGCGAGGCAAGCAGAGCGCCCTCGAACAGGCCCACTGCGCCGTGCCCCCGGCGGGTGCACGCGCCACCGAGCTGTAAAGGAGCCTCATGAATAACGAAAAACGGCGCCAGATCCTCGAGCGGCTGCGGGAGCACAATCCCCACCCGACCACAGAGCTCAACTTCAACTCGCCCTTTGAGCTGCTCATCGCCGTGCTACTCTCGGCCCAGGCCACCGACGTCAGCGTCAACAAGGCCACCGACAAGCTCTATGCCGTCGCCAACACCCCCGCCGCTATGCTGGCGCTGGGGGTAGACGGGGTGAAGGAGTACATCAAGACCATAGGCCTGTTCAACACCAAGGCGGAAAACGTCATCAAGACCTGCGCCATCTTGCTCGAGCGCCACGGCGGCGAGGTGCCGGAAAATCGCGAGGCCCTCGAGGCCCTGCCCGGGGTGGGCCGCAAGACTGCCAACGTGGTGCTCAACACCGCCTTCGGCTGGCCCACCATCGCCGTCGACACCCACATCTTCCGCGTCTCGAATCGCACCGCCTTTGCCGTGGGCAAGAACGTGGATCTGGTGGAGGAGAAGCTGCTCAAGGTGGTTCCGGCCGAGTTCAAGCTCGACGTGCATCATTGGCTGATCCTGCACGGGCGCTATACCTGTCTGGCTCGCAAACCCCGCTGCGGCTCCTGTATTATTGAGGACCTGTGCGAATACAAAGAAAAAGTCTATCCGGAGGCATAATCCATGAGAATTCTGCATACCATGCTGCGCGTCGGTGATCTGCAACGCTCCATCGACTTCTACACCCGCGTGCTCGGCATGAAGCTGCTGCGCCAGAGCGAAAACAGCGAGTACAAGTACACCCTGGCTTTCGTCGGCTATGGCGACGAGAAGGACGAGGCCGTCATCGAACTCACCTACAACTGGGGCGTGAGCGAGTATGAGCTGGGTTCGGCCTACGGCCACATCGCCCTGGAGGCGGACGACATCTATGCCACCTGCGACGCCCTGCGCGCCGCCGGCGCCAAGATCACCCGCGAGCCGGGTCCGGTCAAGGGCGGCACCACCGTCATCGCCTTCGTCGAAGACCCGGACGGTTACAAGATTGAGCTGATCGCCAAGAAAGATGCCGGTCAGGGGCTCGGGCAGACCGCCTGACTCTCACCACAGGGGCGCCATCATGGCGCCCCTGCCATTACTGGCCCGCGAAATACGGCATAGGTTGTTCGTCCGTCATGAGCGACCTCAGCACAGGCGGGCCCCGTTTTCGACCGGTGACTTCGGCACCGCCAGCACCACCCCGTCGGGGCACCGAAAACCGGTGAGCAGAAACTCGGAGCGAAACGGCCCTATCTGCTTGATCGGAAAATTGACCACGGCGACGATCTGCTGCCCGAGCAGGTCGTCCTGAGTGTAGAGGTCGGTGACCTGGGCACTGCTCTTGCGAACCCCCAGCGCCGGGCCAAAATCGGCCCATACCTTGAACGCAGGGCGGCGCGCCTCGGGAAAGGGCTCGACCCTCACTATGGTCCCCACACACAACTGCACCTGTTCAAACGTCTCCCAACTGATGGGCTCCATGCTCTGCTCTCCTGATGGCAAAACGCCAGCATAGCGTGCCGCGCCACGCGCCGCGCCGGCGAGGCTGCACCCTTTGCCGGTCAGGCTGCGCTCTGTGCTGTGCGCCAACGAGAGGGAGTGGCGCCGTAGTGGGCGGCGAAGCGTTCGGCAAAGGCCGCCGGGTTGTCATAGCCGACACGCGCCGCCACCTCCCCCACCGGCAGGCGGCTGCCCAGCAGCAGCCGGGCCGCATGGGCCATGCGCCGCTCGGCCACATATTGCTGTGGACTCATACCAAGCTCGCGCCGGCAGAGTTGGCTAAAACGGCTCTGACCCAGGCAGGCCACTGCCGCCAGGTCCCCGGTGCTGAGGGACGCCGCCAGATGAGTCTCGATATGGCGCTGGACCCGGGCGATCCGCTCGCCAATGCCACGCCCCGTGGCCAGGAGCGACAGCCACAGCTCTCCGACGCCTGGCTGCGCCCGCCCCTCACACAAGGCCGTGTGCATGAAATGCAGGTAGGCGCGCTGGCTGGCATCGAGAGTCATAAACGGCCCTTCGAGCCCCTGGGGCAGCCAGCCGCTCTCCTGCACCACGAAGCCATGGCACGCATCGGCCGCGAAGTCGTGCCGCTCACCGGGCACAATGACGCACGCTTGCCCCGGTTGCAGACAGGTGCCGCATCCGGCCACCTCTATCTCGAGGGGACCGTCGACCGGCATCACCAGCTGGGCATAGTCGTGCTGGTGGGTGGTGACGTTGCGCTGATAGTGGCGCAGGGAGAGTGGCTGCATGGGCGTACCTGAAAAAAGCTGAAGGCCCAGTGTAGCGGCGCTGCCGGGCAGACTCCACGCATAAAAAAAGCGGGGCCCCGGGGGCCCCGCCGTATGCATCTCAGGTTACGGCTTGCTCACCAGGTTGGTGAACTCGTCACCCTTGGTGTGGCGCACGTCTTTGCCTTTGACGAAGTAGATGATGTACTCGCAGATGTGCTGGCAGCGATCCCCTACCCGCTCGATGGCGCGGGCTGCCCACAGGACGTTGAGCACCTGGGGTATGGTACGCGGATCTTCCATCATGTAGGTCATCAGCTCGCGGATCACCGACTCGTACTCTCTGTCGACCTTGTCATCTTCCTGATAGACGGTGACGGCCGCGTCGAGATCCATGCGGGCAAAGGCGTCGAGCACGTCGTGCAGCATCTTGATGGTGCGGCGGCCCATGTTTTCGAGCGACACCAGCGGTGGCTGCGGCTTGTTGGCGTTGTCGGTCAGCATGCGGGCGATCCGCTCGGCCACGTCACCGATCCGCTCGAGCTCGGCGATGGTCTTGATAATGGCCATCACCAGGCGCAGGTCGGAGGCGGTCGGTTGACGCTTGGCGATGATGCGAGTGCACTCCTCGTCGATGGCCACCTCCATGGCATTGACCTTGTGATCGCTGCCGACGATGCGGCGCGCCGCCTCCAGATCCTGATCGTGAATGGCTGCGATGGCGTCGGTCAGCTGCTGCTCGACCAGTCCCCCCATCACCAGCACCTGGTTGCGCACGTTCTCCAGCTCGGTGTTGAACTGGCCCGAGATATGTTTGCCGAGATTCATATTATCCATGTCGAAATCCTTAACCTGGCTCGATTATGCCTTAGCCATAGCGGCCGGTGATATAGTCCTCGGTCTTCTTCTTGGCCGGGGTGGTGAAGATGGTGTTGGTGTCGGCGTACTCGATGAGCTCGCCCATGTACATGAAGGCGGTCTGATCCGACACCCGTGCCGCCTGCTGCATGTTGTGGGTGACGATCACCACGGTGAACTGCTTCTTGAGCTCGTTGATGAGCTCTTCGATGGTGAGGGTCGAGATGGGGTCAAGCGCCGAGGTCGGCTCATCGAGCAGCAGCACTTCCGGCTCGATGGCGATGGCACGGGCGATCACCAAACGCTGCTGCTGACCACCGGAGAGACCAAACGCGTTCTCGTGCAGACGATCCTTCACCTCTTCCCACAGGGCGGCGCCGCGCAGGGAGCGCTCCACCGCGTCGTCCAGGGTGCGGCGATCGTTGATCCCCTGCAGGCGCAGGCCATAGACCACGTTCTCGTAAATGGACTTGGGGAAGGGGTTGGGTCGCTGGAACACCATGCCCACCCGGCGACGCAGGGCCGCCACGTCCACGCTCTTGTCATAGATGTTGTTGCCATGCAGCAGGATCTCCCCCTCGATGCGGCAGCTCTCCACCAGATCGTTCATCCGGTTGATGCAGCGCAGCAGGGTCGACTTGCCACAGCCGGACGGACCGATAAAGGCGGTCACCTGCCCCTTGGGGATCTTCATCTCGACGTTGTAGAGGGCCTGTTTGTTGCCGTAGTAGAGATCCAGCCCCTTCACCTCGAGCGCGGTCTGCTCGGGGGAGAGGTTGGCCAGATCCAGGGCCTGGGGCTGCTGCATGGTGGTGTTGACGTTAATCATGTTGACCTCGAATCGATGGGGCCGGATCAGTGATCCAGCGCCTTGAATTTTTCACGCAAGTGGTTACGAATGCCGATGGCGGTCAGGTTCAGACCCACGATCACGGTCACCAGCAAGAAGGAGGTGGCGTAAACCAAGGGGCGAGCCGCCTCCACGTTGGGGCTCTGGAAGCCCACGTCATAGATGTGGAAGCCCAGGTGCATGAACTTGCGCTCCACGTGCAAATAGGGGAAGTTGCCATCCATCGGCAACGTCGGCGCCAGCTTGACCACGCCGACCAGCATCAGGGGAGCCACCTCGCCCGCCGCGCGGGCGATAGCCAGGATGAGGCCGGTCATGATGGCCGGGCTCGCCATGGGCAGCACGATACGCCACAGGGTCTCGGCCTGGGTGGCGCCGAGCGCCAGGGAGCCGTGACGGATGGCACTCGGGATCCGGGCCAGCCCCTCCTCGGTGGAGACGATCACCACAGGCAGGGTCAGGATGGCGAGCGTCAGTGCCGACCAGATGACGCCGGGAGAGCCAAAGGTCGGACTCGGAAGAGCCTCTGGATAGAAGAGGCGGTCGATACTCCCCCCCAGGGTGTAGACGAAGAAGCCGAGACCAAACACGCCATACACGATCGAAGGTACACCGGCCAGGTTGATCACCGCGATGCGGATGAACCGGGTCATCACGTTCTTGCCAGCGTATTCGTGCAGATAAACCGCCGCCACCACCCCCAGAGGGGTGACGATGATGGCCATCAGGATCACCATGAAGACGGTGCCGAAGATGGCCGGGAAGACCCCGCCTTCGGTGTTGGCTTCGCGCGGCTCGCCACTGACGAACTTACCTATCTGGTGGAACCAGTAACCCACCTTGGTGAAGATCCCCATCTCGTTGGGCCAGGTCACGTCAAGCACCTTGGAAAGCGGTGTGGTGACCGACTCGCCGCGCATGTCGCGCACGGTCACGCTGTCACGACCGGCATCGGCGCGCAGGGCAAACAGTTCCTTCTCCAGCACCTGATACTCGGCCTGCAACCTGACCCGCTCGGCCTCGAGCTCGCTCTTGAACTCAGGGGTCAGATTCCCCTCCAGCTCGGCCTTGCGCTCCTTGAGGCGCATCTTCTCGAGTTGATAGTTGATGGCACCTATCTCCCCTTTTTGCAGGGAGTCGGCCTGGGCGTTGAGATCGACCGCACGAGCGATGGCTTGCTCCAGCGCCTCGCGCTGACTGCCGTCCACCTCTTGGCCATCGACCTTGAGCGAAACCACTGTGCCGTAGAAGTTACCGTTGGTGGTGCGCTCGAGCATGGCGAGATCCGCCGGCTGGGTACGGCTCAGGATATCGGTCTCGAGCACCCAGCGGAAATCGAGATCCACGAACTCACGGTTGCCGGTCTTGACCAGATAGCGGGTCAAGGATTCACGCTCTTCACCCGCCAGGGCCAGGCCGGCGGCACGCAGCCGCTCGACCGGTACCAGCTCTTCGTCGTAGAGCTCGCCGATGATGCTCTGCTGAGCACCGCTCTGATCCTGCACCTGCCACTGATAGATGGGGTGAGGCCAGAAGTAGATGAGACCACGCCAACCGATGAGGAGCAGGAGACCCAGCACGGCAATCAGGCTCATGCTGACGGTACCGGCTGTCATCCAGATCCAGGGTGTACCCGATTTAAACCACTTTCCCATTGCTTGATTCCTTGCTCTTACAGGGAGCTGTACTTTTCACGCAGGCGCTGACGAATGAACTCGGCGAGCGTGTTGAAGACAAAGGTGAAGACGAACAAGACGAAGGCCGCGAGGAACAGCACCCGGTAGTGGGAGCTGCCCACCTCGGACTCGGGCATCTCGACCGCGATGTTGGCCGCTAGGGTACGCAGCCCCTGGAACATGGAAAAGTCCATGATGGGGGTATTACCGGTGGCCATCAGCACTATCATGGTCTCGCCAACGGCGCGGCCAAGGCCCATCATCACCGCCGAGAAGATGCCCGGACTGGCGGTGAGGATCACCACCCGGCTCAAGGTCTGCCAGGGGGTGGCACCGAGGGCCAATGAGCCTTGTGTCAGGTGCTTGGGCACCGAGAACACGGCGTCTTCGGCGATGGAGAAGATTGTCGGAATCACCGCAAAGCCCATGGCGATACCGACAACCAGCGCATTACGCTGATCGAACTTCATCCCCATATCGTTGGTCAGCCAGATCCGGGTATCACCGTGGAAGAAGAGATTCTCGATGACCGGGCTCAGGGCAAACGCGCCCCAGCCGATCAACAGCAACACGGGGACGAGCAAAATAGCCTGCCACCCTTCCGGCACCCACAGACGCAGCCGCTCCGGCAGATAGTGCCAGGCCAGCGCCGAGGCCAGCATGCCCGCCGGCAACAACACCAGCAGCAGCACGATCCCGGGCAGATGATCTTCAACCAGCGGAGCGAGCCAGAGCCCGGCTAGGAAGCCTAGGATCACGGTGGGGAGAGCGGCCATGATCTCTACCGTGGGCTTGACCACCTTACGCAGCCCCGCCGACATGAAGTAGGCGGTGTAGATGGCACCGGCTACGCCGAGCGGTACCGCGAACAGCATGGCGTAGAGCGAGGCCTTGAGTGTACCGAACGCGAGCGGCACCAGGCTCAGCTTGGGCTCGAAGTCGTTGCTGGCCGAGGTGGATTGCCACACAAACTGGGGCTCGGGATAGCCTTCATACCAGACCTCTTGCCAGAGGGCGGACCAGGTCACCTCGGGGTGTTCGTTTTCTACGGTGAAGACACGAACCTCGTTCCCCTTCTCAACCATCAGCAGGTTGTTGCGCGGCGAGAGCGCGACCCCGTTAAGCTCCGTCGTCTCCATCTTCTCGCTCAGCAGGCGCGTCTCGCCCGTGGTATGGAAGATATCGACCGTGCCCTTGTCGGTGGTCGCGGCGAACCCCTTGCGATGCGTCTCCATGGCCATGTCGTTGACCGGCCCGGCCGCAGCAAAATCACGGATATGGGCGAACTCGCGCTGACCATCACGGGCCACCTCGAACCACTGGGAGATGACGCCATTGTCATTGGCCACGAGCAGGGATGATGCCCCCGAAAGCAGAGCCACCTTGGTCACCATGCCGCCCTTGGCATTGACTTCCAGCACATTACGCAGGGTGATCTCAGCGGGATTGCGGATGTCATAGACAGATAACCGGTTGCCATCGCGCAGGAAGAGATAGCGCTGGTTGGGGGTCATCAACATCTGATCTACGTTGCGCGGCAGGGCCGGGATGGTGTAGTTACTGTTGCCCCACTCGGTCTCGCCGGTCAGGAAGTTCTGCTCTCCGGAGAGCACCGACATGACACCACGGCCATCCTCGGTAAGGGCAGCCACCACCACCTTGCTGCTGTTCGCCTCAAACGCAACCTTAGTCAGCGCCTTGCGCTCGGGGTCGACCACCATGGGCTCTTCACCAAACGGGTACTTGAGCTCCGGTGCGATCACTCGGGTATCGTTGGGATAGCTGACGGCGAAGGCTGGACGCAGCGGAAGCACTCGACCATCCTGCAGACCGTAGACGATCACCTCTTCGTCCCCGTGGGAGCGGGTCACACTGGAGATAGGCAGCTCAATCTGCTGCTGAGAGATAATCTGTCCCCCCTTGAAGCCGTTCTTGCCCTGAAGAGCAAAGAAACTGACCTGCCCCCCATCGCCAAAACGAAAACCTATCTCGTTCTGCTCTTCGCTACCTAACCAGACTGTTTTTCCCTTGGCAGGCAGTGAGATAGCACCTGAAGCCTCCATCGAGGCTCCGTGGAAAATGGGCTTCACCACATAGAGGAGATAAAAGAAGATGAGCAGCAGCGCCACCAGGACCAGGGATCCCCCTACGGTGACGCTGTACTTTGCCAGTTTGTCCTTGACCCGGCGTTTTCTGCTGCCCGCCATGGCCAGGGCGATTGTTTCCGATGACATGCAAGACCTCGAGAAGGGTTAGCTTGCGCGAAATTATATGGCCGTTAGATGACACTAATGTTACACCCCCTACCCGAGCCAAGGGATAGCAGGGCCCATCGAATGCACTCTGCGCTACGCCGGATTAGGATGTATACCTATGGTCAGGCTGCTCCCTGTGTCATCAAAAAGCGCAGCGTCTCAGCGCCGACGGAAGAGGAAAGAGCTCTTACCAGAATAAATGTGCACTAAAAATGATTAACATCAATACCCGTTCACGTCATCTTCATAAAGTGAACCTATGATTCTCAGGCAACCTCGATGCAAGGAGCGCAGCGATGAAATGGACCCTGACCGAGATCGGTAATGCCAGCCAGTTTCATGAGTACCTCGCCATCTTGGGCATAGATGCGTCATTCGAGCCGCACGGGCAAGGGTGGGAGTATCATCGCCGCAATGAGTTGGTGGCCAGGGTGCTGATTGATCCTGAGGGGAACCATCGCTACTACCTGAGTGCCCGACATCTCTGTCAGCATCACTGATGTATGCCGTCGCATCATTCATTATGCGACGTCGGCACATGCAACAGCCCGGTCATTTGGCCGGGCTTCTCATTTCTCGGCGCCACCGTCGCTTCAGACAACGCTAACCGCAAAAAGGCCTTCCCGTCTGGGAAGGCCTTCGAAATGAGTAGCGAAGCGGCAGCCGCGGGGGAGGCTGACGTGGTGGGCGCAGCCAGACCTCCTTCCGCAGGCCGGCGACACCACTGCGCCATGACTGCTGAGCATAAAGA
>NZ_CDCE01000035.1:0-81564 GCF_000819805.1 Aeromonas diversa CDC 2478-85
AGATGGTCTTTTTGCATTTGAAGTTTTGAAAGGCTATCGAAACAAGAAGAGGCTATCCCACTTGGGATGGCCTCTTTCTCTTTGGGGTTTGCTCACTCTCACCGAGCTACCGCGAGTTCGGCAGGCCTTGGTTATCCATCCGCGCCGCACGGCGTGTGCACGCCGAGCGGCAGTACCATGCTCACCAGGTTATCCTCCATCGACACCTCTACCTTGAACCCGACCTTGCGCGCCAGGGTGACCATGCCCCGATTGCTCGGCATGGTAATGCCCGAGAGCTGGCCAATTCCCTTGTCGCGGGCGTAGCGCACCATCTTTTCCATCATTACCCGGCCCAGCCCCTGCCCCTTGAGATCGGAACGTACCAGCACGGCGAACTCGGCATCTTGTCTATCCGGTGTCGACACGGCGCGCACCACCGCCAGGATCTGCTCCTGATAGGGAGGTTCCTGCCCAACGGCGACGAAGGCCATCTCCCGCTCGTAATCGATCTGGGTCATGCGGGCCAGTTCTTCATGGCCAAGCTCTCCCACGTCGGCGAAGAAGCGGCGATAGCGATCCTCGTCGGATACCAGGGAGACAAACTGCTTGTGTGCAGGCTCATCCTCCGGGCGGATCGGGCGCAGCAGCAAGTGGCTGCCGCTACGCAACCAGCCGCCTTCCTCCAGCTCGGTAGGATAGGGGCTGATGGCCAGGTGGTGGGACGAAGCCTCATGCTCCAGGGTGATGGTGGCATCGAGCACCGTCATTCTCTCGCCCTGTGCCAGCAGGGGGTGGAGGTCGAGCTCGCCGATGGCCGGAAAGGCGACCAACAGCTCGGAGAGTTGATAGAGCACCCTGGCCAGTGCCGGCACGTCGAGCGGCTCGGGGCCGCCACGATCGCGAATGCAACCGCTGCCGAGGGCCCCCAGCACCTGATAGCGTGCCAGGGTCTGGTTGAGCGGGGGGAGTGAGGCCACCATCTGATGGGGCTGGCTGCCGGACTCCCCCAACAGGATGACGGGACCAAACAGGGGATCACGCTGAATGCGTACCCTGAGCTCAATCCCGCCGCTGCGAGGGGCCATCTTCTGCACCAGTAGACCGTCGATACGGGCGCCCGGTTGGTTGAGCCTCACCCTATCCAGGATCGCATCGGCCGCCTGCGCCACTTCTGCCGGAGTGCGCAGGTTGAGCACCACGCCGTGCACATCCGATTTATGCACAATGTCGGGAGAGCGCAGCTTGAGCGCCACCGGATACCCCAGTTGATCCGCAGTCAGGGTCGCCTCGGTGGCGTCGCCCACAATCCAGGTATCGAGCGTTTCCAGGCCGGCGGCCGCCAGCAGTGGTCGGGCAAGGTGGGTATCGAGCCGTAGCTGCTGGCGCTCGGCCCCCTGGCGGATCAGGCGGGCGCAGGTCTCGTAGTCGAGTTGGCCTGCCAGGGTGGCGGGGGTCTCCATCAACTGGCGCTGGTTACGGCCATACTCGACCATGTGCATAAAGGCGGCGACCGCACTCTCAGGGGTGCGATAGGTAGGGATCCCGGCCTCATTGAAGAGGCGCCGTCCGCGCTGGGCCGAGTGTTCCCCCGCCCAGTTGGTCAGAATATTAAAGCGGCGTGCCCTGGGGTGGTTTCGCAAGGCCTCGATGATGGCCTGGGCCAGCGCCTCACCTTCCGCGGTGAGAGAGGGGGCGTGAATGATGAGGATAGCGTTGGTCTGCTCCTCATCGAGCAGGCTGTGCAGAGACCTGAGATAGGCATCGATGTCGGCGTCACTGCCGATGTCGAGGGGCGGGCAGGCAGACTTGCCGCCACGCTCGGTCAGCACATCCAGCGCCATGTTGGCCAATCCCCGACCATTGGCGATGATCGCCAGCCGCTCCCCCTTGAGTTGGGGGGCGTGGCTCAGGGTCTCTACGGCGGCAAACAGTTCATGGGTGTCGCGTACCCTCAGCATACCGGCGCGGCGGATGGCGGCATCATAGATGTTATCCGGCGTCCCCTCCCGGTTGTGACGCCCGCTGCGCAGCACCAGGATCGGCTTGTTACGGGCGGCGGCGCGGGCGGCTGACATGAAGCGACGGGCGTCGCTGACCCTGTCCATGTAGAGCAGGATGGCGCGGGTGGTGCCGTCACGAGAGAGCTGGTCGAGCAGCTCATCACAACCCAGATCGAGATCATCGCCGAGGGAGATGAAGGTGGAGAAGCCCACCTCGTGTTGCTTGGCCCAGTCGAGGATAGTGGTACTGACCGCCGCCGACTGGGAGAGAAAGGCCACTTTCCCCGGCCGGGCGGCGATGGGGGAGAAGCTGGCATTGATGCCGAGATGGGGCATCAGCAGCCCCATGCTGTTGGGGCCGAGCAGGCGTATGCCTGACTGGGCTCGAATGGCCTGCAGGGCGGCCCGCTGCTCGATATCGAACCCGGCGGCGAGCAAGATGGCTGCCCCCACCCCCTTGTGACCGAGCTGCTCGACCAGGGGGACCACCCGATGGGCGGCGGTACAGATGATGGCGAGATCCGGCACCAGAGGCAGTGCCTCTATGTCTGGATAGCTCAGCACACCGCAGACTGCCTTGTGGCGTGGCGTCACCGGCAGTATGGCGCCGCGGAACTGCCCGTCCAGCAGGTGGCGCATGATGACACAACCCGCCTTGGCCGGGTTGGTCGAGGCGCCTATGATGGCGATGGATGAAGGGTTGAGCAGACGTTCCAGACCACTGGGCTTCATGGCGATCCTCATGCTGAGTCGGGGCCCACCCAGTCTAGCCTGATTCCATCGGCGGATCTGTGAGCAGATGGGTGGAACTTCTGTTACGCCCCCGCGTCGGGATTGGGGCATAATCACGCCCCAGCAAAGTGAGAAGGCAAGAGTCGGTAGATGAAAATATTGGTGATCGGCCCGTCCTGGGTGGGCGATATGGTGATGTCCCAGAGCCTCTATAAGGCCTTAAAGGCAAACCATCCGGGATGCGAAGTGCATGTGATGGCTCCGGCCTGGTGCCGCCCGCTGCTCGAGCGCATGCCCGAAGTGGACAAGGCGCTGCCCATGCCACTGGGGCACGGGGAGTTCAAACTGCTGGAGCGACGCCGCCTCGGCAAACAGCTGCGTGCCGAAGGGTACGCTCAGGCCATCATCCAGCCCAACTCCATGAAATCGGCCTTCATTCCCTTCTTCGCCCGCATTCCCCAGCGTACCGGCTGGAAGGGAGAACACCGTTACGGCCTGCTCAACGATCTGCGCAGCAACAAGTCTGCCTTCCCCCTGATGGTGGAGCGCTACGTGGCGCTGGCCCATCCCAAGGGAGAGATGAAGAGCCGTGCCGATATCCCGGCGATACCCCATCCCTCGCTCTCGGTGGATCTGGTGAACCAACAGGCGGCCCTGGCCAAGCATGGGTTGGATACCGCCCGTCCGGTGCTGGTGCTCTGCCCCGGTGCCGAATTCGGCCCGGCCAAGCGCTGGCCCGAGGGGCACTACGCCGTGGTGGCCCAGCAGCATCTGGATGAGGGGTGGCAGGTGTGGATCTTCGGCTCTAACAAGGATGTGCCGGTGGCCAACACCATTCGCGAGCGGATCAATCCCCTTACCCGCGGCAACTGCCACGTACTGGCAGGTAAGACCAATCTGCACGAGGCGATCGATCTGATGGCCCTGGCCGAGCGGGTCATCTCCAACGACTCAGGGTTGATGCACATCGCCGCCGCCCTGAACCGCCCGCTGATCGGTGTCTATGGCTCCACCTCCCCTCTCTACACCCCGCCGCTGGCGGAGCGGGTCGAGATCGTCCACACCGACATCGAGTGCCGCCCCTGCTTCAAGCGCACCTGCAAGTTCGGTCATCTCAAGTGTCTCCTCGAGCTGCAACCGGAGCAGGTGATCGCCGCCGGCAAGCGGCTCGATCTGCCGGCCGAGCATGAGAAGGACACCCCATGATCTGGCGGCTGGCGTATAACCTGCTGATCCATCTTGGATTACCCCTCGCCCTGCTGGCGCTCTACAAGCCGAAGCGGGGCAAACCCGGCTTCGGCGACCGTTGGGCCGAGCATCTGGGACGCGTGCCGCCGACGGGGCAGGTATCGCCCCTCTGGATCCATGCGGTGAGCGTGGGCGAGACCCTGGCCATCACGCCGCTGATCCGCGCTCTCAAGGCTGAGCGACCGGACCTGCCGATCCTGCTCACCACCACCACCCGCACCGGCGCCGATCAGGCGGCCAAGCTGGGGGATCTGGTGCAGCATCGCTACGCGCCGCTCGACTATCCCTGGGCGGTGGCCGCCTTTCTCGAGTCGGTGCGTCCACGTGCCCTCTGGGTCATGGAGACCGAGCTGTGGCCCAACTGGCTGGCCGCCTGCGGAGCCCAGCACCTGCCGGTGAGCATCATCAACGCCCGTCTGTCGGAGCGCTCCTGCCGTCGCTATGCCCGTTTTCAGGGGGCCTTCGACACCCTGAGCCGCCCCCTGACTCATCTCTACTGCCAGCACAGGGATGATGCCGAGCGCTTCGCACGTCTCGGGATCCCGGCCGAGCGGCTGACGGTGACCGGCTCTATCAAGTTCGACATGCAGTTTGGAAACGACGTGGTCGAGGGAGGCCACGCCCTGCGCGCCGCCATCGGGCCGCGGCCGGTCTGGATCGCCGCCAGTACCCATCAGGGGGAGGACGAGCAGGTGTTGGCCGCCCACCGGCAGGTACTGACGACCCACCCGGATGCCCTGCTGATACTGGTGCCGCGTCATCCCCAGCGTTTCGATCAGGTGGCGGCCCTGTGTGATAGTGAGGGACTTCCCTGCGTGCGCCGCGCTCGTGGCGAGTTGCCCCGGGCGAGCACGTCCATCTATCTGGGGGATACCATGGGTGAGCTGCCCCTGATGCTGGGGGCGGCCGATGTCGCCTTTGTCGGTGGCAGTCTGGTGGGGATCGGTGGTCACAACCTGCTCGAGCCGGCGGCACTGGGCAAGCCCTGCCTGACCGGACCCGCCTACTTCAACTTCAGCGACATCACGCGCCAGCTGTTGGAGCAAGGGGGCGCCGAGGTGGTCAGGGATGCCCAGGCGCTGGGTGAGGCGGTCAGTGGGCTGCTGTCGGATGGGGAGCGTCGTCTGACCATGGGCGATCAGGCCCGCGCCGTGGTGCTGCGCAATCAGGGGGCCCTGGCCCGCACCCTCTCCCTGGGGCTGGCCGAGCTGGCGTAACCCCGGTCTTGCCAGGATAAAAAACGGAGCGCTACGCGCTCCGTTTTGCCTTTCAGGATATACCCGTCGCTCAAGCGCGTCGTGCCGTGACATTACTCCACTCGAGGGGATGTCGTGGCGCTTGCTGGCACATACCCCATTTCGGCTTAGACTTGGATCGCCACCATAACCAAGGGAGAGTACGCCATGGGTGGACATAAGCCGGACTATGACCTCGACGACGAGTGGGAGCCTGAATCCTGGGAAGAGGAGCTCGACGACTGGGACGATGACGACAGTTGGCAGGATGACGACGACTTTCCCGATGAGAGGTGATCCCACGCCGCAGGCGGGCCTTCGGGCCCGCCTGTTTGTTTCCGGCTGGCTCTGGCACAATGGCGAAAGGATGAACAAGGAGGCAGGGAAGGCGATGAGACGACTCTTGATGATAGTGGCGTTATTGCTGGCCGGTTGCGCCAAGTCTGACGACCCCTGTGAGCGTCAGTGGGATCTGGTGGGCGAGGCAGACGGCAAGCTGGGCTTGACCGAGGCCAGGTTGGAGGAGCATCAGACCCAGTGTCCCGACAGGGTGAGCCCCATCCTGTGGCGGCAGGGGTACCAGAAGGGGCTGGCCTGGTATTGCCGACCCGAGCATCTCTATCTGGCCGGGCGTGACGGGAGCGAGTATCAGGGGGTCTGTCCCAACGATGAGCAGGCGAGGAAGTTGCTCAGTCAGGGACGTCAGGGGTGGACGGATCAGTAGCCTACTCTTTCTTCTTCAGCCGAATGGGCTGACAGAGAAACTCTTTATCACCGGCGCTGCGGGCGCACTTGCCGCAGACAAACTTGGGTTTGCGCAGGATCTTGCGCAGGGTTTCGAGTCCTTCGGGGATATCGTGACGACGCCATTCGCAGAGTGTCTTGCTGCCCATGCCCTGATGCCTCTCTGGGGGAGTGGGCAGCATTGTAATCGATTTTGATTGCCATTATCGAATGGCAATCGCTATCTCATTGATAGAGGAACTTGGTGAAGATGAGCTCTTTCACCGCCTTCTTGCCGGTCTCCTTAAGCAGCAGCTCGTTCACCTTGTCCTCGCACTCCTTACGCAGCTCCTCCCGGGTGACCAGCGACTTTATCTGATCGCCCGTCTTGCCACCCAGCAGACGGATGATGGCGTCACGGATCAGAGGGTCATTGGTCTCGATAAGCTTCTTGTCACCCTCGTTGGCGGCCATCAGTTCGACCGTCACCCGCACGTAACCCAGGGTCCGGCTGTCGCCCAGATAGTTGGTGATGATGTCCGGATCCAGGGCGTAGTAAGAGATGACGGGGGCGGCCTGAGTGCCGTCGGCCGGCGGCTCATCCTCGGCGTGGACGGCCAGGCCGGTGAACAGCAGCAGGGCGGCGAGAAGGGGACGAAAGAGAGTCATGATTGGATTCCATCTGCGAGTCTGACTCCATTCTTGTGTCCCCTACAGGCAGCGTCAAGCATTGATGTTCTTACATTTTTCTATTGATTTACGGATAATGAACCGGTTGTTAACCAAGGCCGGCCATCGCCGGATGGTGAAGAGGTGAATCCCGAGTCGTTTATCCCCCTCGAGCAGTTGACCCCCTGGC
This sequence comes from Aeromonas diversa CDC 2478-85, assembly GCF_000819805.1. Lineage (GTDB taxonomy): Bacteria > Pseudomonadota > Gammaproteobacteria > Enterobacterales > Aeromonadaceae > Aeromonas > Aeromonas diversa. The sequence goes on from NZ_CDCE01000035.1 coordinate 6,780, forward strand.
AGGATCCGCACACGGCGTCACTCCCCGAAGGGCTTGCCCCCTGGCTGCTGGAGAGCGGGTCCCTGACCCGTCGGCTGCGCGAACATCTTGCCGATTTTTCCCTGACCCTGCTTGGCTATCGCACCCTGCATCTGGATGGGGAGGAGAGCCAGCTACTGGGAGAGGCGAGCGGTCAGTGCCGCGAGGTGATCCTGCATGGAGGCGGTGCCCCTTGCGTCTATGGTTGGACCCTGCTGCCGGAGCGGGCCATGGACTCTTCCCAGCTGAGTGGGCAGGGAGAGACGCCGCTGGGAGAGCTGATCTTCGCCCACCCGCAGGCTCAGCGTAGCCGCCTGCAGCTGGCCCGTTTCCGTGTTGCGGCCAACCCATGGAGCCCGGCAGCGGAGCTGTGGGGTCGCCGCTCTCTGCTCTTCCTGCAAGGGGTGCCCCTGTTGGTGCACGAGCTGTTTCTGCCCGGCCTTCTCGATGCCAAGGAGCGTGCGTGAATCTCATCTGCAAGGATCGCTGGCTGGCCTATAGCCAACTGGCGCGCCTCGACAAGCCGATCGGTACCCTGCTACTGCTGTGGCCGACTCTCTGGGCCCTTTGGTTGGCGGGAGAGGGACAACCCGACCCTTGGGTGTTGCTGGTGTTTGCCAGCGGAGTCTTTCTGATGCGCTCGGCCGGCTGTGTCATCAATGACTATGCGGATCGCAACTTCGATGGTCACGTCAAACGCACCTCGGGGCGTCCTCTGGCCACGGGCCGGGTGAGCAGCCGCGAAGCCTTGCTGCTGTTTGCCGTTCTGGCCCTGATTGCGTTTGCCCTGGTGCTGACCCTCAACAGCCTCACCATCACCATGTCCTTTGCGGCACTGGTGTTGGCGGTCTGCTACCCCTTCATGAAGCGCTTCATCCCGATCCCTCAGCTGGTATTGGGGCTGGCCTTCTCCTGGTCTATCCCCATGGCATACGCCGCCCAGGCCAATGCCCTGCCGCCACTCGCCTGGCTGTTGTTTGCCGCCAACCTGCTCTGGACCATCGCCTACGATACCGAATACGCCATGGTGGACAGGGACGACGACCTGCGGCTCGGCCTCAAGTCGAGTGCCATCTGGTTTGGCCGTTGGGATCGCCACATCATTGGGCTGCTGCAGGTCGCGACCCTCGGCTGCATGTGGGCGGCGGGAGTGCTGGCCGGCCTCGGCCTTGCTTACTACCTGGGTTTGCTAGTGGCCGCCTTGCTGTTCGTCCAGCAGCAGCGGCAGATCCACGGTCGCGAGCGCGAACCCTGTTTTCAGGCTTTCCTCGCCAATAACCGGGTGGGCGTGGTGTTGTTTGCGAGCATAGCTCTCGACTACCTGATGCGCTGAGGACCAGAAAATGAAACGGCACCCCAAGGGGTGCCGTTGTTTGTTGCGAGCGCCTCAGACGTGCTGCCCCTTGCGATCGAGCCAGGCCTGCGCCAGGCCGACCAGCAGACCCGCCAGATGGGCCAGATTACCGATGGGACCGAGCAGACCGGTGAATCCCAGCGCCAGCCAGAACAGCATGAATCCCATCAGTGCCGGGGGCATCTGAATGCCGCAGTCGGGTTGCAGTCGGGCGCGCAGCCAGCCGTAGCCGAGCAGGGCATAGACCACGCCGGAGAGCCCACCGAAGTAGGGGCCACTGGCCATAAACTCCGCCGTGTTGGAGAGGGCGCCCGACGCCAGGGCCAGCACCAGCAGCTTGCCGCTACCGATGCGCTGCTCGATCTGCCCGCCCAGATACCACCACCACAGCAGGTTAAACACCAGATGCAGCAGGGAGAGGTGGATCAGGCTGGGGGTGAAGAAGCGCCACGCCTGCCAGTCGGTGAAGTGAGTGAGGTCCGGGTGGTAGGCGAGCAGATCGAAGATGGGCAGGCCGATAGACTCCAGCGCATAGATGGCCACGCAGGCGATCAGGATCACCAGGGTGAGGGGACCTGCGTGGTGCAGGAAGTCGGTCAGAGGGTCAATCAGTCCCTTGCTGTAATCGATCCGGGCATCGGCCCGCCCACTCTGCCAGGAGGCCTCCCTGTAGCGCGGGTGATTGGGTTCGGCGAGGAAGCGCTTCACCTCCAGCTGAGCCTGCACCAGGCGCGCCTCGTCGGCCAGCCATACCGTCACCCCCAGCTCGGACTGGGTCAGCTCGCAGTTGATGCCCAGGGTCCCCAGATAGTCCACCAGGGCCTGAGCCATGCGGGCATTATCGAGGACCAGCAGCTGAATCATGCCTCGCCCGCCTCCACCGGAAAGTCGCGGCGCCACGCCTCGAAGCCGCCGTCCAGGCTATAGACCTCCTCGAAACCCTGTTGCAGCAGATATTGGGCGGCCCCCTGGCTGCTCACCCCGTGATAGCACATGACGATGACCGGGGTCTCGAAGTCGGTCTGGTTCATAAACTGCACCAGGGTGCCGTTGGTCAGGTGGAAGGCCCCCGGCGCGTGGGCGGTGGCGAAGGATTGCGGGTCGCGGATATCCACCAGGCGTGCCACACCGGCGCTCAGCTTCTGATGGGCGTCGGCGGCAGAGATGTGGGCAAATTGATCCATGAAGGTGTCCTGTCGGTTACGTTGTGCGCCAGTGTACTCCAAGGTGAGCGCGTCGCTAACCCCATAAAGCGCGTGGAGAAACGGGAACAATTTTCTTCAATACCGCGGCGTGTGGCTGCCGTTAGGGTGGGCAGGTTCACACGACGAGGATACGCGCTATGGAAACGAGTTTGCTGTTGTCGATGACCGGGTTCGCACTGGTCATGTCGATCTCCCCCGGGCCGGTCAATCTGGTGGCCTTCGGTGCGGGCGCCCGCCACGGCTTTCGCGCCACGACGGGGCACGTGCTGGGGGCCACCCTGGGATTTGTGCTGCTGTTGGTGTTGATGTGCGCGGGTCTGAGCGGTCTGCTGCTGCGCTGGCCCCTGTTGGCCGGGGCGCTGCACTGGGGCGGCTTGCTGTTCATGGGCTACGTGGCGTGGCTGCTGGTGGCCGACAGCGGCGAGCTGGCCCTGCGCGAGCCGGCGGCGCCGGCCCTGCACCACGGGGCCCTGATGCAATGGCTCAATCCCAAGGCCTGGCTGGCCGCCAGCATGGGGGCGGGGAGCTACGTGGGCGATGGGGCTACCGAGCGCATCGTTTTGTTCGCCGGTCTCTACTTCGTGGTCTGTCTGCTCTCCATCGCCTGTTGGGCCTATGCCGGCAGCCGGTTGCGTGAGCGACTCTGGCAGGGGCGGCGGCAACGCTGGCTCAATCGGGCCATGGCGGTGTTGTTGGTCGGGGTGGTTATTCTGCAGGGATGACAGAGCGGTAGCGTCCCGGGGTGGCGGCCACCCGCCGCTTGAAGTGGTGCTGGAAGTGGGCCTGATCGGCGAAGCCGCAGCGCAGGGCCGCCTCGGCTAGGGGCGTGCCGCCGCGCAGCAGGTCTCGGGCATGGCGAATGCGCCGGTCGAGCAGGTAGGCGTGGGGCGTCATGCCGTAGTGTCGGGTGAAGCTGCGTACCAGATGCGATGGGGTGATGCCCGCCGCCGCGCTCAGCTCTGCCAGAGGCAGCGCACGGGTGCAGTCGTCGCGGATCAGCTCGGCGGCCCGCTCCAGATGGGCCGGCGGTCGATCGTCCCAGTGCGCCGGGGTGAGGCGGCCCAGCAGCTGGTGGAAAAAATGGTGGCAGGCCTCCTCTCGCGCCAGCGGCTCTGGGCCGGTGAGCCGCCGATATAGCTCGGTGAGGCTGCGATAGAGGTGCGGATCACGGCTCGCCGTGGTGTCGAAGAGGTGCAGGCCCGTGCCGAGCCCTGCCTCCTGCTGTTGTTGCTCCAACCAGTCGTTGTCCACATAGAACATCAGATAGGACCAGGGCTGGTCGTCGACGGGATTGCAGGCATGCACGTCGTCCGGGTTCATCAGCACCAGGGAGCCGGTAGCGACGGCTTGCCGTGAGCGTCGGTTGAGGTAGGTGCTGTTGCCCCCCGTGATGGCACCGACCGAAAAGTGTTGATGGCTGTGTGGGTCGTAGCAGACCTGGCGCCCGTCGCGTACGGCGCGCGCCTCGATGAAGGGGAGGGTCGGATCGTGCCAGAACTGGTGCCGATCCGGCGTGTTGCCGGCCTGCTTCACATCAGCCACCCAGATAGGCCTGGCGCACCGCCGGGTTGGCCAGGAGCGCCGCTCCCGTGTCCTCCAGCACCACCCGCCCGTTCTCCAGCACATAGCCGCGGTCGGCCAGCCTGAGCGCCTGGTTGGCGTTCTGCTCGACCAGGAAGATGGTCATGCCGGCCTGGCGCAGCTGCTCTATGGTGTCGAAGATCTGCTGGATGATGATGGGGGCCAGTCCCAGCGACGGCTCGTCGAGCAGCAGCAGGCGCGGCTTGCTCATCAGGGCGCGGCCGATGGCCAGCATCTGCTGCTCACCGCCGGACATGGTGCCGGCCCGCTGGGTGAGGCGCTCGTGCAGGCGTGGGAACAGGGTAAAGACCTGATCGAGCAGGGCTCCCTGTTCCGATTTGTCGACGAAGAAGGCCCCCATCAGCAGGTTCTCCTCCACCGTCAGGCGGGCGAAGATGCGCCGCCCCTCGGGGACGATGGCGATGTCCTTGCGCATGATGCGCGCCGAGCCGAGGTGGGTGATCTCCTCCCCCTCGAACCAGATGCTGCCACTGCTCGGGGTGGGGTCGCCGCATAGTGTCATCAGCAGTGTGGTCTTGCCGGCGCCGTTGGCGCCGATCAGGGTGACGATTTCACCCTGACCAACCTTCACGGTCACATCGTGGAGTGCCTGGATTTTGCCGTAATGGGTCGATACGTTGCGAAGCTCTAACATCATGATTCCCTTACGATTCACCCAGATAGGCCTTGATCACGGCCGGATTGTCACGCACCTGTTGCGGGGTGCCATCGGCCAGGGGGGTGCCCTGGTTGACCACGAAGATGTGGTTGGAGATGCCCATCACCAGCTTCATGTCGTGCTCGATCAGCAGCACCGAAACCCCGAACTCGTCGCGCAGGTCTGTGATGAGTTCGTTGAGCTCGTCGGTCTCGTGGGGGTTGAGGCCGGCGGCCGGCTCGTCGAGCATCAGCAGCTCGGGCCGGGTCGCCATGCAGCGGGCTATCTCGAGACGGCGCTGCTGGCCATAGGCCAGATTGCCGGCGCTGCGGTTGGCCAGATCCTTGAGTCCCACCTTCTCGAGCCAAAAACCCGCCTGCTCCAGCCCCTCGCGCTCGGCGCGGCGAAAGGCCGGGGTCTTGAACAGGCCGGCGATGAAGCTGGTGTTGAGGTGGCGATGCTGGGCGACCAGCAGGTTCTCCACCGCCGTCATGTCCTTGAACAGACGCACGTGCTGAAAGGTGCGCACCACCCCCTTGCGAGCGATGAGATGACCGGGCAGCCCCTGTATCTCCTCGTCACGGTAGCGGATCACCCCACCACTCGGTCGATAGAAGCCGGTCAGGCAGTTGAAGATGGTGGTCTTGCCGGCCCCGTTGGGCCCGATCACCGACACCACTTCCCCCTTCTTGACCCTGAGGTTGACGCCGTTGACTGCCAGCAGGCCACCAAAGCGCATGGAGAGGTCGTTTACTTCCAACAGGGGGCTCATTTCTTCAACTCCAGATGCGGACGGGTCATCGGCAGCAGCCCCTGGGGGCGCCAGATCATCATGAAGACCATCAAGAGGCCGAACATCAGCATGCGATACTCGTTGAACTCGCGGGCCAGCTCGGGCAGCACCGTCATCACGATGGCGGCCAGCACCACCCCGATCTGGGAGCCCATGCCCCCCAGCACCACTATGGCCAGCACGATGGCCGACTCGATGAAGACGAAGGACTCGGGGCTGATAAAGCCCTGGCGCGCGGCGAAGAAGCTGCCGGCAAAGCCGGCGAAGGCGGCGCCTATGGTGAACGCGGTCAGCTTGATGATGGTGGGGTTGAGGCCCAGCGACTTGCAGGCGATCTCGTCCTCACGCAGGGCCTCCCAGGCGCGGCCGAGCGGCATGCGCAGCAGGCGGTTGATGATCACCAGGGTGACGACCACCAGCAGCAGCGCCATCAGATAGAGGAAGATCACCTTGTGGTTGGCGTTGTAGGTGATGCCGAAGAACTCGTGGAAAGTCTCCCAGCCACCGTCCTTGACGGTGCGGTTGAACTCCAGGCCACCCAGGGTTGGCTTGGGGATCCCCGAGATGCCGTTCGGGCCGCCGGTCAGGCCGGTCATGTTGTTGAGCAGGATGCGGATGATCTCGCCAAAGCCCAGGGTGACGATGGCCAGATAGTCGCCGCGCAGGCGCAGCACCGGGAACCCGAGGAAGAAGCCAAAGGTCGCCGCCATCAGGCCGGCGATGGGCAGGCACTCCCAGAAGCTCAGGCCGAAGTAGGTATTGAGCAGGGCATAGCTGTAGGCGCCGACCGCATAGAAGCCGACGTAACCGAGGTCGAGCAGGCCGGCGAGGCCCACCACCACGTTCAGCCCCAGCCCCAGCATGATGTAAATCAGGGTCAGGGTGGCCAGATCGATGGCGCCACGGGAGGCCATGAAGGGCCAGCTCACCGCAAACAGCAGCACCAGCACGGCGGTGAGGTTATAGAGTTTGGGCGCCTCTTCGGGGCTTGGCAGCACCAGCTTGGTGAAGCCGACCGAGAAGCCGCTGATGGAGGCCTGGAACAGCCTGGATATCTGGCCGCGCAGCATCTGAAACCAGAACACCAGGGTGGCGCCGCCCAGCAACCAGGCCAGCGACACGTCGAGTCGGCTGACCACCAGCAGGCGGGTGCCGTCGGTTTCCAGTTTAAAGCCGAGCAGCCAGAAGGAGAGCACCAGCAGCACCAGGCTAGCGATGCAGGCATGAATGAATTGACGTTTCATCATACGTTCTCCACCTCCGGACGACCCAGGATGCTGCGTGCGGACATGAACAGCTGCGCGAGAGCATGCATAGATTGGTTTTTCATACCTTCTCGACCTCCGGGCGACCCAGGATGCCGGTGGGCATGAAGAGCAGCACACCGATGAGCAGGGCGAAGGCCATCACATCCTTGTATTCGGTACTCAGATAGCCAGCGGTCATGGCCTCGACCACGCCGAGCAGCAGGCCACCGAGCACGGCGCCGGGAATGCTGCCGATGCCGCCCAGCACCGCCGCCGTAAAGGCCTTCAAGCCGGCCATGAAGCCGAGATAGGGATTGATGACCCCGTAGTACATGCCGAGCAGCACGCCGGCCACGGCCGCCAGGGTGGCGCCGATGACGAAGGTCACGGCGATCACCACGTTGGTGTCGATGCCGAGCAGGTTCGCCATCTTGATGTCCTCGGCGCAGGCGCGGCAGGCGCGGCCCATGCGCGAGCGACCGATGAACTGGGTCAGGGTCAGCATGGTGACGAAGGTCACCACGAAGATGATGATCTGCATCCAGGAGAGTGAGGCCTGGAAGCCGTTGTCGCTGCCGATCTCGATCCCGCCCGTGATCAGTGCCGGCAGGGCTATGTCTCGTGACCCTTGCGCCATGCGCACCAGGTTTTGCAGGAAGATCGACATGCCGATGGCCGAGATGAGGGGGATCAGCCGGTTGCCGCCGCGTAGCGGCCGGTAGGCGACCCGCTCTATGGTCCAGCCGTAGCTGCCGGTGATGATGATGCTGACCAGGAAGGCCCCTCCCAGCAGCAGAAAGGTGCTGTCGATGCCCATCATCATGAGCCCTGCCATCACCATGAAGGCGACGTAGGAGCCGATCATGTAGACCTCGCCGTGGGCGAAGTTAATCATGCCGATGATGCCGTAGACCATGGTGTAGCCGATGGCGATCAGGGCATAGGTACTGCCAATGGTCAGCCCGTTGAGTAGCTGCTGGACAAAATAGAGGAGGTGTTCGGACATACTGCGTTCCCTGTACGAGCCCGATAGCTGGAATCGGGGTGGCCTGAGCCACCCCGTTGGCGGTGCTTACTTAAGCTGGGTGGAGGTGCCGTCGGCGTGCCACTGGAAGATGCCGAACTCGAAGCCCTTCAGGTCGCCGTTCTTGGCCCAGTTGAGCTGGCCCATGACGGTATCGATCGGCATGCCCTTGATGGCGGCGGCCACCGCGGCCGGATCTTCGTCGCCGGCCTTGGCGATCCCGGCAGCCATGGTCTGCACGGCGGCGTAGGTGGTCCACACGAACGGCCCCGAGGAGTCCTGGCCCTTGGCCTTGAACGCCTCGACCAGCTTAGCGTTGGCCGGCTCCAGGTCATATTTCTTCGGCAGGGTCACCAGCAACCCCTCGGAGCCCTGGCCGGCGATGGCAGAGATGTCCTTGTTGCCCACCCCTTCCGGGCCCATGAACCTGGCCTTGAGCCCCTTCTCGTGGGCCTGACGCAGGATCAGCCCCAGCTCGGGGTGGTAGCCACCGTAGTAGACGAAGTCGACGTTCTCTTTTTGCAGCTTGGCGATCAGGGCGGAGAAGTCCTTGTCGCCGGCGGTGATGCCTTCGAACGCCACCACCTTGACGCCCGCCTTGTCGAGCGCGGCCTTCACGCTGGAGGCGATCCCCTCACCGTACTGCTTCTTGTCGTGGATAACGGCCACGTTCTTGGGTTTCACCTGCTCGATGATGTACTTGGCGGCGGTCGGGCCCTGATCGCTGTCGAGGCCTATGGTGCGCAGCACCAGCTGATAACCGCGCTCGGTGATCTTGGGGTTGGTAGAGGCGGGGGTGATCATCAGCACGCCCTCGTCCTCGTAGATGTCGGAGGCGGGCAGGGTGTTATCGGAGCAGAGGTGGCCAACCACGAACTTGACGCCGTCGTTGATCACCTTGTTGGCGACCGCGACCGCCTGCTTCGGATCGCAGGCGTCGTCATAGATCACCGCCTCGATCTGCTTGCCGGCGATGCCCCCGGCCTGGTTGATCTGTTCGACTGCCATGCGACCGCCGGTGAACTGCATGTCACCGTACTGGGCGACCGGACCTGTCACCGGACCGGCGATGCCGATCTTGACGGTATCGCCGGCCATGGCGAGGGATGAGGCGCCAAAGAGAGCCATAGAAATGGCGGCGCGGACGGCTGTTCTGCTCCAATTATTCATCGATTCGTCCCTTAATCAGTGGATTATTTTACGTCCAACCGACATCCCCTCTGATCGGACATACTCTGTTTCTATCATCCCGACGGTAGCCGGGACAAGCGGTTCAAGATGCTGAATCAAAAGCGGATGAACAGCTATGACCAGCCAAATGATTCAATTTTGAAAGCCTGGCTAGAGTAATAAGCTGATGGTGCCTTAAATGCAAACAATTATGTTGCTAGTGTGTTAATGTGCAATACAAAGCGCGCCAGCTAGTAGTCTGATTTTGCTCCCACTTTGGCCAAATACCGTTTGTGCAAACGATACCCCCAGTCTAGATTGGCAAATTATGAAAAAACGTTGGCAGCTACCCCGAACATCAAGCCTTTATGCGGGAAATCTGCTAATGTTCCGCCTTTGTTATTCAGGAGACTGAGATGGCCACCATCAAGGATGTTGCCGCTCGAGCCGGCGTATCCATCTCCACCGTCTCGCATGTGCTCAATCACACTCGCCGGGTCAGCGAAGACGCGACCCAGAAGGTGCTTGAGGCGGTGGCAGAGCTTAACTACGCCCCTAACTCGGTGGCGCGAAGCCTCAAGGTCAATTCGACCAAGACCATTGGCATGCTGGTGACCACCAGTGCCAACCCCTTTTTCGCCGAGGTGGTGCAGGGTGTCGAAGCCTACTGCTTCGAGCAGGGCTACAGCCTGATCCTCTGCAACACCGAAAACCAGCCGCCTCGCCAACGCCACTATCTGCGTATGCTGATGGAGAAGCGGGTCGACGGTTTGCTGGTGCTGGGTACCGACATCGACAGCACACTGCGCGACATGCTGCGCAGCTACAAGAATGTGCCACAGGTGGTGCTCGACTGGGGTACCGAGTGCGACTTTGCCAATGTCATCAATGACAACGCTCGCTCCGGGGCGAGTATGGCGACCCGCTATCTGGTTGAGCAGGGACACACCGACATCGCCTGTATCACGGGTCAGCTCGGCAAACAGACCACTCAGCAGCGCCTCGACGGGGTGCGCGATGCCCTGGGCGAGCACGGGCTCACCCTTGCCGAGGCGCGCATCTTCGAAGGGGACTACGAGAGTCAGAGTGGCTTCGATCAGATGAAGCACATTCTGGCGTTGAACCCAAGGCCGACGGCCGTCTTTGCCTTCGACGATCCCATGGCGATCGGCGCCATCTGCGCCGCCTGGGAAGCCGGGGTCAAGGTGCCGGACGAGATCTCTGTGGTCGGCTACGACGACGTGGAGATGGCGCGCTTCTCCAGCCCGCCGCTGACCACCATCCGCCATCCCAAGGCCGAACTCGGTCAGATGGCGGTGCAGCAGCTGATGGGTCGGATCCGCAACAAGGAGCTGTCGGTCGAGTCCTTCACCGTCGAGCCCGAGCTGATCATCCGCCACTCGGTCAAATCGTTGAAATAAGCGGCGCTGAAAACGCAGAGGGAGGCCTGGTGCCTCCCTCTTTTTTTGCTCGCACGTCAGTAGTTGATGCTGACGTACTCCACCTCGGGGATCCCCATCTGCCCCTTGAGGTGCACCGTCAGCACGAAGAAGAAGTTGGCCAGCAGGTTACTGAAGCGGTAGAGGATGGGATCGAACGCCACGCCATCTTCCTCCAGCCTGACCAGCAGGCGTACCACCTTCTTGGCGCCGCAGCGGCACAGGTGCAGGGTCGGCACCGGCATGGGGCCGCGTGGCAACACGAAGCCGGTGACCCGGCCCCGGGTGACCTCGTTGTAGTGATCGTAACGACCCTTGAGCCAGTCGAGATCGGCCTCGAAGATGCCCAGGCGTCCGCGTACCGAGCCGTTGAGGTTGTAGATGAGTCGCTGCAAGCGATCGAGATCGACCGCCACCTCGTCCACCCCGTCCGGCAGCATGGCCATCACGGCACCCACCTGAGAGCAGAGCTCGTCGGTGGCGATCTCATAGTCACACTGGAGCCGGGTCTCGAAGATGAAGGGATAGCAGAGCTCGCGCTTGTCGCGCGGGTGTTTCGGGTTCATGAGGCGTGGTCGCTGGTGGAACGGTCAGCCAGTGTGCCAGCGCCGGGCGGCGCTGGCAAACCGGGTCAGCCGAGCAGGCGCAGGGCGTCCAGCAGGCGTTGGTTGAAGCCGGTGAAGCGTCCCTGTTCCGCCACATCGTGCCCTTGAGCCCCCAGCACCGACTGGGTGAGCTGTTGCTGGCTGTCGGGGGGGAGTTGCTGATCGGCGCGCTGTTGCCAGTCCGTCAGCTTGGGCAGGTAGTCGGCCAGCGGCTTGAGGGCGTCTTGCAGTGTGTTGCCCTGGTAGGCCGCGCTCATCTTGCTGTGCTGCTTGAGCTTGAGGCTGAAGCCGACCAGCTGGCTGTCGTCAAGCTGCAGATCGCCCACCTTGCCCATCAGCTCATCCAGGTTGCCCGAGAAGAAGGACTGGCCCAGCTCGTCGATACCCTTGATCAGCTTGCCGATGGCGCCCATCTCCTCGTCGCTGAGATCCCCCTGCAGCGAGAAGCTGAAGCTCTGGCTGTTCTGGAAACTCACCTTGCTGCCCTTGTCCCCCTGATCGTGCTTGAACTGCCAACTGTCGTTGAAGCGCAGCACCACCTTGTCACCGTCCTTGGTCTGGATCTCGAGGGAGCCTTGCTGGCGGCTTGCCATCTCGATTGAGGCCATTTCGGTGGGGGAGATATCGCCGAAGAACTCCTTCTCGAACTGATCGAGCCCCTCCTGGATCAGCTTGTAGCTCTGATCGATACCGGTCTTGATGTCTTCGTTGTCGGTGGCATAGTCGCCGAGCATCTTCTTGGCCTCGGCGAAGCCCATGTCGACGCCCTTGCGAGCCTGCTCCATCATCTTGGTCAGGCTGTCGTCATCCTTGCCATCGGCGCGCGCCATGCCCATTCGGCCCGTGACGAAGGAGAGCACGTTCTTGGACACCTCTTCGAAGTCGAACAGGGTGTCTGGCGTGACTTCCTCGGTCTGCTTGGGGGCCTGGTACTTGGCACCGTTGAGCTCGAGGCTGAATTGCAGCGCCTGCTGCACCAGCACCTGAGCCCACTTGGGCCGGCCGTGTAGCGAGACCTGATCGGTCCGATCCTGGCTCTGGGTTTCCCCTGTAGCGGCCTGAGCCTTGGCCTTCTGAGCCAGATCGCTGCCCTGGGCGAGCGTCTTGGCGACTCCGTCGATTTGCATGCTTATATCCTCCCCACATGCCCCCGTGATCTTGCTATCGGCCTGACTGGATAAATCTTGACCACAAAAAACTGGACAACCGTCACTCGCCTCTTAAAATCCCCCCCTCGGGCTCGTGCCCGCCCCGTTTTCGGCTTCGTCCATGAGGTATTCGATGAGTCACACCCCGGCTGCCTATCAGCAGCAACTCGACGCCAAGGCCGAGCGCCTGCGTGCCCTGTTTGCCGCCTTCCAACCGCCCGCGCTCGAGGTGTTCGCCTCGCCGGCCGAGCACTATCGTATGCGCGCCGAGTTTCGCATCTGGCACGACGGAGATGACCTCTATCACATCATGTTCGATCAGGAGACCCGCCAGCGTATTCGGGTCGATCAGTTCCCGGCGGCGAGTCGTCTCATCAACGACCTGATGCCGTGCGTGCTGGCCGGGATCAAGCCTGATCCGCTGCTGCGCCGCAAGCTGTTCCAGATCGACTATCTCTCGACCCGCTCCGGCCAGGTGATCGTCAGCCTGCTCTATCATCGCAAGCTCGACGAGCAGTGGCAGAGTGCCGCCGAGGCGCTGCGCGCCAGCCTGCGCGAACAGGGCTTCGATCTTCAGCTCATCGGCCGCGCCCACAAGCAGAAGATCTGCCTGGAGCAGGAGTTTGTCGACGAGGTGCTGGAGGTCGAGGGGCGTCACTATACCTACCGCCAGGTAGAAAACAGCTTCACCCAACCCAACGCCGAGATTAACCAGAAGATGCTGACCTGGGCGCGCGACGTGACTCGCGAGAGCGAAGGGGACCTGCTGGAACTTTACTGTGGTAACGGCAACTTCTCCATCGCCCTGGCCGAGAACTTTGACCGGGTGCTGGCCACCGAGATCGCCAAGCCGAGCGTGGAGTCGGCCCAGTTCAACATCGCCGCCAACGGCATCGACAACCTCATCATACTGCGCATGTCGGCCGAGGAGTTCACCATGGCGATGCGTGGCGAGCGGGAGTTCAACCGCCTCAAGGGGATCGATCTCTCGGACTACCGCTGCAACACCATCTTCGTCGACCCGCCGCGCGCCGGCCTGGACCCGGCCACCGTCGCGCTGGTGCAGGAGTACGACCATATCCTCTACATCTCCTGCAACCCCGAGACCCTGCAAGAGAACATGGCCGTGCTCGGCGAGACTCACGAGATCGCCCGCTTCGCCCTGTTCGATCAGTTCCCCTGGACTCATCACATGGAAGCCGGCGTCTACCTGCGCCGCAAGGGGTAAGCGTAAGAAGGGAGCCATCGGCTCCCTTTTTTAATGCCAGGTCACCGCCCGGGTTTCCCTCCGCGAGACGGCCGCCGGGAATTGCGAACGGCTTCTCAGTTTGCCGGTTTTTTCATCTTGTCTGTGGCACTTTCTTGCCCATAATGAGGCGTGTTAATTTTTCGTTATCACTCCCGACGGGTGGGTACCATGAACAGCAGATTCATATCCCGCAAGTGGTTCAATCTCGATCGCAAGATCGCCTTCTTCTTTCCGCATCCCTGAGTCCACCCCGGGGGCCTGTGGCCCCCGCATGCGCGCCTGATGCGCGCAGACTCCTTATCTCCATATGCGTGTCGCCCTCTGCCTCAGTGGCGGTTCGGCGCATACCCGGAACACTATCTTCCTTCGGCGTTGATGCGCCGAACGGATCACCTCAGGGTGAAAAGAGAGGCAATCTCATGGAACATTTCAAGCATCTTCCCGAACCCTTTCGCATTCGTGTCATCGAGCCGGTAAAACGCACCACCCGTGCTTACCGCGAGGCGGCGATCAAGCAGGCGGGTATGAACCCCTTCCTGCTCGACAGCGAAGACGTCTTCATCGATCTGCTGACCGACAGCGGCACCGGCGCCATCACCCAGGAGATGCAGGCGGCCATGCTGCGCGGTGACGAGGCCTACAGCGGCAGCCGCAGCTTCCATGCCCTGCGCCACGCGGTGCAGGATATCTTCGGGTACGAGCTGACCATACCGACCCATCAGGGGCGCGGCGCCGAGCAGATCTACATCCCGGTGCTGATCAAGAAGCGCGAGAGGGAGAAAGGGCTGGATCGCAGCAAGATGGTGGCGCTCTCCAACTACTTCTTCGACACCACCCAGGGTCACACCCAGATCAACTGCTGTGTGGCGAAGAACGTCTACACCAAGGAGGCGTTCGACACCGCTGTCACCGCCGACTTCAAGGGCAACTTCGATCTCGACAAGCTCGAGGCAGCCATCCAGGAGGCGGGCCCGGCCAACGTGCCCTATATCGTCTGCACCATTACCTGCAACTCGGCCGGGGGCCAGCCGGTCTCCATCGCCAACCTCAAGGCGGTCTATGCCATCGCCCGCCGCTACGAGATCCCGGTGATCATGGACTCCGCCCGCTTCGCCGAGAACGCCTACTTCATCCAGCAGCGCGAGAGCGGCTACGCCGACTGGAGCATAGAGCAGATCACCCGCGAGGCCTACCGATATGCCGACGGCCTCGCCATGTCGGCCAAGAAGGACGCCATGGTGCCCATGGGCGGCCTGCTCTGCTTCAAGGACGAGTCGATGCTGGACGTTTACAACGAGTGCCGCACCCTGTGCGTGGTGCAGGAGGGCTTCCCCACCTATGGCGGCCTGGAAGGGGGCGCCATGGAGCGGCTGGCGGTCGGTTTGCGCGACGGCATGCGTCAGGAGTGGCTCGCCTACCGCATCCAGCAGGTGCAGTACCTGGTCGAGGGGCTGGAGGCGATCGGCGTGGTCTGTCAGCAGCCGGGGGGCCACGCGGCCTTCGTCGATGCGGGTAAGCTGCTGCCCCACATCCCGGCGGGTCAGTTCCCGGCCCACGCCCTGGCCTGCGAGCTCTACAGGGTCGCCGGCATCCGCGCGGTCGAGATCGGTTCCCTGTTGCAGGGGCGTGACCCGGCCACCGGCCAGCAGATGGCCTGCCCGGCGGAGCTGCTGCGCCTGACCATACCGCGTGCCACCTACACCCAAACCCACATGGACTTCATCATAGAGGCGTTCCAGGAGGTCAAGAAGAACGCCGCCAACATCAAGGGGCTCACCTTCAGCTACGAGCCGCCTGTGCTGCGCCACTTCACCGCCCGCCTCGAAGAGGTCGAGCCGGTGACCGCCAGAGAGCCGGTGTTTCAACCCTAGGAGAGCGTCAGATCAAAACCCACCTCTGAGATGTCAGTTATTCTGCCGGCACGTGGTGAGGTGGGGGAGTCGATGTGACCGGGATTGAAGCGCTGACGCTGGC
Source organism: Aeromonas diversa CDC 2478-85 (assembly GCF_000819805.1). Taxonomy (GTDB): domain Bacteria; phylum Pseudomonadota; class Gammaproteobacteria; order Enterobacterales; family Aeromonadaceae; genus Aeromonas; species Aeromonas diversa. Next base: position 22,245 of record NZ_CDCE01000035.1, read on the forward strand.
GGCCGGGGTGAGTGCCCTGGCCTGGGGGCTGCTGCAGAAGCGGGGCTGGCCGACGGGGTTGGCCCTGGTGGCTGTGGTGGCCGCCTGGCTGGTGGCGGCCGATCTCCGGCTCTGGGTCGCACTGGCGCTGGTGGTCATAGCCCTCTGGCTGTGGCGGCGCGGGTACCCCAATGCCGAGTCGGCCACGGCGAAGAGGCTGCGGGAAGGGACGCGGCACCTGCTGCTGCTCTCCTGGGCCCTGGTGGCGGGCCAGTACCTCGTCTACCTGTGGCAGCTTGGCCGGGGCGAGACGCCGCTGCTGGCGCGCCCCGACGTGGTCGATGCCTTCCTGCCCATCGCCGGGGGCTTGGGGCTGCGTGCCTGGGGTCAGCTCGGGGTGACTGACCCGCACCACCCGGCGGCGACCGTCAGTGTGCTGGTGCTCACGCTGTCGGCCCTGCTGCTCGGGCGCAGCTTCTGCGGCTGGGCCTGCCCGCTCGGGGTGGTCGGCGAGTGGCTGCACCGGCTGCGTCGCCGGTGGCTACCGGGGGAGTGGACTCCTCCGCGCTGGCTCGACGGGGTGCTGCGGGCCCAGAAGTGGCTGGTGCTGGGATTCCTGCTCTTCATCATAGTGCTGGCGGTGCCGACGGCGGCCCTGCCCGGCTATCTCGCCAGCGCCTACCATCAGGCCGCCGACATGAAGATGGGGGCCTTCTTCTTCAACCTGACCCTGATCTCTGGCCTGTGTCTGGGCTGGGTGGTCCTGCTCACCGTCACCTTCCACCAGGGATTCTGTCGCTATCTCTGCCCCTATGGCGCCTGGCTGGGGCTGTTTGGCATGCTCTCACCAATGCGCATTCGCCGGGATCCGGCGCTCTGCCTGCGAAGCCAGGGACACGACTGCGACAAGTGCAGCCGGGCCTGCCCGTCACGCATAGCGGTGCATCAGGTGATCGCGGTGAGAAATCTGGAATGCAGCGACTGCCGTCGCTGCATCCAGGCCTGCCCCACACGGGCCGACGCCCTGCACCTGGGCACGAGGCGGCGCAGGGTGAGCGCGCCGCTCCAGCTGGCGCTGCTCTGCTTGTTTCTGTTCCTGCTGCCGCTGCTGGCACATGGCCTGCTCGATCTCTGGGTCAGCCAGACGCCCCTGGCGGTGCGGCGCCATCTGCTCGAAATCCTGCCGGCGCTCACTCACTAGCCGAGTGGCGGCCAAACAGATAGAGCATGGTGGCCATGGCGGCCAGCACCAGCAGGGAGGCGAGGGAGAGCACCGGCTCGACCCGCTCGGCCGGCATCAACTTGCCGTAGAGCAGGAACAGGCCCACCGCCATCAGCAGGGCGCCGCCCTGGTGCAGATAGAACTGGATCTGGGCCAGCCGGCCGGTCGGGTTACCGAGCCAGAGGCGGTGGCAGAGACCGTAGATAAAGGAAACCACGAAACCGACCAGCATGATGTGAGCATGGGTGACAAACTGGCCGTGATTCTGGCTGGCCGCCATATGGATGCCGAGCAACATGCCGAGCAGGGCGTAACAGAGGGCGCAGACAACAAACTTCCTGTCCATGGAGACTTCCTCCCCGAGGTGATGAGAGGAGTATAGGTTCGCGGGCGGGATTCAGTTTGATGCGAGGGGGGAAGCAGGGTAAAGTCCCCAGGCGCGGCGGCCAGGGGCTGCCGTTTTCATGAGCGCCCCCTAGGGAGGGCCGGGGCGTCGGAGTGCCCCATCTTCGCAATCGTATGGCAAGGAGTCAGAGAGATGGAACACAAACCATCCTTGGTGGGCGGGGCATGCATCATTGCCGGCGTCTGTGTGGGGGCCGGCATGCTGGGCTTGCCGAGTGCCGGGGCGGGCGCCTGGACCCTCTGGTCCCTGCTCGCGGTGGCGCTGACCATGGTGGTGATGACGGTGTCGGGCTGGATGCTGCTCGAATCCTACAAGGGCTATCCGCTGCGCGTCTCCTTCGACACCGTGACCCGGGATCTGCTGGGGGAGAAGATCAACGCCCTCAACAACCTGAGCGTCTACTTCGTCGGCGGCATCCTGCTCTATGCCTACATCACCTCGTCCGGCCTCATCATCCAGGAGATGACGGGGATCGGCAGTCACGCCGCCTCTGTGTTGTTTACCCTGGTCTTCTCGGCTCTGGTGTGGCACTCCACCCGGGCGGTGGACCGCATCTCTGTGCTGCTCATCATATTGATGATGCTGAGCTTCGCCTTCGGCATCTCGGGTCTGTCGATGAAGATAAGTCCCGATCTGCTGTTTGACCGCATGAGCGAGCACGCCAGCTACGCCCCCTATGCCATCGGCATGCTGCCGGTGGCGCTCACCTCGTTCGGCTATCACCACTCGGTGTCGTCGATGCGCGCCTACTACGGTGAGGAGCGCCGCGCCAGCCGCGCCATCCTGGGCGGTACCGTTATCGCCCTGGCCTTCTACACCGTCTGGCTGCTGAGCGTGTTCGGCAACCTGCCGCGCGGCGAGTTTGGCCCTGTCATCGAACAGGGTGGCAACGTGGATGCCCTGCTGAAGGCGCTCGGCTCGGTGATCGAGTCCAAGGCGGTGGCGAGCGCCCTCAACGCCTTCTCCATGGCGGCGATCCTCTCCTCCTTCATCGGGGTGGGGCTCGGGGTGTTTGACTACCTGGCGGACTTGTTCAAGTTCGACAACAGCCGCGGTGGCCGCGCCAAGTCCTGGGCGGTGACCTTCCTGCCGCCGCTGGTGCTCTCCTTGCTGTTCCCGTTCGGCTTCCTGGTGGCCATCGGCTACGCCGGCGCCGTCGCCACCCTGTGGACCTGCATCATCCCGCCCCTGCTGGCGTGGAAGGTGCGCAGCATGGGCAAGCACGAGGGCTTCCGCGCCCCGGGCGGCATCGCCATGATCGCCCTGGTGATCGTCTTCGGTGTGCTGACCGCCGCCTTCCACCTGCTCAACATGGTGGGCTGGCTGCCGGCCTATACGGGTTAAGCCACTGACGTGGAAAGCAAAAAACGGCGCCTTCGGGCGCCGTTGTTGTTGGTGAGTCAGAACCGGGTGAAGTCCACCGGCGGCAGCGTCTCAAAGCCTGGTCTGGCGAAGAAGTAGCCCTGCATCAGGTCAACCCCCATGGTCTGCAGGCACGCCAGCTCCTCTCGGGTTTCGACCCCCTCGGCGAGCACAGTGATGTCGAGTTCGCGGCACATGGCCACGCTGTGGCGCACTATGGCTTGCCGCCTTGGGTCATCATCGACCCCCCGCAGCAGGTGCATGTCGAGCTTGATGATGTCTGGCTGGAAGTCGGCCAGCCGGTTCAGGCCGGAATAGCCGGCCCCAAAGTCATCGAGGGCCGTGATGAAGCCCCGCGTGTGGTAGTACTCTATGATGTCGCGAATGTGCTGGTTATCGCTGACCCGCTCGTCTTCCGTGATTTCAAACATGATGCGCTCGACGGGAAAGTGGTGCTCGTTGGCGGCCTGCAGTGTGGTACGGATGCAGCGCTCCGGCCGATAGACGGCGTTGGGCAGAAAGTTGATGCTGAGGATCTGCTGCAACTGGAGACGGGCCGCCAGGGCTATCGCCTTGGTGCGGCAGAGCTGGTCAAACAGATAGCGGTTCTGATCGGTAATGCGCGAGATGATGGTGTGTGCCGGCTCGTTATTCAGTCCGCGCACCAGCGCCTCGTAACCGAAGAGGGTTTTCTGCCGGCAGTTGACGATTGGCTGAAAGGCCATGGAGAAATCAAACTCGAGCCTGGCCTCCTCGAGACACAATCTGCAACCGGATTCACCGGCTGTGCCACCCGTGACCTCTTTCATCGCGCACCGTTCCTTCCTTGCGAGGATATGGTCAAGATTAGTGCCGTAAGTGGCTGAAAACAATCGCGAGAAAAGAAATGGCGCGAGCGCCGCCAGCGCGGTGTGAGGCCCCATATGCCACCCTTTTGCGTCACCGAGCGGCGGGTCTATAGTCAGACAGGCGACGCAGGCGATGCGAGCCCCGTATCCACCGCGCCACCCTCGATCACTCCCGTCCCCCCCCACCAGACAGCTGCTGCCCGGCAGCACGGCCGCCATGGTAGTCGGCCGTGCGTGATCCCGTGTTACCCAACCAATCGGGAGAGAGACATGATGTGCAAGCAGATGTTTACCCTGGGCGTGCTCACCGCACTGCTGGCCGGTGCGGCGCAGGCCGCCGATGAGCCGGCCATGACCGACGAGGCGATGATCGCCAGCGCCATGGCGGCGGCCCCCGCCAAGGTCGGTGCCGCGGCCGCCATCGTCGCCATGGGGGCCGACGGCAAGATGCGCACCCTGCGCGAGGGCAGCAACGGTTTTACCTGCATGCCCGACAACCCGGCCACGCCGGGGCCGGATCCCATGTGCATGGACGCGGCCGCCCTGGCCTGGGCCCACGCCTGGATCAACCACGAGACGCCGCCCAAGGGCAAGATCGGCTTTATGTACATGCTCAAGGGGGGCACGGATGCCAGCAACACCGACCCCTATGCCGCCAAGCCCGGCGCCGACAACCACTGGTTGCAGACCGGGCCCCACGTGATGATCGTCGGCGCGGAGGACGCCTTCTACGATCAATACCCCAAGGGCGCCGACCCCGACACCTCGGCCCCCTACATCATGTGGTCGGGCACCCCCTACCAGCACCTGATGGCACCGCTCGAATAGGCACATCCCGCTCTTGCCGTGTCGCACCAATAAAAACCCCCTCAGTGACGAGGGGGTTTTTGTCGTGGGCCGTCAGGCGCGGCAGGCCGCGTCTGCGCTATGCCAGGGCCATCACTGCTGCGCCTGGTATTTCGGCGAGTAGGGACCATAGAGGAGGCCATTGGGCGTGCCGGCGCTGAGCAGGCGTGCGCTGGTGATGCCGGCGATGTCGTGACCCTTGTCCAGCACCGTATTGGCGATCTGGTCGACCACGGCGACGATCAGCATGCCGACCAGGCCGCCCCCGCTGTTGGACTGCTGCTCCGCACTCGAGGCGCGGGCTGTGCCTTCCCAGAGGGTTTTCCCGTTACGCAGGTCAACCAGCTTGGCCTTGGCGGTCACCGCCGTCTCGCTCGAGATGACCATGTAGCTGGTGCCATATTCGGTAATGTCCAGATAGAGCGCGGTGTCGGCGCCGAAGATCTGATGCAGCTTGTTGACCGGCAGAGCCTGGATCTCTTCGGCGACCGTCATGCCATTTTGGCGGAAGGTCTCGTTGGTCAGGGCCACCGGGAATACATAGTAGCCCGACTCGGCCAGCGGCAGGGTGCTCTGGGAGATGAGGCTGTTGCTGGCCTTGATATCCGGGCTGTGGTTGACCGGCGGCAACACCAGGATCGAGGTGGGGCGGCTTTCCCGGAAGGCGGCGTAGTCATAGCCCGGCTGCTGGGATGCGCAACCCGCCAGCAAGAGTGAGCCCATCAAGGCCATCCATAACGTCTTCATTGGGTTGCTCCCTTCTTCTGGTTGAGCAGGAAGTTGATGAAAGTGGCCGACTCAGGGAACAGCTGTTTCTCTTTCTCGAGGTGCTCGCGAGCGAGATCGTCGCGCCCCTGCTGGGCATAGAGCATGCCCAGGTGGGCGTGGAAGCCCGGGGGCACCTTCTCACCCTTGCCGTTGGCGGCTTGCAGATTCTCCTCGAGGCGGCCAATCTGCTCGCCGCTCTCCTGGTCTTCGAGGGTCTGATAGACGGCGCTCTGGTATTGGTCCCAGTTGTAGAGGGGCTTGGGCGGGGTGGCACAGCCGTAGCTCAGCAGGGCGAAGGCCAGGCAGAGCCCGTGACGCAGTGTGTTCATGGGCTACTCCTTAGCGAGCCGGTTGCCAGGCACCATTTTGGATGCCGGCGACCAGATTGTTGACCGCTTCACGAATGGCCAGATCGAGCACCTTGCCGTTGAGGGTGGAGTCGTAATCGGCGGTGCCGCCGAACCCGATCACCTCGCGGTTGGAGAGCTCAAACTCACCGGCGCCCTGTGAAGAGAAGACGACTTCAGAGGTGGTGACGTCAACCACGTTGAGGTTGACCTTGGCATAGGCGATCTGTGACTTGCCGCGGCCCAGGATGCCGAACAGCTGATGGTCGCCCACGGCTTTGCGGCCAAATTCGGTGACGTCCCCGGTGACTACATAGTCGGCGCCTTTCAGGGCCTGGGCCTGTTTCTTGAGCCCGGCTTCCGCCTGCAACTCTTCCAGGTTGGCACGATCCAGTACGCTGAAACGGCCGGTTTGCTGCAGGTGGGTGATCAGAATGGTCTTGGCCTGGCTACCGAGTCGGTCATTGCCATCGGCGAAGATGCCGCGCATGTAGCTGGAGCGGTTATCGAACTTGCCGACGGAGATCGGGCTGCGAGTGCCCTGATAGGGGGTCTGGTAGGAGGTGACCTTGGCAACTTCCAGGGTTCTGGAGGATTCGCTGGCACAACCGGCCAGCGCCATGCTCGCCGCAACGGCCAGCGCAACAACGTGAATTTTTTTCATGACAGCCTTACTAACTTTGTGATTATTAAGGTTTTTTGTGGGCGGGGCATTCTAGCTCAGTTCGGGGTCTTACGGAACCTTGTCACCAGGGGGCATTGAGCCCGATGTCTTGGCGAATCGGCTTCGGCCTTGAGGCGAGGACTGCGTCCTCGAAGGGGTTTCGCCTGCCCTGCGGGCCGGGGCGAGTGCCGTAGGGCGCAATGCGACGGGGAAAGTGGATGCGGCGTTGCCGCACGGGCATTCATCCCGATGCCTTGGCGAATCGGCTTCGGCCTCGAGGCGAGGACTGCGTCCTCGAAGGGGTTTCGCCTGCCCTGCGGGCCTGGGCGAGAGCCGTAGGGTGCAATCAGCGCCGGCGCAATGCACCGGGGGAGAGTAGACGCGGCATTCATCCCGATGCCTTGGCGAATCGGCTTCGGCCTCGAGGCGAGGACTGTGTCCTCGAAGGGTTTCACCTGCCCTACGGGCCGGGGCGAGTGACTTTTCTTTGCGTGGCCAAAGAAAAGTCACCAAAAGAAAGGCCACCCCCGCCGATTCGTGTGCTTCGCACATACCCTCGGCTCCGTCGTCGGTTCGACGGCACGCGCCGACGGTCCATCCATGGACCGGCGCCACTCGCTCGGCATCCTTGCCTCGCGGCCTGAACCGACGCCCTCACCTCGGCAAATCAGAGGGGGCATCAATTCCGAGGCTGTAGGAGGGATGGCCACAATATGGTCTTTCACCAGCCTCATGATGCTCAAAATGGTTGGAGGTAAAATAACTCATTAGAAGAATATAGACAGTGGATTATATTTGTTGACGATTGTTTTTAATTGAGATTTAAAGTAACATAAATCATGTTTATATTGCATGGGTGATGATAGGGATTAAAATGACTGCCCAACCGTTTAATACAAGGCATTATAGAAAGTTTAGACGTTTTCTGGTGGATTTGAACATGGATCTATCATATATTTCTAGTAAAATGTCTGACTGTGATTCCTATGGTGAATTCAGCGATTTAGAGTATTACGTTATGGCTCTAGAAGATCGTCGATTCATTAGCCACTGTGGTTTCGATATCAAAGCATTTGTGAGAGAGTTAACTAAAAAAGTAAAAGGGCGGAAACATGGTGGAGCTAGTACTATAGACATGCAAATGGTCAGGACTATCACCGGATTTAAAGATTTGACGGTGTATAGGAAGTTGTATGAGATTTTACTTTCTTGGCTTGTTAATTTTCATTTCACAAAAAAACAAATAATACGTTGTTACTTAAGAAATGCTTTCTTTGGCTCTCATCTAATTGGGGTTGAAAAGGCATCTTTTGCCATGTTTGGCAAAGCACCTTCAATGTTGAATAGAGATGAGAGTGCATTTGTGGCTGCTATGTTATTGAGGCCAAAGCCTTTATCTCCTAAAGTAGAATGGTTTGGCATTGTTAATTCAAGAGCGTCTTACGCGCAGAGTGCTAGGGTTTTTGTGAAAGAGAGCACGAAATAGAGTCCAACTTGATGCTTTATTTAAGTTAAGAGCGTTTAGCGCCTCTGTATCACCATCCATGATTCTATCCCAACGAATATTGGAATGTTTTATTATCTCTGACGATATTCTTCTTGTCTCTGTGAATGCGATGTCGAGATGCATTTTCCCTGACAGAATCAGGTTGCTCGAGTGCCCATTCAAAACAAGGTTATAAATCGCAGTGTGAGCTCCCCTGAAATTGTTGTGGATGTTTTTTTCAATGTCTCTTGCACAGTCATACATATTAATGCTGTAGAGCTCTATGAATAATGGGTTCAAGTTTTCATTCCATGCGTCCTTTGATTTTTTATACTCATCCCTAGCTTGGTTTATTAGTTCGCCATTGTCTTTGATAGGCGAACTAGCTAACGTGTCAAGTAATAGTCGGCTATAGTATATACGCTCTCCGGACATTTTCTCCAAGAGTTTGGCAATTTCTACGAGCCTATCAATCTCTCGCTCTGAACGACTGGTTTTTATCTGGTGCAGGAAGCTTTTTTCTTGGAATTTATTAGATACATAAAGACCAATTACACCTGTCAAAATAAAACTTAGGATTGTATTTGTTAATTCCATTTAGCGCTGATACCCATTTGAATTTATGATTACTATATCTTCACTATGATGCCTGTTCAACATGCGTGGAATTAGAAGCAAGTTTGATAGAGAAATCAGAGAGTCAGTATTTGTATTTGCCACGTGGCAGTTAGAACGAGTTGAGGGTTTCCCCTTCAAGTATGGGGGGCTCGGTATTGGCTCCCCCTCTGATTCGCCGAGGCGAGGCCGGTTGTCCAGGTCGCGAGGCAGGGATGCCGAGCGAGCGGCGGCGGGACAGGGATGGACCGTCGGCGCGTGCCGTTGGACAAACGGGTGAGGCGAGGGGACCCGACGCAAGTCGGGCGGATCAGTGGGGGAAGGCCTTCTTGGTGACTTCTTGGGCCTGCAAGAAGTCACTCGCCCCGGCCCGCAGGGCGGGCGAAACCTCGTCGAGGGCGGAGCCCTCGTGTCTTGTGCGGCGGCGCTATGCTGCCACTGCCAAAGGACAATAAAAAAGGCGCCCGAAGGCGCCTTTCTGATCTCGGCTGCGTTACTGCAGCAGCGAGATATCCGCGACTTGCAGGAACAGGTTGCGCAGATTGTTCAGCAGCGCCAGACGGTTGGCCTTGAGGGCCTCGTCGTCGGCCATCACCATGACTTCGTTGAAGAAGGTGTCGACCGGCTCGCGCAGGGCGGCCAGACGGGTGAGGGCAGCCTGATAGTCACCGGCGGCGAACAGCGGGGCCAGTTCGGCTTGCAGTTCGGCAACCTGGGTGGCCAGGGCCTTCTCGGCGGCATCGACCAGCAGCTCCGGTTTGACGGCAGTCGGCAGTTCGCCTTCGACCTTGGCCAGAATGTTGCTCACGCGCTTGTTGGCGGCGGCCAGGGCCAGGGCGGCATCCAGGGTGCGGAAGTGGCTCACGGCCTTGACGCGGCGATCGAAGTCGAGCGGACGGGTCGGGCGGCGGGCCAGCACGGCCAGCACCACGTCGGCAGCTATGCCTTCGTCCTGATAGGCGGCGCGGAAGCGGCCCAGCATGAAGTCGACCACGTCGGTGACGACACTCTTGTGGGTGAGCTTGTCACCGTAGACGCTGACGGCCTCTTCGACCAGCTCCACCAGATCCAGGTCCAGCTGCTTCTCGGTCATGATGCGCAGGGCACCGATGGCGGCGCGGCGCAGGGCGAACGGGTCCTTGTCACCCTTGGGCAGCATGCCGATGCCGAAGATACCGGCCAGGGTGTCGAACTTGTCGGCCAGCGCCACGGCGCAGGAGACCAGGCCGGCGGGCAGGGCATCGCCGGCGAAGCGCGGCATGTACTGCTCGTTCAGGGCCAGCGCCACCGCTTCGGCTTCGCCGTCGTGACGGGCGTAGTGCATGCCCATGACACCCTGGGTGTCGGTGAACTCGCTGACCATGTTGGTCATCAGATCGCACTTGGAGAGCAGACCGGCGCGCTGGGCCTGGCCCACGTCGGCACCGACCTTGGCGGCGATAAAGCCGGCCATGGCCTCGATACGGGCGGCCTTGGCGCGCACGGTACCCAGCTGCTGCTGGAACAGCACGGTCTCGAGGCGCGGCAGGCGGGAGGCCAGGGTCTGCTTGAGGTCGGTCTTGAAGAAGAACTCGGCGTCAGACAGGCGCGGACGCACCACCTTCTCGTTACCGCTGATGATCTGGCTCGGGTCTTTGGACTCGATGTTGGTGACGAAGATGAACTTCGGCAGCAGCTTGCCGCTCCGGTCGTAGACCGGGAAGTACTTCTGGTCACCCTTCATGGTGTGCACCAGGGCCTCGGCCGGCACGGCCAGGAACTTCTCTTCGAAGTTGGCGGTCAGCACCACAGGCCACTCGACCAGGGCGGTGACCTCTTCCAGCAGGGCGTCGTCCAGATCGGCCACGCCACCGAAGGCGGCGGCGGCCGCTTCGACGTCGGCCTTGATCTTGGCCTTGCGCGCCATAAAGTCGGCGATGACCATGCCGCGCTCCTGCAGGATCTGCGGGTACTGGTCGGCAGACTCAATGGTCAGTTCCGGCTCGCCCATAAAGCGGTGACCGCGCAGGGTGCGGGCAGAGTCGATACCCAGGATGTGGGCGGGCACCAAGTCGCCGTCCAGCAGCAGGGTCACGGTAAAGACCGGACGCACGAACTGGATGGTCTTGTCGCCCCAGCGCATCATCTTGGGGATGGGCAGCTTGGCCAGAGATGAAGCTACCAGCTCACCCAGCAGATCTTTGGCCGGACGGCCTTCGACCTTGGCGGTGTGGACCAGCCACTCCCCCTTGTCGGTGACCAGGCGCTCGGCCTGCTCGACTGTGATGCCGTTGCCACGGGCCCAGCCTTCGGCGGCCTTGGTTGGCTTGCCGTCGGCATCGAACGCCTGGGCCACGGCCGGGCCGCGTTTCTCGACGCTCTTGCTCGGCTGCTCGGCGGCGAGGCCGAACACCTTGAGCGCCAGACGGCGCGGGGAGGCAAACCACTCGACGTCGCCGAAGGCCAGATCGGCCTTGGTCAGCTCGGCTTTGAAGTTGTCGGCAAAGGCTTCGGCCAGGGAGCGCAGGGCCTTGGGCGGCAGCTCGGCCGTGCCGATCTCTACCAGAAATGTATGTTGTGCCATGTCCGTTCCTTAACCTTGCTTGTTCTCGTTGCTGCCACGTTGGCACATCGGGAAGCCCAGCGCTTCGCGGGAGGCGTAATAGGCCTCGGCCACGGCCTTGGTCAGGGTGCGAATGCGCAGTATGTAGCGCTGACGCTCGGTGACCGAGATGGCCTTGCGGGCATCCAGCAGGTTGAAGGAGTGAGCGGCCTTGAGGATACGCTCGTAGGCCGGCAGCGGCAGCGGCTTCTCCAGCGCCAGCAGATTCTGGGCTTCCTTCTCGTACTGCTCGAAGCAGTGGAACAGGAACTCCACGTCGGCGTGCTCGAAGTTGTAGGTGGACTGCTCCACCTCGTTCTGGTGGAAGACGTCGCCGTAGGTGGTCTTGCCCAGCGGGCCGTCAGACCAGACCAGGTCATAGACGCTGTCGACGCCCTGGATGTACATGGCCAGACGCTCGAGGCCGTAGGTGATCTCGCCGGTGACCGGCTTGCACTCCAGGCCGCCTACCTGCTGGAAGTAGGTGAACTGGGTCACTTCCATGCCGTTGAGCCACACTTCCCAGCCCAGACCCCAGGCGCCCAGGGTCGGGTTTTCCCAGTTGTCTTCGACGAAACGGATGTCATGCACCTGCGGGTCCATCCCCAGCTCTTTCAGGGAGCCCAGGTAGAGCTCCTGGATGTTGTCCGGAGAGGGCTTGATGATGACCTGGAACTGGTAGTAGTGCTGCAGACGGTTCGGGTTCTCGCCGTAGCGGCCGTCGGTCGGGCGGCGGGAAGGCTGCACATAGGCGCAGGCGATGGGCTCGGGGCCCAGGGCGCGCAGGCAGGTCATCGGGTGGGAGGTACCGGCACCCACCTCCATGTCCAGCGGCTGAATAATGGTACAGCCCTGGCGGGACCAGTAGTCCTGCAGCTGCAGGATCAGGCCCTGAAAGGTTTTGACATCGAATTTTTGCATGGCTTGGATTTCGCGCGAAATTGCTGAAATTGAACCGAAAGAGTATACCGTCTGGCATGGTCGGATAATAGGCGAAATTACATGAGCACCGAATTGGCCCTACGTTGTGCCTGGGTAACCCGGGATCCCGAATACATCGAGTACCACGATCGGCAGTGGGGGCGCCCGGTGCGCGACGGCCGTGAACTGTTTGCCAAGCTCTGCCTCGACGGGCAGCAGGCTGGGCTGTCGTGGATCACCATCCTGAAGCGCACGCCCGGCTACTATCGGGCCTTCGCCGACTTCGATCCCGTGGCCATCTCCGCCTTCGGCGAGGCCGACGTGGAGCGCCTGATGCAAGACACCGGCATCATCCGCAACCGCCTCAAGGTCGCGTCGATCATCAAAAATGCCCGCGCCTATCTGGCCATGGAGGCCGAGGGTGTCGACTTTGTCGACTTCCTGTGGGACTTCGTCGGCGGCGCCCCCATCGTCAACCTGCGTCAGGGCAGCGGCGATATCCCGGCCACCTCAGCGGAGTCGGATGCCATGTCCAAGGCGCTGAAAAAACGCGGCTTCACCTTCGTCGGCAGCACCATCTGTTACGCCTTCATGCAGGCGGTGGGGATGGTGAACGATCATCTGGTGAGCTGCCCCTGCCATGCGGCCTGTCAGGCAGACTGGTCCCCGGCGCCCTAGGGGCGGCGACGATCGTAAAAAAACGGGGAGGCCTGCGGCCTCCCCGTTTTGTCAGGCCCGCCTCAGTGGCCGAGGGCGGCGCAGATCTCGGCGGTGCCGAGCAGGCGTGCGAAGGGGCCGGCCAGGGTGGCGTTGTGGTGGGCTATGATGTCGCTCGCCGCGAGTTGCGGGGTCTCCATGCAGGTGTGGGCGTCGCTCGCCAGCACCACGGCGTAGCCGAGATCGGCGCCGGCCCGGCAGCTGGTGTCGACGCAGTACTGGGTCTTCATGCCGCAGACGATCAGGCTCCGCACCCCGAGTTCGCTCAGCCACTCGTGCAGGGCGGTGCCGTTAAAGGCGCTGGGGCGCTGCTTGTCGAACACCCGGGCGCCGGGCTCCAGGGCCAGCTCGGGCAGCAGTTGCCAGGCCGGGCTCCCCTCGGCGATGGGGCTGCCGGCGGGTCCGGTGTGGCGCACCGCCAGCACGGGGTGGCCGGCCGCGTGGACGGTCCGGATCAGGCGATTGATGTTGGCCAGGGTGGCGCCGCCGGCGTGGGGGGCGTCCGGGCCGTGAAACAGGCCCACCTGCATGTCGATGACGAGCAGGGCGGGGTTAGGCAGAGATAGCATGGTCTGGGCTCCGTGAGTGGGGGCCTCTTACACTGGCTGGCCGGGGCCTGAACGGCAACTCCGCAGATGGGGCGTGCGCGAAAAAACAGCATTCGGCACGACCGTTAAGGCCAGCGTCAGACAGTGGCGCAGCCTTGATCTACAATCGACGCCCCGGCACGGTGCCGGCCTGATTTATCTGAGGTTTTTTCATGCGAGCCAAGACTCTGGTGCCCGTTCTGGCACTGACCATCGCCGTATCCGGCTGTACCACCAACCCCTATACCGGTGAAGAGCAGACCGCCAAGGCGGTCTGGGGCTCTCTGGCCGGTGCCGCGGCCGGCGCCGCCGTGGGGGCTCTCTCCTCCAGCAAGGGCGATCGCAAGAAGGGGATCCTGACCGGCGTGGCCGCCGGCGCGGCCCTCGGCGGCGGCATCGGCTACTACATGGACGTGCAGGAGGCCAAGCTGCGCGACAAGCTCAGGGGCACTGGCGTCAGCGTGACCCGCAGCGGCGACCAGCTGATCCTCAACATGCCCAACAACGTCACCTTCGACAGCTCCAGCGCCCAGCTCAAACCGGCCGGCGCCAACACCCTGTCCGGCGTCGCCATGGTGGTGGGTGAGTTCGACAAGACCCGCCTCAACGTGGTCGGTCACACCGACAGCACCGGCTCGCGCGATCTGAACATGCGCCTCTCCCAGCAGCGTGCCGATGCGGTCGCCAACCAGCTGATCGCCAGCGGCGTGGCGGGCTCGCGCATCGCCACCACTGGCGTGGGCCCGTCTCAGCCGGTCGCCAGCAACAGCACAGCCGAAGGCAAGGCGCAGAACCGCCGCGTCACCATCACCCTGACCCCGGTGGGCTGACAGGGCCGGTCGCCAGGACGAGGATGAGAGGGGGCTGCGGCCCCCTCTGTATTGGTCTGGATTCAAGAGGGCACAGATTGCGATCCGGTGCCGAGAGCAGGGTCACAGGGGAAAAGAGAGTTAGGTTGATCCCCTTCAAATTTTTCGATAAATATTCGGCTGTTTGCAGATTAATATTTGCATCAGACCCAGGATATCGGGTTATTTTTGGAATGTTGTATTGTTGTGACAGGATGTCGTCACCTTTTGCCGTAGGTTGTCTACGTCCCGTCCCCTTGCAGGTGTCAGCCACCTGATCCATTCCTATCGCCTCTCACGACGGGGCGAGCACTCCAGACCATAACAAAAGGATGTACACATGAAGGGATTAACCTTGGCCTGCGCCATCTCTGCTGCCCTGTTTGGCCTGTTGCCTCAGGCCCAGGCGGCCGAGCGCTTCGTGACCATAGGCACCGGCGGTCAGACCGGCGTCTACTACGTGGCCGGCCAGTCCATCTGCCGCTTCCTGAACCAGGGTGCCAAGACGCACGAGATCAAGTGCAACGCCCCGGCCAGTGGTGGTGGCGTGGCCAACGTCAACGGCATTCGCAGCGGTGAGTACAACTTCGGCATCATGCAGTCGGATCACCAGTACAAGGCCATGAAGGGTCTGGAGCCGTTCAAGGCGGAAGGGGCCATGGAGGATATCCGCGCCGTCTTCTCCCTGCAGAGCGAAGTGTTCACCATACTGGCCCGCAAGGATGCCAAGATCGCCGGCTTCGACGATTTGAAGGGCAAGCGCGTCAACATCGGCAACCCGGGCTCCGGCCAGCGCGATACCTTCGAGGAGATCATGAAGGTGAAGGGGTGGGACAAGTCCGCCTTCAGCCTGGTTTCCGAGCTGAAACCCGCCGAGCAGGCCTCTGCCCTGGGTGACAACAACATCGACGCCATGAGCTACTTCGTCGGTCATCCGAACGGTGCCATTCAGGAAGCCTCTACCACCACCGATGCCGTGCTGGTGCCGGTCACAGGTCCGGATATCGACAAGCTGCTGGCCGAGAAGAGCTACTACAGCAAGGCCGAGATCCCGGGTGGCCTCTACAAGGGCAGCCCGAACCCGACCCCGTCCATCGGTGGCAAGGCGGTGCTCTCTACCAGCGCCAAGACAGATCCGGAAGTGGTCTATCAGCTGACCAAGTCGGTGTTTGACAACCTGACCCGCTTCAAGCGTCTGCACCCGGCCTTCGCCGATCTGAAAGAGACCGACATGATCAAGGTGGGCCTCTCTGCCCCGCTGCACGAAGGGGCGGTGCGCTACTACAAGGAGCGTGGCTGGATGTAATCCGGCTGCGGCTTCGGATGTGCCCCAGACTCGCTCCTCCTTCGGGGGAGCGAGTCTCATTTATTGCAGTACCTACAGAGTCACACTATGCAGCAAACACAACAACAAGAGGCGCTCTCCGCCGAGGAGCTGATTGCCCAGGACGTGGGGGCCCGCCTGCCGGTCGGCTCCATGAGCTGGGTGATCGCCGGCCTGGCGCTGGTCTGGTCCCTGTTCCAGCTCTGGATAGCCTCTCCGCTCCCCTTCATGCTGGGGGTGGGAGTGCTGAATGACACAGAGTCACGCTCCATCCATCTGGCCTTTGCCATCCTGCTCGCCTACCTGGTCTTCCCGTTCGGCCGGCGTTCGCCACGCGATCGGGTGCCGCTGCCGGATCTGGGGCTGGGGCTTATCGGCGCCCTGGTGGCCGGTTACCTCTTCCTCGCCTATGAGCAGCTGGCCATGCGGCCGGGTAACCTGACCGATCTGGACTTCGCGGTCGCCTGCGTCGGCATCCCGCTGCTGCTGGAGGCCGCCCGCCGTGCCCTCGGCCCGGCCCTGGCGGTGATCGCCATCGTCTTCCTCGGCTACAGCCTGGCCGGTCCCTGGATGCCCTCCCTGCTGGCGCACCGGGGGGTGAGCCTGCATGCGCTCGCCAACCACCAGTGGATCACCACCGAAGGGGTGTTCGGCATCGCCCTCGGGGTCTCGACCAGCTTCGTCTTCCTGTTCGTGCTGTTTGGCGCCCTGCTCGAGCGGGCCGGCGCCGGCCACTACTTCATCCAGCTCGCCTTCAGCCTGCTCGGCCACCTGCGCGGTGGCCCGGCCAAGGCGGCCGTGGTGGCCTCGGCACTGACCGGTGTCATTTCCGGCTCGTCGATCGCCAACGTGGTGACCACGGGCACCTTCACCATCCCCATGATGAAGCGGGTCGGTTTCTCCAAGGAGAAGGCCGGCGCCGTTGAGGTGGCCTCCTCGGTCAACGGCCAGATCATGCCCCCTGTCATGGGGGCGGCCGCCTTCCTGATGGTGGAGTACGTCGGCGTTCCCTATGTGGAGATCATCAAGCACGCCTTCCTGCCGGCGGCCATCTCCTACATAGCCCTGCTCTACATAGTGCACCTTGAGGCGCTGAAACTCGGCATGCAGCCCATCGGCAGCCGCCATCCGCGCACCTGGCTGCAACGCCTGACCGGCTTTGCCTTCGGCGCGGCGCTCATCAGCGGCCTCTCCATGGCGGTCTATTATGGCCTGGGCTGGCTCAAGCCGGCGCTGGGTGACTATGCCCTGCCGGTGGTGGGCGCCCTGCTGGCGCTGACCTATCTCGGCCTGCTCAAGATAGCCGCCAGCAATGCGCCGCTGCCGCCGGAAGACCCGGACAAGCCGCTGGACGATCTGCCCGATACCCGCGCCGTGCTGCTCTCCGGCCTGCACTTCCTGCTGCCGGTAGTGGTGCTGGTGTGGTGCCTGATGGTCGAGCGCCTCTCCCCGGGCCTGTCGGCCTTCTGGGGCACCGTCATGCTGGTGGTGATCCTGCTGACCCAGCGCCCGCTGCTGAACTGGCTGCGCACCGACGGTTTGCACGACTATGGCAGCCTGATGGATGGGGTGGTGGACCTGCGCGAGGGGCTGATCGCCGGTGCCCGCAACATGATCGGCATCGGCATCGCCACCGCCACCGCCGGCATCATAGTGGGGGCCGTCTCCCAGACCGGCGTCGGCCTGGTGCTGGCGGATCTGGTGGAGTTCCTCTCCATGGGCAACCTGTTACTGATGTTGATGCTGACCGCCCTGCTGAGTCTGATCCTCGGCATGGGGCTGCCCACCACCGCCAACTACATCGTCGTTTCCAGCCTGCTGGCCCCCGTGGTGGTCGCGCTGGGACAGCAGAACGGCCTGATAGTGCCGCTCATCGCCGTGCACCTGTTCGTGTTCTACTTCGGTATCATGGCCGACGTGACCCCGCCGGTGGGGCTGGCCTCGTTCGCCGCGGCGGCCGTCTCCAAGGGCGACCCCATCAAGACCGGGATCACCGCCTTCTACTACAGCCTGCGTACCGCGGCGCTGCCGTTCCTGTTTATCTTCAACACCGATCTGCTGCTCATCAACGTGGACTTCGCCCACGGCGTGCTGATCTTCATCGTGGCCACCATCGCCATGCTGATCTTTGCCGCCGGGACCCAGGGCTACTTCCTGGTGAAGAGCCGCTGGTACGAGAGCGTGCTGCTGCTGCTGGTGGCCTTCACCCTGTTCCGTCCCGGTTTCTGGATGGACATGGTGCACGACCCCTACCGGGAGACCCCGCCGGCCCAGCTGGCCCAGACCCTGGGCGAGGTGGATGCCGACAGCACCCTGCGTCTGCGCCTCGAGGGGCCCGATGCGGTGGGCAAGGTGCGCCGCTTCACCGTGCTGCTGCCGGTGCCGGAGGGCAAGAGTGGCGAAGAGCGGCTGGAGAAGCTGGGGCTGATGCTCTATGAGCAGGAGGGCAAGACCCTGATCGACAGCGTCACCTTCGGCAGTACCGCCGCCGATCTGGGGCTGGAGTTCGATCAGCAGATCCTGAGCGTCAAGGCGCCCACGGATCGCGTTCGCAAGGAGTTCATGTGGATTCCCGGCTTCATGCTGTTTGCCCTGGTGGTCTGGCTACAGCGGCGACGCCGTGTTTAACCCCGACGGGGCGGCCAAACGGCCGCCCTTTTTCGTGGCGCAGGATTGAAATCGACTGGGTATTCAATAGGTTAAAAAGGGACGAGGGACGCACAAAAGGGCGGCAATTGAGAGCTTTATTCGGTCATTGAGTTTTTTGTGAAATAAAAATTTGAGTAGTGGTGAAAATTTGAATTATTAGTCTGAGATTATGACGTTTTTTAGATTGATGGTTCAGGGTTTTTCCCGATCCCTGCACGCTGCACTGGCTCGGTGCTGAAACCGTAGCGGGATCTGTTACCTCCCCGTTTTGAGAATTAAATGTCGATAGCCCACAATCTGCCCAGTTCAAAATAGCGTTAATTGTGGTTTTATCATGGATATCTCCGTTTCCTCTCCCGTCACAGCTCCGGTCGACAACCTGAGCCGCTGGCAGCGTCGCGACACCCAGTGGGTGATCAGCCTCTTCGGCACCGCCGTCGGGGCCGGCATCTTGTTTCTGCCCATCAATCTGGGGCTGGGGGGGATCTGGCCCCTGCTGCTGGTTGCCGTGCTGGCCGGTCCCATGACCTATCTGGCCCACCTGGGGTTGACCCGATTCGTGCTCTCCTCCTCTCGACCCGGTGCCGACTTTACCGAGGTGGCCGAGGAGCACTTCGGGGTGGTGAGCGGCCGCCTCATCTCTGTGCTCTACTTCCTCTCCATCTTCCCGATCCTGCTCATCTACGGGGTCGGGCTGACCAACACGGTCGAGAGTTTCATGGTGAACCAGCTCGGCATGGCCATGCCGCCGCGCGTGCTGCTCTCGGGCGTGCTGGTCTTCCTCATGGTGGCCGTGATGCTGGCGGGGGAGAAGGCGATGCTGCGGGCCTTTGCCTTCATGGTCTATCCGTTGGCGGCGATCCTGGCGGCCCTCTCCTTCTATCTGATCCCCCAGTGGCAGTGGCCGGCGGGCAGCGATCTGCAGGGGCTCGACTTCGCCAAGACGGTCTGGCTGGCCCTGCCGGTGACCGTGTTTGCCTTCAGCCACGCCGCGGCCCTCTCCGGGTTTGCCAACGTGCAGCAGCGCCACTACGGTGACGGCGCCGGAGAGAAGAGCCGCCAGATCCTGCAGCGCACCAGCCTGATGCTGGTCGGCTTCGTGCTCTTCTTCGTCTTCTCCTGTGTGCTGGCCCTGTCGCCGGAGCAGCTGGCGATCGCCAAGGCGCAGAACGTCTCTGTGCTCTCCTATCTGGCCAACGTGACCGATAACCCGGTTATCGTGACCCTGGGGCCGCTGATCGCCTTCATCGCCATCACCTCCTCCTTCCTCGGCCACTTCCTGGGTGCACGTGCCAGCCTGCAAAACCTGCTGGCCAAGCAGGGGCTGTCGAGCGATCGCGCCGACAAGGTGGGCATCGCCTTCATGTTCTTCGCCATCTGGGGCGCTGCCGTGGTCAACCCCAGCATCCTCGGCCTGATGGAGGTGCTCTCGGGGCCGGTGATCGCCATGATCCTCTTCATCATGCCGGTGGTCGCTATCTACAAGGTGCCGGCCATGGCCCACCTCAAGCGTCATCGCCTCGCCAACGGCTTTATCCTGCTCACCGGCACCCTCTCGGTATCGGCCCTGCTGTTCAGCCTGCTCCGTTAAGGCGGCACAAATAGAAAGAGGCGACCCTGGGGTCGCCTCTTTGCTATCGGTGAAACGTCAGTCGTTGTCGAACTCTTCGATCTCTTTACCCAGCGCAAGCATGATGGCGAGCGCCTCGGCCGGGATATGGTCTGGCTTGTCCTTGCGCAGATCCTCGTCGCTCGGCAGCGGTTGGCCGGTGAAGGCGTGCAGGAAGGCTTCACAGAGCAGCTCGCTGTTGGTGGCGTGGCGCAGGTTATTGACCTGACGGCGGGTGCGCTCGTCGGTCAGCACCTTGAGCACCTTGAGCGGAATGGAGACGGTGATCTTCTTCACCAGCTCGCTCTTCTTGCCGTGCTCTGCATAAGGGCTGACGTAGTCGCCGTTCCACTCTGTACCCATGATTCACCTGTTCTCGATTTGGCCGTGACCGCGAATTTTAACCCCTATGGATAGCATTGGCAATCCAACGGCAAAGCCATTTAGACGTCCAGACATGTTGACGGCTTAGTGACTCTGGTTTAGTGTGATGCCATCCAAGGATGAGAGGAGCAGGCAGATGAGTGACAAGGGAACCCGGGCCGTCCGGATCGGCATCGAGAGCGATACCCAACATGGTGCCGTGGTACCGCCCATCTACCTCTCCAGCAACTACACCTTCGCCGACTTCGGCGAGCCCCGTGAATACGACTATGCCCGCTCCGGCAACCCGACTCGCAGCCACCTGGCCGAGGCCCTGGCCGCGCTGGAAGGGGGCGAAGGCGCCGTCATCACGGCCACCGGCATGGGGGCTGTCCATCTGGTGAGCACCACACTGCTCGCGGCCGGGGATCTGCTGATCGCCCCCCACGACTGTTACGGTGGCACCTGGCGCCTGTTCGAGCACCTCGCCGCCAAGGGGTGTTACCGGGTCAAGTTTGTCGATCAGGGTGACCCCGACGCGCTCGCGGCCGCCCTGGCCGAGAAGCCCAAGCTGGTGTGGGTCGAGACCCCCTCCAACCCGCTGCTGCGGGTGGTCGACGTGGCCGCCATCTGCGCCGCCGCCCATGGCGCCGGTGCCCTGGTGGCGGTCGACAACACCTTCCTCACTCCCTTCTGGCAGCAACCGCTGGCGCTGGGGGCCGATCTGGTGGTGCACTCCACCACCAAGTACATCAACGGTCACTCGGACGTGGTGGGCGGGGCCGTGGTGGCCGCCGACGGCGAGCTGGCCGAGCGCCTCACCTGGTGGGCCAACTGCCTGGGGCTGACCGGTGGGGCGTTCGACTCCTACCTGACCCTGCGTGGCCTGCGCACCCTGGGCGCCCGCCTGCGCGCCCACGAGGAGAATGCCCGTCAGATACTCGACTTCTTGCAGTCGCAGGAAAGGGTCAAATGCATCTATCATCCCTCTCTGCCGAGCCATCCGGGACACGAGATTGCGCGTCGTCAACAAGCGGGGTTCGGGGCTATGGTAAGTTTCGAGCTCAGTCTCGGCGAGGCAGGGATCCGCGCCTTCCTGGGGGCGCTGCGCTGTTTCTCGGTGGCCGAGTCCCTCGGTGGCGTGGAGAGCCTGATCGCGCACCCGGCCAGCATGACTCACAGGGCCATGACACCGGAGGCCCAGGCCCGGGCCGGCATCAGCGGGCAGCTACTGCGGCTGTCGGTAGGCATAGAGCACGGCCCTGATCTGGTGGCCGATCTCGCCCAGGCGTTGGCGATCGCAACAAGGGTGGAAGCGTAAATGACAGTATTAAATGGAGAGAGTGCGGTGGCCGCAGAGGTGAGTGTGAAGCGTCGTCATGTACACAAGTTTGGCGGCAGTAGTCTGGCCGATCCGGTCTGTTACCGCCGGGTGGCGGCCATCGTCGAGCAGCAGAGCGGCGGTAACGAGCTGGTGGTGGTCTCTGCCGCCGGCAAGACCACCAACCGCCTGATCCAGTTGGTGGAGCTGGCCGAGGGGGGAGACGAGGCGGCCGGTGAGGCCCACACCGCCCTGCACGCCTATCAGCAGAGCCTGATCGACGGCCTGCTGGAAGGGGATCTGCAAGCAGATCTGCGCGCCCAGCTGGCCGAAGATTTTCGCACCATAGCCCGCACCCTGGAGCGCCAGTTCGATCGCTTCGAGCGCAACGGCCTGCTGGCCTTTGGCGAGGTGTGGTCGGCGCGCCTGCTCGCCGCCCTGCTGACCCAGCGCGGCAATCCGACCCTGTGGCTCGACGCCCGCAGCTTCCTGCGCGCCGAGGACGGTCCGCTGATCCGGGTCGATCACGCCCTCTCGAGCGAGCTGCTCAAGGCGCGGCTGGCCGAGCACGATGGCCGCATAGTGGTAACCGGCTTCATCGCCGCCGATCTGGAAGGGCGCTCCCTGCTGCTCGGGCGCAATGGCTCCGACTACAGCGCCAGCCTGCTGGCGGCGCTGGCCGACGGCGAGTCCACCACCATCTGGAGTGACGTGGCCGGGGTCTATAGTGCCGACCCGCGCCGGGTCAAGGAGGCGCGCCTGCTGGAGCGTCTGAGCCTGGCCGAGGCCAACGAGCTGGCCCGTCTCGGTTCTTCCGTGCTTCACTCGCGCACCCTGCAGCCGGTGGTCGACAGCCGTCAGCGCCTCACCCTGCGTTGCAGCTACAACCCGGACGAGGGGTGCACCCACATACTGCGCCGGGCGCCGCGCTCCGGTGGGGCCCGCATCGTCTCCTCGGTCGACCAGATCGCCCTGATCGAGCTCAAGGTGCTGCCGGAAGGGGAGTTCGAGCGCGCCGCCGCCGCCATCGAGGCTTATCTGGCCCGCCACCGTATTCAACCGCTCACCGCCCAGCGCCAGCCGGATCGCCGCATGTTGCGTCTGGCCTACACCCTCGAGGTGGCCAGCGGCGCCTATGACCTGCTGCGCGACTACCAGCTGGAGGGGGGCTTCACCGGCCTGATCCTGAAGGAGGGCTACAGCCTGGTCGCCCTGGTGGGCGCCGGCGTGACCGAGAATGCGGAGCAGTGTCACCGCTTCTATCAGCTCACCGCGGATCAACCGGTCGAGTTTGTGCAGGCGGCGAAAGATAGCCTGAGCCTGGTGGCTGTGCTGCGCCAGATCGTGCTCGAGCCCCTGCTCATCGCCCTGCACGGGGCCCTGTTCAGCCGCCCGACCCGAGTTGGCCTGGTCGTCTTTGGCAAGGGCAACATCGGCGGTCACTGGTTGAGCCTCTATAACCGCGAGCGTCAGCGTCTCGAACAGGAGCTCAACCTGGCCCTGACCCTCTACGGCGTCTACGGTTCGGAAGGGGGTTGGCTGGACGAGGAGGGGCTCGACCCGCTGCGGGTGCAGGAGGCGAGCAACCCGGCGCCGCTGATCTGGCCCGAGCTGCTCGGCCAGCTCGAACAGCACAGCTTCGATGCCCTGATTGCGCTCGATCTCACCGCCAGCGAGACGGTGAGCCGTTACTACCCGGATCTGGCCCAGCTTGGCATCCACCTCATCGCCGCCAACAAGTTTGCCGGCGCCGCCGAGAGCGAGTTCTACCAGCGGGTCAAACAGAGCTGCCGCGATCACCAGGTACAGTGGCGCTACAACGCCACCGTGGGTGCCGGTCTGCCGGTGCAGTCCAGCATCCAGATGCTGCGCCAGAGCGGCGATCGCATTCACGGGGTCTCGGGCATCTTCTCCGGCACCCTCTCCTGGCTGTTCCAGCAGTACGACGGTTGCCGCCCCTTCTCCGAACTGGTGGAGGAGGCGTGGCAGCACGGCCTGACCGAGCCCGACCCGCGTGAGGATCTCTCCGGACAGGACGTGCGTCGCAAGCTGCTGATCCTGGCCCGGGAGTCGGGCTATGAGATAGACGCCAACGACATCGAGCTGGAGAACCTGGTGCCTGTGCCCCTGCGCAAGCTGGGTCCGGATCAGTTTATGGACCGACTCAAGGAGCTCGATGGCCCCATCCTCTCCGCGTTCGAGAGCGCCAGGCGCCTCGGCAAGGTGCTGCGCTACGTGGCTCGCTTCGAGCACGATGGCAAGGCGCGGGTCGGCCTCGAGAGCCTGGAGCCGCACCACCCGTTCGCCAACCTGCTGCCCTGCGACAACATCTTCGCCATCGAGAGCGACAGCTATCGCACCAATCCGCTGGTGATCCAGGGGCCGGGGGCGGGGCGCGAGGTGACGGCCGCGGCCATCCAGTACGATCTCTGGCAGATCTGTGCCAGCCTGTGAGGCCAAGCAAGAACAAGGGCGCCTGAGGGCGCCCTTGTTCATTTGACGTCGCCGAAGCGATCGGTGGCCGGATTGTAGAAGTAGCGCCGGTAGTCGAAGCCGATCCCCTTGAGATAGGGGTTCTCGAGGGGGATGAGCAGCCGTTGATCGAGGTGGGCCGCCTTGATGGAGGGACCAAAGGTCTGACGCCACAGCGCCTGGAGTGAGCCGTCGCGCCAGGCTCGCTCCAGCCCGAGACGCACGCGGCTGAGCCCTTCCCGGTTGCTGACATGGGTAAAGAATACCCGGGGTAGGGGGTAGTAGAAGAGCAGGTGGGGATCGGCGGTCAGCCCGGGCAGATCGGCATGGCTTTGCCACTCCCGTTGCAGCTCGCTCACCCCGCGACAGAAGAGATCGATGCGCCCCCGCGCCACCATCAGGAAGAGTTTTTCGTACTCGGCGCGCTCCACCACCTGAAACCCGGCATTGCGCAGTATCTCCACATCGAGCCACCCATGGCCCTGGCCATGGAGGAAGGCCTTGGCCTCCTCCAGGTTACGGACACGGGCCACGGCCTCGGCCTTGTCCGGATTGACGAAGCAGATGCGATAGCCGGTCAGCCCCAGATGGATGGGGAAGGGAACATAGTGCACCTGCTCGACGTTCACCTGGTTGCTCCAGCTGTCCATGGCAAACAGGTTGGGATAGCGGTTCTGGCGCACGCTGAGGCGAATGCGATCCCGGTTCATGGGGGGGGTTGGCACCAGCAGATAGGGGCCATACTCGGGGCGGCTCTTCTCCAGCGCCAGCTGCAGCAGATCCCTGTCATAGGTCTGGCGGGGATCCTTGTCGCTCTCGGGGCCGATATAGGTGAAAGTGACCACGGCCATGGCAGCCCGAGAGCAGAGCAGTAGTATCAGCAGCAAGAGCGGGTATGGGGTCATGGTCGAAACTCCACGGCGACTGCCCTGATTCTAGCCAATTCCGGAGGGGGGCTAAGCCGTTGGGGAGAGGCTTTTGTGCGCCGGGCTACTCGCCGATGGGGGCGATGAGCCAGCCCATCTGCTCCTGCATCTGGCGGGGCGACACCCCGACCGACAGGCCGCGCTTGCCGCCGCTCACCAGCACAGTGTCAAATTGCAGGGCCGAGGCATCGAGCACAGTGGGCAGGCGCTTCTTCTGGGCCAGCGGGCTGATCCCCCCCACCTTATAGCCGGTGAGCTTCTCGGCCTCGGCGGGGGAGAGCATCTCGACCTTCTTGAGCCCGGTGGCCTTGGCCAGCTGCTTGAGGCTGCACATGCCAGAGGACGGGACTATGGCCACCACCGCCTGCTTGTCGTGGTGCGCGATCAGGGTCTTGAACACCTGCGCCTCTGGCAGCCCCAACTGGCTAGCCGCATGCTTGCCGAAGTCGTCGTGAGCCTCGCACTCATAAGGGTGCAGGGTGAAGGGGATCTTGAGCTTCTCGAGCAGCTTGATGGCAGGGGTCATGGTGGTCTCCTTGGTGCAAGACAAGGCCACACAGTCTGCGCCTGCCAAAGGCGTGAGGCAAGGCTCGCCGTCAATCGTCGGGTACCCTTTATACTGAAGATAAACGGGCGGGGAGGTCACAGATGAAGGCACTCTGGTTGGTACTCACCCTGTTGGGGGGCATGTTGGCATGGGCCGATGAGGTCGAGCTCATTGGCTCCGACACGGTCGCCAGCCTCATCGAGCCTTATCAGGCGGGGTTTACCGAGAGCACAGGTCATCGGCTTAAACTGCGTGTGACGGGGAGCCTGCCGGCCTTGGTGCGTACGCAGCAGTGGCCCGGTGGCATCATGCTCTCGGAGCCTTTTCCCGCTCATCCGGTACCTTATCTCAGCCGTATCGGGAGCGATGCCGTGGTCTTTCTGGTCAACCGGCGCAACCCGCTGCGGGCCTTGACCCTCAAGGAGCTCGAAGCGCTGCTGCAACCGGGGGCGCGCTGGCCGGATGGCCGCCCTGTGGTGCTCTACAGCCTGGGGGTCAACCACGCGACCATGCATTATGTTCGTCAGTTTTTCGGGGCAACCGGCAGCCCACAGACGCTTCACACCCAGCGCACTCCCGAGCTGGTGATCGCCAATGTGGCGGATGACGCGCAGGGGCTGGGGTGGCTCTCCCTCGGCAGGCTACAGCGTGAGGCGCTCAGCGGGGTCGGCATGCTCACGCTGGAGGGCGAGTCTCCTCTGCAGCCGGATCGGCGCCTCAATCCCGCCTATCCCCTCCATCGCCACCTCTACATAGGTTTTAGTCGTACTCCCAATGGTGCCGAGCAGGCCTTGCTCGACTATCTCAAGGCGCAGATCAATCACGGCACCGAGCGCCCGGCTTCCCAGAATCATGCCGGCGCGGGCAAGACCACCCGGCACTAGTGCTGTCTGCGCGCGCTCTGCCGTGCGTTGTCCCTGGCGCCACCGGGTCGTTTATGACTCAAAACGCGCTTTTTGCACTCGTGATGTGCCTGCGCTAGCGTGCACCTTCCACACGGCATGACAGGAGAAACGAGTGACGAGAAGGATCATGGTGCTTAGGCATGGCGAGACGCGGTTCAATGCCGAGCAAAAACTGCAGGGGCATTGCAACTCGCCCCTGACCGGGCGAGGTGAGGCGCAGGCCCGA
The DNA here is from genome assembly GCF_000819805.1 of Aeromonas diversa CDC 2478-85. Classification (GTDB taxonomy): domain Bacteria; phylum Pseudomonadota; class Gammaproteobacteria; order Enterobacterales; family Aeromonadaceae; genus Aeromonas; species Aeromonas diversa. The sequence continues at coordinate 48,784 of NZ_CDCE01000035.1, forward strand.
GCGGTCGGCGCGCGTCTGGCGCAGTGCCTGACCGGGCGCCCCTACCGGGTCTATGCCAGCGATCTTGGGCGGGCGATGCAAACCGCCGCGATCGTGTGCGCCGAGCTGGGGCATCCGGCCGAGCTGATCCACCCCGAGCCCAGGGTGCGGGAGTTTTCGCTGGGGGAGTGGGAGCAACAAACCGTCCCCGAGCTGATGGCCGCTCATCCCGAGCTGCGCGATCGCCGAGACTGGTATCTGGCGGCCCCCGGCGGCGACTCTATCGACAGGGTAAGGGCGCGTCTGGCCGACTGGTTGGCCGATCTGCCCGAGGATCTCGACGTGGTGGTGGTAAGCCACGGCCTGACCGGCATTGTGCTGAGGGGCATGCTGCTTGGGCTGGATGAGACCGTGACCTGGCAGCAGGATCTACCCCAGGATGCCTTCTTCATCATAGAGGCGGGGCAGGTGACGCGTATCGATTGCTCATCTCTTCTGGAACCCGCCTGAATCAGAGTGAGGCGTTCGGTCGAACGCCTCTGTCCATGCCCCATCTCACCATGTGACCCGAGGTCGCATGAGCGGAGCGAGAAGGGGATGACCCTCTTCTCTTTCTCTGTGCATTGCTGGATGGGCTCGGCGCGTGCCAGACTAACCACCGTGTGTGTAGCCAGCGAGTCTCGGCAGGGGTATGAACGGCTCCTGGCTACATGGTGGTGATAAGAGGGGAATCAGGACATGAGACCTGTAGTTTGGTGGCTTGCCCTGTCTGGCCTGCTGTTTTGCCGTGCGGTGCTGGGGGCCCCTGAGTCCACCCTTCGCATGGTTTATTTCGATGACTTTGCGCCCTATTCCTGGCGCGATGACCAAGGCAAGATGCGCGGCATCATGGTCGATGTCATGGACCGCGCCGCCGATGAGTTGGGGATTCGGGTGACGCATCAAGGCTATCCGTGGCAGCGAGCCCAGAAGTTGGTCCGCTTCGCACAAGCCGACGGGTTCGTCTCGGTGACGACCCGTGAGCGGCGGCAGTTTACCCGGGTAGTCGAAGAGCCGGTCACGACGACCGTATTGACCCTGTTCACCGGGGCCGCTCATCCCGACCTCGCGCAGCTGCAGCAGGCTCGTACCCTGGCGGAGTTCAAGCGTTTCGTCATCCTCGATTACATAGGCAATGGCTGGGGTAAGGTGCATCTGCAAGGGTTTAAAGTGCATCTGACCAAGAACGTGGACAACGTATTTCAGATGTTGGCCGCAGGGCGTGGCGATCTGATGATCACCGACCCCCTGGTCGCCTGGTTCAAACTCAAACAACTGGGTTTAGATGACCGCATTGTTGAGCTCCCCTTGCGACTCGACGTCACGACCTTCCACCTTTGTATCGGTGATCACTCGCGTTTTAAAAACCGGGCGGAAGACTTTGAGCGCGTATTGCATCAACTGCGAGAGCGAGGCGAGTTGACCCGCATTGAGGCCCAATATCGTTAGCGTCGTTTTACTGCCGCCCACCCGATGCGGCCATGCCTCGATCATGTGGCATGACGCAGGCCGTATTCACGCCGGTGAGTTTGCTGCTTTCCACATGCTGATGGCTCTTGCCGAAAATATCCCGCTAAATATGCCGTAGACAATGCAGCATGCCAGAGTGAACTGGGTGCTTGTCACTATGCCTGGTTGGATGATGGTAAACACGGCAACGAAGTATTTAGTGAAGAATATGGCCATCATCAAGACAAGAGGCAGCCAGCTTCCATCAACAATGATTCTGTCGGTCCCGGCATCAGGCCGAACGCCTTTAACGGGCAGATATTTGATGGAAAATAGAGTGACAATCACAAGCGACGCCCCCCAGAGGCCAATCGTGATGGGCGACACGCCGAAGCTGGAAGAGATGCCTGCGAGTGAGAGTAAGATCATGCCTGCAGGCAGTGGGATAATCAGTCCACGAGAGATGGTTCTTCCTTTAGACTGCTCAAATCCTAACATTACCAAGACAATAAACAGCCCAAAAACCCATGCAGGGGTGCCCATCAATATTTCCAGTACCATGTTTTAATGTTCCTTATTTCAACATGCTCGGCTTAATGCCACCTGTGTGATCCCAGGTCAGGGGGGCCAACCCGTATCTCACTCGTTCCGGCCCGAACTCGCCGCCTCATGCCTGCCGGCTTTGCAACCCAATCGACGATTAACATGCCCGAATACGGTGGGGGCGACAAGCGCTGCGCGGCTGCTCTTTACGCCTTGTATGGGTAGTTGTCTTTTGCCGCCGGGCTATGTCTTATCACCGGCTTGGCGGGGCGATTGGGTGGGTCAGACTGCCATGATGTATCTGAATACCAGGTCACCCTCGTCATAGCTCAACAATGGGTGTGTCGGCACGGCGCAGCCTTGGTAACCACAGCGGGTCAGCAGATGCTGGCAGCGCAGATTGTCATGGACTGTGGTCGCCCAGTATTCACGCACACCGCTCACTCGATAGATTTCATCGTGCAGCCAGGTTAATGCCCGAGTACCGATGCCGCGCCCCCAATAGTCGGGTGAGAGTAGGAAGGCAACCTCTGCGATCTGGTGATGAATGGTGGCCTCCAGCCGGCCCAAGATGGCGCCAGATTCCGAACGAACCAGATAGTTTAGCCAGCGTTGATCCTGGCAGTGGGCCGGTGGCCCGGCAATGGCGCGTTCCAGGCCCAGCGTAAACTGGTGCAACGGAGGGACCTCCCCCCCGATATGCTGGTAGACGGCAGGAGACATCAGCACCTCGGCCAGCGCCTTGAGGTGATGGGATTGGAGGGGTTCGTAGCGCAGCGTTAGTGTCATCAAGACGGTCCTTCGTCCAGGTGAAAAAATGCCTCAGTGTAACGCCCGGAAGGGCGCAAGCACCGAGATGGGGGTAAGCGAAACAACACTGGGCGCCGTTAAGGCGCCCTTGGTCATAAGGGGCCAGGCTAGTCACAGGACTAGAGCTCGTGGGAATAGACGATAAAACCCCCATGGCGAGCTATCTGATCGTAGAGAGCACGCCCCGCGACATTGGTCGCCTGAGTCTGCCAGTAGACGCGGCCACTGCCTGCCGTCCGCGCGGCGGCGTAGACGGCCTCGACCAGCCGGCGGCCGATGCGCCTGCCCCTATGCTGCGGTTCGGTGAACAGGTCCTGCAGGTAGCACACGTCATGGAGCCGGGTCGTGCTACGGTGAAACAGGTAATGGACCAAGCCGATGACGGTCTGGTCCTCGACGGCGACCAGGGCGTGCACCGGCTCGCTCGGATTGAAGAAGCGCTCCCAGCTCATCTGGGTGATCGGCTCGGGCAGGGCCGTGTCCCCTTCGCGGCCATAGAAGGCGTTATAGCCGTCCCAGAGCTGACGCCACTGAGCATAGTCGTCACGGGCGACGGGGCGGATGGTGATGTGCATCGATAGCATTCCCTTAGAAGATCAACATCATTGCTCACTGAAACGGGCGGGTCAGTCGTGGTGAGCCACCCCCAGGATGCCCCTCACCGCTCCGTCCGGACCGGGCACTGTGCCGGGGCGTGCTTATCCTTCGGGCCAGGCCCGGAGCACCGTCCGTCAGATAAACAGGTTTCGGCATTCGGCACAATGGGCTCTTGTGGTTCCATGTGGGTGCTCCATGGCGTGCCATAAGCGAAGGGGCCAGGCTGGCCGCAGGTAGTAGAAATTGAAAAGGCGCCAATCCGGCGCCCTTTTCTATGTGCGTTGCGGCCTGCCAGCCATCAACCCGTGTTGCGCATACCGGCCGCGATGCCGGCTATGGTGACCATCAGCGCCTGATCCAGTTCGGGATGCAGGGTGTCCGGATCGCGGCGGGAGCGGTTCAGCAGCTCCGCCTGCAGCACGTTGAGGGGATCCGTGTAGGGGTTGCGCAGACGAATCGACTCCTGGGTCCAGGGCTGGTCGTCGAGCAGGCCGCCCTGCGGGCGCAGTTGCAGCACCAGCGCGATGGAGTCTGCGAGCTCCTGACGCAGCCGCTGACCGAGGGGCCAGAGGGACGCGGGGACCAGACGGGTGTCGTAGTACTCGGCGAGCCAGGCGTCTGCCTTGAGGAACACCATCTCCAGCATCTCGAGGCGGGTGCGGAAGAAGGGCCACTGGCGGCTCATCTCTTCCAGCACTTCGAGCTTGCCCTCGTCGATCGCCTGCTGCAGCCCCTTGTGGGCGCCGAGCCAGGCCGGCAGCATCAGACGGTTCTGGGTCCAGGCGAAGATCCAGGGGATGGCGCGCAGGCTCTCGACGCCGCCGTTGGGTTTGCGCTTGGCAGGGCGGGAGCCGAGTGGGAGCTTGCCCAGTTCGAGCTCAGGGGTGGCGGCGCGGAAGTAGGGAACGAAGTCAGGATGACCACGTACCACGCTGCGGTAGTGATCGCAGGAGACGGTGGCCAGCAGCTCCATCACCTGGCGCCACTCCTCTCTCGGCTTGGGCGGGGGCAGCAGGTTGCCCTCCAGCACGGCGCTGGTATAGAGGGCCAGGCTGGTGATGGCCACCTTGGGCAGGCCGAACTTGAAGCGGATCATCTCCCCTTGCTCGGTCACCCGCAGGCCGCCGCGCAGGGAGCCAGGGGGCTGGGAGAGGATCGCCTGATGCGCCGGGGCGCCACCACGGCCCACCGTGCCGCCGCGGCCGTGGAACAGGGTGAGGCGGATCTTGTTGGCCTCGGCCAGGGCGACCAGGGATTCCATGGCGGCGTACTGGGCCCAACCGGCGGCCATCATGCCCGCGTCCTTGGCCGAATCCGAGTAGCCGATCATCACGTATTGGCGGCCCTGGATATAGCCGCGATACCAGTCCACCGAGAGCAGGCGCTCCATCACGGCGGTGCCGGCCATCAGGTCTTCCTGGGTCTCGAACAGGGGGGCGACCGGCATGCGGAACTTGCAGCCCGCCTCTTTGAGCAGCAGCTGCACCGAGAGAACGTCGGAGGGGGCGCCGGCCATGGAGATGATGTAGATGCCGAAGGCATCGGGATCGTTGGCGGCGATGACGCGGCAGGTCTCTATGGTCTCGCGGGTTTCGGCGCTCGGCTCCCAGTCGGCCGGGATCAGCGGGCGGCGGGAGTTGAGTTCGGTCAGCAGGAAGGCCTGCTTGTCCTCTTCGCTCCACTCGGCGTAGTCGCCGATCCCCAGATAACGGGTGAGCTCGGAGAGGGCCTGGGCATGGCGCTCACCATCCTGACGGATATCGAGCTTGACCAGATGAATGCCGAAGCAGGCGACTTTACGCAGCACGTCGAGCAGCATGCCGTCGGCGATGTTGCCCATGCCGCTGGCGTGCAGGGAGCGATAGCAGAGCTCGAGGGGCTCGCGCAGCTGGGCCGTGGTGCGGACCAGGTCGCGGCTCTCGCTCTGTTGCCCTTGCACCTTGGCGGTCAGGTACTCCTTGGTCTCGCGCAGGGCCTCGCGCAACTCGCGCATCACCACGCGATAGGGTTCGTTATGGTCGCCGACCCGGGCGCGCAGCTCGTCGTTGCAGTCGCTCATGGAGAGCTCGGAGGTGAGCTCCTTGATTTCCTTGTAGAAGAGGCTGACCGCCATCCAGCGACCCAGCTCCAGCACCTTGGCGGTCACTTCGGCGGTGACGAAGGGGTTACCGTCCCGGTCGCCCCCCATCCAGGAGGTGAAGCGCACCGGCGCGGCGTCCAGCGGCAGGCGAACGCCCAGATGCTGTTGCAGCTGCTCGTCGAGGCGACGCATAAACTCGGGGATGGCCGGCCACAGGCTGTTCTCGATGACGGCGAAGCCCCACTTGGCCTCATCCACCGGAGTGGGGCGCTGCTCGCGGATCTCGTTGGTGTGCCAGGCCTGATTGATGAGCTGCTCGACCCGGTTGATCAGGCGATCCCGCTCCTGGGGGAGCAGGTCGGAGAGCTCGAGGGCCTCGAGGCAGTCGTTGAGCTGTACATGCTTGTGGATCAGGGTGCGGCGTGTCACCTCTGTGGGGTGAGCGGTCAATACCAGATCGATGTCGAGTTCGCGCACCGCCTGGATGATCGCCTCCTGGGAGAGGTTGGAGGCCTTGAGCTTGGTAAACAGCTGCTCGAGGGGGTCAGAGGCGCCGGTTTGATCGGCAAAGCTGCGGGAGATGGTGTGGAACTGCTCCGCCACGTTGGCCAGATTGAGGAACTGGCTGAAGGCGCGCGCCACCGGCAGCAACTCTTCATCACTCAGGGTCTGCAGGGTATCGATCAGCGACTGACGATCCTGCTCGTTACCCTTGCGGGAGGACTTGGCCAGTTGGCGAATGGTCTCGATCTTGTCGAGAAAGGCCTGGCCCTTGTGATCCTTGATGGATTTGCCGAGCAGTTGGCCCAGCAGACCCACATTGGCGCGTAGCGCGGCGTACTTTTCGTTCATTCCACATCCTTATTGCCGATCTATCCCGCCGATTCATGGCGGGAACAGCTCATCTTCGACGTTGTGTGATTACAACATTCGGTCCCTCATCTTATGGGGACAATCTACCCGTGTCTCCTGCGTAAGGTCAAATAAGGGCGCGATAGCGAAGATGTATTTCGCTTCTCTCTACCGCGGTGCCACATTGTGTAACTTTCCTACAGGCAGAAGCGGCGGACCAGGTGTTGCAGCACCTGCTTGGTCGGCTCCACAAACGAGAGATCCAGATACTCATCCGGCTGGTGCGCCTGGGCGATATGGCCGGGGCCGAGCACGATCGTCTCGCAGCCGAGCTGCTGGATAAAGGGAGCCTCGGTGCAGTAGTTGACGCTCTCGGCGCGTCGTCCGCTGGCCCGCTCGGCCTCGCGCACCAGATCGGAGTCCTCACCGCAGGCGTAGGCGGGGATGGGCTCGTGCAGGTGGCGCAGGTGCAGGCAGCCGGGCTGGTGGATCTCGATGGGGGAGAGGGCTTCTTTGAGCATGCCCATCAGCTCATCGGGACCCACCTGCGGGGTGGGGCGCAGATCGATGTGCAGCTCGCAGCAACCGCAGATGCGGTTTGGGCTATCGCCGCCCTGGATGTAGCCGAGGTTCAGGGTCGGCTGGGGTACCGCGAAGCGATGGTCGGCGTAGCGCTCCTTGAGGGTGCGCTGCAGGCCGAGGATCTGCCCCATGGCCTGATGCATGATCTCCATGGCGTTGATCCCGTTGGCCGGGTCCGAGCTGTGGCCACTCTTGCCTGTGATGCGAATAGCCTCCGACATGTGGCCCTTGTGGGCCACCACGGGCACCAGACCGGTCGGCTCGCCGATCACCGCGTAGTCTGGCTTGAGCTCGGCCGCGGCGGCGATGGCGCGGGCGCCGGCCATGGTGGTCTCTTCATCCGCGGTGGCGAGGATGCGCAAGGGCTTCTTGAGCCGGGTGAGGTCTATCTCCTTGAGCGCCTCCACGATAAAGGCGAAGAAGCCTTTCATGTCGATGGTTCCCAGCCCGTACAAGCGGTTGCCCTCTGCGGTCACCTTGAACGGGTCCTTGCTCCAGCGCCCCTCGTCAAACGGCACAGTGTCGGTGTGGCCGGCCAGCAGTAGCCCGCCTTCTCCCTCGCCCAGCGTCGCCACCAGATTGAACTTGCCCGGCAGATCGGGCAGTGCGGTCACCTCGACCCTAAACCCCAGGGCGGTGAACCAGTTGGCCAGCAGCCGGATCACCGCCTCATTGCTCTGATCCCACTTGCTGTCAGTGCTGCTGATGGAGGGAATCGCAATAATATTCTTATAAAGTGAAAAAAAATCCATGTTGGCCATAAAAGCTCCTTGCGCCCCCTCCGGGATTTTGATAGAACATTTTCATGCGCTGGGAGTGAATGAATATTCTTTCTTCTCCCGTGGATGAGGCTCTAGTTGTAAGGGAAACCCCATGTTCTGTCACCTGTTTATCAACCGACGACGCACCATCGCCTGAGCCCCCTTCTCTCGAGGGGCGGTTGCCGGCCCCGACATCCTTATGCAGCGTTCCGCTGCGCCCGCAAGTTAACAAAAACCGGATTGAATGATGCTCAACACCGTAATCGTCGGTGCCAGTGGCTACGCAGGTGCCGAACTGGCCGCACTGGTACACAACCATCCCCAGCTGACTCTCGGCGCTCTCTATGTCTCCGCCGGCAGCCAGGATGCCCATAAGCCCTTCTCGGCCCTGCATACCCAGTGGCTCGGCAGGGTCGACCTTCCCCTGCTGCCTTTGGATGAGGAGGGGATGAGCCGCATCCTGACCCAGGCCGATCTGGTGCTGCTGGCCACCGCCCACGAGGTGAGCGCCGATCTGGCGCCCAAGCTGCTGGCCAAGGGGGTGACTGTGTTCGATCTCTCCGGCGCCTTCCGGGTCAAACAGGATGGCTTCTACGAGCAGTTCTATGGCTTCTCCCACGCCGCCCCCGAATGGCTGGATCAGGCGGTCTATGGTCTGGCCGAGTGGAACGCCGAGGCCATTCAGGGGGCGACGCTTATCGCCGTGCCGGGTTGCTACCCGACGGCGTCGCTGTGCGCCCTCAAGCCGCTGATGGCCAAGGGCCTTATCGCGGCCGGCAGCCTGCCCATCATCAACGCCGTCTCCGGTGTCTCCGGTGCCGGGCGCAAGGCCTCCCTCACCACCAGCTTCTGCGAGGTGAGCCTCAATCCCTACGGCACCTTCAATCACAGGCACCAGCCGGAGATCAGCCACCACCTGGGGTGCGAGGTGTTGTTCCAGCCGCATCTTGGCAACTATGTGCGCGGCATTCTGGCTACCCTCTATGTGCAGCTGGCCGATGACGTGACCCCAGAGCAGGTCGAGGCCGCCTATCGGGAGGCTTACGCCGGCAAGCCGCTGGTGCGTCTGACCGGCAGCGCGCCCTCAGTCCGCGGTGTCGCCGGCACCCCCTATTGCGACCTGGCCTGGCAGCAGCAGGGCAAGATGCTGGTGGTGTTCAGCGCCATCGACAACCTGCTCAAGGGCGCCGCCTCCCAGGCGATTCAATGTATCAACCTCAAGTACGGTTTCGACGCGGGCTGCGGCCTGGTCTCCTGATCTCAATAAGGATGAAAGAGATGAACAAGCAGACTCTGGTGATCAAGCTCGGTGGCGCACTGCTCGAGAGCGAGGAGGCGCTGACCGCCCTGTTCGGAACGCTCAAGGGCTTCCTCGACGAGCAGCACAGACCCCTGGTGCTGGTGCACGGCGGCGGCTGTCTGGTGGATGACCTGCTCAAGGGCCTGGGTCTCACCTCCACCAAGAAGCATGGTCTGCGGGTCACCCCGTTCGACCAGATCCCCTATATCGCCGGCGCCCTGGCGGGCACCGCCAACAAGCAGATGATGGCCAAGGCCATCGCCACCGGCATCCCGGCCGTGGGGCTGTGCCTGGCCGACGGCGGCCTGTGCCAGGTGACCCAGCTCGACCCGGAACTCGGCGCCGTGGGGGCTTGCCAGCCGGGCAACCCGGGCCTGCTCAAGGGGATCCTGGCCCAGGACTTCCTGCCGGTGGTGAGCTCTATCGGCATCACGGCAGAGGGACAGCTGATGAACGTCAACGCCGATCAGGCCGCCACCGCCATCGCCGAGGCGCTCGGCGCCGATCTGGTGATGTTGTCGGATGTGAGCGGCATCCTGGATGGCAAGGGCAAGCTGGTACCCGAACTCGACAAGGCCACCGCCCTGGATCTGATGGAGAAGGGGGTCATCGCCGACGGCATGGCGGTCAAGGTGAAGGCGGCGCTGCACGCGGCAGAGACCCTCGGCAAGCCGGTGGCGGTGGCCAGCTGGCGCTACCCGGATCTGCTGCACAAGCTGCTCTCGGGCGGCGCCGTCGGCACCAAGGTTACCCTGTAAAAGGATCACGCCCATGCAGCATCTTCTGACCGGCACCGAATTCGACCAGGCCCAACTGCTGGCCCTCATCGCCCTGGGCAAGGCCATCAAGGCCCATCCCAAGAAGTACAGCCAGGCCCTGGCGGGCAAGAGCATCGTCACCCTGTTCGAGAAGCCTTCACTGCGCACCCGGGTCACCTTCGACATCGGCATCGCCAAGCTGGGTGGCCACAGCGTCTATCTGGATCAGCAGAATGGCGCACTCGGCAAGCGTGAGTCGGTGAAGGACTTCGCCGCCAACCTGTCGCGCTGGTGCGACGCCATCGTCGCCCGGGTGTTCGATCACCAGACCCTGGTTGGTCTGGCCGAGCACGGCAGCGTGCCTGTGGTCAACAGCCTGTGCAACCTCTACCACCCGTGCCAGGCCTTCGCCGACTTTATGACCATCTCGGAAAATTATTCAGATCTGGGAAAGGTGAAGCTGGCCTACCTGGGCGATGGCAACAACGTCAGCCACTCCCTGCTGCTGACCGGCGCCATCCTCGGCACCGATGTCACCCTGGTCTGCCCCAAGGGGCACGGCCCGGACGTGCAGATCTTCCAGCAGGCGCAGGCGTTGGCCGACCGGAGCGGTGCCACCCTGGCGGTGAGCGACGACATCGCCGCCATCGAAGGGTTCGACGTGGCCTACACCGACACTTGGGTCTCCATGGGTGACACCACCCCCATGGAGCAGGTCACCGACCTCTTCATGCCGTACCAGATCAACCAGGCGCTGCTGGATCGCACCGGCATTCGCCACGTACTGCACTGCCAGCCGGCCCATCGCGAGCTCGAGATCACCTCGCAGGTCATGGACGGCCCCGCCTCCCTCATCATGGATGAGGCGGAGAACCGCTTGCACATCCAGAACGCCATTCTGCTGACCCTGCTGGGCGGCCAACACTGATTTCACTTTCAAGGAGCAAAGATTATGAGCGGCATCAATAAGATAGTACTGGCCTACTCAGGCGGACTGGACACCTCGGCCATCATCCCCTGGCTGAAAGAGCACTATGACGCCGAGATAGTGGCGTTTGTGGCCGACGTGGGTCAGGAGCGTGACGACCTGGAGGGGATCGAGCAAAAGGCCATCGCCTCCGGCGCCACCAAGTGCATCGTCAAGGACCTGCGCGAAGAGTTCGTCAAAGAGTACGTCTATCCGACTCTGAAGACCGGTGCCGTCTACGAGGGCACCTACCTGCTGGGTACTTCCATGGCCCGTCCGGTGATCGCCAAGGCCATGGTCGAGGCGGCGCTGGCCGAGGGTGCCGACGCCATCTCCCACGGCTGCACCGGCAAGGGCAACGATCAGGTGCGTTTCGAAGGCGCGGTGGCCGCCCTGGCGCCCCAACTGAAAGTCATCGCCCCGTGGCGGATCTGGGACATGCGTTCCCGCGAAGATCTGCTGGCCTATCTGGAGGCCCGCAACATCCCCTGCAAGGCGACCCTGAAGAAAATCTACAGCCGCGACGCCAACGCCTGGCATATCTCCACCGAGGGTGGCGAGCTGGAGAGCACCTGGAACGAGCCGTCTGAAGCCGTGTGGCAGTGGACCGTCGCCGCCGAGCAGGCACCGGATCAGCCGGAATACGTCAAGCTCACCGTCGTCAAGGGCGAAGTGGTGGCGGTGGACGACCAGAAGCTGACTCCGCACCAGATCCTGATGACCCTGAACGAGCGTGCCGGCAAGCACGGCGTGGGCCGCATCGACATCACCGAAAACCGGATGGTGGGCATGAAGTCCCGCGGCTGCTACGAGACCCCGGGCGGTACCGTCATGGTCGCGGCCCTGCGCGCCATCGAAGAGCTGGTGCTGGACAGACCGACCCGCGCCTGGCGCGAGAAGCTGGGGGCCGAGTTCTCTCATCTGGTCTATGACGGCCGCTGGTTCACCCCCCTGTGCAAGGCGATTGTCGCCTCCGCCAACGCCATCGCCGAGGATCTCGACGGTGAGGTAGTGCTGAAGATGTACAAGGGCCAGGTCACCGCGACCCAGAAGAAGTCCCCCAACAGCCTCTACTCCGAGGACTTCGCCACCTTCGGCGCCGACGAGGTGTACGACCAGAGCCACGCCGAAGGCTTTATCCGCCTCTACACCCTGGCCAGCCGGATCCGCGCCATGAAGGAGCAGCATATGGCCATCGGGGGTGATCACACTCACGGTTAAGGGGTGACGGGGTGGCCTGGTGCGGGCCGCCCCGATAAGAAGTAGAACGGCTTCATCAATTCGCAGGAGTAACCAGATGGCACTTTGGGGTGGGCGCTTCAGTCAGGGCGCAGACGCAAGATTCAAGCAGTTCAACGATTCACTGCGCTTCGACTACCGCCTGGCGGAGCAGGATATCCAGGGCTCCATGGCCTGGGCGCGCGCCCTGGTCAAGGTGGGCGTGCTGACCGCCGCCGAGCAGGGCAAGCTGCAACAGGCCCTCGACGCCCTGCTGGTGAGCGTGCGTCTCGACCCCGAACAGATCCTGGTCTCCGACGCCGAGGACATTCACTCCTGGGTCGAAGGCAAGCTTATCGACGCGGTCGGCGATCTCGGCAAGAAGCTGCACACCGGGCGCTCCCGTAACGATCAGGTGGCGACCGATCTCAAGCTCTGGTGCAAGGCGCAAGGCGAACTGCTGGCCGCCTCCATCACCGCCCTGCAAACCGGCTTGGTCGGCTGCGCGCGCGCGCACCAGCACACAGTGCTGCCGGGCTACACCCATCTGCAGCGGGCCCAGCCGGTCACCTTCAGCCACTGGGCCCTGGCCTATGTGGAGATGCTGGAGCGGGACCACTCCCGGCTGCGCGATGCCCTCAAGCGTCTCGACACCAGCCCGCTCGGTTGCGGTGCCCTGGCCGGCACCGCCTACGCCATCGATCGGGAGGCGCTGGCGCTCGATCTGGGCTTTGCCGGGGCCACCCGCAACAGCCTGGACTCGGTGTCGGACCGGGATCACGTGGTGGAGCTGATGCACGTGGCGTCGCTGTCCATGACCCATCTGTCGCGCCTGGCCGAGGACCTTATCTTCTACAACACGGGTGAGGCGGGCTTCCTCGAGCTCTCCGACGCGGTCACCTCGGGCTCGTCCCTGATGCCGCAGAAGAAGAACCCGGACGCGCTGGAGCTGATCCGCGGCAAGGCGGGTCGTGTGGTGGGGGCCCAGGTGGCCATGCTGATGACCCTCAAGGCGCTGCCGCTGGCCTACAACAAGGACATGCAGGAGGACAAGGAGGGGTTGTTCGACGCGCTGGATACCTGGCTCGACTGCCTCGACATGGCCTCCCTGGTGTTGGTCGATCTCAAAGTCAACGCTGAGCGCACCAAGGCCGCCGCCCAGGGCGGCTATGCCAACGCCACCGAGCTGGCCGATTACCTGGTGGCCAAGGGCATTCCGTTCCGCGAGGCGCACCACATCGTCGGCGAGGTGGTGGTCTACGCCATCGGGGTGAAGAGGCCGCTCGAGGGGTTGAGTCTGGACGAGTTCGCCCGCTTCAGCCCGCTCATCGGCGAAGATGTCTATCCCAATCTGGAGCTGGAGGCGACCCTGGCCAAGCGGGTCGCCAAGGGTGGGGTGGCGCCACAACAGATCGCGGCCGCACTGGACGCCGCCGAGGCCATGTTGGTCAAGCGAGCATGCTGATCTGTTGCGATCGGTAACTGAAAGAGAAAACGGCAATCTGAGGTTGCCGTTTTTTATTGGTTCTTTGGCCATGGTGCCGGCCAACACCAGCACAGACCTCGGAGCGAGGCGGCGCCTCAACTCGTGAGTGGGTGATGAGCCTGGCGCACCGCTTGGGTGAGCAGGCGGCGCAGTTGGCGCTCGGCCTCACCAGACTCGCGGTGCTTCGCCAGTAGCACAACCCCCATGGTTCCGGGTGGCGGCAAGCCATCGACCAATGTTGTGAGGCTGGTTGGCATGCCAATCGCTGAGCGCAGCGTGATGCCGAGCCCTGCCTGCACTGCGGCCCAGATCCCCCCCAGACTCTGACTGGTGAACGCGATGCGCCACGGGATACCGGCGTCGTCGAGCGCCCTGATGGCCCGCAAGCGCATCAGGCAAGGGGCATCGAACAGCACCAGAGGCAAGGGTTCACCACGCGCCAGTAATGACGCGAGATCCAGATTAGGGTGAGCAATCCACTGGAGTGACACCAGATCGATGAGGGATGGGTCCGCTCTCTCCTCCGGCTGCTGCCAGGCAAGGGCCATGTCGAGGTCACCTTGCCTGATCCCTTGCAGCAGTGAGGCATTGCGATCGATGCGGGTGGTCATGCGCAGCGCCGGATGCAGGTGGCAGAAGGGGCCCAGCACCGAGGGCAGCAAAGATTCGCCAAAGTCCTCCTGAACCCCCAGTCTGATCTCGCCTTGGAGCGATACCTCTTTGACTGCGAGCAGGGCTTCGTCATTGAGATCCAGAAGCCGCTTGGCATACCCAAGCAGGCGTTCACCACTGGTGGTGGGGACGAGATGGCGTCCCTGTTTCATGACCAGCGCTGTGCCGCATTGCTGCTCGAGTTTCTTCAACTGGGCGCTGACCGCCGAGGTGGAGCGACACAGACGCTGCGCCGCCTGTGCAAAGCTGCCGCACTCCATCCCCAGCACGTAGCTGCGAAGGGCATCGAGATCCAAACTCAGGGGAAGCGGTTGCATCATTGTCCTTATAACCGGGATTGTTAGTCTTGAATGTTGCCATTTTATAAATGGTACCAGTGGGAGAGAGTAGCTGCATCCACCAAGGAGATAGCTATGACCCAGGATATTCTTGATCCCGCCACCCTGGCACAGGTTGCCCCCAGACTGGCACAACTGGCGCAGGAAACGCTGTTTGGCGATATCTGGCAGCACCCGGCCTTGTCCGCTCGTGAGCGAAGCCTTGTCACCCTGTCCGCCCTTGCCTCCCTCGGCCGCGTTCAGCAGCTGCCGTGGCACATCAACTTCGCCGTGGAAAATGGGGTGACGCGTGAGCAGTTAGAAGCGCTATTTACCCATCTCGCCTTCTACGCCGGATTTCCTGCCGCCGTCACCGCCATGAGCTACCTGCCTATTGGTGAGGAGTCTCAACCATGCCGTTGAATCCCTGCATCTGGTGTAGCGAGAGACGCTATGCGCCATTGTGGCGCTCCGGTGGGCCCGTGCACACAGGGTTGGACCTTCATCCCGACCATCCGATGACCTCGAGCTCACCGGGCAAGGGGAGTGCCCGTTATGGCGGTCGGCGTTTTATCGCAGGTCTGGGAGGGATCTTATGATTGCCATGCACTATCGATTCACTCTGCCCAAGGACTACGACATGGCGCTCATTGAGCAGAGAATTGCCTTGAATGGCGCAAAACTGGACGGCTTCCCGGGGCTGTTGTTGAAGGCCTACTTATACAGCCGAGTGGACGATCCCATGCTGCCAAGCCAGGAAAACCGCTATGCGCCCCTCTATGTGTGGCAAACCCCTGAGGCGATGCATCGCTTTTTGATCAGTGAAGGCTTCGCGGCCCTCACCCGACAGTTTGGTTGGCCTCATATCGAGACTTGGCATCTGCTGTCGGCTCCGGACCCGCAGAGCCTCTGCCAAGCGAGAGTGGCAACATTGAGGCGCACGGGCATCGCGCCCTATAGCAAGCTGGCCGAGCAGCAAGGTGCAGCCATGCTGTGCGGGTGGGATCTGTCACGTTGGCAATGGCTGGAGGCGGACTTGCTCCCATCCTGTCCGTCGGTGCTACCGAGTGGCGCCGAGGTTTATCGCATCGGCTATCTGGCGATGGGGGCGGTAGCTTGAGGTGATGACTCCTGGTTATGCCTGATAGCGGCAAGTCATCGGCATCAAGCTTCAGAAGGGGTCAGAGCTGGCGGGCCCTCTCGGGTGAGAGGCATCAGGCGGTTGGGAGCCTGGTTGGTCGATTCGTTTGCTGACATATCAAGCAGAAACGGCAGCCTAAAGGCTGCCGTTTCTGCGGGTAGGAACTCTTCACGCGCTGGTGGCCAGCAAACGCCCGACCCCCTCGCCGCGACCGCGAGGCAGGGTCTGACTCATGGCGTCGAGAAAGCCGTTGAGATCTCCTTTAAGCCCCAATTGCTGACGCAGGCTGTCAAAGGATTGCAGCAGGGTATCGCCACCGGCGCCGGCCCCCCCTTGTGCCAGATCCTGCTGCAGTTGGGCGATGGCATCACGCAGCGAGACACCGGGGGCCCGGTTACTCAGGGTGCTCATCACCTCGCCCATGAACTGATCGATAGCCGGGCGCTGCGCCTCGCCGTTGGGGTCGCTCGCCCCCAGGCGGCGAAACAGCCCTTGCAGGGTGGCAGGGAGCGGTTCGCGACTTGGCTCGGCCGGTGCGGGAGCCGTGGCGGGTTTTTCCTTAAACAGGGCGCCGCCAATCTTGAGGGCCAGGGAGGCAAGGGGGAGCAGAGCTGTGATGGACATGGCCTCGATCCTCTGAGGGGGTAACACACCACATCACTACTGCATGTGTCAGGCCATCTTTTAATCAAAAAGAGAGTTGGCGGTTAATGGGCTGAGACAGAAGCGTTTTATTGTTCTTTCTCGATACGCGCCACGGCGTGGGGTATGCCACAGGCGGCAAAGTGTTGCAGCCAGCGGACCTGATGGGGCTGCAACTCGTCGCCGGGCCCCTTCACCTCCACCAGGCAGTAGTGGTCGGAGCGAAACAGCACCAGGTCGGGTTGACCACTGCGGTTGCCGCGCAGATCGAAACAGAGGCGATCCAGCATGGCGAGCCGGTGGGCCAGGGGGATGTGGCGCAGGGCCAACTCCAGCAACGCTCGCGGCAGGCGTTCCCACTCGACCCAGGCGTTGAGCGTGCCGACCTTCTCATCATAGCGATCCAGCAGCGCATCCCAGCCTACCTGGGTGGCCAAGGCTTGCCGCCGGGTGTCGATGAGGGCCTGGCGCCGCTCGCCGAAACGGCGGGAGAACATGTCAGCCGGGGCGCGCTGGTAGCGGTTGAAGAAGACGCCGGGTTGGGGACTGAAGATGATGTCCCAGAAGGCGAGGCCAAACAGGCCGTTGATAAGGGCATTCTCGCACCAGAAGCCTTGCCAGCCGTCGGCGTGCAGGGCGGCCAGGGTGGCCTCCTCGACCCGGCCCGGCCAGGAGGGCAGGGCCAGTGACCAGGTCGGGTGGGTCGGCCGGCGATGGCGCGTCACCTTCTCACCCCGAAGCCGGCAGAGCTTGTCTCTGAGCGGCCGGGTGACGGCGCGCTCCTCCTCGTCCTGCGGCGCCGCTTCCATCTCGGCAAGCAGTCGCTCGGCTTCGGCGAGCGCCCCTGCGACCAACTGCAGGCGTACCTGCCGCTCGCGGGCGGGCGACCGCTGGCAGGTGCGGTAGAGGGCGAGTGCCTGAGCATTCTCGCCGGCGCGCTCCAGATCCCGGGCCAGGGACAGTCGCTGCCGCTCGTGGCGGGCAGCTAGCGGTGGCCAGTCGCTGGGCGGGGGAAGCTGTGCCAACCAAGCACTGGCGGCGGCCGGACCGCCCTGCTCGCGCGCCTGTTGCCAGCCGTCGTGCCAGGCATCGAGGGCGAGCCACTCCTCAAGACGTGTCCGGCTGTCGAACAGACGAACGGTGGGGGAGAGGGGATAGGGCTCGTAGCGGTAGTGGCCGAGATCCAGCAGTACGAACTCGGTCAGATCCTGTTCTCTATTGCCGAAAAACAGCAGCAGGAAGCGCGTCAGCAGGGGCTTCTCCTCGACCTTCAGGGTCTGGAAGGGAAGCGTGGGCAGGGGCATGTCGGCCAGTTGGGCCTGCCACTGCTCTTTTCGCAGCCCCTTGGGTAGCGACGGCGCCAGGGCGAGCAGCTCGGGGCGGGTCAGCAGGGGGAAGAGCTCGCTCCAGGGCGGCGTGGCCAGCCGGATCAGGCCCGCCTCGGCCAGCTCCGCCAGCGGCAGCAGGCCTATCTCGGGGTAATGGAGCTTGTCGGCGCGAAACCACTCCCCCTTGCGCGACAGCAGGCGCACCAGCAGGCAGGCGGCGGGATGGGAGAGGGCGGCGACGCGCCCCAGCCAGGCGTGCTCCTCGCCCGTCAGCAGATCCCGGTAGCGCCCCTCGACCCAGCCGAGCAGCAGGCGAAAGTTGGCGAGGTAGTAGTCCGGGGCGAGCTCAGCCGGGTTGGCCATCATCGGCCACCTTGCGATAGCGCTTGCCGTATTTGAGCTGCTGGATGAGCAGCGCCGCTATGATGAGGCCCAGCCCCACCGGTGTGGCGGGGTGGATCTCCTCGCCGACCAACAGGCGCAGCAGCACCAGGGAGGCAAACGGCGAGATGAAGATGAGGTTGCTGATGGGGGCCGTGTTGGTGGCGTGGCGCAGGGCCAGCAGCCAGAGCACGAAGGCAAACCCCATCTCGAACAGCCCCACATAGATGGCGCCGGCCCACCCTTGCCAGGCGGTCAGCCTGAAGTCGGCCAGCACGGCCGTGGCCACCACGATCCAGGGGATGCTGATGAGAAAGCCCAGCAGCAGGCTCACCACGGGGTCGCCCTGGTTGCGGGTGTTGAGGATCCAGTAGCCGGCCCAGATCAGGGTGGAGCAAAGCGCCAGTGCGACCCCGAGCGGGCTGTCAAAATGCAGGCCGAACACGTCGCCCTTGGTGGCGATCACCAAGGCACCGAAGTAGCCGAGCACGATGGCCACCCCGTCGCGGCGGCGCAGCGTTTGGCCGAGGAAGGGGACTGCCAGCAGGGAGAGGGTGATGGCCCAGGTGTAGTTGAGGGTCTGGGCCTGCTGGGCCGGCAGCAGATCATAGGCCTTGAACAGCAGCAGGTAATAGAGGAAGGGGTTAAGGGTGCCGAGGGCCAGGTAGTAGAAGGGGCGTGCCTTCATATATTCCCCGAGCAGTGCCAGCTTACCCTGGCGTGCGACTATGCCAAACAGGGTCAGTGCCGAGGTGCAGGCGGCGACCAGCAGCAGCTGTACCGGTTGGAAGTACTGCAGGGAGAGCTTGAAGGCGGTAGCCACGGTCGACCACATGGCGACGGTGCACAGGGCGTAGAGGTAGGCCTTCTTCTGGTCTTTCATGACATCCTTTCTTTTTAAAGCGTGCCGGGAAGAGCGCGAGTCTAACAGCTTTGCCAAGCAGGCTGGAAATGTGTCAGGGATTGAACAATAACTGCGCGCGCCCGGTTGCGCCGGCCACGAAAATCGGTATAATGCCCTCCGCTCTCCCTCGAGGTGAGCCTGACCTCAGGGTCAGTCTGCCGCAATAAGCGGCCATACAATCCTCCCGATCTGTGGAGGAACCGTTAAAAATCACACCTCTGGCGGGAGTAATCTCGGTCGGGCGGTGTTGATTTATGTTCTTTACATCCTTTTGGAGCTCTGGTCCATGCAGAACCAAAGAATCCGTATCCGCCTGAAGGCTTTTGATCATCGTCTGATCGATCAGTCCACCGCGGAAATCGTAGAAACTGCCAAGCGCACTGGCGCACAGGTTCGCGGTCCTATCCCGCTGCCGACTCGCAAAGAGCGCTTCACCGTACTGATCTCCCCGCACGTCAACAAGGACGCGCGTGACCAGTACGAGATCCGCACTCACAAGCGTCTGGTAGACATCGTTGAGCCGACTGACAAGACCGTTGACGCCCTGATGCGTCTGGATCTGGCAGCTGGTGTAGACGTCCAGATCAGCCTGGGTTAATTACGGAAAGAGGTTGATAACAATGACAATCGGTCTTGTAGGTCGCAAAGTGGGTATGACTCGCATCTTCACCGAAGATGGCGTTTCTATCCCCGTGACCGTTATCGAAGTTGAAGCTAACCGTGTAACTCAGGTCAAGTCTGTTGAAACCGACGGCTACAACGCTATCCAGGTTACCGCTGGCACCAAGAAAGCCAGCCGTGTGACCAAGCCGGAAGCTGGCCACTTTGCCAAAGCTGGTGTTGAAGCCGGCCGCGGTCTGTGGGAATTCCGTCTGAACAACGGTGAGACCTTCACTGTTGGTAGCGAGCTGAAAGTTGATCTTCTCGCTGACGTTAAGCTGGTAGATGTTACCGGTACTTCCAAGGGTAAGG
Source organism: Aeromonas diversa CDC 2478-85 (assembly GCF_000819805.1). Classification (GTDB taxonomy): domain Bacteria; phylum Pseudomonadota; class Gammaproteobacteria; order Enterobacterales; family Aeromonadaceae; genus Aeromonas; species Aeromonas diversa. The sequence continues at coordinate 68,562 of NZ_CDCE01000035.1, forward strand.
GCTTCGCCGGTACTGTTAAGCGCTGGAACTTCCGCACCCAGGACATGACCCACGGTAACTCCCTGTCCCACCGTGTACCTGGCTCCATCGGTCAAAACCAGACCCCGGGCCGCGTATTCAAGGGCAAAAAGATGGCTGGCCATCTGGGCAATGAGCGTGTAACCACTCAGAACCTGGAACTGGTCCGCGTTGACGTTGAGCGCAACCTGCTGCTGATCAAAGGCGCAGTACCGGGCGCTACCAACGGTGACGTGATCGTTAAACCCGCCGTCAAAGCGTAACGTCTGAGGAGATAGTAATGGAATTGGTAATGAAAGACGCCCAGAGCGCTCTTCAAGTTTCCGAAACTACCTTCGGGCGTGAATTCAACGAAGCCCTGGTTCACCAGGTTGTCGTTGCCTACGCTGCTGGTGCTCGTCAGGGTACCCGCGCGCAGCTGACTCGCTCCGAAGTATCTGGCGGCGGCAAGAAGCCGTGGCGTCAGAAGGGCACCGGTCGTGCCCGTGCTGGCTCTATCCGCTCCCCGATTTGGCGTTCCGGTGGTGTGACCTTCGCAGCTAAGCCGCAAGATCACAGCCAGAAAGTCAACAAGAAGATGTACCGCGGTGCCATCCGCAGCATCCTGTCCGAGCTGGTTCGTCAAGAGCGCCTGATCGTTGTCGAGAAATTCGGCATCGAAGCTCCGAAGACCAAGGCTCTGACTGCCAAGCTGAAAGAGATGGAGCTGTCCGACGTTCTGATCGTGACTGCTGAAGTCGATGAGAACCTGTTCCTGGCTGCTCGCAACCTGTACAAGGTCGACGTGCGTGATGTTGCCGGTATCGACCCGGTCAGCCTGATCGCTTTCGACAAGGTTCTGATGACTGCTGACGCAGTTAAGCAAATCGAGGAGATGCTGGCATGATCCGTGAAGAGCGTCTGCTGAAAGTTCTGAAGGCTCCGCACATCTCTGAAAAGAGCACCATGGTCGCCGAGCACCAGAACACTATCGTGTTCAAGGTTGCTACCGACGCTACCAAGGCGGAAATCAAAGCCGCAGTTGCGAAACTGTTCGAGGTTGAAGTTGAGACCGTCCGTACCCTGAACATGAAGGGTAAGACCAAGCGCACTGGTGCGCGCGTAGGCCGTCGTTCCGATTGGAAAAAGGCTTATGTGACCCTGAAAGCTGGTCAGGACATCGACTTCATGGGCGCAGCCGAGTAAGAGGAGTTCTGAAAAATGGCAATCGTTAAGTGCAAGCCTACTTCTCCGGGCCGCCGCCACGTCGTCAAGGTCGTCAACCAGGACCTGTACAAGGGTAAGCCCTTCGCAGCCCTGCTGGACAAGAAAGAAAAGACCGGTGGTCGTAACAACAACGGCCGCATCACCACTCGTCACATCGGTGGTGGTCACAAGCAGCATTACCGTATCGTTGACTTCAAGCGCAACAAAGACGGTATCCCTGCCAAGGTTGAGCGTCTGGAATACGATCCGAACCGTACCGCTAACATCGCCCTGGTGCTGTATGCAGACGGTGAGCGTCGTTACATCCTGGCCCCGAAAGGCCTGAAGGCTGGTGACGCTATCGCCTCCGGTTCTGACGCCGCCATCAAGGTAGGTAACACCCTGCCGATGCGCAACATCCCGGTTGGTACCACTGTACACGCCGTTGAGATGAAGCCGGGCAAAGGTGCTCAGATCGCTCGTTCTGCTGGTGCTTTCGTTCAGATCCTGGCTCGTGAAGGTAGCTACGTTACCCTGCGTCTGCGCTCCGGCGAAGTTCGCAAGGTGCTGGCTGACTGCCGCGCCACCATCGGCGAAGTCGGCAATGCCGAGCACATGCTGCGTCAGCTGGGTAAAGCTGGTGCCAGCCGCTGGCGTGGTATCCGCCCGACCGTTCGCGGTATGGCGATGAACCCGGTCGATCACCCGCACGGTGGTGGTGAAGGTCGCAACAAGGGTATCCAGCCGGTATCCCCGTGGGGCCAGAAGGCTAAGGGCTTCAAGACCCGCAAGAACAAGCGTACCGACAAGTACATCGTACGTCGTCGTAACAAGTAATTGTTAATTTAGAGGAATCACCATGCCACGTTCTCTCAAGAAGGGTCCATTTATTGACCTGCACTTGCTGAAGAAGGTAGAGAAAGCGGTGGAAAGCGGGGATAAAAAACCGGTTAAGACCTGGTCCCGTCGTTCAATGATCATCCCGAACATGATCGGTTTGACCATCGCTGTCCATAATGGTCGTCAGCACGTACCTGTGTTTGTTACCGAAGAAATGATCGGTCACAAACTGGGTGAATTCGCACCGACTCGTACTTATCGCGGCCATGCCGCTGATAAGAAGGCCAAGAAGCGCTAAGGGGTAAATGATGGAAGCTATCGCTAAACACCGTTTCGCCCGTACTTCTGCACAGAAGGCTCGCCTGGTCGCTGATCAAGTACGTGGTCTGCCGGTAGACAAGGCTCTGAACATCCTGGCTTTCAGCCCGAAAAAGGCTGCTGTGCTGGTGAAGAAGGTGCTGGAATCTGCCATTGCTAACGCCGAGCACAACGAAGGTGCCGACATCGACGCACTGCGTGTTGCTACTATCATGGTTGACGAAGGTCCGACCATGAAGCGCATCCGTCCTCGTGCTAAAGGTCGCGCGGATCGTATCCTGAAGCGTACCGCTCACATCACTGTAGTGGTATCCGACGCTAAGGCTGGGAGATAAGCAATGGGTCAGAAAGTTCATCCTAATGGCATTCGCCTGGGTATTACCAAGCCTTGGAATTCTACCTGGTACGCGAACTCCAAAGACTTCGCTGACAACCTGTACAGCGATTTCCAAGTACGCCAGTTCCTGACCAAGGAACTGAAAAACGCTTCTCTGTCCAAGATCACCATCGAGCGTCCGGCCAAGAGCATCCGTGTGACCATTCACACCGCTCGTCCGGGCATCGTGATCGGCAAGAAAGGCGAAGACGTTGAGAAACTGCGCAAGGCCGTTGCCAATATTGCTGGCGTGCCTGCTCAGATCAACATTTCCGAAGTCCGCAAGCCGGAGCTGGACGGTCAACTCGTTGCCGACAGCATCACTTCCCAGCTGGAACGTCGCGTTATGTTCCGTCGCGCCATGAAGCGCGCCGTGCAAAACGCCATGCGTCTGGGTGCCAAGGGCATCAAGGTCGAAGTTTCCGGTCGTCTGGGCGGCGCTGAAATCGCGCGTACCGAATGGTACCGTGAAGGTCGTGTGCCCCTGCACACCCTGCGTGCCGACATCGACTATGCAACTTCTGAAGCCCACACCACCTACGGTGTGATCGGCGTTAAGGTTTGGATCTTCAAGGGTGAAGTTCTGGGTGGTCTGGCTGCCGTTAACGCTGCCGCTGCTCAAGAGCAAGCTCCTGCAAAGCCCAAGCGCGAAAACAAACGCCGCGGTAAGTAAGGAGATTCGGTAAATGTTGCAACCTAAGCGTACTAAATTCCGCAAGATCCATAAGGGTCGTAACCGCGGTATGGCCACCTCTGGTAACGAAGTCTCCTTCGGTTCCTTTGGCCTGAAAGCGACCACTCGTGGCCGCCTGACTGCTCGTCAAATCGAAGCAGCTCGTCGTGCTATGACTCGTCACGTTAAGCGTCAAGGCAAGATCTGGATCCGTGTGTTCCCGGACAAGCCCATCACCGAAAAGCCCCTCGAAGTTCGTATGGGTAAAGGTAAGGGTAACGTGGAATACTGGGTCGCTCAGATTCAGCCGGGCAAAGTCCTGTACGAGATGGACGGTGTTCCTGAGGCTCTGGCACGCGAAGCGTTCGCCCTGGCCGCAGCCAAACTGTCTGTTCAGACCACTTTCGTAACTCGGACGGTGATGTGATGAAAGCACAAGATCTGCGCCAAAAGAGCGTTGAAGAACTGAACCAGGAACTGCTGGCCAAGCTGCGTGAGCAATTCAACATGCGCATGCAAGCTTCCACCGGTCAACTGGCTCAGACTCACACTCTGAAACAAGTGCGTCGCGACATCGCGCGCATCAAGACTGTACTGACTGAGAAGGCAGGTGCGTAATGACTGACAAGATCCGTACTCTGCAGGGTCGTGTAATCAGCGACAAGATGGACAAGTCCATCACTGTTGCCATCGAGCGCAAGGTAAAGCACCCGATCTACGGTAAGATCATCAAGCGTACTACCAAGCTGCACGTGCACGACGAGAACAACGAGTGCAAGGCTGGCGACCTCGTGGAAATCCGCGAGTGCCGCCCGCTGTCCAAGACCAAGTCCTGGACCCTGGTTGCGATCGTAGAAAAGGCCTAAGTCAGGTACTTTCTAGCCCAAACGGCCCCTGCTGGGGCCGTTTGTTTTTTAGGCTACCTTTTCTGAAAATCCTGTGTTATAGTTTCGCGCCTTTTGAAGGCAGCCAGATCCCGAGAGGGATAAGAAGTAAACAAAGCGGAGCACTAAGATGATCCAGATGCAAAGTATGCTGGATGTTGCCGATAACTCCGGCGCACGCAGCGTAATGTGTATTAAGGTTCTGGGTGGTTCGCACCGCCGTTACGCCGGCATCGGCGACATCATCAAGGTTTCCATCAAGGAAGCCATTCCTCGCGGTAAAGTGAAGAAAGGTGATGTGTATAACGCGGTGGTCGTACGCACCCGTAAAGGCGTTCGTCGTCAGGACGGCTCTGTCATCCGTTTCGACAACAACGCAGCTGTGTTGCTGAATAACAACCAGCAGCCGATCGGTACTCGTATTTTTGGGCCGGTGACCCGTGAACTGCGTAATGAGAAGTTCATGAAAATCGTGTCCCTGGCACCCGAAGTACTGTAAGGAGTCGAACGATGGCAGCTAAAATCCGTCGCGAAGACGAAGTAATCGTCCTCACCGGCAAAGACAAGGGCAAGCGTGGCAAAGTCACTCAAGTCCTGATCGCTGAAGGTAAGGTCGTTGTGGAAGGCATCAACCTGGTTAAGAAACACCAAAAGCCGGTACCCGCTCTGGGTCAGGCCGGTGGCATCGTAACCAAAGAAGCCCCGATCCACGTATCTAATGTAGCGCTGTTCAACTCTGCCTCTGGCAAAGCTGACCGCGTAGGTTTCCGGATTGAAGACGGCAAGAAAGTCCGTGTCTTCAAATCCACCGGCGAACTTGTGAAGTAATTGGAGTTTAACGATGGCGAAACTGCATGATTACTACAAAGCAAATGTAGTAAATGAACTGACTAAGCAGTTCGGTTACAAGACTATCATGCAAGTCCCTCGGATCGAGAAAATCACCCTGAACATGGGTGTAGGTGAAGCGATTGCTGATAAAAAACTGCTGGAAAATGCTGCTGCCGACCTGGCTGCCATTTCCGGTCAGAAGCCGCTGATCACCAAGGCTCGTAAATCCGTTGCGGGCTTCAAGATTCGTGAAGGCTACCCGATAGGTTGCAAAGTAACCCTGCGTGGCGAGCGTATGTGGGAGTTCCTGGAGCGCCTGATCTCTATCGCAGTACCCCGTGTCCGTGACTTCCGCGGCCTGAACGCTAAGTCGTTCGACGGTCGTGGTAACTACTCCATGGGTGTTCGCGAGCAGATCATCTTCCCGGAAATCGACTATGACAAGGTCGATCGCGTTCGTGGTCTGGATATCACCATCACCACTTCCGCGCAAACCGATGATGAAGGCCGTGCTCTGCTGGCTGCCTTTAACTTCCCGTTCCGCAAGTAAGGTGTAGGGTTATGGCAAAACTTTCCATGAAAGCACGTGAAGTCAAGCGTGCCAAGCTGGCAGCCAAGTACGCTACCAAGCGTGCCGAGCTGAAAGCTCTGATCGTTGACATGAACGCTTCCGAAGAAGCGCGTTGGGACGCTGTTCTCAAGCTGCAACAGCTGCCCCGTGATTCCAGCCCGATCCGCCAGCGTAACCGTTGTGCCATTACTGGCCGTCCGCACGGTGTGCTGCGTAAATTTGGCCTGTGCCGCATCAAGGTGCGTGAGCATGCCATGAAGGGTGAAATTCCGGGCCTGAAAAAGGCCTCTTGGTAAGAATCTCGGGAGTTAGACTATGAGCATGCAAGATCCGATCGCGGATATGCTGACCCGCATCCGTAACGGTCAGGCGGCGAGCAAGGTTGCGGTTTCCATGCCCTCCTCCAAGCTGAAAGTGGCTATTGCCAAAGTGCTGAAGGATGAAGGCTACATCGCTGGCTACAACGTAGCTGGTGACGTGAAACCGGAACTGGAAATCGAACTGAAGTATTTCCAAGGCAAGCCGGTTGTAGAACTGATCCAACGCGTGAGCCGTCCTGGCCTGCGTATTTACAAGCGTACCAATGATCTGCCGAAGGTAATGGGCGGTCTGGGTATCGCCGTTGTGTCCACTTCTAAAGGTGTGATGACTGACCGTGCTGCCCGTAAGGCTTGCATGGGCGGTGAGATCATCTGCTACGTCGCTTAAGGAGGTAGGAAATGTCTCGTGTTGCTAAGGCACCCGTCGCGATTCCTGCTGGCGTAGAGGTGACTCTGAACGGCCAAGAGCTGACCGTAAAAGGTGCTAAAGGTTCTCTGGTTCGTTCCATCAACGCGGCTGTTGAAGTGACCAAGGAAGAGAGCGTACTGAAGTTTGCTCCGCGTGCTGGCTTTGCCGGTGCCGATGCTCAAGCTGGTACTGCTCGCGCCCTGGTTAACAACATGGTCATCGGTGTTACCCAAGGCTTCGAGCGCAAGCTGCAGCTGGTCGGTGTAGGCTATCGTGCCTCCATCAAGGGCAACGCTGTCGCTCTGGCCCTGGGCTTCTCTCACCCGGTCGAGCATGAACTGCCGGCTGGCATCACTGCCGAGTGCCCCACCCAGACCGAAATCGTTCTGCGTGGCATCGACAAGCAGGTGATTGGCCAAGTTGCCGCGGATATCCGTGCTTACCGCGCTCCGGAGCCCTATAAGGGCAAGGGTGTACGCTATGCCAATGAGCAAGTGCGTACTAAAGAAGCTAAGAAGAAGTAAGGTAACACTATGGACAAGAAAGCAGCTCGTCTCCGTCGTGCTACTCGTGCACGTAAGAAGATGCAGGAACTGGGTGCGACTCGTCTGGTTGTTCACCGTACTCCGCGTCATATCTACGCGCAGATCATTGCAGCCAACGGTTCCGAAGTCCTGGCCTCTGCTTCCACAGTAGAGAAGGCTATCAGCGAAAGCATCAAATACACCGGTAACGCCGACGCGGCAGCCGCTGTAGGTAAAGCTATCGCCGAGCGCGCCATCGCCAAGGGTGTACAGAACGTGTCGTTTGACCGTTCCGGTTTCAAGTATCACGGTCGTGTAGCCGCTCTGGCTACCGCTGCTCGTGACGCTGGTCTGCAGTTCTAAGCTAGGAGTCGAAGATGGCTAAAATCGAATCTCAAGCCGGTGAACTGCACGAGAAGCTCATTGCGGTAAACCGTGTTTCGAAGACTGTTAAGGGTGGTCGTATCATGTCCTTCACCGCACTGACTGTAGTGGGTGATGGCAACGGCCGTGTAGGTTACGGTTACGGTAAGGCCCGTGAAGTTCCGGCTGCCATTCAAAAGGCAATGGAACAGGCTAAGCGCAACCTGAAGAAGGTAGAACTGAACAACGGTACTCTGCACCACCCGGTGAAGGGCATCCACTCTGGTTCCACCGTATTCATGAAGCCGGCCTCCCAGGGTACTGGTATCATCGCCGGTGGTGCTATGCGTGCCGTTCTGGAAGTGGCTGGCGTTCATAACGTACTGGCCAAGACCTACGGTTCCACCAACCCGATCAACGTGGTACGCGCCACTGTAGACGCTCTGGTTCACGGTCAATCTCCGGAACAGATCGCTGCCAAGCGTGGTCTGCGCGTTGAAGAAATTCTGGGGTAATGCGACATGGCTAACAAGACTGTAAAAGTAACTCAAACCCGCAGCTCTATCGGCCGCCTGCCCAAGCACAAGGCGACTCTGCGTGGCCTGGGTCTGCGTCGCATTGGTCACACCGTTGAGCTGGAGGATACTCCTTGCGTTCGCGGTATGATCAACCAGGTGTATTACATGGTTAAGGTGGAGGGCTAAGCATGCGTCTGAACACTCTGTCTCCGGCTGCTGGCTCCAAGCCTGTAAAGGCTCGTCGCGGTCGCGGTATCGGCTCCGGTCTGGGTAAGACTGGTGGTCGTGGTGTTAAGGGCCAGACCTCTCGTTCCGGTGGCGGTAAAGTCCGTCGCGGTTACGAAGGCGGTCAGATGCCGCTGAAAATCCGTCTGCCGAAGTTCGGTTTCACTTCTCGCAAGTCTCTGGTATCCGCCGAGGTTCGCCTGAACGAAATCGCGATGGTAGAAGGTGATGTGGTGGATCTGAGCACCCTGAAGCAAGCCGGTGTTGTTAACAAGAACATCGAGTTTGTGAAGGTTGTTCTGTCCGGTAACATCGACCGCGCTGTGACCGTTCGTGGTCTGCCCGTCACCAAGGGTGCACGTGCAGCCATCGAGGCCGCCGGCGGTAAAATCGAGGAATAATCAGTACAATGGCTAAGAAACCAGGATTGGATGTAAAAGCACAGGGTGGTCTGAGTGAACTGAAGAGCCGTCTGCTCTTCGTTCTCGGAGCGATTATCGTCTTCCGTGCAGGCTCTTATGTGCCTATTCCTGGTATTGACGCCGCCGTACTGGCCGAATTGTTCCAGCAACAGAAGGGCACCATCATTGAGATGTTTAACATGTTCAGTGGTGGTGCACTTGCCCGTGCTTCTATTCTTGCGCTGGGGATCATGCCGTACATTTCGGCATCGATCATCATCCAGCTGCTGACTGTGGTTCACCCCGCTCTTGCTGAACTCAAGAAAGAGGGTGAGGCCGGTCGCCGCAAGATCAGCCAGTATACGCGCTGGGGCACGCTGGTATTGGGAACTTTCCAGGCCATTGGTATCGCAACCGGCCTGCCGAATATGATGCAGGGGCTCGTGAGTAATCCGGGCTTCGGCTTCTATTTCACGGCGGTTGTGAGTCTGGTCACCGGCACCATGTTTTTGATGTGGCTGGGTGAGCAGATCACCGAGCGTGGCATCGGTAATGGTATCTCGCTGATAATCTTCACGGGTATCGTTGCTGGTCTGCCTCATGCCATTGGCGCTACGGCCGAACAGGCACGTCAAGGGGAATTGCACATCCTGCTGTTGCTGTTGCTGGGCTTGATTGTTTTCGCAGTGACTTACTTTGTGGTGTTCGTGGAACGTGGTCAGCGTCGTATCGTCGTTAACTACGCCAAGCGTCAACAAGGCCGCCAGGTATTCGCAGCGCAAAGCACGCACCTGCCGTTGAAGGTCAACATGGCTGGTGTGATTCCTGCGATTTTCGCATCCAGTATCATCCTCTTCCCGGGTACCATTACCTCTTGGTTTGGTCAGGGTGAGGGTACTGTGGCCGATGTCTTGCAGCAGATCTCTATGGTTCTGCAGCCGGGCCAGCCCCTGTACGAGATGCTGTATGCAGCAGCCATTATCTTCTTCTGCTTCTTCTACACCGCGTTGGTGTTCAACCCGCGCGAGACTGCAGATAATCTGAAGAAGAGTGGAGCCTTTATCCCGGGGATCCGCCCGGGCGAGCAGACAGCACGTTATATCGATAAGGTTATGACCCGCCTGACTCTGGCTGGCGCGCTCTATATAACCTTTATCTGTCTGGTACCACAGTTCTTGATGACTGCCTGGAACGTACAGTTCTACTTCGGTGGCACCTCGCTGCTGATTATCGTGGTAGTGATCATGGACTTCATGGCTCAGGTTCAGACCCATATGATGTCTCATCAATATGGTGATGTCCTGAGGAAGGCCAACCTGAAGGGCTACGGCCGCTAAGGTCGGCGTAGTTACGGAGTTAAGCAATGAAAGTTCGTGCTTCCGTTAAGGCAATCTGCCGTAACTGCAAAATCATCAAGCGTCACGGTGTGGTGCGTGTGATTTGCAGCGAGCCTAAGCATAAACAGCGTCAAGGCTAATTTAGTTACGGTTAGTACTTGCAACAAATAGTTGTGCTGGCTAAGATAGCCAGCCAACTTTTGTTGTGTATTGGTTGACCGCCACGTATCCGCTCACGGGCTTTGTGGTGGTCGTAATCTACTATATGTAGGAGTGAATAGTGGCCCGTATCGCTGGCATTAACATTCCTGACCATAAGCATGCAGTCATTGCTCTGACTGCTATTTATGGCGTCGGTCGTACCCGCTCCAAGGCCATCTGTGCCGCAGCCGGTATCGCTGAGAATGTAAAAATCAAAGACCTGGATGAAGCTCAGGTAGAAAGTCTGCGTGAACAAGTAGGTAAGTACACCGTTGAAGGTGACCTGCGCCGTCAGATTTCTATGAACATCAAGCGTTTGATGGACCTGGGTTGCTACCGTGGTTTGCGTCACCGTCGTAGCCTGCCTGTCCGTGGTCAACGTACCAAGACCAACGCACGTACCCGTAAGGGTCCGCGCAAGGCTATCAAGAAGTAACGGGAAGGTAGAAAATGGCTAAAACTCCGACTCGTGCTCGCAAGCGCGTTAAAAAGCAAGTGAGCGACGGTATCGCACACGTACATGCCTCTTTCAACAACACAATCGTGACTATCACTGACCGTCAGGGCAACGCTCTGTCTTGGGCCACCGCTGGTGGTTCTGGTTTCCGTGGTTCTCGTAAGTCCACCCCGTTCGCTGCCCAGGTTGCAGCCGAGCGTGCCGGTGAGATGGCCAAAGAATATGGCGTCAAGAACCTGGAAGTCATGGTCAAGGGTCCGGGTCCCGGTCGTGAGTCTTCCATCCGCGCGCTGAACGCGGCTGGTTTCCGCATCACTAACATCACTGATGTGACTCCGATCCCGCACAACGGTTGTCGTCCTCCCAAGAAGCGCCGCGTGTAACGCGTTTAGCTACTTGGTCTAGGATTGTTGGAGAAAGAAGATGGCAAGATATATCGGTCCTAAGCTTAAGCTTAGCCGTCGTGAGGGCACCGACCTCTTCCTGAAGTCTGGTGTTCGTGCGATTGATTCTAAGTGCAAGATTGACACCGCCCCGGGTCAGCACGGCGCTCGCAAGCCGCGTCTGTCCGACTACGGTGTTCAGCTGCGCGAGAAGCAAAAAGTTCGCCGTATCTACGGCGTATTGGAAAAACAGTTCCGCAACTACTACCGCCACGCTGCCCGTCAGAAGGGTAACACCGGCGAAAACCTGTTGCAGCTGCTGGAAGGTCGTTTGGACAACGTTGTCTACCGCATGGGCTTTGGTGCTACCCGCGCTGAAGCACGTCAGCTGGTAAGCCACAAGGCCATCATGGTCAACGGCCGCGTTGTGAACATTCCTTCTTTCCAGGTTTCCCCTGAGGATGTGGTCTCTGTTCGCGAGAAGGCTAAGAAGCAAGCACGTATCAAGGCTGCCCTTGAGGTTGCTGGTCAGCGTGAGAAGCCGACTTGGGTAGAGGTTGACGCTGCCAAGATGGAAGGTGCCTTCAAGCGCCTGCCGGAGCGTTCTGACCTGTCTGCCGACATTAACGAACAGCTGATCGTCGAGCTTTACTCCAAGTAAAGCTAGCTTCTAAAGAGAGGACACAATGCTGGGTTCTGTAACAGATTTTCTTAAGCCGCGGCTAGTTGATATCGAGCAAGTTAGCCCGACTCACGCAAAAGTGACTCTTGAGCCGCTTGAGCGTGGCTTTGGTCACACGCTGGGCAACGCCCTGCGTCGTATTTTGCTTTCTTCTATGCCCGGTTGTGCAGTTACTGAAGTCGAAATCGATGGCGTACTGCACGAGTACAGCAGCAAGGAAGGTGTTCAGGAAGACGTTCTCGAAATCCTGCTGAACCTGAAAGGCATCGCTGTGAAGCTGGAAGGCAAGGACGAGGTAACTCTGTCCCTGACCAAGTCTGGAACAGGCCCCGTTACCGCTGGTGATATCACTCACGGTGATGAAGTTGAGATCGTAAACCCGGAGCACGTAATCTGCCACCTGACCAGCGCCAACGCTGAGATCAGCATGCGCTTGAAGATTCAGCGCGGTCGTGGTTACGTGCCCGCTTCTGCCCGCGTCCACAACGACGATGAAGAGCGCCCGATTGGTCGCCTGCTGCTGGACGCTGCGTTCAGTCCCATCGTTCGCATCGCCTACAATGTAGAAGCGGCGCGTGTGGAACAGCGTACCGACTTGGACAAGCTGGTCATCGAAATGGAGACCAACGGCACCCTGGATCCGGAAGAGGCTATTCGTCGCTCCGCCACTATCCTGGCAGAGCAACTGGAAGCCTTCGTCGACCTGCGTGACGTGAGCGTGCCCGAGAAGAAGGAAGAGAAGCCCGAGTTCGATCCGATTCTGCTGCGTCCTGTCGATGATTTGGAGCTGACAGTTCGTTCTGCGAACTGTCTGAAGGCAGAAGCTATCCACTATATTGGTGATCTGGTACAGCGTACCGAAGTCGAGTTGCTTAAGACTCCGAACCTCGGTAAGAAGTCCCTGACTGAGATCAAGGACGTGTTGGCCTCCCGTGGTCTGTCTCTGGGCATGCGCCTGGAGAACTGGCCGCCCGCCAGCATCGCTGACGAGTAAATCCAGATTACGGGTTCACAGATTTAGTTAGAAGGATAAGGTCATGCGCCATCGTTTGAGTGGTCGTCAACTGAACCGGAACAGCAGCCATCGTCAGGCTATGTTCCGCAACATGGCCAGCTCCCTGGTTCGTCATGAGATCATCAAGACGACTCTGCCGAAGGCAAAAGAGCTGCGTCGTGTAGTTGAACCGCTGATCACCCTTGCCAAGACTGATAGCGTTGCTAACCGTCGTCTGGCATTCGCCCGCACTCGTGATAACGAAGTTGTGGCAAAGCTGTTCAACGAACTGGGCAAGCGCTACCAAGAGCGCGCCGGTGGTTATACTCGCATTCTGAAGTGCGGGTTCCGTGCCGGTGACAATGCTCCGATGGCTTACATCGAGCTGGTAGACCGCCCGGCCGCTGCTGAAGCAGCTGCCGAGTAAGATAGAAAAAGCCGGGCTTGCCCGGCTTTTCTTTTTCCTGCATTTTTCTTACCGCTTACCGCTTAC
>NZ_CDCE01000035.1:81888-95168 GCF_000819805.1 Aeromonas diversa CDC 2478-85
CTTACCGCTTACCGCTTACCTCATATCCGCGATCCACCATATCCATGTTGTGCACCGTGCGTGGCAAGGGTCTGTATTGTGTCGGCGCGCTTGATACGAGGGGGGAAGCTGGCGGTTTCGCATCAGTGCCGGCACGCCTGGCTCGCCGGAGGGTCTGAGCAGATAGGGGCATCACATGCTCCAGGGGCGTGGCAGCGCAAAGTAAAAGGGCCACCGCTAAGTGGCCCTTCTCTTATGCCTCGATGGGTTCGGCGTGTTGGCCAGAGGGGGTCGGCTTGGGTGCTTTGAGTAACAACATCATGGCACTCGCCAGTAACAGAAATCCCCCCATCAGGAAGAAGATCTGGTTATAGGCCATGATGGAGGCATCGCGTTGCATGGTCTGGCTGAGCAGGGCTCGCGCCTGCTCGGCGGCCCCCACCGGGTCACCACTCTGGGATGCCAGGGTGCCGGCCGTCTGCTGTAGCCACAGCTGTCCCGCGATGCTGCTGGCGTCCAGAGTACTGGCGATGTAGGTCAGGTGAACGCGGCTCTCGTTGTCTAGCATGGTCGCTATGATGGCGATGCCGATGGCGCCACCGAGGTTGCGCAATACGTTGAGCAGGGTCGAGGAGCTGGGGATATCGCCCGGGGTCAGGCTGGCGGTAGCGACCATCGAAAGCGGGACCATGATGAAGGGTTGTCCCAGTGCCCGAATGATCAGGGAATCGGTGAGCTGAGGCCCGGCAAAATCGAGGCTCATGCCGGTGTTCATGAAACAGCTGATGGCGAACACCAGAAACCCGAAGCAGACCAGGTAGCGCGGATCTACGCTGCGCGTGAGTCTGGGCACCAGGGGCAGAACCAGCAACTGGGGTAACCCCATCCACATCAGTACCTTGCCTATCTCCAGCGCATTGTAGTTGTGGATCTGGGCCATATAGAGGGGCAAGACATAGATGGAGCCCATCAGAGCCATCCCCAGGATCAGATAGGCGAAACAAGCCAGGGCGAAGCGGCCATTTGCTAACAGGCGCAGGTTGACCAGAGGATGACGGCGCAGCAGCTGGCTGATGACAAAGAAGATCATGGCCACGGCCGAGATCAGGGCGAGGCGCAGGATAAAGCTAGAGCCGAACCACCCCTCGCGATTGCCTTCTTCCAGTACGACCTCCAGTAACCCTAGTCCGATCGCCATGGTGAGAATCCCCACCAGATCCACCCGCCGAATCACCTCCCAATCGACAGGAGTGCGATCGAGGCCGTGAGCGAGCATGGCCAGCACCAGCAGGCCAGGCGGTACGTTGAGGTAGAAGATGTAGTGCCAGGATAGCTGCTCGGTGAGCCATCCCCCCAGCGTCGGCCCGATGGCAGGGGCAAAGGTGGTGCAAAGACCAAACAGGGCCATGCCGGTGGCGCGTTTTTCCATCGGCAGCAGAGTCACGATCAGCGTGAAGGCCATGGGGATCAGCGCTCCGCCGGTGAATCCCTGCAGGGCGCGAAAGACGATCATGCTGGCCAGGTTCCAGCTGAAGGAGCAGAGCACAGAGGCGACGATGAACGCGGCCGTTGTCCAGATCAGGTAACGGCGCACGCTCAGCCCGCGGCTCAGCCAGCCGCTCAAGGGGATGGCGATCATCTCGGCGACCAGATAGGCGGTCGATATCCAGGAGCTCTCGCTCAGGGTGGCCGACAGGGCCCCCTGAATGTCCTTGAGGGAGGAGTTGGTGATCTGGATGTCGAGGATCGCCATAAAGGCGCCGAGCAGGCCGCCCAGTACGGCGATCCAGTGGCGACGGGATACCGGCTGACTCATTGACGGGCGGCCAGGTGGGTGGGGGCCTGTTCGACGTTGCGGGTGTCGACAGTGACCTCACTGGAGAGCCCGGGTAGTAGCTTACCAGCCAGCGCCCCCGGCTCAGGAATACGGATCTTGACCGGTACCCTCTGCACTATCTTGGTGAAGTTACCGGTGGCGTTTTCCGGCGGCAGCAGGGCGAACTTGGCGCCGGTGGCCGGGGATAGGCTGTCGATGATCCCCTCGACCGGTTGGTCCGGGTAGGCATCGAGACGCACCTCAACACGCTGACCGGGTGCCATATGAGCGAGCTGGGTCTCCTTGAAGTTGGCTTCTACCCACACCTCTTGCAGCGGAACCAAGCTGGCGACCTGCATGCCCGACTGCACATACATACCCTCACGCAGGGTACGGCGGCCGATGATGCCATCGGAGGGCGCCCGGAGCTCGGTGTAGTCGAGATCGAGACGAGCCTGGTCGAGCTTGGCACGGCTCTCTTCGATGCGAGCCTGGGCCTGTTGTCGCTGGGCATCGATCACCTGCAGATTATCCCGGGCGGCCTGCAACGCTGCTTCGGCCTCCACCAATTGAGCTTCGGCTACCTGACGGTTGGCACTCACTTCGTCCAGGCTGTCTTGGGAGCTGTAGTTGCGGGCCTTGAGCTGGGCGGTGCGGCTCTGTTGCTGACTGGCTCGGTGCAGCTCGGCTTTACCAGAAAGGACTCGGGCTTCGGCCTGGTGGATCAGGCTGAGTTGTTGGGTGCGCGTAGCAGAGAGGTTGGTGGCGCTTGCCTCGTTGAGTGCCAACTCCGCCTCGGCCATGGTGAGGCGGTGACGGTATTCCCTGTCATCAAGGCGAGCGATGATCTGGTTGGCCTTAACCTGCTGGTTATCGTCGACCAGCACCTCATGAACATATCCCGGCAGGCGTGAGGCGATGGCGGTGACATTACTCTGCAGGTAGGCGTTGTCGGTGCGCTCGAAATGGCGCCCATAACCGTACCAGTAGAGGGTAAAGGCGAGGCCTAGCAGGGCCAGGATGATGGCCGCCAGCAGGGGGATCTTTTTTTCTTTGCTCATGTCATTCTCCGTCGTGGAACGGGCAGGCTAGCATTGTCTTATTTTTAAGATTAGTGTGCCTAAATGAGAAAAAGCGTTGCACAGAGGAAACAATGGATCTGAACGCCGCTCAGATTTTTGCCGCCATAGTGGACAAGGGCTCCTTCACTGCCGCCGCCGCCGTGCTCGGCATGACCAAGGCAACGGTCAGCCGACGCATGGCCGAGTTGGAACGACACCTCGGAGTGCGATTGCTCTATCGCTCGACTCGTCAGTTGACGCTGAGCGAGGAGGGAGAGCAGTACTATCAGCGCTGTCGCACCGCGTTGGAGGTGATGGCAGAGGCTGAGTTGCAGATCAGTGCCTCCCAGCACCAGCCGACGGGGACCCTAAAAATGGCTGTTCCTATCGAGACTGGCCAGTTGGTGTTGGCCCGGGTTGTGGCTAATTTTTTGCAGACTTATCCGTCGCTTAATGTTGAGATGGAGCTGACTAACCGGGTCGTTGACCCCATCACGGAGGGGCTCGACTGTATCATTCGGATCGGTGAGAGTGACGATACCAGCCTGGTGAGCCGGCGGCTCTGGTTGACGGAGCGACTGCTTTGCGCCTCTCCTTCCTATCTTGCCCGGGTTGGTGTGCCCACCCATCCAGCCGAGTTGGATCAACACGAGCGGGTCTTCGTGCGCTCCTCTCTGCTCTCGTCTCGCTGGGTCTTCGAACATCGGGGTGAAAGGGTGCTGATCGAGCCAAAGTCCCGGTTTAGGGTCAATAATATTACCTGTGCTCGCGAAGCCGCGAAGGCGGGGTTGGCGCTCGCTTCTCTGCCCGCCATGCTCTGCCGGGAAGAGCTGGCCAGCGGGGCTCTGGTGCCCTTGTTATCCGAGTGGCGCCAGCCCCCGGTTCCTATCTATCTGTTGTGTCCGGAACGACGTTTCATGCCGCGCAAGTTGCGGATGTTTATCGACTATCTGATCGAGCATAGTGATGAATACGCCCTCGATCGTCTGATCTAAGGAGTGGTCATGGAGCAATGGATCAATCTCTATCGTGCCTCCCATGTGCTGGAGGCTCACGCCATCAAGGGGGCGCTGGAAGTGGAGGGTATCCGCGTTCGGCTCAATGGAGAGGGGCTTGGTGGTGCTCTGGGTGAGCTGCCGGTGGATTTGCTACAGGTAACGCTGATGGTGCCAGGTGAACAGCGACAGCAGGCGTCTCGGGTCATCGAGCGCTATCAGAAGCGGCAGGGGAATGGCTGGTTGTGTGGGCGCTGCGGCGAAGAGAATGGGGCCAACTTCGAGATCTGTTGGCGTTGCGGTAACGATCCCGAAGAGGAGTGATCGGGCCAGCGGCCCGATTCGTTTACTGGCGTGATCCTTCGTCCATCTCTTCACCGGCCTCGGGGTCGTGGTAGGTCGCCAGATCCAGCTCCCCTTTCTGGCGTGCGATCAGCACAGAGACCAGAATATCGCCGGAGACGTTGACGGCCGTTCGTGCCATATCGAGGAAGCGGTCGATGCCGGCAATGAGGGCTACGCCCTCCAGCGGCAGGCCCACCGAGGTGAGCACCAGGGTCAGGGTCATCAGGCCGGTGCCAGGGGTGCCTGCCGTTCCTATGCTGGCCAGCACGGCGATTACTATGATGGTCAGGTAGTCGATCAGCTGCAGATCGATACCGAACGCCTGGGCCACGAAGAGGGCCGTGACCCCCTGGTAGAGGGCGGTGCCATCCATGTTGATGGTGGCGCCGATGGGCAGCACTATGTCGGTCACCCGCTTGGACACCCCGAGCCGCGCCTCGGCACAGTGAGTGCTGACGGGCTGGGTGGCGGCGCTGGAGCTGCTGGTGAAGGCCACCGCCTGTGCATCCAGTATGCCGCGGAAGTAGTGCCAGGGATTGAGTCGGGCCAGCAACAGCAGCATGCCGCTGTAGACGCCGAGCACATGCAGCAGGCAGCCCAGATAGACGGCCCCGATCACCTTGAGCAGGGGAAGCATCAACGCCAGTTCGTATTGAGCCGCCAACCAGGCGGTGAGGGCGCATACCCCGTAGGGGGCCAGGTTCATCAGGACTTGCGTCAGCTTGTTCATCGCCTCAGCCAGTGAGGCAAACAGGCGCTGGGCCGGGATCCCCTGTCGGCCAATGGCATTGATGGCCAGCCCGAGGGCGACGGCAAACACCAGTACCTGTAATACCCTGCCTTCGGCCATCGCCTGCAGTGGATTGGTCGGAACCAACGCCACCAGCACTTGTTCCAGGGTGGGGTGGGGTTGGAGCGCATGGGGCAGGGCGTGTTGCAGTGCAATGCCGGTGCCCGGCTCGAGTACCCAGCCCATCAGCAGGCCAATACAGATGGCCAGGGTGGTGGAGGCGAGGTAGAGAAACGTGGCCTTGAGGCCGGTTTTGTCGAGATGGCGCCGTCCCAGGGTGCAGATACCGGTGATCACCGAACAGAAGATGAGGGGCAGCATCAACATCTTGATGGTGTTGACGAAGAGGGTGCCGAAGGGCTTGAGCAGCAGCGCCTGTTCCGGCATGCCCAGCCCCAGTGCGATGCCGGTCAGCATGCCGAGCAGGGTTTTTACCCAGAGGGGACGGCGAGTCCAGAGCCGCCAGGGGGCAAACACCATTCCTTGGAATTGCATGTGAGCCGGGGTCCTCTATCTAAGGATGGAAAAAAAGGGCGCCAGTGTAGCGACTGCCCGGTCGGGTTACCACATTATCGACAAAGCGTGCATCCCTACCAGAGGGCGGCGTGGAAATGCGCGCTTTTCTTGGCCTGCATCAAGGTGACGGGTCGGGCGGAAGGATTTAATGTTCATCTCATTTGTTGTTTTGTTGGAGAGAGACCATGTCCGCTTCGATTCACGGTCATGAGGTGATGCAGATGATGCTGGCCCGTGGCGACAGCTTTACCCGTGAGAGCCTGCGTCAGGCCATTGATGAGACCTTCGGCTGCGATGCCCGTTTTCACACCTGCAGTGCCGAGGGGATGGATGCGGATCAGTTGATCGCCTTCCTCGAGCGCAAGGGCAAGTTCGTGGCCGAGGGCGAAGGCTTTCAGACTCGCGCCGACCGGATCTGCAATCATTAATGGGGCGGGGCGAGTCACTGTCTCGCCCATTTCCTCGCCGATCTGCTATATTCCCCGCCTCATTCTGTCTACGTTGTTGGCCATGCCATGGATACTTTCTCCGCCGCCGTCATGCTGTTCCTGATCATGGACCCGCTCGGCAATCTTCCCGTCTTTCTCTCCATCCTGCGTCATATCGATCCCAAGCGTCGGCGTAAGGTGATGATCCGCGAGCTCCTCTTCTCGCTCGCCATCATGATGCTCTTCCTCTTCGTCGGGCAGCAGATCCTGACCTTCCTCAACCTGCGCCAGGAGGCGGTGAGCATTGCCGGGGGGATCATACTGTTCCTTATCGCCATCAAGATGATCTTCCCCGGGCCGGGGGGCGTGACAGGTTTGGCGGCCGGTGAGGAACCCTTCCTGGTGCCCATGGCGATCCCCATGATCGCCGGTCCCTCCATTCTGGCCTCCCTGTTACTGCTGGCCAATCAGGCGCCGGATCGCATGGCCGACTGGTCGTTGGCACTGTTCATGGCCTGGGCCGCCAGTGCGGTGATCCTGATGTTCTACGAGGTGTTCAACAAGTTGCTCGGTGAGCGTGGACTGACCGCCGTCGAGCGTCTGATGGGCATGTTGCTGGTGATGATCTCGGTGCAGATGCTGCTCGACGGGGTACACCACTATCTGTCGATGGTGAAGTGATCCTCATCGGGTCTTAGCTCGTTGGTGATCAGGGTGTGCAGGGTCTCGCGCAGCCAGCGGTGGCCGGGGTCCTGCTGTCGTCCCTGGTGCCAGACCAGCAGATGGGAGATGCTGTCGATGCGGATGGGCAGTGGCAGTGGCACCATGGGATAGACCTGGACCGCGTGGCGGGCATAGAGGCTGGAGACGGTGACGATCATGTCCGAGTGCATGCCCATGCGCAGTGCTGCCTCGAAGCTGGGAACCGTGGTGGCGATATGGCGTGATACCCCCATCTCCTGCAGGCGATCGTCCAGCATCCAGCGATCCCTCCCCTCACAAAACGTCTGCACATGGGGATAGTGGCTGAAGGCCTCTACCCCCCACTCCGCCAGTCCCAACAGGGGGTGATCCTGCCTGACCAGGCAGGTGAAGCCATCTTTTGCCAGCAGTCGCTGTTCTATGGTCGACGGCAGGGTGTCGATGCGCAGATCCGAGGTCAGACTGTTCTCTCGCACCGTGAAGGCCAGATCTATGCCCCCCTGAGCCATCTTGCCCAAGCTGCCCTCATCCCACTCCACGTAGCGCAGACGCACGCCAGGCGCCTGTTGGGTCAGCGTCTGCAGGTAGAGAGGCACAAACAGGGTGAAGGCGCTGTCCATGCTGGCGATGAGAAACTCCCGTTCCGTCGTGGCCGGGTCGAAACGGGGAGGATGCAACACGCCGTCGAGGTGGTGCAGCAGGGGGATGAGCTCCTGCTCCAGCTGCAGTGCTCTGGGGGTGGGTTCGAGGCCGTGGGAGGTACGCAGGAACAGGGGGTCGCCGAGGGTCTCTCTCAACCGGCTCAGGGCCTTGCTGACGGCCGACTGGCTCAAATGTAATCGTCTGGCCGCGCGGCTGCCGTTACGCTCTTCCAGCAAGACATGCAGTACGATAAGAAGATTGAGATCGAGGCGGTTGAGGAGTTCGAGTCGCATCCGGTCACGTCGGTGGCTTGTTACATGCCGGGGTTATAACACGAGTCGCTGCTGCGTGCCCCATGGCGGTGCCTTACCATTATCAAAGGTGTGGATTAATTGCATGAAGCCGCTCACAATTTACGCCCTGGTTGATGTTGACCAACACGGGTGGCCGTGCGATCTGTTACAACCTGTCTTGAGGCAACAAGGGACTCGGCGGCATTCACATTTGGCATACTCTGATCCTGTTGATCGTCGTTCTGCCGGTGTTGGGTAGCAAGGGATTGGCCGGAGACGGTATAGGCACTGCCACCCGCTATTTTCGTAAGGCGATGCGTGACCATGACGCATCCAAATTGATAGGAGTACACCATGTCGGTTGAAGAGAAAGTTCAGGAAACCTGTGATGCCTGCGGCTGCTATGCGGAGATTGGTACCATCATAGGGGAGGGCGACGACGTCCTGGATCTCGAGGTGTCTGCCGCGACTGAGGCCGAGGCCCGTGCCCGTCTGGCCGAGTATGCCACGCTGGCCCATCAGGTCAGTGCCGAGGCGGTGATCTCTGAGCAGATGCAGGCCGTGGCCGAAGGGGTGATCATCAAGGCTCGCATTCAATTCGGCTGTACTGCCGAGAAGCTTATCTTCGAGATGCGCGCACGCGTGCTCGGGTAATGGCTATGGTGGCAGGCGTGGCCTGCCACCTCGACCCTTAGGCTGTGGGTCCAGACACTTTGGTTGAAGCGGTGCTGGGGGCTAACCCCGGGCGCCACACCCAACATAAGGGGATGACATGCGGCTGTGGTTCGGTTTTTGTCTCTTTCTTCTCTCCCTCTCCCTCACCGCGGCGCCCCTCAAGCCGCTGGTCCTCTCCCAACCCGGCGATCTTGACCGTATCCTCGAGCAGAAGGTGCTGCGGGCCCTGGTGGTCTATGAGCGTGGCTTCTTCTTCCTGGACCGGGGGCAGCAGAAAGGGATCTTGGTCAATCAGTTGCAGGGGTTTGAGAGTTGGCTCAACCGAACCTATCTCGGCAGCGAGAAGGTCAAGCTTAAGGTCATCTACATCCCGGTACGCCAGGATCGTCTGCTCGACTATCTGGAAGAGGGGCGTGGCGATCTGGTGGTGGCCAATCTGACGGTGACCCAGGACAGGCGTGAGCGAGTCACCTTCTCGCGGCCTGTCATCGCTCCTCTCGAGGAGTGGATAGTGAGTGCCGATTCTCTGCCGGCCTTCACCCGCCTCACCCAGCTATCGGGGCGCCGGGTCTGGGTGCGGGCCAGCTCCAGTTATTTCGAGAGCCTCAGGCGCCTGAATCGTCTGTTCCGGGATCTCGGTCTGCCGCCTGTCTATGTCGAAACGGTGCCCGAATACTTGCAGGACGGCGATCTGCTGGAGATGGTCGCGGCCGGTCTCATTCCCCTGACGGTGACCGACAGCTTCAAGGGGCGTCCCTGGCTCGACTCGCTGTCCGGACTGAGGGCCCATCGTCTCATTCCGTTGCGGGATGGGGGTAATACCGCCTGGGCCCTACGCCCCGGGTCTCCCAAGTTGTTGGCCGCGGTTAACCGCTATCTGACCGAGGTGCCAAGGCGCCAGCTCTATAGCGATCTCACCCTGCGCCAGTATCTGCGTCAGAGCGAGACCCTCAGCAACATCTTGGCGCCCGATCGGGTCAGCCGCCTCAACCAGATCCGCCTGGTGTTGCAGAAATATGCCGATCGCTACGATCTCGACTGGTTGATGCTGGCGGCCATGGCCTACAAGGAGTCCGGGCTCGATCCGGCTGCCCGCTCCAGCGGAGGGGCTGTCGGCTTGCTGCAGCTACTGCCCAGCACCGGGAAGACGGTCAACATCACGGGGGCACGGCTCGCCTCATTGGAGGGCAACGTGGAAGCCGCTTGCCGCTACCTGCGGCTGATCCGGGATACCTATTTCAACGATGCCGGGCTCGATCGCCTCAACCGTCACCTGATGGTGCTGGCAGCCTACAATGCGGGGCCGAATCGCATTCAGCGCCTGCGTGGCAAGGCCGATGCTATGGGCATGGATGCCAACCAGTGGTTTGGTAACATGGATCAGCTGGTGGCCAACGAGGTGGGACAGATCCCCATCCACTATGTAGGCACCATCTACAAGTACTACATGGCGTATCGTTTCAGTCTGCAGCAGATAGAGGGTAAGCGGGCCGTGCTGCGGCGGCAGTCGGAGTCATGAGCACATCCTGGTGGCGGCTTGGGCGGCGGGCGACCCTGGCGCAGGCTGAAGAAGGCGAATTTGCCCTGCTCGCCGACCCTGAGCAGGCTCTGGCCTGGCGCTGCAGCCTGATCCGCACCGCCCGTCACGTCATCGAGGCCCAGTATTACAGCTGGGAGGAAGATGCCAGCGGCAAGTTGTTGCTGGCCGAACTGCTTGCCGCAGCGCGGCGCGGCGTCAAGGTGCGCCTGCTGATCGATGATCTGCACAGTGGGGACGCTCGATTTCTGCCGCTGTTGACCCATCAGCCCAACATTGAACTGCGTCGGTTCAACCCCTTTCGCTCCCGCTGCTGGCGCCCTCTCGCCCTGGTGCTTGAGGTGTTGCTGCGTTTTCGCCGCCTCAACCATCGCATGCATAACAAGTTGATGTTGGTGGATGGGCGGCAGGCGATCATGGGCGGCCGTAACGTGGGGGACCGCTATTTTGGTCTGTGCGAGCCCCCGGCCTTTATCGATCTCGATATCGTCTGCCGCGGGGCCCTCTGTGGTCAGCTGACCCGAGGGTTTGAGCGATTCTGGTGCAGCCGTTGGAGCCACCCCTGGCACCCGGAGGGGCTCGATAAGGATTCGGCGGCACGTTTGGCCTTTCTCGATGCCTATCTGCAGCCCGGTGTAGCCAGCCTCTATGGGATTCCCGACCCGCTGCTGGCCGAGCCACTGAGGTGGTGGGCGGGCCGGGGGAGCGCCCTGTTCGATGTGCCGGGGAAGGGGGTGATGCGCCATGGCCGCATCGCTCGCCTGATCGCTCGCGAGCTGACGCGCTCTCATGCCAGCCTGACGCTGGTCTCCCCCTATCTGGTGTTGCCACCGCCTTTCATGCGTCGGCTGCTGCGGCTCGCTCGTCGTGGGGTGGTCATCACCCTGCTCACGAATGCCCTGGGGACGACGGATGTGCCCTTGGTGCACGGTGCCTATGAGCGACAACGGGTTCGTCTGCGTCGGCATGGCATTCGGGTCTATGAATTGCGTGAAGAGTTGGGGCTTGGCCTGCATGCCAAGCTGGTGCTGGGAGAGCCCGGCTTGTTACTGCTGGGCAGTTTCAATCTGGATCCCCGCTCTCTCTATCTCAATACCGAGATCGCCCTGCGCATTGAGTGCCCGCCCTTACGGCAGGAACTGGCCAATTGGTGCGCCATCTGGCTGGCCCAGAGCGATGATAGTGAGTCGGCCCCCGTACTGGGTCGGTGGCGACGGGCTTGGCTATGGCTGATCGGACGGCTGCCCATTCAACGCTGGCTGTAACGGGCACATCTCTGAAAACGTTTGTGCGATATCTCGCAAAGGCCTGTGCGCCCAGGCTGGCACTGTACTACACAATTGTCTGGTCGTTTTTTTATCTATATGTTTTTGAAGACTTATTTGGTTATTACTCCGACTAGTTGAATAGTTTTCGCATATTTTGTCTTTATTTGTGCTTTTTTATACAGGTCGAGCCCCTAAGATTGACAGTGCAAGGACAACACGTCTCCCATGGAGCCGTGTGGCGCAATGTCCTGCCCACTCACGGCGTTGCCGGTGACGATGGCATCAGGGAGTGATGCCGATACCCTGGGGTAGCGGAACCATGGGGTGAGGGTCAAGGAGAGGGGGTAGACGGAACGCCAGAAATGGAACATGCCATTTGCATGGGGGTGATCAGCGATCACCCCCTTTTTTTGTCTCTTTACCGGGGGAGGGTGTGACAAGGCTGCGCCATCCCCTTGCTTCGGGTTATGATTCTCTTTCAGATCCGTGAAGTGGAGTGGTCGTGGGAATCCGTGCACAACAGAAAGAAAAGACCCGGCGCAGCCTGATCGAGGCGGCGTTTAACCAGCTGAGCAGTGATCGCAGCTTCTCCAATCTGAGTCTGCGTGAGGTGGCTCGCGAGGCCGGGATTGCCCCCACCTCCTTCTACCGGCACTTCCGCGATATGGAGGAGCTGGGTCTGACGCTGGTGGACGAGGGGGGATTGACCCTGCGTCAACTGATGCGCCAGGCGCGTCAGCGCATCGCCGGGGGAGGCAGCGTGATCCGCACCTCGGTGCAGACCTTCATGGAATTTGTCGAAAACAATCCCAACGTATTTCGGCTGTTGCTACGCGAGCGTTCCGGCACCTCGCCGGCGTTTCGTCAGGCGGTGGCGCGTGAGATCCAGCACTTCATCGCCGAGCTAACCGACTATCTGGAGGCCACCTCGGGGCGAAGCCGCGAAGAGGCCTACATCCAGGCCGAGGCGATTGTCACCATCGTCTTCAGTGCTGGCGCCGATGCCCTGGATCTGACCCGGGAAGAGTGCCGCTCCTTGAGCGAGCGAGTCATCACTCAGTTGCGGATTATCGCAGCCGGTGCCGAAGCCTACCAATCGCGCCCATCTCTCAGAGGAGAAGGAGAATCTAATGAGTGAGCACCACCTGCCAGCCAAAGTCCCCTTGATCCTGGCACTGTTAATCGGGGTCTGCGGTGATGCGACCCTCTCCATGCTCGGTAATGAGGTGGTGCCCTTCTCCCTCTACCCGGTGATCGCATTGGTGCTGGCGGCGCGGCAGCTCTATCACTACTACGCCACGGTTCCCATGGAGGGAAATCTGCCGCTGTGCACCCTGCTCAGCTTTCTCATCGGAATCTTCGGGCATACCGCCTGGCTGAGGGTGGTTTACCCCGAGCTGGGCAGTAACTTCTTCTCGCTCATCGTCATGCTGTTGCTGCTGGCCTGGCTCTCCATCAAGCTGGGGATCATGGCCGGACGCGATCAATAAGAAGGCCCGGCGCAAGACCGGGCCTGGAGACTAGCTGGCGCGCTCGGCGATCTGCCTGAGTTGCTCGCGGATCCTGCCGGTCGCAAAGACCCCGAACAAGACGATTTGCCAATATTCGCTGCGGCTGACGGCAAAGTGAGGCGCACAGGCGCGCCGAATCATGCCGGCCTGGGCCCAGTGCATCAGCAGTACCACCAGGCCACAAGGTGGCAGCAGGGTGTTGAGCCGTTCGGGGAGTAAGCCTGCCAGGGCTGCCCCGACGCCGAGCCAGAACAGCAGGACAATTCCCCTCGCCAACAGATTAAGCAACATCTTCATGGGTTTCCCTCTGATAGAGCTGGTAGCAGACCTGCCCGGCCTGCTTGTCTTTGATCAGGTGCCAGGTGACTGGCAGTGAAGGCGGTTCCGCCTCTTTCTCCCGCTCCAGATAGATAAGTGCCCCGTCCGCCAGCCAGCCGTTCTGCTCCAGCAGGGTGCAGACGGTGGGGAGCAGGTCTTTGCGGAAGGGAGGATCGAGGAAGACCAGATCGAAGGGGCGGGCCGGACCTTGCAACCAGCTCACCGCATCGGTCTCGATCACTTCGGCTGCCGATGAGCCGAGCAGGGCGACATTGCGGCGCAGCTGGTCGGCGGCGCCGCGATCGCGCTCGATCAGGGTGACCTGGCGGGCATAGCGGGAGAGCGCCTCAAAGCCGAGCCCCCCGCTGCCGGCGAAGAGATCCAGGCAGCGCGTCTCGCGCACA
>NZ_CDCE01000035.1:95336-95777 GCF_000819805.1 Aeromonas diversa CDC 2478-85
GGCAGCGCGTCTCGCGCACATGGGGGGTAAGCCAGTTGAAGATGGTCTCCTTGACCCGATCCGTGGTGGGTCTGAGCCCCTCAACGTCACGAACCGGTAGCTTACGCCCGCGCCACTGGCCGCTAATGATTCTTACAAACCCCGATTTTCCCTGTGGGGACGGGCTGTTGCGGCTGTTTTTTGCTCTGGGCATCGCGTTTCGTCGTCAGAAAAGAAAGTGATAGTATAAGGCGGTTCATTTTTCGTGCCGAACCCCCGCGGAGCGGCCATTTTAGCAGTCCGCCGATCAAGTGAGTATTTATTAGATGGCAAAAGGTTTGTTTTCCTGGCTGGGCTTCGGCCGTAAGAAAGAAGAGGCTGAGAGCAAGGCGGCTCCCGAAGCGGTCGTCACCGCGGCCCCCGAGGTCATCACTCATCCCGAGCCGACCCCCCCCCCTGTCG
>NZ_CDCE01000035.1:96048-96284 GCF_000819805.1 Aeromonas diversa CDC 2478-85
CCTGTCGACGCCGTCGAGCCCGCCCCCTCTCAGGATGCCGGCGTCATCCCGACTGCACGCGCCGGTGACGGCATCCTGGTGGATGATGCCTGCAGTGCCCCTGCCGCAGAGCAGAACGATGCCCCCATGGTGCTGGAGGAGTGTGCCTCCGAACTGGATCCTGTGATCGTCAACGAGCTGGTTGAAGACGAGGGCCTCCGTCTGGCTGAAGAAGCACGTCTGGCGGAAGCCGCTCG
>NZ_CDCE01000035.1:96451-195046 GCF_000819805.1 Aeromonas diversa CDC 2478-85
CGTCTGGCGGAAGCCGCTCGCGTCGCCGAAAAGGCTCGTCTGGCCGAGGCCGCTCGCGTCGCCGAAGAGGCTCGTCTGGCTGAGGCCGCTCGCATCGCCGAGGAGGCTCGTCTGGCCGAAGCTGCCCGCATCGCCGAGGAGGCTCGTCTTGCCGAGGCCGCTCGCGTCGCCGAGGAGGCGCGTCTGGCCGAAGCCGCTCGCATTGCCGAGGAGGCTCGTCTGGCCGAAGCCGCTCGCGTCGCCGAGGAGGCGCGTCTGGCCGAAGCCGCTCGCGTTGCCGAAGAGGCTCGTCTGGCTGAGGCCGCTCGCGTCGCCGAAGAGGCTCGTCTGGCCGAAGCCGCTCGCGTCGCCGAAGAGGCTCGTCTGGCCGAAGCCGCCCGCGTCGCCGAAGAGGCTCGTCTGGCTGAAGCCGCTCGCGTCGCCGAGGAGGCTCGTCTGGCCGAAGACGCTCGCGTCGCAGAGGAAGTCCGTCTGGCGGAAGCCGCTCGCGTCGCCGAGGAGGCGCGTCTGGCCGAAGCTGCTCGCGTCGCCGAAGAGGCTCGTCTGGCGGAAGATGCTCGCGTCGCCGAGCAGGCCCGTCTGGCCGAAGAGGTCCGTGCCGCTGAGGCCGCCAGTGTGGCTACCGCTGCCGTCATAGCCGACGACACCCAGGAAAAACCCCAGCGCGAGGGGCTGTTTGCTCGCCTCAAACGCAGCCTGGTGCGCACCCGTGAGAACATAGGGTCAGGCTTCTTCGGTCTGTTCCGTGGCAAGAAGATCGACGACGAGCTGTTCGAGGAGCTGGAGACCCAGCTGCTGAGCGCGGATCTCGGCATCGAGACCACCACTCGCATCATCGATGGCCTGACCCAGCACGCCAGCCGCAAACAGCTCAAGGATGCCGAGGCGCTCTATGGCCTGCTCAAGCAGGATATGGGCGAGATGCTGACCCAGGTCGAGCAGCCCCTGGTGATCGACACCAGCAAGAAGCCCTACGTCATCCTGATGGTCGGTGTGAACGGGGTGGGCAAGACCACCACCATCGGCAAGCTGGCCAAGCAGTTCCAGGCCGAGGGCAAGAGTGTGATGCTGGCCGCCGGCGATACCTTCCGTGCCGCCGCGGTCGAGCAGCTGCAGGTGTGGGGCCAGCGCAACAATATCCCGGTGATCGCCCAGCATACCGGCGCCGATTCAGCCTCCGTCATCTATGATGCCATCGAGGCGGCCCGCTCGCGCGGGGCCGACGTGCTGATCGCCGACACCGCCGGCCGTCTGCAGAACAAGAACAACCTGATGGAAGAGCTCAAGAAGATAGTGCGGGTGATGAAGAAGCTCGATGAGGCTGCGCCCCACGAGATCATGCTCACCGTCGACGCCGGCACCGGCCAGAACGCCCTGAGCCAGGCCAAGCTGTTCAGCGAGGCGGTGGGGCTGACGGGCATCACCCTTACCAAGCTCGATGGTACCGCCAAGGGTGGCGTCATCTTCGCGGTGGCGGACAAGTTCCAGATCCCCATCCGCTACATAGGGGTGGGCGAGGGGATCGATGATCTGCGTCCCTTCGTGGCCAACGACTTCATCGAGGCCCTGTTCAGCCGGGATGAGTAACCATTGGCGGGCTCCTTCGGGAGCCCGTGCAGCGATCAGGATGTGTCCATGATTCGTTTTGAACAGGTCAGTAAGGTCTACAGTGGTGGCCATCAGGCGCTGCAGAAGGTGAGTTTTCACCTTCGCAAGGGAGAGATGGCCTTCCTCACCGGTCACTCGGGGGCGGGCAAGAGCACCCTGCTCAAGCTCATCAGTGTGATGGAGCGCCCCAGCGATGGGCGCATCTTCTTCCACGGTGACGAGGTGACCCGTCTCGACCGGCGCTATATCCCCTACGTGCGGCGCCAGATTGGCATGATCTTTCAGGATCACCGCCTGCTGATGGACAGAACCGTGTTTGACAACGTGGCCCTGCCATTGGTGATCGAGGGTTACAGCCATGGTGACATAGTTCGGCGGGTGGCAGCGGCCCTCGACAAGGTGGGGCTGCTCGGCAAGGAGCGTTACCAGCCGCGCATGCTCTCCGGTGGTGAGCAGCAGCGGGTAGGGATCGCCCGGGCCATCGTCAACAAGCCACCCTTACTGCTGGCCGATGAACCGACCGGTAACCTGGATCCCCAGCTCTCCATGGACATCTTGCGCCTGTTCGAGGAGTTTAACCGGGTCGGTGTGTCTGTCCTGATCGCCACTCACGATCTCGGGCTCATCGCCCGCATGCGTTATCGCACCCTGACGCTCAAGGCCGGCCGCATGTATTCGCAGGAGAAGGAGGCGTAATGGGGGTCGTTCGTCACAAGCAGCCGCCGCTGCGCCGCTTTGCCATGTATTGGGTGGACCATGTTCGCCAGGCTTTCGCCAGCCTGGGAGAGCTGTGGCGTTATCCGCTCGCGACCATGATGACCCTGGCCGTACTCGGAGTGAGCCTGGCACTGCCCTCCTGTTTCCACGTGCTGCTCAAAAATGCCGAGCAGGTGGAGAGCGGTTGGCAGGACAGCTCCCAGATCACCCTCTATCTGCGCAAGGATCTGCCCGAGGAGAACATACAGGCGCTGCGCAAGCGCATTCTTATGTATCCCGAGGTGGACAGCGTCGACTACCTGAGTCGCGACAAATCCCTGGCCGAGTTTCGTGAGCTCTCCGGTTTTGGTGATGCGCTCGACTATCTCGACGGCAATCCCCTGCCACCCGTGCTGATTGTGGTTCCGGATCCGCGTTGGCGTAATCCGACCGGGGCCAGCGAGTTGCTGGCCAAGCTCAATGGCGAGAGTGGTGTCGAGCAGGGCAAGCTGGATCTGCAGTGGCTCGAGCGGTTGCAGGGGATCATCAACCTGCTGCGCCATACCATCACGGGTATCGCCGTCTTGTTGCTGGCTGCCGTGCTGCTCATCGTCGGTAACACCTTGCGTCTGAACATCCTCAACCAGCGCTCCGAGATCGAGGTGCTCAAGCTGGTGGGGGCGACGGATGCCTTCATCCATCGTCCTTTTCTCTATACCGGCATCTGGTTCGGGGTGATCGGTGGCATGCTGGCCTGGTGGCTGACCGAGGTCATGGTGCTGTGGAGCGAAGGGGTGGTCAGCGAGTTGGCGGGCCTCTATGGCAGCGAGTTCCGTCTGGTGGGGTTGGGGTTGGTGGATGGACTCAACCTGATACTGCTCGGTGCGTTTTTGGGTCTGATTGCATCCTGGTTTTCGGTGCACCGGCATATCCGGGATATTGAACCTTCTTGATTCATTGGTGATTATTTAATAGGCGGGAAAATTCGCTGGATTTTGCGATCCGGATCAAGTACAAGAACTCCCCTCGCTGGCGACGGGTTCATTCTCGCAGTAATCTGAACTATGGATGTCGACGGCAAGGATCTTAGAGGATCCGTGAACTTCCCGCTGCGGAAGTGGTCTGATTAACTGGATTTCTATGGGTGTGGCAAAGGGCCCTGCCTGTGTCGACTTGGCAAGCATGTGAAGGTTGCGAGCTCCGCAACAATGGACTTAGCATGCTACTTTTCAGGGGTCCTTCACTGTGACCCCTTTTTTTATGCTTATTCATAGGGTGTTCAGAGGGTGGTTCTCAGGATGGACACCTTGCGAGTCGACCATCGATTCACTAGCATGAGCTGGCCCGCATAACGGGCCTTGGTTGGTGGACAGCCCCTCTGAGGGTGTTAGACTGGCCGGATTGAGAAGAAAGAGGTATTCAATGGGAACTTCATTGCAGCGCACCATGGCCTTGATTCCGCAAGGCAGTCTGGAGAGTTATATCCAGGGGGTGAACACGATTCCTGTGCTCAGTGCAGAGGAAGAGCGCGCTCTTGCCGAGCGGCTGCAGCAGGATGGGGATCTCGAGGCTGCACGCCAGCTGGTTATGTCCCACCTGCGTTTTGTCGTTCACGTGGCCAAGAGCTACGCCGGTTACGGCCTGCCCCAGGCCGATCTTATTCAGGAAGGCAACATAGGCCTGATGAAGGCGGTCAAGCGCTTCGATCCGAGTGTCGGTGTGCGTCTGGTCTCCTTCGCCGTGCACTGGATCAAGGCCGAAATCCACGAGTACGTCCTGCGCAACTGGCGCATGGTCAAGGTGGCGACCACCAAGGCCCAGCGCAAACTCTTCTTTAACCTGCGCAAGGCCAAGAAGCACCTCGGCTGGTTCAGTCAGGAAGAGGTCCGTGCCGTGGCCGACGATCTCGGCGTCTCTCCCGAGGAGGTGGTCGAGATGGAGGCCCGCATGAGCGGCCACGATCAGGCCTTCGATCTGCTCGACGACGACGAGGACGGTTTCGCCCCGGTCCACTATCTGGAGGACAAGTCCTCCGATCTCGCCAGCAACTTCGAGAGCGACAACTGGGACGATCACGCCACGACCCGTCTCTCCTATGCACTGTCCACCCTGGACGAGCGTAGCCAGCACATCATTCGTGCCCGCTGGCTGGATGAGGACAATAAGGCGACCCTGCAGGAGTTGGCCGATGCCTACGGCGTCTCAGCCGAGCGGGTGCGTCAGCTCGAGAAGAATGCCTTGAAGAAGCTCAAGGACGCCATGGATGCTTGATAGCATCTGCCATAAACAGGGCCTGCGGGCCCTGTTTTTGTTTCCGTCCTAGAGGTCACACCTCTGTGATGCGGACTTGCCTGTCCTGCCATCCCCTGTGATAAGGTGCGCAGCAGAGCACGACAGGGAGAATCTTCGTGAAATTGCTGAACCAGCTGTTCGTCAACAACCGGGAGTGGGCCGAGCAAATCAAGGCCGAGGATCCCGACTTCTTTACCCAGCTCTCTTCCCAGCAGGCACCCGAGTACCTCTGGATCGGCTGCTCGGATAGCCGGGTCCCCGCCAACCAGCTGATGGGGCTGCTGCCGGGTGATGTCTTCGTGCACCGCAACGTGGCCAATCTGGTGGTCCACACCGATTTCAACTGCCTCTCTGTGCTGCAATATGCGGTCGAGGTGCTCAAGGTGAAGCACATCATCGTCTGCGGTCACTACGGGTGTGGTGGGGTGAAGGCGGCGATGCAGAACCAGGAGCTGGGGCTCATCGACAACTGGCTGCGCAACATCAAGGACGTCTACTTCAAGTACCAGGGTGAGATCGACGCGGTCGAGGATGAACACGAACGCTTCGACTTCCTGTGCGAGCTGAACGTGGCCGAGCAGGTCTCCAATGTCTGCCACACCACCATAGTGCAGAACGCCTGGCGCCGTGGTCAGGAGTTGGCAGTACACGGCTGGATCTACGGGATCAAGGATGGCCTGCTGCAGGATCTTAACGTCTGCATCAACGGGCCTGAGCAGATCCCGGATCTCTACCGCACCTGGGTCGATATCAAGCCCAGAATCCGGCGATGACGGCACCCCGTTATCGCCAGATCCGGCAGTTTGTGCTCGACGCCATCGGCTGCGGCGAGTTGAACCCGGGGGATCGCATCCCGACCGAGGCGGCACTGTGCGAACGCTTCGGTGTCAGCAGGATGACGGTGAACAAGGCCTTGCGCGAGCTGACCGCCGAGGGGTGGCTGGTGCGCACCGCCGGATCCGGCAGCTTCGTGGCGGATCGGCGTGCCGAGTCACCCCTGCTCGAGATCCGCAACATAGCGGACGAGATCGCCGAGCGCGGCGCCCGCTACAGTGCCCGGGTGATCCGGCTGGAGCAACAGAGGGCAGATGATAAGGTGGCGGTGCAGCTTGGCCTGCGGGTTGGCGCCCCCATCTTCCACAGTCTGATCGTCCATCAGTCCGACAATGAGCCGCTCCAGCTCGAGGAGCGCTTCGTCGATGCCGAGCGCTTGCCCGGCTATGGCGAACAGGACTTCACCGCGCTCACTCCCAACGCCTACCTGATGCAGGTCTGCCCCCTCTCCGAGATGGAGCATCTGGTGGAGGCCGTGTTGCCGAGCGCCGGTGAGGCGGCCCTGCTGCAGGTGCGGGTCGACACCCCCTGCCTGCTGCTGCATCGACGCACCTGGTCAGAGGGGGGGCTGGTCTCCTATGCCCGCCTGCTCTCGCCTGGGGATCGTTACCGGCTGCGTTCCCAGACTCGATTCGCCTAATTGTATATACATTAATCTGTTCCACTGACCCGCCCGACCGGCGGGTTTTTTGTGCCTATACTCTAATCGTGATCGTTGTTGCAGCTTTGTAACGAACGGTCTGGTTTGCCTGTGCCACTTCCTGTATAAGATTTGTATATACATTTCGGAGTCTGGCATGAACAAGGAACTGTTGGCCTGCGATCGGGT
This sequence comes from Aeromonas diversa CDC 2478-85, assembly GCF_000819805.1. Classification (GTDB taxonomy): domain Bacteria; phylum Pseudomonadota; class Gammaproteobacteria; order Enterobacterales; family Aeromonadaceae; genus Aeromonas; species Aeromonas diversa. Next base: position 102,711 of record NZ_CDCE01000035.1, read on the forward strand.
CTGGATCAACCTCACTCCCGCCACCATGAGCGATGGCTATGACCTCCTGGCCCCCCATGCCCTCGGCGTGAAAGCGGGCCGGATCCACGCCCTGATCCCCATGAGCGAGCTGAGCGGGCCCTTTCCCGAGAGCTGGCAGGATATGAAGGGCCGCCTGGCGACCCCGGGTCTTATCGACTGCCACTCCCACCTCATCTATGCCGGCAGCCGCGCCGCCGAGTTCGAGCAGCGGCTGCAGGGGGTCCCCTATGCGGAGATTGCCCGCCAGGGTGGCGGCATCCTCAGCACTGTGCGTGCCACCCGAGCGGCCAGCGAGGATCAGCTGTTCACGCTCGCGCTCGATCGGCTCAAGAGCCTGCTGCGCGAAGGGGTCACCACGGTCGAGATCAAGTCTGGCTATGGCCTGACTCTGGAGGACGAGCTCAAGATGCTGCGGGTCGCGCGCCGCCTTGGCCGTGCCCTGCCGGTGCGGGTACGCACCACCTTGCTGGCGGCCCACGCCGTGCCGCCCGAGTTCGATGCAGATGGCTGGGTCGATCTCATCTGTGATCAGCTGATCCCGATCGCCGCCGCAGAAGGGCTGGCCGACGCGGTCGACGTCTTCTGCGAGGGGATCGCCTTCAACCTGGCCCAGTGCGAGCGGGTCTTCGCCGCCGCCCGTGCTCATGGCCTGCCGGTCAAGGGGCACATGGAGCAGCTCTCCAACTTAGGGGGCAGCGCGCTCGCCGCCCGCTACCGCGCCCTCTCGGTGGACCACCTGGAACACCTGGATGCCGCCGGCATCACCGCCCTGGCCGAGAGCGGCACTGTGGCGGTGCTGCTGCCCGGCGCCTTCTACTTCCTGCGCGACACCAACCTGCCGCCGGTGCAGGCGCTGCGCGAGGCCGGCGTGCCCATCGCGGTCGCCTCCGACATCAACCCCGGCACCTCGCCGCTGGTCTCCTTGCGTCTGGCCATGAACATGGCCTGCACCCTGTTTCGTCTCACCCCGGAGGAGGCGCTGTGTGGCGTCACCCGTCACGGCGCCACGGCGCTTGGCGCAGCAGGGCTGGGTCAGCTCAAGGTAGGCATGGAGGCCGACTTCCTGGTCTGGTCGTGCGCCCACCCGGCCGAGCTGGCCTATCAGGTCGGCGTCGACCAGCTGGTGGCGCGGGTGGTGAAAGGACAGGAAACCCTGGGAGGTCTGGCATGAGCGAGATGCAGATATGGCAGGGGCGTCAGGATCCGGAAGACGGCGCACTGGCCCTGCGCTGGCATGACAGGGTGCAGCCCTGGCAGGGACGCGGTGAACCCGGCGTGGTGCTGCTCGGCTTCGCCTGCGACGAGGGGGTGCGCCGCAACAAGGGGCGCGTCGGTGCGGCCGGTGCGCCGCTGGCGGTGCGCAAGCTGCTCGCCAACACGGCCTGGCACCTGAGTCAGCCCGTCTACGACGGCGGTGACGTGTGCTGCGAGGACGGTGATCTCGACGCCGCCCACGGCCGGCTGGCCGATCGGGTCGCCGCTGCGCTGGGGCAGGGCCAGTTCCCGCTGGTGCTGGGAGGCGGCCACGAGGTGGCCTTCGGCAGCTGGAGTGGCCTCAACCGCCATCTCAACGGCAAGGGTCGTGTGGGCATCATCAACTTCGACGCCCACTTCGACCTGCGCATGAAGCTGGAGCAGGCGAGTTCCGGCACCCCCTTCTTCCAGATTGCCGAGCAGTGCGCTGCCCAGGGCTCGCCCTTTAACTATGCCTGCCTCGGGGTGGCCGAGACCGCCAACACGGCGGCCCTGTTTGCCCGCGCCGAGGCGCTGGGGGTGTGGCACGTGCTGGACGAGGCGATGACCCCGACCGAGCTGCCAGCCTTGCTCAACGGGCTGGATGCCTTTATCGCCCGCTGTGACCACCTCTATCTGACCATCGATCTCGACGTGCTGCCCGCCGCCGTGATGCCGGGGGTGAGCGCCCCTGCCGCCCGTGGCGTGGAGCTGGCCGTCATCGAACCCCTGATCGCCCATATCCGGGCCAGCGGCAAGCTCAGGCTCGCCGATCTGGCCGAATACAACCCGAGCCTGGATCAGGACAACCGCAGCGCCCGCGTGGCCGCGCGCCTGGTCCACCAGTTGACCAAGTAGCGGCGCACCGCGCCGCCTGACCGTATCGATAAACAAGGAGTGTCTATGTCTGTACAACACCAGGATCCCCGCCACGATCCGAGCCGGATCATCCGTGCTCCCCACGGTACCCAGCTGACTGCCAAGAGCTGGCTCACCGAGGCGCCCCTGCGGATGCTGATGAACAACCTGGATCCGGAAGTGGCCGAGCATCCCCAGTCCCTGGTGGTGTACGGCGGTATCGGTCGCGCCGCCCGCAACTGGGAGTGCTACGACAAGATCGTCGAGGTACTGACCCGTCTCGAGGATGATCAGACCCTGCTGGTGCAATCCGGCAAGCCGGTCGGCGTGTTCCAGACCCACAAGGACGCGCCGCGCGTGCTGATTGCCAACTCCAACCTGGTGCCGCACTGGGCCAACTGGGAGCACTTCAACGAGCTCGATAAGAAGGGCCTGATGATGTACGGCCAGATGACCGCCGGCTCCTGGATCTACATCGGTACCCAGGGCATCGTCCAGGGCACCTACGAGACCTTCTTCGCCGTGGCCAACCAGCACTTCAACGGCGAGCCCAAGGGCCGCTGGATCCTGACCGGGGGCCTCGGCGGCATGGGCGGCGCCCAGCCCCTGGCTGCCACCATGGCCGGTTTCTCCATTATCGCCGTGGAGTGCGACGAGACCCGCATCGACTTCCGTCTCAAGACCCGCTACGTCGACAAGAAGGCCTACAGCCTGGATGAGGCGCTGGCCATGGTCGAGGAAGCCAAACAGAGCGGCACCGCCGTCTCCGTCGGCCTGCTCGGCAACGCCGCCGACGTCTTCGCCGAACTGGTGGCCCGCGGCATCACCCCGGACGTGGTGACCGACCAGACCTCCGCCCATGACCCGGTACACGGCTACCTGCCCCAGGGCTGGAGCGTGGCCCAGTGGCGCGATCTGCAGAAGAGCGCGCCGGAAGAGGTGAATGTCGCCGCCCGCCGCTCCATGGCCCGTCAGGTTGAAGCCATGCTGACCCTGCAGTCCCGCGGCGCAGCGACCCTGGACTACGGCAACAACATCCGCCAGATGGCGCTGGAAGAGGGTGTCAAGAATGCCTTCGACTTCCCCGGCTTCGTCCCGGCCTATATCCGTCCGCTGTTCTGCGAAGGGATCGGTCCGTTCCGCTGGGTGGCCCTCTCCGGCGATCCGGAAGACATCTACAAGACCGACCAGAAGGTCAAAGAGCTGATCCCGGACGATCCCCACCTGCACAACTGGCTCGACATGGCCCGTGAGCGCATCGCCTTCCAGGGTCTGCCGGCGCGTATCTGCTGGGTCGGGGTCAAGGATCGGGTTCGCCTCGGCCTGGCCTTCAACGAGATGGTCAAGAATGGCGAGCTCAAGGCGCCGGTCGTCATCGGTCGCGATCACCTGGACTCCGGTTCCGTGGCGAGCCCGAACCGTGAAACCGAATCCATGATGGACGGCTCCGATGCCGTCTCCGACTGGCCGCTGCTCAACGCCCTGCTCAACACCGCGGGCGGCGCGACCTGGGTCTCCCTGCACCACGGTGGCGGTGTCGGCATGGGCTTCTCCCAGCACTCCGGCGTGGTGATCGTCTGTGACGGCACCGACGACGCCGCCAAGCGGGTCGGTCGCGTGCTGCGCAACGACCCGGGCACCGGGGTGATGCGTCACGCCGATGCCGGCTACGAGATTGCCATCAACTGTGCCCACGAGGCGAAACTGGATCTGCCGATGCTGGACGCAGCAGGCAAAGGGGTGAAATAAGATGTTCGAACTCAATCTGCAACCGGGCAAGCTCTGCCTCGCCACCCTGCGCCGCGTCAGCCGCGAGCCGGTACACGTCAGTCTGGATCCGTCCGCCCTGCCGGAGATCCACGCCTCCGCCGCCGTGGTCACCAAGGTGATCGAGCAAAACCGCGTGGTGTACGGCATCAACACCGGCTTCGGCCTCCTGGCCAATACCCGCATCCCGGTAGAGCAGCTGGACGAGCTGCAGCGCTCCATCGTGCTCTCCCATGCCGCCGGTATCGGCGAGTACATGGATGACGCCACCGTGCGGCTGATGATGGTGCTCAAACTCAACTCGCTCGCCCGTGGTTTTTCTGGCATCAGGCCACTGGTGCTGGAGGCCCTGATGCGCCTCATCAACGCCGAGGTGTATCCGGTGGTGCCGAAGAAGGGCTCCGTCGGCGCCTCCGGCGATCTGGCGCCGCTGGCCCACATGAGCTGCCTGCTGATCGGTGAAGGCAAGGCCCGCCACAAGGGCGAGCTGATCGACGCCACCACGGCCCTCAAGATTGCAGGCCTGGAGTCCATCGCACTGGCACCGAAAGAGGGGCTGGCGCTGCTCAACGGCACCCAGGCGAGCACCGCCTTCGCGCTGGAAGGGCTGTTCCACGCCGAGGATCTCTACGCCGGCGCCATCACCATAGGCGCCATGAGCGTGGAGGCAGCCCTTGGCAGCCGCCGTCCGTTCGATGCCCGCATCCACGCGGTGCGCGGCCAGCGCGGGCAAGAAGACGCGGCCGCCTGCTACCGCCACCTGCTGGTGGACGGCAGCGAGATCGGCATGTCCCACCACAACTGCGAGAAGGTGCAGGATCCTTACTCCCTGCGCTGCCAGCCCCAGGTGATGGGTGCCTGCCTGACCCAGATCCGTCAGGCCGCCGAGGTGCTGGTGTGCGAGGCCAACGCGGTTTCAGACAACCCGCTGGTGTTTGCCGAGGATGAGGACATTCTCTCCGGCGGCAACTTCCACGCAGAACCCGTGGCCTTCGCCGCCGACAACCTGGCGCTGGCCATCGCCGAGATCGGCTCGCTCTCAGAGCGTCGCATGGCGCTGCTGATCGACTCGCGCATGTCCGGTCTGCCGGCCTTCCTGGTCAACAACGGCGGCGTGAACTCCGGCTTTATGATCGCCCAGGTCACCTCGGCGGCGCTCGCCTCCGAGAACAAGACCCTGGCCCACCCGGCCTCGGTGGACAGCCTGCCCACCTCGGCCAACCAGGAGGATCACGTCTCCATGGCCACTTTCGCCGGTCGCCGGCTGGCGGACATGGCCGAGAACACCCGCGGCATCCTGGCGGTGGAACTGCTGGCGGCAGCGCAAGGGTTGGATTTCCGCGCACCGCTGCGTTCCACCGAGCTGGTGGAGCTGGCCAAGGGCCGCCTGCGCGAAGAAGTCAGCTTCTACGACAAGGACAGGTATTTCGCACCGGACATCGAGGCGGCCGCCGCCCTGCTGGGCCGTGCCAGCTACAACGACCTGATCCCGGCCGGCGTGCTGCCGAGCCTGTAACGGTGGGCAATGATGCGGGGCGCCTTGTGGCGCCCCGTTTTTTATCGATAAAAAGGCCCGGCGCAGCTAGGCTGGCCGGGCAGAAGCACGGAACGTGATTAGAAGTCGTAACGGGCGGCCAGTTGGAAGTCATCCTTGTTGGCGATTCCCTTGCCAGCGACGCTATCCAGATTGTTGATGCGGTATTCGCCGATGACGCGCAGGCTCTTGTTGAACTTGTACTGGGCACCCAGGGTGTAGTAGTCGATGGAGTCGATGTCGGCCTTGCCGCTTTGCTCGATCTTCTGCTTGTTCCACAGGGCCATCAGGCCGAAGCCGTTCTCGAAGTTATAGCCCAGGGCCGCTTCCCAACCGGTGTGATCCTGACCGCTCTTGGTGAAGTCGGAGCCGTCGGCATAGCTCAGGGCGGCGTAGGCGGCCTTGTTGTCATACTTGGCGGAGATCAGCCACAGCTTGGCATCCTCTTCGCCTTTCTGCTGGCGCAGGCCCACGTTGTAGGCGGTACCCAGAGACAGGTTGAACGGGAAGGTGTAGGCCACGGCGGCGCCATAGGCCGGGTCGCTGTCCTTGTTGCCCATGTCTTCGGTGTCGCCACCGTCGAACTTGTAGCTGGCGTCGAACTGCAGGCCGTTGAACAGACCGGAGTACTTCAGCACCGAGCCGGCACGGTTGGTGGCGAAGGTGTCGGTCTTGGCGCCGAGCGCCTCGTTACCGTAGCCATCGGAGAGGGAAACGTCGGTCCAGTCGGCCAGGAAGCCCGGAGCCCCCTTCTGGCGACCGAAGGTGACTGTGCCCCAGTCGCCGCCCAGGCCGGCGAAGGCCAGACGAGTACGCAGGTTGTCGGAGTTCTCGCTAACCGTCTTTTCGCTGTCATTGATATACATCTGCACTTCGTATTGGGCCACGGCCTTCAGACCACTCTGGATCTGGCTCTCGGCCTTGGCACCGAAGCGGACGAACTGGTTGGCACCCTGCTTGGCACTGTAGTCGCTCTTGATGGCGCCATTGGCATCCAGCTCCTTCTTGTCACCGAAGAAGTGACCGGCATAGATGCGGCCATAGAGGTCCAGGGCCATGGTGTCGTTTTTGTACACTTCGGCCGCTTGAGCCTGGATGGCACCGGTCATGGCCAGCGCGATAAGCGTCAGTTTTTTCATTGTCATTCCTTGAAGTTGCAAGCATTAGTCAGTGGAAGCGAGGCCATGCTAGGCAGGACGGATGACAGTCAGGTGACTGGAACATGACGAGTTGGTGTCACTTTTTATGGTTTTTTATTAATCGGTTCTCTTTTCGGCGGTGAAGCGTCAGTTTTATGCGAAAAGGTTTGCCCGTGTGGTAGAATGCCGCCCGTTTTTAAGGTTCCTAGGTTGGGTATGCGATGAGACGTGAACTGGCAATCGAGTTTTCCCGAGTGACCGAAGCCGCCGCGCTGGCCGGCTACAAGTGGCTCGGGCGAGGTGACAAGAATATTGCGGATGGCGCCGCGGTTGCGGCGATGCGCCATATCCTCAACCAGATCAGCATCGACGGAGAAGTGGTCATCGGTGAGGGGGAGATCGACGAGGCTCCCATGCTCTATATCGGCGAGAAGGTCGGTACCGGTGGCGGAGATGCTGTGGACATCGCCGTCGACCCGATCGAGGGAACCCGCATGACCGCCATGGGCCAGGCCAACGCCCTGGCCGTGCTCGCCGTGGGTGACAAGGGCACCTTCCTCAAAGCGCCCGACATGTACATGGAGAAGCTGGTGGTCGGGCCCCAGGCCAAGGGGGTCATCGATCTCAACCTGGCTCTGGAGCTGAACCTCAAGGCGGTGGCCAAGGCGCTCGGCAAGCCCCTGTCGCGCCTCACCGTCATCACCCTGGCCAAGCCGCGCCACGAGAAGGCGATCAAGGAGATGCAGGGTCTCGGCGTGCGGGTGTTTGCGATCCCCGACGGCGACGTGGCGGCCTCTGTGCTGACCTGTTTGCCGGACAACGAGGTGGACATGCTCTATGGTATCGGCGGCGCCCCGGAAGGGGTGATCTCGGCGGCCGTTATCCGCGCCCTGGGCGGTGACATGCAGGCTCGTCTGGTACCGCGCCATCTGGTCAAGGGTGACAGCCCCGATATCCGCGCCCTGGGCGAGCAGGAAGTGGCCCGCTGCGAGGCCCTCGGTATCGAGGTTAACAAGGTGCTCAAGCTGGAGGATCTGGCGAAGAACGACAACGTCATCTTCTCCGCCACCGGCATCACCAAGGGGGATCTGCTCGATGGCATCACCAGCGATGGCAAGATGGCCACCACCGAGACCCTGCTGATCCGCGGCAAGTCCCGCACCATCCGCCGTATCAAGTCGATCCACTATCTGGAACGCAAGGATGATGCGGTGCGCGACATCATACTGTAAGGTCTGCCTTCCTTACGCATCATGAAAGACGGCCCATCTCGCGATGGGCCGTCTTGCTACTGGAGTATCCCATGGAATGTCGTGCCGGCTGCGCCGCCTGCTGTATCGCCCCCAGCATCACCTCGCCCATCCCCGGCATGCCCGGCGGCAAGCCGGCCGGCGTGCCCTGCGTCCAGCTCGATGAGCGGCTCGGTTGCAAGCTGTTTGGTCGCTCCGAGCGCCCCGCCGTGTGTGGCGGCTTCAAGCCGATGCCGGATGTGTGCGGCAGCAGCCGTGACGAGGCGCTGTGGCTCATCGGTGAGCTGGAGCGCCTGACCCACTAAACCTGATAGCGGGCCACCGCCTGGTTGAGGCGATGGGCCTGCTCGGTCAACTCCTGGCTGGAGTGGGCGTTTTCGTCGGCCATCTTGCTCGACTCCTCGGCGATGTCGCGAATGTTGGTGACGTTGCGGTTCACCTCTTGGGCCACCAGACTCTGCTGCTCGATGGCGGCGGCGATCTGGGTGCTCATGTCCATAATGCGGGTGACATCCTCGGTGATCTGATCGAGCAGCTGGCCGGCGTTGGTCGCCTCGCTCGCACTGCTGATCCCCTGCTCACGGCACTCTTCCATCAACTGCACTATGCTGCCGGTCTGCTGCTGCAGGGAGGCGATGATGGCGGCGATCTCCTGGGTGGACTGCTGGGTGCGATTGGCCAGTGAGCGAACCTCATCCGCCACCACGGCGAAGCCGCGCCCCTGTTCCCCGGCCCGAGCCGCCTCGATGGCGGCGTTGAGGGCCAGCAGGTTGGTCTGCTCGGCAATGCCACGGATAACGTCCAGCACCGAGCCTATGGTCTGGCTGGCCTGTTGCAGGCGAGCCACTTCACTCACCGTATGCTCCAGGTTGTTGGCCAGGGCGCCGATCTGTTGCACCGTCTGGCCGACCGCGCCGCGCCCCTCCTGGGCCTTGTTGTTGGTCGCCTGGGCGTTGGAGGCGGCCAGCTCGGTGTTGCGGGCGATCTCCTCTATGGTGCTGCCCATCTGGTTGGAGGCGGTGGCCACTTGATCGGTCTCTTGCAGCTGGCGAGTGGCGCCGTCACTGGCGCGCTTGACGTTGGTCGAGAGGTGATTGGAGGCATCGGTCAGGGTGTTGGCGCTCTGTTTCACCTCGTGCAGCAGGTCACGAAAACCGTCCAGCATCACGTCCAGGTTGTCGGCCAGCTGGCCCATCTCATCCTGGCCGCGCATGGCGATCTTGAGGCGCAGATCGTTGTCACGCCTGATCCGGTTGACCGTGTCGTTGACTCGGGAGATGGGCCTGTCGATGCTGCGTCCGAGTAGCACGCTCATGGCGCCGACGCACAGTATGATGATGGCGCCGCACAGCAGCATCAGGTTTTCGAGCAGCGTGATGCGCCTGTCCAGCAGATCGGCGATGCGCTGATTGGCGGCGGCGAACACCTCATCGGTCTGGTGCACCACGTCGCGCATCTTCAGCAGCATGCCCTCGTTCTCTTTGAGGCCGAGCTGCTGCATCCCCTGCGCCAGGGCGAGGAAGTCGCGCCTGTACTGGTTGCTGGCGGTGACGATGGGGCCACTCTGCTCCGCCGGCAAGGCGGCCAGGGCCTGGGTGAAGCTGGTGTGCAGTTTCTCGAATTTGTCGACGTACTGCATATCCGATCGCAGCATGAAGTCTTTCTCGGCGCGGCGCAGCTGCAGCATGGTGACGAGTAACGACAGCTGCTGCTCACCGAGGGCGGCCTCGACGTCGTGCACCGCCTTGCGCAGCTGGCCGTAGAGCCCCTCTTCCGGGCCCAGGCCAATCTGCTGCATCTGTTTGACGATGGTGGAAAACAGGGTGCTGTAGTCACTCATCAGGCCGTCGAGGCGCGCCAGCTCGCCACGCACCTCGCCGAGAGCGTCGTCTTGCTGCAACTCGTCGTTGAAGCGATGGAACTGCTCCTTGCCCTGATTGAAGCGATCAACCATGGCGGTGTCCTTGCGTAGCAGAAAGTCTTTCTCGGCACGGCGCATGTTCAGGATGGCGTTCTCCTGTAGCAAGACGTTGCGCTGGGCTTCGGCGAGATGATCTTTGACCAGGGAGGAGTAATAGAAGAGACCGCTCAGCACCAGCATGGCCACGGCGACCAAGGCGGAGTTGAGGATCAGCTTGTGGCGTATCAACATGGTTGGCTCCAACACGTCTACGACTGGATTTCTTCAAGCGTAATCGCAAAACGTGATCTGCAAGGAGCAAAGCGGCAATAACCTTTGAATTGCCCGGTGCACTCCTTATACTGGGTGTCACCTGTTTCCAGCCGTGGACCCGTCACTATGGAATACAACACCTCAGAACTGTGCGACATCTACCACGACATGGTGGACGTCCTCGAGCCCATGCTCTCTTCCTTCGGCGGCCGTAATTCGTTTGGCGGCGTCATCACCACCGTCAAGTGCTTCGAGTCGAATGGGCTCATCCGTGAGCTGGTGCGCGAGAGCGGGGTCGGTCGTGTCTTGCTGATCGATGGCGGTGGTTCATTGCGCCGTGCCCTGATCGACAGCGATATTGCGGCGACGGCGGCCGAAAATGGCTGGGAGGGGATCGTCTGCTACGGCTGCGTGCGCGAGGTGGATCAACTCGAAGATCTGGATATCGGCATTCAGGCGCTGGCCGCGATTCCGGTTGGGGCCGATGACAAGGAGGTGGGTGACACCGACCTGCCGGTCAACTTTGGTGGCGTCACCTTCCTGCCGGACGATCACCTCTATGCCGACACCACTGGCGTGATCCTCTCTCCCGAGCCGCTGGACATCGAGTAGGCATCGCAGCCCATGACCACGACGGGAGCCAACGGCTCCCGTTTTTGTTGGCGCTGGCTCTCGGGTAAAAAAAAGGGCCAGCATGAAGCTGGCCTAATCTGGAAGCAATGTGAGCAATGTCGTGCCTTCACAGAGGTGTCCACTACTACCCTAGGGTGTTGCCATGGTGGTCAAATCCGGAACGCAAGTTAAAGATAATCATTCTCATTTGTGTTTGCAAGCCTCTTGTTCATCGGATGAGCAAATAAATCGGCCACCTCAGGGTGGCCGATGGCTTAGTGATGGGCGGTCTGCAGGGTCAGGCCCGGCTCGCCGACCAGCTTGCGGGTCAGATAGCGCAGCAACATGCCGTAGAGCGGGACGAACAACCCTAGGCTTATCAATAGCTTGAAGGTGTAGTCGACGATCGCGATCTCGACCCAGTGCTCAGCCATGAAGGGGTCGCTGCTCTGCCAGAAGGCGATGGAGAAGAAGCTGATAGTGTCGACCAGATTGCCAAACAGGGTCGAGGCGGTGGGGGCAACCCACCAGGCCTTGAGCTGGCGCAGCCGGTTGAAGACCACCACATCCATGAATTGTCCGACGGCATAGGCGGCGAAGCTGGCCAGGGCGATGCGTGCCACGAACAGGTTGAACACGGCGAGCTGATTAAAGCCCTGATACTGCCCCTCGAAGAAGAGCACCGAGAGCACGTAGGAGACAGCCAGCGCCGGCAGCATCACCAACTGGATGATCTTGCGCGCCAGCGGGGCGCCAAAGACCCGCACCGTGAGATCGGTAGCCAGGAAGATAAAGGGGAAACTGAACGCGCCCCAGGTGGTGTGGAAGCCGAATATGGTGATCGGCAGCTGCACCAGATAGTTGCTGCTCGCGATGATCAGGATGTGGAAGAGAGAGAGACGGATCAGGGCCGTCTGGTACTGATAAGGGGTCAGATTCACGTTGTGACCTTTTTGGTTAATGGGGTTAGGGAACCCATGCCGCCACCATGGCGGCAATTAGAGGGGCAGGATTATACCCCCTCGCCTCCAGAGTGCAATCCTTGAGCAGCGTGATGGCGTGCCAGCCAGTCGAGCAGCGGGCGATCATCGGGGTGACAGACTTCCAGCCAGCACACCTCGCCATAGTGTTCGTATTGCAGCAGCAGCTTGCTCCCCTCGAAATCCACCACCCAGCAGTGGCGATCCGCCCCTTGTTCTCGCTCGACCAATCGCAGCTCCCAGGCGGCCAGCAGAGCGGGGGCCAGGGTCGGGAAGCTCGCTTCATCGAGACCGGGGTGGGTGAGTAGCAGGCTGCCGCTCACCGGGTCTTGTTTATCCAGATGCCACATGGCGCGCTCCTCAGCTGCTGCAGGAAAGGGTGGTGCACTGATACCAGTCGGGGCTGGGGGTGGCCAGATCGTCTGCCTCGGGTTGCTCGTCGAAGGGGCGGCGCAGTGTCTCGAACAGGCGGGTAAAAGGGATCATGTCGCCTGCCTCGGCCGCGTCGATGACCCGCTGGGCCAGGGCGTTGCGCAGCACATACTTGGGGTTGACCGCCTCCATGCGGCGTGCACGATCGGCGTCCATGCTCCCCTCGCGGCCGAGGCGAGCGCGGTAGTCTGCGAGCCAGCTTGGCCAGGCGTCGTCCTCCGGCAACAGGGCGAGCAGGGGCGGCGGCAGCTCGCCGCTTCGGGTGAGGCGGGCGAGATGGCGCAGGAACAGGTGATAGTCGACCCCATCTCGGGCCAGCAGCTGGAACAGGCGGCGGAACAGGGCCGGGTCTTCCTCTTCCCAGCTCTGCAGGCCGAGGCGTTCGCGCATCAGGGTCGAATACTCCAGCATCAGGGTCTGCTCGTAGCCTGCCAGCCCCTGCTGCAACGCCTCGCCGGGCAGGTGGCCGGCCAGGGCCTGGGCGAGCTTTTGCAGGTTCCAGTAGCCCACCGCCGGTTGCTGATCGAGGGCGTAGCGGCCGATGCGGTCGGTGTGGTTGCAGACGAAGTCGGGCACGTAGCGGTCGATAAAGCCGTAGGGGCCGTAGTCGATGGTGAGCCCGAGCAGGGACATGTTGTCGGTGTTGAGTACCCCGTGGGTGAAGCCGGCTGCCTGCCAGCGGGCGATCAGTCGGGCGGTGCGGCGCACCACCTCGGCAAACAGGCTGATGTCATCCATACCATCGAAGTGGTGGGCGCGCAGGTAGTCGAGCAGGTCGGGGATGCGTTCCCCCTGGCCGCTCCAGGCAAAGTACTCGATGTGGCCGAAGCGCAGGTGGTTTGGGGCGGTGCGCAGCACGGTCGCCCCCGGCTCTATGGTCTCGCGCAGCACCTCTTCATCGCTGCCGACCAGCACCAGGGCGCGGGTGGTAGGGATGCCGAGGGCGTGCAGCGCCTCGCTCGCCAGGTATTCGCGGATCGACGAGCGCAGCACGGCGCGGCCGTCACCGAAGCGGGAGAAGGGGGTCTTGCCGGCCCCCTTGAGATGGAGATCCCACAGTTGGCCGTCCGGCGCCTCTTGCTGGCCGAGCAGCAGGGCACGGCCATCGCCGAGACGCGGCACATAACTGCCAAACTGATGGCCGGCGTAGACCTGGGCCACTGGCGCCATGCCGGGCAGTGCTCGCCCCTGGCCGCAGCAGGCGAGCCAGTCGGCATCGCTCACGTCGGCCAGCCCCAGCTCGCCGAGCAGCGGGCGGTTGAGGTGCAGCAGGCGTGCCCCGGCCAGCGGTGTCGGATCAACCGGTTCGCAGGCCCAGGGCAGCTCGGTGGAAAAAGTGTTGTGCAGCTTCACATTTGCTCCTTGCGCGCCTGCCCGTCGGGGACGGCGCTGCGTATACTGCCGCCGTCTCTTACTGCTGCGGAAGTGTATCTATGAAGTATTTCCCGTTTGCCGCCATCTTGCTGGTGCTGGGCGCACCGTCACTGCACGCCGCCGATGCGGCCGCCGGCAAGGAGAAGGCGATGGTGTGCGCCGCCTGTCACGGGGTGGAGGGCAAGGCAATGATCCCGGGTTATCCCCACCTGGCCGGGCAGAGCGCCCAGTACACAGCCAAGCAGCTCAAGGCATTTCGCGATGGCTCCCGCAGCGATCCATTGATGGCGCCCCTGGCCAAGGCGTTGTCGGATGCCGACATCGAGAACCTGGCCGCCTGGTACGCCTCGCTCAGCCCCTGATGGGATCAGCGTCGGCAGTAGTCGATGATGAGTTCCATGAAGGCGTCACCGAAGCGCTCCAGCTTGCGCTGGCCGACGCCGTTGATGGCCAGCAGATCGCGCTCGGTCATCGGCATCGCCTCGGCCATCTCCATCAGGGTGGCGTCGTTGAAGACCACATAGGGCGGCACTTCCTCCTCCTCGGCGATCTGCTTGCGCAGCCCCTTGAGCTCCTTGAAGAGGCGACGATCGTAGTTGCCTATGTCGAGGCGGCTGCGCTTCTCCTTGCGGCTCGAGATGGGCTGAACCCGTGGCACGGCCAGCTCCAGGGGATGTTCGCCGCGCAGCACCGGACGCGCCGCCTCGGTCAGCTGCAGCACCATGTTGCGGGTGATGTTCTGGGTCAGCAGCCCCTTGTGGATGAGCTGGCGCAGCACACTCTGCCAGTGCTCGGCGCTGTGCTCCTTGCCGATGCCATAGGTGGAGAGCTTGTCGTGGCCGTGATCGCGGATGCGCTGGTTCAGCGACCCGCGCAGCACCTCTACGACATAGCCCATACCGAAGCTCTGGCCGACCCGCCAGACGCAGGAGAGCGCCTTCTGCGCGTCCTCGGTGCCGTCATAGGTCTTGGGTGGATCGAGGCAGACGTCGCAGTTGCCGCACGGCTTGTCCAGGTATTCCCCGAAGTAGTTGAGCAGCACCTGGCGGCGGCAGGTCTGGGCCTCGGCGAAGGCCGCCATGACGTTGAGCTTGTGCTGCTCCACCTGCAGCTGCTGCGGGTTCTCTATGTTCTCGAGTAGCAGCCGCACCCGGCCTATGTCAGCCGGGTCGAACAACAGCACCGCCTCGGAGGGTGATCCGTCGCGGCCGGCGCGGCCGGTCTCCTGGTAGTAGGACTCGATGTTCTTGGGGATGTCGTAGTGCACCACGAAACGCACGTTGGGTTTGTCAATCCCCATGCCGAAGGCGACGGTGGCGACCACGATCTCGATGTCGTCGCGCAGGAAGGCGTCCTGGGTCTGCTGGCGCTGCTCCAGGGGCAGGCCGGCATGATAGGGGGCCGCCTTGCAGCCGTGGCGGGCCAGTCGCTCGGCCACCTCTTCCACCCGGTTTCGGCTCGAGCAGTAGACGATGCCGCAGTTTCCCTTCTGACTCTGCACGTAGCGCAGCAGCTGCTCAGCCCCCTTGAACTTCTCCACCAGGCTGTAGCGGATGTTGGGGCGATCGAAGCTGGCGATATGGATGAAGGGCTCGTGCAGGGCCAGGCGGGTCAGCATGTCCTGCCGGGTTGCCTCGTCGGCGGTGGCGGTGAGGGCGATCACCGGCACGTTCGGGAACCATTGCTTGAGCCGGCCCAGGGCCGCGTACTCGGGGCGGAAGTCGTGCCCCCACTGGGAGACGCAGTGGGCCTCGTCGATGGCGAACAGGGAGAGGGGAAGCTCCGCCAATCGTTCCAAAAAATCGGGTTGAAGCAGCCGCTCGGGGGCGACGTAGAGCAGCTTGATCTCGCCGTGGCGCATGGCGGCGAAGACCTGCACCATCTCTTCGCGGCTCAGGGCCGAGTTGAGGTAGGCGGCGGCCACCCCGTTGGCGCGCAGGGTGTCGACCTGATCCTTCATCAGCGAGATGAGGGGCGACACCACCACCCCGAGGCCCGGACGCAGCAGGGCCGGTACCTGATAGCAGAGGGACTTGCCACCGCCGGTGGGCTTGAGTACCAGCACGTCGCGCCCGGCCAGCACCTGCTCGATGATCTCCTGTTGGCCAGCCCTGAACTGCTGGTAGCCGAACACCGCCTGCAGCAGGGCCAGGGGGGTATCGGGCAGGGTCTCGGCAATGGCGGTCATGTTCTCTCCTTTGGGGCCGCCATTCTAAAGCAGGGGGCCGACACAATAAACCGCGATTGCTAATGTTAATGCCCTGTTGCAGACTGGCTGGAGTCTTTACTCCAGGGATGCGGAAATGAAGCAGATGCTCAAGAAGATGGCCTTAAGTGGCATCGCCAGCCTATTTACCGAGAAGATGCCGTTTAACCGGCTGCTTGGCATGGAGGTGACTCACTACGACTTCGAGCGGGTTGAGCTGCGCATCCGCATGGACGACAAGCTGATCGGCAACCCCTTTCACAACATATTGCACGGGGGGGTCACCGCCAGCCTGCTCGACGTGGCCGGTGGCATGATAGTCGCCGCCTCGTGCATCGACGAGCTGGAGGAGTTCTCGCCGAGCTACCTCAAGGAGCGCTTCTCACGCCTCGGCACCATAGACCTGCGCGTGGATTACCTGAGACCGGGGCGGGGCACTGAGTTTATCGCCACCGCCCACATCATCCGTGCCGGCAGCAAGGTCGCGGTGGCCCGGATGGAGCTTCATAATGAAGAGGGGACTCATATTGCTTTTGGAACAGGCACTTACCTAGTCGGTTAGAACCTATAGAACAGGGTCGAATAAAAAACAACCACTGATTTGATTTCGTTCAAAGGGGAGGCTGGCCCAGCGGCGAGTGCGGGCTCATACTTCTGTCGGGGCAAGGTGCAAGGAGGTACGCCATGAGTGCGGGAGTCGCCAGCAAGTCATCGGGTGCGATTCTGGAACAGCTCAGATCCATGCAGGAGCTGGTTCAGACCCCCGAATGCCGGCACTGGCTCGAGCAGGAGCTGGGGGGCTATGCGGCCACCTCTGTGCTCCCTTGGTACCGCATCATCGCCTGTCGGCAACGGGGGCACTTCATCGATCTGGATAGCGGAAAACATCTGACCTGCCACATCGGCAATCAGGCGCTTAGCCAACGTGACTTGGCCAAGGTCCAGTTTATCTATGCAAGAGAACCCGCCGCCTACTATCTCTGTCAGCATGGCCCCGAGCTCGAACCCTGGCCAGACGAGCTGCTGCAAGCCTACCAGGGCGTGTTGATCCCAGGGCATTTCTGCCTGCATGCCTGGCACGAGCCACTCGGTTCCCTGCGTCTGCAAATTGCACAGGGACTGGTTCATTTCATGGCCGAGTATCCCAAGTGCGCCAACATGACGGCGCAACATGGCTTGAAGGCGATGCAGCACAGGCACTGGCATTTCTAGCGTGAAGGCGCAAGGAGGGCACCATAGAGCAATCAGCCAAGACGGATAACACAATCTGAAGACAAGCGGTCGATAACAAGACCATATGAAGAGGCCACCCAAGGGGTGGCCTCGATCATTAGCGGGTTAACCCAGAGCGAGGGACAGGGCCTGCCGGTAGTATTCGTTGGCCTTGTTGGTGAGGCGACGCTGCTCCATGATCCGGGCCAGCGCGTGGTAGACGGCGGCGCTCGGCTGGCTGGCCAACTCGGCTTCGAGCAGGGGCTGGGCCTCCTCCAGTTGACCGGCCAGCAGCGCTACCTGGCCCAGCGCGGCGCGCGCGCCAGGCTGATCCTGCATCTTGCGTAGCTGCACCAGCATCGTCTGGTAGTTCTCCAGCTTGAGGCGCGGCAGCTCGGCCAGCAGCAGGGGAGAGTTCTCCTTGCGCAGGGCATCGAGCCAGAGATCGGCCGCCTCGCTCTCGGCACCCAGGGCCCGCAGATAGCGGCCATAGGTGAGTAGCAGGTGTGGCTGCTGGCGCAGCTTGCGCGGCATCTCGAGCCACACCGGGCGCAGGGTGTCGAGCTGTCCGCTCCCCTCTTCCAAGCGGGCGCTCCAGGCTTCCTCCAGCAGGTGCTCTTCGCGTGCGGGGGAGAGCCGTCCCACCTTGCGCAGGGTGGGCAGCAGATCGATGAGGGCCGGCCATTCGCGACGGGCGCGGCGAATCTGCATCAACTGCTCCAGCACCATGGGGTGACGCGGCTGCAGGGCGTAGATGGGCTCCAGGGCTGCCAGAGCCTGCTCGTACTGCTCCTGCTCTATCTGCAATTGGGTTTGGGTCAGGGTCAGGGCCAGCTCGGCCTTGGGGTTCTCCTGCTGGGCCAGCTGCAGGTATTCGTCGCGGCGAGCCTCGTCGCCACGGGCCTGGGCGGCCTTGGCTGCGCTCAGGTAGTTGAGCAGGGGGGTGTCGCTGTTGCGGGCGCTCTTGACCAGCAGTTTCTCGGCCTGGCCATAGTGGCCCTCGGCCATGGCCAGGGTCGCGGCCACTGTCTGTTGGTTGGCCTTGCTGCGGCGACGCTTGCCAAACCAGCCGGCGGTGTTACGGCGCAGGCGCAGCAGGCGTACCAACATCCACTCGAGTAGCAAGAGTGCCCCGTAGAGCAGGATGGCGAGCAGTGCCAGGCTGGTGACCGAGCTCTCCACCGTATAGTTACCGAGGGCGATCAACACGTAGCCCTTGTTGCCCGCCGCTTCGGGACCGAAGACCAGGCCGGCGATGAGCACGGCGACCAGAAGAATGATGCGTACCATGAAACCCCCTCTCAATGGCCGGCCAGCAGGCGTTGCAGGCGATCGTTGAGGACCTGCTCAAGCAGGGCCTGAGTCTGGAGGCGCTCCGGATAATTGAACTGGATCCGTTCATCCTTGAGCTTGTCGATCTCGGCCAGCACGTAGCGGGTCGCACTGTCTTCCTGATTGAAGTACTGCTTCACCCAGCGCTGGGCCTTCTCCAGGCTGTCGCCATAGAGATCTTGCTGCTCCCGATAGACGGCCAGCTGGGCTTGTAGCAGCTTGGTCTTGAGGTTCTCGCGCAGGTAGATCTCTTGCTGCGGGGAGAGCAGGGCTTCGACGGCGCCGTCACGGCGGCGGATGGTGACGAAGTTTTCGGTGAAGTGGACCCAGTTCTTCTTCAGGTTGCTTTGCCAGTCATCCAGCTTGTCGCTGACCGCCTGGTCGGCCTGGCTGACCGCTTCGGGCATGGCGACCGCATTCATGGGCAGCAGGTCAATCTGGTCGGAGAGCGCGGCCAGCTTCAGGGTCAGCCCTTCCCGATCCAGAGTCGGCAGGGCTTTAAGCTTGGCGATGTCCTCGGCCATGGCCTTGCGGATCGGCATCAGGCTGGGATCGCCGAGCGCCTTGATGCGCTCATCGGCGTTGGCCAGCATGGTGATAGCGGAGACCAGATCGTGCTCCAGCCAGAGCTTGCGACCGGCCATACGCACCAGATACTCGGATTCGGCCAGTAGCCAGTCATTGGGGCGCTTCTCGTTGAGGTCGAGCACCCGGCTCTGCAGGCTGCTCATCTCGCTCTGCAGCAGCTGCAGGTTCTTCTGCTGTCCCTGTTGATCCTGTGACAGGGCCGCCTTCAGCGCACTCAACTCACCGTTCGCGCTGGTCAGCTGGCTCTTGAGGCTGGCCATCTCGGCCTGCTGGGCAACCCCGCGCTGGTGACCATGCACATAGGTCCAGCCGGTCAGCCCCAGGGTGAGGGCGATGGCAACGCTACCCAGCACCAGGCCTGCTCGTCCGCCTCGGGTCTGGGAGGGGGCGGGGTGTTTGGTCTCGGTCGGGGCCTCTTGGGCCGTGACGGGCTGCTTCTGTTCTTCTGTCATTGCTTCTTCCTCAGTTCCAGGGCCGCGAGCAGAGCGTCATGGTCGGCCCCACGGGCTGTCGTGATGTCGAGAAACCCGGCCTGCGCCGCCTGCTCGGCAATGCGTGGGCTGGGTACAAACAGGGGGAGTCGCAGCAGCCACTCCCGATATTCAACTGGCGTAGCGGCCAGTAGCGCGTCGAGCAGTTCGCCACTGGTGACCAACAGGCTGTCGAGACCGGCTTGCTGCCACTGACGGCAGAGAAGCTCACCGTCCTGGTGCGGGTAGTGGCGGTGATAGACGCTCAGGCAGGTCACGTCGGCTCCCCGCTCGCGCAGGGTATCGGCGATGAGCTCGCGCCCGCCGTTACCGCGCAAGATGACGACGCGCTTACCCGCCACCGCCTGCAGGCCGGGGAGCGCGAGCAAGCCTTCGCTGCGCGGATCGACGGGGAAAGTGCCGGTCAGACCCGCCTCACGCAGGGTCTCTGCACTGGCTTCGCCGACCGCAAAGTACTCGATATTCGGCCAGGTCTGACCAGTTTGCAACAGAAAGTCCCGAGCGAACAGCACCGCATGACGACTCACCACTATGGCGATCTGGGCGTGTTGCAGGTGGTGGGAGAGGCTGGCCAGATCGTCCCCCGGCCGCAGCTCGAGCAGAGGGTGCACCAGGGGAGCGTGACCGGCGGCGCGCAACCGGGCCGCCAGGGCATCGGCCTGGGGGCGGGGGCGCACCACCAGCGGCGTCATGCGCCGTAGACCTCGGCCAGGATGCGATCCGCACCGGCAGCCAGCAGACGCTCTGCCAAGGCCTCACCGAGCGACTCGCCATTGGCCAGGGGGCCGCGGATCTCGTCGCGCAGCATCTGACTGCCGTCCGGGCTGCCGACCAGTCCGCGTAGCCAGATTTGATCCCCCTCAACCAGGGCGTAAGCACCGATAGGGACCTGACAGCCCCCCTGCAAGGCACGATTCATGGCCCGTTCGGTCAGCACCCGGGTGCGGGTCTCGGCATGTTCTAGGGGGGCCAGCAGCGCCTTGACTGCCTCGTCGTCCAGGCGGCACTCGATCCCGACGGCACCCTGCCCGTTGGCCGGCAGGCTCTGCTCCGGTTGGATGAAAGCGGTGATGCGGTGTGCCATCTCCAGCCGCTTGAGGCCTGCCGCCGCCAGTATGATGGCGTCATATTCACCGGCATCGAGCTTGGCGAGACGGGTGTTCACGTTGCCACGGAGATCGCGGATCACCAGATCCGGTCGGCTGGCGCGTAGCTGACACTGGCGGCGCAGGCTGGAGGTGCCGACCACGGCGCCGAGCGGCAAGGCCTCTAGGGTGGAAAAGTGATTGGAAACAAAGGCATCACGGGGATCCTCCCGCTCGCAGATGGTGTGCAGGCCAAGCCCCTCGGGGAACTCCACCGGCACGTCTTTCATGGAGTGCACCGCGATGTCGGCACGGCCCTCGAGCATGGCGGTCTCGAGCTCCTTGACGAACAAACCCTTGCCACCGACCTTGGCAAGCGGTGTATCGAGGATCTTGTCACCCTGAGTGCTCATGGGGACCAGCTCCACCTGCAGGTCGGGGTGGATCGCCTCCAACTGTGCCTTGACGAAATTGGCCTGCCACAGGGCCAGGGGGCTTTTGCGGGTGGCGATTCTCAGGGTTCTGACCGACATATCAATCTGTTGCATCATTTTTACAAGGAAAACGATCTTATCACCCTTTCGGCAGGCTTTCATGGGCGAGGGGGGAAAAGCGGGATCCCCCCCAAACTGTGCCAGTTGGGAATAATTTTTATTCCCTTGAAACTAATGGTTAACTATATGAATAAAAACGCCTTTATCACTTTCCTGTGAAACCTGTTGAAGAGTGTGGATAAATTATTACGGGATAGCTCAGCCCCTTGTTTACCGCCATGAATTGCATTGTTAACATGATCACAGTTTCGTGACGTTCCGCACCGGTTGACGTCCTCTTCACAGGTACAAAGGCAGGTCTTTGCTCGCAAATTTGGAGACGCTTGTTCGCCGCTACGATGAGCTGAATTGGCTCAAAACGGAACGGGCGCTGGGCATCATGAGTCGCTACGGGCAGCAGGTCTTTCACCTGCTGCCCGTCTTGCTGCATTTCAATCACCCCTTACTTCCCGGTTATGTCTCCGGTCGTGTCCCGCACGGCATCTGCAACTTTATTCCCAACGACCAGCAGCAGGCCTTCATCGACGATATCTGTCTGACGGCCCACTGCACCGGCGGGTTGACCACCACTGAGCTCTCTATCCTGGGCCTCTACACCATGGGGAGCACCTCCTCCATCGGGCAGTGCTGTCACTCGGATCTGGATGTCTGGGTCTGTCACTCGGCCGGGCTCGACAGCGAGCGGCTCGAGATGCTGGAGCACAAGTGCCTGCTGTTGTCCCGTTGGGCCGAGCAGAGGGGGGCCGAGGTCAACTTCTTCCTGATCCCCGAGAACAAGTTCCGTCAGTCCAACAGTGCCGAGATGGAGGGCGAGAGCTGTGGCAGTGCCCAACACCTGTTGCTGCTCGACGAGTTTTATCGCAGTGCCATGTGTCTGGCCGGCAAGCGACTGCTCTGGTATCTGGTGCCACTGAGCTACGACGATCGCTACGACACCTATGTGAATGACCTGTTCGATCGCGGTTTGCTGAGCCGTGACGAGTGGCTCGATCTGGGGTCATTTAACCGGATCCCGGCCGAAGAGTACTTCGGCTCTGCCCTGTGGCAGCTCTACAAGGGGATAGACTCACCCTACAAGGCGGTGCTCAAAACGGTGCTGATGGAGGCTTATTCCCATGAGTACCCCGAGACCAAGCTGCTGTCGGTCGAGAGCAAACGCTGGTTCCAGCACAACGAGGGCATGAGTTATCGCCTCGATGGCTACTGCCTGATGCTCGACAAGGTGACCAACTACCTCAAGTCCATCGGAGACATGCAGCGACTCGATCTGGTGCGCCGCTGTTTCTACCTCAAGGTGTGTGACGGCCTGAGCGATCACGGCCCAACCTGGCGCCGCGAGCAGCTGGTTCAGCTGGTCTCCTATTGGGGTTGGAGCGAGGAGAAGATCCGCCACCTGGATCATCGGCGTGACTGGAAGGTGGGGGAGGTTAAGGTGGCCTACGCGGAGCTGCTTGAGGCCCTCATGCAGAGTTACCGCAATCTCATCCTGTTTGCCCGCCGCAACAACATCAGCGAGTCGATCAACCCGGAAGACATAGGCATCCTGTCGCGCAAGCTCTATGCCGCCTTCGAGAGCCTGCCGGGCAAGGTGCAGCGCATCAACCTCAAGATTGCCCCGGATCTGGGTGAACCGGATCTCAGCTTCATCCAGGTGCCCCATGGCCGCCTGAACCGGGCCGGTTGGTACCTCTATAAGCATTCCCTTGAGCCGGGCGACATCATAGGTCGCGCCCCGCTCGAATATAACGGTTACATCAGCAAGTTGGTGGCCTGGAGCTACTTCAACGGGCTGATGACCACCCAGAGTCGGGTCCATCTCTTCAATCAGGGATCGGACCTGCACATCGACAACCTGCACCAGTTCTGCCGCGATCTCTCCAACACCTTCCCGGTCAAGTACCCGGCCGCCAGCAACCTGGCATTGAGCCGTCCCTGCGAGATCCGCCAGCTGGCCATCTTCCTCAACCTGGAGGTGGACCCGTCGAGCCACTGGGTCGGTCAGGTGATCGAGTTCGATGCCAACACGGCCGATATCTTCTCGTTTGGCCGCAATCAGGAGTGTCTGGTGGGCACCATCGATCTGGTGTATCGCAACTCCTGGAGCGAGATCCGGACCCTCCACTTCCGTGGCGAGGAGGCGGTGGTCAATGCTCTCACCACCATACTCGGCAAGATGCATCAGGACGCCGCCGCTCCTGAGCGCATCGAGGTGTTCTGCTACAGCCAGCACTTCCGCTCCCTGGTCCGCACCCGCTTCCAGCAGCTGGTGGCCGAGTGCATCGATCTGCGCCTGGCCCGTGACAAGCCGCGTCTGGTCAAGACCCTGGCCCTGGGGCAGGAGAAGTACGGCATCTTCTTCGAGCGCCGCGGTGTCTCGGTCAAGAAGCTGGAGAACGCGGTCGACTTCTATCGCCATATCTCTCACAACAAGCTGGATAACCTGCCCCTGCGCCTGGACAAGACCCATAGCCAGCATCTGCCCGCCATCGTCGATGCCTACGCCAGCGAAGGCCTGGTGCAGTTCTTCTTCGAAAACCAGGGCAGCGGTTTCAACATCTACATCCTCGATGAGGCCAACCGGGTCGAGGTCTACCAGCACTTCGCCGGTAACAAGGAGGAGCTGGTGCAGGGGGTGAACCGCTTCTACACCTCGAGCCACGAGCGGTTCAGCGACGATGGCCAGTTCATCAACTTCAACCTGCCCCAGTTCTACGAGATCATCACCCAGGGCGGGGAGCAACAGGTGATTCCCTACCGTACCCAGGGGCCGACCCGCGAGGTCGGTTAAGTGCCAGACAGACGAAGGGCCTGCAATTGCAGGCCCTTCTCATATCCGCACCGTTCAGGCACCGAGGCGCGCCAGCAGCCAGGCGCGCAGGTCACCAAGCTGAGGCATGCAGATCTCGTGGCGCATCGGGTACTCGTGCCACTCGGGATGCAGGCCCGCCTGCTCGAGCCGCCCCTTGGCCTCCCAGCCCAGCGACAGGGGCACCACATCGTCATAGATGCCGTGCATATAACAGACGGGGGTGGCGCGGGCCGCCTCGGTCAGTTCGGCCATCAGGGCGTCGGGGGCCGCCAGATAGGTCGACAGGCAGAGCAGGCCGGCCAGGGTGACCGGCAGGCGCAGGGCGGTAAAAGAGGCGATCACGCCCCCCTGGGAGAAACCGGCCAGCACGATGTGCTCGGGGGCGAATCCCTCGGCCATCAGTTGCTCGATGAGAGCCTGAATACGCCCGGCACTCTCGCGCACATGGGGTTCGACCGCGCGGCGCTCGATGTGCTCAAGGCTCTCGATGTCGTACCAGGCACGCAGCCGGTAGCCCAGGTTGATGGTCACCGGGCGCTCGGGGGCGTCGGGTAGCAGGTGGCGGACTGGCAGCCCGGGCGGCAGGGCCAGGGCCTCCACCAGGGGGGCGAGGCCGGCGCCGGAGTCACCGAGGCCGTGTAGCCAGATGACGGCGTGGCGGGCGCCGCTCGGATGCAGGTCGATCACGGGAACTGTACCGGTTCACCGGATTGGTCGCTGCAAGCCTTGCCGAGCAGGGCCTTGAGCTCGTTGCCGAAGCGGTTATCTACCCAGCGGTCACCCTGCAGATCGAAGTGGTAGCCGTTTTCTCGGGTGGCGACCCAGATCTGGTGCAGGGGCTCCTGCTTGTTCAGGATCACCTTGGTCTTATTGTCGAAGGCCAGGGTCAGGATGCCGCCGGCACGCTCGCAGTCGATGTCCGGATACTGCTCGTCCACCGTGTCCTCGACGTACTGGAAAAAGGCGTCCACCAGGGCGTGATACTCGTGATCCTTCATCGGTTTATCCTGTTGCTTTTAACAATGTGAGTGCGATTATAGAGGGCCGAAATTATTTTCACAGCGAACCTTTATGACAATCCAGCTCGCCAAGGGCCTAGTGGCCATTCTCCTCTGTCTGGGACTGACCGCCTGTGGGCTCAAGGGGCCGCTCTACATGCCGCCTCCGCCCGAGCAAACCCAGTCCCAGCTGCACGGGGGTGCGAGTGCCCCGGCTGCACAGTCCGCTCCGGGGGCTGAGCTGCACTAAATTAGGAAGGAACCTCCCTCTTGGATCACTTCAACTACGACGCCGAAGGTCAGCTGAGGGCAGAACAGTGCCTGTTGGCCGATCTGGCCGCCGCACACGGCACCCCGCTCTACGTCTACTCACGCGCCACCCTGGAACGCCACTGGTGCGCCTTCGATGCCGCCGCCGGCGACATTCCCCACCTCATCTGCTATGCGGTCAAGGCCAACTCCAACCTGGGCGTGCTGAACGTGCTGGCTCGGTTGGGGTCGGGTTTTGACATCGTCTCCGGCGGTGAATTGGCCCGAGTGCTGGCGGCAGGGGGGGATCCCGGTAAGGTGGTCTTCTCCGGCGTGGCCAAGAGCGAGCAAGAGATGCGCTTCGCGCTTGAGAAGGGGATCTTCTGCTTCAACCTCGAGTCCGAGGCCGAACTGGAGCGGTTGAATCGGGTGGCGGGCGCCATGGGGCGCAAGGCGCCGATCTCGGTGCGGGTCAACCCGGACATCGATGCCGGCACTCACCCCTATATCTCGACAGGCCTCAAACAGAATAAGTTCGGCATCCCGATCGAGTTGGCGCCGGCCATCTACCGCAAGGCGGCGGCCATGGCCCATATCGAGATCAAGGGGGTGGACTGCCACATCGGCTCCCAGCTGACCGAGCTGGCGCCCTTCATGGAGGCGACCGACAAGCTGCTGCGCCTCATTGACGAGCTCGCCGCCGAGGGGATCCACATCCATCATCTGGACGTCGGTGGGGGCTTGGGGGTCAACTATGGCGCCGAGCAGCCACCGCATCCGAGCGATTACGCCAGTGCACTCAAACAGAAGCTGGCGGGGCGTAACCTGACCATATTGTTCGAGCCGGGTCGCGCCATCGCCGCCAATGCCGGCGTGCTGCTGACCCGAGTCGAGTACCTCAAGCCCGGTGAGAGCCGCAACTTCGCCCTGATCGATGCGGGCATGAACGATCTGCTGCGCCCCTCCCTCTATGGCGCCTGGATGAACATCATCGAAGTCGACAGCCGTACCGCCTATCCCAGAGCCCTCTACGACGTGGTTGGCCCGGTGTGTGAGACCGGCGATTTCCTTGGTAAGGAACGGGAGCTGGCCATCGCCGAGGGGTCTCTGCTGGCCGTGCGTTCGGCGGGAGCCTATGGTTTCGTCATGTCTTCCAACTACAACACCCGCCCACGCGCTGCCGAAGTGATGGTGGACGGTGATCGCGCCTATCTGGTACGCGAGCGCGAGCGCCTCGAACAACTCTGGCAGGGCGAACAGCCGCTGCCGCAATAACGGAAACCCTGATGCTGATTGAATTTTCCAAGATGCATGGGCTGGGGAACGACTTCATGGTGATCGACAGCGTCACCCAGAAAGTATTTCTCAGCAACGAGGTGATCAAGCGATTGGCGGATCGTCACTTCGGTATCGGCTTCGACCAGTTGCTGCTGGTGGAGCCCCCCTACGATCCGGAACAGGACTTTCACTACCGCATCTTCAACGCCGACGGCTCCGAGGTGGAGCAGTGTGGCAACGGGGCCCGCTGCTTCGCCCGTTTCGTGCGCCTCAAGGGGCTCACCAACAAGGATCGCATCGCGGTCAGCACGGCGCGCGGCAAGATAGTGCTGCAGCTCGAACAGGGTAATCAGGTGACGGTCAACATGGGCGTGCCCCAGTTTGAACCGGGGCGGATCCCGTTTCGTGCCCAGAAGGCCGAGAAGACCTACCTGTTGCGTGCCGGTGAACACACCGTCATGTGCGGCGCCGTCTCCATGGGTAACCCCCACTGTGTCATCGAGGTGCCCTCGGTGGCCGACGCTCAGGTCGAGACTCTGGGTCCCCTGATGGAGCGCCATGAACGTTTCCCCGAGCGGGTCAACGTGGGCTTCATGGAGGTGGTCAATGCCGGTGAGGTGAAGCTGCGGGTGTTCGAGCGCGGTGCCGGTGAGACGCTCGCCTGTGGCACTGGCGCCTGCGCCGCCGCCGTCATCGGCATGAGTCAGGGCAAGCTCAAGGAGCGGGTCAAGGTCTCACTGCCGGGCGGCGATCTGCAGATTGCCTGGAAGGGGCCCGGGTCGCCCGTCTACATGACGGGGCCGGCCGAACATGTGTTTGATGGACAGATAGAGATATGAGTGAACCCAGATGGCAGGAAAGCGGAGTCGATGAGGCGCAGGTGTTGGAATACCTGGCTCGTCATCCGGAATTCTTCCTGCACCATCCCCAGCTGATCGATCGGCTGCGTATTCCCCACGATCGCAGAGGCACAGTCTCGCTGGTTGAGTTGCAACTGGGGCGCCAGCGCGAGCGCATCGAGCAGCTCGAGCAGGAGATCACCGAGCTGATGCAGGTGGCCAGTCAAAATGAGCGGATCTTCCGCTGCTATGCCGAGGTTTATGCCGAGCTGTTTGCCTGCCACGATCTGTTCGATCTCAGCCGTCTGCTGGCCAGGGCCTTCGTCCAGCAACTGAGGCTCACCTCGGTGCGGCTCTGGCTCAACCCCCGCCAGGTGACGGTGCCAGAGGGGTCGCGCCTCTTTCTGGCCGATGGACGCCAGCTGGAGGTGCTGCTGACCACTCGTCTGCCGGGACAGGAGTGTTATCAGGGGCGCTTGAGTCAGGGTGAGAAGCAGGCCCTGTTCGGCCAGGATGTGCTGGTTAACTCGGTTGCCCTGCTACGGCTAGGCGATCTCGGCATCCTCGCCTTCGCCAGCTCGGATCCCAGTCACTTCTCCCCCCACAACGATACCCTGCTGCTGAGCCAGCTTGGCCGACTGTTGCAGCTGCGCCTGCCCGAGTTGATCAGTGGCTGAACCGGCTCCCGCTCTACTGGCCGATATCGAGGCCTTTCTCGAGTTCCTGCGGGTGGAGCGCCAACTGAGCGCACACACCCGCGATAATTATCGGCGTCACCTCGAGCAGATGGCCGCGCGGATCGGCGAACTTGGCGTCGATGACTGGTCGCGTCTCGAGGGGAATCAGGTGCGTAGCCTGCTCACCCGGCTGCACAAGGAGGGGTTGGTGCCGCGCACCCTGGCGGCCAAGCTGTCGGCCCTGCGCAGCCTGTGCGACTGGCTGGTGCGCCACGGCCGCCTGGCTGCCAACCCGGCGCGCGGCGTGCAGGCGCCCAAACAGGGGCGACCCTTGCCGAAGAACCTCGATGTGGATCAGGTCTACCAGCTGCTCGCCATCGACGAGCAAGACCCGCTGGCGGTACGCGATAGGGCCATGATGGAGCTCTTTTATTCGAGCGGTCTGCGCCTCGCCGAATTGGTCGGACTGGATCTGGCGGATATCAAGCTCGACGAGCGGCAGGTGAGGGTCATCGGCAAGGGCCGCAAGGAGCGACTGCTGCCGGTTGGACGCATGGCGATAGAGTGGCTCGGCAAGTGGCTGGCACTGCGCCCCGCCTTTGCCCAACCGGATGAGCCGGCGCTGTTCCTGTCGAAGCAGAAGCGGCGCATCACGGCCCGCTCTGTGCAGCTGCGTCTCGACCAGTGGGGCAACCGTCAGGCGCTGGATGCCCATGTCCATCCCCATAAACTGCGCCACAGCTTCGCCACCCATATGCTGGAGTCCTCCGGCGATCTGCGGGCGGTACAGGAGCTGCTTGGTCACGCCAATCTGGCGACCACCCAGATCTATACCCATCTCGATTTCCAGCATCTGGCCAAGGTGTATGACCAGGCCCATCCGCGCGCCAAGCGCAGCCAGGAGGACGAGTGACAGGAGTTTCCATGCGTTTTTACCGCCGCTGGCAGCCGGTGCAAGCCATCACCTTCGATCTCGATGACACCCTCTATGACAACGGCCCGACCATGATGCGTGCCGAGGCCTGGCTGGTGGAGCATATGCGTAGCCAGTATCTGGAGACCGCTATGCTGGATGCCGAGCGCTGGCGCGATATCAAGCGCAGCGTGCTGGCGCGCGAACCCGAGCTGGTCCATGACGTTAGCCTCTGTCGGCGCCGTCAGCTGCAGGCCGGGTTGGAGCTGGGCGGCATGGCGGCCGAAGCGGCCCAGCGAGAGGCGCAGAAGGTGTTCACGCTCTTCACCGCCTTGCGCTCCGAGGTGGAGGTGACAGAAGAGACGCACGTCCTGCTCTCCAGGCTGGCCGAGCGCTACCCTCTAGTCGCCGTCACCAACGGCAATCTGGACATGGAGTGGGCGGGGTTGGCGGGTTACTTTCGCTACGTCCACAAGGCCGGTGACGGGCGGCGCATGAAGCCACATCCGGATCTGTTCGCACTGGCGCTGGGGGATCTTGGATTGCCGGCATCCCAGGTGCTGCACGTGGGGGATCACCCGGTCACCGATCTGCTGGGCGCGCGTCGCCACGGTTTGCGCACCGCCTGGCTCAACGATCGCGGCTTGCCGCGTCCGGCCCAGCTACCCGACGTGGAGATCGCCCACCTGAGCGAGCTGGCCAATCTGCTGCTCTGAGCTATTTCACCCCGAAAAGGCTGCGTAGCTTGTCGAAAAGATCCCTGCTCTGGGGAGGTGTCGGCTGGTTGGCTTCTCTGGCCAACAGGTCGGCCTGCTCCTGCTGCCGGCGTGTCAGCGCCTGGTAGAGGGGTTGCAGCATGCTCTCTCTGGCCACGAAGAGGGATTGGAACATGGCCTGGTTGATGCGATAGCTCTCTACCGTGCCAAGTGCCCGCACCGTGAAGGGGCTGGGCTCCCCGGTGAGCAGGCTCAGCTCGCCAAAAAAGTCCCCCGGACCCAGCCGCCCCAGTAACAGGGTTCGTCCCTCCTGCTCGATCAGCAGTTCAGCCTCTCCCTTGACCAGCACGAACAGCCATTGGGCCAGTTCCCCCTGAGCCAGCATGACATCGCCGTTGACGAAGGGGGCGAATTTAAGCTGATCGGCCAGTTGTAACAGTTCTTCTTCCTCCAGCATCGCAAACAGGGGGAGTTGCTGCAGCACCGCCATTCGCTCGGCCGTATGCCGTTTGTGGCGTGCATCCTGATGCTGCTTCTCCTTCGTCATGAAGACGTTGAAGATGGGAGGGGTGAGACGGCGGTCGTTACGGCGCAGGGCCGCATCGATCAGGGTCCGCACTATCGAGTCTGTGGGGTCATCGGCCGCCAGATCCGTTAACCAATAACGCACCGCATAGCGGGCGATGCCATTCTCCACGTTCATCAGCAGGCAATCGGGTTGTGGCCAGGGGGCCACGTTAGGCAGTCGGGTCTCACGCAGGGAGTGCTCGACCAGCGCGATGATTTGGGTGGGCAGGGTATCGAGGGAGAGATCGAACCAGATCCAGCGGCGCCACTGCACCGGCAGACCGGTGCGCCGCCCCAGCACGGTAAAACGTTGTTTGAGCAGATGGCTGTTGGGGATCACCACGGTTTCCCAGTTACGGGTCTCTATGGTGGTGGCGCGCCAGTTGATCTGCACCACACGACCCTGCACCGAGTCCACCATCAGCCAGTCACCCAGGCTGATGGAATCGTCGAGCTGAATGGAGACGCCGGCCAACAGGTTTCCGAGGGTGTCTTGCATCGAGAAGGCGATGATGGCGGTCAGCACCGCCGAGGTCGTCACTATCTCGCCGAGGGAGAGGCCGGTGGCGTAGAGACGATAGAGTGCCCATCCCACATACGCCAGGGTCACCACTATGTCGGCAACGATCTGGGGTATGCGCATATGAAAGAGCGGGAGCAGGAGATGGAAGGTGAGTAAGCCCCAGACCCGGATCAAGATAAGACCCGCAGTGAGGGTCACCAGCTCGTGCAGCCACTTGTCGGGGAGAGGGAGGCGCAGCCAGGTCCCCTGCATCTGAACCAGCAGGGCCAGGGTTAGCACCAGCAGAGCCTGGCTGCAGGCCGACTTGAGGTCGCGCCGATGAGCCGGGTTACGCAGGGCATGAATAGCCATCAGCATCAGGGTGAAGAGGGTCCAGGCAGGGTGTTCCTGCAGCCAGACAAAGGCAGGCAGCAGCTCTCTCATAGGAACTCCATCGTTTATTTGTGATCATAGTTCGACCCGGAAAGGGTGCACGAATGGAACAGATTCTTTATGCTGGCTGCCTGACGCCGCAGTAGGGAGAGAGAGGGTGCGTTACAGAGGATGGTGGCTGTTGCTGCTGGCGCTCGGGGGATGCGATCTGGCCCTGCAGCGATATCGTGTCGAGTTCGAGGACGGCTCCTGGCGCGAGATCTCTTTCCTGCCGTTTGCCGACGAGGCGCGCTGGCGTGAGGGATGCAAGAATGGCGAGGTGGTGAGCGATCTCACCATGCCGCTGGCATGGCAAGAGCGTAGCGACGGTGAGCGCGAGCTGCTGATCGGTGGCGAGCCGTTCGAGACTGACAATAGTGGTCTCTATCGCAGCAATGGCATCCTGTTTGGACATACCTCCGACTTCATTCAGCGTGGCTTGCACGGGCTGGAAGCGTGCCGTTCAGCCAACCACTCCCAGACCGGCAAATCATCCCAGTTCAATCTGGGGAGTTTCGGACGCTAGAGATCGAGCTCCTTGAGCTTACGGGTGAGGGTGTTGCGACCCCATCCGAGCAGCCTGGCGGCCTCCTGCTTGTGGCCCTGGGTATGCTCCAGCGCCGTCTCCAGCAATATCTTCTCAAACTGAGGCAGCGCCTCGGCCAAGATGTCGACCTCGCCCCTGGAGAGCCGGGTGGCGACCCAAGCGCGCAGCAGGTGCTGCCAGTTTCCCACCGCCTCTCCCACAGGCAGTGTCTCCGGCTCTGGAGTGAGTAGCTCGGTCGGTAGATCCGCCAACAAGATCTCCTGTCCCGATGCCATCACGGTCAGCCAGCGACAGACGTTCTCCAGCTGGCGTACGTTGCCAGGCCAGGGCAGGCGGCTCAGGTAACGCTCCGTCTCCGGATGCAGACTCTTGGACTCCACCCCCATCTCCCGTGCCGCTCGCAGCAGGAAGTGACGGGCCAGTTGGGGTATGTCCTCACGTCGTTCGCGCAGGGCCGGGATGTGAATGCGGATGACGTTGAGCCGATGGAAGAGATCCTCGCGAAACTCTCCGTCGGCCACTCGCCTCTCCAGATTCTGATGGGTGGCGGCGATGATCCGCACGTCCACCTGCACCGGCTGGTGGCCACCGACCCGATAGAACTGGCCATCGGCCAGCACCCGCAGCAACCGGGTCTGTACGTCCAGAGGCATGTCGCCGATCTCGTCGAGGAACAGGGTGCCGCCATTGGCCTGCTCAAATCGTCCCTGACGAATGGCGTTGGCGCCGGTGAAGGCCCCCTTCTCATGGCCAAAGAGTTCCGATTCGATAAGGTCTTTGGGAATCGCGGCCATGTTCAGGGCGATGAAGGGCTTGCTGGCGCGTGGACTGTGCTTGTGCAGGGCATGAGCGACCAGCTCTTTGCCGGTGCCGCTCTGACCGTTGATGAGAACCGAGATGCTGGAGCGGGACAGGCGTCCGATGGCGCGAAATACCTCCTGCATGGCGGGCGCCTCGCCGATGATCTCGGGGTTGGCCTCCTGCTCGTGCTGGGTGTGGCGTCGTTTGCTGCGCTGCTCTCGCTGGTGATTCTCGGCGCGTCGCACCAGGCTCACCGCCTCGTCGATATCGAACGGCTTGGGTAGGTATTCGAAGGCACCGCGCTGATAGGCGTTGACCGCACTGTCGAGATCCGAGTGGGCGGTCATGATGATGACCGGCAGATCGGGCTGGCGCAGGTGGATCTGATCGAGCAGGCTGAGGCCGTCTATCCCCGGCATGCGGATATCCGACAAGATGACGTCGGGAGTGTGGCTCTCGAGGGCATCAAGCAGGCTCTCTCCCTCACTGAAGGCATCGCAACTCATCCCCTCGCTGCTGAGGGCGCGTTGCAGCACCCATCGAATCGAGCTGTCGTCATCGACTATCCATACTTTGGCTGTCATGGGGATCCTCACTTGCGAAGCGGCAGATGGATGGAGAATTCGGTGTGACCGGGCCAGCTGATGCACTCGATGCGCCCCCTGTGCTGGTCGATCAGGTTCTGGGCGATGGAGAGACCGAGCCCGGTGCCTCCCTCCTTGCCGGTCACCATGGGGTAGAAGAGGGTGTCGCGGATCGCCTCAGGGATGCCGGGGCCGTTATCGATGATCTTGATCTCGGCCGCCAGTCGGTAGCGCTGGCCGTGGATGGTGACCTGGAAGGCGGTGCGGGTACGCAGGCGGATCTCGCCGTGCTGCCCCAACGCCTCGGCGGCATTGCGCACTATGTTGAGGAAGGCCTGCTGTAACTGATCCGGCTCCATCTCGAAGTCGGGAATGCTGGGGTCATAATCCCGCTCGATGCGGATGCCGGGCGGGAGTTCCAGCTCCACCAGACGGCGCACCTGTTCCAGCACCGAGTGCACGTTGTGGACCTTGTGCTGACCGGGGCGCTGGGGGCCGAGCAGTCGATCCACCAAGGCGCGCAGGCGATCTGCCTGCTCGATGATGATGCCCGTGTATTCGCGCAGGGAAGGGTCGGGCAGCTCTCGCTGCAGCAGTTGGGCGGCGCCGCGCAGACCACCCAGGGGGTTCTTGATCTCGTGGGCCAGGCCGCGCACCAGCTCCTTGGCAGCCTGCTGCTGGGCGTGTTGCTGCAGCTCCTGGCTGATCCGTTTCTGCTGATCTATCTTGCGCAGCTCCACCAGCATCAGGCGCTGCTCATGGTCGGCCAGCGGGGTGGCGCTGAGTTCGACCAGGCGAGGCTCCCCCTCGACCACCAGGGTCACCTCGTTGTCGGTAAAGCCCTGCCCAGTGGTGAGCCCCCGGCGCAACCGCTGCAAATCGAGCGAGATGTGTTCGAGTAGCTGGGGAAACTCGATGCCGATGAGACGGCGCTCGCTTAAGGAGAGGAGTTGCTCGGCGGCCGGATTGACGTAGTGAATACAGAGCCGTTCATCGATCAGGATGACGGCGGTGAGCAAGTTGTCGAGTACGACCTGGGCTTGAGCGGAGCGGGTGGGCACGGGTTTCTCCCTGAAACGGTGCTTTGCACCATGTTGGTGCATTCAGTCTACCCGCTCCGGTGCACCGGGTCATCCCCCCTTGGCTTTCGGTTCGGGTTTGGGCTTGTTGTCCACCTTGGCGCGGTGCAGGTAGAAAGTCACAACAGGGGATTTAGCAAGGATCGTACCGTTCTCACCGACCACTTCGACCATGGCCTCATGAGCGCCGCGGTCCAGATTCTCCAACCTGAGGGCGAGGCTGTTCTTTACTTGGCCTGTGTGCTTGCCATCGAGTTTGAGCCTCATCTCGTACTGAGCGGGGGGCTGAGGGGTGATGGCCGCCTGAAACACCACGTTACCCGTGTTGTCCCGCAGGGTACTGCCCGCTTCCGGAGTGATGAGTGCAACCTGAAGTTCCTTCTTCTTGTCGGCCTGCTCTTTACCCGTCAGGCGATCGTAGTCTGCGACCTGCACCATGTTGGGGCTGGGTCCGACCGAGGGGGCCACATCGAGATTGACGGGGCGGGCCTGCTTGCCGGGGGGGGCGCTGTCACTGTAGTGGATCACGCCGTTGGCATCGGTCCAGGTGTAGATCTGCGGCTCGGCGGCTGGCAGGGCCAGGGGTAGCAGCAGAAGCCAAAGTAATCTCCTCATGGGGCCATCCTTGTGCTCGGGTTTTGTTCAAAGCCTATCAGATGTGCAATAAAAAACCCGCCACGACGGGCGGGTTTTGCCAGCAAGCGGGTGTTTACAGGGAGTAGTAGAGCTCGAACTCGACCGGGTGCGGGGTCATGCGCACGCGATCCACGTCGGCCTGCTTAAGCTCCAGGTAGGCGTTGATGAAGTCGTCGCTGAACACGCCGCCGCGGGTCAGGAACTCGCGGTCTGCATCCAGTGCAGCCAGGGCCTCGTCCAGAGAGCCGGCCACGGTCGGGATCTCGGCCGCTTCTTCAGCCGGCAGATCGTACAGGTTCTTGTCCATGGCATCGCCCGGATGGATCCTGTTCATGATGCCGTCCAGACCGGCCATCAGCTGGGCTGCGAAGGCCAGATAGGGGTTGGCACAGGGATCCGGGAAGCGCACTTCGATACGACGACCTTTCGGGCTCGGCACTACCGGGATACGGATGGAGGCGGAACGGTTGCGGGCGGAGTAGGCCAGCATGACCGGTGCCTCGTAGCCCGGTACCAGACGCTTGTAGGAGTTGGTGGTCGGGTTGGTGAAGGCGTTCAGTGCCTTGGCGTGCTTGATGATACCGCCGATGTAGAACAGGGCAGTTTCGGACAGGCCGCCATACAGGTCACCGGCGAACAGGTTGACACCGTTCTTGGCCAGGGACTGGTGGCAGTGCATGCCGGAGCCGTTGTCACCGAACATGGGTTTCGGCATGAAGGTGACGGTTTTGTTGTAGGCGTGGGCCACGTTATGGATCACGTACTTCAGCACCTGCACTTCGTCAGCCTTCTTGGTCAGGGTGTTGAAGCGGGTGGCGATCTCGTTCTGGCCGGCGGTGGCCACTTCGTGGTGGTGCGCCTCCACAACCTGACCCATCTCTTCCAGGATCAGACACATGGCGGCACGGATATCCTGAGAGGAGTCAACCGGAGCAACCGGGAAGTAACCCCCCTTGACCATGGGGCGGTGGCCCTTGTTGCCGTGCTCGTAGTCGGTACCCGAGTTCCATGCGGCTTCTTCGGACTCGATCTTCACGAAGGTGTGGCCCATGGTGGTGGAGAAGCGGATATCGTCAAACATGAAGAATTCCGGCTCCGGCCCGAACAGGACGGTATCGGCGATGCCGCTGGACTTCAGGAAGTCCTCGGCGCGCTTGGCAATGGAGCGAGGGTCGCGGTCGTAACCCTGCATGGTTGCGGGCTCCAGCACGTCGCAGACGATGTTCAGGGTGGTCTCTTCGGTGAAGGGATCCAGCTTGGCGGTAGAGGCATCCGGCATCAGCACCATGTCAGACTCATTGATGCCCTTCCAGCCGCCGATGGAGGAGCCATCGAACATCTTGCCGTCTTCGAAGAAGTCTTCGTCGACCTGGTGGGAAGGGATAGAGACATGCTGTTCCTTACCCTTGGTATCGGTAAAGCGCAGGTCGACAAACTTGACTTCGTGTTCCTTGATCAGGGCCAAAACGTTCTGGGCTGACATCGTGCGTAACCTCCGGTGTTTGAAACGGGTGCGGGTGAGAGCTTCTTCCGACAAACTAAGCGAGTATCGTGCCAACTCTGTGACACCTTGATTTCAGTGCCTCAGGGTAGGGCATACCTGCTTCTTAATGGCGCAGTGGTGCAGGTTTTGCACCAAAATGATGCGTTGATGGATCATTATGGTGCGCCTGATGACCGAGTGCTCCAAAAGAGTATCAGAGCAGGGAGCGGAGCAGGTTGCTTTGATCCTGATCGGTGACAGATGTCGAGGGACGAGCAATTCTGCTAGGAAGATCACAAACACAAGAGTACAATTACCGCCCAATTTTACCCGGTAATTGAGGCGAGAATGTTAGAAAAGCTCCGCAATATTGCGATTATTGCGCACGTTGACCACGGCAAGACCACCCTGGTTGATAAACTGCTGCAGCAGTCCGGCACCCTGGACCGTGGCAGTGAAGGCCAGGAACGAGTCATGGACTCCAACGACCTGGAGCGTGAACGCGGCATTACCATTCTCGCCAAGAACACCGCGATCCGCTGGAACGACTACCGCATCAACATCGTCGACACCCCGGGTCACGCCGACTTCGGTGGCGAGGTAGAGCGCGTGCTCTCCATGGTTGACTCCGTACTGCTGCTGGTGGACGCCGTTGACGGCCCGATGCCGCAGACTCGCTTCGTGACCCAGAAGGCGTTTGCCCATGGTCTGAAGCCGATCGTCGTGGTTAACAAGGTTGACCGTCCGGGTGCACGCCCTGACTGGGTTATCGATCAGGTATTCGACCTGTTCGACAACCTGGGTGCCACCGACGAGCAGCTGGACTTCCCGATCGTCTACGCCTCCGCCCTGAACGGCATCGCCGGCATGGAGCCGGACGCCCTGGCCGACGACATGAGCCCGCTGTTCCAGGCCATCGTTGACAACGTCTCCGCCCCGGACGCCGATCCGGAAGGCGAGTTCCAGATGCAGATCTCCCAGCTGGACTACAACTCCTACGTGGGCGTTATCGGTATCGGCCGCATCAAGCGCGGCAGCGTCAAGCCGAACATGCAGGTCACCATCGTCGGTCGTGACGGCAAGACCCGCACCGGCAAGGTTGGTCAGGTCCTGGGTTACCTGGGTCTGCAGCGTACCGAGGCACTGAGCGCCCAAGCGGGCGACATCATCGCCATCACCGGTCTCGGCGAGCTGAAGATCTCCGACACCATCTGCTCCAACGCCGCCGTCGAGGCCATGAAGCCCCTGACCGTTGACGAGCCGACCGTGACCATGACCTTCCAGGTCAACACCTCCCCGTTCGCCGGCAAGGAAGGGAAGTTCGTCACCTCCCGTAACATCCGTGAGCGTCTGGATCAGGAGCTGGTGCACAACGTGGCACTGCGCGTCGAAGACACCGAAGATCCGGACAAGTTCCGCGTCTCCGGTCGTGGCGAACTGCACCTGGGCATCCTCATCGAGAACATGCGTCGCGAAGGTTACGAGCTGGCCGTATCCCGTCCGGAAGTAATCCTGCGCGAAGAGAACGGCGTCAAGATGGAACCCATCGAGACCCTGACCGTCGACATCGAAGAGCAGAACCAGGGCTCCGTGATGGAGAAGCTGGGTGAGCGTAAGGCCGAACTGCGTGACATGGTGCCGGACGGCAAGGGTCGCGTGCGTCTCGACTACGTCATTCCGGCCCGTGGCCTGATCGGCTTCCAGACCGAGTTCATGACCCTGACCTCCGGTACTGGCCTGCTCTATCACACCTTCGACCACTACGGCGAATTCCGTGGCGGCAGCATCGGCCAGCGTCAGAACGGCGTGCTGATCTCCAACGCCACCGGTAAGGCACTGGGCTTCGCCCTGTTCAGCCTGCAGGATCGCGGCCGTCTGATGATCGGTCACGCCACCGAGGTGTACGAAGGCCAGGTGATCGGCATCCACACCCGCTCCAACGACCTGACTGTTAACTGCCTCAAGGGCAAGCAGCTGACCAACATGCGTGCCTCCGGTACCGATGAGGCCATCGTGCTGACCCCGCCGGTCAAGATGACTCTGGAGCAAGCGCTCGAGTTCATCGATGACGACGAGCTGGTTGAAGTGACGCCGAAGAGCATCCGGGTTCGCAAGAAGCTGCTGACCGAGAACGATCGCAAGCGCGCCGGTCGTAACAAAGAAGATTAATTCGCAGCCGTTGCGAGATAAGAAGGGGCCCCATGGGCCCCTTTCCTTTTTTGCCCCTGGCGCCCCCCTCTGCCACAATGGCGCCTTAGACCGTATCCAAGAGACACTAAGCATGCCTGAGAGACTGAGTACTGCCGCCCGGGCCGGCCTGCTCTTCCTGCGCCGCGACGGGCGTCACTTCGCCGAGTTCGTCTGGGGGCGATTCCAACAAGATCGCCTGACCGTCACGGCCGGCTACCTTGCCTATGTGACTCTGCTCTCCCTGGTGCCCATGATAGCCGTGGTGTTCGGCATGATGTCGGCCTTTCCGGTGTTCCAGGGGGTCAAGCAGGCGCTCGAGCAGTTCGTCTACCACAACTTCGTGCCGACGGCCGGTGAACTGGTGCAGGAGTACATCAACGGCTTCGTGGCCAATGCCACCAACACCACGGCCGTAGGGATCGGCGCCCTGGTGTTCGTGGCCCTGATGCTGATATCGGCCATCGACAAGAACCTCAACTACATC
This sequence comes from Aeromonas diversa CDC 2478-85, assembly GCF_000819805.1. Lineage (GTDB taxonomy): Bacteria > Pseudomonadota > Gammaproteobacteria > Enterobacterales > Aeromonadaceae > Aeromonas > Aeromonas diversa. The sequence continues at coordinate 141,336 of NZ_CDCE01000035.1, forward strand.
TGGCGCACTCGCCAGGGGCGTCCACTCGGGCAGGCGTTTGCCATGTACTGGATGATCCTGACGCTCGGTCCCATCCTGATTGGCGCCAGCATCGCCGTGAGCTCCTACATCGTTTCACTGCGCCTCTTCTCCGAGGGGCATCTGTTTGGCCTGGGCTACTGGCTGCTGCGGGGGCTCCCCTTCCTGCTCTCGGTCTTCGCCTTCCTGCTGGTCTATACCGTCGTGCCCACCTGCAAGGTCCGGGTAAGACACGCCCTGATCGGCGCCGTGGTGGCCGCCTCCCTGTTTGAGCTGGCCAAGCGGGGCTTCGCCCTCTATATCACCAACTTCCCCTCCTATCAGGCCATCTATGGCGCATTGGCGACCGTGCCGATTCTGTTCGTCTGGGTCTACCTGAGCTGGTTGGTGGTGTTGTTAGGGGCTGAAGTGACGGCCTGCCTTGGGGAGTACCAGCGGCCAGCGCCCGAGGAGCTCGGCTAAGAGAAGATAAAAGAGAGAGACCGGCCATAAGGCCGGTCTCTTTGTATGGGGTCAGGCCACAAACACCAGGTAGACGGCGAAGGCCACCACGAAGCGGTAGAGGGCGAAGGGGATAAAGTCGAGGCGACGGATCAGGGCCAGGAAGGTCTTGATGGCAAACATGGCGACCACGAAGGCGGTGACAAAGCCCACCGCAAACATGGGGAGGTCGGCCAGGGAGAGGAAGTCGCGGCTCTTGTAGAGATCGAGGCCGCTGGCCGCCACCATCATGGGGACCGCCAGTATGAAGGAGAACTCGGCCGCCGCCTGGCGACTGATCCCCATCAGCATGCCGCCGCTGATGGTGGCGCCGGAGCGGGAGAAACCGGGCCACAGGGCCAGGCACTGGAAGCAACCGATACCGAAGGCCTGTTTGTAGCTTATGTCGTCCAGGGTCTCGGCACGCACCGCGGGGCGGGCCTTCTCGGCGATGATGAGCAGGATGCCGCCGGCCACCAGGGCGTACATGACGGTGACCGGTCCAAACAGGTTGGCCTTGATCCAGCTGTGGATCATCAGCCCGATCACCACGGCCGGCAGCATGCCGAGGATGATGTGCACCAGGGAGAGGGTGGCATGATCCTGAGGGGGCTTCTGTCCGAAGTGGATGCCGATGAGGCCGAACAGGCGACGCCAAAACACAGCCACCACCGCCAGGATGGAGCCGAGTTGGATCACCACCTCGAAGGTGGCGGCCTTGGGGCCTTCGAAGCCGAGCAGGTGGCCGACGATGATCATGTGGCCGGTAGAGGAGACGGGAAGGAATTCGGTCAAGCCTTCCACCACGCCCAAAATAAAGGCGACGAGTAGGGTATAGGTGTCAGTCATGTACTGGGAGCATCCTGGCAATAGGGAGGAAAACATGCCCCTCTACGGAGCGCGCCTATATTGCGGCAAGGCCGGCATGGATGCCATGAAAAAAATGTGAATGTGGGGGCAGCCATGGCGCCGGTTCAGGGACTGCGGAGGAGTTCGTCAGCAGCGATGCATGGCGCGTGTGACTCGCTGTGGCGTGGGGGCCAGCGGATGTAAAAAGTCCCCAAGGGATGCTCGGGGACGTTTCCTTCATGACGGGTTGTGATGTGGGACTATCAGTCCCAGCTCAGCACGACCTTGCCCGACTGGCCCGAACCCATGGCGTCGAAGCCCTGCTGGAACTCGTCGATGGGGAAGCGATGGGTGATGATGGGGGTGAGATCCAGCCCGGACTGGATCAGGCTTGCCATCTTGTACCAGGTCTCGAACATCTCGCGGCCGTAGATCCCCTTGATGAACAAGCCCTTGAAGATCACCTTGTTCCAGTCGATGGCCATGGTGGAGGGAGGGATGCCGAGCATGGCGATCTTGCCGCCGTGGTTCATCTTGTCGAGCATCTCCTGGAAGGCGGACGGCACGCCGGACATCTCCAGCCCCACGTCGAAACCTTCGGTCATGCCGAGCTCGTTCATCACGTCGGCCAGCTTCTCCTTGGCCACGTTGACGGCGCGGGTGGCGCCCATCTTGCGGGCCAGCTCGAGGCGGTACTCGTTGACGTCGGTGATTACCACGTGGCGGGCGCCGACGTGGCGGCAGACGGCGGCGGCCATGATGCCGATGGGACCGGCGCCTGTGATGAGCACATCCTCGCCGACCAGATCGAAGGAGAGGGCGGTGTGCACGGCATTGCCGAAGGGATCGAAGATAGAGGCCAGCTCGTCGGATATGTTATCCGGCAACTTGAAGGCGTTGAAGGCAGGGATCACCAGGTACTCGGCGAAGCTACCCTGGCGGTTGACGCCCACCCCAATGGTGTTGCGGCACAGATGGGTGCGCCCGGCGCGGCAGTTGCGGCAGTGACCGCAGGTGATGTGCCCCTCACCGGAGACCCGATCGCCGATGGCGAAGCCGCGCACCTCCTGGCCGATGGCGACCACTTCGCCCACGTACTCGTGGCCGACCACCATGGGGACGGGAATCGTCTTCTGGGACCACTCGTCCCAGTTGTAGATGTGCATGTCGGTGCCGCAGATGGCGGTCTTGCGGATCTTGATGAGCAGGTCGTTGTGGCCGAGCTCCGGCATGGGGACATCGGTCATCCAGATGCCCTTGGCGGGGTGCAGCTTGGAGAGTGCTTTCATGGTTGTTCCTTCACGATGAATGCCAAAAAGGGGGCCATCGGCCCCCTTGAAATCAGATGACGCCGAGCTCGCGGCCGATGCGGATGAAGGCATCGATGGCGCGGTCCAGCTGCTCGCGGGTGTGGGCGGCCGACATCTGAGTGCGGATACGGGCCTGGCCCTTGGGCACGACCGGGAAGGAGAAGCCCACCACGTAAATGCCCTCGGCCAGCATGCGGCTCGCCATCTCGGCGGCCAGCTTGGCATCCCCCAGCATCACCGGGATGATGGCGTGGTCAGCCCCGGCCAGGGTGAAGCCGGCGGCGCTCATGCGGCTGCGGAAATAGCGGCTGTTCTCCTGCAGGTGGGCGCGCAGATCGTGGCCGTCGGCCAGCATGTCGATCACCTTGATGGTAGCGGCGACGATGGCCGGTGCCAGAGAGTTGGAGAAGAGGTAGGGGCGGGAGCGCTGACGCAGCCAGTCGATCACTTCCTTCTTGCCCGAGGTGTAGCCGCCGGAGGCGCCGCCCATGGCCTTGCCCAGGGTGCCGGTGATGATGTCGACCCGATCCATGACGCCACAGTATTCGTGGGTGCCGCGGCCGTTCTGGCCGATGAAGCCGACGGCGTGGGAGTCATCCACCATCACCAGGGCGTCATACTTGTCGGCCAGATCGCAGATGGCTTTCAGGTCGGCGATGACGCCGTCCATGGAGAAGACGCCGTCGGTGGCGATCAGCTTGAAGCGGGCGCCGTCAGCGGTGGCCTGCTTGAGCTGTTGCTCGAGGTCGGCCATGTCGTTGTTGCCGTAGCGATAGCGCCTGGCCTTGCACAGTCGCACGCCGTCGATGATGGAGGCGTGGTTCAGGGCGTCGGAGATGATAGCGTCTTCGGCACCGAGAAGGGTCTCGAACAGACCGCCGTTGGCGTCGAAGCAGGAGGAGTAGAGGATGGTGTCCTCGGTGCCGAGGAAGCTGGATAGCTTCTGTTCCAGCACCTTGTGCTGATCCTGGGTGCCGCAGATGAAGCGCACCGAGGCCATGCCGAAGCCGTGGCTGTCGAGGCCCTCCTTGGCTGCGGCGATAAGCTCTGGATGGTTGGCCAGCCCCAGATAGTTGTTGGCGCAGAAGTTGAGCACTTCCTGCCCGCCGACCATGATACCGGCCTGTTGGGCCGAGGTGATGAGTCGCTCCTGCTTGTAGAGACCGTCAGCCTTGACCTGCTCCAGCTCGGTGGCCAGGTGGCGATAAAATGCGTTGGACATGAGTGATTCCTCGTGGTCGTGGGGGGCTTGCCCAAAGTGGCAACATATTACTCTGTCTCTCCGGCCACGGGATTCAACTCTTTTTATCTTATTTAAACAACTGTGAAACAGATCACCCGGCCAATTCCCGATAATGCTGTTCGAGACCGGCGATCTGAGGCCTGGCGGCTTCGCGCAGATAGGGGCGCAGGATGAAGAGCACCTTGAGCACTCCCTTGTAGAGTAGCGGCTTGGTGATGCGGGTACCGGGAGCCTGGGCTATCTGATAGGCGATCCAGAAGGTCACCACCATCTTGATGGTCTGGCCGAGGGCCGGCATGTCTTCTTCACTCACCTGTAGCACACCGCCGTCACAGAGACTGCGAAGTAGCCCCTGTACCGAGCTGGCGAGTTGCTCCTGCGCCTTGAGGTACTTCTGCTGCAGCTGCTCATCGCGACTCAATATGTCGGGCAGATTGGCGTAGAAGAAACGGAACTGCCACATCAGATAAAAGATGGCATCGAGATAGCCCATCAGGTGCTCGATGCGGATCTCCTTCTCCTGAACCGGGGCGAAGCTCTCGGCCAGATGCTTGGCATAGTGGTCGAAGATGCTGTGAATGATGTCTTCCTTGTTGCGGAAGTGGTAGTAGAGGTTGCCGGGGCTGATCCCCAGATGGGCGGCGATGTGGTTGGTGGTGACGTTGCGCTCGCCCTGCTCGTTGAACAGCTCGGTGGCACCATGGATGATCCTGTCTCTGGTCTTCATCGTCTCTCTCCCCTGCTCAGGATTCGTCTATGGCTTCTGGGCATGATAAACTTTTCGGCAATTTTCAAATCGCCCACTATACACAGCTTCACAACTGTGTCACACGGTGGGCCTTCGCACTAGAGGGTAAGCCCCATGATCGTAGTCACTGGCGGTGCCGGCTTTATCGGCAGCAACCTGGTCAAGCAGCTGAACGCCCAAGGGCGCACCGACGTGGTGGTGATCGATGATCTCACCGATGGTACCAAGTTCGTCAACATCAGCGATCTCACCATCGCCGACTATATGGACAAGGACGAGTTTCAGGCCCGCATCGTCTCTGGCGACGAATTTGAGGAGTGGGACGGCATCGAGGTGATCTTCCACGAAGGTGCCTGTTCGGCCACCACAGAGTGGAACGGAAAATTCATCATGGAGGTCAACTACGAGTACTCCAAGGATCTGTTCCACTACTGTATCGAGCGTGAGATCCCCTTCATCTACGCCTCGTCTGCCGCTACCTATGGCGGTCGCAATGATAATTTCATCGAAGACCCCAGATTCGAGCAACCGCTCAACGTCTATGGCTACTCCAAGCAGCTGTTCGACCAGTATGTGCGCCGTTGGATGCCTCAGATCAATTCCCAGGTGGTGGGTCTCAAGTACTTCAACGTCTATGGCCCGCGTGAGCAGCACAAGGGCTCCATGGCCTCTGTCGCCTTCCACCTCAACACCCAGGTGAAGCAGGGACAGAACCCCAAGTTGTTCGAGGGCTGCGACGGCTTTCCGAACGGTGGCCAGATGCGCGACTTCATCTATGTGGATGACGTCTGCAAGGTGAATCTCTGGTTCTGGCAGAATCCGGAGCATTCGGGCATCTTCAACTGTGGTACCGGCCGTGCCGAGCCGTTCCAGAACGTGGCCGAGGCGGTGATTGCCTATCATGGCAAGGGCGAGGTGGAATACATCCCCTTCCCGGATCATCTCAAGGGGCGTTATCAGAGCTTTACCCAGGCCGATCTGACCCGCTTGCGCGGCGTCGGCTACGACGGCGAGTTCAAAACCGTTGCCGAAGGGGTGGCGGATTACATGGCCTGGCTCAACCGCTGAGTCGGTCGCCAGATGAGGTGAAGAAACCGGAAGCGGGCGACACCCCCTTCCGGTTTCTGCTGTCTGCGCTTGTGTGTTCTTTCTCTATTTCTACCGGGTAACTGCGCGATGAATATATTGATGGCTCTCTCCCAGCTTGAGGTCACGGGGGCTGAGGTTTATGCCACCACGGTCGGCAATGAGCTGACCCGACGAGGGCACAACGTCTTCTACGTTTCCGATACCCTGACCAAGCCGACCCTGGGGCCCGTCTTTAAGCTTCGTTTTAACAAGCGCAGCATACTGCGCCGCTTCTGGCACGTTTTCTACCTCATCTATCTCATCAAGTGTCACAAGATCCAGCTGGTACATGCCCATTCCCGTGCCTCCGGCTGGAGCAGTTTCGTCGCCTGCAAGCTGACCCGCACCCCCATGATCACCACGGTACACGGGCGTCAGCCGGTACATGCGTCGCGCAAGGCGTTCCATGCGCTGGGTTATCGCGCGGTGGCCGTGTGTGAAGATATCGCGCACCAGATCATCGACAACCTGGGGGTCGACCCCGCCATGGTGCAGGTGCTGCGCAATGGCATCGAAACCGACAGATTTCACCCTGCGGCACCACCGGCCAATGACAAGCCGGTGATCGCCATTATTGGGCGCTTGAGTGGCCCCAAAGGAGAGCTCTGTTATCGCCTGCTCGACGAGGTGCTCGATCTGGAGGCGTGCCGGGTCCGCGTAGTGAGCGGTAGCCGGGTGCCTGAGCGCTTCGAGCGTTTCAGCGGACAAGTCGATTTTGTCGGCTATGTGGACGATGTGCCCGCCTTGATGGCCGGCTGCGATCTGGTGATCGGTGCCGGTCGTGTAGCGATGGAGTCCCTGCTCTGTGGTCGGCCGACCCTGGCCATTGGTGAAGCCAAGGCCATCGGGCTGGTAACCGAAGAGAACCTCGGCGATGCCTTGGCCAGTAACTTCGGCGATATAGGTCCCACGGATCTGGCCATCGATTTTGCGGCCCTCAAAGGGGAAGTCACCACCGCCCTGGCCTGCCAAGGCGTGGCGGATGTAATTCGACAGCGGATTGCGCATGAGTATGGCTTGCAGAGGGTCGTCTCTGGTCTGGAGAACATCTATCAGGACGCCGTGGTGGATACATTGCGCCGGGAGATGCCCGTCATCATGTATCACCGCTTTATTGACCACGAGAGTGAGAAAGGCGTGCACGGTACCTGGATTCCCGTTGCCATGTTTGAGAAGCATCTGCGGCTCTTGAAGCGACTCGGGTACGAGACCCTCACTTTTCGTGATCTTGCCGATAAGGGGTTTATCCACCGGCTGGAATATGGCAAGAAGTACCTCATGATCACCGTCGACGACGGTTATCGGGACAACCTCACCCGTATGCTACCGCTGCTGGAAAAATATGGTTACAAAGCCGTGGTGTATGTGGTGACCGGAGAGGACCATAATCGCTGGGATGTCGAGCACCCGACCAACCCGGATACCCGCGTGCCCCTGATGGATGGCGAGCAGCTCAAGGCGTTGGTGGCGAGCGGTCATGTGGAGATCGGTGGTCATACCCTGACCCATCCTCGCCTGAGCCAACTCTCGTCGGTAGACCAGGCTAATGAGATAGACGAGAACAAGCGTCAGCTGGAAGCCTTGTTGGGTCAACCGCTGCTCTCGTTCGCCTATCCTTATGGGGACATGAACGAGAGTGCCAAGCAGCAGGCAGAAATGGCCGGATACCGCTTTGCCGTAGCAACCAACAGTGGTCCCAAAGCCATGCATCGGGATCCCTATCAGATCCGCAGAATCGCTATTTTCCCTCGTACAGATGTATTTGGGTTTTGGCGTAAGGTTCGTGGTAATTATGTTTTCCGAAAATGAGAAAAAGTCGACTGGCTTTAACTGTTTAATGATAGAGAAAATATTGGTTGGGATTTTTTCGGCCAGTATTTTCGTCAGTAAGCCGGCAATCACCATCTCAATGGCATTGTTGGTCGGATTTTCTTTATTTCGATATTTCAAAGATGGAGAGTATAGATCGGCCCTAAGAGGGGACGCGATAGTTGTCAGCTCAATAGTTGTATTCATCGTCGGGTTGTTTTCTAGATTGTTATCTCCTGGTGACATAAGAGATGTGGGGTATTTTTTTTATAAGGGGTTGTTTTTAGTAGTATTCCCTATTTTGTTGCTGACCTTCCGTGATAAAGAAAATAGACAGTTAGCGTTTGTGCTCTCAATGGCCGGATTCTCTATCTCTGTGTTCATGTCATTTATTCAGGCGTTCATATTGCCAGATGCCGGATGGAATGGAGAGAGAGTGTCTGGGTTGTGGGACATATTGCGCTGGGCCGAAATTACAACGTTTGTTTTTGTTTTCTTGCTGGCGAAACTGTTTGACGAAAACGCGCTTCATAAGAAATATGTGATTTTTCTATGCATGTGTTTTGTCGCAGTGAGTCTGATCTTGTCAGGTGGCCGAGCGGGTTGGGTGGCTGTCATAGTGACCTCTACATTGTATATGCTGTTTTTAAACAAGAAATATTTAATTGTATCGGCCTTATTGCTCGGTGCTGGCACCTTTATCATCGGTAAATGGGAGCCAGAAAAAATAGAGTTTGTGATGGGTAGAGCCCTGTCCGTGACAGAGACGAAAGAGGATTATTCAAACTACAGCAGGTTATTGATGTGGGGGAATGGTCTCAAATGGCTTGAGGCTAATATGGTAGATAATCCGAGGCAATTTATGTTTGGTATCGGGTTCAAACGATTCGAGAAGGAGTATACAGAATATTTAGATTCAATTTCTGACTCAAGAGAACTAATTAATATTACTCATGGAAACTACTCTATGAGGGATCTTCATAATGCGTATATAGACTCAAGTAACAAAATGGGGGTCTTATATACAGTGTTATTTTATGCATTTTTAGTCTTTGTTGCATATTCTTTTATTCGCAATGGTATTGCTCACCAAGGGGTCGGGCTGATTCTATCCTTTGTGATTCTGGGCGTATTTTATGCCAACTATCTTGAGTTTCAGACGTCAGTTTTTTTCTTTTTGTTAGCGCTTTCTCATTCTAGTGTTGCAATGCGCAGGCGTGATTGATTTATTTGGTTATATGAGTGATATATCTAGAATACCTGAGCAGTTATTGAGATTATTGACTGTGTTGGTTATATTCCCACTCGGTGTTAAGACAGTCAAGGAGATTAAACCCGTTTTCCATCTATGTTCGGCTACACGTTGGTGACATCGGCCAGGCTAGTCAACGAGGAAGTGGTAGGGAATCAAGATATCCAGGCCGCGTTTTTAGGCCATGTTGATCATCCATGATCTTATATTCATGTTCATGCTGAAGTATCGAGTGACCACTTGAAAGAGGTGGCTAGCAGGCAGGCTTTTTTCCTCTGTTCCTGTGCTGATTACATAGTGCTTTGGTGCCCTCGACGTGTCATTCTGGAATGACGGATTCTCTATTCCAAGAGATGTCGCCTTTTATCACTTTCGCAGGCTGACCAGCTACAATTACATATTCAGGTACAAAACCAGTTATGATGCTGTTTGTGCCAACGATAGAGTCATGCTGGATACTGGACCCTTTTAGTATAACGCTACGAGCGCCAATCCAAACATGATCTCCTATGTGTATTGGTTTTCCAGGGTTGATCCTTTCTCCGGTTTTACGACTTATAATCTTGTGTGAATCTGTATTTCTTATTTCCACATCATAAGAAATCATGCAATCATCGCCAATATTTATTTCATATGGCTCGAATGACGCAATCATGGCCCCAGAAATTGTGGTATTATCACCAATGTTAATAGCGCCACCTACATTATCAATGAGTATTTTTGTGTTCACCAGATCGCAATTGTTTCCTATATACAGCTTGTTGTTTCTTCCGTTAACATTAATTTCACAGTTTCTCATTCTGACATTTTTGCCAAGAGAAACCGTATTTCCTACGCCTTTTATTCTTACTTTAGACTGCTTTATTTTACAACCAGAGTAAGAAAAAACATTACCTTTAGAAACACGCAGAACAAATCTGTCCAATATCAAGGATAAGATCTTCATATGTTTTCAATGACCTCGTTGAATTTACTCACCATGTGATCTGAACCAAATTTAGTTATCTCTGCCTCGACATTCAGTTCAGGTTTTTTGTCTTCACATAACAGAGTCGCTAATCGAGCAACATCTCCGACCTCGAAAAGATGACCGAGGCGGCCATGGTCGAGAATTTCAGACGGACCAACTTTACAGTTACTTGAGATAACATAACCATTAAGAAGTAACGCTTCTACAATAACCAAACCAAAGCCTTCATCCTTGGAGCTCAGCACGAATTTTCTTGCGTTTTTCATCCATACATACGGATTTTGCTTTTCCCCAAGGAAGTGAACATAATCACTTATGCCCAGATTCTCTGACAGCGTCTTCAGATTTGTTCCATCCGGGCCATCTCCTATGATGACCAGTTGGTCGTTTAACCCATTCTCCCTAGCCAAACAATAAGCCTTGAGTAAGGTATCTACATCCTTTGTTTCTTCGTTAAGACGACAAACAGTTAGTATGTATCTGCTGGTTAGTAATGCCTTTTCATTGGAAGTGATTGATGAGGTGTCTTGGCTATATCCCCGTAACTCTTCAAAGTTGAATGGGTTATATATTACGTGCGTTTTGTTGAACCAAGATGGATTGAGGTGCTTTATCTCATTATGCATATCATGACATATGGTGATGATCGCATCATAGGCGGTGCATCGTATGGATATGTCTTTTTTTCTATTGATGAGATGATGAAAACCTGAGTGCAGGTATGTTATCTTTTTTTGTTTGAAGTTCTTGATGTATTTATGGAAGTCACAATCTAGAAAGTCTACGATCACATCACAATCGTTGAGCAATGACTTCAACATCATCTTTCTTTTTATTGACTTATATATCTTGAATAAAAAATTGTTTTTCAAGTACTCATTCTCTGTGAATATTGCATGACAAGATGCATGCGCTTTCATCTGAGAAGCGATTTCAGATTTTGAGTCTTTGTTTGTCACGACAGAGATATCGTAGGTACTCTGGGCTGAGAGAGTCTGTACATATGTAAGGAGCACCTTTTCCGCACCACCCATATCCAAGCTGTTGATTAGAAATGAAATTTTCATTTTAAATCGCCTTATTCTATATGCGAGCCGTAGTCTCTGCCTGGTATGGTTGTATCCAAATGCCCGGTATCAACACAGTTGGGTTCAATGCCAAAAGTTTTAAGGCTATTCTTTTGTATTAATCCCGTCAGATAGTCAGCCGGCATTCTTATTGGATAAGCAACATCCAAAATCTTTTTCGCACCATTGAGTGAGAGTGCATAAGCCACGGCCCCAATAATACAACGTTTAGACGTACTTGATGGGGACCTGTAATGCACTAACCGATAATCATGTGGAAGCTTATGCCATAGTGGCCAGCGCTTTGCTTTTCCATGGAAAAGATAAAGCATCTCGAAGCTGGGTTTCTTCATGACGGAGGCCAGTATCTCCGGGACACATGAGAGTAGATATGCGTCGTCCTCTAGAATGAGGGCGTGCGATATATTCTCGGAAACTATTTTTTCATATATTCTTATGTGGCTCATTGCACAGCCGATCTCGGATTTATTCATGCTATGCCCGAAGTTTTTTTTACAAAACTCTTGGTCCACAAGACTGAGTTCATCTTCCGATAGAGTCGAGCCGTCAACGCCAAAGAAAAATTCGAAGTCCAATCCGAGCTGATTCATCCTATTCGATAGGATATTCTGTCTTTCTTTGTTTCTTTCTAGACTGATAATAAAAATTTTCATGTTCATGGCGATGCCTTAATACGGTTTTTTCAAGTATACCATTCTGTAAACCATGACTCTAGTAGTTACTGCTACCAAAAATAATGGAAATATATTATTATAAGCGTGTTGTTCTTTCTATCTCGTGACATCAAATATGCGTAGTGTAAAAGACTGGCTGCTAAGGCAAAAAGACAATATCAGGCGATACGTTGGAATCATTCTGTTTGATCGTGCCAAGCAGAAGCGTCAATGTTTGGACAACAAACCTGTGCTTTTTATCCGTTGGGATGCGAAATTAGGTGATTCGATTGTGGCATCCTGGGTAGCCAGAGAACTCAAGAAAAGCAATGCCAAACGAAAAGTTTGGGTTGTCACTAGCTCATCAATGGCATGTTTATACAAAGAACATTTCCTATTCGACCGAGTCTTCACCATCAAGAAAAGACCCTCATACAGTGAGTTGAAGGTGCTCTGCAATGACATCGGGGATGTTGACTATGTTGTTCATTTTGGCAAGCGACTTAAGATGAAGGATCTGTTCTTTCTGAACAGATTGAGAGCAGCGCATGTCATTGGTTTGGATGACCGTATGCGTCTGATTGACATCAAGCTGGGTAGAGCTTCTTTCGGACTTCATTTCGTTGATAAGTTCAAGCTGGCGCTTAATGAAATGGGGGTTGAATCCCCTGATTCATCTTATATCCTTCCTAAGGATGCCGATGCGATTCATACGATGTCAGAGTGGTGGCCAAATGAAGGGAGCACATTCTGTTTCAATCCTTTTGGCAGTGGTAATAGTCGCAAGATTTCCTGTGAGTTATCTGCAGCATTAATCGATGAGATGCTAAAGATTGATGGTGTTCAAATTGTTCTGTTGGCATCAGAAGATACGAGCGCTGAAGCGAATAAGATCGTTAATATGGTTGGGGAACGTCAGCGCTTGCATCTTTATGACGGAAGGACATCGCTGTCGATGCTGTTTTCTCAGCTCGAGTTGTGCTCCGGGGTGATTAGCGTCGACACGGCAACAGTACATATAGCATCGGGGCTGGGAAAGCCATTATTGGCTATATACAACAACAACCAAGATAACTATGGTGAGTGGCATCCCAATTCTGCTTTGGCAAGTGTGATATTTTCATCAGATGATACGAGAGAGGACGTAAACCTTCTCTCTCGAGAGAGATTTAGTGAACATTTCCATGCGTGGTATGAGCAGTATTTTAGTCAGAGATGAGGGTGCTCGTTAACTTTGCTGGTAGGACTCCAGTCTTTAAATACGATAAATATTGGCAACCTACATTGGATTTGCTGTTACTCACGTAATGATAAAGGGGACAGAATGCAGTTTGACTATCGATGGGGAGGGCTGTTTCTGACAGGACTGATTACATCAATCCTGTTCTTCTTGAATCAGCAGGTTTCTGGCGATCAGCTTCAAATGCTCTATAAGGGCTATCTGGGAGCTTACAATGGCATTTGGTTGAGCTATGGCAACGCCGCGAGTGCGGTGGGTAATGTTCCGGGGAGCCTCTCGGCCTGGTTGATCGGTGGCCCCTTGCTAGTGTGGGACTCGCCTTACGCCCCCATGTTGCTGCTGCTGGCCATGCGACTGGTCGGGTTCCTGCTGTTGGATGCCGTCATTCGGCAGGTGTTCGATGACAGGGTGCGGCTGCTTTTTCTGGTGCTTTGTTGGCTCAACCCCTGGTTCCAGTACGAGAGTCTGCTCTATAACCCCTCTTATCTCTTTCTCTTCTCGGCAATGCACTGTTGGTCGGCTTGGCATATGCGCGAGCGGGCTTCATTCTGGCATACGGTAGTCCATCTGCTGTCGATCGGAATGGCGATGCAGCTGCACTACTCCTGGCCCCTGTTGGCGGTGATCTCGGCCTACCTGTTCTGGCGTCGCGCTTTAAAGGTCAGTTGGAGCGGGGTCGTGGTGGCCGTGCTCCTTATCGGCGCATCCCTGATCCCCTATGCCATGGAGGTGATCAGCAATAGTCAGATCACCCAGAACGAGGACCCCGAAGCCCGTCAACGCTATATCGGTTGGGGGCTGGTCCATGTCTATCCGGTGCTGAAATCGGTGCTCTATTGGTTGCGCTACGGTTCTTGGCTGTTTGCCGGCAAACTGGTCAATGAAACTCAGTTTCTCTGGCTCTCCGGCAACGCCTATCTGCAGTTTGCGGCGGTATGGTTGTGGCGGGTCGCCATCTATGGCATCGGCTCGGCGACCGTAGTGCTGGCGGCGTACGCCAACTGGGATTTGTGGCGCACTTTGCGTCGGCGCCTGTGGCGTAGCGATCGTGCCCCGCTCGATGGGCAGAGCTGGCTCGGCCTCTATGCCATTGCGGCCTTGCTTGCCGTTTTGGTGAGCGCGGCGCTCTCTCCCATTATCTTCAACTACTGGCATCTGATGCTGATCTTCCCTTATGCCCTCTTCCCCGTGTTGCTGATGCTGGTGAAGTGGCGTGATGCCTACCCGCAGTGGCAGGCAAAGGTGCTGTGGGGGGCCATCGCCTTCTGTGTCGTGGTCAACCTGATTGCAGCCTGCGACAGCACCAAGTTCTCCTATAAGGCGGACTATAAGGGCCAAGTACTGGAGTACGTGCAGCAGCAGTTTGGCCGCACCACGCGCTGAGTTCGGCACGGGCGTGCATTGTGGTTATAATGCGCGCCCACTCCGTTTGGCCTTGTGCAAGGTGAGCAAGATGAACCCTGAGTATCAGCAACGCTTCGGCGGGATCGCCCGTCTCTACGGCCAGCCGGCCCTGGCCTCCTTCGCCCGTGCTCACGTCTGCGTGGTCGGCATCGGCGGGGTGGGCTCCTGGGCGGCCGAGGCACTGGCGCGTTCCGGCATCGGTCAGATCACCCTGATCGACATGGATGACATCTGCATCACCAACAGCAATCGCCAGATCCACGCCCTGCAGGGGAATGTGGGCCGCCTCAAGACCGAGGCCATGGCCGAGCGCATCCGCCTCATCAACCCGGATTGTCAGGTGACCGAGGTGGATGACTTCGTCACCGCCGACAACCTGGCCGAGCATATCCACGGCGGGTTTGATTACATCATCGACGCCATCGATTCGGTCAAGGCCAAGGTGGCGCTGATCGCGTTCTGCAAGCGGCGTAAGATCCCCATCATAGTCGCCGGCGGCGCCGGCGGTCAGATGGACCCGACCCAGGTGCAGGTGGCGGATTTGGCCAAGACCATCCAGGATCCCCTGGCTGCCAAGGTGCGCAGCGACCTGCGCCGGCTGCACAACTTCAGCAAGAACCCGGCCCGCAAGTTCGGGGTGGAGTGCGTCTTCTCCACCGAGCAGCTCAGCTACCCGGACGGCAGTGGCGGCGTCTGTCACGCCAAGGCGGCGAGCGACGGCACCATGAAGATGGATTGCGCCTCCGGCTTTGGTGCCGTGACACCGGTGACCGCCACCTTTGGCTTCGTGGCCGTCTCCCGGGTGCTCAAGAAGATCACCGAGCGCGGCGCCCGAGCCGACCAACCAGCTCCCGCCGCTGAATAACCGCGAGGGCAGATACAGAGAGGGCAGCCAATGGCTGCCCTCTCTGTATTAGCCGATCCGCTCGCTGATGGCCTGAACGATGGCGCGCAGCCCGTTGCCGCGCGAGGGGGATAGGTGTTTCTCCAGCCCCAGCTCGGCGAGGTAGGCCTCCATATCGAAGGCGCGGATCGCCGCGCCGCTCTGGTGGTTGAGGGCCGCCAGCACGATGACGACGAGGCCGCGCACGATGCGCGCGTCCGAGTCGCAGGCGAAGTGCCAGTGGCCGTCTTGCTCCTCGGCCAGCAGCCAGGCCTGGCTCTCGCAGCCGTGCAGGCGATGCTCCTCGGTCTGCCACTCGGCGGGCAAGGTGGGCAGCTGCTTGCCGAGCTGGATGATGAGGCGGTACTGGTTCTCCCAGCCCTGGGCAGCGGCAAAGGCGGCGCGGATGGCATCGGCGTCCGGCGTCTCGCCGATGGGGGTATAGGTCGCGAGCATCAGAAGAACTCCTCCAGCTTGTGGATGGCGCGGATCAGGGCGTCGACCTCTTCCCGGGTCGAGTAGCAGGCGAGCGACGCCCGCAGGGTGCCGCCGATCCCCAGGCTTTCCATCAGCGGCATGGCGCAGTGGTGGCCGACGCGCACAGCGACCCCCTGCAGGTCGAGCAGGGTGCCGGCGTCCTGGGGATGGACCTCATCGAGCAGGAAGGAGACGGCCCCGATCCGCTCCTTTGGCTCCCCCACCAGGCGCACGCCGGGGGTAGTCCGCAGCCGCTCGGCCAAGTAGTTGGTCAGCTCGTACTCGTGGGCGAGCAGAGCGTCCCTGTCCTGCTCTTGCAGGAAGTCGATGGCCGCTGCCAGGCTGACGGCGCCGGCGATGTGCGGGGTGCCTGCCTCGAACTTGAACGGCGGCTGGTTGAAGCTGGTGCCGGCGAAGCTCACCCGCTCTATCATCTCGCCGCCCCCCTGCCAGGGGGGCATTTTCTCGAGCAGATCGCGGCGCCCCCACAGGGCGCCGATACCGGTGGGGGCATACATCTTGTGGCCCGAGAAGGCGTAAAAATCGCAGCCGAGCCGCTGTACGTCCACTGGCAGGTGGGCGACCGCCTGGGCCCCGTCGATCAACACCAGGGCGCCGGCAGCCTTGGCCAACCGTGCCATCTCTGCCACCGGGTTAATGGTGCCGAGGGCGTTGGAGACCTGGCCGACGGCAACCAGCCGGGTGCGCGGGCCGAGCAGGGCCCGGTAGGCATCGAGGTCGATGTCACCGCGCGGGTCCAGGGGGATGGGGACGACCCGGGCGCCGCTGCGCTGCGCTGTCAGCTGCCAGGGGACAATATTGGCGTGGTGCTCGAGGGTGCTGACCAGGATCTCGTCGCCGGGCTTAAGGCTCTGCCCCCAGCTTTGGGCCACCAGGTTGATCGCCTCTGTGGTGCCGCGGGTCCAGATCACCTCGCGGCTGTCGGGGGCGTTGATAAAACGGGCCACCGTCTCACGGGCCGCCTCGAAGGCCGCCGTCGCCCGGGTGCTGAGTGCGTGAGAGGCCCGGTGCACATTGGCGTTGTCGCTCTGGTAAAACGCGCGCATGGCCTCCAGCACCGCCTCGGGCTTCTGGGTGGTGGCGGCGTTGTCCAGATAGACCAGGGGGTGGCCGTTGACCGACTGGTGCAGGGCCGGGAACTGGCGACGAAGCGTGGAAACGCAGAGACTCATGGCATGCTCGCAGGGACGAAAGGGGGCAACATGATCCTGAAAATAGCCGCAAAGCACAAGTTTGCAGCGGGAAAGCGCCCCTGCCTTTCTGCTACAATCTCGCCCCTCCTTGTGCAACGGAGTCCTTCATGAAGCTCAACCCCAATCAGAACGAAGCGGTCAAGTACGTATCCGGCCCCTGCCTGGTGTTGGCGGGAGCCGGCTCCGGCAAGACGCGCGTCATCACCAACAAGATCGCCTATCTGGTGCAGCAGTGTGGCTACAACGCTCGCAACATCGCCGCGGTCACCTTCACCAACAAGGCGGCCCGTGAAATGAAAGAGCGGGTGGGCCAGACCCTGGGCCGCAAGGAGGCGCGCGGCCTGATGGTCTCGACCTTCCATACCCTGGGGCTCGAGATCATCCGGCGCGAGCACAAGACCCTCAACCTCAAGGCCAACTTCTCCCTGTTCGACGATACGGATCAGCTGGCCCTGCTCAAAGAGCTGACCGAAGCCGAGCTCGACAATGACAAGGACCGGCTCTCGGCCCTTATCAGCCAGATCTCCAACTGGAAGAACGATCTGGTGTTGCCGGCGCGCGCCCTGCGTATCGCCCGCGGTCCTGACGAGGTGTTGATGGCCCAGCTCTACGAGCGCTATCACCGCCAGATGGTGGCCTACAACGCCCTCGATTTCGACGACCTCATCCTGATGCCGACCCTGCTGCTCAAGATGAACGACGAGGTGCGCACCCGCTGGCAGGCCAAGATCCGCTACTTGTTGGTGGACGAGTATCAGGACACCAACACCAGCCAGTACGAGTTGGTCAAACAGATCGTCGGCGAGCGGGCCCGCTTCACCGTGGTGGGGGACGACGACCAGTCGATCTACTCCTGGCGGGGGGCCAAGCCCCAGAACCTGGTGCTGCTGGGGGAGGACTTCCCCCATCTTCGCCTCATCAAGCTGGAGCAGAACTATCGCTCCAAGGGGCGCATCCTCAAGTGCGCCAACATACTGATCGCCAACAACCCCCACGTCTATGACAAGGCGCTCTTCTCCGAGCTCGACTACGGGGTGCCGGTGCGGGTGCTGTTTGCCAAGAACGAGGAGCACGAGGCGGAGCGTATTGCCGCCGAGCTGATGGGTCACAAGTTCATGAACCGCACCCGATTCAAGGACTACGCCATCCTCTACCGGGGCAACCACCAGTCACGCATCTTCGAGAAGGCGCTGATGACCAACCGTATCCCCTACAAGATTTCGGGGGGCACCTCGTTCTTCTCGCGCACCGAGATCAAGGACATCATGGCCTACCTCAAGCTGTTGGTGAATCCGGACGAGGACACGGCATTTCTGCGGGTGGTCAACCTGCCGCGCCGCGAAATCGGCCCCACCACGCTCGAAAAACTTGGCCAGTACGCCAACCAGCGTGGCAAGAGCCTGTTTGCCGCCAGTTTCGAGCTGGGGCTGGAGCAGCATCTCTCGGGGCGTGGCCTGGTGGCCCTGCGCGCCTTCACCGAGTGGCTGGTGCGCCTCGGGGACAATGCCGTGCGCGGCAACCCGGTCGAGGCGGTGCGCGACATGATCAAGGAGATCCACTACGAGGAGTGGCTCTACGAGACCTCACCCAGCCCCAGGGCGGCCGAGATGCGGATGCAGAACGTCTCGACCCTTTATCGCTGGATCACCGAGATGCTGGAAGGGGATGAGGTGGACGAGCCCATGACCCTGCCCCAGGTGGTCACCCGCCTCACCCTGCGCGACATGATGGAGCGCAACGAGGGGGAGGATGAGGTGGATCAGGTGCAGTTGATGACCCTGCACGCCTCCAAGGGGCTGGAGTTCCCCTATGTCTTCATGGTCGGCATGGAGGAAGGGCTGCTGCCCCACCAGACCAGCATCGACGAGGACAACGTGGAGGAGGAGCGGCGCCTGGCCTATGTGGGCATCACCCGGGCCCAGACCGAACTCACCTTCACCCTCTGCCGCGAGCGGCGCCAGTTTGGTGAGACGGTGCGACCGGAGCCGAGCCGCTTCCTGCTGGAGCTGCCTCAGGACGATCTGATGTGGGAAAACCAGAAGAAGGTGACGGCCGAGGAGCGGCAGATCAAGGGGCAAGTCGGGGTCGCTAACCTGCGCGCCTTGTTCAAGAAGGACTAACGCTTGACCGGAAACGGTCGTCCCAGCAGGGGCGGTATGTCGATGCCCTGCATGGGGGGGGCGATGAAGCGCCCCTGACCCAGTTCGCAACCCAACTCGACCAGTTTCTGGTACTCGGCCTGGTTTTCGATCCCCTCGACCACCAGATGGAACCCGAGATCCTGGCTGATGTCGCGCATGGCGCGGATCATCGCCAGATCCTTGGGGGACTGCAGCATGCGATGGGTAAAGCTGTCATCCACCTTGATGTAGTCCACCGGGTAGTGAAACAGGGCGTTGAGGGAAGAGAAGCCGGTGCCGAAGTCATCCAGGCTAATCTGAATGCCCCGGGCACGTAGCTCATGCAGTATGGTGAGCGTGTTGCCATCCTGCCTGGAGAGCTCCCGCTCGTTGAATTCGAACACCAGATATCGGGGTGAAAGCCCGCTCTCCTGTACTATGGTCAGCAGCTGCTCGACCTGCTCGCGGCTGGCCAGATGCTTGCCCGACAGGTTGAGGGCCACCTTGAACTTGATGGAGCCGATTTGCTCCAGCCAGTTGTTCAGCTGCTGGCAGGTGTGGCGCAGTATATGGCAGTCCAACTCGAGAATGAGCCCACACTGCTCGGCCAGCGGGATGAAGTCGAATGCATCCTTGAGCGCCCCCTCCGGGGTGAGCCAGCGGGCCATCACCTCCAGCCCTACCAGGCGGCTATCCTTGAGCCGGATCAGAGGCTGAAAATAGGGGATGATCCGCCGCTCCGTGAGCGCCTGCTTCAACTCATATTCCGGCGACAGCCATGCCTGGCTGCTGCACTCCTCCGAATAGACCACGATCCGGTTGCGCCCGTTGCGTTTGGCCTGGTACATGGCCAGATCTGCCTGGTGCAGCAGCTGACTGATGTCGCTGGTCTGCTCCGTGACCATGGCGACGCCAATGCTCATATGAATCGGCAGTTCGTTGCCGAGAATATGAAAAGGGGTTGAGTGACGCTCCATCAGGCGGTTGAGCACGGGGTTGATGCTCGCCTCATCCATGCTGTTATCCAGATAGATGACAAACTCGTCGCCCCCCAGTCGGGCCACCATGTCATTTTGACGAATGCAGGTGCTCAGCCGCAGGGCTAACTCCTTCAGTAGCAGGTCACCCACATGATGGCCCAGGCGATCGTTGATTGTCTTGAAATGGTCGATGTCGATGAAGATCAGGGTGAAGCCCGGACTCTTGTAGCGATGGAAGTGCTTCATCGACTGCTCCAGCCGGGTCATCAGGCAGGCCCGGTTGGGGAGACGGGTGAGGGGATCGTGCAGGGCATCGAACTGCAGCTTGCGCTCCAGCTCCTGATGGCGTTTGAGCTGCTTTTGCAGCCGCAGGTTGGCCTGGCGCAATTGAAGCAGACGCTGATTGAGGGTCTCTTCACTGTTGTAATCGACCAGCTGGTCGCGAATCCGCTGCAGCTCCATCACCATAGTGAGCTGCCCCTTGAGGAAATCGACCAGCAGCCTCTCGTCGGCTCCGGGAGGGGCCCTGCTGCTGAGCATCAGGTGGGCGAAGTAGGTTCGTTGCAGTCGTAGTGGATGGCTGGTCCAGAATAGCCCCTGCCGCTCGGCTTCGACCGGATGGTTGCGATGACACAGAGCCATCAACTCGGAGTCGGGGTGCTCACTGCGCTCCGGGTAGATGAGGTCGACCCCTCTCTCCTCGAGATGCAGCAAAATAAAATCCTGCACTCCCAGCATGAAACGGGCGGCCGCATCGAGCTGGGCATAGAGCGCCTGGGGCGGCAGGGTATTGGCCAGGCGCATGATGCGCGCCAGGCTTTCCACCTTCTGATGCCAGTCGGGTCGATGGTTGATGAAGGGAGAGGCCTCTTCACCGAGATGGGAGCCCGCCTGGGTTTCGCTCAGGCGATGGGCGAGGCACTCGAGCAGCAGGTGCAGGGTGGGTTGTTCGGCGGGTTCAGTTTTCGCCAACAGCCAGGTGATGGCGCCATTCTCGACGGGGAGCAGACACCATCCGGCATCTTCCTTGAGATGTAGCAGCATCTCCATCATGCGTTGGGGATCGGCTTTGACTTGCTCGCGCAGGGACGGGGGGAGACCGGATTCGTAGATCCATCGCAAGCCGGCGCTGCCATAACCGAGTAGCGCAAAATGGCTCAATGGACAGTAACCAGAGAGGCTGGCTCGCAGTTGTTCAAACTCGTCCGCAGTGGCCTGGGCCGGTGGCGGGAAGTTGAGAATAGATGACACCAGCGCCAACAGTGGCGTGGTGTGCTGCGTGCCTTGGGTATCGATCATCAAGGGTGCCCTGGTCTGTTGACCCTTTAAGCGTAGCCGGGCTCCCCGGAAGGGAAAGGGTCACCGAGGTGACCCGGATCATGACTCAGAGTTTGTCTGTCATGTAATGGATTGCGTTTTCGATCTCTTCATCGCTACAGGCGGCACAGGTACCGCGCGCAGGCATGGTGCCGTGGCTGCCGGTGAACCCTTCGATGGCGTGCTTGCGCAGGGTGTCGAAGCCCTGGGCGACACGCGGGTCCCAAGCGGCCTTATCGCCACGCTTGGGCGCGCCGGCGGCGCCGGTGTCGTGGCAAGCGAAGCAGGCGCCCTTGTAGACGGTTTCACCATCACGGGGGCCGGACGAGGCGCTGGCGGTCTGGTTTGCCGCCGGAGCTATGCCCTCCAGATCCTGGGCCGAGTAGACACTACCGACCGGCTTGGTGCGCTCGGCGATGGCCTCCGGTGACATATCCTGATTGGCGGCAAGGGCCGCGGTAGAAAGGCTGGCGGCGGTAATGCCGACGGCCAGCAGATAGCTCAGTTGTTTTAACACGCTCACATACTCCCAGCAGGCATTTATTATCCCTAGAAACGGCGTGATTATAACCGAACAGTTACAGCCATTTAAACGCTTGTGTGTGAAGTGTTAAGCAATCTCGGCATTAAAAAAGGGGAGCCTGGGCTCCCCTATGGTTTCGGTCGTATGCCGGAGGTTAGTGGCTTCCCGCCTTGGCCTTGGGCGGAATTGACTCGTCAAACTCCGGCAAGGGTTTGTGCTCCGAGGCCAGGTAGGTGTAGATGACCGGCAGCACGAACAGGGTGAAGAGGGTGCCGATGGCCAGCCCCGCCACGATGACGATACCTATGCTAAAGCGCTGGGCGGCGCCGGCGCCAGAGGCGTAGAGCAGCGGGATGAGACCGGCGATCATGGCCGCGGTAGTCATCAGGATCGGACGCAGACGCACCTTGGCGGCGGCCATCACGGCCTCCATCCGGTTGCGACCGTGCAGCAGCTGCTCCTCCTTGGCCACCTCGCAGATCAGGATGCCGTGCTTGGTAATCAGGCCAACCAGCGTGATGAGACCTACCTGAGAGTAGATGTTCATGGTCGCCGCGCCCCAGGCCAGGGCGATCAGGGCCCCGCTGATGGCGAGCGGTACCGACACCATGATGACCAGAGGGTCGCGAGCCGATTCGAACTGGATCGCCAGCACCAGGAAGATGATGGCCAGCGCCAGGGCGAAGGTGGCGTAGAGGGCGCTGCCTTCGGTGACGAACTGGCGTGCTTCGCCCATGTAGTCATAGCGATAGCCCTTGGGCAGCAGCTCCTCGGCCTTGGCATCGAGCCAGCCGATGGCCTCCCCCATGGTGGCACCCGGCATCAGTACGGCGCCTATGGTAGCCGAGTTGAGCTGGTTGAAGTGGGGCAGGGCACGAGGTTCACCAACCACCTCGATGGTGATGAGGCTGCCCAGAGGAATGGATTTCCCGTCTGCTGCCCGCACATAGTAACCCTTGATCGACTCGGGATTGAGGCGGTACTTGCGCTCCACCTGAGGGATCACCTCGTAGGAGCGGCCATCCAGGTCGATCCGGTTGACGTAGCCGTCAGCCATCATGGTTCCCAGCGTGATACCTATGTCCTGCATGGTGATGCCGTAGGCCCCGCCTTGTCCTTGTCGATCTTGATCTTCATGGTGGCGGAGTCGTAGTTCAGATCCAGGGTCGAGTAGACGAAGCGACCGCTCCCCTGTACCGCTGCCAGCATCTCGCTTGCCACCTGATAGAGGCTCTCGAAGTGGTTCGGCGTGGTGATGACGAACTGCACCGGCAGGCCGCTCGAGGCACCAGGAAGCTCGGGGAACTGGAAGGTGGTGATCGACATGCCGGGCACGTCCTGCACCAGTCCGGCGACCCGGTCCAATACCTCCTTCTGACTGGCGTCACGCTGGCTCCAGGGCACCATGGACGCGATGCCGAAGGCCTGGTTGGAGTCAAACACCCCGGAGAAGACCTGAGAGAAGGCCACTTCAGGTTGTTCGTCGAGCACCTTGTTCACCTGCTCCATGGTGCCCTGGATGTAGTCCAGGTTGGCGTTGGAGGGGGCGGTCCCCAGCACCGCCATCACCCCTTTATCCTCGCTCGGAGCCAGTTCGCTCGGGATGAACTTGAACAGCAGTGGCAGGCTGGCAAAGACGATGACGGCAAAGGTCACGATCACGATGCGCTTGTGCATGATGGCGTGCAGCATGGCGTCATAGCGGGCCGTCATGCGATCCAGCAGGTGGTGAACCTTGCTCTCGAACTTGCCCGGCGCCTCGTTGGCCTTGAGCATCTTGGAGCACATCATGGGTGAGAGGGTCAGTGCCACCACGCCGGAGACAAACACGGCACCCGCCAGGGTCAGGGCGAACTCCTTGAACAGGGATCCGGTGATCCCTCCCATCAGGGCGATCGGCGCGTACACGGCGGCCAGGGTCAGGGTCATGGCGATAACCGGGACGGCAATCTCGCGGGTGCCTATGATGGCGGCGCGGAACGGGTCCTCGCCCTCCTTGACGTGACGATCCACGTTCTCCAGCACCACGATGGCGTCATCCACCACCAGGCCGATGGCCAGCACCATGGCGAGCAGCGTCATCAGGTTGATGGAGAAGTCGAACATCTGCATCACCATCACCACGCCGATCAGGCTGAGGGGAATGGTGATGATGGGGATCAGTACGGCACGGAAGGAGCCGAGGAACAGGGTGATCACCACCAGAACGATGAGGGCCGCCTCGACGATGGTCTTGATAACCTCGTGGATCGACTCGTTGATCGCGACCGTGGAGTCATAGAGGACGTTGGACTCCATGGTGCTCGGCATGTTGCGCTTGAGCTCCGGCAGCAGCTCCAGCACATCGTGGGCGATGTTGATCGGGTTGGCGGTCGGCGCGGCGTTGACGGCCAGCACCACGGCCTCACGGCCGTTGGCGGTGGCGCGATAGACGTCGTGGCTCTTCTCCATGGTCACCCTGGCGATGTCGGCCAGGCGGATCACCTTGCTGTCGCGGGTGGCGACCACCAGGCGCTTGAGCTCCTCGGTATCATTGACCTGAGTCTCGGCGTTACCGTTGTAGAGGGTGAAATAGCCGATGGCCTGACCGGTGGCCGACTGATAGTTGTTGCTGTTGAGCACGCCCATCACGTCGGCGGCGGTCAGGTTGAAGGCCGCCATCTTGGCCGGATCCAGCCACACCCGCAGGGCGTACTTGGTGCCGCCGTACATGTCGACCTTGGAGACCCCGCCGACGGTGAAGAGCTGGGGCTTGATGACCCGCTCAAGATAGTCGGTGATCTGACTGGCGTTGAGCTCCGGACTGGTGAAGCCGATGTAAAGCACCGCCGTGGTCGAGCCGGTGGACATGGTGACCGAGGGGTCTTCCGACTCCTTCGGCAGTTGGGAGCGTACCGAGTTAACCTTGGCCAGAATATCGGACAGGGCAGCGTTCGGGTCGGTGTTGAGCTTCATGTATGCCGTGATGGTGGAGCTACCCAACTGGGTCGACGAGGTCATGAAGTCGATGTTGTCGGCCTGGGCGACGGCCTGCTCCAGTGGCTGGGTGATAAACCCCTGGATCAGGTCGGCACTGGCGCCGTAATAGCTGGTGCTGACCGTGACGACCGTGTTGGTCATCTCCGGGTACTCGCGCACCTGCATCTTGAAGATGGCCTGCAGTCCCAGCAGCGCGATCAGAAAACTGATCGAGATCGCCAGGATGGGGCGCTTGATGAATATGTCGGTAAAACGCATCTGTCTCTCCGCGTGTTACAGCATGGGGGTTTGTGTCGGGACAGCAAGCCCCTTGTCGTCCACGATCTTCACCCTGGCGCCGTTGCTCAAACGTACCTGGCCAGACATGACCACTTCGTCGCCGGCCTGGATGCCAGAGACCACATGGGCATCGTTACCCTTGCGCTCGTTTACCCTGACCACGACCTGCTCGGCCCGTTTGACCTTGACCGCGTTGCCTTCCTTGTCCTGTTCCTCGCTCTCGCGCACCACATAGACGTTTTCGCCGTAGAGGGTGAAAGAGATGGCTGTCTGGGGCAGCACTATCTGTTGCTCGATGGCGGGCAACAGGATGCTGGCGCGGGCAAACATGCCGGAGCGCAGCTGGCCATCGTTATTGGGGATGTCGGCTTGCACCTGGATCAGACCGCTCTGGTAGTTAACGGCGGGTTCGATGGCGCTGATATGACCCTTGAACGGGCGGCTCGGGTAGGAATCGACGTTGATCAGGATGGGCTGCTGCAGATGGATGCGGGAGATATCGGTCTGCGGCACGGTGAAGCGCAGGCGCATCACGCTGGTGTCCTCGAGACGCACTATGTCGTTACCCGGCTGCAGATACTGGCCGAGGAAGACGTTGCGCAGACCCACCACGCCGGCAAACGGGGCACGGACCTCACGGCGGGCGATGGTGGATTTCAGGCTCTCGATGTCCGCCAGCAGCGACTTGTAGGTGGCCTCGGAGTCATCCAGCTGATCCTGCGAGATAGAGCCCTTGGCCAATAGGTTGCGATAGCGCTCGTACTTGGCCTTGGCGGCGGGCAGCTTGGCCAGGGAGGCGCTCAAATTGGCCTTCTCGACGCTGGCATCCAGGCTCAACAGCAGCTGGTCGGCCTTGACGTTCTGACCCGACTCGAAGCTGATGGTATCTATGGTTCCCGACTGTTCGGTGGTGAGGGTCACCCCCTGATTGGGTTCGATAAAGCCGATCGCCTCTATGGTCGGTACCCAGGCCTCTGTAGTGACCTTGTGCACCGTCACCGGAAATTCGGGTTCTGGCCGGTTTGCCATGAAGTTGGCAATCATCTTCTGTTTGAACAGATTGAAACCGATCACGCTGCCAAACAGGGCCAGCGCGATGAGCAACATGATGCCCATCCACTTTTTCATGAGCTCTCACTCCTGGGGGTTAAGTTAAGGAACCAAAATGGCTCGCCAGCTGGCGAGAATGATCGTATTGATTTGCTGCTCGTTGATGCGGGGATCCTGCAGACGAGCCAGTTGGGCAATGTGTACCACCGAGTCCAGGCTCAAGGCGCTGAGCAGGCGCGGGGGCAGGTCGATAAACAGGCCCTGGATGCGCCCTTGTTCGAAGAAGTCGAGAATGGGTTGCCACAGGTCCCACACATCCAGCTCGATCTCGGGGTAGTTGGGGGAGGCCTCATACTGCGCCTTGCAGCGCAGGGCGTCGGGATCCTCGCTTAACACCCTGAACGCATTCAGCCAGAGTCGGCGGTACTGCTCGAAAGGGGGTTGGCTGGGGTCCTGGTCGGCCAGGATAATCGCCAACGCCTGAATATGGACGTGGCGGTGGAGCTGGCGCAACAGATCGTCTTTATCGCTGAAGTAGCGATAGATAGTTCCTGTTGCCACGGAGGCCTGTTTGGCTACCATAGACATGGAGAGCCCGTGAAAGCCCTTCTCTGCCAACAACTCCTGAGTGGCTTGAAAGATACGCTCGCGTTTGTCCATGATGCCAGCCTAGAATGAACGTTCATTCATTCTAGGTGGGGCGTCAAACATGTCAAGCCGTAACGAGGAGCGAAACTGAGTGTTCGGCGGCTATTTTGGCGGTTTTTGTCTATCGCGTGTGCGTTGTGTTGCAAAAAGCAGCAGTCGCATGAGTGAAAGAAAAAAAAGCTGGACAGGATAGGGGGGCGTCATTAATATTGCGCCCCGTTCGACAGCGTGGCGCCCGTAGCTCAGCTGGATAGAGCGCTGCCCTCCGGAGGCAGAGGTCACAGGTTCGAATCCTGTCGGGCGCGCCATTTATTTAGCGTGCCGTATTGCGGGTGAAGACGTTGTCGAATAACAGCAGTGGTGGTTGTAGCTCAGTTGGTAGAGTCCCGGATTGTGATTCCGGTTGTCGTGGGTTCGAGTCCCATCAGCCACCCCATTATTTTTGCTGTGCACTGTGCGAAGGTGGCGGAATTGGTAGACGCGCTAGCTTCAGGTGTTAGTGCCCCCCGGGCGTGAGGGTTCAAGTCCCTCTCTTCGCACCATATTTCTGATTGACCCTTAAGGGTCTTTTTGTTTATCTCTCTTCATCGGTGATTAGCGCAGTCTGGTAGCGCATCTGGTTTGGGACCAGAGGGTCAGAGGTTCGAATCCTCTATCACCGACCACTTCGTTGTAAAACCGGCTATCGAGGCCGGTTTTTTCGTTTTTACCCTTCCTTGCCTTGTTTCTGCTCCTGCCACATGTGGCTTCAAACGGACATGACTTAAATCTGTATTACGCTCAAATAGGTTTTCGGCAAGCCACACAAGCGTTGTGCAGTAGACAAGGAAGTTTTCTATGAAGATGTCCCACAAGATAGGGCTGGCGGCAGCCGGCATCCTCTTTCTGGCCATCAGTACCCTATCCTGGGTGCAGGTCAGTCAGGTCAAATCGACCATGAGTCATCAGGTGGAGGCAGACATCGGTGAGACCAGCGATGCGCTGGCTCGGCAGATCGAGAACTGGCTTGGCAGCAAGCTGGCTCTGATCGACATGATGTCGCAACAGATCGATGGCGAGTTTACCCCGGAGAGAATCCAGGCCACCTTCGATACTCCCTTGCTCAAGCAGGAGTTTCTGCTGATTTTTGGCGGGCTCGATAGCGACGGGAAGCGGATCACCAACAACCAGAGTTGGGATCCCCCCAACTGGGATGCCCGGCAGCGCCCCTGGTACGGGGTGGCCAAGGCCGGCAACCAGGCCATCTTGACCGAGCCCTATCCTGATGCAGCCAGTGGCGAGATCCTGATTTCGGCGGTGGCCAAGCTGACCAACAAGGGGCAGTTCATGGGAGCCTTTGGGGGCGATCTCAGCCTCAAGACGGTATCGGATGCGCTGAATACCGCCAGCTTCAATGGCGCCGGTTACGCCTTCCTGCTGGCTGGGAATGGCAATATCGTCTCCCATCCCGACAATCAGTGGAACGGTAAGAGTTATACCGAACTGCTGGGGGCGCGGGCACCGCTCGAGAAAAATTTTACGACCATAGAGCATGCCGGTCATGAGCTGATGCTCTCGTTTACCCCCCTGCGCAATCTGAAAGGGGTGGACTGGTATATCGGTGTCGTCCTCGATGCTGAGAAGGTCAATGCGGCGGCATCGGCGGTACAGGCCAGGGCGATGGTGGGTATTATCATCGGTGTTGTGGTCAGCCTGCTCCTGCTCGGGATGCTCACCAAGGCGCTGCTGCATCCTCTCGATGCCCTGAGTGGTTCGCTGCAAGAGATGAACCGGGGTGAGGGCGATTTGACCCGGCGCCTGCCGGATCGCAGCCAGGATGAGTTTGGTCTGGTTGCCCGGGAGTTCAACGGTTTTGTCGGTTATCTACAGGAACTCATCAGCGATGTGATGTTCAGTGCGACCCAGATAAAGGGCAGCTGCCAGCAGACATCGGACGAGGCGTATATGGCAGCCGACCGCCTGCAGCAACAGTTACAGGAGCTGGACCAGCTGGCGACGGCCATGAACGAGATGGCCTCGACCGCCAGCGAGGTGGCGCAGCATGCCCAGGCAGCAGCCCATGCCGCCAATGCCGCCAATGACGAGACCGAGCAGGGGGTCACTGTGGTATCTCGATCTACCTCGGCCATTCAGCGGCTTGCCGACGAGATGGAGCAGACCGGCGCTGCCGTGAATGATCTGGCCCGTTTCAGCCAAAATATCGAGTCAATTCTGTCGGTTATCACCAGTATCGCCGAGCAGACCAATCTGCTGGCCCTCAATGCGGCGATCGAAGCTGCACGAGCCGGGGAGTCTGGACGCGGGTTTGCCGTCGTGGCCGACGAGGTGCGCTCACTGGCCTCCCGTACCCAGCAGTCGACCCGCGAGATCCGCGAGATGATCGACCAACTTCAGGTGGGGGTGCGGCAGACCGAAGAGAAGATGCGGATGAGTCGTGACATCGCCAGCCAAACGGCCCAGGATGCTCAGGAAGCCAATGAGGTGTTGGGGCGGATCCGTGATGCGATCAGTCAGATCAACGACATGAACCTGCAGATTGCCGCCGCCGCCGAGGAGCAAAGCTCGACCACGGAGGAGATCAATCGCAACACCACCAACATTAGGGACATCAGCCAAGAGGTGTCGCAGGGGGCCGAGCAGCAGGCGCAGCACTGTCTCGCCATGACGCAGCAAATCGAGCAACAACTGGCTCTGTTGGGACGTTTCCGGGTCTAAACGGTCACGTTTGTTTACATTTCCTCCCTTGGTCCCGAGGGGGGAAATGATATAACTCAAGCTTTCCGGCATCGCGCCGGCGTGGTTCAGGCTTGATCATAATGACTACTACCTATCTTCGTTTTGGGATGAGCCTGGGCTCTTCCCTCATGTTGGCGGCCTGTGCCTGGCAGCCACCGACCCAGGATCTCGTAAATCCCTATCTACATGAAGGCGAGATCGTCGCACCGGCAGGGCCGAGTGTGCGGACCAGTGCCGGGTTTTGTCTCGAGCCATTGGCGCAGGGGGGCGTGGTGACCCAGCGCTGCTATAGTGACCCCGTGACACAACTGGTCTGGTGGCAGGGGCAGCTGCGTAGTGGTGAACGCTGTCTGGACCATAATGGCGGGCTCCTGAGGCTGACCCACTGCGATCAGGCCCTGCGTTGGGTCTGGCGTCTCGGTAGCCTGCAGGCGTCCAACACCAAGCAGTGCCTGGATGTAGCGGGTAATCGCAATCGAGAAGGTACACCGCTACGGCTGGCCGACTGTTACGGTGGTGCCAATCAGAATTTCTCGCTCGGGGAGGCAGGATGAAGCGTCCCTCTCCCTTGATTGCCGCTTGTCTTTCCCTTTCTCTGGGAGGGTGTCAGAGCCTGGATGCCAGTGATCTCTTGCTGGGGGCCGTGGTGGTCGGCGCCATCGGGGCCGCCGTTTATTACGATCAGAAGCAGGAGAAGAAGGATCGCCGTGAGCGAGAAAAGGGTGGCTCAATCGTCGCAAGCAACGGCAAGTGCCTCGATATCGCCGGCGGGGTGCGCCAGGGGAATCGGCTACAGCTATGGGAGTGCCACGGTGGAGAAAACCAGCGTTTTCGTCTCGACGGCGAGCGCGTGCGCGTGGGGGACAAGTGTCTCGATGTCGCGGGGGATCGGCGTGAACCGGGGGCCAGGGTGGTTGCCTGGGAATGCCACGACGGCAGTAACCAGCAGTGGCGGCGCGAGCGCGACCGGCTGATAAGCCGCAGCAGCGGCCTTTGCCTCGATGTCGCTCAGGGGCGAAATGACAACGGCACGCCGCTCATCCTGTGGCAGTGCCATGGCCGGGACAATCAGCGTTTTCGTTGGCAATAACGACAAGGGGAACCGCAGGGTTCCCCTTGTGCATTAGCGTGCGAAGCAGCGCTCGAGGTAGTGAGCGACCCCATCCTCGTCCGAGGTGAGGGTGCGCTGGTGGTGCGGCAGTGCGTTGAGAAGACGATCGTGGGCGTTGCCCATCACCACCCCGTGACCGACCATGCTGAGCATCTCGAAGTCGTTCATGCCGTCGCCAAAGGCGATGGCCTGCTCCAGGTTCAGGCCGTTTTGCTCCAGCACCGCCTTGACGGCACTCCCCTTGTTGACCTCGCCGTGCATCACTTCGAGGCAGTCGGGCAGGGAGAAGGTGACGTGCAGCAACTGGCCGTAGCGGGCCTTGAGACCTTGCTCGATCTCCACCAGCTTCTCATGCTCGCCGATATAGAACACCTTATTGACCCTATCGAGGGGGTGGCTGGCGAGATCCACCTTGCGGTAGCTGAAGCCCGACTCGTGATGGAATTGCAGCAGCCAGGGCATCTCTGCCTCGACCAGCCACTCCTCCCCGTAGTAAACGTTCAGGTGGATGTCGCTGTCGCGCTCCAGGGTGACCAGTTCGCGTGCGATGTCGGCTGCAATCGTCTGGTTGAATACCAACTGGTCTTGCTTGTCGTGGACCACGGCACCGTTGGAGGTGATGAGGTAGATATCGAGCCCCAGGGTGTCGCGAATGTGGCGCACGTCCACATAGTGGCGGCCTGTGGCCATCACGAACTTGACCCCTTGCTGCACCAGATTGTGCAGGGTGGCGCGAGTGCGTGCGGAGATCTGATGGGCACTGTTGAGCAGGGTTCCGTCGAGATCGGATACAACGACCTTATACATCATCACCTCGGGGTTACGAATGAAAGCGGGAGCAGTGTACAGCAACCGCTCCCGCCACCCCATTTATTTAGCAGCCCAAAAAATAGGCGGATTAGTAACGCCCGAGGAAGGTGAGCGTGGCCTGCAAGGCCGACTGGCGCAGCTCGTCGCGCTCGATGAAGAGCTCGTGCCAGGCGCCCTCGATACGCAGCGGTTTGCCACCCTCGCAGGGGGCGGTGTGGCAGAAGGTCTCTTGGGCTGCATTATCCACCACGCTGTCCTCACCCGCCTGCAGTAGCAGGAGCGGAGTCTTGATCTTGTCTGCCTCGGCGATGGCCTGTTCACCGGCCAGGATACCTTCACGGATCCAGTGGGCGGTGGCACCGCCCAGTTTCACCTCGGGGGTGCGCTCATACTGCTCGCGAAAAAGGCGGTAGCGCAGTGCACTGTGGGTCAGTTCGTTGTCGGTGAAGCCGTGATCGGTGTAGGGCCCCTGGCCGGGCCCATAGGGGGGTTCGCCAAACCAGCCACCGACCGTGTCTATGGTGCTTGCCAAGCCCTTGGCCAACCAGACCGGCAGGCCGCCCAGGTTGATGCCCATCATGGGTGAGGAGAGCACGGCGGCCTGAACGTCGTCAGGCCAACGCTCGAGATAGCGGGCCGAGATGGCGCCACCCATGGAGTGGGCCAGTATAAACACCTTGGCCGGTTGGTCTGCCTGTACAACCCGATCGTGGAAGGTTTTGAGATCCTCCACATAGTCTTCGAAGTGGGCCACGTAGCCTTTCTGGGGAGCGCCGAGCATTCTGCCGGAGCGGCCCTGGCCGCGGTGGTCGATGAGGTAGAGGCTGTAGCCCTGATTCCACAGATCCCAGGCTAGCTCCTGATACTTGAGATAGGTCTCGACTCGGCCGTTCACCACCATGATAGCGCGTTCACTACCCGGGTGGCGCAGCACGGCGTAGCGGATGGGCACCTTGTCTTTGCCGATAAACTCCCCCTCGCGAGCGTGCTCCTGCCAGAAGGTGGGCAAGACGTCACGGTGCAGGAGCTCGAGGCGGGTTTCGGAACTGAGGGGGGCGGTCACGGCGAATACTCCGGGGGTTAACAGGGTCAGCAGGAGCAACCAGCAGGGCTTCATGATGCCATCTCCGTTTGCCAGATATGGTACAGGTGGTCTATGTCGCCCGAGCAGAGGCTGGGCATGTGGTGGCGGATCTGCGTCAGCGGCCAGTCCCACCAGGCCATTTCCAGCAGCATGGCGATCTGCTCTTCGTCAAAGCGCGCGCGCAGCGGCGTGGCTGGGTTGCCGCCGACTAGGGTGTAGGGCGGCACATCCCGGGTAACCACGGCGCGGGAGGCGATGACGGCGCCATGACCAACAGTGATGCCGGGCATGATCATCGCCTCGGTACCGATCCAGACGTCATGGCCGATGCGGGTATCCCCCTTGCGCCGGAAGCCACTACGAGCCCCTTCGCCGAAGCGCTCGGCGTCGAACGGGAAGGTGGAGACCCAGTCCATGCGGTGCCCCTGATTGCCGGCGAGCAGGAAGGTGGCGCCCGAGCCGATCGAGCAGAACTTGCCGATGAGGAGGCGATCCACCTCACCCCACTGGCCACTCTCCCAAGCGGCGCGGGTCGAGCCGTCGCCCAGCAGGTAGCGCACGCAGTGATCCTCGAACGGCTTACCGTGGTAGTAGCCGGAGTAGTAGCTGTACTCACCGGCCTCGATATTGGGGTTGCTGAGGTGATCGCGGATCACCTGAGATTCGAGCCAGCTGCCAAACGGGTTGTCCATTACTCCTCCAGCGACTCTTCCTCGTCGTCCAGATGTGCCCAGCTGTCGCGGGTCATCTGTACCTTCTGCCACCAGGCCTCATCGGCCAGGATCTCTCCTTCGGGCCCGAGCTGGGGATAGGGGAGATCCTTTTGTTTGCAGATCCTGGCGAAGATGGGGTGCCCTCCCTCGAACAGGATGGCGTTCTGCTCCTCGGCCTCCAACGGGCAGCCACGGCTGTAGCAACCGGCCAGCTCACGCTGGCGCTGCGCCTCGTAGAGGATGGCGGCGGCGGCCACCGAGACGTTGAGGGATTGCACCATGCCAACCATGGGCACCACGATATGATGATCGGCCAGGGCCAGCGCCTCGTCGGTGATGCCGAACTTCTCCTGGCCAAACAGGATGGCAGTGGGCCTGGTGTAGTCGATGGCACGAAAGTCTACCGAGCTCTCGGATAGGTGGGTGGCCAGGATCTGCATGCCGCTGGCCTTGAGTTCGGCCACGGCGGTGTGAATGTCCTGATGCAGTTTCACATCGACCCAGTTCTGGCTGCCCCGGGCCGTGCCCTTGCGCTTGGCGATGCGCTTGCGTGGCCATACAGCGTGCACCCGGTGGATGCCAATGGCATCGGCGGTACGCACTATGGCCGCCAGGTTGTGGGGTTTGTGCACCTCTTCCAGACAGACGGTTAGGTCCAACTGACGCATTGCCAGCATGTCGGTGATGCGCTTGAAGCGTTCGGGGGTCATGGCTCTTCTCTTGTCTAAAGCAGCGGGCGGCTTGCGCCGCCCGTCTGGTCAATTTTTTTGCCGCCCCACGCGCAGCACGTCCGGCATGACCCGGATCTTGCGCATGATGTTGGCGAGATGGATGCGACTCTTGGTGGTGATGAGCAGGCTGACCAGGTAGACCCGTCCATCCTTCTCCTCGGTACTGATGCCGTGGATGTTGGCACCGGTCGCCGCGATGACGTTGGCCAGTTCGGCCAGGGCACCCTGGTGGTTGACGATCTCGATGTTGACGCCGGTCTTGAACTCCTGTTCCTGCTCCTTGTCCACTTCCCACTGAACCGGTAGGTACTTGTCCGGCTCCCTGCTGTAGCCCTTGATGTTGCGGCAGGTCTCCTGGTGGATCACCAGACCCTTGCCGGGGCTCACGTGGGCGATGATGGCGTCCCCGGGAATGGGGCGGCAGCAGTTGGCGAAGGTGACCAGCAGGCCGTCGGCCCCCTTGATCGGCATCTTCTTGTTATTGCTCTTGGGCTGCTCCTCGGGGGGCAGGGTGTCGCCCAGCATGCGGCGCGCCACCATGACGCTCATGGCGTTGCCGAGGCCGATATCGGCCAGCAGTCCCTGCAGGGAGTCATGTTTGGTGTCGGTGAGCACCTGCTTGACCCGCTCCTCTGGGATGTCCTCGATGTTCTTGGCGCCAAGAGCATGGTTGAGCAGGCGTCGGCCCAGCACGACCGACTCCTCGGTGCGCAGGTTCTTGAGGAACTGGCGGATCTTGGAGCGCGCCTTGGTGGTCACCACGAAGTTGAGCCAGGCCGCGTTGGGGCGGGCGCCGGGGGCCGTGATGATCTCGACCGTTTGGCCCGAGTGGAGCTGGCTGCTCAGCGGATAGGGGTGGCGGTCTACCCGGGCACCGACGCAGGAGTGGCCTATGTCGGTGTGCACTGTGTAGGCGAAGTCCACCGGAGTGGCGCCGGCGGGCAGCTCCATTATGCGGCCCTCGGGGGTGAAGACATAGATCTCGTCCGGGAACAGATCGGTCTTGACCCCTTCGATGAACTCAAACGAGCTGCCGGCACTCTGTTGCAGCTCGAGCAGGCTCTGCATCCAGCGCTGGGCACGGATCTGGGCCGTGGTGCCCGAGCTGTCACCGTCCTGTTTGTAGGTCCAGTGAGCGGCGACCCCCTTGTCGGCCATCTGGTCCATGAATTCGGTGCGGATCTGCACCTCTACCGGTACCCCGTGCGGCCCCACCAGAGAGGTGTGCAGGGATTGGTAACCGTTGGTCTTGGGGATGGCGATATAGTCTTTGAAGCGACCCGGACGCGGCTTGTAGAGGCTGTGCATCTGGCCCAGCACCCGGTAGCAGGTGTCGATGTCCTTCACCTTGACCCGGAAGGCGTAGATATCCATCACCTCGTGAAACTGCAGCTCCTTTTTCTCCATCTTGTTGTAGATGGAGAAGAGGTTCTTCTCGCGGCCGCTGACCTGGGCCTCAATGCCAGCCTCGCCGAGACGCCCTTCGATCTCGCTCTGGATCGACTCGATGATCTCGCGGCGGTTGCCGCGGGCGCGGCGCACCGATTCCCGCAACACCCGGGAGCGCATCGGGTAGAGCGCCTCGAAGCCGAGCTCTTCCAGCTCGTTCTTCATGGTGTGGATGCCGAGGCGGTTGGCGATGGGGGCGAAGATCTCGAGGGTTTCGCGGGCGATGCGGCGGCGCTTGTCCGGGCGTAGTGAGCCCAGGGTGCGCATGTTGTGAGTGCGATCGGCCAGCTTGATCAGGATGACCCGGATATCCTGGGTCATGGCCATCATCATCTTGCGGAAGTTTTCCGCCTGGGCCTCTTTGCGATCGCGAAACTTGAGCTTGTCGAGCTTTGAGACGCCGGCAACCAGCTCGGCCACGGCATCGCCAAAGTGCTCGGCCAGATCCTCTTTGGTGACCGGAGTATCCTCGATGACGTCGTGCAGCACGGCTGCCATCAGGGTTTCATGGTCGAGACGCATGTCACCCAGGATGCGGGCAACCGCCACCGGGTGGGTGATATAGGGTTCGCCACTGGAGCGCATCTGTCCCTGATGGGCATCCCGGGCCATCACATAGGCTTGCCTCAGCTTCTCCACCTGCTCGGACGGCAGATAGGAATTGGCTACTTCTTTAAGACTTTCAAATAGATACAAGGCAGCCCCACAAGCAGTTAGCGGTTATCCATGGCAGGGTGGTTGGGCTTGAGTGTGCGAGGTTTTTGATCGCTTGTAAATGGGGCAAGGGCCCTGAGATGGGCCCTTGCGAGGAGGGGTGGCTTAGCCGCGTCCCTCGGCGATGGCAGCAACGGCGGCCAATTCGGCGGCTTCCTGTTCCTGCTGCTCGTAGCGATCCTGGGCGTCCATGACCTGGTTGTTCACCAGACCTTGTTCGATCTCACGCAGGGCGATCACGGTCGGCTTGTCGTTCTCTTCGTCTACCAGGGGCTCTTTGCCTTGAACCGCGATCTGGCGGGCGCGGCGCGCGGCGACCAGCACCAGGTCAAAACGGTTACCCACCTGTTTTACAGCATCTTCTACAGTAACGCGTGCCATGCAGGACTCCAGTGTTTAAAAATGACGCAAAATAGTACTTGGTTTTAGCTTATTCCGCCAGTAGCTGTTGCAGCAACCCCTGCTGCGCCAACTGCTGGTTTGCCAGGGTCAGGCGCTGGCTCTCGAGGATGGCGCGCAGCTGAAACAGGGCCTGCTCGAAATCCTCGTTGATGATGACGTAGTCGTACTCGTTGTAGTGCACCATCTCGGCCGTGGCCTTGGCCATGCGGCCGGCAATGATCTCGGCGCTGTCCTGACCGCGACCGATGAGACGGCGCTCCAGTTCGGCCCGGCTCGGGGGCAGAATGAAGATAGACTTGGTGGGCATCAGCTCGCGGATCTGGCGAGCACCCTGCCAGTCGATATCGAGGAAGACGTCGATGCCCTGAGCCAGGCTGGCTTCAATCGCGGCACGAGAGGTGCCGTAGTAGTTGCCAAACACCTCGGCCCACTCCAGGAAATCGCCCCGCTCGATGAGCGCCTTGAACTGTTCCACCGGCACGAAGTGATAGTGCTGCCCGTCGACCTCGCCCGGACGCGGCGCCCGAGTGGTGTGTGAGACCGACAGCATCATATTGCCAGCCTCGTTGTGCTGGGTCAGCAGGGCGTTGATCAGGCTGGACTTACCCGCCCCGCTCGGGGAGGAGATGATGTAGAGGGTGCCTTGCTGCGCCATGGCTCACCGTGCTCCTGAAACAGATACTCTGGTTGTAGCAAACCCGGCGGTCATTTGCCCTATGAGGGGACTGCCACGCGGATCGACCAGGGGATATAAAGGGGGCGCAATTCTAGCAGAGTGGTGCGGATAAAAAAATGGCTGGAGTGACTCCAGCCATAGAAACAAATTGGCTTGCTGCGGGATCGCTCTCCACGCAAGGGCCATTCTCGCCATCCGCGATTGGGGTGGCTATCAGGTTATTTCTGACGGTTCATTCGGTTTAGCCGAAGGATCTTGTTGGGTCTTCAGCCACGTATCGAACACATCGACGACCCGTGCCGGGGGAATCAGTGCCATTGCCCTGGGATCCTTGAGGCGGGTCCGCCAGTCCAGTTGCTCCGGAGGGCGCCCGGTTTCCCGCTCGATGCACTCCCGATAGACGCTCACCACCCACTCCCGGCAGTGATAGGGGCCGGTACGCTCGGGGTTATGGTGGGCATAGAGGCCGATCACCGGGGTACCTGTGATGGTGGCCATATGGGCCGGCCCCGTATCCGGGGAAATCACCAGGCTAGCCTCGGCGATGAGAGCCAGCAGCTGGGGCAGCCGGGTCTGGCCCACCAGGTTGCTGGGCTGGGTGCGGCAGCGGGTCTGGATGTCGTGGGCGAGATCCCGCTCCAGCTGGGCGGGGCCGCCGCACAATAAGACCTGAAAGCCGCGTTCTGCGGCGTGGTCGGCCACGGCGGCATAGCCCTCTGCGGTCCAGTTCTTGAACGCCTTGCTGGCGGCGGCGCAGATGAGCAGGGTCGGTTTGGTCCCCAGCGTCTCTCGCGCCCAGGCTCGGTCCTGGGGGGCGATGGGCAGATCCCAGCTGGGCTGAGGGTCTACCACACCGAGCTCGCGGGCGAAGGCGAGAAAGCCGTCGAGCACATGGGGGGAGGTCGGCGAGGGGACCTTATGGTTGGTGAAGAGCCACTGGCCGTCGCTGGCCCGCGACCGGTCGAAGCCGAGTTTCACGTCGGCGCGGATGCCCAGGGTGGCGATGCTGGCCCTCAGGGCCGCCTGCAGATGAAGCAGGGCATCGAAGCGATGGCCCTTAAGCTGTTGCCAGAGCTTGCGATAGCCACGCCACCCCTCTTTCTTGTCGAAAGGAATGATCTCGACCCCGGGCAGATGGCTAAACAGGCTGGCCTCCAGCGTGCCGACAATCCAGGTGATGCGGGTCTCGGGCCAGGCGCGACGAATCGCGCCGATCAAGGCCAATGCGTGGCAGCAGTCACCGATGGCGGAGAGGCGCAGTATACACAGGGAGCGTGGGGGAGTCTGAAACAGCGGCATGGCGTGACGCATTTGGGGAAAAAGGGGTTTGCGGCATTATGCAAACTCCCCCCTGGATTGTAAAATCGCGCCGACTCATCAGCCGGAACCTAGCCATGCGTGTCGTCAATCATCACCGTCAGATCTGCTGGTATGCCGATCAGGTGTTTTCAGATCCCCATCCTCATCTCTTCGACCCTCAGTGGTGGCAGGCCCAGAAGGCGGTGATCGGCTCGTCCCAAGGGCGGGGCGTCACCTGGTTTGTGAAGCTCGATGGCAAGCACATGGTGCTGCGTCACTACTACCGTGGTGGCATGGTGGGCAAGTTGGTGCGCGATCGCTTCTGGTTTGAGGGGGTGGAGGGAAGTCGCGCCATGGCCGAGTTTGCCCTGCTCGATCGTCTGTGCGAGTTGGGTCTGCCGGTGCCTAGGCCCTATGCAGCTCGGGTGAGCCGCGGTGGCCCCTTCTATCGTGCCGATATCATTCTGGAGCGGATCCGCGGCGCCAAGGACCTGGTGGCGCTGCTCAAGAAAGAGGCCATCCCCAGAGAGACCTGGTTGCAGATAGGTGCCGTACTGCGCCGTTTCCACGATGCGGGCGTTTATCACGCCGATCTTAACAGCCACAACATCCTCATCGATCGGGATGGCAAGGTGTGGGTGATCGACTTTGACAAGGGCGCCATTCGGGCGCCAGGCTCCTGGCAGCAGGCCAATCTGGAGCGGTTGCTGCGCTCTTTTAACAAAGAGGCCGGACTCCATACCAGTTTCCATTGGGTGCCGGATAACTGGCAGAGTCTGATGGAGGGATATTCGAGGGGCTGAATGGCGCCCATTGCCCCCTTGTTGAGGGGGTGATAAATATGATGAGACATTGCCAGCTCCCCTCTGTGAGGTCGGTTATGAGTCCGCTTCATCTTCCCCTGATGCACGTGGTTAAGAGTCTCGATTTACACCATGCCTGGCAGGCGCTCGGTCTGTTACAGGCGGGCCTATGGCTCTGGGATCCCCAGAGTGGGCTGAAGCGAGATCCGGCCTGTCTGGCCCTGTTGGGCTTGGAGGGGGAGCCGCTGGATGATCTGAGCTGGGTCGACAGGGTGCATCCCGATGACAGTGCCTCTCTCATCGAGGCGCTCAACGGTTGCTTCTCGGGCAGCTTCCCCTCAATGCATCTGGAGTACCGTATTCTGCATCACGACGGACACTATGTGCGCGTCGAAGAGCGGGTGCAGCGTACCGGAGAGCAGCAGCTGTTGGGGGTGGTTCGCCTGTGTGCCCCTTTCCATTCCCGTCTCGACCCCGAGATGGAAACCGATCCCCTGACCGGCCTCGACAGCCGGATCCGTTTCGAGCAGCAACTGGCGGTGCGTCTGCATGAGCCACAGAATGCCCCGTTTTGCCTGTTGCGCTTTACCGTCGATCACAAAGCAAAGATCCAACAACTGTTTGGTGAGGCCGACTGCGACGCCATGTTGGCCAAGTTGGCCCGTCTGGTGCGCAACGAATTGGTGGGGGAGGAGCCCTTCGCCCGTTGGGATGAGGACTCCTTCATCCTTCTGCTACCCGGTGTCGAGCGCGAGAGCGCCCTCGCCATGGCCGAATTGCTGCGTTTGGCGATTGCCGATGCCAGTCTGTTGCCGGGCCGTCCGGTCACGGTGAGCTGTGGACTGGTGCAGTCCCAGGCGGGGGAGCAGATGGATCATCTGTTGGCGCGCCTGGCCGGTTGTCATGGTCAGGCACGCCGTGCATTCAACTCGGTCGTTGGTTAGCCGGTCGGCAGACCAGCAGGGAGAGGGCGATGACCAGTCCACCAAGGGTGAGGCGCAGCAGGTCGGTTCCCTGATTCCAGAGCAGCAGGTTGACGATGAGTCCAGCCGGGATCAGCGCATTGTTCATGATGGCGAGTACGCCGCTGCTGACCTGGGTTGCCCCCTTGTTCCACAGGAAGTAGCCGAGTCCCGAGGCACCGATCCCCAGCCATAGCAGGATCCCCCACTGTAGCCCGCTGGTGGGGTACTTGGGTTGCCCGAGTAGCAGCCAGGCAGGCAGGGCGACCGCCAGGGCTCCCAGATAGAACCAGCCGAAGACCCTCTGCTGCGGCAGGGGGCTCTGTTCTCGCGCCAGCAACACCTTGTAGCCGACCTGTCCCAGCGCAAAGCAGAGGTTGGCTCCCTGCACCACCAGAAATCCCAGCAGATAATTGCTCGTCAGACCGTTGAACCGGATGATGGCTGCACCGGCCACTGCCAGCACGGCCCCCCACAGGAAGCGGGGGTTGAAGCGTCGTTCCATCAGGTCATAGAGGGCGGTGACATAGAGAGGGGTGAAGATGGTGAAGATCAACACCTCGGGCACTGTGAGCAGCAGGAAGGAGTGATAGTAGAAGAGGTACATGACCCCGAGCTGAGTCGCCCCGAGAGCCATCAGCCGGAGGATGAAAGCGGGACGCAGTCCGCGCACCTTCAGGAAGGGGAGAAACACCAGGCTGGCCAGCACGATGCGGGTCAGCACCGAGAAGTAGGCATCCACCTGGCCGGCAAGATAGACGCCGATCAGGCTGAAGGAGAAGGCCCATAGCAGGGTCACGCCAACGAGATAATTCATGAGGATGAGAAGTGTTCAGTTGTAAAGGGTGGGCGGCATGATGACGGATGAGACGGAAGAGATCCACTCCCTGTGGTGCTGTTTGGCGCAGATCGCCTCATTTTCCTTCGAGGCGCGGCAGGGAGAGGGTTCCCGGACCGATTGGTCCGGCCAGGGACAGGGGGGCGTGACCCTGCTCCCCTGGCAGGGGGGGGTGAGATTTGAAGAAAGCGGACACTACACCACTCCCCATGGTCAGGTGCTGGCCATGAGCAACAGCTACGGTTGGCAACGGGGGGAGGCAGGCATCACCCTCTGTCACCTTCGCTTCGGCTCGCCGGTCCATCTGTTCGAGTTAAAGCCGATAGCGGCAGGAATATGGGAGAGCGATGAGCCTCACCAGTGTGGCGCTGATCGCTATCAGGCCAGGTTAGTGCGCCACGACGCCGGCTTCGATCTAAGCTGGCAGATCCATGGACCGCGTAAGAACGAGGCGTTGGCATACCGCTACCGGATCGCAGAGACAAAAAAGCCGGTGCAAGGCACCGGCGAAGGGACAATCGGAGGTTCAATCCCAAAATAAGGGGGTATGGCGACCCCCGTAAGCACACATGGAGTGTTCAGGTGCCACTGCCGATGGCGTAGTTGGCGATGGCCTGAAGCTTGGCGTCGAAGAACCAGGGCAGCAGGGTCATGGAGAAGCCGAGCAGCGCCGCGCTTCGCAGGCGATACTGGTAGGCCGCGATCAGCACCAGTCCGCCACACAGGCTGATCAGGATGCCTGACATAGGGACTCCTGTCGGGCCCGGCGCTGCTGGGCCCACTGGTTCATGGCGACGGAGCCGAGGATCAGGGCCAGGGCAACCCCTGTGGTCTGCTGAACCTGCTCACCCAGGAACAGGGCGCCGAGCAGGACGCCAAACAGGGGCACCAGATAGTTGCTGAAAGAGGCAAAGGTCGGGCCGGCCTTCTGGATCAGGGCCATGTAGAGGTAATAAACCAGGCCAGTGCAGAAGATCCCCAGGGTGACGACGGCACCCACCGTCTTTTCACTTGGCATGGCGAGGCTGGCCAGATCGGTGACGAAAGGAGCCGCCAGCAGCAGTTGCACGGCCGACGAGAGCAGGATGTTGCGAGCCACCACGACCGGATGATCCTTGGCGAAACGCTTGATCATCAGCAGGCCGATGGCGAAGCAGCTGGCGCCGAACAGGATGGCCAGGGAGCCAAGCAGGCCGGCATTCATCCCTTGGGAGAGCTTGGGCCAGAACAGCACCACCACGCCCACGAAGCCGAGCAGCACAGAGAGCAAGCCACCCTTGGTGATTCTCTCACCGCTGATTAACATGGGCGCCATCAAGATGGTTACGAACGGGATACATCCCATCACCACGGCGGCGATGGCACTGTCCACGTATTGTTGGCCCCAGGCCACCATGATGAAGGGGATGGTGGCATCGAGCAGGGCGATCAACATATAGGTGCGCCACGGGGTATGTTCGCTACGCAACTTCAGGAACCAGCAGAGCAGGCCCAGCGTGATGGTACCGCACAGGGCGCGACCGGCTGCGACCAGAATAGGGGGCAACTCGGTGACGGCCTGGTGCATGAAGATAAACTGGGATCCCCACAACAGGCCGATCGCCAGCAGAAGCAAATAACTGCGCATGATTGGTCTCCAATGAATAACGTGGGGATTCTAAGTAATTTGGTAGTATGTAAATAATGAATTGTCATCATCAATGTATGGCCAATATCGATGGAACCAGCCCTTACCCGCCTCGACCTTAATCTGCTCACCGTCTTCGATATCCTGATGCAGGAGCGCAATGTGACGCGCGCCGCCGAGCGGTTGCACCTCTCCCAGTCCACCGTCAGTCACTCCTTGGCGCGACTCAGGCAGGCCCTCGGCGATCCCCTCTTCGTGATGACCCGGCGCGAGATGGTGCCCACCGAACGTGCACGAGCGCTATCGGGGCCGGTTCGCAGTGCGTTGGCCATGCTGGAGCAGGGGTTGCGTCAGGCCGAGGGGTTTGACCCGGCGACGGCGCACCGGGTATTTCGCATCGCCGCCCCCGGCTCGGTGGAGCACGGACTCTTGCCCTCTGTGGTGGAGCGCTTGTGGCATCAGGCCCCCCATTGCCGGCTGGAGATGTGTGAACTGGCCGACAGTGACTATGAACGCGAGCTGGAGAAGGGTGAGCTGGATCTGGTGATCGGCTTCGCCGGGGCCAACCATCTCTCACCCCGGCTGTGGCAAGAGGAGTGGTTTTGTGATCCCCTGGTCTGCCTCTCACCGCTCGGCAGCCATCTGCCCGAGCAGGTCACGCCGTGCGATCTGGTGGCGCGGCCCCATATCCACACCTCCAGCTGGGGTCACAGTCAGGCCATGGTGGATCACTGGCTGGCGGATCAGGGTGTGGAGCGGGCCCTCGGGGTCAGGGTGCCAAGCTTTATGGCGGTGCCCCAGCTGATGGCGACCGGCCGCTATCTGGTGGTGGTGCCCGAGATGATAGGGCGTCACTTCTGCCGCTACTACCCATTGAGGATGCATCCCCTGGTACCCCCCATTCCTATTACCTACCTGATGGCCGGCCACCGTCTCACAACCCATGACAGCGCCATCAACTGGTTCAAGACGCTGCTGCACACCCTGGTGCGTGAGCGTCTCGGACCATCGGCGCTGGCCTTTAGGAAAAGTAGTTGAGCCCCATGGCGCGTTTCACATCGTGTAGCACACCGTCGGTGATGTTGCGTGCTTGTTCGGAACCTTGGCGCAGCAGACTCAGCAGTGCATCCTTATTGGCCATCGCCAGCTCGCGTCGCGCCCGCATCGGCGCCAGCAGTTCTTGCAGGCAGTCGTTGAGGATCTGCTTGCAGCGAATGTCGCCGACTCCTCCGCGTTGGTAGTGGGCCTTCAGTTCGGCAATCAGGGCGAGGTCCGGGTGGAAGGCATCAAGGTAGGTGAAAACGGCGTTGCCCTCGACCCGGCCGGGATCGCTGGCTCGCAGGTGATGGGGGTCTGTATACATCGAGAAGACCGCCTGACGCAGGGCGTCGGCATCCATGCCCAGGGTGATGGTGTTACCGAGGGACTTGGACATCTTGGCCTGGCCATCGAGCCCGGGTAGGCGCCCCTGATTGCCGAGGATCGGCTGGCATTCGATCAACACAGGTTCATCGACCATGGCGTTGAAGCGGCGCACGATTTCATTGGTCTGCTCCAGCATGGGGAGCTGATCCTCCCCCACCGGCACGTGGCTGGCGCGAAACGCGGTGATATCGGCCGCCTGGCTGACCGGGTAGACCAAGAAGCCTGCCGGCAGCGA
Source organism: Aeromonas diversa CDC 2478-85 (assembly GCF_000819805.1). Taxonomy (GTDB): domain Bacteria; phylum Pseudomonadota; class Gammaproteobacteria; order Enterobacterales; family Aeromonadaceae; genus Aeromonas; species Aeromonas diversa. The sequence continues at coordinate 185,613 of NZ_CDCE01000035.1, forward strand.
ACGCTCGAACCCCTTCTGCTGGATCTCGGCCTTGATCGTCGGATTGCGCTCGAGACGGGCGACGCTCACTAAATTCAGGTAGTACAGGGTCAGCTCGGGCAGGGCTGGCAGGGCACTCTGCAGGCAGAAGCTGGTGTGAGCCGGATCGAGACCGGCTGCCAGATAGTCGGCCATCACCTCGAGCACGTTGGCGGTGACGCTGGCGGGATTGTGGCCGTTGTCGGTGAGCGCCTGCAGATCGGCAATCATGACAAACTGGTGATAGTGGTGCTGTGCCTGGACACGCTGTCGGAGTGAGCCGACATAGTGGCCGATGTGCAAGGGGCCGGTGGGGCGATCGCCGGTCAGAATGGTGGGTTTTTGCATCTTGTCTCTCCTGTGGGGTGACCGGGAGACGAGTGGATGCACTAAGGGCGACTCGCCTCGCGGCGGTCACTCTGTTTCTGTTAAAAAAGGAAATAGAAAAGCGGTGCCGCCAGGTTAGAAGCGGCACCACCAGGAAGTCAGGGTGAAAACGGTCGTGTCCATGGGGTCAGACATTACGCTCGTCTGAACTGGCTGGCAAGCCAGTCGGGGGGCCATCACTTTTGCAAAGGAACGACCAGCAGATCGCACGGTACCGTGTTCATCAGTTGGCGTGCACTCGAGGTAAGCAGGCTCCAGAAGCTCTGGCGATGGCCACACACCAGCAGGTCGACCTGATAGTCGCGCACCGCCTGGTTGACCCGCTCGCTGAGATCGCCGCAGATCACCAGCTTCTTCTCGATGGGGAAGTCGACGGGAGCGAGGAAGGACTCCAGCTTCTCCTTGGCTTCGGCAATCACCTGATCCTGCACGTTGTCGATGTCGATATCGATCATCTCGGTGTAGAGATCCTTGAGATCCACGTCCACATAGATCACCGACAGCTTGGCCTGGTTGGAGCGGGCCCGATCCACGGCCTTCTCGATCACCTTGCGATTGTCCTCGGAGAGGTCGATGGCGGCGAGTACATGCTTGTAATAGGTACCAGTCATGGCTAACTCCCTGATTGCTGCAAAGCAGTCTCTTATGAAACTTGACCCTATTGTGCGCCTGTTAAGCCGTCATGACCATGGCCAATTCCGGTTGGGCCAGGGTTGTCGCATTTTTGACCGGCTTTTTGACGCCGGTCACAGTGGCCTCTTGTGGTCGGATCGGCGCGGGCATACCATGCCTCTGTGCTCCGCAATGGACACCAAACAATAAAAGCATCTGAATACCGCTTTAGGGAGCATTCGCTCCCTTTTGTTTTTCCTGCGGCAGGTCATGGCCTGCCCGCCTCGCTCGGTTATGCTGTGGACTCCACGCCAGAGGAGGCCGAGATGATCATTCAACCCCACATTCAGGGCTGTGTGGCCCGCAACTGTCACCCCCTGGGTTGCCGCGCCGCCGTGCACGAGCAGATCGAGCGCGTCCGCGCCACCGGTACCTTCGCGGGGCCAAAACGGGTACTGGTGATCGGCGCCTCCTCAGGATTTGGCCTCGCCTCTCGCATCGCGCTGACCTTCGGGTCCGGCGCAGACACCATCGGCATCTCCCTCGAGCGAGGCCCCTCCGAGAAAGGGTTAGGCAGTGCCGGCTGGTACAACAACATCTGGTTTCGCGAGGCCGCCGAAGAGGAGGGGCGGGTGGCCCTGAACCTGATCGGCGACGCCTTCTCCGATTCCATGCGCCAGCAGAGCATCATGGCTATCCGCGAGCGGCTCGGTCAGGTGGATCTGGTTGTCTACTCCCTAGCGAGCGCGCTGCGCATTCTGCCTGACGGCACTCAGGTGCGTTCCGTGCTCAAGAGCACAGGCAGTCCCTTCAGCGGCCTGGGCTATGACCTGGAGCACGATGCCCTGATCCCCCAGAGCCTGGACCCCGCCAGCGAACAGGAGATCCGAGACACCGTGAGCGTGATGGGGGGAGAGGATTGGCAGATCTGGATGCAGGCCCTGGCCGAGGCGGGTTGTCTCGCACACGGTGCCCAGACGGTGGCCTACTCCTATATAGGGCCCGAATCCACCTACCCCCTCTATCGGGATGGCACCATTGGCTATGCCAAGGAGCATCTGCACGCCAGCGCCGAGGCGATCAACCTGCAGCTGGCGGGGATGGGTGGTCACGCCTGGGTGGCGGTGTGCAAGGCGCTGGTGACCAAGGCGAGCGCCTTCATTCCGGTGCTTCCCGTCTATCTCGCCGTGCTGATGCAGGTGATGAAGGAGCGCGGCACCCACGAGGGGTGCATCGAGCAGATGATGCGCCTCTTCGGCGACAAGATGTACGGTGGCCGAGGGGTGCTAGCGGACGGTCACCGCCTGATCCGGATGGATGACTGGGAGCTGGATCCCCACACCCAGGCGGCGGTGGCTGCTCTCTGGGCACGGGTGACGCCGGAGAACTTCCGCACTCTGGGAGACTTTACCGGGCTGCGGCGCGACTTCCTCGCCCTCAATGGCTTTGGCCTGGCGGGGGTGGACTATCAGGCGCCGCTGGAGCCGTCATCCCTGTTGGCCCTGCACCCCTGATGGGCAAGATGACTTGATCCCACCCCGTCGATGGGAAACAATCGGCAACATATTACAAGCGGAGAGAGTGCCATGCTGGCCCAAGCCATGATCGACAAACTGAACGAGCAGATTAACCTGGAGTTCTACTCCTCCAACCTCTACCTGCAGATGAGTGCCTGGTGTGAGGACAAGGGGTTCGAAGGGGCCGCCACCTTCCTGCGCCAGCATGCGGTCGAGGAGCGCCAGCACATGGAGCGCCTGTTCACCTATGTGAGCGAGACCGGTGCCATGCCCAAGCTGGGTGCCATCGAGGCGCCGCCCCACGAGTTTGAATCCCTCGGCGCCGTGTTCCGTGCCACCCTGGAGCACGAGTTCCACATCACCAAGTGCATCAACGGTCTGGCACATGTGGCCTTCACCACCCAGGACTACTCCACCTTCCACTTCCTGCAATGGTACGTGGCCGAGCAGCATGAAGAAGAGAAGCTGTTCAAGAGCATCGTCGACCGCCTCAACCTGGTTGGTGAAGATGGCAAGGGTCTCTACTTCATCGACAAGGAGCTGGCCGAACTGGCCAAGGGCGGTACTCCGGCCAGCATCATGGATGCAGCCAGCGCCTGAGGCGTGGACACTTCTCGTCCAGCCAGTACAATAACGGCCCCTCGCGGGCCGTTTTTTATGGGCGCCGGCGGGACGTTTTTCTTTTGATGGGTGAACGATGATGAAGCAGGTGGATGTGGTGGTGATCGGGGCGGGAGCCTCGGGGCTGATGTGTGCGGCCCAGGCGGGCTATCGGGGCCGGCAGGTGCTGCTGCTCGACAACGCCAAGAAGCCGGGTCGCAAGATCCTCATCAGCGGGGGCGGGCGCTGCAACTTCACCAATGTACAGGCCAATCACCAGGCCTATCTCTGCGACAACCCCCACTTCTGCAAGTCGGCCCTGGCGCGTTTCACCGCCCAGGACTTCATCGATCTCGCCGATCGCCACGGGGTCAACTACCACGAGAAGACGCTCGGACAGCTCTTTTGCGATGAGAGCGCCAAAGAGATCGTCGATCTGCTGCTCACCGAGTGCGACTGGGCCGGGGTGACCCTGCAGACCCACACCGAGATCCTGGCCGTACACAAGGAGTCAGAAGGCTTTCGTCTCGAGACCAGCCAGGGGGAGGTGCGTTGTGCCTCCCTGGTGGTGGCCACCGGTGGCCTCTCCATGCCCAAGCTCGGTGCCACCCCGTTTGGTTATAGGCTGGCGGAGCAGTTCGGTCTCACCGTGCTGCCGACCCGTGCCGGTCTTGTCCCTTTCACCCTGCACCAGGCCGACAAGGAGGCGTTCGCCGATCTCTCCGGGGTCAGTCTGGAGGTCGAGGTGAGCGCCGAGGATGGCACCCGTTTTCGCGAGGCCATGCTGATCACCCACCGCGGCCTCTCCGGCCCGGCCATGTTGCAGATCTCCTCCTTCTGGCTGCCGGGACAGGCGCTATCCATCAACCTGCTGCCGGGGCGCGACATCGCCGCCACCCTGCAGGAGTGGGTCAGGGCCAACCCGGCCCAGGAGCTCAAGACGGTACTGGGGCGCGAGCTGCCCAAGCGCTTCGTCGAAAAGCTGGTCGAGCTGGGTCAGCTGACCAATAAGCCTCTGCGTCAGTACAACGGCCCTGAGCTGGCCGCCGTGGCCGAACTGCTCGGCCGCTGGACGGTGCGCCCCAACGGCACCGAGGGCTATCGTACCGCCGAGGTGACCCTGGGCGGGGTCGATACCGACGAGCTCTCCTCCAAGACCATGGAGGCGCGCAAGGTGCCGGGTCTCTACTTCGTCGGCGAGGTGGTAGATGTGACTGGCTGGCTCGGCGGCTACAACTTCCAGTGGGCCTGGGCCTCGGGTTGGGTCGCCGGCCAGTTCTGCTGAGGTTTACGAGGCGGGTTGCATGGCCTCAAACTTGCCATTATCCCAGGCCTGCTCGGTTTGGCTGAGCGTCTGTTCGATCGCGGACAGCGAGGCCGACGGCAGAGTCTTGGGCAGAGGATCGAGGCCCACTGTCACGAAGATCTGTCCGTAGGCGTTGCGCAGTTCGGCATAGGCGAGGTCTCGACGCAGTGAGGCGCTCAGGGCATTCAGCTCACCCTGGATCAGTTCCAGCTCCCCTATGCCGCCACTCTTGAAGCGGTTGCGAAGCTGATCTGCTATCTGACCGTCGAGAGACTGCAGCTCTGTGCTGGTGAGGAACTGGCGGTTGGCCTCGTTGAAGTTGGCGCGGGCTACATAGAGCTGGGCCAGTATGGCCATCGACATGGCCTGGCGTTTGGTCTCTGCGACCCGCTCACCCGCCTCGGCCGAAGCCTTGGCTGCCGGACCCGAGAAGAGATTGAACAGATTCCAGGTTACTTTGGCACCGGCATCGGCCCAGCTCTGATTGACGAGGAAGGAGTTGCTGTCGTAGTGGCCTCCCAGGGCGAACTCCAGTCCTGGCAACATACGAAGCATGGCCTTGCGGGTTTCTGCGGCGCTGATGCGGGTCTGGTAGTCCTGCTCTCTCAATTCGGGGCGGTTGATCAGGGCCGCCTGCTCCAACTGGGCAAAATCCAGATTCAGTGCCGGGATCGGCATCTCGGTCTCGCTCGGCAGAGCCAAGGTGTAGTCGGTGCCCAGCGGCAGGTTCATCAGGGTGGCCAGCTCAGTCTTGGCCAGTGACAGGGCCCGGCGCTGCTCCTCTAACTGGCGAGTCGCCTCGATCAGGGCGCGCTGATAGCTCAGTACTGTGATAGGGTCACCGACTCTTTCCTTGCTCATCTTCTGGCTTGTCTCACGCGCCATCTTGACCCGATCCAGCAGGGCGTCGATGCGCCCCAACAGACGTTCGGCCGCCACGGCACGCCAATAGGCGGAGCGCACATCCTGAATGACGGTTTGTACCACCTTGCGACGCCGCTCTTCCGCTATCCAGCGGCGATCGGCCTGCTGCTTGGCGGTGACATAGCTGACCCCGAAGTCCAATACGTTCCACACCATGTTCAGGTCGGCCACCCGGCGGTGACGGTCCTGCGAGGTAGAGGGTTCGAGTGACTGCAGCCCGCTATCGACGCTCTGGCTGCTCGAGGCACTGGTGTTATTGCGGCTCACGTAGCCGGCGTCCATGGCCAGTCGGGGCAACATATCGAAGCTGGCGAGATCGATCTGTTGCTGCGCCAGCGCTTCTTCCCGGATCTTGAGGCGACTCTCCAGGTTGTAGGTCAGGGCTCTGGCCATGGCTTCGTACAGAGTAATGGGTTTGCTGACGGGATCCTGGTCCTTGAACATGGCCGAAAGGTCGGCAGACACCCTCTGCTGACTCTGTTGTTGGCTAAAAGGATCGCTGCTGACGGCGCAGCCACCAAGCAGCAGGGTGGCTACGCTCAGGGCGAGCAGCGTGGGCACATGTGGCACTCTGAATGTCCTTATTGTCTTGCTGATGCGCATTGCTATTTCCCTCATTAACGCCCTTGCAGGGCCTGAGCCAGGGTCGTGGCCTGACTTCGTTCGGTTTCTTGTAGTGTCGCGAGTTGTTGGGTCAGGGTTGGCGAGGCCGCGCCAGTACCGAGAACCTGGCTCCAGCTGCCGCCACTGAAGAGTTCCAGTGGGCGGTGCTCTGACAAAGAGGAGGGCCAGTAAGCACTCACCCCATTGCTCTCAGCGCCGGTCCAGTTAAACCCTGTTTGTCCGCTGCCGGGGCTGCCATCCCGGTTGGTGCCGAAGACATTGGCCAGCGCGCTCGAATGGGACAGGGTGCCGGCGGCGAAGTTGACGCTGGTACTGCCCGCACTGGTTGTCAGCAAGGATTCGCTCGGCAGCAAAGCGTCTTGCTGAAATGGGGGTTGAGTCGTCAGGGGCTGTGTACTGAGGGGCGAGGAGTTTGTCTTGTCGTTGCCATCCGTCACCCTGAACTCTGGATCTCCCTGGGTCTGGCCCGACTGGGCGACAGTCAGGGTGAAGGTGCTGCTGGCACTGGTATTGGCGAGGTCAGTCGCGGTAACCCGGATGCTGAGGCTACCGACGTCCCCATTCGATGGTGTCCCCGAGAAGGTACCGGTGGCCGGATTGAAGCTGAGCCAGCCGGGCAGGGCAGATCCATCGGCCAGGGTGGCGCTGAGGGTCAGGCTGTCGCCAGCATCGACATCGCTGAAGCTGCCCGACGGTAATGAAACGCTGAACGGGGTGCCGCTGGTGGCGCTCTGGTTGGCGATGTTGCCGGCCGTGGGGGCGTCATTGGTGTTGACCACGGTGAGCACGAAGGTGCTGCTGACCGAGGCGTTGGCACTGTCGGTGGCGGTGACCCGGATGCTGATGTTGCCGACGTCCCCGTTGGCCGGGGTGCCGGAGAAGGTACCGGTGGCCGGGTTGAAGCTGAGCCAGCCGGGCATGGCAGAGCCGTCGGCCAGGGTGGCGCTGAGGGTCAGGCTGTCGCCGGCATCGACATCGGCGAAGGTGTTGGCCGGCAGGGTGAAGCTGAAGGCCGCGTCCTCGTTGACGCTCTGATTGGTGATGCTCCCTGCCGTGGGGGCATGATTGTCAGTCGTAACAGAGAGAACGAAGGTGCTGCTGGCACTGGCGTTAGCGAGGTCGGTGGCGGTGACCCGGATACTGATGCTGCCAACGTCCCCATGAGTCGGTGTGCCCGAGAAGGTGCCGTTGGTCGGGTTGAAACTGAGCCAGCCGGGCAGAGCGGAGCCGTCGGCCAGGGTGGCTCTCAGCACCAGACTGTCGCCGGCATCGACATCACTGAAACTGCCCGACGGTAATGGAAAGCTAAACGGGGTGCCGCTGGTGGCGTTCTGGCTGGCAATGCTGTTTGCCGTGGGGGCGTCATTGGTGTTGACCACGGTGAGAACAAAAGTGCTGCTGACCGTAGCGTTGGAGCGGTCGGTGGCGGTGACTCTGACGCCGATGTTGCCGACATCCCCGTTGGTTGGAGTGCCGGAGAAGGTGCCAGTGGCCGGGGTGAAGCTGAGCCAACCGGGCAGGGCTGAACCGTTGGCCAGGGTGGCGCTGAGCACCAGACTGTCACCGGGATCGTTGTCAGTGAAGGTGTTGGCCGGCAGGGTAAAGTTAAATACGGCGTCCTCACTGACACTTTGGTTGGCAATGCCAGAGGTTACGGGCGAGGTGTTGCTGGGGGCCACTGTGATGGTCAGGGTGTCGGTATCGGACTGGGCTCCACCACTGCCACTCGAGCCTTGGTCATTGGTCACTATTTGCAGGCTGGCTGCGCCTTGATAACCCGAAGTGGGGGTGAAAATCAGACCATTGAGCGCCGTGTTGATATCGGCCTGGCTACCGGTAAAAGTCATGCTGCCATCGCCGCTGCCGTCACCCAGTGTGAAGCTCAGGCCGGCAATGGTCGCCAGGGTCAGGGTCCCCTGACTGGCCGTCAAGGTGACCTGCAGCGACCCGGTCGCATCGGGGTCGCTCAGGCTGATCCCATTACCGTTGGCTGTGCTAAACACCAGTTGACCATTCTGCGGAGCAGTCTGGTTAGTCGGCAGGTTGTTGACCGGCGCATCGTTGACCGCAGTTACGCTGACGCTCTGGGTGGCGGCGCTGCTGGCGTCGGTGCCATCGTTGACGGTGAAGCTGATGGTGCGGGTACTGGTGTTGGGGTTCTCACTGCTGTTGGCGTAAGTGACGGCGCGCAGGGCGGCCTGCCACTGGGCCAGGGTCGCGCTGGCGCCGGCCGAGGTGAGGGTGAGCACCCCGGTGCCGCTGTTGTAGCTGGCGGAGATGTTGCCCATGGTACTGCCGTCATTGGTGAAGGCGAGCAGGTCCTGGCCGGACTGGAAGTTACCCGTGATGGCGACGGTGGCGCTGGCCAGGGTGGTGCTGTCGACGTCAGACAGGGTCAGGCCGCTGTCGATGGCGGCCGGCGTTCCCTCGGTGAAGGGGGTCGTGCCGCCGGCTGTGGTGACCTGGGGCGCATCGTTGACCGCAGTCACGCTGACGTTCTGGGTGGAGGCGCTGCTGGCGTCGGTGCCATCGTTGACGGTGAAGCTGACGGTGCGGGCGCTGGTATTGGGGGTCTCACTGCTGTTGGCGTAAGTGACGGCGCGCAGGGCTGCCTGCCACTGGGCCAGGGTCGCGGTGGCACCGGCCGAGCTGAGGGTGAGCACCCCGGTGCCACTGTTGTAGCTGGCGGAGATGTTGCCCATGGTGCTGCCGTCATTGGTGAAGGCGAGCAGGTCTTGGCCGGACTGGAAGTTACCCGTGATGGTGACGGTGGCGCTGGCCAGAGTGGTGCTGTCGACGTCAGACAGAGTCAGGCTGCTGTCGATGGCGGCCGGCGTACCCTCGGTGAAGGGGGTGGTACCGCCAGCTGTGGTGACCTGGGGCGCATCGTTGACCGCGGTCACGCTGACGATGCGGGTGGCGGCGCTGCTGGAGGTGACGCCATCGTTGGCGGTGAAGCTGACGGTACGGGCGCTGGTGTTGGGGCTCTCGCTGCTGTTGGCGTAAGTGACGGCGCGCAGGGCGGCCTGCCACTGGGCCAGGGTCGCGGTGGCGCCGGCCGAGGTGAGGGTGAGCACCCCGGTACCACTGTTGTAGCTGGCGGAAATGTTGCCCATGGTACTGCCGTCATTGGTGAAGGCGAGCAGGTCTTGGCCGGACTGGAAGTTACCCGTGATGGCGACGGTGGCGCTGGCCAGGGTCGCGCTGTCGGTGTCAGCCAGGGTGAGGCCACTGTCGATGACTGTGGCGGAAGCCCCCTCGGTGAAGGGGGTGGTACCACCGGTAGTGGTGACTTGGGGTGCATCGTTGGCCGCGGCTACACTGACATTTTGTGTGGCGGCGCTGCTGGCGTCGGTGCCATCGTTGACGACGAAGTTAACTGTGCGGGTACTGGTGTTCGGGGTGCCGCTGCTGTTGTCATAGGTAACGGCGCGCAGGGCGGCCTG
>NZ_CDCE01000036.1 GCF_000819805.1 Aeromonas diversa CDC 2478-85
AAAGACTGGGCTTTTTCTTTTTGGTTTTTCATGCAATTTGGCTGCGCTGCTGAGAGTCCTTCATTCTATCGGTCTCACTAATTTTTGTGCAATTAGTGGCCTCGGCATAGGTGGTGGGCGTTAAGGTAGTAGCGTAGTTCACCAGATTGTTGCCTCTCGACCAGCGCAATCAACTCATCATCCCGCTTATATGCCCATTTCCCCTGATGCTGTTCCAGTGGGGGGCGATGAATTCCCATGGCGTTCAGGTACTCATTAAACTGGCTGGCGTTGCCTATTTCGGTGAGTATCTTCTTCATGGCATCCTCCCATATAGAAACAAACCTACTTCAGCCTAGGCGAAGCGATCTGAATGAAGCCTTAACTGAGCGTGTTTTGTTCGTCATGGCCTGTGTGGCAGTCCGGAACAGATCGCTAGTAGAGTGCTTTGAGGCTGCTTGAGTCATAAGGGCTTATGCCTCCCTTATAAATTTCGCGGAGAGCTATCGATGCTGATTGAGAACGTCCGCCTGCCTGGCCAGATCGGTCTGTGGCAGATCCTGTGCGAGCAGGACACTATCCGGGCTATTGTGCCCATGGGCCAACCCTTGCCGGCGGCGACCGTTCTGGATGGGGAGGGCGGTCTTGCCATTCCTCCTTTCGTCGAGCCGCACATCCACCTCGATACCACTCAGACCGCCGGCGAGCCGAGCTGGAACCTCTCCGGCACCCTGTTCGAGGGGATAGAGCGCTGGGCCGAGCGCAAGGCGCTGCTGACTCATGATGATGTGAATCGCCGCGCGATCCAGACGCTGAAGTGGCAGATCGCCAACGGCATCCAGTTTGTGCGCACCCACGTGGATGTGTCAGACCCCGAGCTGGTTGCCCTCAAGGCGATGCTCGAGGTGCGCGAGGAGATGGCCCCCTGGGTGGAGCTGCAGATCGTCGCCTTCCCCCAGGAGGGGATCCGCTCCTTCCCGAACGGGCTGGAGTTGTTGGAAGAGGCGCTGCGCCTCGGGGCCGACGTAGTGGGGGCGATCCCCCACTTCGAGTTCACCCGCGAGTACGGCGTTGAAAGCCTGCACCGCATGTTCGAACTGGCCGAGCGCTACGATACCCTGATCGACGTGCACTGCGACGAGATCGACGACGAGCAGTCGCGCTTCGTCGAGACCCTGGCGACCCTGGCGCTTGAGCGCGGCTGGGGCGAGCGGGTCACCGCCAGCCACACCACCGCCATGCACTCCTACAACGGGGCCTATGCCTCGCGCCTGTTCCGTCTGCTGCGCATGTCGGGCATCAACTTCGTGGCCAATCCGCTGGTGAACATCCACCTGCAGGGACGCTTTGATACCTATCCCAAACGACGCGGCATCACCCGGGTCAAGGAGATGCTGGAGAGCGGCATCAATGTCTGCTTCGGCCACGACGACGTGTTCGACCCATGGTACCCGATGGGTACCGCCAACATGCTGCAGGTGCTGCACATGGGGCTGCATGTCTGTCAGCTGATGGGTTACGAGCAGATCGACCAGGGGCTGGATCTCATCACCCATCACAGCGCCCGTACCCTGCATATCCAGGATCGCTATGGCATCGAGGTTGGCAAGCCGGCCAATCTGCTGATCCTGCCTGCCGACAGTGGATTTGACGCGGTGCGCCGTCAGGTGCCGGTGCGCTACTCGGTGCGCCACGGCAAGGTGATTGCCCAGACCCGCCCCGCCACCACGACGCTCCATCTGGCGGACGAGGAGCCGGTCGACTTTCGCCGCTGAGCCCGCGATTAATTGCCGCCCCTGTCACGGGGGCGGCCGAGGGCGCATAATGATCCTCCATTTTCCAAGGAGTGACCCATGCAAACCTGGTTACTGGTGGCCGCCGGCGGCGCCGTGGGGGCCTGCCTGCGCTTCGGGATTGGCGAGCTGACGGCGCTGCTGTTCGGTCGCCACTTTCCCTACGGCACCCTGACGGTCAACGTGATCGGCTCCTTCATCATGGGGCTGGCGTACGCCCTGTTGCAGCACGGTCATGTGCTGGAGCACCCGATGAAGCCTCTGCTGATGGTGGGGCTACTCGGGGCACTGACCACCTTCTCGTCGTTCGCCCTCGATACCCTGGTGCTGATGCAGCACGGCGACTGGCTCAAGGCAGCTCTCAACATCTTGCTCAACGTTGGGCTCTGCCTGCTGATGGTGTTTTTGGCCATGCAGCTGGTCCCCGCCCGGGGTTGAGGTGTCCGGACGCGGCCCGCTCTGGTAAACTGGCCGTCCAATCTTTGGTCTACAGGTACAGTAGGATGTCTGAGCAGGCTGCCACCACCCATTTTGGCTTCAAGACGGTTGCTACCGAGGAGAAAGAGACGCTGGTTGCCGGCGTGTTCCACTCGGTCGCGGCCAAGTACGATCTGATGAACGACTTGATGTCGTTCGGCATCCATCGTCTGTGGAAGCGCTTCACCATCGACTGCTCCGGCGTGCGCAAGGGCCACAAGGTGCTGGATCTGGCCGGGGGTACCGGCGATCTGACCGCCAAGTTCTCCCGTATCGTGGGTGAGACCGGTCAGGTGGTGCTGGCCGACATCAACGACTCCATGCTCAAGGTGGGCCGTGACAAGCTGCGCAACCTCGGCATCAGTGGCAACGTCGCCTTCGTCCAGGCCAATGCCGAGGCACTGCCCTTCCCGGACAATCACTTCGATCTCATCACCATCGGCTTCGGCCTGCGCAACGTGACCGACAAGGCGAAGGCGCTGGCCTCCATGTTCCGCGTGCTCAAGCCGGGCGGCCGCCTGCTGGTGCTGGAGTTTTCCAAGCCCGAGAGCGAGGTGATGGCCAAGCTCTATGACCTCTACTCCTTCAAGCTGCTGCCCAAGATGGGCGAGCTGGTCGCCAACGACAGCGAGAGCTATCAGTACCTGGCCGAGTCGATCCGCATGCACCCGGATCAGGAGACCCTGAAGGGGATGATGGAGCAGGTCGGCTTCGAGGACGTGAGCTACTACAACCTGACTCAGGGTGTGGTTGCCCTGCACCGCGGTTACAAGTACTAGGTCGCCCCATGCCGATGGATGCCTTCATCACTGCCGCGGTCGAGACCGCCTGCAATCAGCTATTGGCCCGTGATCCCACCTCTGCCGGCAGGCAGAAGCGGTTGCAAGGCAAGACTCTGCGCCTTCATGTGCGAGAGCTCAAGCCCCTCTGGTTCGTCTTCTCCGTCGGGCGGGTCGATGTGCTGGCTGCCTATGAGGGGGAGGCCGATGCCGGCCTCATCCTCAGCCTCTCGGCCTTGGGGTTGCTGCGCGACCCGTCGGCCCTGACCCGCTATATCCGCGAGGAGCGCCTCGATATCGAGGGGGATCCCCAGCTGGTACAGGCTTTCGGCAGCCTCTTTGGCGAACTCGCCATCGACTGGGAGGAACAGCTCTCCCGCTACACAGGTGATGTGCTTGCCCATACCCTGGTGAGCGGCGCTCGCCACGGCCGGCGGTTGGTCGCGGCTGAGCTGGAGCGCAGCCGGTTGCAGCTGGCCGAGTACCTGACTGAGGAGATCCGCCTCGCGCCCGGTCCGCTCGAGGTCGCCAGCTTTAATGACGACGTCGAGATGCTGCTTGAGCGGCTGCGTGCCGCCGAGTTGCGTCTGGCCCGCCTCGAGCAGAGGATGGGTGCATGACGTTCAAAGAGTTCTCCCGCCTCTATCAGATCACCCGCATCCTGCTGGAACACGGCATGGATGAGCTGGTGCCGGCGCGCTACCAGCCCTGGCCCGCGCGGCTGGCCCGTCGCAGCCTGTTCTGGTTCAAGAATCGTAACGGGTCGCGCAGTCGGGGGGAGCGGATCCGCCTCGCCTTCGAGGCGCTCGGCCCCATCTTCATCAAGTTTGGTCAGATGCTCTCGACCCGGCGCGATCTGTTGCCGCCGGATATCGCCGAGGAGCTGGCCCTGCTGCAAGACAGGGTGCCCCCTTTCTGCGGTCAGGCGGCCCGCCGTCAGATAGAGGCGAGTCTGGGTGCCCCCATCGAGCAGCTGTTCGATGACTTCGACGAGACGCCGCTGGCGTCGGCCTCCATCGCCCAAGTTCACACGGCGCGCCTCAAGGAGAACGGCCGCGAGATCGTCATCAAGGTGATTCGCCCGGACATCGAGCCGGTGATCGAGGCCGACCTGCGTCTGATGATGACCATGGCGCGGGTGGTGGCTCGCTTCATGCCCCAGAGTTCGCGTCTGCGCCCGGTCGAGGTGGTGGCCGAGTACCGCAAGACCATAGAGGGCGAACTCAACCTGATGCGCGAGGCGGCCAACGCCATCCAGTTGCGCCGCAACTTCATCGGCTCCGAGGCGCTCTACGTGCCCGAGGTGTTCACCGACTATTGTCAGGAACACGTGCTGGTGATGGAGCGGATCTACGGCATCCCGGTCTCCGATATCGAGGCGTTGGAGGCCAACGGCACCAACATGAAGTTGCTGGCCGAGCGCGGAGTCGAGGTCTTCTTCACTCAGGTGTTCCGCGACAGCTTCTTCCATGCCGACATGCATCCGGGCAACATCTTCGTCGCCTACGAGCACCCGGAGAATCCCCAGTGGATTGGTATCGACTGCGGCATCGTCGGCACACTGAATCGCGAAGACAAGCGCTACCTGGCCGAGAATTTCCTCGCCTTCTTCAATCGTGACTACCGCCGGGTGGCGGAGCTGCACGTGGAGTCGGGCTGGGTGCCTGCCGATACCCAGGTAGAGGAGTTCGAGTTCGCCATTCGTACCGTGCTCGAGCCCATCTTCGAGAAGCCGCTCGATCAGATCTCGTTTGGCCACGTACTGCTTAATCTGTTTAACACCGCCCGCCGCTTCCACATGACGGTACAGCCTCAGCTGGTGCTGCTGCAGAAGACCCTGCTCTATGTGGAGGGGTTGGGGCGCCAGCTCTATCCCCAGTTGGATCTGTGGCAGACCGCCAAACCCTTCCTCGAGCACTGGATGCGCGAGCAAGTTGGCCCTAAAGCGGTATTGAATGCTATCCGGGAAAAGGCACCCTATTGGGCGGAAAAACTGCCTGAGTTGCCGGAGCTGGTCTATGAGACCCTGCGCCAGACCCGCAACCAGCAGCGCCACTTCGATCGGCTGTTTGACGACTTCCGCCGTCACAGCCGGCGCCAGGGACAGGCTCGCTACCTGCTCGGCATGGGGGCGACCCTGCTGCTCGGTGGCATCATACTCTATTCAATCCAACAACCCGATTGGGCAGGCCTCAGCCTGGGAGCCGCAGCCTGCTGCTGGCTGGCCGGCTGGTTCAAGGCCCGCGCCCACTGACACAACAAATCCGCGCCATTGGCGCGAGTGAGGAGACTACACATGGGTGGTATCAGTATTTGGCAACTTCTTATCATCGGCCTGATCGTGGTGCTGCTGTTCGGCACCAAGAAGCTGCGCGGTATCGGCGGCGATCTCGGCGCGGCGGTGAAGGGCTTCAAGAAGGCGATGTCTGACGACGAACCGACTCGCGATGCCGACTTCGACCAGAAGAAGATCGCCGACCAGGGCCAACAGCCGCTGGATACCCAGAAGCAGAAAGACAAAGATCAGGCCTAAACCATGTTCGACATCGGTTTCTGGGAGCTGATGGTCATCGCCGTGGTGGCCCTGGTGGTGCTGGGGCCCGAGCGGTTACCGGAGGCGGTGCGCACCGTGGCCAAGTGGGTCAAGCTGGTGCGCAGCACGGCCAATGCGGTGAAGATGGAGCTCTCCGAAGAGCTGCGGATCCAGGAGCTGCATAACGACCTGAAGAAGGCCGAGAAGCTCAACATGCAGAACCTGAGTCCCGATCTGCAGGCTTCCATCGAGGAGCTGAAGGCGGCCGCCGCCTCGGTCAATCGTCCCTATGCCAAGGACGAGGCAACCAGCTCGACTGGGCCACAGCTTGCTGGCGGTGAGCCGGAGCCCATCATCGCGCCTCCGGCGACCGAGCAGCAGAAGCAGGAGGAGGTGAAGCCATGAGCGATCCCCAGGCCGAGCAGCCCCTGCTCACCCATCTGATCGAACTGAGGAGCAGGTTACTGCGCTCCCTGGCCGCCATCATGCTGGTTTTCGTGGCGCTGATCTATTTCTCCAATGGCATCTATGACTTCGTGGCCCGGCCTCTGCTCAGTCAGTTGCCGGCCGGCACCAGCATGATCGCAACCGATGTGGCGACCCCCTTCATCACGCCGATCAAGCTGACCCTGGTGGTCTCCTTCTTCCTCGCCATTCCTTATCTGCTCTACCAGGCCTGGGCCTTCATCGCCCCCGGCCTCTACCAGCACGAACGGCGCATGATCCTGCCATTGGTGGTTTCCAGCGCCCTGCTGTTCTATGCGGGCATGGCATTCGCCTACTACGTGGTGTTCCCGCTGGTGTTCGGCTTCTTCACCAGCACGGCGCCGGCCGGGGTGACGGTGGCGACCGATATCGCCAGCTACCTCGATTTTGTGCTCACCCTGTTCTTCGCGTTCGGGGTGGCGTTCGAGATCCCGGTGGCGACCATACTGCTGTGCTGGACAGGGGTTACCACGCCGCAGAGCCTGAAGGCGAAACGTCCCTACGTCATCGTTGGGGTCTTCGTGGTGGGCATGCTGCTGACACCGCCCGATGTCTTCTCCCAGACCTTGCTGGCCATCCCCATGTGGGGCCTGTGGGAGCTGGGCCTCTTCTTTGCTCGCTTCTATGTGCGCAAGGATGAGAGCGAAACAGAAGATGTATCCGAGGGGGGCTGAGGCCCCCTTCCTCTTTTCAGGGGGAGCCGTCAGGCGTATGGTAGGGGCCCAAATAGAGATGGATATCGTTTGAAGGTATCCCGAGCAGTGGACAGGGCATGATCGATATAGGGGTAAACCTCACCAGCAGTCAGTTTGCCGGTGAACAGGCGACCGTGGTGGCCAGGGCGCAGGAGGCCGGAGTCCAGGCTCTGATCCTCACAGGTACCGATTTGGACGGAAGCCGCGAGAGCGCCGAGCTCGCCGCGCACTGGCCGGGCTTTTGCTTCTCCACCGCCGGGGTTCACCCCCACGATGCCAAGAGCGTCGACGATGGGACCCTGTCCGCCCTGCGCAAACTGGCTGCCCTGCCCCAGGTGGTGGCCATCGGCGAGTGCGGCCTCGACTACAACCGCGACTTCTCCCCGCGCCCGATGCAGGACGCCGTATTCGATGCCCAGCTGGCGCTGGCCGCCGAGCTGGGGATGCCGGTGTTCCTTCATTGCCGCGATGCCCATGCCCGCTTTGTCGAGATCCTGCGTCCCTGGCTGCCGCGCCTGTCCGGAGCCGTGCTGCACTGCTTCACCGGCAGCGATGCCGAGCTCGACGAGTGCCTGGCCCTGGGGCTGCACATCGGGGTCACCGGCTGGATCTGCGACGAGCGCCGTGGCGACGAGCTGCGCCGTCAGGTGGCGCGCATTCCGGTTGGCCGCCTGATGATCGAGACCGACGCTCCCTATCTGGTGCCACGCGATATCCGCCCGCGCCCCAAACGTAATGAACCCGCTTTCCTGCCGCACATTGCCCGCGTGGTGGCGGCTTGCCGTGACGAGACGCCTGAGGCCTTGCTGGCCCACACCCGGGCCACCTCGGCGGCCTTCTTTCAACTTCCACTCTAGGAGACAAGTTTATGGCCATTACCCTGCCGGGTGCCTTCCCGGGTCGCCGTCTGCGCCGAGCCCGTGCCACCGAATTCAGCCGCCGCCTGATGCGCGAGAACGTGCTGACGGTCGACGATCTCATCTATCCCATGTTCGTGCTGGAAGGGAAGAATCGCCGCGAGGCCGTGGCCTCCATGCCGGGGGTTGAGCGGGTCTCTATCGATCTGTTGCTCAAGGAGGCCGAAGAGCTGGTCGCCCTGGGCGTGCCGGCGGTGGCCCTGTTCCCGGTGACGCCGCTCGAGAAGAAGAGTCTGATGGCGGAAGAGGCCTATAGCCCGGAGGGGCTGGCCCAGAAAGCCACCCGCGCCCTCAAGCAGCATTTCCCCGAGCTGGGGGTCATCACCGACGTGGCCCTGGACCCCTTCACCACCCATGGTCAGGACGGCATCATCGACGATCAGGGTTATGTGATGAATGACATCACCACCGAGATCCTGGTCAAGCAGGCGCTCTCTCACGCCGCGGCCGGTGCCGACATGGTAGCCCCATCCGATATGATGGACGGGCGCATCGGTGCCATCCGCGCCGCGCTGGAGGCCAATGGTTTCGTCAACACCCAGATCATGGCCTACTCGGCCAAGTACGCCTCCCACTACTATGGCCCGTTCCGCGACGCGCTCGGCTCGGCCGGCAACCTCGGCAAGAGCAACAAGGCGACCTATCAGATGGACCCGGGCAACAGTGACGAGGCGCTGCACGAGGTGGCATTGGACATCGCCGAAGGGGCCGACAGCGTCATGGTCAAGCCGGGCATGCCCTATCTGGATGTGGTGCGCCGGGTCAAGGATCAGTTCGGGGTGCCGACCTATGCCTACCAGGTGAGCGGCGAGTACGCCATGCACATGGCCGCCATCCAGAACGGCTGGCTGAAGGAGAAGGAGTGCGTCCTCGAGTCCCTGCTCTGCTTCAAGCGGGCCGGCGCCGACGGCATCCTCACCTACTTCGCCAAGCGGGTGGCTCAGTGGTTGAAGGAAGAGGCTCGTTAAGGGTCTGCTCAGCACAAAGAGAGGGGGAGCCAATGGCTCCCCCTCTTTATTTCACGAGCGCATCAGCGCATGGTGACAAACTCTTCGGCGCTGGTGGGATGGATGGCGACGCAGTTGTCGAAGTCCGCCTTGGTGGCGCCCATCTTCATGGCGACACCGAAGCCTTGCAGGATCTCGTCCATGGCATAGCCGATGCCGTGCAGGCCGACCACCTTCTCTTCCGGGCCGGCGCACACCAGCTTCATGCGGGTGGGCTGGCGATGTTGGGTGAGGGCCGAGTACATGGAGGTGAACTGGCTCTTGTAGATCTTGACGTTGGTCTCGCCGTATTCGGCGATCGCCTCCGGCTCGGTCAGGCCAATGGTGCCAATGGGGGGGTGGCTGAAGACTACGGTCGGCACCAGCCGATAGTCGAGGTGCTCGCTCGGCTTGTTATTAAAGAGGCGCTCGGAGAGACGGCGCCCGGCGGCGACGGCCACCGGGGTGAGCTGAATCCGTCCCGTGTTGTCGCCGACTGCGTAGATGCCGGGCACCCTGGTGTTCTGGTACTTGTCGGTCGGGATGTAGCCGCGCTCGTCCAGCTCGATGCCGGTGGCGGTCAGGTTGAGCTGGTCGGTAGCCGGCACCCGGCCAATGGCCCAGATGAGGCAATCGACCGTCAGGTGACGGCCGTCTTCCAGGTGCAGGGTCAGGCTGCCGTCGGCGTTGCGGATCACCTCACGCGGAACCGCGTGGGTGTGCAGCCTGGGCCCCTCCTTCTCCATGACTTCGACCAGGGTCTCCTGCACCATGGGGTCGAAGCTGCGCAGGGGAGCGTGCTTGCGCACCAGCAGGTGGGTTTCGGAGCCGAGCGCGTGCAGCACGCCGGCGATCTCGACGGCGATATAGCCGGCACCGACCACGGCGACGCGTTTAGGTTGTTCGTGCAGTTCGAAGAAGCCATCGGAGTCGATGCCGTACTCGACGCCCGGGATGGAGGGTGTCTCGGGGCGGCCACCGGTGGCGATGAGAATGTGATCGGCGCTGTAGCGTTCACCGTTCACCTCTATAGTGTGGGCATCCACGAAACGGGCGAAGCCCTTGATGACGGTAATCTGGTTCTTGGCCAGCACGTTGTTGTAGGAGCCGTGGATCCGCTCTATGTAAGCCTGGCGAGACTCGACCAACTTGCCCCAGCTGAAGTGATTGAGTGTGGTATCGAAGCCATAGTCGGGGCCGTACTTGAGGGCATCGGCGATCTGGCCCGCATACCACATGGCCTTCTTGGGTACGCAGCCGACGTTGACGCAAGTTCCCCCCAGTTCTTTCGCCTCGATAAGGGCCACCTTCTTGCCGTACATGGCAGCCCGGTTAGCCGAGGCGATGCCGCCACTGCCACCGCCGATGGCGATATAGTCGAAGTGCTGGGCCATTTGGTTTCTCCGCTCATATTGTTTTGAATAGATGAAATGGGGCTGCCCAAGGGTGAAGGCAAGCCCCGTGAGCAGGATGTTATACCGACACGCGCTCCATGGGCAGGCGGATCAGGAATTGGGCGCCCTCGCCTGGCTGGCTGTGGCAGGTGATACGGCCGCGTAGCAGCTGGGCGATCAGGTTATAGATGATGTGGGTGCCCAGGCCGCTGCCGCCCTGGCCGCGCTTGGAGGTGACGAAGGGTTCGAACAACCTGGGCATGATATCCGGGCTTATCCCCTTGCCGTTGTCGCGATAGTCGATGACCAGCTCGCCGTCGGCATAATCGATGGCGATGGTGATCTTCTTGGGTCTGTCCCATCCGTCGAAGGCATGGTTGATGGAGTTGAGGATCAGGTTGGAGTAAATCTGGGCGAAACAGCCGGGGTAGGAGTGCACCACCAGCTGCGAGTCGCACTGGATGTCGACCTCGCACTGGGATTTGCGCAGTTTGTGGCCGAGCGAGACCACCACCTGATGCAGGTTCTCCGCCACGTTGAAGTTGTAATGGGCCTCTGAGGATTGATCCACCGCCACCTGCTTGAAGCTGGCGATGAGCTCGGAGGCGCGGCGCAGGTTCCCCTGCAGCAGTGACATGGACTCGTCGAGATTGGTGACGAAGTCGGTCAGATAGGTGCGCGACAGCTGCTTGGATTCGATGTGTTGCTTGAAGTCGAGAACCCGTTCCTGCAGGTAGGAAGAGGCGGTAACGCTGATGCCAATCGGGGTGTTGATCTCGTGGGCCACCCCCGCCACCAGTGAGCCCAGCGATGCCATCTTTTCGGATTCCACCAGGGTCTGCTGAGCCTGTTTGAGATCGTCGTAGGCCTTGGTGAGCTGGTTGTTGCTCTCGCTCAGACTGCGGGTTCGCTCGGTGACCTTGGCCTCGAGCTGCTCGTTGAGCTGGATGATCTCGCGCTCGACCTGCTTGAGCTTGGTGATGTCATAGCCAAAGCCGATCAGGTATTTGAGCTCTGGGCCTTCATAGAAGGGCACGAAGGACCAGAGCAGGATCAGTTCGTGATCCTGCTGATCCTGCATGTGCACTTCCAGCTCTTCGACCATGCCCAGATGCTCCAGGCGCTCCGAGACACTCTCCCGCTGTTGGGGATTGACGAACAGATCGAGCCAGTTTTTGGTGAGGATCTCATTCTCTACATAGCCGGTCAGCAGGGTGGCGGCCGGGTTGATGCTGGCGATGGCGAGGTTTGGCTCGAGGCAGCAGATCAGTACGTTGGAGGAGTTGATCAGGGTGGCAGAGAAGTCCCGCTCCTGTTGCAGCTGCTCGAGCGCCTGCTGGCGGGCGTTGAACTCGTTGCCGAGGCGTGCCCGCATCTGGTTGAGAGCGGCGGCCAGGGAGTCAAACTCATCGGGGTTGGGGCGGGGCAGGGGACGCCCCTCCAGCTCCAGCTCCTCGGTCAGGCGTTCCAGCCGGAGTTGCTCTGCATACTGCACGATACGGTGAATGTGTCTGACCACCATGTAATAGATGATGAGCAAGATGCAAAATGAGACCACCAGGGTCTTGATGGTTTGGCTCACCAGGATCAGGACCGATTTCTCCAGCAGGCGCTGATAGATCTGCTCGAGTGAGGCGGCCACAAACAGCTTGCCAACCACTTCGCCCTGATAGGTGAGGCTAAATTCACGCGAGATGTCGTAGCTGGGGCGCTCTTTACCCTGAGAGAGCAGGGGCACCTCGGAGTTACCGAGCAGCTCCTTGACCATCACGAATTCCATGCTGGGCAGATTCATGATCCCCTCCAGCTGCACCTTGACCTGCTCTTCGTCCAGGTTCCACAGGCTGGCCGCTATAGGTTGCAGGAAAGAGGCTTCGATCTGGCTGATGCTGCCCTGAATCATGGCCACGTCTTTGCGGTAGTCCCAGGCCAGTTGCAACAAGGTGATAAGGAAGGCGAGCGCGGTACTGCACAGGAGAATATAGGAGAGCAGGCGGTAGGAGAGACTGCTGCGCCGCATGGCCTTGATGGCCTTGGAGAGGAATCCTGACATATCGTCCTTGCTGTCCGGGGAACCAGATGAGATTTAGCCTAAGTGTAAACACTTCCGGCACAAGTTTGCAGCACATCATATACCGGCAGCCATGCCAACAAGCGACCAAGGTGCTGCCCGACTTTAATCCTATTGAGTCATTTCACGTTTTGCAGGTGCTTGATTATCGAGGGGCTTGCCACCATCTTAGGGATCCAACGACGTGCTTCTGAAAGGCAGGGGCAGTGTTTTTTAAGAGGAACCATGATGATCAATCCCTTGCTGACGATGGACGGTCTGCCCCCCTTTAGCCAGATCCGTCCCGAGCATGTAGAGTCAGCCGTGCTGCAGGCCATTGCCGAGTGCAAGCAGCGTATCGCCGATGTGCTCTCCCATCACGAGCCTTATACCTGGGACAATCTGGTCGCGCCCCTTGAGGAGGCGAACGATCGCCTGTCGCGGATTTGGTCCCCGGTTTCTCACCTCAATGCCGTGATGAATTCAGAGTCGCTGCGTCAGGCACACGATGCCTGCCTGCCCCATCTGGCGGAATACCAGACCTTTGTCGGTCAGCATGAGGGGCTGTTTGCGGCCTATAAGGCCCTGGCAGAGAGCGACGACTTCCCGCTGCTGAGCGGCGCCCAGCGCAAAGAGATCGAGAACAACCTGCGTGATTTCCGTCTCTCCGGGATCGACCTGCCGGCCGAGCAGAAGCAGCGTTATGGTGAGATTCAGGCTCGCCTCTCCGAGTTGGCGTCGCGCTTTAGCAACAATGTGCTGGATGCGACCCAGGGTTGGCACCGACTGGTGCAAGATGAGGGCAGTCTGGCCGGTCTGCCGCCGAGTGCGCTGGCCGCCGCCGCGGCTCAGGCCCGCGCCCGCGAGCTGGATGGCTGGCTGTTTACCCTCGACATCCCCTCCTACCTGCCGGTCATGATGTACGCCGATAACCGGGAGCTGCGCGAGGAGATGTACCAGGCCTATGTCACCCGGGCCTCCGATCAGGGGCCCTGTGCCGGAGAGTGGGATAACAGCGCCGCCATGGCCGAGATCCTGACTCTGCGCCTCGAGCTGGCTCGTCTGTTGGGGTTCGCCAACTATGCCGAGCTATCGCTGGCCACCAAGATGGCGGACAAGAGCGAGCAGGTGATTGGTTTCCTTGAGGATCTGGCTACCAAGTCTCTCTCCCAAGGCCATGCCGAGTTGCAGGAGATTCGTGACTTCGCGGCCGCAGAGCACGGGGTGAGCGAGCTGGCGGCCTGGGATATTCCCTACTACGCCGAGAAGCTCAAGCAGCATAAGTTCTCTATCTCTGACGAGCAGCTGCGCCCTTACTTCCCGGCCAAGAAGGTGGTGGCCGGCCTGTTCGAGGTGGTACACAGGGTGTTTGGCTTGCGGGTTCGCGAGCGCTTGGGCATCGAGACCTGGCACCCTGATGTGCGTTTCTACGATATCTATGACCAGGAAGAGGAGCTGCGTGGTAGCTTCTATTTGGATCTCTATGCCCGCGCCAACAAGCGTGGGGGGGCCTGGATGGACACCTGCCTGGGGCGTCGCTATCGCAGCGATGGCAGCTTGCAGCGTCCGGTGGCTTACCTGACGTGCAACTTCAACGGGCCCGTGGATGACAAACCGGCACTCTTTACCCACAACGAAGTGGTGACCCTGTTCCACGAGTTCGGGCATGGCATCCATCACATGCTGACGGCCATCGATGTGGCCGGGGTGGCCGGTATCAACGGGGTGCCCTGGGATGCGGTCGAGCTGCCGAGTCAGTTCCTCGAGAACTGGTGTTGGGAGTCCGAGGCACTTGCTTTCCTCTCTGGTCACTACGAGAGCGGTGAGCCCCTGCCCGATGCGCTGCTTGGCAACATGCTGGCCGCACGCAACTTCCAGGCCGCGATGCAGATGCTGCGTCAGCTGGAATTCGCCCTGTTTGATTTCCGCCTGCACATGAGTGACGAGCCGGCCAGCTCCGAGCTGGTGGCACGGGTGCTCGGCCGCGTTCGCGAGCAGGTGGCGGTGATGACGCCTCCGGCCTTCAACCGCTTCCAGCACAGCTTCTCCCACATTTTTGCAGGCGGTTATGCGGCGGGGTATTACAGCTACAAGTGGGCCGAAGTGCTCTCCGCCGATGCCTACTCCCGCTTTGAGGAAGAGGGGATCTTCAACCGGCAGGTGGGCGCCGATTTCCTGCACTGCATTTTGGAGAAAGGGGGGGCCAAGGAGCCGATGGCGCTATTCCGGGCTTTCCGGGGTCGCGAGCCCCAGGTGGATGCCCTTCTGCGTCATAGTGGGATCTCTGCCTGATTTTCATACAATAAGGGGCCGTCAGGCCCCTTTTTTTCATGCATTTTCATGCAGTCGAGGTAGCATGTTTGCAGTCACTCCGTCTCTTGGATAGAGTCGGTTTTTCACCCATCAACCAGAGATGTCCCCCCTTGCCATGAGGCGAGTGCTTGATTCCGTTTATCGCATCATAACCGCGCTTTCCGATGTGTCGGGCGTGGCCTATTTCGAACGTTTCGTGACGGACATCGCGGCGGCGATGGGGGCTGATGCCGCCATGATTTATCGGTGGCAGCCGGAACAGTTGTCTCCTCTGGCCGTCTGGCCGCAGTGCGTCATGACGCCACTCTGCACGACCGGCGATACCCCTCACGTCATGGCCCTCGAACAGGGCGAGATCTGGTTTTCCGAACAGTTGTCACGCCTCTTCCCTTACGCCGGCTTATCCTATGAGGCCTATGCCGGTGTCCGTCTGTGCAGTGCCACCGGGGAGACGGCCGGACTCTGTTGCCTGCTGTTCCACCAACCTCAACCCGGTCTCGAGCGTGCTATGGGATTGCTGCGCATGTTGGCGCCGCTCGCGGGTCGAGAACTGGCGTTGGTGCAGCCCGATGGGATGGTCGGCACATCGGGCCGGATTGCGGAGGATGCGAAGCCTGGGATGACGCCGCCCACGGCAGCCCCTCTGCAAGAAGCGCCCTTTCTCAGCACCATGCTGGCCCATTCGCCTATGGGGATCGGCAGGCTCGACTCGAGCGGGACGTTCTTGTGGGGGAACGAGTCGTTGCTGCAGATGTTGGGGTACAACCTGGCCCAGTTGCAGGCGCTCGGGGTGGCGCAGCTGAACCACCCCGATGATGATGTCGTTAATCTTCCCCCCTATGACGTCTTGCGTCGAGGGGAGGCTCGCACCTTTACGCAAGAGATGCGCTATCTGCGTCGGGATGGTTCACTCAAGTGGGGGCGGGTCACAGTGGCGGTGATCCACGACAGTACCGCCGTCAGCGACAGTTTCATGTTTCTGCTTGAAGACATCGATGGCATCAAACGGGATGCCGAACAGCTGAGGCTCTCCCACCGGGTTTATGACAACCTCTCCGAGGCGATCCTGGTGTGCGATGCCGAGAGCCGGATTATTTCGGTGAATCCGGCCTTTGAGCAGATCACGGGTTACCGGATGGAAGAGGTGCTGGGACAACGACCCAGCCTGCTCAAGTCGGGACTGCATGAGCAAGCCTTCTATGCCGATATGTACCATGCGCTGGCCAGGGTGGGCGTCTGGCGTGGCGAGGTGTGGAACAAGCGCAAGAGTGGCCGCATCTATCCCCAGCAACTGATGATCAGCTGCCTGCGCGATGAGGGCGAGATTTCTCAGTACATCGGGATCTTCAGCGATATCTCCCAATCCAAATTGGCCGAGCAGAAGATCGTCAATCAGGCGAATTACGATAGTCTGACCGGTCTGCCCAATCGCTGGCTCTTCTCCCGCTGCCTGACCCGCTTCTGTGAACGGGGCGAGCGCTTTGCCCTGATGGTGCTCGACCTTAACAACTTCAAGGCGGTCAACAACTCGATGGACCACCATGCGGGTGATGCACTGCTGCGAGAGGTGTCGGATCGTTTGGTGAGTCGGGTTAGGACCGATGACCTGGTGGCAAGAATCGGGGGGGATGAGTTCGCCTTCTTGGTGCCCGGTGTTGTCAGCCAGCGTCAGGCCGAGCTGTTCGCCAAGCAGGTGATGGGTGGCTTCAGCCGACCCTTTATGTTGGCGAATCAACACCTGTATGTGACGGCAACTCTGGGGATCACCCTCTGCCCCATCGACGATAATGAGGCCGACATCTTGCTGCGCAACGCGGAGCAGGCTCTTTTCGAGGCCAAGCGCAAGGCCAAGGTGATGGCGGTCTACTGTAACTCGATGCGGGAGGAGGTGAAGATCCGGCATCGGATGCAGCAGGAGTTGGCAGAAGCCATCAAGCAGGGCCAGCTCTCTATGGCCTATCAACCCATCTGGGATAACCGCACCGGCTGTGTCACCAAGCTGGAGGCTCTCGTGCGTTGGTATCACCCCGAGTGGGGGCAAGTCTCTCCCGCTGACTTTATTCCTCTGGCCGAGGAGGCGGGCTTGATCCAGGGGTTGGGGGAGCTGGTGTTGTGGCACTCTTGCCGCGACTTGGCGCAGTTAAAACAGTCCGGGTTTCCACAGCTGCAGATGTCTATCAACCGATCTGCCCTCGAGTTTCAGACCATAGATACCGAGGGGAGTGAGTGGCTCAAGGTGATCAAGCACTTTGGCCTCTCTCCTCAAGATATAGTCATCGAGATCACCGAAACCTTGCTGATGGACGCCGGGGATCAGCACAGGCAACGCATTGAGGCGCTTCGCCGGGCAGGCTGTCAGATTGCCATCGATGATTTCGGGACCGGCTATTCGGCACTGAACTATCTGCGTAATTTCCCCGTCGATCTGGTCAAAATAGATCGCTCCTTCGTGCGCCACATTCCCTTCAACGAACAGGATCGCATGCTGCTTGAGGGGATCATCAACATAGTCCACAACCTGGGCATGCAGGTGGTCATTGAAGGGGTCGAAACCAACGAACAACTCAACTTCCTGTGCAACAAGGGCTGTGCCTTTACCCAGGGTTATCTGCTCAGCCGTCCACTGGCGTTCGATGATCTCTGCTCCTACCTGGAGCTCAATGACAAGGGAATAGAGGAGAAGCGACTCTCTTCTGAGTCGGAAATGGCCTTGTGGTAGACTGCCCGGCAGTGATTTAACCTGACTGGCATAATGATGCAGATCCTTCTTGAAGACCCTTCCCGCCAGGACGAGGCCAAGTGCCTGCATGCACGGCTGGCCTCCGTCGATCTCCCCGAGTTCGCGTTGGCCCTTACGAGTGAACGACTCGAGCTGCGTAAGCTTGATGAACCCAAGCTGGGAGCCATCTTTGTTGACTTTGTTGCCGGTGCCGTCGCGCATCGGCGCAAGTTCGGCGGGGGGCGGGGGCAATCCATCGCCAAGGCAGTGGGACTCAAGGCCGGGGCCACGCCAAGCGTGGTGGATGCTACGGCAGGGTTGGGGCGGGATGCCTTTGTCCTGGCATCGCTTGGTTGCCGGGTCACGCTGATCGAGCGCAGCCCTGTGGTCGCCGCTCTGCTGGCGGATGGCCTCGAGCGGGC
This sequence comes from Aeromonas diversa CDC 2478-85, assembly GCF_000819805.1. Classification (GTDB taxonomy): domain Bacteria; phylum Pseudomonadota; class Gammaproteobacteria; order Enterobacterales; family Aeromonadaceae; genus Aeromonas; species Aeromonas diversa. The sequence continues at coordinate 17,544 of NZ_CDCE01000036.1, forward strand.
CAGCCGCGACCCCGAGATTGGCAGCTGGGTGGGCGAGCGGATGCAGCTATTGCACGGCCCTGCCCTTGCCACTCTGGAGGCGTTGCGGGAACGCCCCGATGTGATCTATCTCGATCCCATGTTCCCCCATAAACAGAAGTCTGCCTTGGTCAAAAAGGAGATGAGGGTGTTTCAGTCTCTGGTGGGGGCGGATCTCGATGCGGATGCGCTGCTGCCGGTCGCCCTTAAGATGGCGGGCAAGCGGGTGGTGGTGAAGCGTCCCGACTATGCGGGCTGGCTCAATGAGCAGAAGCCGAGTATGGCCATCGAGACCAAAAACAATCGCTTCGATGTCTATGTGCTTTCGGCCATGGAAAGCGCATAAAAAGATGGGGGCGACTTGCGTCGCCCCCGGTAGTCGTATCGTTCAATTCCGTGAACGTGGTTGCTCCCTGCAATCCCTGACTATACCTATCCCTTAGGTTTCCCCTTCCCAATCCGTTGGGGTGTCCATGCGGCCATCTTGGCCAGACGAGTCATCCTTACTCGCCGCACTATCTCCATCCTGGGAGGTGTCCTTTACCACATCCTGTGGCTAGTCCATTTGCCCTACCCTGGCAGCCGACCTTCCTAGTCGACTTCAGTGCGTCCGTGCATGAGTAACTATAAGGATTTTTCGCCCTCGCTCAATCGAGCTCGTAGCGGTAGACCGATGCTGTGATGTTACCAACACGGCGCTAATTTTTAAATTCGTTTAATATCATGGTGTTGTGATGTGTCTGCGGCGGTTTTGGTATTGGGGATTCCGAGCCTGTCGCCAGGGTTGCAGGTGTAAGGCTCACGTCATCTATGGCGAATGTCTCACAACTTGGTTTTCCTGCACAGGGGCAGAGTGCGCAACCGTTTTTACTGGGTAAGCTTGAGGCAGCGCGAAATAAGAAAAGGGGGGCGGCTTTCGCCGTCCCCCCTGAGTCGTGTTGTCCAATCCCTGAACAGCCATGCTCCCTGCAATCCCTGACTATTTCCTTTCCTTAGGAATTTCCCCTTCCCAATCCATCGGGGTGTCCGCAGCCTCCTGGCCTGGCTACCATCCTGGCAACCGCGCTCTCTCCATCCTGGAGGTGTCCTTTAACGCTTCCAGCGTGTCCCTGTTCATCCGTGAGGCGCATTCGTCCTGAATACGCTAACTCTTCCTGAGTCGGTCCAACCGCTTCCAGCGGGCATCCTGTCGTCCATGGGCTGCTCTGTCCTGAGCAACCGTATCCATCCTGGATACTCCATCCTGCCTTGGAAACCGGACATCCATCCGGTGCTGCTTCCCTATGACCCTCATACTAAGGATTACCGGGCTGCGAACAAGGGGGCTTTTGAGTAAAGAAAAGTTTAAGAAGCAGATAAAAGTTATATTGTTGACCATGTCCATTAAAAATCAATTAGTTATGTTTTTTGTTGGCGTTGTTCGATGACCTGAGAAATGGTTTGCGTACGCACCGAAACTGCACCTTCTTACATTGGCTATGGCGAATGTCTCACATGGCGTAAAAGACCGGGTTCATCCCTCAACTGCCAGTGTTCTTGTCTGAAAAAAAGTTAAATCTCAGAGTTTGATTTTCATGATGATGTGCTGTGTAAGGAAAAAATAAGGCGCCATGAAGGCGCCTTGATGGAGAGCTGACCGCCAGTCAGGCGGTATTAATCGATATGCTCCCGTTGTTGCATGGCAATCAACGCTTGCTGTTCGTGTGGAGTAAGACCCAATTCGTCGCAGGCTTGTTCAAAGCTGAACCCCAGATGACACATCATGATATCGATAGCTGGCAGGTAGTTTTTCATCATCTCATCCATTAGCCCTTCCCCCGTGCCCCATCTTATGCCCGAGCAGAGGAGGGGGGGCAATTAGACTTTAGGCGAAGTAGGGGGAGGGCTCTGCCCCCGCGGAGTCATTTTTGTTAGGCTTGGACTCAATAATCATGAGTGTGTGGTGGCAGGAGAAACCAAGCATGTTCTTGAGTGTGATGATAGTGGCGTCCGGCTGGTGGCATATACGTTCTGCCTATGAAGGAAGCCAGCGGCAATTTTATCTCAGCAAGCCACTGACCATGGTGCTTATCATCGCACTGGCCTTCGGTTACCGAGGGCTGGATCAGGATGGTTCACATGCCTGGATCTTACTCGGGCTCATGCTTTCGCTGGCCGGAGATATCTTGCTGATGTGGCCCAAGGAGCGCTTCATTCATGGCCTGCTCGCCTTCTTGGTGGCGCATCTCTGCTATATCGTCGGATTTGCTCAGGGACCTCTGGTTCTCAAGTTGGTAGACGGGTTGCTGCTATTGGCCGTTGGCGGGATGATTTTTGGTATTCTCTGGCCGGGTCTGGCGGGTATGCGCCTGCCGGTATTGATCTATATGCTGACCATCATTGGGATGGCCTGGGTTGCCGCCGGCGCCTGGCATGCCTCTCTGACGGCCGGCAGTGCGGCGGCACTGGCGGGGGCCCTCCTGTTTCTCTTCTCGGATAGCATGCTGGCGTTGGATCGTTTTTACCGCCCCTTTCCTCAGGCAACGGCGCTCATCATGAGCAGCTATTATGCCGCCCAGTTTCTGATAGCGGCCTCCATGGCCGGTTGAAATGAAAGGGCCTCCATGCGGAGGCCCTGAATTCAATTGCTGGGGCAGCAGGCGCGAATGGTGCGCTGTACCTTGCTGCTCAGCAGGGGGAGCACATTGTCGGCCAGCGCCTGGAAGCGCCCCAGATCAGGCTTGCAGGAGGGGTCCAGATACCCTTCGCTGCGGAAGGTATGGATCAGGGTGGTAAAGAGCTTCTGGTCGAAAAACTCGGGGGCATTGATACCGTGCAGTGTCCCCATGCGTTCGGCCATCATCATGGCATCGGCCTCCAGCTGCTCGGCCTCGATAGAGGGTTGCTCCAGCAGTCGGGTGAGGACGATGGCGTAGCGTTGCAGCGTCTCTTGAATGCTCTCGGCGAGCAGCAACAGACGCATCTGGTTACCGGGGTTGACCCAGAATCCGCCATCTCGCTCCGTGATCAGCTGCTGCGCGGCAAAGGCGCGCAGCAGGTTATCGATGAGCTCCGGCAACGCCTGCTCCTCAAAGTGGAGGAACAGCTCGTTTTTGAGCAGAGGATAGATATCCACACAACGGCCGATGAGCTCACTACGACCAATGCCTTCGCACCGCTCGATCAGTGCCGCGACCAGGGAGGGCAGGGCCAGCAGATGGAGCACATTATTGCGATAGTAGGTGAGCAGAATCGCCTGATAACGATCCAGGCTGATGATTTGGCCCAACCTGTCTTCAGTCACCTGTAGCTTGTTGAGCTCCAGAGCCTGATCCAACAGCTCGGCGGCGCTGCTCTGCGGGATAGTGTTATAGGGACCGTAGGGTACTTCGCGCAGCAGGGTCAGATAGGTCGTGATCTGTGCCTCGAGTTCATCCCGGGTCAGCGCGTGGCGCTCGGATGCCAGTAAGGCCACGGCGCTCAGCGTGAGCCCGTTGACTGCCGCAGCGGCATTGATACGGGTCATCAGCAAGTCGGCCAACTGGTTGACGGTGGGTGACATCCACTCGGGGCGCTCTTCTTGCCCGATATGCTCACGCCACTCGGGGACGTGCTCGCTGAGGTAGTTGTTGAGGGTCAATGGCTCGCCGAAGTTGACGAACCCACGCCCGTAATTGCGCAGCTTCTTCAAGATGCCGAGCACCTGCAAGAAGCTCTCCTTCTCCTTGCGGCTTCCTTGCAGCTCTCTGTGATAGGTGTTGACCTCCATCACGTGCTCATAACCGAGATAGACGGGCACGAAGGTGAGAGGGCGATCGAGGCCACGCATCATGGCCTGCAGTGTCATCGCCAGCATGCCGGTCTTGGGTGGCAGCAGGCGACCGGTGCGCGAACGCCCACCCTCGGTAAAGAACTCGACCGAATAGCCCTTGGTAAAGAGCAGGTTCAGGTACTCGCGAAAGACGGTGCTGTAGAGAGGATTTCCCTTGAAGGTGCGGCGGATGAAGAAGGCGCCACCGCGTCTGAAGAGGGGGCCCGCCGGCCAGAAGTTCAGATTGATCCCCGCGGCGATGTGCGGCGGTACCATGCCCTGATGGTAGATAACGTAAGAGAGCAGCAGGTAATCCATGTGGCTGCGGTGGCAGGGCACATAGACGATCTCGTGGCCCTCTTGGGCCAGCTGTCGCACCTTCTCGGCACCATGCACCGAGAGACCACGATAGAGCTTGTTCCAGAGCCAGCCGAGGAAGCTGTCACCGATGCGGATCAAGCGGTAGGAGAAGTCGGAGGCGATCTCATCCATGTAGCCCAGGGCGCGCTTGCGGGCCTTCTCCTCGCTGATGCTGTCACGGCCGGCTTCTTCACGAATCGCGTCCTGGATCGTGGCGGAGTCGAGCAACTGTTGAAACAGCAAGTGGCGGTTGGGTAGCTTGGGGCCAGTGGCGGCTAGCTGTTGACGGCCAAAGTGGACCCGTGCCACCCGTGCCAGCTTGTGGGCGATGGCCTGGTCGGTACCGTGTTTGTCCGCCATGTAGCGCAAGGAAACCGGCGGGGAGAACCGCACCAGGTTCTCGCGTCCCTTCAAGGCCACGATCAACGCCTTTTTCAACATATTGGGAGCCAGGGCGCTGATGATATTGAAGCTTGAAACTTCTTCTTCCTCGCGCCCCGGAGCCCGTCCCCAGAACAGAGTTACAGGGACCAGTTGGACATCGAGATCGGGGTCTTGCTTGTGCAGATCGAGCAGCTGTTCAAATTCCTGGAGGAACGGCAGTGGCTTGATGCGGGAGCCAAACAAGGGAGGAGGGCGATCGAGGCAGACATAACGGGGCAGAGGGCGCCCCGCCAACTCCAGCGGCGTGAAGGGGCCGGGCAAACCCAGGTCCGCACAGCACTGCTGCAGAGTGAGCAGATCCGTGATGGAGCTGGTCTTTAAGGCGAACACTATGGGTCGCGCCGGATCCAGCTTGAGCTCTGCGATGGGGTTTTCCGGCAGGCTCTTGTGGTTGACCAGCCAGTTGATCGGCCACTGAAGTGCGGCGCGGGAAATTCTCTGCCCAAGGGACATCTGCGTTACTTCTCCTCTGAAAAGGCGGCAGGAGGATAGCAAATCACCCGCGGTTTGTCGCCGAGAGGTACGATGAGTTGCGATCAAGGGAGCAATGGCGTGCACATAACCCCGGTTTGTCTTGCCTTGGCATGCATACTGTATATACTGCCAGTGTGCTGTATAAAAAGACAGGTGCGATCATGAAACCCCTTACCCCCAGGCAAGCCCAGGTGCTAGAGCTCATCAAGAGCAACATGAATGAGACCGGCATGCCGCCGACCCGGGCGGAAATTGCCCAGAAGCTTGGCTTCAAGTCGGCCAACGCGGCCGAGGAACACCTCAAGGCGCTGGCCAAGAAGGGGGTGATCGAGATCATGCCTGGCACTTCCCGTGGTATCCGTTTACTGCTTGAAGAAGAGCCTGCCAACGACGAGGAAGGGCTGCCTCTGATCGGCAAGGTAGCCGCTGGTGAGCCAATCCTGGCACAGGAACACATCGAGAGTCGTTATCAGGTCGATCCCTCCCTGTTCCACCCGCGTGCCGATTTCCTACTGCGCGTGCAGGGCATGAGCATGAAAAATATCGGCATCATGGACGGCGACTTACTGGCGGTGCACAAGACCCAGGAGGCTCGTAACGGTCAGGTGGTCGTGGCGCGGCTGGATGAGGACGTCACGGTCAAGCGCTTCCAACGCAAAGGCGATCAGGTCTGGTTATTGCCGGAGAATGAGGAGTTGGCACCGATCGAGGTGGATCTCTCGTCTCAGCACCTCTCTATCGAGGGGTTGGCGGTCGGTGTGATTCGTAATGCCGACTGGATGTGATGATACGGGGCCATGGGCCCCGTTTTCTTTAGTACCACAGTCCTGATTGTTACCAATTTGTTTATGCTTTTCATCTTGTTAGCCGTGTGAGGTCACATGGCCTCGCCCGATTAACCGGTTTTCGTCTATATCCTTATCAAGAGGCCGAGCAAGGTCCAGCGTCGCCGTAAACGCAGTAACACACCCCTTTTTGACGGGAGCAGGGAGAGTGGCCCGAGGAGCCGGGCCTTGATGTCAGCCGTGCCTGCGGGTTCGGCAAGGAGGACAGGTATGTCTCGCACTCACGCCCAGATAAGCTCGTTAACCCGTATTACTCGCTTCATCGAAGGTAATTGGTTGACCCGGTTCTACACACTCTGGATTCTGCGCCGGGCTTCTGGCTGGTCACTCTGGCTCGGTTGCCCGCGTAGCAGCGTGGTGCGCCTGACGCCCATCTGGCAGCGTCGTCCCTTGGCGAAGGATGAGCGGGCGATAGTGATCCCGATGGAGGACTGGGTGGCACGTCATCCTGATGCCGTACGCCGTGGGGCGGGTCGTTAAGCGATATACCGTTTCGTGTTTCCACCCCGCCACTGGGTTACAATGGCGCACCTCCTTTCCTAGTATGGTGTGCACCCTCTATGACCAAATGGCGCTCTACTCTGGTCGTTGTCGCCCTGAGCCTGGTAATGGCCGGGGCGCTGCTCTATCCCACGTTGCGTCAGCCCAGCATGCCCGAGAGTGCAACCTATTTTTCTCCCGCGCGGATGGTCAACGCCTTTAATCTGGTGCGCTCTGACGGTACCCCCTTCACCCGGGAAGCGCTCCTCGGTCACTGGAGCTTCGTGTTCATCGGTTATACCTTCTGCCCCGATATTTGCCCAACAACCCTATCCGATTTGCGTGGTATCTACCCCGAGTTGAAGCAAGTAGATGACAGCAGCCAGGTGATCTTTGTCTCGGTGGATCCCCAGCGCGACGATCTGCCGCGACTGACCGGTTATACCCAGTTTTTCAATCCTGAGTTTGTGGCCGTCAGCGGCACCCAGAGTCAGCTCTTCCCCTTCGTGCGCAACCTCGGCATGGTCTACTCCATCGTCGATGAGCAGGATGCCAAGAACTATCTGGTGGACCACTCTGCCTCGATCGTGCTCATCAACCCCAAGGGAGAAATCCAGGCGGTATTCAGGCCTGACATGGCCCCAGGGCAACCGCCGCGCGTCTCTATGGCCAAGATGGCGAGCGATTTTGCGAGGATCCGTTCCCTCGCACTTGCTTCCTGATGACGCTCAGAGGCATGTGGGGTAGCCAGCGACAGGTGTTGGCGCTGGCACTCCCCATGTTGCTCTCCAATCTAACGGTGCCTCTGCTGGGGCTGGTCGATACCTGGGTCATTGGTCATCTGGATAGCCCGACTCTGCTTGGGGGCGTGGCCGTTGGGGCCACCCTGATTAATCTGACCTGGTGGGTACTCGGTTTCTTGCGTATGTCGACCACGGGTCTGACGGCGCAAGCACTGGGTGCGGATGATGGGCAGGAGATGGAACTGCTGCTGGGCCGAGGGCTGCTCATGGCTTGCCTGCTGGCTCTGGTGCTGCTGCTTGGCAAGGCGCCTCTGGTCTCGCTTGCGTTGGGCCACAGTGGCGCCTCGGCTCAGGTGCAGCATTATGCGAGCGAGTATCTCGCCATTCGCCTCTGGGGGGCGCCCGCGGCGCTGAGCAATCTGGTGGTGCTGGGGTGGCTATTGGGGCGCCATGACACCAAGGGGCCCATGTGGCTGCTGATTGCCGGGAATGCCCTCAACATCGTGCTCGATCTGCTGCTGGTTCAGGGATTGGGATGGCGCGTGGCGGGGGTGGCCACGGCATCACTGCTGGCCGACTACGCCATGCTGTTGCTCGGGCTCTGGCTGGTGCACAGGCAGGTCCCGTTGCCGCAACTGGGGCAGAGATGGCGGACAGGTCTGTTTGCCTTGGCCCCCTACCGACGGCTGCTGGCCTTGAATCGGGACATCTTCATTCGCGCATTGTGCCTTCAATGTTGCTTTGCCTTCATGACGTTCCAGGGGGCGCGGCTCGGGGACCTGGTCGTGGCCGCCAATGCCGTGTTGCTCAACTTCCTGATGCTGCTCTCCTATGGGCTGGATGGCTTCGCCTATGCTGCCGAAGCCATGGTCGGTCGCGCCGTGGGCGCCCGTCGCCGTGACTGGCTCTGGGTTGCCTTGCGCGACGCCTTCGCTTGGGCGTTGGCCATAGCTCTGCTGGCGACCCTGCTGTTTGCCGTCGGAGGCGAGTGGCTGGTGGCCAGCATGACCACTATCGAGGCGGTCGTCGAAGAGGCGCGCCGTTATCTCCCCTGGTTGGTGGCCATGCCGCTGCTGTCGGTCTGGTGCTATCTCTTCGACGGTGTCTTCATCGGGGCGACGCGGGTGCGCGAGATGCGCGACACCATGTTGCTGGCGGTCGTGTTGGGTTATCTGCCGGTTTGGTGGTGGTGGCAGGGGGCCGGTAACGGGGCCCTCTGGGGAGCGCTGGCCGCCCTGATGGTCGGTCGTGGATTGGGACAGGGGATCTGGCTGTACCGCCTCTGGCACAGCCGGATCCTGGTCGACTAACCGCTGGCTGTTGCCTGGTTAGTCGACGTCGATGGCGCCGGCATAGCCAAACTGCCGCCAGCTCTCATAGATGAAGATGGCCACCGCGTTGGAGAGGTTGATGCTGCGGCTGTTGGGGCACATCGGGATGCGCAGGCGCTGCTCGGCCGGCAGGCTTTCGATGATTTCGAGTGGCAGTCCACGGCTCTCGGGGCCAAAGAGCAAGGCGTCACCCGGGGCGAAATGGGCCTCTGAATGACATGCTCTCCCCTTGGTGGTACAGGCGAAAAGACGCGTCGGACGCACGCCTTCCAGAAAGGCCTGATAAGAGGGCCAGCGCTTCACCTCGGCAAACTCGTGGTAGTCGAGGCCTGCTCGTTTAACCCGCTTGTCATCCCACTCGAAACCGAGCGGCTCAATCAGGTGCAGCCGGTAGCCCGTGTTGGCGCACAAACGGATGATATTACCCGTGTTGGGCGGGATTTCCGGTTGGTAGAGGACGATATCAAGCATGATGGTTCGAGAGTCCGGGTCGACAGAGGGGGCTCAGCATACTCACTCAACCCGGGCTTGGAAAGCAGCAGGCGGCGAGGGGGAGGCGCAGCTCGATAATGAGGCCGTGTGGCGTGTCATTGCGCGCCTCGATGCGGCCGCCATGGCGCTTGACGGCCTCGGCCGTGATCGCCAAACCCAGCCCTGTGCCTCCGGTCTCGGCGTTGCGGGCATCATCGACCCGATAGAAAGGCAGAAACAGCTTGTCCAGCAGCGCCTCGGGCACCCCCTCTCCATCATCCCTGATCTGTAACACCCACTCGTTATCCTCAACTGCCCACGCCATGATGACCCGGTGCGCCGCATATTTGAGCGCATTGCGCAGGGGGTTCTCGATCGCTCTGGCCAACAGCTCAGGCCATACCATCAGCGAGAGCTCGGGCAGAGGTGGGTGCTGCAGCTGCTTACCGCAGGCTCCCGCCTCGAAGAGGGCATCCTCGAGGATCGGGTCCAGCAGTTCGGCAAGCGGCATGCACTCGGGAGGTTCGTTCTCCTGCTGCACCCGAGAGAGGGTAAGAAGATCATCGATGAGCCTGTCCAGCTTGTGGATTTCTGCGGCGATTCGCGTCAGCTCAGAGCTCTCTCCTTGCTTGCGGCGAATGAGTGACTGGGCCAGCTGCATCCTGGTCAGTGGGCTGCGCAGTTCATGCGAGATGTCTGAGAGCAGGCGTTTTTGTTCCTGAATCATGCTCTTCAATGTCTCAACCATGTGGCTGATGCTGCTGGCCAGGCTACCGACCTCATCACGGCGTTGCAGATGAGGGATCGTCGTGTCGAGCGCGCCAGCCGCGATGCGCGACACCGCCTTCTGCAGGGCCTGGGTGGGGCGGGTCAGGCGCCATGCCATCAGCAGACAGAGCGGTGTGCTCACCAGCATGGCGGTGATCAGCACCCTGATGGGATGATCCAGGATCACCATGACCAGAGACTGGCTCTCCAACACCCGGCTCAGATAGACGAGATAGGGCTTGCCGTGGTGCACAAAGGCGAAAGGGCCGGCGAGGAGGCGCGACTCGCTGCGTCGCATCATGGGCTGGGCTGGCTCATCGGAGTCGATCATGAAGCGCATGATGTTCTTGTCCGGCTTGCTGGTGGCCTGGACTATGTCATCGTTGTCCCGGATATAGACATCCTTGATGGTGAGGGGCCCGGTCTGTTTGAGCATGGCGATCAGATCCAGGTCGCGTGAACGATCGGCCGCCCTGCTCAGCGTGTCGATGACAAACTGCTGTTGTTGCTGCTCTGCCGCCGGCATGGCGGTGAGGTTGCGGGGATCCAGTGTCGGCAAGATGGTGACGGCGGCGAGCATCAGCAGCAGCATGCCCCAAAACCAGAGAAACAGTCGGGTCGTCAGGCTGTGCAGGTGCAGGCCGCTCACAGTGCCTCCAGCCAGAGATAGCCCTTGCCGCGCACCGTCTTGAAGCGGGGTAGCCCATCGCTGCGCTCGGGCAGTTTCTTGCGCAGATTGCTGAGGTGCATATCGATGGCGCGGTCAAACGGCTCGAGTGGCTTGCCCAGTACCAGCTCGGAGAGCTGCTTCTTGCTGACGATCTGGCCCGGGTGGCGCAGCAGGCACTCGAGCAGGCCGAATTCGGTTGCGGTCAGCTCCAGAGGAAGGTCATGGCAGAAGGCCAGCTGTTGACCGGGTTGCAGCTGCAAGTCCATAAAGCGGAGCTCCTCATGGCTTCCAACCGCGCGTGTCATGGTCTGGGTTCGACGCAGAATCGCGCGAATGCGTGCAATCAATTCCCGGTCGTCAAACGGCTTGGCGAGATAGTCGTCGGCCCCCGCCTCCAGCCCCTCGATTCTGTCCCGGCTATCCCCGCGCGCGGTCAGCATCAGGACCGGGGTATCCCACACCTGGCGCAGGGCGGTCAGCATCTCAAAGCCATTCATGTGTGGCATCATCACATCGAGCAGGATCAGATCGAAGTGGGCCTGGCCGAGTTGCTGCAGACCCTCTTCACCGTTGGCGGCCACCGTGACGCTGAATCCCTCCAGGGTGAGGATTTCGTGCAGTAATGTGGTCAGCTCGCAATCATCATCGACCAGCAGGATTTTATTCATGGGCACTCCGTGGGCGAATCTGAGCCGCATTAAAGTGAGGGTGTATCGGGGTATAATATGTTTTTGCGTCTAAGAGGAAAGCGGGCTTGAACCATCACCACTATTCCCGTTGGGTGACCTTGGCCGGGGTGGCGTCGGTCGTCACGGCGTCTTTGCTGATCGCCGGTAAGCTGGTCGCCTGGTTGCTGACCGATTCGGCCAGCTTGCTGGCCTCCCTGACCGACTCCCTGATGGATGTGAGTGCCTCTGTCATCAACCTGCTGGCAATCCGCTATGCCTTGGCCCCGGCCGACGAGGAGCATCGCTTTGGCCATGGCAAGGCCGAGTCGCTGGCGGGCCTCATCCAGTCTGCTTTTATCTGTGGCTCGGCGCTGCTGCTGGTGATGCATGGCATCTCGTCCTTGCTGCAACCGGGCCCCTTGCCGCGCCTCGAGGCCGGGATCTGGGTCAGCGTTGGCTCTATGGTGCTGACCCTGTTGCTGGTGAGTTTCCAGAGTCTGGTCATCCGGCGTACCGGTAGCGTCGCTATCAAGGCCGATATGCTGCACTACCGCTCCGATCTGTTACTCAACGGGGGTGTTCTTCTCGCTCTGGTGCTGGCAGGACAGGGCTGGTTCTGGGCAGATGGGGCCTTCGCCATCGCCATAGGGGTCATGCTGATCTGGGGCGCAGCCCACATCGGATGGGAGTCAGTGCAGTCCCTTCTTGACCGCCAGTTGCCTGTGGAGGAGCAAGAGCGAATAATGAAGCTCTGCTACCAGGTGAAGGGGGTACACGGCGTGCACGATCTTCGCACCCGTCAGTCTGGGCCGACCCGCTTTATTCAGCTTCACCTGGAGCTTGACGATGCCTTGCCTCTGGTCGAGGCACATCAGATTGCCGATGAGGTCGAGGCAGCGTTACTCGGTGCTTTCGAGCGAACCGATGTCATCATTCATATGGACCCCAGGTCGGTCGTTGCCAAGGCCGTCGTCATGGGGGAGCCACAACCATAACAGGCAGGAACATGGACGACCTCGTTGCCCACACCTGGCACAAGATTCGGCAAGAGGCTGCCCAGATGGCGGCCTCTGAGCCCATGCTGGCCAGTTTCTTTCATTCCACCATCCTCAACCACGGCAGTCTCTGCAGCGCCTTAAGTTTCCAGCTCGCCAACAAGCTCGACAGCGCCACCATGCCGGCCATCTGCCTGCGCGAGATCATCGAGCAGGCGTTTGCCAGCGAGCCCGGGCTGCTCGAGATCGTGGCTGCCGATATCTGTGCGGTGCAGGAGCGGGATCCGGCCGTTGAGTGGTTCTCGACCCCGCTGCTCTATCTCAAGGGCTTTCATGCCTTGCAGGGCTATCGGGTGGCCAACTGGCTGTGGCGTCAGGGGCGCCGTCCGATGGCGCTCTACCTGCAGAACCAGATTTCCGTGGTCTTCGGGGTAGACGTGCACCCGGCGGCCCGCATCGGTAAGGGGATCATGTTTGACCACGCCACCGGCATCGTGGTGGGTGAGACGGCCGTCATCGAGGACGACGTTTCCATACTGCAGAGCGTGACTCTGGGGGGAACCGGCAAGGAGGGGGGCGATCGCCACCCCAAGATCCGCGAAGGGGTGATGATCGGTGCCGGCGCCAAGGTACTCGGCAACATAGAGGTCGGGCAGGGGGCCAAGATAGGGGCTGGCAGCGTGGTGTTGAACCCGGTGCCACCGCATACGACGGTGGCCGGGGTGCCGGCCAAGATCGTCGGTCATCCGGGCTGCGACAAGCCCTCTCTCGACATGAACCAGGGCATCTGACGCGGCAGGAGAGCCCATGCTCAAGCGGTTGTCGGGATATCTGATCCTGGCGATGTGGTTGCTCAATCTGGTGGCCCTCTATCTGGGGGCGACCCCCTGGCCGGCCGCCCTGGCCGCCTGGGGGGCTTCCCTACTCACTTGGCCTCATCTGGTGGGTGTCGCCCGGCGCCAGGCTGTCGCCCTCTATGGTGCAGCTCTGCTGCTCGGTCTGTTCGCCTGGAGCCAGGGCGCCATCTTCAAGGCAGCCGACTGGTTGCTTCCCAACATCAACATGCTCACCATGTTTGCTGCGGTGAGCACACTCAATCTGGCCACCGCAGGTCTGGTTGGCGGCAGCGGGGCCTGGCAGGGGCGTAAGGGGCTGTGGGGAACCATGGCCAGTCTCAATGTGCTTGGCGCCGTTATCAATCTCTCGGTCATCTTCATCATCGGCGACCGGCTGGAGCGAAATGGCACCCTGGATCGTCGCCAGGTCATGGTACTGAGCCGCATCTTCAGCGCGGCTGCCTTCTGGTCCCCCTTCTTCATTGCCATGGCGGTCGCCCTGACCTATGCCCCTGGCATGACACTGTCGGCCATTCTCCCCTATGGCGTCGTAGCCACGCTGGCTGCCATGGGGATCACCGCCTGGCAGGTCGAACGCCTGGGCGTTGAGGGGTTTAACGGCTTTCCACTCCATGCTCGCTCGGTGGCCCTGCCGCTGGCGTTGGCCCTAGCGGTACTGCTGATGAAGCTGCTCTGGCCCTCACTCTCTATCCTGGCGGTGATCTCCCTGGCAGCCCCCTTGCTGGCACTGGTGTTTATGCCCGGTCAGGGGCGAGGAGAGGCGCTCAAGCGTCAGCTCTATGAGCGCTTCCCTGCCATCGGTGGTCAGCTGGTGCTGTTTCTGGGGGCGGGTCTGCTGGCCGCGGGGATCAACAGCGCCCTCTCGGTCATCGACTTTGGGGGGCATGGGTTGCCCTTGTTCCAGCACTTTGGTCCCCTCGAGGCGAGTCTGACTCTCCTGCTGATGTTTCTGGTGGCGATTCTGGGGGTTCACCCCATCATCACTATCTCTGGGCTCGCCCCTCTCATCTGGCCGTTGCATCCAGACCCCAATCTCCTCGGCATGACGCTCCTGCTGGGGTGGGGGCTCTCCACCGGCACCAGCCCACTGTCGGGTTCTAACCTGGCTCTTTCGGCACGTTATCAGATTGGCTCAGCTCAGCTGCTGCGTTGGAATCTGGGTTATGGGCTGCTCTTGTATCTGGTTGGCTCTTTATTGCTGACCGCCTATGGGAAATGGACCGCAGGGATTTGACGCAGAATTGAGCGGCATACTGCTGTAAGCCGCAAATTCTCTGGCTTCGGCTTGTTTGACCCAGTGCCATCAGGGTATGCTGGCTTCACGCGCTTGAGATGGCCCGTGTCGGGCTCCGCACTTGAACATGAAAGGTATTGCTTATGTCTCTTGAAGTCCTCGAACAACTCGAATCCAAAGTCCAATCTGCCGTCGATAACATCTCCCTGTTGAAGATGGAGCTGGACGAGCTGCGTGAGCAGAACGGCAAGCTGCAAGAAGAGAACCATGTGCTGCGCAACGAGCACCAAGCCTGGCAGGAGCGTCTGCGCGCCTTGCTTGGCAAGATGGATCAGATGGGCGACGCCGTCTAACTCAGACCGCTTGTCCAAACAAAGAGGCCGCATCATGCGGCCTCTCTGCTTTTTGCTACTTGCCTCAGCACATGGCCAGAAGTTGTTTGACTGTCTTCTCGATGCCGTCGGCGGCCTCGGCGATGTTGCCGGCCAGCATGTAGGCGGGGGTCGAGATTACCTTGCGCTCCTGGTCGACCACGAACTCGTTGACCGGGCAGGCCAGGTGAGATCCCCCCATGGCCTCTATCGCGGTCGCCGTAGCCTCGTCGGTTCCTATGGTAGTGAGGGTGCCCTCGCCGTAGACGAGTGGAATCATGGCCGGAGAGATACACACATAGGCGGCGGGTTTACCGGTGTGGGCAAAGCTTTGGCAGGCGCGCAACACATCGGGCTGAATGCTGGCCTGTGCCCCCTTGAAGGCGAAGTCGCACAGATTCTTGGCGGCGCCAAAGCCGCCGGGTAGCAGCAGGGCATCGAAGTCGGCGGCATCGAGCTCACGCACGTCGCGGATCTGGCCTCGGGCGATGCGGGCCGCCTCAACCAGTACGTTACGGCTCTCACCTTCGCTCACTTGGCCGGTCAGATGGTTGATGACGTGATGCTGGGGAATATTGGGAGCGAAACACTCATAGACAGCGCCCTGACGCGTCAGGGCAAGCAGGCTGATGACCGCCTCATGAATTTCGGCCCCATCAAAAACACCGCAGCCACTCAGAATTACTGCTACTTTTTTCATCTGGTCTTCCTCGCTTCAGCAAAAGGGTAGAGGTTTGTCATTGTAGCCATGCCGCATAACCAGCGTCCCGGTCAAGGGGGTGCGTGAGGGTGATACTGACAGGATGATCGTTCGCACTGATCTTTAGAAAATTTTCTCCACATTGATCCGGATCACTGAAATGACGGCAGCGTGGCCGTCATTGCCTCTATCTATCTGATTGAATTGCGCTTTTTCTTTTTGCTAGCGGCTTATATACCGGGGTTGCGCTCGGAGTTTAATTTTGACCACAGAGTTATCCACAGCATCTCTCTTTTGGGGCTGATCGAGAGCAGTCCGGCGTGGTGGCGATGTCTTGGTGGTGTCTCGCCCCTGTGGCATCCTACCCGCTGTTTCTATGAAGGCAGGACGAACTCCATGGCTCACCCCCTCATTCTGGTTGATGGCTCCTCATATCTCTACCGGGCATTTTTCGCCTCCCAGCAGGCCGATCTGCGCACCTCCTCGGGGATGCCGAGCGGTGCCGTACGGGTGATGACCAACATGCTGCGCAGCCTGATCAAGCAATATCCCGAGAGCCATGTGGCCGTGGTGTTTGACGCCAAGGGCAAGACCTTCCGCAACGATCTCTACGCCGACTACAAGGCCCATCGCCCCCCCATGCCGGACGACCTGCGCAGTCAGGTCGAGCCTATCCATCGCATCATTCGCGCCATGGGGCTGCCGCTGCTGATCATCGAGGGGGTTGAGGCGGACGATGTCATCGGCACCCTGGCCCGCGAGGCCACCGAGAAGCAGCTGCCCGTGCTCATCAGCACCGGCGACAAGGACATGGCCCAGCTGGTGTCGGATCACGTGACCCTGATCGACACCATGAAGGATCTGGTGACTGACCGTGACGGTGTCATCGAGAAGTTCGGCGTGCCGCCCGAGCTTATCATCGACTACCTGGCCCTGATGGGAGACAAGGTTGACAACATACCGGGCATGCCCGGGGTGGGTGAGAAGACGGCCCTGGCCCTGTTGCAGGGGATCGGTGGCATCGACGACATCGCCGCTAACCTGGGCAAGGTCGCTGCCCTCGGTTTTCGTGGCGCCAAGACCTTCGCCGACAAGTTCCGCGAGCAGGAGGAGATGGTGCGCCTCTCCTACACCTTGGCCACCATCAAGACCGACGTCGCGCTGGACGTGAGCCTGGAGCAGCTGGTATTGGCACCGATGGACCGAGATAACCTGCTCGCCGTCTACCGTGAGTATGAGTTCCGCAACCTCATCAAGGAGTTGGAAGAGGGCGGTGACGCCAGTGACGAAGAGCCGGCGGTGCCCGCCGCCCCCACCATCGAGACCGACTACACCTGCGTGCTGGACGAGGCCGAGCTGGACGCCTGGATCGAGCGTCTCAAGGGGGCCGAACTGTTTGCCTTCGACACCGAGACGACCAGCCTTGACTACATGGAGGCGCGCATCGTCGGGGTGTCGTTTGCCATCGAGCCCGGCAAGGCGGCCTATGTGCCGTTTGGCCATGACTACCTGGGGGCGCCGGTCCAGCTCAGCGAAGAGGTCGTGCTCGGCAAACTCACGCCGCTGCTGGAAGACCCGGCCAGCCTCAAGGTGGGACAGAACCTCAAATACGATCGCAACGTACTGCAGAATCACGGCATCGAGCTGCGCGGCATCGCCTACGACACCATGCTCGAGTCCTACGTGCTCAACTCCACCGGTAGTCGCCACGACATGGATACCCTGGCCCAGAAATACCTGGGCGTCGAGACCATCTCCTTCGAGGCGATCGCGGGTAAAGGAGTGAAACAGCTCACCTTCAACCAGATCGAGCTGGAGCAGGCGGCCCCTTATGCCGCCGAGGATGCCGACATCACCCTTCGTCTGCATCAGACCCTGTGGGGCGAGCTTGGCAAGTTGCCCGCACTGGCCAAGGTATTCAGCGATATCGAGATGCCGCTCTTGACGGTGCTGGCACGGATGGAGCGCCTCGGTACGCCCATTGAGCCCAAGTTGCTGCACCAGCAGAGCCAGGAGATCGAGGCGCGCCTGAAGGAGTTGGAGCAAGAGGCCCACACTCTGGCGGGAGAGCCGTTTAACCTCTCCTCGCCCAAGCAGCTCGGCGAGATCCTCTTCACCAAGTTGGGGCTGCCGGTCGTCAAGAAGACCCCCAAGGGCGCCCCCTCCACCGCCGAAGAGGTGCTGGCCGAACTGGCCGAGACTTATGACCTGCCGCGCCTCCTGATGGAGCACCGCGGGCTGGCCAAGCTCAAGTCCACCTACACCGACAAGTTGCCATTGATGATCAAGGCCAGCACGGGACGGGTGCACACCTCCTATCATCAGGCGGTGGCCGCCACCGGGCGTCTATCCTCGTCCGATCCCAACCTGCAGAACATCCCGGTGCGCAACGAACAGGGGCGCCGCATTCGTCAGGCCTTCGTGCCGAGCCCGGGCTTCAAGCTGGTAGCCGCGGACTATTCCCAAATCGAGCTGCGCATCATGGCCCATCTCTCCGGGGACAAGGGTCTGCTGACCGCCTTTGCCGAGGGCAAGGACATTCACCGAGCCACCGCCGCCGAGGTATTTGGGGTGGCACTGGCGGAGGTGACCAGCGACATGCGCCGCAGCGCCAAGGCGATCAACTTTGGCCTCATCTATGGCATGAGCGCCTTCGGCCTCGCCAAGCAGCTGGGCATCGGCCGCGCCGAGGCGCAGAAGTACATGGATCTCTACTTCGAGCGCTACCCGGGCGTGCTGGAATACATGGAGCGCACCCGCCAGCAGGCAGAAGGGCAGGGGTACGTCGAGACCCTGTTCGGTCGCCGTCTGTACCTGCCGGAGATCAAGTCCCGCAACGCAGGCCTGCGCAAGGCAGCCGAGCGCGCCGCTATCAATGCACCGATGCAGGGCACGGCGGCCGACATCATCAAGCGCGCCATGATCGCCGTGGATGGCTGGATCCAGTCCGAGGGGGGTGATGACATCCGCATGCTGATGCAGGTGCACGATGAACTGGTGTTCGAGGTCCGCGAAGATCGGGTTGAGGCGCTGGTGCCCACCATCAAAACCCTGATGTCGGCGGCGGCCGACCTGCACGTGCCGCTGGTGGTCGAGGCGGGCACTGGTGATAACTGGGAGCAGGCCCACTGAGGCGAGTCGCGGTGGCGACGCCTCCTATATAAAGAAGAGAGCCCGGCATCGCCGGGCTCTCTTCTTATTGGGCACCAATCTCGGCGAGGTACTCATCCTTGAGCTGCACATAGTTGTCAGCCGATTGTTTGAGGAAGGCTATCTCGGCCGCGTTCAAGGGACGAGCCTGGCGCATGGGGTTGCCCATATAGAGGTGGCCCGAGACGAGACGCTTGCCAGGTGGCACCAGGGTGCCGGCACCGATCATCACGTCATCTTCGACTACGGCACCGTCGAGCAGGATAGCCCCCATACCGACCAGTACCCGGTCGCCTATGGTGCAGCCGTGCAACATCGCCTTGTGGCCGACCGTCACATCCTCGCCGATGAGCAGCGGGTGGTCGTCGGGACAGGTGTCGCTCTTGCGACTCAGATGCAGCACTGTGCCATCTTGAATGTTGCTGCGGGAGCCGATGCGAATGACGTTCACGTCACCCCGCGCGGCCACCATGGGCCAGATCCCCACATCGTCACCCAGGGTGATGTCACCGACCAGGGTGGCGCAGGGGTCCACATAGACCCGTTCACCCAGCACTGGGCGCTTTCCTTTATAGCTTCTCAGTCGCCAATCCATCTCGTTTCCTCCTGCAAAGTGGCTCCATTCTAGCAGTCAGAAGCTGTGTTCTGTGGATAAGTTTGTATAAAAGCTGTGCTTGGTGATGAATAACTG
The DNA here is from genome assembly GCF_000819805.1 of Aeromonas diversa CDC 2478-85. Lineage (GTDB taxonomy): Bacteria > Pseudomonadota > Gammaproteobacteria > Enterobacterales > Aeromonadaceae > Aeromonas > Aeromonas diversa. The sequence goes on from NZ_CDCE01000036.1 coordinate 36,604, forward strand.
AAAAAGTGCAGTTTTTTGCAATTTTATTGCGTGCTAAGGCTTGCCACGGCGCGCGAACTCCCTATAATGCGCCTCCATCGACAGGGCAACGCCGCCACAGCAGCGAGTCGGTCGATGTGAGAAAAAGCCTTGAAAAATAAGGCTTGACTCACCAGGTGGGAAGCGTAGAATGCCACTCCCGTTGCGATGCAAATCGCACTGTTCTTTAACAAATTGAA
>NZ_CDCE01000037.1:0-343733 GCF_000819805.1 Aeromonas diversa CDC 2478-85
CAGCCTGGATGTGACGGTGCAGGACGACGTGCCAACAGCATACGCCGATGTGAATGATGTCGGAGAGGGTGGCGAAGTCACGGGCAATGTGCTCACTGATGGGCAAGATGATGTTTTTGGTGCCGATGGAGAGCCCGTTGGTGGCGGCGTTATCGGTGTCAGAGCGGCTGATGGCGATTTGACAACAGCGGCCTCTGGTAACTTGGGGATAAGTATTCCAGGTGCCTACGGTAATTTAATCCTATACGCAGATGGTAGTTACACGTATCAGGCAACCGCGGATGTTGTTCCGCCACCTGCGGTCGATGTCTTTGTTTACAGTATCACCGATCAAGATGGCGACATTTCGACAACGACGCTCAGCATTACGCTGAACAATGTGGAAATCCTCACCAGTGCCGATGATGGCATGGTTTATGAGGCTGGTCTGCCTACAGGGAGTGATGCGGATGTGGATAGCGAAATCGCGAATGGGCAGCTAAATGCTAGCGGTGGTACAGGTCCCTATACCTATTCTCTGCTCAGTTCAGGGGCGGGTGGTTTCGGAACCTTGTTGCTGAACCCAGACGGTAGTTACACCTATACCTTGGAAAGCCCGTATGATACCAATCCGGCTATTAACGACGGCAATAATGTCGAGGAGAACCGTGACAGCTTCACCTATCAGGTGATGGATGCAAATGGCAACACGGCAACCGGTACCCTCTATATCGACATCGTGGACGACGTGCCGCAATTCAACTCGGTGATGGACGCCGTATTGTCGAGTCACACCCATGTGGCGTTTGACGGACGATATGATGCCAACTTCGGTGCCGATGGCCTTGACTATCTGTCAGTGGCTCTGGCGGGTAGTGGGTTGTACGGTGGCAGCGCGGTCACCTTTGTGCAGGGCGCTCCCGATGTTGACGGCGTGGTCCGAGTCGATGTGACGGATGGACTCAATGTGGTGCTGTTCAGTTTCTATTATGAAACAACGACATCGGCGGCCTCTGACGGCGGAGATGGCACCGTATCGTTCAATGCGTTTACCAATCCGCTGGATCCCGACCATAGCCAGTTCTTTACGCTGACGGTAAATCCTGACGGCACCTATACGTTTGACATGATCTCGAACACAGTGATCTCCACCACCACGGTCGATGGGGAAGATTTCACCGCGTTTGGGCCGACCTATAGCGTATATACGGCCGATGGGGTACCGGGAACCTCCGACCTACCATCGCTGATCATCTATGGCAGTGACGGTGATGGGGTCACCGATGCCGATGATCAGGTCAATGCCTCCAGCCAGGGGATTGGCGTGAAGACGCCGACTATCGGCAGTGGTGAGTCGCTGACATTCGACTTTGAGAAGGATCAGTCTTACGTCAAGTTCAGCCTCCAGCAGTTTTCGGGGGGTGGCTCGGCGACCTTTATGATCCTGCTCGATGGTGCGGTCTTCGATTTCTACCCCCTCCTCGCTGCTGATGGGCTGACCATCACCAAACCGAGTTCGGGGGATGCATGGGTCGAAGTGATTGTGACCGAGAATGTGGGGCTGATTGGAACGTGGGCGCAAACGGGCACGGCGGCAGAGCCAGTCTATACGCTCTATGTCGGTACTCAGTTTGATGACCTGAAACTTGAGCACGATGCAGGTTCGCTGAAGTTCAACGTCAACCACATCACCTACGACCAGACGATTGCCGTTGAAGACTTGCTGCTTAACTTCAATCTGGCCGCGACGGATCTGGATGGTGATAAGGCAGTGCTGGGTGATCAGCTGACCGTGATGATGCTTGATCCCAGTGAGCCTGTTGCCGCCACGGCAGTAGGGGCAGATGCCAACGATGGCGTTGTGCTGGTTGGTAACGGTGAAGCGGACGTCATAACCGGCGGCACCGGTAATGACATCCTGATCGGGGAGGCGGATAACGACCAATTGTACGGCGGTGGAGGTAATGATCTGCTGGATGGTGGCAGCGGTAATGATCTGCTCGATGGGGGCACCGGCTCGGATACTGCCTCCTACATGGATGCCAGTGCCGGTGTTACCGTTGACCTGAATATAGTGGGGGCACAGAACACGGGCGGCGCCGGGCAGGATACGCTGGTCAGTATCGAGAACCTCACCGGGTCTGACTATGACGATATCCTCACTGGGGATGACGGTGACAACGTCCTCATTGGCGGAGGCGGTCAAGATACCCTGACGGGGAATGACGGTAGCGATACCTTCAAATGGGACAGTGGTGATGCCAGTGCCGGGGTGGATGTGATTCAAGACTTCCAGGTCGGACTCGGCGGAGATGTGTTGGATATCAGTGAATTGCTCAGCGGAGCATCTGATAATGCCACTGCATTGGAGCAGTACCTGACCTTTAGCCAAGGGCCCGGTGGTAGCACGACGCTGGTGATCGATGTCGATGGAGTCGCAGGAGGGACCACGCAGACTATCCAGTTTGACAGCCTGGATCTGACGGCGGGCGGGACTCTGAGTAACCATGATATTATCCAGAGTCTGTTGGACACTGAAAACCTTAAGGTTGTCGGTCCTTAAGGCCGCCCTTAACCAGGAAGGGGATGGTAATCGTTCGATTACCATCCCCATGATGTAGACAGGTATAGCGCTGAGGTTTGGCATGACATCACTGACGTGGGTTGATATCGATGGGGTCCGCTATAGCTGTAGCGGTGACCAGATCGACTGCCATGGCCAGTTTGGCTACCACACACGGTTCGATGGACATACGCTCTCCCAGCTCGAAATTGAGAACCGGGAGGGGGAGGCCGCAGGCTGCTTGAATGTGGACTTCACCTCAGGTCAACTCGCCTTTACGCCTTACCCTGGTGCCAATATCGAGGGGTTGACCCTGCTGATCGGCGGCGAGGAAGGGCAGAGTGAGGTGACCCTCTTGTCTCTGGTCGCCAATGAGTGGGGCGATCTGCTGGCCCAGAACGATGAGACCTTGCTCTGGGAGCTTCCAGCCGATCCCGACCATCAGCTCCCTTCACCCGATAGCGGACAGATTCTGACGTGGGACTCTTTTGCCTTCCAGGATGAACAGGAGGAGTGGATTGGCTCTTCTGACGGCGCGTCGCCCCCCCGGTTAGTGGGCAGCGATGAAGGGATACTCTTTAGCGAAGTCGATATCGACAGTGTGCTCGACATTCCTCCCCATCATCCCATCTAGTTAGCAGCCTCATTCGTGGCATAATCCCTGATGTCTATGTATCCGGATGAGGTCAGTGTGATGTTCAAATCTCTTCTTCCCCTGTCAGTGTTGGTCTTGCTCTCACCGGCATGGGCCATCGATGCGCCGACGGCGGCGCATGTGAGTGTCAGCGGGGTTGCCGAGCGTAAGGTTGAGCCTGATATGGCCACCCTCTCGGTGTCGGTGACCGCCTTGCAGAAGGATGGTCTCAAGGCGAAGCAGCAGGTGGATAGCAAGGTCGCAGCCTTCTTTGGCAAGCTGGAGGGGCTGGGGATCAAACGCAGCGACGTCGATGCGGGCAATCTGGTGGTCTCCCCCGAGTATCAATATGCACCTGAGAAGAAGCCGCAGCTGCTGGGTTATCGTGCTCAGCGCCAGCTCTCTGTCAGGCTGTATCAGCTTGAGAAGTTGAGTCAGCTGATGGAGACGGCGCTGGGTGCCGGGCTTGAGACCGTTTCCCAGATCGAATACGGGCTCAAAGATGCCAAAGAGGAGCGAGGGCGAGTCCGTCTTGCCGCGATCGAGGATGCCAAGGCCAAGGCGCAGGCATTGGCCGTCGGGTTTGATGCCAAGCTGGGTAAGGTCTACTCGGTTGCATATGAGGCGCAGCAACCCTCGCCCGTCTATGGGCGCAGCAACAAGATGATGGCGATGGCCGCTTCCGATGCACAAGAGAACACCTATCAGCAGCAGACCATAGTGCTCAGTGACAGGGTAGAAGCCATCTTCCTGCTGGAGTGATGGTGAGGCGTTTCTGGTTGGGGGCAGTCATCGCAACGATGCTGCCCCTTTTTGTTGGCGCGGGTTAACTGGCCAGCAGTACCTCATCGCGCCTTGCAACATGGTGGCGGCGATCCGCGACCGCCGCTGCCAATGTAGCGAGCAGAACTTCTGAGGCTTCCCAGCCGAGGCAGGCATCGGTGATCGACTGACCATAGTGAAGGCTCGCCAGAGGTCCTGTCGGCTGGCTTCCCTCTTTAAGAAAACTCTCGACCATGACGGCGGCGACAAATGTGCTCCCATGGCTCATCTGTCGTGCCAGCTCTGTCGCCACTCGGCTCTGGTTTTGGTGTTGCTTCTGGCTATTGCCGTGACTGCAATCGATCATCAGGCGCGCCGGCAATCCCTCCCGCTGCAGACGCAAGGCCGCCTCTTCCACATCGGCCTGGTAATAGTTAGGGGTCTGCCCGCCGCGCAAGATGATATGAGCGCTCTCATTGCCCTCGCTGCTTACCACCATCATGCCTCCCTGGTGACCCGGGGCGGTGAAGAGGTGAGGGGCCTGGCTTGCCAGGATGGCGTCGATGGCAACCCGGATGTTGCCGTCGGTACCGTTTTTAAACCCCACGGGGCAGGGGAGGGCCGAGGCCAGCTGACGGTGGACCTGAGACTCTGTGGTGCGGGCCCCGATGGCACCCCAACTGACCAGATCGGCCAGGTAGAGGAAACTGGTGGTATCGAGAAACTCGGTGGCCGTCGCCAGCCCCATCTCATTGATGGCGAGCAGTAACTCTCGGGCAAGACGCAGCCCATGGTTGATGTCATGGCTGCCATCGAGATGGGGATCGAAGATGAGCCCCTTCCACCCTATGGTGGTGCGGGGTTTTTCGAAGTAGGCGCGCATGACGATGCACAGACTATCCCGGTACTCATCGGCCAGTGCACTGAGTCGGCGAGCATACTCGAGGGCCGCTTGCGGGTCGTGCAGGGAGCAGGGGCCGATCACCACCAACAGGCGGTCATCCTGTCCGCTCATGATCTGGCGGATCTGGTGGCGATGGGAGCCGATCTTCTCCTGGATGATGGCAGGGCACGGCAGCTGAGCCAGCAGTTGGGCCGGAGTGGGGAGTGCCTCCACATGGAGGGCGCGCATGACCGAGTAGTAGAGTGACATCCGGATTACCTTGTGCAGCTTAACGGAGCATGGTGATAGGAGTTAGGCCGCATTCGCGTTGCTCACATCACCATCAAGTGATAGTGATTCGCATTATCAATCTTTGCTTCTCATATGCAACCCCAGATAAAGGGGGGATATTCTATTGATGAAATAGTTGTTAATCACCATGAGTCACTCTACTGCCATCCACTTGCTCTAGCTTTCCATCGCCGCATGACGATCTTGGTGATAAGCATCCTCACTCTTGCCATGGCGCCAATAGGGCACGGCGTAGACGCGACGACGATCCACATCCAGAGTGCGCCGAATATGCTGACGCAGTGGCAGAACCAGTCCCTCTTCTCCACCGAACCAGAAATAGCTGGCCTCCGGCGCTATCGGAAGCCGGATGAAGTGCTCGACTAAGGGGGCCGTCTGATCCGGTTCCCCGACGAACCAGGTTTGAGTGACCCCGCTTGGTAAGGGGATCTCCTGTATCTCATCGCGATGGGGCACCAACAGGAGTATCTCTCCCTTGGCCTGGGGCGACATCACCTCAGCCATGGCACAGATGGCGGGCAGGGCGGTGAGATCCCCGGCCATGTAGTAGTTGTCTGCCTCTTGCAACATGGGGGTCGGGCCGCCGGGCCCAGAGATGGCCAGTCTGTCGCCGGGGACGGCATGCAGGGCAAAGTGGCTGGCGGGGCCCAGCTCGCCGTGCAGGGCGAAGTCGATATCGAGCTCCAGCTGCTCACGGCGAAAGGCGCGAAGGGTGAAGGTGCGGATGATGGGGCGCGTCGCCGGGTCTTCCCAGCGGGGACCCTGGGGAGTCGGTGTCGGCAGCACTATCTCGCTCTGCCCGGGGCGCGGCAGCATGATCTTGATATGGGCACCACCACAGGTGAAGGGGTAGTCGGCCAGATCGGGACTGCTTAGCGTGAGGCGGCGAAGACCGGGAGAAAGCTCGGTGATCCGCGTGACGGTGAGCAGGCGCGGACGATTAACCGGAGGGAGGTGAGACATGGGAAGAGGGCTCCATAAGAAAATGGTGTCCATTCTTGTTTAAATGAAAATAATTATCAATGCTCACTCCCTTGGAGCTCGGGTCTGACAGAGGACCCGAGCTCGCCTCTCTCTCCTGCGCTTCTCGTTCAGCACTCCCATCCATTGCGACAAATTCCATTGACCCGGCGATTTCAGTGCGAGTATTTTAGCGACCCTGATGCGATATCGATAATCATTATCATTAATGTTTGTGTTGGTTGGGTCTGAAATGGAAACTCATGTAATGGAAACCGCCCCTCGGGAGCAGGCTCCTTTGCCCGATCTGCTCTTCTCATCCGAGCAGGGCGAAATTCGGGCCTACGAGCTCGGCGAGCCTATGGTGACGCCAGCGGGGGAGTGGGCTCACTTAGAGCGCCAGATTGCCGAGGCGTTGGAGAAGGCGCATGCCGCCGGCCAGGAGAACCCCCTGCTAATGGGGGCGTTTGCTTTCGATCCGGCCGAGGCGTCTTGCCTCTATGTGCCCGGCAGGACTGAGCGGGGGCCGAAGCCGCAGCCCAGGGCGAGCGAGCCCCTCACCAATCAGGCCATCTCGGTGCAGAGCCTGCCTGCAGCCGGTGAATTCAAGGCCTCGGTGAGCGCGGCCCTCGACTCTTTTGCATCCGGCCCTCTGGCCAAGGTGGTGCTGTCGAGAAAGCTCGCCCTCGAGCTGCGTCAGCCCGTCGAGCCTGCGCGCGTGCTCGAGCGGCTGGTCAGCCAAAACCCTCACGCGTTTCACTTCTCCCTTCCCCTGGGCGGCGGTCGCTGCCTGCTTGGGGCCAGCCCCGAGCTGCTGCTGCGGGTGCGCGACGGCGAGATCTTTACCCATCCCCTGGCCGGCTCGGCCAAGCGGGGCAGCGCCCCCGAGCAAGACCGTGCGGTGGCCAACGCGCTGCTCGCCTCGGGTAAGGATCAGCATGAGCACAGGCTGGTGATCGACGAGATCCGTCGCGTGCTTGCCCCTCATTGCCGGGCGCTGGCGATTCCCGCGAGCCCCACCCTGATGAGCACCGACACCCTTTGGCACCTGGGCACGCCGATCCGGGGCGAGCTTCATTCTGCTGAGGTGGGCGTGCTGCCCTTGGCCTGTCGCCTTCATCCCACGCCGGCCCTGTGCGGTTATCCGACCGAGTTGGCACGCCAGTTTATCCGGGAGCGGGAGCCATTTCGTCGTGCCCTCTTTAGCGGCATCGTCGGCTGGTGTGACAGCCGGGGCAACGGCGAGTGGGCCGTGGTGATCCGCTGCGGCGTGCTCGATGGCCACAGGGTCGAGCTGTTTGCTGGGGCCGGCATAGTGGCAGGGTCCGATCCCGCCATGGAGTGGGCCGAGACCGGCACCAAGCTTGGCACCATGTTAAGAGCCCTGGGCGTGGACTGTGAGGTGGCCCTATGAGTCGCCCCATTCCCTACAGCCGCTGGCCCGATGATCTGGCCGAGCATTACCGCCGCAAGGGCTACTGGCGCGGTGAGCCGCTCACGGCGATCCTCAGTCGCCAATGCGAGCGCGACCCGAGTGCGCCGGCCATCTTCTGCGACGAGCGCGTCTTTACCTATCGTGAGCTCGATGCCGCCTCGAGTCTGCTGGCAGGAAAGTTGGCCCGGCGGGGGCTGGGGCACGGTGACACCGCCCTGGTGCAGCTACCCAACGTGGCCGAGTTTTACATCGTCCTCTTCGCCCTGCTCAAAGCCGGGGTGGCGCCGGTCAACGCCCTCTTCAGTCACAGCCGCCTCGAGCTGCTGGCCTATGCCGGGCAGATTCGTCCACGCCTCTTCATCGGCGCCGTTGCTCATCCTCTCTTTGCCGGCAGTGACGGGGGAGAGGCGCTGCTGGCCGACATCGGGGCCGAGCTGACCCTGCTCGACGGCGTTGAAGGGAGTCAGGGCCTCGCCCACTGGCTGGCGCCAGGGGAGGTGACCGGTTTTGCCCCGACGCCGGCCGACGAGGTGGCTTTCTTCCAGCTCTCCGGGGGGAGCACGGGCACCCCCAAGCTCATCCCGCGCACCCACGACGACTACTACTACAGCGTCCGGCGCAGTGCCGAGATCTGCCGGCTGAGTCCGAAAACCCGTTATCTGTGCGCCCTGCCGGCCCCGCACAACTTCCCCTTAAGCTCCCCCGGGGCTCTGGGGGTGTTTGAGGCTGGCGGGGCCCTGGTGTTGGCCCCCAACCCGAGCCCCGATGGCTGCTTCCCCCTCATCGAGCGTCACGGCGTCACCATGACGGCCCTGGTGCCACCGGCGCTCTCTCTCTGGCTAGAGGCGGTGGCATTGGACTCGGCCGCCCGGGCCAGCCTCTCGTCGCTCACCCTGCTGCAGGTCGGCGGCGCCAAGCTGCCCGAGGCGGTGGCAAGGCGGGTGGAGCCCGAGCTCGGCTGCGCCCTGCAGCAGGTGTTTGGCATGGCCGAAGGCCTGGTCAACTACACCCGGCTGGGGGATCCCGAGGCAAAAGTGCTGCACACCCAGGGGCGCCCCATGTGCCCGGATGACGAGATCCGCATCCTGGATGAAGCGGGGCTGCCGGTTCCCCCCGGTCAGAGCGGCGCCCTCCACACCCGGGGACCCTACACCTTTCGCGGCTACTTCCAGAGCCCCGAGCACAACGCCCGGGTCTTCGATGCCGAGGGCTTCTACTGCTCCGGGGATCTGGTGGTACAGGACGCCGACGGCTACCTCACCGTGGTCGGCCGTCTCAAGGATCAGATCAACCGGGGCGGGGAGAAGATCGCCGCCGAAGAGGTCGAGAATCAGCTGCTCCACCACCCGGCCATCAGCCAGGCGGCCCTGGTCTCCATGCCCGACAGCGTCATGGGGGAAAAAAGCTGCGCCTTCATCGTCACCTCTGACCCTTCCCTCAAGCCCCTGGCCCTGCGCAAGTTCCTGCGCGGGCGCGGCGTGGCCGAATTCAAGCTGCCTGATCGCTTCGAGCCGCTCGATGCCCTGCCCATGACGGCGGTGGGCAAGATTGACAAACAGGGGCTGCGCGCCCGCATCGCGCGGCTTCTCGACACGAACTAATACAAGGAATCGACACCTCATGGCAATCCCAACCCTGACCTCCTACCCTATGCCGACCCAGTGGAAGAGCAACAAGGTGAGCTGGCGCCTCGACCCCAAGCGCGCCGCCCTGCTCATTCACGACATGCAGGAGTACTTCACCGCCTTCTACGGCGAGCAGAGCCCCATGGTCGTGGCCCTTGTCGAGCGTCTGGCCACAGTACGCCGCCACTGCAAGGCCCTCGGCATTCCGGTCTACTACACGGCCCAGCCCAAGGAGCAGAGCGCCGAGGAAAGAGCGCTGCTCAATGATATGTGGGGTGCCGGGCTCACCAAGCGCCCCGAGCAGCAGGCCATCGTCGCGGCGCTCACCCCCGAGGAAGACGATACTGTGCTGGTCAAGTGGCGCTACAGCGCCTTTCATCGCTCTCCCCTCGAGGAGATGCTGCGTGAGGAGGGGCGCGATCAGCTCATCATCGGCGGCATCTATGGCCACATCGGCTGCATGATGACCGCCTGTGATGCCTTCATGCGCGACATTCAGCCCTTCTTCCTGGCCGACGGCATCGCCGACTTCTCTCAAGAAGAGCATCAGATGGCCCTCGATTACGTGGCGACCCGCTGCGGCAAGGTGATCCCCTGCGCCGAGGCGCTGGCCATGGGGCCTGCCGCCACGCCTCTGCTCACCTATGAGGGGCTCAAGGCGCGGCTGCTCAGCCACATTGATGAGGAGGAGGAGGCGTTCGACCCCGACGAGAGCCTGATCGACTATGGTCTCGACTCGGTACGCATCATGGGGCTGCTCACCGAGTGGCGCGCCGCCGGGGTGGAGCTGAGCTTTGTGGATCTGGCGCGCGCACCCACCCTCAACGCCTGGTGGCGCCTGGTCGAGCAAAGACGCAGCGCCTTGGAGGTGACAGCGTGAGCCGGTTCCCCCTCACCATTCCCCAGCAGGGGCTCTGGTCAGCCCATCTGCTCAACGATGACAAGGCCATGTTCAACACGGCCGAGTGCATCGCCTTCGACGGCAGGGTAGACGCTGCCCTGTTGCAGCAGGCACTGTGGCAAGCGGTGCGCGAGTGTCAGGCGCTGCAGGGACATGTCGAGACCGATGGTGACGCCGTCTGCTTCGTGGCAGACGAGGCCCCCCTGGCCTGGCAGGTGCTCACCCTGAGTGGTGGCGAAGAGGCTGTCCGCGCCTGGGCCTGGGGCGATCTGCGCCGTCCGTTCGATCTCACCGGCGAGCCTCCCTGCCGCTTTGCCCTGCTGCGCGCAGAGGCCGGGGATTACCTCTACAGCTGCGTGCACCATATCGCCCTCGACGGCTTTGGCACCACCCTGCTGTTCCAGCGCGTCGCCGCCCTCTATGAGGCGGCCCTGGCGGGGGAGGACGGGCCTGCCTCGCCCTTCGGCCGCCTCGATGAGGTGCTGGCCGAGGAGCGCCAGCGTGAAGAGAGCGGCAAGAACGCCGCCGCCCGCGACTTCTGGCTGAGCCAGTTGCAAGCCTGGCCTGCGGTGCGCAGCTTCAGTGCTACCCGCGCCCCCATCGCCGCCGAGTTTATTCGCGAGAGTCGCGCCTTCCCCCCGGCCCTGTGGCAGGCCTTGGTGCGGGTGGCCGACCAGCATCGCCTCGGCTGGCCCGATCTGCTGCTGGCCACCCTGGCCGGCCAGCTCTCCCTCGGAAGTCGCGAGCCCCATGCCCTGCTTGGCCTGATGATGATGAACCGCATCGGCTCGGCGTCGCTGACCGTGCCCTGCATGCAGATGAACATCACCCCCCTGGCGCTGACTTTGGAGGAGACGGGCGATCTGCTCGGCACCGCCCGCCAGGTGGCCGCCGCCAAGCGCGCGGTGCGCAAGCACCAGCACTACCGTTACGAGAGCCTGCGCCGGGATCTGGGGTTGGTGGGGGGCGATAAGCGTCTGTTCGGCCCCCTGGTCAATATCATGCCCTTCGATCATGCCCGCCGCTTCGGCCCCCTGAGCGCCCGTACCCTCAGCATCAGTGCCGGACCGGTCGAGGATCTCACCATCGAGGTGCAGATGGGGGCTGACGGTGTGCCGACGCTGGATCTCGACGCCAACCCCGCCTGCTACTCCACCGCCGCGCTGGCCACCATCGCCGACACCCTGCTGACACTGCTGGGGCGCTGGCTGGCGCAGCCCGAGTTGAGCCTTGCGGCCCTCAAGGGCGCCTGGCTGGCCGAGGCGCGCGCGCATGCCCTCATCGCGGGGCCTGCAGAGGAGGCGATCGTGGTGCGCCCTGTGCTCGATGCACTGGCCCAGGTCGCTCGGGAGCACCCCGAGCGGGTGGCCCTCGAGCAGGGGGGGCGGCGCATCGGTTATGGGGCGCTGCAGCGCCGCTGCGAGCAGATGGCGGCCGCCCTGCAAGAGGCCGGGGTCCTGCCCGGTGAGCGGGTGGGGGTCATGCTCTCGCGCAGCCCCGAGGCGGTCATGGTCCAGCTCGCCATCCTGATGGCCGGCGCCGTCTATGTGCCCCTCGACCCCGATCAGCCCGGCGAGCGCCAGGGGCACATAGTGCGTCTGGGAGAGATCGCCACCCTCATCACCGAAGAGGCGTATCGCCATACCCTGGCGCCCATCTTTGGCGGCCGTGTGCTGCCGGTGAGCGAACTGGTGAGCGAAGACCGCCTCTGGCTGGCACCGAGTGAGGCGACGTCCGCCTACCTGATGTTTACCTCGGGCAGCACGGGCCTGCCCAAGGGGGTAGCGGTGGGGCACGGGGCCCTCAACCACTTCGCGGCGGCGGCGCGGTGCCGCTATCGACTGCAGGCGGGGGCGCGGGTGCTGCAGTTTGCCCCCTTCAACTTCGACGCCAGCATCGAGGAGGTGTTTGCCACCCTGAGTGCCGGCGCCACCCTGGTGCTGCGCACCGACGCCCTGCTCGATTCCATACCCGCCTTCGTCGAGGGGATTGAGACCCTGGCCATCAGCCATCTGGATCTTCCCACCGCCTTCTGGAACGAGTGGGTGGTTGCCCTGGGGGCCGGGCTGGTCGGGATTCCGGCTCCGCTCGAGGTGGTGATCATCGGGGGGGAGGCCGTCTATCCGGAGCAACTCGCCCAGTGGCAACGCCAGGGGCGGCGCGACGTGCGCCTCATCAACACCTATGGCCCCACCGAGACGACCGTGGTGGTGACCAGCCAGGATCTGCAAGAGGAAGATCCCGCCCAGGTCCAGCTGCCCATCGGTCTGCCCCTGCCGGGGATGCAGGCCCTGATCCTGGGTGAGGGGGATCTCCCCGCCGAGGAGGGGGAGCTGGTGCTGCTCGGTCCCCAACTGGCCGACGGCTATGTGGGCGGAGTCAGCGGCAGCTTCGACTCGCTTCGGGTCGGCAATGAAGAGCGCCGCGTCTATCGCACCGGGGATCGGGTGCGTTGGGAGGGGCGCTTCGTCTATCTGGGACGACGCGACAACGAGTTCAAGATAAGCGGTTATCGCATCCAGCCCGGCGAGGTGGAGGCGAGGCTGCTGGCCCTGCCCGGCGTCGATGAGGCCTGTGTGCAGGGGGTGAGCGAGGGGAGCGTACGCCGCTTGGTGGCCTTCGTGGCCGGCAGCGAGCGAGACAGCCGCGCCATCAAGGGGCAGCTGGCCCGGGCGCTGCCCGCCGCCATGATCCCGACCGACTATCGCCACTACGACAGGCTGCCGCGTACCGGCTCGAACAAGATTGACCGCAAGGGGCTGCTGGCCGACTACCTGAGTAGCGAGACCCGGGTGACGATGGAGAGCGAGACCCAGGGGAAGGTGGCGGCCATCTGGCAGCAGATCCTGGGCATTGGTGCCATCACCCCCACCGACAACTTCTTCGAGCTGGGGGGGCAATCCTTGCAGACCATCCAGATAGTGAACCGGTTGGCGGCCGAGTTTGGCCTGCAGGTCAAGGTGTCGGATCTCTTCGATCACCCCTGTCTCGATGATTTTTGTCGTTTCCTCGACGGCCAGCAGGTCGCAGAGGAGGAGAGTGTGGAGATGGTGTGGTGAGGGAGCACAGCGAGATGAGATGGCAGTTTGACGGCAAACGGGTCTGGGTGACGGGGGCGGGGCGCGGCATAGGTCGCGCCGTGGCCGAACAGTTTGTGGCGGCGGGGGCCACTGTGGTGGGGCTCGATCTCCACTTCCCCGAGCCCCCTTACACCTACGGGGTGCGCGAGCTCGATTTGCGCGACGGGGCCGCGGTCAGCCGCTGCGCCGCCGAGCTCCTCGAGGAGGGGCTCGATGTGCTGGTTAACGCCGCCGGCGTGCTGCGCCTGGGGAGTCTCGAGCACCTCAGCGATGAGGATTGGCACGACTGCATGGGGGTCAATGCGGGGGCGGTCTTCTCCCTGCTGCGCGCCGTCACCCCCCACTTCAAGGGGTTGGGGCGGGGCAGCATAGTGACGGTGAGCTCCAACGCGGCCCACGTACCGCGCATGCAGATGGCCGCCTACTGCGCCTCCAAGGCGGCGGTAAGCAGCCTGACCCGGACCGCCGGGCTGGAGCTCGCCCCCTTCGGGGTGCGGGTCAACCTGGTCTCACCGGGTTCGACCGATACCCCCATGCTGCGGGGCATGCTACCCGATGAGGGGGCGCTGAGCCGCACCATCGCCGGCCTGCCGGAGCAGTTCAAGCTGGGGATCCCCTTGGCCAAGCTGGCGAACACGGCGGAAGTCGCCGCCGCCGTCCTCTTCCTGGCCTCGGATCTGGCCAGCCATATCACACTACAAGACCTGGTGGTCGACGGTGGCGCCACCCTCGGCGCCTGACCCCGGAGAGACACGATGAACAACATGATAGGGCTGCTCAAGCAGCTGGAGCGTCAGGGGGTGAAGCTGGCCCTCAACGAGAAGGGGCAACTGGTCTCCCAGTCGAGCAAGGAGGCACTCACCCCCGCCATCGGCGCCCTCATCCGCGAGCACAAGGAGGCGCTGGTGCGCTGCCTGAGTGCCCGCACGGCCTTTGAGGCCCCCATCGAGGCGCAGGGGCTGGCGGTGGGGCCGCTCTCCTCCTCCCAGAGCGGGCTCTGGTTTATCGAGCAGTACGAGGAGAGCTCGCACCTTTACAACATGCCGGTCTACTTCCGGGTGCGCGGTGAGCTCGACACGGCGGCGCTGGAGTTTGCCTTCGACAGCCTGTTTGCCCGTCACCCCAGCCTGCGTACCCGCTTCGTGCGTGACGAGGCGGGGCGGGGCCGTCAGGAGATCCTGCCCCACACCCCCTTCACCCTGACCATAGAGGAGGTGAGCGAGCGTTCTGTGGCCGAGCGCGAGGCCTATGTGGCGCGGCGGGTGTGCGAGGAGATAGAGCGCCCCTTCTCCCTCACCCGGGGGGATCTGACCCGGGTGCACCTGATCCGGGTGCAGCCCCGGGAGCATGTGCTGCTTATCACCCAGCATCACATCATCTCCGACGGCTGGTCGGTCAAAAACCTCTTTGCCGACCTCAAGCCGGCCTTCCTCGCCTTCCAGGCCGGGCAGGCCCATGCCCCGGCGCCGCTGGCCCTCAACTACCTCGATTATGCCCACTGGTTTAACTCCCCCCGCTTTCTCGACTACCACGCCGAGTTTCGCCCCTTCTGGGTCGAGCGGCTGCAGGGAAGCCCCGAGGTGCACGGGCTGCCTCTGGATAAGCCCAGGCCCGCCCATCAAGAGAGCGGCGGCGAGCTGGTCTTCTCGACCATAGACAACGGGCTCTGGGCCCGCTTCAAGCGCCTGTGTCAGCGTCACAACACTTCCAGCTTCATCGGCCTGCACGCCCTCTTCGCCCTGCTGATGGTGCGCCAGAGCGCCGAGCGGGAGCTGGTGATCGGCACCCCGCTCGCCTATCGGGAGCGCCACGAGATAGAGTCTCTGGTGGGCTTTTTCGTCAACACACTGGTGCTGCGGACCCGCATCGAGGGGAATCCGAGCTTTATCGACTACCTGCAGCAGTGCCGGGAGGAGGATCTGGCGGCCTTCGATCACCAGCTCTACCGCTTCGAGGCGCTGGCCGAGGCGATCGGCGCCGATCGCACCACCGCTATCAACCCCATCTTCCAGATCATGCTGGTCTATCAGGCCAAGGTGGACTTTGACGATCTCATCCCGGGCTGCCGCATGGTGGAGGAGACCTCTCCCGTGCTCCCCGCCAAGACCGACATCTCGGTCAAGGTGACCGAGCTGATGGACTCGGTCAGGGTGGACTGGCTGTTTGCCACCGCCCTGTTCGAGCGCGAGACCATAGAGGCCTATGCCGACCGCCTGCTGCACCTGATGGGGGCGGTGCTCGAGGCGCCGGAGAGCCCGGTGTGGCAGTTGCCGCTGGAGGAGGGGCTAGAGGCGCGCGTTGGCGCCGAGCTGGCCACCCTGCCCAAGGAATACCCGAGCCGCGACACCCTGCTCGGCCACATAGAGCAGGCGGCGCGCCGGCGACCCCTGGGGGTGGCGGTGTGCGACCATGATGGCGCCCTGACCTATGCCGAGCTGGAGCACAGGGCCAACCGGCTGGCCCACTGGCTGCAAGCCCGCGGGGTGAAAGCGGGGGCGGCCGTCGGCATTCAGGCCCGGCGCGAGTCGGCCTTCGTGGTGGCCCTGCTCGCCTGCTGGAAGGCCGGCGCCGCGTATGTGCCGCTCGATCCCGCCTATCCTGCCGAGCGCCTCGCCCATATTATCTCGGATGCGGCCATTCCCCTGGTGCTGGGGGGCGCTCCCGACCCGCGCCTTGGCGTGGCGTGCGAGCGTCGGGGCATCGCCTACCAGCCGCTGGGCGAGCTGGCGTTGCACGAGCCGAGCCCGCAGGGTGCCGAGCCCCCGCACTGCCCCCGCGACGCTGGCATGCTGGCCCAGATCATCTACACCTCGGGCACCACTGGCCTGCCCAAGGGGGTCATGGTGGAGCAGGGGGGCCTGCTCAATCTGATGAGGGATCACCAGGCGCGCCTCGAGCTGGCGCCGGAGGGGGCCATGCTCAACTGCATGTCTCTCTCGTTCGATGCGGGCAACATGACCACCCTGCTTCCCCTCTATTGCGGCGCCGCCCTGCACTTCGCCGAGCCCGGTGAAGGGGTGATCGAAGAGGCCATTGCCCGGGGCGCCAGCCACCTGATCCTGCCCACGGCCCTGCTGGCCAACCTGACTCCCCCCGCGAGTCTCGGCGCTGTCCGTGCCATCGGTGTGGGGGGCGAGGCGTGCCCCGAGCGCCTGGTCGAGCGCTGGGGCGACCGGGTGGCCCTGCACAACATGTATGGCCCGACCGAGTGCACGGTGACGGCCCTCTCGACCCGGCTGCGCCCCGGTGAACCCATCACCATAGGGCGTCCGGTACAGGGGATCCGGGCCGTGATCCTCGATGAAACGGGCCACCCCGTGCCTGCCGGCGTGCCGGGAGAGCTCTGTCTGGCGGGCCTTGGGCTGGCCCGGGGCTACCTCAACCTGCCCGAGCGCACCAGAGAGGCCTTCATCACCTGCACCTTGGCGGGGAGCGAGGTGCGCCTCTATCGCACCGGGGATCGGGCGCGGCTGCGCCGGGATGGGCAGTATGCGTACCTGGGTCGCCTCGATGAGCAGATCAAGCTAAGAGGCTATCGCATCGAGCCCGGCGAGATAGAGAGTCGTCTGGCCGAGCTCTGCCCGGCCATCGGCCAGATCAAGGTGGTGGTGATGCAGGGGCGCCTGGTGGCCTATGCCACGCAGCAAGGGGGCGAGACCCCCGACCCCGAGGCCCTGTTGCAACAGGCGGGCACCCTGCTGCCCGAGTACATGGTACCGGCGCGGCTGTGCTGGCTGGAGAGCATGCCCCTGACCCCTAACGGCAAGCTGGATCTGCGCCGCCTGCCCCCCATAGAGTGGCAGGAGAGCCGCGCCGAGCCGGATTCGGCGCTCGAGCGTCAGGTGCTCGGGATCTGGCAGGCGGTGCTCAAGCAACCGCTCGGGGTGGAGGATGACTTCTTCCGCCTGGGGGGCGACTCCATCCTGAGCATTGCCCTCACCACCCGGCTGCGGGAGGCGGGGCTGCACTGCAGCGTCAAGGAGGTGTTCGAGGCCAAGACGGTGCGCCGCCTCTGCCGCCTGCTCGGTACCTCCCGGGCCCAGGCTCGCAGCGAGCAGGGGCTGCTCGAGGGGGAATTCCCCCTGCATCCGATTCAGCACTGGTTCTTCGAGCAGGGGTATGAGCGCGCCGAGCACTGGAACCAGGGGGTGATAGTGCGCCTGCCGGCCGGCATCGAGGATGACCGGCTCAAGGCACTGCTTCGTGTCCTGCGCGATCACCACGATGCCCTGCGCCTGGCGGTGACGCCCCGGGGGCAGAGCTACCTCAAGGCGCTGCCCCTGCCACCCCTGCACCGCATCGATGCCGCCGGGCTCGATGACGCGGCCCTGCAGGGACGGCTCACCGCCCTGCAACAGGGGTTCGATCCCGCCAGCGGTCACACCCTGGCCTGGGCGCGCGTGCACAACCTGCTCGTGGAAGGAGAGCGGGTCGAGGGGCTCTTCATGGCCCTGCACCACCTGGTGACTGACGCCGTCTCCTGGCGCATCCTGGTCGATGATTTGGCCCGCCTCGGCCGTGGCGAGTCGCTGGGGGAGAAGGGGAGCAGCTATCGCCAGTGGGGCGAGGGGCTCACCGCCTACGCGGCGCAGGCGGCGCAGCAGCTCCCCTTCTGGCGTGCCCAGCTGCTGACCGCCTCGGCCCCCCTGCTGGCGGAGCGCGCAGTAGACGGGCGGGCGGCGGCCGCCTTGCTGCGGCTGGACAGGGAGACTACGGCCCGTCTCATCGACGAGGCGAATCGCCCCTTCGAGAGCCGGGTGGCCGAGCTGCTGCTCGCCGCCCTGATGCGCACCCTGCGCGAGCTGGGGTACGGGGAGCGCCACACCCTGATGCTCGAGGGGCACGGGCGTGAGGCGATCGCCCCGGATCTCGATGTCAGCCGCACCGTGGGCTGGTTTACCAGCACCTACCCCCTGGCCTTGCAGGATAGGAGTGACTGGGCGGCGTCGCTGCAAGCTATCAAGGGGCTGCTAAGGTCGGTGCCAGACAAGGGGGTGGGCTTTAACGTGCTGCGAAGCCACCATCCCGAAGGGAAAACGCTGCCCCTGGCCCCCATCCTCTTTAACTACCTGGGGGTCTCCCATCGGGAGGCGGCCAGCCCCTGGCAGCCGTTGCCGGTGGCGCCGGGTCGCCCGTCCGATCCCGATAACCTGCCCCCCGAGCTCATCAGCCTGCACGGCGGCGTCTTCGATGGTGAGCTGACCCTGCGTCAGGTGGGCTCGCTCAACGGGGCCGCGAGCAAGGCGCTGATGGCGCGCTTCGAGGGCAACATCAGGGCCCTGGTTGCCTATTGCTGCGAGCAGGCCCAAAGCCCGGCAGAGGTGATGGCATGAGCGCCGTGAACGGGGGCCTGGCCTCTGCCGATCTGGCCGGCAGCCTGCGGGCTCGCCTCGAGGCAAACCCCGACGCCCCGGCCATCACCATGGGAGGGCAAACCCTGAGCTATGGGGCGCTCATTGAGCGGGTCGGCCAGATAGCGGGGCTGCTCGAGGGGCTGGCGGTCGGGGAGCGGGTGGGCCTCTATCTCACCCGCTCACCGGATCTGGTGGCAAGCCTTCTGGCCTGTCTGCGCCTGGGGCTGACCTTTGTGCCTCTGGATCCCGCCTTCCCGGCGGCGCGTCTCGAGACGATTGCCCGGCGGGCCCGTCTCTCGGCCCTCTTGTGCGACGGCGAAGGGGGGCCGGATGTGGGCATCCCCAGGCTGGCGCTGAGTGGCGCCGGCTTGGGGAGCGCGGATCACTGGCCCCGGGTCGACGACGGGGTGGCGGCCTACATGATGTTCACCTCGGGCTCCACCGGCGAGCCCAAGGGGGTGGTGATAAGCCGTCGCGCCCTGCACCGTTTCCTGAGCGCGATTGCCGAGCGCCTCGGTCTCACCCCTGAGTGTCACTGGCTCTTTATCACCACATCGGCCTTTGATATCTCCCTGCTCGAGATGTTGGGCCCCCTTTGGGGCGGGGGGCGACTGACGGTGGCCAGCGGCGAGGAGCACAAGGATCCCATGAAGATCCTGGCCCTGCTCGAGGGGGACGCCAGCCTCAACTGGTTGCAGGCGACCCCCGCCAGTTGGCGCATGCTGCTCAAGGCGGGTTGGCAAGGCACTGAGAACCTCACCGCCCTGTGCGGAGGGGAGGCCCTCGACCCCGGGCTTGCCGCCGAGCTGTGCCGGCGCACCCTGCGCCTGTGGCACTGCTACGGTCCGACCGAGGCCACCGTCTGGTCTATGGTCGGTGAGGTGACGAGCGCCGCGGGAGAGGTGACCCTGGCCAATAGCCTGCCCGGCTATCGCCACTGGGTCATCGACGAGAGCGGGGCGGCCATCGAGCGGGGGGAGGGGGAGCTCTGTATCGAGAGCGAGGCCCTCTTCGACGGCTACTGGGAGCGGCCCGATCTTGGCGAGGCGGCCCAGCTGACTCACGCCGGCCGTCGCCTCTATCGCACCGGGGACCGGGTCCGCCGGCTGGGGGCGGATCGTTTCCTCTATCTCGGACGCCGCGACGATCAGGTCAAGCTGCGCGGCTTTCGTATCGAGCTGGGAGAGGTAGAGGCGGCCCTGCGGCGCCAGAGCGGGGTGCAGGAGGCGGCGGTGCGTCTCTGGGGCGAGGGGGACGAAGCCATGTTGGTGGGGTATGTGGAGGCCAAAGCCGGTGCCTCGTTGAGCCGCCCCGCCCTGCGCCGGGGACTGCAGGCCATCTTGCCCTACTACATGGTGCCGGCCCGCCTCATGTTGCTGCCCACCCTGCCCAAGGGCGGCAGCGGCAAGATAGACAGAAAGGCGCTGCCCCTTCCTTAAAACAAAAAAGCCCGCGACAGCGGGCTTTCTCTTTTGGGGGCGGGATCAGCGGGTGAGGGGCGTTGCATCGGGCTTGGCCAGCAGGCGCTCCACGTCTTCTATCACGCCAAGGGCTGCTTGAGGGCCGCCGACCGAGGTCCACAGGGACCCATCGACCGCCGCGAAGCGCTTGCCGCGGATGGCGGTCAGCTGCTGGAAGGCGGGGGTCTGCTCGGCCTGACGCATGGCATCGACCGCATCGCCGCTGGTGCTCAGGGTGCCGATCACCAACCAGTCACCGTCGAGCAGGTTGAGAGACTCGAGGCTCAGGGCGGCGGAGTGCGGGGTGTGGTCGCCTATCTGGTGGGGGGGACGGGTCAGCCCCATCTCGGTGACCACGCTGCTGGCAAAGGTGGAGCCGTGCATATAGCTCGGTCCCTTGGGATTCCAGCGCACTATGCTCAGGCGCTCACCCTGGTGAGCGGCGAGACGGGCACGGGACTCCTGGAGGCGCTCGGCATAGCGTTTCATGAAGGCTTCAGCCTCGGCCTCGCGTCCCAGCGCCTTGGCACTGCGCTCGAAGACCTGCTTCCAGGGCTCGCCCCACTTGCCGGTGACCACGGTGGGCGCGATCTCGTTGAGCAGGAGCAGCTGCTCGGGCTTGGCCTGACCGGTCAGGATCAGATCCGGCTCCAGATCGATGAGGCGTTCCAGATTGGGGTTACCGAGATCCCCGACCACGGTGATCTCGGCGCCTGCCTGGTCGAGCAGATAGCGGGGCAGCGTCGCCTGGCCGCGTCCGTTGCTGGTACCCACCGGCTTGACCCCCAGGGTCAGGGCCGCGTCGAGATCGATCTCGCTCAAGACCACGACTCGGGTGGGGTGAGCGGGCACGGTCAGGGTGTTGCCATCGGCGTCGGTGATCTGACGGGTATCCGCCGCCAAGGCCGGCAGGGCACACAGGCCGGCCAGCATCACCATGGCCGCCAGGGGAGAGGCAAACTTCATCGTTATGTCCTTATGGGTGGCAAAACAGGGTTCAAATGAGCGAGCCATGATAGCACAGACGCAAATGGTAATGGTTTGTATTTGTGGTGATAGGTTTCCCCGTACTGTTACAATCCCCCCAAGTGGCAATGAGAGATCCGGGGAAGAGAGTGGACGTGCTGACACCGGCAGGCGCCGGTTTTATTCGCCAGCGAGACAGGATGGCGCTGGATCTGGGGGTGTGGGGGCACAGGGTCTGTTTTGATCCGGCACGCTTTGGCCCCCAGGCCTGGGGTGACGCCGGGCTCCTGTTACCCGAGGCCTTGAGCCGGGCCGCACCCAAGCGGCAGGGGGAGTTTCTGGCGGGCCGGCTCGCGGCGCATCAGGCCCTGCTCGAGCAGGGGATCGCGGGCCATGAGGTAGGGATCGGTGCGGATCGCGCCCCCGTCTGGCCTGCTGGGTTCGAGGGGAGCATCAGCCACACAGTGCTCGGCTCGGTCGGCGTTGCCCTGTGCGCGGTGCGCCCGGGCTCGGCCGGCATTGGCCTCGACATGGAGGCCTGGCTCGATGAGGGAGAGGCCCTGCGCCTGTGGCCGGTGATCGCCGATGAGGGCGAGTGGGGACGCTTGGCGCGCTCATCTCTGGGGGAGGCCCGCGCCCTGACCCTGCTCTTCTCGGCCAAGGAGAGCCTCTTCAAGGCCCTCTATCCCAGGGTGGGGCGCTACTTCGATTTTCTCGATGCCAGCTGCCTTTGCCTGAGGGAGGGAGAGATCACCCTCGCTCTGAAAACCCCTCTCAGCGGCAGCTTGCCTGCCGGTTGGCACTGCACCCTGCGCTGGCGCCCCCTGGAGGGGGGCGTGCTCACCTGGCTGCTGCTCTAGGCCATAAAAAACCGCCATCACGGCGGTCTTTAATGGGTCAGGCCTGACGGCGCAAGATCCCCTGCGCTTGGCGGCGCGGCACTATGACGGGCGCCCCGTCGCCCGGGGCGTGCAGTATGTCCACATCGGTCTGGTAGAGGCTGTCGATAAGGCCCTTGGTGATCACCTCGCGGGCGGGGCCCATGGCCTGAATCGTCCCGCCCCCCAGGGCGATCAACTCGTCGCAATAGCGGGCGGCGGTGGCCAGATCGTGGATAACGATGAGCACCGTCTTCCCCTCGGCGGTGATCTGGTGGATGGCCTCCATCACCTCGGTCTGATGACCTATGTCCAGGGCGCTGGTCGGCTCGTCGAGCAAGATGAGATCCGCATTCTGCGCCAGCACCATGGCGAGCCATACCCGCTGGGCCTGGCCACCGGAAAGGGAGGCGACGCTCTGATGCAAGATGGGCTCAAGCTGCATCCGCTCGCAAGCCCAGCGCACCCTGCGCGCATCCTCTTCGCTCCATTGATTGAACCACCCCTGATGGGGATGGCGACCATATTGCACCAGCTGCTCCACGTCGATGCCGGCGGGCACCAGAGGGCGCTGGGGCAGGTAGGCGAGCTCCTTGGCCAGGGCCTTGCTGCCGTAGCGGGCCAGGGATTTACCCTTGAGGGTCACCTCTCCGGCATCGGGGCGGATCTGCCCGGCCAGCAGCTTGAGCAGGGTGGACTTTCCCCCCCCGTTGGGGCCGACCACGCCGATGAGCTTGCCCTGAGGGAGGCTGAAGGAGAGATCGTGAAACAGGGGCGTCTGCCCATAGCCAAATTGAAGGTGCGTTGCGGAGAGGGTCATCAGTCGGCCCCTTGTCGGTCTTTAAGCAAGGTGATCAGCAGCAGCAGGCCGCCGAGAATACGGGTCATGATGCCGGTGGCGACCTCATGAGGGTCGGCCAGCACCCGAACCAGGGTGTCGCTGGCGAGCAGCAGCAGGGCGCCACACAGGGCAGCAATCCAGAGTGGAACCACGCGATCGCGGGTCAGCCAGGAGGCGAGGATGGGCGCCGCCATGGCAATGAAGACCACAGGGCCCCCGATGGCGGTGCCGAGCGCCGCGACCATGATGGCCTGGACCAGCACGGCCAGCTGGACCCGGTTCACCCGCACCCCCAGGCTCTGGGCCGTGACGGGGCCGAGGCGCAGCACGGCCAGATCCCGCGAGAGGGCGACAATCCAGGGACAGAAGACCAGGATCAGCAGGGCCACCGGCACCACAGTGGAATAGCTCAGCCCCACGAAGCTCCCCATGTTCCACAGGTACAGACTGGTGAGATGCACCAGGGGCTGAGTGGACATGAGAAACTCGCCCAGGGCGTTCATCAGCTCGGAGACACCGATGCCAATGACTACGAACAGGTAGCCCTGCTCCCCCGGCTTGTTACACAGGGCATAGAGCACCAGGGCGGCAAACAGGGCGCCGAGGGGGGCGGCCCACCAGGGCCAGCTGCCGAGGGTGAGGTAGAGAGAGAAGATGATGATGGCCAGCGACGCCCCCTCGTTGACCCCTATCATGTCCGGGGTGGCGAGGCGATTGCGCACCAGGGTCTGCACCAGACAGCCGGAGAGGCCCATGGCGGCGCCTGCCACCAATACCGCCAGGATGCGCGGCATGCGGATCTTGAAGACGGTGATCTCATCGAGGCGACTGCCCTGACCCAGCAGGGTCTGGATCACGCCCCCCATGGTGAGTCGTCCCGACCCCAGGGCCAGGGCCAGGGCACAGAGCAGGGTGAGCAGCAGCAGCAGGCCGAGCGTGATAAGCCAAGCGCGGCGGTTGAGCAGGAGTGAACCGGTGCCAAGGCGCAGACGCAGGGTGCCGGTCGGGGAAACGGTATGCATGAGTGCGCCCTTATTTCACTGTCATCATGGAGCGGAAACCGCCGCTGCGCACCACCAGGATGAGCACGGGGGCGCCGATGAGCGCCAGGATCACGCCGCTTGGCAGCTCGAACGGTTGAATCAGCCAGCGCGCCAGGATGTCGGCCGAGAGCAGAAACAGCACGCCGAACAGGGCCGAGAAACGGATCTGCAGCGCGAGGCGAACCGGTGCGACCCGGCGTGCGCAGTAGGCGGCGAGAAAACCGATAAAGCCGATGGGCCCGGCGATGGCGATGGCACAGGCGGTGAAGAGGGTGGTGGCCAGCAGCACGCCGAGGCGCACCGGGGTTGGCCGTATGCCCAGAGCCTGGGCCTGGCCGTCGCCCATCTGCATCAGGGTGAGCGGGCGGCACAGCAGCAGGGTCAGCAGCAGGGCGACCAGCACGAAGGGGATGACGGTCAGCACCCCATCCAGTGTCGAGGCGCTGAGCGAGCCCAGATTCCAGAAGCGAAACTGCTCCAGCACGACTTTGTTGGAGAGCAGCAGAAAGTTGGATAGGCCGCCAAAGGTGGCCGAGAGGGCGACTCCGACCAGAATAAGCTTGAGGGGGTGGGCGCGGCCCACCATGAGGCCAAGACCCAGCACAATCAGGTTGCCCGCGAGGGCCCCCATGCCGGACCAGAGCAGGTAGCCATAGGCCGATTCGACCCCAAACCAGGTCATGCCGATGACCAGGGCGAAGACGGCGCCGGCGTTGACGCCGAGCAGACCGGGTTCGGCCAGCGGGTTGCGGGTGGCGCTTTGCAGCAAAGAGGCGGCCAGCGCGAGAGAGAGACCCACCACCAGGGCGCAGAGGGTGCGCGGCAGGCGCAGGGTTTCGATGATCATGGCCAGCTTCTCGTCGGCCATCAGGGCGGGGTCCCCCAGCAGATAACCGGAGACTTCCCGTGCACCGTAGAGACCGGCGCCGGTGGACATGGAGAGGCCGCAGAGCAGCAGAGCAAGCGCGAGCCCCAGCCAGAGCAGGCGAGCGTGATGGCTAAGCACCCAGTGACTCCTTATGTTTCGATAGCGTGAAAAAGGGCCCGGTTGCCCGGGCCCCTGGGGGTTACAGCTTGTAGTCGATACCGGCGTAGACGGTGCGCCCTTCCAGGATGAAGTCCGCATCGGTGGCCACCTGGTCACGCTTGGTGTTGGTCAGGTTGGTGAGACCGAGCTTGAAGTCCAGCGCCTTGGTGACCTTCCAGTTGGTGTTCACGTCCACAGTCTGATAGCTGTCGGACTTGAAGGTCTGGGCCTTAAGCAGGGGAACCGTCAGGTATTGGCTCCCCACATACTGCCAGGAGAGTTGGGTGCTCACGACCTCGCTGGCTTGCCATGCCAGGATGACGTTGCCGGTGTGATCCGGGGTCTTGGTCAGATCCCGACCTGTGCTGCGGTCTTCGGAGTCGAGACGGGTCCAGTTGGTGCTGACCTTGACGCTTTCGATGGGGTCAAACCAGCCAGTCAACTCAAGCCCCTTGATCCGGGCCTTCTTGACGTTGAGATAGGTCATCACAGAGGGACGGTAGCCCGGGCCCCACTGATCGCTCTGGATCAGATCCTCGATGTCGTTGTGGAAGGCGGTGATACCGGCACCGAAGCGATCGGCTTCGTAGGCAGTACCCAGCTCATAACTGACGGCGGTTTCTGGCTTGAGGTTCGGGTTACCGATCACCTTGCAGGCGCCACGACAGGCGGTGGTGGCAAAGCCTTCGCTCGATTGGGCCAGGGTCGGCGCCTTGAATGCCTTGCCGGCTCCCGCTTTCACCACCCACTCATCGCTCAGGTTATAAAGAGCGTAGGCACGTGGGCTGAACTCATTGCCATAGGTGTCGTGGTGATCGAGGCGCCCGCTCAGGGTCAGGGCCAGATCGCCCAGGCTGAACTCATCTTGCAGATAGAAGGCGCTCTGGCTGGCATCGACACTACCGCTGGTGATGTTGCGGCTGTGCTCGAGTTCAGTCTTGCGCATTTCTGCCCCGCTGGTGAGTAGGTGTTCGCCCAGATAGCCGCTCACCTGACCGTCTACCGTATTGTTGGTCTGGGTGATATCGGCGGCGCCCCCGTTGAGCTGGGAGTCGTCCATCAGGTCGGTCTGCTCGACGTAGTAGCGCAGACGGCTGTCAAACTGCTCCCAACGACCGTTATGGGCGAGGCCCAGGCTCAGGCGGTCAAGCTTTTGCACGTTATGGGGGGCGGCCGGCGCCGTCGGGGCACGGGGCACGTTGTTGAAGTAGCTGTCGATGTCGTTCTGGTTGTAACCGAGATCCAGGTCGATGTCCTGATTCGGCGTCACCAGCCACTTCAGGCTGGAGAGCACATTGACCACTTCACGTTTTTCCAGAGCATCCGCGCCCGGATTGTTGGATTGTTCACTGCGCCAGCGATCGCGCTGGTACCCTTCGACGACAAGATTACCCAGCAGTTTGTCATCGATCAAAGCACCCGATACATAAGCGCTACCGCGGTTGGCATCGCCACCCTCGCCCTTGGTCGGAATGGAGCGGGTGTAGCCAAATGCGGCTTCAGGTTGCTCCTTGGCTTGACGCAGGATGACGTTCACCACGCCGCCCAAGGCATCGGCACCGTAGAGGGAGGAGACGGGCCCCCGGATCACCTCGATACGTTCGATAGCGGCCATGGGGATGGAGCCCAAGTCGAAGTCATTGCCATAGGCGCTACCCAGGGTCTCACGGGCATTGACGCGCTTTCCGTTGACCAGCAGCAGGGTGTAATCGCCACCCATACCCCGGATCTTGATCTCGTTGCGACCGGTGGGGTTAGTGGCCACCACATTCACGCCGGTCACGTGCTTGAGCGCATCACCGATGTTGTTGGCGTTCATCTGATCCAGGTCGGCACGGGTGATCACAGAGACGCTGGCCGGGGCCGAGAGCTCGGTGTGCTTGGTCTGGGTCGCCGTGATGACCATGGTTTCGTCGGCGTTTTGCTGCGCCGCCATGGCGGGCAGGGAGGCGAGTCCGAAGGCGATGAGGATCGGGTTGAGACGGAAAACGGCGGGCTTCATTATCAAAAACTCCATGAATATAAAGGGTGGCCGAGTCGGCCAATGGCTCACTGACTTCCTTGTCTGGCGCGGCCAGACTCGGGATTGTTGTTATCTGGGATGGGTGTCAGCCCCCGGATGAGGAGCCAGACACCGCCGCAGGCCAGCAGGCCGCAGGCAATATTGATCCAGGCCAGTTCGGCAAAGCCTTGCAGGGTGCCATCGGGTTGCGAGACCAGATAGCGCGCCGAGAGCAGGCTGCCGAAGGCGGCGGCGACGTTGGTGACCGTGCCTTGGAGTGCCATAAAGGCCGCGCGCTGGTGCGGGGCCGGAATGGCCACCGTGATGGCCAGGGTGGTGCTCGAGCGCGCCGAACTCAGCGCCATGAAGAGGGTGAAGAGCAGCAACACGGGCACGCCGATCGGCGCGGCAAATCCGGCCCAAGTCAGTGCAAGCAGCAACAGGCTGGTGACAAGGCTGGTGGCCAGGGCCTGGCCTTTGTCTATCCAACGGCCGCACAGCCGCAGGGTGGCCATGCTGGCCAGACCGCCGCACAGGTAGAGGGTCGCGATCCCGGTGCGAGGAAAGGCGAGATTGAACTGAAAATAGGTGGCGAAGTGGGGGATCAGCAGGAAGTGGCCAAACATCTGCAGGCTCAAGACCAGCAGGGCGCCCTGACAGAGCGGGGCCTTGAGCAGATCGCCGACCCGGTTTCCGGCAACCTGCTTGACCGGCAGGGAGGGGAAGCTGAGGGCCGCGAGCAGGGCGAGCATGAGGCCGCAGGCCCCCAGCAGCAGGAACGGGCTCCGCCAGCCCCACCACTGTGCCAGGGTCAGTGCCACGGGCACGATCAAGATCGCGGCCAGGGAAAACGCCATGGAGACATAGGCCAGCCGGCGTCCCCGCTCTGCCGGGGGGACCAGATCCAGTACCGATGCCATCACTACGGCGGCGAGGGGGCCGGCGACGCAGCCCGAGAGAATAAAGATCAGCAGCAGCCAATCGCTGTCGGGGGCCAGGGCGCAGGCCATGAGCAGCGCAAACCGTACGCCGATCAACAGGAGCAAGGCACTGCGTCGATTGAAGCGATCCAGCCAGGGCGCGGCGATGAGTCCCATCAATGCGGCGCCCAGGGTGGCGCCACCACTGAAGTAACCCGTCTGCTCTGCCGGCATCCCCAGCGCCGTGACCAGATCCGGCCCGAGCGGCATCACCATCATCATGCTACCCATGGATAACATATTGATAAGTAAGGCTAGGTGAATAGGCGCAGCAGAGTTGACGCGGTTATGCGGTGGAATCACAAGAGTCTTCCCGAGGCAAAGAGCCGGCATTGTAGCCGAGCTTATTTTTCATGACAACAAATGATAATTGTTTTCATTGTTGTTTTGTTTGCTCTGTGAGGTGGGGCACAGAGGGGGTCATCGAGGGGATCGCTTGCCCCTATCGGAGCGGGGCGGTTGGTGTGTCGCCAGGGGGAGGGCATAATGGCCGCGCAATAAGGAGAGACCATGAAATATATCGGAGCCCACGTCAGCGCCGCCGGCGGCGTGGAGAACACCATAGCCCGTGCCGAGGCCATCGGCGCCAACGCCTTCGCCCTCTTTACCAAGAATCAGCGCCAGTGGCAGGCCGCGCCGCTCACGCCCAAGTCCATTGATGCCTTCAAGCGCGGCATGGAGCGCGCGGGCTTCCTGCCCGAGCAGGTGCTGCCCCACGACAGCTACCTCATCAACCTGGGCCACCCCGAGCCCGAGGGGCTGGCCAAGTCCCGCGACGCCTTTCTCGACGAGATGCGCCGCTGCGAGCAACTGGGGCTGTGCTACCTCAACTTCCACCCTGGCAGCCATCTCGGCAAGTTACCCGAGGCGGTCAGCCTCAAGCTGGTGAGCGAGTCCATCAACTGGACCCTGGAGCAGACCCAGGGGGTCACGGCGGTGATCGAGAACACGGCGGGCCAGGGGACCAACCTCGGTTGGTCGTTCGAGCAACTGGCCGCCATCATCGACGGCGTCGAGGACAAGTCGCGGGTCGGCATCTGCTTCGACACCTGCCACGCCTTTGCCGCCGGCTATGATCTGCGCACCCTCGCGGGATGCGAGCAGGTGTTTGGCGACTTCGAGCGCCTCGTGGGTTTTTCGTACCTCAAGGGGATGCACATCAACGGTGCCAAGTGTACCTTCGGCAGTCGGGTCGATCGTCACCACAGCCTGCGCGAGGGAAATCTCGGTGAGGCGGTGTTCCACTATGTGATGAACGACGCCCGCTTCGATCGCATTCCCCTCATCCTCGAGACCATAGACGAGAACATCTGGGGCGAAGAGATCGCCTGGCTGCGTAGCCTGGCCGCTTGAGGGCGGGTTCGCCTAGCCAAAGCAAGAGGGCAGCCATTCGGCTGCCCTCTTTTGTTATCGACTCACGCCATCTTGTGGCGGGAGAGTTCGGCGAGCAGATCGCCGACCACCCTCAGGCGGCTCTCGCGATCGCCGGTCACCACGTTAAAGCGCAGTCGGCTCGGCCCCTCCATCTTGTAGATGCGGGGCTGCTCGGTGAGCAGGCGCACCAGGAAGGCGGGGTCTACCGAGGTCTTCTCGGAAAAGTCCAGATAGCCGCCGCGCTCGCTCATCTCCAGGCGCTTGATCCCCAAGTGGGTGGCCCCAAGGCGCAGGGCCGCCATCTCGAGCAGCGTCTTGGTCGCCTCGGGCAGCAGGCCGAAGCGATCGATAAGCTCGACTTTCAGCTCATCGAGCTCCTCTTGTGAGGCACAGCTGGCGATGCGTTTGTACATGGACAGGCGCATGTTGACGTCCGGCAGGTAATCGTCCGGCAAGAGGGCCGGCAGGCGCAGCTCCACCTCGGTGTGATCCGAGAGCAGGGTGTCGAGGGCCGGCTCCTTGCCGCTCTTGAGCGCCTCGACCGCTTGCTCCAGCATCTCCATGTAGAGGGTGAAGCCCACCGATTCGATCTGGCCGCTCTGATCGTCCCCGAGTAGCTCCCCGGCGCCGCGGATTTCCAGATCGTGGGTGGCCAGGGCAAAGCCGGCACCGAGATCTTCGAGCGACGCGATCGCCTCGAGCCGCTTGGCCGCATCCTTGGTCATCAGCTTGGGATGAGGGGTGAGCAGATAGGCATAGGCCTGGTGGTGAGAGCGACCGACCCGGCCGCGCAGCTGGTGCAGCTGGGCCAAGCCTAAGTGATCTGCCCGGTCCATGATGATGGTGTTGGCGCTCGGCACGTCGATACCGGTCTCTATGATGGTGGTGCACACCAGCAGGTTGAAGCGCTGGTGGTAGAAATCCGACATGATCCGCTCGAGCTCGCGCTCGCGCATCTGGCCATGGGCCACCGAGATCCGGGCCTCGGGGAGCAGCTCGGCCAGATCGCTGGCGCACTTGTCGATGCTCTCGACGTCGTTGTGCAGGTAGTAGACCTGTCCGCCGCGCTTCAATTCCCGCAGCACAGCCTCGCGCACCACGGCCGGGTCGTGTTGACGCACGAAGGTCTTGATGGCCAGGCGCTTGGCGGGCGGGGTGGCGATGATAGAGAGATCGCGCATGCCCGACATGGCCATGTTGAGGGTACGCGGGATCGGGGTGGCGGTCAGGGTCAAGATGTCCACATCGGCCCGCAGAGCCTTGATCTTCTCCTTCTGGCGCACCCCGAACCTGTGCTCCTCGTCGACGATGAGCAGGCCGAGATCCTTGAAGGTGAGATCGGACCCCAGCAGCTTGTGGGTGCCGATGATGATGTCCACCTTGCCATCGGCCAGCTCCTTCATCACGCTGCTCTGCTCCTTGGCGGAGCGAAAGCGGCTCAAGACCTCGACCCGCACCGGCCAGTTGGCGAAGCGATCGCGGAAGTTGTCGTAGTGCTGCTGGGCGAGCAAGGTGGTGGGCACCAGCACCGCCACCTGCTTGCCGCCGTGCACGGCCACAAAGGCGGCGCGCATTGCCACCTCTGTCTTGCCAAAGCCCACGTCGCCACACACCAGGCGGTCCATGCTCTTGGCCTGACACATGTCGCCGAGCACGGCGTTGATGGCGTTGAGCTGATCCTCGGTCTCCTCGAACGGGAAGCCGGCGCAGAACTGGCGGTAGGCCTCCCGCTCGTGACGGAACGCAAAGCCGCTGCGCGCCGCCCGGTGGGCGTAGATGTCGAGCAGCTCGGCCGCCACGTCGCGCACCTTCTCGGCGGCCTTGCGCTTGGCGCGGGTCCAAGCCTCGCCGCCGAGTTTGTGGCAGGGGGGATTGTCCGAGCCCGTGTAGCGGCTGATGAGGTGCAGGCTGGTGACCGGCACAAACAGCTTGTCGCCACCGGCATACTCCAGGGTGAGAAACTCGGTGGGCAACCCGCCGGCGCTGAGGGTCTCGAGCCCGAGATAGCGACCGATGCCGTGATCGAGGTGCACCACGCTCTGGCCCTGGGTCAGCTCGCCGAGGTTGCGGATCACCGCATCCGAGCTCAGCTGCTTGGCGCGTTCGCGTTTGCGCTGGCTGCGCACCCGACCACCGAGCAGCTCGCTCTCGGTAATGATGGCCACCTTGCCGTCCGGCAAAATGACCCCTCCCTCGAGGGGACAGACCAGGATGGCAAGAGCGTCGTCACCGGCCAGGAAGTGCTCCAGAGTGGGCACAGTGCCGGGTCTGAGATCGATGCGGACCAGCAGATCCTTTAAGGCCTCGCGCCGCCCTTCACTGGGCACAGTGAACAGGACGCGGCCGGCAAAGCCTTGCAGGAAGTGCTGTAGGGCG
The DNA here is from genome assembly GCF_000819805.1 of Aeromonas diversa CDC 2478-85. Classification (GTDB taxonomy): domain Bacteria; phylum Pseudomonadota; class Gammaproteobacteria; order Enterobacterales; family Aeromonadaceae; genus Aeromonas; species Aeromonas diversa. The sequence goes on from NZ_CDCE01000037.1 coordinate 31,436, forward strand.
GCCAGCGGTTGCTCCTGACTGTGATCCAGAGTGAGTTCGGGCAGCCGTGTCAGCGCCAGATCGTGGGGCGTGCCGGCGCCCTCTTGCAGCGTCACCCAGGCATAGTCGCCGAGGCTCGCAAAGAGCTGCTCTACCGGCAGATAGAGGGCCATGGGAGGGAGCAGGGGGCGGCTCAGATCCCAGCGCCGATCCTCGTAACGCTGCTGGATGTCTCCCCAGAAGCGTTGGGCTGCGCCGTGGGTATCGCCGACGGTGACGAGCAGACTCTGTGCGGGGAGATAGTCAAACAGGCGGGCCGTCTCGTCGAAAAAGAGCGGCAGGTAGTATTCGATCCCCGCCGGCCAGCGACCCTTGCTCACCTCTTGATAGATGGCCCCGTCGGCGCGGGAGATCTCGAAATGTTCCCGGTAGTGACCACGAAAACGTTCGATGGCCGCTTCATCGGTGGGAAACTCGCGCGCGGGCAGCAGGTTGACGCGCGCAACCGGATCCCGGGAGCGCTGGGTCTCGGGATCGAAGGGGCGGATGGAGTCCACCTCGTCGTCGAAGAAGTCGATACGATAAGGCGTCTGGCTGCCCATGGGGAAGAGATCGAGCAGGGAGCCGCGGGCGGCAAACTCGCCGTGCTCCAGCACCTGCTCAACCGCCACATAGCCCGCCTCGGCAAGCCGTGAACGCAGCCCCTGCAGCGAGAGACGCTGGCCCTGTTTCAGCTGCAGACTGAAGCGATCCAGATAGCTGCGCGGGGGGCAGCGCAGCATCAGGGTGGTGACCGGCACTATGATGATCCCCTGGGCCATGGTCGGGAGACGGTAGAGGGTCTCGAGACGCTGGGAGAGGATGTCCTGATGGGGCGAGAAGGTGTCGTAGGGCAGCGTCTCCCAGTCCGGGAACAGCAGCACGGGACAGTCGCTTCCCTCGAGTAAAAACGCGAGCTCTTGCTCGAGGCGCAAGGCGCTCGGGGTATCGGCCGTGACCAGCAAGATGGGATGATCATGCTGGCGAGCCAGTTCGCTGACAGTCAGTGCGAGGGCACAACCTGTGAGGTTACCCAGGGTCAGTTTCAGGCCAGCCTTGCGCGGCAACGCTGGCAGAGAGAGTCGAGTCATGGGGCTGGATTATCGATTACGTTCAGCAGAGCGCTGTTTGAGCTGACGGGACTGGATATGCAGACTGGCGCGGACCAGCAGTTCGCGATCCTCTTCGCGGATGCGCGCATAGTCGAGTTCCACATGGTGGCCATGTTCACCCTTGGTGATCGCCTTGACCCGGCCATAGCAATAGACGGCCGAGGCCTCTTCGCGCAGGAAGATCTTGAGGCGCATCAGTTGGCCGGTCTTGGGGGGCTCACCGTGCCCCTCGAAGGGGAACAGGTAGTGGAGATCGCCGCCACCCAGGCGCAGGGTATGGAAGCGGTGCTCCGGGTGATCCTGAACGGCCAGCACATAGCCCATGATGAGGTCTATCTTGCGCGACTGCTGGTTGATCACCTCGATAAGGTCCGACAGGTGCTCGTTGCCCTGGGCCCGGATCAGGCGGCTGGTGCCAAGATCGATCGCAGAGATCGCCGATGCGATGCGAAACGGCTCGGGCATCTCGGCCTCCAGCTCGTCGAGCGAGGGAAGGTGGCTCCCCTGAACCGGAATTACGTTCACCGGTAGCGAGTGGACGACACTGAAGAACTCTTCGTGCATGGCGGCTATCCCTTGTTGTCATGGACCGTTTCCCATTATTATCCGGTATCTTATTTTCTTGGCAACGGCAGATCCTTGAAGACCGGACTTTTTCAGCCTTTGGCGCTGGCCATAGGCCTGCGATACGCAGGGTCACGACGCAGTAACCGTTTCGTCTCCTTTATCTCCCTCTTCTCCACCTTTGGCATCGCCATCGGGGTCGCCGCCCTGATGGTGGTGATTTCGGTCATGAATGGCTTCGAAGGACAGCTGAAAGGACGCATCTTGGGGGTCATTCCCCAAGCGGTGGTGACCGGCAGCGAGGGGCGTCTGGTGCCCCCGGCCGGATTGGCCGACGCGCTGGCGGCCCTGCCTCATGTTCAGGCGGTCGCGCCCATGCTGGCCACCGAGGGGATGCTCCAGAGCCCGGGTCAACTGACCGGCGTCAGCGTGCAGGGTATTGACCCTGAGCGCTGGCCTGCCGGGGACTTGCTGCATCGCCAGATGCAGGCGGGCTCCCTCGATACCCTGATCCCGGGTAGCTACCACATAGTGCTGGGGCAGGGGGTCGCGCGTAACCTGGGGGTCAGCGTTGGCGATCAGGTGCGGCTGCTGCTGACCGAGGGGAGTCGCTATACCCCATTCGGCCGTGTGCCGGCCCAGCGTCTCTTTACCGTCTCCGCCATCTTCGGGGTGGGCGCCGACGTGGACAACCAGATAGCCCTCATCAATCTGAGCGATGCCAAGCGCCTGCTGCGCCTGCCCGCCGACGAGGTCGGCGGCTTGCGCCTGTGGCTCGACGATGCCTTCGCGGTCGACAGCCTGGTGAGCCAGCCGCTGCCCGAAAAGCTGATCTGGCAGGATTGGCGCCGCGAGCGCGGCGAGCTGTTCCAGGCCGTGGCCATGGAGAAGCGCATGATGGGGCTGATGCTGGTGCTCATCATCGCCGTGGCGACCTTTAATATCCTCTCGGCCCTGGTCATGGTGGTCGGTGATAAAGAGAGCGAAGTCGCCATCTTGCGTACCATGGGAATGACCGAATCGGCCGTGGTGCGCATCTTCATGGTGCTGGGCGCCTCGAGCGGTGTCGTCGGTGCCCTCGCCGGTGGGCTGGTGGGCCTGGCGCTGACGCTGGGTCTCAACCCGCTGCTCAGTGCCATCGGACTCAACCTCTATATGGCCGCTGGCGGTGCCGGCTTGCCGGTCATCGTCGAGCCCCTGCAGGTGGCGGTGATCCTGCTCGGTGCCGTGCTGCTCAGTTTCAGCGCCACCCTCTATCCTGCCGCCCGGGCTGCCCGCGTTCGCCCGGCCCAGGCCCTTCGTTATGAATAAGTTGGAAGTTGCAAGCATGTCGATGAACAAGCCGTTGCTGGAGTGCCTGGCCATTAACCATGTCTATCGGGAGGGAACCCTCGAGACCCCTGTGCTCAAGGGGATCGATCTCACCGTGGCACAGGGGGAGATGCTGGCGGTGGTCGGCAGCTCAGGCTCGGGCAAGAGCACCCTGCTGCACCTGCTCGGCGCCCTGGATAACCCCACCTCGGGGCAGGTGCTGTTTCGCTGCCAGAATATTCACGGTTGGAGCAGCGGTGAGCAGGCCCGTTTCCGTAACCGGGAGCTGGGCTTTGTCTACCAGTTCCACCACCTGCTCTCCGAGTTCAGCGCACTGGAAAACGCGGCCATGCCCCTGCTCATCGGTGGCGCCAGTGTCAAGGAGGCGAGCGACAAGGCGGCGGCCATGCTGGCGCGGGTCGGCCTCTCCCATCGTCTGAATCACAGGCCCTCCGAACTCTCCGGCGGTGAACGCCAGCGGGTGGCCATCGCCCGTGCCCTGGTTGGGGAGCCGAGCCTGGTGCTTGCCGACGAGCCGACCGGCAACCTGGATCATGCCAGCGCCACCGCCGTCTATGAGCTCTTGTGCGAACTTAACCGCGAGCTGGGCACCGCCTTCGTGGTGGTGACCCACGATCTGGGTCTGGCGGCCAAGTTGCATCGCCGGGTTACCTTGGTGAGCGGCGTGATGGCGGAGGTTGCCTGATGTTCAAGCCGCTGCCCCTCTTCTTGGGCCTGCGCTATAGCCGTTCGCGTCAGCGCAATGGCTTCATCTCGTTTATCTCGGCCTCGTCGCTTATCGGCATCGCCCTCGGGGTGATGGCGCTGATCCTCGGCCTCTCGGCCATGAACGGCTTCGAGCGTGAGCTCAAAAACCGGGTGCTGACCGTGATCCCCCAGGGGGAGCTCGACGCGGTCGAGTCGCCCATCGCCGACTGGCCCGGGCTAAGAGAGTATCTGCTGGCGCAGCCCGGGGTGGCGGCGGTGAGCCCCGTCATCCGCATCAATGGCCTGCTCGAGAGCGGTAACCACCTCAAGGGGGTGCAGCTGCGCGCCATCCTGCCCGAGTATGAGGCGCAGATCTCCGATGCCGACAACTACATGACCGGCAAGGGGTTCGCCGAGCTTAAGGAGGGGGAGAACGGGGTCATTCTGGGTGCCGCCATCGCCCACAAGCTTGGTCTCAAGGTGGGCGATGCGGTCGGGCTGCTGATGCCCGAGGGGGGCGAGGGGATAAAGCAACCCAGGCGCCAGCTGCTCAAGGTGGTGGGCCTGCTCGAGATCGGCGGTCAGCTCGACGGTCTGCTCGGCTTCATGCATCTGGCCGATGCCCAGAGCATCACGGGGATGGGAGCGTCGGTGAGCGGCTTTAGCCTCAAGGTGGACGATGTGTTCAAGGCGCAAGCCATCACGGTCGCCGCCGCCAGCAAGTTTCCCCACCACGTCTATATCCGCAGCTGGATGAATAGCCAGGGCTATCTCTATCAGGATATCCAGATGGTGCGCACCGTCATGGTGGTGGTGATGCTGATGGTGGTCGCGGTGGCCTGCTTTAACATCGTCTCGACCCTGGTGATGTCGGTCAACGAGAAGCGCGGCGAGATAGCCATCCTCAAGACCATGGGGGCGAGTGCGGCGCAGATCCGCCAGACCTTCGTCATTCAGGGGATGGTCAACGGGGTGCTCGGCGCCCTGCTGGGTGCCCTGCTCGGCGGCGTGCTCTCCGCCTATCTCACCCCCATCATGGGAGGGATCGAGCGTCTCATCGGCCATCGCTTCCTCAACCCCGAGATCTATTTCATCGACTTCCTGCCTACCGAGCTGCACTGGCTCGATCTGGGGTTGGTGACCGGGGCCGCTATCCTGATGAGCTTTATCGCCACCCTCTATCCGGCGTGGCGTGCCAGCGGCCTGGTGCCAGCCAGGGAGCTGGGGCGCTAGGGGCGTACAGGGTGATGAGGAGGGAGGCCGTTGGCCTCCCTCTTTTCATGGGTGCTCAGTGGGCGTTGAGCTCGTCCAGCGGCAGGGAGAAACTCGGCACGAAGGTGTCGATAAAGTAGCGCATCTCCGGGCTCATGCGCTGATCCAGCATCTCTTCGAGACGTCGACGCGCCGGCTCGAACTCCCGGTTGCCGGCCGCCAGCTCTTCCAGGCACTTGGTATAGGCGCACAGGGTGTCTGCATCCTTGACCAGGCGGGCGAGCTCGGCATCGAGGCAGGCCGAGTCGAGCAAGGGGCGGTAGGCCTGGTGCAGGGCCGCGGGCAGCATGTCCAGCAGGCGCTGCTCGGCGGCGAGCTCAATCTTCTTGTACTCCCGGGCTATCTCGGGGTTGTAGTACTTGACCGGGGTCGGCAGATCGCCGGTTAGCACCTCGGTGGCGTCGTGAAAGAGGGCGATGACGGCGGCCCGCTCGGCATCCACCTGACCACCGAACAGGGTGTTGCGTATGGTGCCGAGGGCATGAGCCACCATGGCCACCTGCAGGCTGTGCTCGGCGATGTTCTCAGGCTGGATATTGCGCATCAGGGGCCAACGATAGATGAGCTTCATGCGCGAGAGGTTGGCAAAAAAATGGCTGGGCAGCATGCAAAGTTCCCGTTAAAGAGCCTCTGGTCAGGGTATACCCTGGATGGGCGTCAGAAAAGAGAGAGGGCAGGTTGAACCTGCCCTCGTTGTTGGATCAGCGGATGTATTGGCCGGTCTCGGCCTCGTGCTTGGTGACCACGGTCTGGCCGATGGGGGCCAGGCTTGCCAGCGCCAGCTTGAGGTGCTGAATGCCAAACGGGATGCCGACTATGGTGATAAAGCAGGCCAGGGCCGAGGTGATGTGACCGATGGCGAGCCAGACGCCAAAGAGCACAAACCAGATGATGTTGCCGATCAGCCCCAGGGTGCCGGTGCCGATGTCGTCGCGTCCCGTGATGAAGCGGCGACTGACGGTGGTCTTGCCGAAGGGGAAGAAGGTGAAGGTGCCTATCATGAAGCAGGCGCGTCCCCAGGGGATGCCGATGAGGGAGATGAAGCAGAGCAATCCGGCCAACCACCAGGCCAGCCCCATCAGGACACCCCCCAGCAGGAACCACAGCAGGTTGAACAGAAAACGCAGGACACTCATGGATCGCTCCTCAGATAATTGGAGCTACACCATACCACTCCTCGTCTCGCAGGCAATCAAAAGCAGGCGAGAGGCGACATGGCTTGCCAGATAAAGGATGACCGGAGGCGGTGCTCCGGTCACGGGGGAGAGATCATTACCATGATGGGGGAAGGTTACTTCTTGTCATCCGAGAAGGTGATGTTGAGCTCGAGGACCGAGAGCTCATCGCTCTTCTTGTCGAGTTGCACCGAGACCCTGTCGGGATCGATGGCAACGTACTTGCGGATCACATCCAGGATATCCTGCTTGAGTTGGGGCAGGTAGTCCGGCCCCCCTCTGCTGGTACGCTCGTGGGCGACGATGATCTGCAGACGCTCCTTGGCCATCTGTGCGGTGTTCTGCTTCTTGTTGGAGCGGAAATAATCCAATAATGACATGCTTAACTCCCGAACAATCGGCTAAAGAAGCCTTTCTTCTCTTCCTGAAGGAACCGAAACTCCTTGCTCTCTCCCAGCAGGCGGGAAACAGCGTCGTCATAGGCCATGCCGGCGTCGGACTCTTTGTCGAGAATGACCGGCTCGCCCGAGTTGGAGGCGCGCAGCACCGCCTGGGACTCCGGGATCACCCCGAGCAGGGGAATGGCCAGGATCTCTTGCACGTCCTGCACGCTCAGCATATCGCCGCGGCTGACGCGAGTCGGGCAGTAGCGGGTCAGCAGCAGGTGCTCCTTGATGGGGTCTTCCCCGCGCTCGGCGCGGCGCGACTTGGAGGCCAGAATGCCGAGGATGCGGTCGGAGTCACGCACCGAGGAGACCTCGGGGTTGGTGGTGACGATGGCCTCATCGGCGAAGTAGAGGGCCATCAGGGCACCCGCTTCGATCCCGGCCGGCGAGTCGCAGACGATATAGTCAAACCCCATCTCGTGGAGCTGGTTCAACACCTTCTCGACACCCTCTCTGGTCAGGGCATCCTTGTCACGGGTCTGGGAGGCCGGCAGGATGGAGAGATTCTCGACCCGCTTGTCCTTGATGAGCGCCTGATTGAGGTTCGCCTCGCCGTTGATGACGTTGACGAAGTCATATACCACGCGGCGCTCACAGCCCATGATGAGGTCGAGATTACGCAGTCCGATATCGAAATCGATGACGACGGTCTTGTGACCACGCTGTGCCAGGCCGGTACTGAGCGCCGCACTGGTGGTGGTTTTGCCGACGCCGCCCTTGCCTGACGTTACGACTATGATTCGCGCCATTATCGCTTCCTTGTAGCTCTATTTGATGCTGTCTATACGAAGTTGTTCTTTATCGAGCCGGACGTGGACCGGTCTCTGAATCAATCCGGCGGGCAGGGCGTCACTCAGCTGGAAAGTCCCAGCGATGGAGAGCAGCTCTGCCGCCAGCTGCTGGCAGTAGATGCGGGCCTGGGTATTCCCCCGTGCGCCGGCGATGGCGCGGCCACGCAGCGTGCCATAAATATGGATGCTGTCATCGGCGATGACTTCGGCGCCCGGGCTGACCGAGCCCAGCACCACCAGCGAGGTGCCCGCCGCATAGATCTGCTGGCCTGAACGCACCGGACCCACATGCACGCGGCTGGGGATCACGGCCGGTGTGGGTTCGGGCTTGGAGGCAACAGGGGCCACCGGCTCCGCGCGCTTCTTACCCGAACTCATCACGGCAATCCCGGCGGCCTTGGCGGCGGTCTTCATCGCCTCACTGCGCGCCCCTGTGATACCGACCAGGATAAATTCCTCGGACTCTACCAGATCTTTGAGCGCCTCGAAGTCGGGAACTGCATCGAGTTTCTCGACGTTCAGTACCAGAGGTGCACAGTTGAAGAAATGGGGAGCCTGAGCCACCTTGCTCTCTAGCAAGGCACGGATCTTGTCCTGATTGGCATCGGTGATGTGAAGTACCGAGAGGGTAAAGGTAGCGCCTTTGATTTCATTATCCCGTTCGACCATGAATCATCCCCGATCCGCAAGGCAATCCGTTATTGTTATTGACATTCCGATGTTATAGTTTGCCCCCACAAGAGGCAATCAACCGCACGGATTATACCAAGTTACATGTTGTGTGCAGTCTATAAAAGTCGCAAAAAAGCCGACACATATCTATTTATCGAGCGTCGTGATGATTTTTCTCGGGTACCGGATGCGCTCAGACAGACCTTTGGCCCCGGTCAGCTGGTGATGGTGACCAAGCTGGACCCGGCCAAGCCGCTGGGCATCTCGGATGTCGAGAAGGTGATGGCCGCCCTGGTCGCGCAGGGGTTTTATCTGCAGCTTCCCCCGCCTCTGGAGAATCTGCTTGAGCAGCACAAGGCCTCGCTCAAGGGGCCGGCCGCGCAGTCATGAGACGGCGTGAACCTTGATTTTATACTTGACTGCCGGTATAAAGCTGCCGCTTTGGTCGTGAGTGAGGCAAGATGATGCAAACCCCGTTTTGGCAGGCGAAACGCCTCGATGAGATGAGTCCCGGCGAGTGGGAATCACTCTGCGACGGTTGCGGCAAGTGCTGTCTCAACAAGCTCATCGACGAAGAAACCGAGGAGTTGGTGTTCACCAACGTCGCCTGTAATCTGCTCAACACCAAGAGCTGCCAGTGTTCCGACTATGCCAATCGCTTCACTATTGAGCCCGACTGCCTGCAGATCACGGTGGACAAGATAGACGAGTACCATTGGCTCCCCTCCACCTGCGCCTACCGCCTGCTGGCCGAAGGCGAGCCCTTGCCCGAGTGGCATCCCCTGCTGACCGGCAGCGCCTCTGCCATGCACAGGGCTGGCCAGTCGGTGCGCGGCAAGGTAGTGCACGAAGCCTTCGCCGGTGACTGGGAAGATCACATCATCTTCTGGGCCAGCTAAGCTTGCCCCATATAAAAAACGGAGCCAGTGGCTCCGTTTTTTATTGTCCGATTCACTGACAGCAGCGTCCTTTGGCCAGGTTGCCCACCGCCACCACGATGAAGACCAGCAAGTAGGCGGCGAAGATGCCGACCAGCCACTGAGGCATGGAGAGGGTCAGAAACTGCCAGGTGATCTCGGAGCAGTCACCGCTGGGCATAAAGAGCCAGGGGATCCATTGGTCGAGCGGCATCCAGCTTGGGAAGTCCGCATAGGGGCTGCAGACGTTGAAAGGCGAGGGGTTGACCTGATAATCCACGTGGCGCAGGGCCAACTGCAGGCCGTGGAAGGCGCTGTAGCCCCACAGCATCATGGCACTCCAACGCAGCCACGGGCGCTTGGGGTTGAGCGTGCCGATCAGGCCGGCGGCGACGACGCCGAGTACAGTAATGCGCTCATAGATGCACATGACGCAGGGGTGCAGCCCGAGCACATGCTGAAAGAAAAGCGCGCAGAGTTCGAGAGAGAGTGCCGTGCCGGCCAAGAGGGCCCAGGGCCAGCGTTTGGCCGCCAGTGAGCGTAAAAATTCAACCATAAGAACCACCTGAGAGGGAGTCGAGGGGGCATTAGAGCAGAGCAGACCGGGAAAGAAAAGGGGCCTAAGGCCCCTTGATGATCAGTGTCCGGTCGCGGCGCCGACCGCGCTGGCGGCATGGTGACTCAGCCATCCCCAGTCATAGAACTGCTGGGTCATCCCCGGCAACACCCACTCGATACAGAGGAAGCCAACCCCCGCCAGTACCAGCGTATAGGGGAAGGCCATCCAGACCATGCGGCCATAGGAGAGGCGCAGCAGCGGGGCCAGGGTGGAGGTGAGCAGGAACAGGAAGGCGGCCTGCCCGTTCGGGGTGGCCACCGACGGCAGGTTGGTACCCGTGTTGATGGCCACCGCCAACAGATCGAAGTGATCCCGTGTGATGGCCTGGTTCATCAGGGCGGTCTTGACCTCGTTGATGTAGACGGTGCCGACGAAGACATTGTCACTGACCATGGAGAGTACCCCATTGGCCAGGTAGAAGAGGGCCAGTTGGTTCTCTGGGTCGGCGGCCAACACCAGCTCGATCACCGGACGGAACAGCTGCTGATCGATGATCACTGCCACCACAGAGAAGAACACGGCCAGCAGGGCGGTAAAGGGCAGCGCCTCCTGGAAGGCCTTACCGATGGCGTGCTCGTCCGTGACGCCGGTCAGGGAGGTCGCCAGCACGATGACGGAGAGACCGATAAGACCGACGGCCGCCAGGTGCAGTGCTAGGCCAATCACCAGCCAGATGGCGATAAGCGATTGAGCCAGCAGCTTGAGCTGATCGTGGCGCGTGCGACGGGCATCTTCATGCGCATCGTAATCGAGCATGATCTGACGCACACGCTCGGGCAGTTTGGCGCCGTAGCCAAACCAGCCCATCTTCTCGACCAGCAGGCAGGTCAGCAGGCCGCAGATGAAAACGGGCACGCTCACCGGTGCCATGCGAATGGCAAATTCGGCAAATTGCCAACCGGCCTGCTCACCGATGATCAGGTTTTGCGGCTCACCCACCAGGGTGCAGACGCCACCCAGTGCGGTCCCGATGGCGGCATGCATCATCAGGCTGCGCAGGAAAGCGCGGAACCCTTCGAGATCATCGTTGCTGATCTCATTGAGGCCGCTGTCATCCTGATGATCGTGCTCGTGATGGAATCCCTTGCCCGAGGCCACCTTGTGGTAGATGGCGTAGAAGCCGGTGGCGACGCTTATCACCACGGCGATGACCGTCAGGGCATCGAGGAAGGCGGAGAGAAAGGCAGCCACCAGACAGAATGCCATGGAGAGGGCACTCTTGGAGCGAATGCGGATCAGCAGCTTGGTAAAGACGAAGAGCAGCAGGCTCTTCATGAAGTAGATCCCCGCGACCATGAAGACCAGCAGCAGCAAGACCTCCATGTTGGCGGCCAGCTCATGCTTGACCTGAGAGGGTGTCGTCATGCCGATGGCCACTGCCTCGATGGCGAGCAGGCCCCCGGGTTGCAGCGGATAGCACTTGAGTGCCATGGCAAGGGTGAAGATAAACTCCACGACCAGTAACCAGCCGGCGACGAAGGGATCGATATAGAAGACGATCGGGTTGATGAGGAGAAAGGTCAGGATGGCGGCCTTGTACCAGTTAGGCGCATGCCCCAAAAAATTTTGTGCCAGGGCACGTCCGAAGCTTACCTGCATAGTGTTCTCTCTGGTTGGAAAACGTCCGTAATATTACCCGCATGCACCATGCAGTACGGGAGAGGGGGGTGATAGTTTCCTAGTTTGGATGAGGTCCCCATGATATTAATCAATAATTTGTTGGATGACATTTAGGCGAACGTTTGCTTTGGGAATCAATTGAAGATTAGGGGGTGAAAAAAAATGACAAAGGGCTGCACAGAGGACTGACCTTTTGTTGGCCCTAGTCGTGGCCTTTGCTATCATTCGTGGGCCTTTAACATCGTCATTACTTATAGAGCCCGTTCATGGTCATAAAAGCGCAGAGCCCGGCTGGGTTTGCCGAAGAGTACATCATCGAATCCATCTGGAATAATCGCTTTCCACCTGGCTCCATCCTGCCCGCCGAGCGTGAGCTTTCCGAACTCATCGGCGTGACCCGTACCACCTTGCGTGAAGTGTTGCAGCGTCTTGCCCGTGATGGCTGGCTGACTATTCAGCATGGCAAGCCGACCAAGGTGAACAACTTCTGGGAGACCTCGGGTCTCAACATTCTCGAGACACTGGCTCGCCTGGATCAGGACAAGGTGCCCGATCTGGTGGCTCAGCTGCTCTCGGCCCGCACCAACATCAGTACCATCTTCATTCGTGGTGCCATCCGTAACAACCCGGAGCGAGCGGCAGAGATCCTGCGTTCAGCTGCCTCGGTTGACGACAGCGCCGATGCCTATGCCGATTTCGATTACCGGATGCTGCATCAGCTCTCTTTCGCCTCGGGTAACCCCATCTATGCCCTGATCCTCAACGGCTTCAAGGGCCTGTATGCCAGAGTCGGTCGTTACTACTTCTCCGACAAACAGGCTCGTCAGAGCGCCGCTGACTATTATCAGGCGCTGTTGAAGCTGGCCGATAGCAAGGATTACGAGTCGGTCTTCCAGGCGGTACGCCTCTATGGCGTTGAGTCCGGTAAGCATTGGGCAAGGCTGCGTGAACACATGCCGAGCAATTTCTGCGATCAGTGATGATACCAGATTGAAAAAGCGCGCCTCTCGGCGCGCTTTTTGTTTGTCTCAAGTGAGTTTCTTGTCGGGACAGCGGGCGATGATCTCGGGGCTGAGCTCGCCATTGTCTTGCTCCAGCACCACATCAAACCCCCACAGGGTGTGAAGGTGACGCAGCACCTCGTGGCGTGAGTCGCCAAGGGGGATACGGTTGTGGGGCACATAGCGCAGGGTCAGGGAACGATCCCCTTTCACCGCCACATTGTAGACCTGAATGTTGGGCTCGAGGTTGCTCAGGTTGTACTGGGCCGACAGTGTGCTGCGCAGCTTGCGGTAGCCCTCCTCGTTGTGGATGGCGGAGACCTTGAGGTAGTTCTTCATGTCGTCGTCATCAATGGAGAAGAGCTTGAGGTCACGCATCACCTTGGGGCTCAGAAATTGACTGATAAAGCTCTCGTCCTTGAAGTTCTGCATCGCGAAATGCAGGGTCTCCACCCAGTCGGTGCCGGCGTAGTCGGGGAACCAGTACCTGTCTTCTTCGGTCGGATGCTCGCAGACTCGGCGCAGGTCCGTAAACATGGCAAAGCCGAGGGCATAGGGATTGATCCCCGAGTAGTAGCGGCTGTTGTAGGGGGGCTGATAGATGACGTTGGTGTGGCTGTGCAGCACTTCCATCATGAAGCGATCGCTCAGCTTCCCCTCGTCATAGAGGTGATTGAGGATGGTGTAGTGCCAGAAGGTGGCCCACCCCTCGTTCATCACCTGGGTCTGCTTCTGGGGATAGAAGTACTGGCTTATCTTGCGCACAATGCGCACCACCTCCCGCTGCCAGGGCTCGAGCAGGGGGGCATTCTTCTCGATGAAGTAGAGGATGTTCTCCTGAGGCTCGGGTGGGTAGCGGCGCTCGGCCGCCCCTTCACTGCGCGCCTGCTTGGGGAGGGTACGCCACAACTCGTTCACCTGGGTCTGCAGGTAGTCTTCGCGCGCCTTCTGGCGCCGTTTCTCCTCGGCCAGGGAGAGTTTCTGGGGGCGCTTGTAGCGATCCACACCGAAGTTCATCAGGGCGTGGCAGGCGTCGAGCAGGGTCTCGACGGCCTCGATACCGTGCTTCTCCTCACATTCGCTGATGTATTTCTTGGCAAACAGCAGGTAGTCGATGATGGAAGAGGCGTCGGTCCAGGTCTTGAACAGGTAGTTGTTCTTGAAAAAGGAGTTATGGCCGTAGCAGGCGTGGGCCATCACCAATGCCTGCATCGGCATTGTGTTCTCCTCCATCAGGTAGGCGATGCAGGGGTCGGAGTTGATGACGATCTCGTAGGCCAGCCCCATCTGGCCACGTTTGTAGTTACGCTCGGTCTGGATGAAGTGTTTGCCATAGGACCAGTGGTGGTAGCCAATCGGCATGCCGACGCTGGAGTAGGCGTCCATCATCTGCTCGGCGGTGATCACCTCAATCTGGTTGGGGTAAGTATCCAGCTTGTAGTGAGTGGCGACCCTCGCTATCTCCTTGTGGTAGATCTCCAGCAGATCGAAGTTCCAGTCCGGCCCGTCGTCGAGCGGGGTATGTTTCTTGAAGGCTGTCTCACTCATAACGCATCCCCTCAGGCGGCTTGTTTCTTGAACAGCTCCCGGAATACCGGGTAGATATCCTCCAGCTTGCGGATATGCTCCATGGCAAAGTTGGGGAACTGGCTGGCCACCGATTCGTATTCATGCCACAGAGTCTGGTGGGCTCGCGTGGTGATCTCGATGTAGGAGTAGTAGCGAACCCTTGGCATGATCTCCTTGAGAAGCAGCTCCTTGCAAAGGGGGGAGTCATCGGCCCAGTTATCCCCATCTGAGGCCTGAGCGGCATAGATATTCCACTGGCTGGCCGGATAACGCTCGCTGACGATTTCGCTCATCATCTTGAGTGCACTCGAGACGATGGTGCCGCCGGTCTCCTGGGAGTAGAAGAACTCGTGTTCGTCCACCTCCTTGGCCTGGGTGTGGTGGCGGATGTAGACCACCTCCACGTTCTTGTAGGTACGGGTCAAGAAGAGGTAGAGCAGGATATAGAAGCGCTTGGCCATGTCCTTGGTGGCCTGATCCATGGAGCCCGAGACATCCATCAGGCAGAACATCACCGCCTGGCTGGAGGGAACGGGTCGTTTCACGAAGTTGTTGAACTTCAGATCGAAGGTGTCGATGAAGGGCACGGCCTCGATCTTCTTGCGTAGCTCCCGGATCTCCCGCTCTATCTGGGCAATCTCGGCGTGATGCTCGTTGGGATCTTGCATCAGCAGGGCGAGCCGCTCTTCCAGCTCGCGGACTCGGCGTTTCTTGCCCGCCTGCAGGGCCACCCGACGGGCCAGGGAGTTTTGCAGGGAGCGTACCACGTTGATGTTGGTCGGTACGCCGTTTGAGGTGTAGCCGGCACGGTAGGTTTTCACCTCCATCAGTTGGTTGAGTTGGGTCTTTTGCAAGTTGGGCAGCTCGAGATCCTCGAACAACAGATCGAGATACTCGTCCTTGGATACCTGGAAGACGAAGTCGTCGGCCCCGTCTCCCTGGTTGGAGGCTTGGCCTTCGCCGCTACCCCCCCCGCTGCCGCCCCCCTGGGGACGATCGATCTTGTCCCCGGCCACGAATTGATCGTTGCCGGGGTGCACCATCTCCCGTTTGCCACCGCGCCCCTGATGGAAATGGGGCTCGGTGATGTCGCGGGTCGGGATGCTAATGCTCTCGCCCTTGTCCACATCCTGGATGCTGCGTTTGGCCACAGCATCGGAGACCGCTTGTTTTATCTGTTTTTTGTAACGGCGAATGAAGCGCTGCCGATTGACAGCGCTCTTGTTCTTACCGTTCAGTCTGCGATCGATGAAATGCGCCATATTCCCCCCTTGGCCATCAGGCTCAGGATGACTTACGCACCCTCAAGTACCACTCAGAGAGCAGGCGCACCTGTTTGCGGGTATACCCTTTCTCCATCATCCGCGCGACAAAGTTGTCGTGTTTCTTCTGCTCCTCGGCCGAGGTCTTGCTGTTGAACGAGATGACCGGCAACAGCTCTTCGGTGTTGGAGAACATCTTCTTCTCGATCACGGTGCGCAGCTTCTCGTAACTGGTCCACGTCGGGTTGCGGCCGGCGTTGTTGGCGCGGGCGCGCAGCACGAAGTTGACTATCTCGTTACGAAAATCCTTCGGGTTGCTGATCCCGGCCGGTTTTTCGATCTTCTCCAGCTCACTGTTCAGGGCCGAGCGGTCAAACAGCTGGCCGGTTTCCGGATCGCGGTACTCCTGGTCCTGGATCCAGAAGTCGGCGTAGGTGACGTAGCGATCGAAGATGTTTTGCCCGTATTCCGAGTAGGATTCCAGATAAGCAGTCTGGATCTCCTTGCCGATAAACTCCACGTAGCGGGGAATGAGGTACCCCTTGATGAACTCCAGATAGCGGTCGTGCAACTCTTGGGGGAACTGCTCGCGCTCTATCTGCTGCTCAAGCACATAGAAGAGATGAACCGGATTCGCCGCCACCTCGGAGTGATCGAAGTTGAACACCCGCGAGAGGATCTTGAACGCGAAACGGGTGGAGAGGCCATTCATCCCTTCATCGACCCCGGCGTAGTCACGGTACTCCTGATGGCTCTTGGCCTTGGGATCGGTATCTTTGAGGCTTTCACCGTCATAGACCCGCATCTTGGAGTAGAGGCTGGAGTTTTCCGGCTCCTTGAGGCGCGAGAGCACCGAGAACTGGCCGAGCAGCTCGAGGGTGCCGGGGGCACACTTGGCTTCGGTCAGCTGGCTGTTTTGCAGCAGCTTCTCGTAGATCTTCACCTCTTCCGAGACCCGCAGGCAGTAAGGCACCTTGACGATATAGACCCGGTCGAGGAAGGCCTCGTTGTTTTTGTTGTTCTTGAACTGTTGCCATTCAGACTCGTTGGAGTGGGCAAGGATGATCCCCTCAAACGGAAGGGCAGAGATCCCTTCGGTACCGTTGTAGTTCCCCTCCTGAGTGGCTGTCAGCAGCGGGTGGAGCACCTTGATGGGCGCCTTGAACATCTCAACGAACTCCATCATCCCCTGGTTGGCTTTGCACAGGGCGCCTGAGTAGGAGTAGGCATCGGCGTCATCCTGGGCATAGTGCTCCAGCATGCGGATATCCACCTTGCCGACGAGAGAAGAGATGTCCTGATTGTTCTCATCGCCCGGCTCGGTCTTGGCGATGGCAATCTGATCGAGGATGGAGGGGTTGACCTTCTCCACCCGGAACTTGGTGATGTCGCCGCCAAACTCGTGCAGCCGTTTGGCGACCCAGGGCGACATGATCGGGCGCAGATAGCGGCGTGGGATGCCATATTCGCGCTCAAGTAGCTCACCGTCTTCTTCCATGTCAAACAGGCAGAAGGGGTGATCGTTAACCGGCGAGCCCTTGATGCGATAGATGGGGACCTTTTGCATCAAGGATTTGAGCTTCTCGGCCAGCGATGACTTGCCGCCCCCGACCGGACCCAGCAGATAGAGGATCTGCTTGCGCTCCTCGAGTCCCTGGGCGGCATGCTTGAGGTAGGAGACGATCTGCTCGATCGCCTCTTCCATACCGTAGAAATCCTTGAACGCGGGATAACGCGAGACCACCCTGTTCGAGAAGATGCGGCTCAGGCGTGGATTGGTCGAGGTGTCCACCATCTCCGGCTCACCGATGGCGGCCAGCAGTCGTTCGGCGGCAGAGGCGTAGCAGTTGCTATCTTGCTTACACATCTCCAGGAACTCCTGGATGGTGTACTCCTCTTCCCTGGCTTTCTCGTAGCGCTGTTGATAATGCTCGAAGATGCCCATAACGTTATACCCCCGTAATAGATAGTCGCTTACCCTAAAAAGGCGCGTCGCTGCGGCAACATGCTCCTATAAGTTAAGCCTACTCGTTGTCTCATCGCGTATTGAAAGCAGTGCAAACTATTTCCTGCCCTTACCCCGATGCACTTCCTCCTGTCCGGCAGCCTGCATTTCGATGCGGACTCTATGTTACTGAGTGTTAAATTATTTTTGCCACGTCACTCAATCCTTTGTCAAAGACATAACAGATAAATCTTTTGGCTGCCAATGGAGTCCTGGTCTTGATGAGGCACTTTTTGGTGCCCTATGGCGAGAGTGGAGCATTAGCTCTAATTTTTACATTGACGCAACATTGTGGGGTGGCTAGATTGGACTGGTACCTCGCCGTTTGGTCTGCCTTTTCCCATAGGGCAATCCGGCATAGCGGGTGCAAAGCTCTGTTTAAGCACGTTTCCGTTGGCTTGGCCCTCGCATCGCGAGGGCCTTATTTTTTCTTGCCCGTCATTTACTTCGTTGTTACAACTTTTGTGATGTGAGTCACAAGTAAAGGGGCGGGTGATGAGAAGGATACTGTTTCTGGCGTTGATCCTCGGTTGCCTCTGGCGTATTCACGACAGCAGTGATTGGCAACAGGCCCAGCAAGCCTGGCAGGAGTCGCGTTTTGCCGATGCGGTTGCAATTTGGCAACGACTGCGCGAGCAGGGCGATCTCAGAGCCCAGGTGTTACTGGCGCATGCCTATGAGGTGGGCGCTGGCGTGATGCAGGACCATCGGGAAGCGATCGCCCTCTACGAAGACGCCGCCAGGCGTGGTGAGGCGAGTGGCCAGTATCGCCTGGCCGAGGCGTATCTGCGGGGAGAGGGGATCAAACAGGATCTGAGCGCCGCCTATCGATGGATGGAGATCGCCGCCCAAAGCGGAGTTGTGGTGGCGCAGCTCAAGTTTGGTGTGCTCTGCTTGTTGGGGATCGAGGGACAGCCTGAATGGGAGAAGGGCAAACGGTGGCTGGTACGGGCCGCCTCGGGTGGCAATGAGCCTGCCCTGCGAGTACTCCAGGAGATAGCCAAGTTCGAGCTGGGGGAGGGAAGCTTCTCCTTTGACGAACTGGATCTGCTCATTAAATCGTGATGCGACTCTTTTGGCAGAGTTAATGCAGCGTTTTATTGCGCACGTCATCAAATTGTCAGGAGGCCCATCATGGATATCCTTCCCCTCTGGTTAGAGCCTGCCGTAGCTTCGGGTGCATTGACCCTGGAACAGGCTCGTATCCTGCTGGTTGGACTGGCGAGCTGTCATGGCCAGAGCCGCCGGGAGCTCTCGGCGGCAGAAGCAGACGCATCCATGCGGCTCTACCTCTATCGCTGCCGCTGTCAGGGAGTCCAGTGATCTAGAAGACAATAGGGGGTGGCTATTTTCGTTACCCCCTTATCGATCTCATCTGTTACTATGCCCCATCGTCTGACTCGCCCTTGAGGCCGCGCTGAGGCGCGTTTCTTCTAGGTGCCTGTTTGCAGAGTAGAGCGAACAGTCGGGCGTATTCGTGTTGTCCATTCAACAGACTTAACTCTTTGCATGTGGCCTTTGGTGTGGGTCACCACTGTATAAGGATTTCAAGATGCCAATCATTACCCTGCCCGACGGTAGCCAACGTCAATTCGCTCAACCCGTCTCCGTCATGGATGTCGCCGCCGACATCGGTCCCGGACTTGCCAAAGCCTGTATCGCTGGCCGTATCAACGGTGAGCTGGTGGATGCATGCGAACTCATCACCGAGGACGCAGCGCTCTCCATCATCACCGCCAAGGACGAAGAGGGGGTGGAGATCCTCCGTCACTCCTGCGCGCACCTGCTCGGCCATGCCATCAAGCAGCTGTGGCCGCAGACCAAGATGGCTATCGGTCCGGTCATCGACAACGGCTTCTATTACGATGTGGATCTCGATCGTTCTCTGACCGACGACGATTTGGCTGCGCTGGAAGCGCGCATGCTTGAGCTGGCATCCAAGGATTACGACGTCATCAAGAAGAAAGTCTCCTGGCAGGAGGCGCGCGACGCTTTCGCTGCCCGTGGCGAGACCTACAAGATGGAGATCCTGGATCAGAACATCGCGCGCGATGATCGCCCGGGTCTGTACCATCACGAAGAGTACATCGACATGTGCCGTGGCCCGCACGTCCCCAACATGCGCCACTGCCACCACTTCAAGCTGCAGAAGATCGCCGGCGCTTACTGGCGTGGTGACTCCAGCAACAAGATGCTGCAACGCATCTATGGCACCGCCTGGGCCGACAAGAAGCAGCTCAAGGCTTACCTGCAGCGCCTCGAAGAGGCGGCCAAACGCGATCACCGCAAGATTGGCAAACAGCTCGACCTGTATCACATGCAGGAAGAGGCGCCGGGCATGGTGTTCTGGCACAACGATGGCTGGACCATCTTCCGCGAGTTGGAGACCTTCATCCGCGGCAAGCTCAAGGAGTACGACTATCAGGAGGTGAAAGGCCCCTTCATGATGGATCGCGTCCTGTGGGAGCGCTCTGGCCACTGGGAGAAATATGCCCATGCCATGTTTACCACCCAGTCAGAGAACCGTGAGTACGCCATCAAGCCGATGAACTGCCCGGGTCACGTGCAGATCTTCAACCAGGGTCTGAAGTCCTACCGCGATCTGCCCCTGCGTATGGCCGAGTTTGGCTCTTGCCACCGTAACGAGCCCTCCGGTTCGCTGCACGGTCTGATGCGCGTGCGCGGCTTTACCCAGGACGATGCCCACATCTTCTGTACCGAAGAGCAGGTGATGGAAGAGGTCTCGGCCTGTATCCGCATGGTGTACGACGTCTACGGTACCTTTGGCTTCGAGAATATCGTGGTCAAGCTCTCCACCCGTCCGGAGCAGCGCATCGGCACCGACGAGATGTGGGATCGTGCCGAGGCCGCTCTGGCCGAAGCTCTGACCCAGAACGGTCTGAAGTACGATCTGCAGCCGGGTGAAGGTGCCTTCTACGGCCCGAAGATCGAGTTCACCCTGCACGACTGCCTGGATCGCGCCTGGCAGTGCGGCACAGTACAGCTCGACTTTGCCCTGCCGGGGCGCCTCGGTGCTACTTATGTGGGCGAGGACAACGAGCGCCACGTGCCCGTGATGATCCACCGTGCCATCCTGGGCTCTATCGAGCGTTTCATCGGGATCCTGACCGAAGAGTACGCTGGCTTCTTCCCGACTTGGTTGGCGCCGACCCAGGCAGTTGTCATGAATATCACCGACAACCAGGCAGATTATGCGGTACAAGTGGCCAAGGCATTGAATGATGCGGGTCTGCGTGCGAAAGCGGACTTGAGAAATGAGAAGATTGGCTTTAAAATCCGCGAGCATACTTTGAAGCGAGTGCCCTATATGCTGGTTTGCGGCGACAAAGAAGTCGAATCCGGCAAAATTGCTGTTCGCACTCGCAAGGGGGCTGACCTGGGAACCTATCCGGTTGAGGAGCTGATTGCACTGCTCACTCAGGAAGTTCAGACCCGCGGACAAAAAAGAGTGGAGGAATAAGCTATAAAAGGCGGAAAAAAACTGGGCAAGCAGCCGCAAGCCCGCGCTCATCGTATCAATACCGAAATTCGTCTCAAAGAGGTTCGTCTGACTGGTGTTGACGGAGAACCCTTGGGTATCGTCACTATCCAGGAAGCCCTGAACCTGGCTGTTGAAGCCGGGGTCGATCTGGTAGAGATCAGTCCTAACGCTGAGCCGCCCGTTTGCCGGATCATGGATTACGGCAAGTTCCTCTACGAAAAGAGCAAGACTGCCAAAGAGCAGAAGAAGAAACAAAAAGTTGTCCAGGTGAAGGAAATCAAATTCCGTCCTGGTACTGATGAAGGCGACTACCAGGTAAAACTGCGCAACCTGGTTCGCTTCCTAGAGGAAGGTGACAAGGCCAAGGTGACCTTGCGCTTCCGCGGTCGTGAAATGGCTCACCAGGATCTTGGTATCAAGGTGCTGGAGCGCGTCAAGAGCGATCTGGAAGAGCTGGCCGTGGTGGAGTCCTTCCCGAAAGTCGAAGGCCGTCAAGCTGTGATGGTCCTCGCGCCCAAGAAGAAATAATCAGGCCCACAAGTGACAGGCTCGTGGGGTGACCCGCGAGCCTGTTCGCCTGACTATTTTGTTGTTACTCACAATGCGGAGTTAGAAATGCCGAAACTCAAAACCAACCGGGGCGCTGCCAAGCGCTTCAAGAAGACTGGCTCTGGTGGCTTCAAGTGCAAGCACGCCCACCTGCGTCACATCCTGACCAAGAAGAGCAGCAAGCGTAAGCGTCAGCTGGGCCCGAAGACCATGGTGTCTGCCTCTGACAAGAAACGTGTTGTTGCCTGCCTGCCGTACGCATAAGAGAGGGGTGTGAGAAATGCCGAGAGTTAAACGTGGTGTGACCGCTCGCGCTCGTCACAAGAAAGTTCTGAAAGCAGCTAAAGGCTACTACGGTGCCCGTTCCCGTGTTTATCGCGTAGCGATTCAAGCGGTAATCAAGGCCGGTCAGTACGCCTACCGTGACCGTCGTCAGAAGAAGCGTCAGTTCCGTCAACTGTGGATTGCCCGTATCAACGCGGCTTCCCGTCAGAACGGTCTGTCTTACAGCCGTCTGATCGACGGCCTGAAGAAAGCTTCCATCGAGATTGATCGTAAGATCCTGGCTGACATCGCCGTTCACGACAAGGTTGCTTTCACCGCTCTGGTTGAAAAGGCAAAGGCTGCTCTGGCCTAATCGCCGGACTGTCATGATAAAAGGAGGCTTCGGCCTCCTTTTTTATTGCCTGTCATCAGTCTTGGTCAGATAGCAGACAAGAAAAAGCCCTGCCAATGCGGGGCTTTTTGTATTGATGCGAGGCTTAGACGATGCCCTGGCTACGCAGGTAGTCGTCGTAGCTGCCGCTGAAGTCGCGAATACCGTTCTCGGTCAGCTCGAGGATGCGGGTCGCGAGCGACGAGACAAACTCGCGGTCGTGGGAGACGAAGATAAGGGTCCCCTTGAACATCTCCAGCGCCAGGTTCAAGGATTCGATAGATTCCATGTCCAGGTGGTTGGTCGGTTCATCCATGATCAAGATGTTGGGACGCTGCATGATGAGCTTGCCGAAGATCATGCGACCCTGCTCGCCACCGGACAGCACTCGTACCGGCTTTCTGATGTCGTCCTGAGAGAACAACAGGCGGCCGAGCACAGAGCGCACTGCCTGCTCGTCATCCCCATCCTTCTTCCACTGGGACATCCAGTCGAACACGCTGAGATCGGTGTCGAAGTCTTCGGCATGATCCTGGGCGTAGTAGCCGATCTGGGCGTTCTCGGACCACTTGATGGTGCCGGCGTCCGGGGCCAGCTCGCCGACCAGCGTCTTGATCAGGGTCGACTTACCGATGCCGTTGGTACCCAGGATGGCGACCTTCTCGCCCACTTCCAGCAGCATGCTGAGCCCTTTGAACAGGGGGCCGTCGCCATAACCCTTGGCCACGCCTTCGACCTCCAGGATGTTGCGATAGAGCTGCTTGTCCTGATCGAAGCGGATGAAGGGGTTCTGGCGGCTGGAGGCTTTGACCTCTTCAATCTGGATCTTGTCGATCTGCTTGAGTCGTGAGGTGGCCTGACGGGACTTGGAGGCGTTGGCGCTAAAGCGTGATACGAACGACTGCAGGTCGGCGATCTGGGCCTTCTTCTTGGCGTTGTCAGCCAGCAGACGCTCGCGGGCCTGGGTGGCGGCCAGCATGTAGTCGTCGTAGTTGCCCGGGTAGACACGCAGCTCGCCGTAGTCCAGATCCGCCATGTGGGTGCAGACCATGTTCAGGAAGTGACGGTCGTGCGAGATGATGATCATGGTGCAGTCACGATCGTTGAGCACCTCTTCCAGCCAGCGGATGGTATTGATGTCCAGGTTGTTGGTCGGTTCATCCAGCAGCAGGATATCGGGGCTGGAGAAGAGGGCCTGGGCCAGCAGCACCCGCAGCTTCCAGCCCGGGGCGACCGCGCTCATGGGGCCGCTGTGCTGTTCGAGCGGGATGCCGGCACCGAGCAGCAGCTCGCCGGCACGGGCCTCGGCGGTGTAACCATCGAACTCGGCAACTTTGCCCTCGAGCTCGGCGGCACGCATGTAGTCGTCGTCGGTGGCCTCGAGGTTGGCATAGATGGCATCGCGCTCGGCGATGGCGGCCCACAGCTCGGCGTGGCCCATCATGACCACATCCAGCACGCGCATCTCTTCGTAGGCGAACTGATCCTGGCGTAGCTTACCGATACGCTCGTTGACATCCAGGCTGACGTTGCCGCCGGAGGGCTCGAGATCGCCGCCGAGGATCTTCATGAAGGTGGACTTGCCACAGCCGTTGGCGCCGATGAGGCCGTAACGGTTGCCCTCGCCAAACTTGATGCTGATGTTCTCGAACAGCGGCTTGGCGCCGAACTGCATGGTGATGTTGTTGCAGGAAAGCACTTGGATGTCCCGGTTAATTGCAAAGGGGCCAAATTATGCCATAAACGGGCGCCGTTTTTTAGCCAATTTGTGAGCGGCCTCCTTGCATTGTCGATCAAAAAACGCCGGCACGGAGCCGGCGTTGGCATGAGGTGGCAAAACTCAGTGAGAGGTGGCCTTGGCGGCACCGATCCCGGTCTGGGAGCGCACAAACTGCGGGAAGAACTTGGCGTGCTCCTCGGCGGCATTGCTCGACTTGTCGGTGACCGAGAAGAACCAGATCCCGGCGAAGGCGATGGCCATGGAGAACAGCGCCGGATACTCGTAGGGGAAGATGGCCTGGGCGTGGCCCAGCACCTTCACCCATACGGTCGGGCCCAGCACCATCAGGGTGACGGCGGAGCCGAGCCCCAGCCAGCCGCCATAGACGGCGCCGCGGGTGGTCAGGCGTGACCAGAACATGGAGAGGAACAGCACCGGGAAGTTGCAGCTGGCGGCGATGGAGAAGGCCAGCCCCACCATGAAGGCGATGTTCTGCTTCTCAAACAGGATGCCCAGGCCAATGGCGACCAGACCCAGAGCAACAGTGGTCATCTTGGAGATGCGCAGCTCGTCTTGCTCGTTGGACTTGCCCTGCTTGATGACGCTGGCATAGAGGTCGTGAGAGACGGCGGAGGCGCCGGCCAGGGTCAGACCGGCGACCACCGCCAGTATGGTGGCAAACGCCACGGCACTGATAAAGC
Source organism: Aeromonas diversa CDC 2478-85 (assembly GCF_000819805.1). Taxonomy (GTDB): domain Bacteria; phylum Pseudomonadota; class Gammaproteobacteria; order Enterobacterales; family Aeromonadaceae; genus Aeromonas; species Aeromonas diversa. The sequence goes on from NZ_CDCE01000037.1 coordinate 55,625, forward strand.
CGAGGAACAGGCTGCCGCCCACAGCATCGGCCAGGTGTACTGCGGCCATGTTATTGCCGCCGATCAGGGCACCTGCTGCATCCTTGAAGGTCGGGTTGGTACTCACCAGCAGGATGGCGCCAAAGCCGATGATGAAGGTGAGAATGTAGAAGTAGCCGATGAAACCGGTGGCGTAGAAGACCGATTTGCGGGCCTCCTTGGCGTCACCCACGGTGAAGAAGCGCATCAGGATATGGGGAAGGCCGGCGGTACCGAACATCAGGGCAAGGCCGAGGGAGATGGCAGAGATGGGATCGGCGACCAGGCCGCCGGGGCTCATGATGGCCGCGCCGTTGGCGTGTACCTTGACCGCCTCGGCAAACAGGGTGCTGACGTCGAAGTTGACCGACTTCATCACCATCAGGGCCATGAAGCTGGCACCCGAGAGCAGCAGTACTGCCTTGATGATCTGCACCCAGGTGGTGGCCAGCATGCCGCCAAACAGCACGTAGAGCACCATGAGGATGCCGACCAGCACCACGGCCACGTGGTAGTTGAGGCCGAACAGCAGCTCGATGAGTTTGCCGGCGCCGACCATCTGGGCAATCAGGTAGAGGGCGACCACCACCAGCGAGCCGCTGGCGGAGAGGGTGCGGACCTCGGTCTGCTTGAGGCGGTAGGAGGCGACGTCGGCGAAGGTGTACTTGCCGAGGTTGCGCAGCCGCTCCGCAATCAGGAACAGGATGATGGGCCAGCCGACCAGGAAGCCGATGGAGTAGATGAGGCCGTCATAGCCCGAGGTGTAGACCAGGGCCGAAATACCGAGGAAGGAGGCGGCGGACATGTAGTCACCGGCGATGGCCAGGCCATTTTGAAAGCCGGTGATGCGCCCGCCCGCGGCATAATAGTCGGCGGCGGAGCGGTTACGCTTGGCCGCCCACCAGGTGATCATCAGGGTGCCGGCCACGAAGGCGAGGAACATGACGATGGCGGCCATGTTGAGGGGCTGGCGCTGGACCTCTCCCTCGATGGCGCCGGCGGCGAACAGGGCGGGCGAGGCCAGCAGGCCTGCCAGCAGGATCAGGTGACGCTTCATTGCTGTGCTCCCTTGAGAACTTTCTGGTTCAGTTCGTCGAATTCACCGTTGGCCTTCACCACATAGATGCCGGTCAGCACGAAGGCCGACAGGATGAGGCCGATCCCGACCGGGATGCCACGGGTGATGGTCGAACCTTCCGAGAGGGGGGCTCCCAGCCAGGAAGGGGCGAAGGCGATAAGCAGAATGAAGGCCAGATAGAGGCCAAGCATGATGGCCGAGAGCAGCCAGGCGAAGCGCTGGCGCCGGCTCACCAGGAGCTTGAAGTGCGGATCCTGCTGGATGCGCTGGTAGAGTTGTTCGTCCATTTCCCTGTTCTCCATATTGACTGTGCACCAGTCCGGCGGACGCCGCACTTGTTATCAAAATGTGAATTTAATCGACCATTACCACAATTAGACTTTGGGATAACCCGGGGCTGGGCCGAAGCGAAGGCGCACGAAGATCAGGGCGGCGGTGAGGGCATCATTGAGGGCGTCGTGGGCTTCCAGCCGGGGCAGGGCCAGGTGCTGGCAGATGCTGGACAGGCGCAGATCCAGGTGGCTGCCGGGAAGGTGGCGGGTGACGGCGTCGTAGTAGAGACGGCTCACCTCAATGGTCCGGTGAGGGAGCGTCAGGCCCCAGAGACGGTGGCAGTGGCGCGAGAGGATACGAAAGTCGTAGTCGATGTGATACCCCACCAGGGGGGAGGGGCCGATAAAGGCCAGCAGTCGGCTGAGCGCCTGCTCCTGCGACAGGCCGTCAGTCAGATCCTGATGGCGCAGGCCGTGGATCACGATGGAGTCTCCAGCCAGGCTGGTCGGGGGGCGCAGCCTGAGCGACAGGGCCTGGCCGGTCAGCAGGCGAGCGCCGCGGATCCGCACCGCCCCGATGGCCACTATCTCGGCCTTGGTCGGATCCAGGCTGGTGGTTTCCAGATCCAGGGCGACCCACTCCTCGGCAGGAGGAGGCTCAAAGAGGGGGGCGAAGGGGCTCCCCTTAAAGGCGCGTCCCAGCCAGCGGCGGCGCAGTGTGTCGAGCATCACTGGCGTACCCGAAAATGCAGGGCGAGCCACTGCTGGAACTTCTTCACCACGTGCAGGCTATGGCGCAGCAGGTCTCGCTCGGCAACGCTGAGACTGGCCACGGCCAGCCGGCTCTCGCCACGATCGAATTGACTACGCAGGCGCAGACGCACGAAGAGGCGAAAGGCTTCGCCCAGATTGTTGCCATAGTCACGGCTCAGGCGACCGGCGCTCACCAGGGCTTCGATCCGATCCAGGGTCGAGGTGGCGGCAATGCCGGCTTCCAGGGCCAGCAGGCGGCAGCCGTGGATCAGGGCGAAGAGCCCGCCTCGCTTGAGATCGAGCCCTTCAGGCTCCCGCTCGAGGCGGCCAAACAGGGTGAGGGGGGGGTGAAAGGCCACGGCGGCGCGCGCCATCTCGGCGAGAATATCGGTGCGCTCGGCAAGCGACTCGCGCAGGTGTGCGGTTATGGGGGGCAGGAGCGTCGGGTTGCCGGCCACCGGATGGGCATCGGCCAGGGTCGAGAGCCAGAGCAGGTCTTGCTCTTCGGCGCGGATCAAGGCGATGTCGATGGCCTGCTGCCACTGACGCGGCGTCTTGACCCAATCGGGGTTGGTGACCATCACATTGCCCGGGCAGAGAGGATAACCCAGGCGCACCAGCAGGGCGTTGAAGCGCGCCAGATCGGCGACCCGATCCGGCCAATCCAGCCCCTCGGTCAGGATCAGCGCATTATCCTGATCGGTTTTTTGTACCTGCTCGCCCCGTCCCTCGGATCCCAGCGCCAGCAGGCAGAGATGAGGGTGCAGGGAGGCGGGCAGGGTGAGCTCGAAGGCCTTGGCGATGAGCTGTTCGTTGACCGCCGACATCAGGCGCAGCAGGAAGGCGGTGTGGATCCCCTGGGCAAACAGGTTGGCGGCCAGACGCCCCTGCTCGCGGGCCACCTCCTCAAGCGCCTGCTCGCTCCCGGCCCGGTGGATGCGCAGGGTCAGCACGTGGGAGTGAGTGGAGAAGAGACCGAGCACCCGGCTCAGGTGCAGGGTGCCGAGGATCGCCTCACCTCGCGTGATCACCACCCGCTTGACCCGATGGCGGGTCATCAGGATCAGGGCGTCGAAGAGGTAATCCCCCTCCGAGAGGGCCACCAGGGGCACGGGTAGCGGCGCCAGCCGTTGCAGGGGGCTCGCTGGCGTCAAGTCGTGCAGCACCAGTGCGTGGAGCAAGGTGGTGCGGGTGGCCAGCTGCCAGGGACCGATCCCGTTTCGCCAGAGCAGGCAGTCGCAACCTGCCTCGGCCATGGCCCGGGTCGCGTCGGCCAGTGAGTGATCGGGCGTGAGGATGAGCGGAGGCTGCAGGTGCTCGGCGTTGATGCGGGTGAGCAGAAACTCGGAGAGATTCTGTTGACCGGGCTCGCCGTGGCGCCCGGCCTCTTGCTGGCGTTCGAGCAGGGTACCGCGAAAATAGCGTGCGAAGTGAGGGCTCTCCTCGCAAAGGGCCAGGAAGAGCGGACGGGGAATGAGAAGACAGAGGCACTCTTCCAGGGCGGTGAAGCGGTGACGCGCCCGCCCGTCAAACTGGGCCCGGATGTCGAAGGCATCGTCCGGGCCGTAGTCACCGAAGTGGGTGTGGCCGTCACGGCTGCGCTCTTCGACGCTTCCCTTGACGATCACCAGCACCCCTTCGGGCTCGCTGTCGGGTTCAAGCAAAACCTGATGGGCCCGTACATAGATGAGCTGCAGGGCGGCCTGCAGACGGGCCTGCTGTGCACCGGAGAGCTGATTGAAAGGGGGGCGGCTTAACTGAAATAGCTGACTCATTTCAGCTCCTAATGGGGATGAGCGCTCAGTGTGGCAGGGGTCGTACAGGGGAGCCACTGGACTTTGGTCGAGATCTGTTCAAGGCGTTCACAAGAGATTAACATGTGGTCTGACCTGTCTGGAGCAAACAAGGAGGGTGTGATGGCCAGCGAACGGGTAAGGTGCCGTGTTGAGGAGGGGGTGGCTCGGGTGACCTTGAGTCGCTCCGACAAGCTCAATGCCCTCGACAGGCCCATGTTTGACGCAATTGCGGACGTGCTGGCTCGCCTTCGTCAGGTGAAGGGGTTGCGTGCCGTCATCCTGGAGGGGGAGGGGCGGGCCTTTTGCGCCGGGCTCGATGTGAAGTCCATGCTCAAGAGCCCCCTGGCGGCGGTCGAGATCCTCCAGCGGGAGGCCGATGAGGCGACCAACCTGGCGCAGGAGGTGGCTTATGGCTGGCGGGCGCTGCCAGTGCCTGTGATTGCGGTGACGCGTGGCGTCTGCTTTGGTGGCGGGTTGCAGATTGCCCTCGGCGCCGATTTTCGCTTCGCCACCCCCGATTGCCGCTTCTCGGTGATGGAGATCAAGTGGGGCATCATCCCGGACATGAGCGGCGCGGCGACCCTGCGCAGTCTGGTAGGGATCGACCGCGCCATGGAGCTGGCGATGACGGGGCGCGAGTTTCTCGCTCCCGAGGCGAGTGAGCTGGGACTGGTGAGTCGGGTTTGCGAGGATCCAGGCGCCGAGGCCGAGGCGTTTGTTCGCACCTTGCTTGCCAAGTCGCCCGATGCCCTGGCCGGGATCAAGCTGCTCTATCAGAAGGCCTGGGCCCTGTCGGATGCCGAGGTGATGCAGGAGGAAACCCGGTTGCAAAAGCAGATCCTGGGGCGCCCCAATCAGTGGAAGGCGACACTGGGTTCGCTCTTTGGCCTGCGCCTGCCCTTTGGCCCTAACCGTCTCAAGGGGTAGGGGCAATCCATAAAAAATGGCAGCCGAGGCTGCCATTTTTCATATGCACAAGGGCGTGTTATGCCGAGCGCTCATCGGGCTCGAACTCGTGACCCTGCTTCTCGCGCATCAGGTTGATCTCGGCGCGGTTATCGATCCAGTAGTCGGCGTTCTTGATCCCGAGCTTCTCCGGATGGAAGACGGGGTCGACCCCCTTGGCCTGCTGCGCCTCGTAGTCGCGCAGGGCAATCAGGGCCGGCTTTTGCAGCAGCAAGATGGCGCCGATGTTGAGCCAGGCCATCAGGCCAACCCCGATGTCACCCATGCCCCAGGCGAGATCCGCGGTCTTGACGGTGCCATACACAGTGGCCCCCATCAGTGCCACTTTAAGCAGCGTCTTGAGTCCCGGTACCTTGATGCCACGGGTCAGATAAGCAATGTTGGTCTCGGCGATGTAGTAGTAGGCCACTATGGTGGTGAAGGCGAAGAAGAACAGCGCCAGTGCCACGAAGTAGTTACCAAAACCGGGCATCATGGTTTCCATGGCGGTCTGCACATAGCCAGGACCCGCGGCCACACCGGCGATGCCGGTGAAGAGGGCGGCACCCTCCGGCCCCTGCACGTTGTAAAGGCCGGTGATGAGCAGCATGAAGCCGGTGGCGGAGCAGACAAACAGGGTGTCGATGTAGACGGAGAAGGCCTGTACCAGACCCTGCTTGGCCGGATGGCTTACCGCGGCGGCGGAAGAGGCGTGGGGACCTGTCCCCTGAGCGGCTTCGTTGGAGTAGACGCCGCGTTTTACCCCCCACATGACCGCCAGGCCCAGGATGGCGCCGAAACCGGCGTCGAGGCCAAAGGCACTCTTCCAGATCAGCAGGATCACGCCCGGTAGTTGCCCGATGTTCAGGGCGATGATGACGCAGGCGACGATGATGTAGCCCAGCGCCATGAAAGGCACCACGGTACTGGCGAAGCTGGCGATGCGCTTGACCCCGCCGAAGATGATGAAGCCAAGCAACAGGGCCAGGCCGGCCGCCGTGACGTTGGGGCTGATGTCAAAGGCGGTTTGCAGACCGGCACCGATGGAGTTGGCCTGCACGCCCGGCAGCAGCACGCCGCAGGCGAAGACGGTCGCGATGGCAAAGGTCCAGGCGTACCACTTCATGCCGAGACCCTTCTCGATGTAGAAGGCGGGGCCGCCGCGGTACTCGCCGTCGAGCTTCTCCTTGTAGATCTGACCCAGGGTGGATTCGACAAAGGCCGAGCTGGCACCGAGGAAGGCGACCATCCACATCCAGAACAGGGCGCCGGGGCCACCGAAGGTGATGGCGGTGGCCACCCCGGCGATGTTACCTGTACCGACACGGCCGGCCAGGGTCATGGAGAGGGCCTGGAAGGAGGAGACCCCTGCCTCGTTGCCCTTACCTTGAAACATCAACTTGATCATTTCGCGCAGATGGCGCAGTTGCAGGAAACGGGTGCGCAGGGAGAAGTAGAGGCCTACTCCCAGGCAGAGATAGACGAGCGCTGGGCTCCAAATAATGCCATTAATGGCATTGACCAATTCACTCATGTACAACGACTCCTTTTGTTGTATAGGTATCAGCTTGTGACCGGATCATCAGGTTCCGGTATCATTCCTTGCGAGTTGTTAAGGACTCAGCCGAACTATCTGCGATAAAATGGCAAATTGGTCTCATAAAACACCAAATCAGAGCGCAGTTGCTGACTGGACAGAGATAACATAGCGACTCGTAGTGAAGCTTCAAAGAGGAATTTTCCTGGATGTTGCTGATATGTGAATTTGGATCGTTTTTTGAGCTTGTGTGATGACACTGAGGGAGAAGGGATGAACCCGAAATATGGGGGCGCAGTGCGTGCCGCCTGCCTGGATGACGTTGAGCGACTGAGGCTTCTTTTCACCGCCTTGGGATACCCCCAGGGGGAGCGCGATCTGTCGGCCGCATTGACCGCCCACAGCCCCGACCGTTTCGTGCTGGTGCATGACAGAGGGGAAGGCATTGAAGGGGTGCTGGTCCTGCACCTCTGTTCACCCCTGCATGTGGGCACGGCCAGGGGGCTTATCTCGGCCCTGGTCGTGGATGAATCACTGCGTGGTGCAGGCGTCGGAGGCACCCTACTGGCGGCCGCCGAGGCGATCTGCCTGGAGCGCGGGGCCTCCCAGGTGGAGCTCTCCAGCAGTATGCACCGTCTCGATGCCCACCGCTTCTATGAGCGGGCAGGCTATGAGGAGCGGCGCAAGCGGCTGGTCAAGCGGTTAGGAAGCACCTGATGGGGATGCTGGCAAAGTTAAAGGCTCTGCTGGGTCATGAGGTGGCCCCGCCGCTGCCACTGGCGGAGGTCGCCGGCTCGCTTCCGATCCTTGCCGGGCTGGATGAGGAGGCGCTTGCGCGCCTCTATGCGCTGGCCGCGACCCTGCTGCAGCGCAAGCGTCTGACACTGCTGGGTGTCGAACTCGGCCCCCGGCAGAGGGCCGCGTTGGCCCTGCAGGCGGCCCTCCCAATCCTCAATCTCTCTCTGGAATGGTACCGCGGTTTTCACGAGATCATCGTCATCCCCGAGCCCGTGGTGCGGCGGGAGACGGTGCAGGATGAATATGGCCTGGTGAGCGAGGTGGAAGAGGAGCATGCGGGGGAGTCGTGGCAACAGGGCCCACTGGTGCTGGCCTGGAGCGAGCTCTGCCAGGATGGGGGATGGGATGGGTATAACCTGGCTATCCACGAACTTGCCCACAAGATAGACATGCTGGGGGGGGAGGCGGATGGCGTGCCTCCCCTGCGTTCCGGCATGGTCATGGCACGCTGGCGCGCCGACTTCCAGGCGGCGTTTGATGCCCTGAATGACCAGCTCGATCGCGCAGAGGAGCCCGCCATCGATCCCTATGCCGCCACCCATCCGGCCGAATTTCTGGCGGTGAGCTGCGAGCTCTTCTTTACCAATCCGCGGCTCTTGCACACTGTCTATCCTGCCGTTTATGCCCAACTGGCCACCCTGTTCGCCCAAGATCCGCTGCTGCGTCAGCCCGTGGAGGCTGCCGATGAGGGGGCCACCGAGGGCTGATATCCATTCGGGTTGTCCTCTGCACTTGAAGGAGTGATTTGCATGGTCATCAACGCCGATGCGATCAAGGTTGTTATCGTCATCGCTCGCTGTGGCAGTTTCGCTGCGGCTTCCCAGGAGCTGCACAAGGTGCCGAGCGCGCTTAGCTATACCCTACATAAATTGGAAGACTCCCTCGGTGTCAGTTTATTCGAGCGTCAGGGAAAGCAACTGGTGTTAACCGAGGCGGGTTACCACTTTATCAAGCGTGGAGAGTTGATCCTGGGGGAGCTTAGCAGCCTCGAAGATTCTACCCGCCTGATCGCCATGGGTGTCGAGCCCTCGATCAGGCTTTCCTTTAACAACATTCTCTCGCTGGCACCGCTTACCCCCTTGCTACGTGAGTGTGAGCAGTTGTTCCCTCAGACAGAGATGCAATTCGCTATTGATGTGCATGACGGTGTATGGGATGCCCTCTTGGACAAACGGGCAGACATCGCAGTAGGGGCGCCCAATCAGGTGATCGCCAACAGTGAGATCGGGGCAGAGCCGATGGGGGCGGTTGAGTGGGTCTTTGCCGTGAGCCCGAGTCATCCGGTTGCCAGGTTGCAGCAACCAGTGACCGAGCGAACCCTACGCCGCTATCCGGCAATCTGTATTCGCGATACCTCAGTGCAGCTCAAACCCAAGGAGGCCTGGCTGCTGCGTGGCCAGAAGGCGCTACAGGTGCCCGATTTTCACAGCAAGCTCTCGCTTCAGGCCGAAGGGGTCGGCATTGGTTTCGTGCCACGTCATTTTGGTCAACCATTGATTGACGATGGCCGCTTGCAGGTGATGACGGTGGAGTCACCCAAGCAGCCCACGCCGCTGTTTCTGGCGTGGCAGCGCCAGCATACCCGACCCTGTTTCAGTTGGTGGTTACAGCAATTGCGTGATCCGGCCTTGCAGCAAGGGTTGCTGGGGCCTCTCGGTTAGCACAGGTTTGTCTATGAAAAAAAGGCCGCAGATGCGGCCTTTTAGGTAGGTGATAGCTCAGTGCGCCCGTTTATCGGCGAGTAGTGCCGGGCGGCGACTGAGTGCAAGATAGCCGAGGCTTGCCACCAGAATGGAGTCCAGCGACGGGATCATGGTCAGGCTGATGACGCCGTTGGCGGTCAAGAAACCAACCAGTGAACCAAGGATCCAGACCACAAATGTGCTCCACTTAATCGCTGGCTCCTGAGCCAGTAGTTGCTCGTCATACCCTTGGCTGCGATAGCGCAGGAAGTCGGCGATGTAGATGCCGGCCACCGGCGGCGTTGCGATACCCAAGAAGAGCAGGAAAGGGATAAACCAGCTCATGATGTCCATGCTGCCAACCAGTGTCGCCAGCACGCCCAGTGCGATAGTAATCTGCCACTTTGGGATACGCTCAAGCAGGGTCGAGACGACCAGTGTGCCTTGAAACATGTTGCCGGCATTACCGGTGACGCAGGCAAAGACTAGCAGCAGTGCTGCGGGTAGCGCTGCGCCGAGCGGTGCCATCGCCCCCAACAGGGAGCCTTGCCCCGTGATATTGCTCGGGGTTGCGCCTGCCCAGAACAAGAGTGGGTAGGCGACCATAAAGGTGAGCACTGCTGCGATAAGGGCATGCTTTCGGTTATGCACGAAGCTGCCAAAATCGGGCAAGGTGGCCACTAGGACGATGATGGTGCCGACCACGCTTGAGACCGCAACACCGGTCTCCATACTGCTCAAGGCATCGGCAATGGGTGCGGGCGGGGTGTTGAGCACCACGCTCAAGATGTAGCAGAGCATCAGTGCGATCACAGGCACGGCCAGCTGAGCCACCTTGCCGAGCACGGCAAAGCCGAAGGCGGTCGATGCAGTGAAGATGACGCAGCCGATGGCCACCAGCAGGGGGGCCGGGACCGACCAACCTTGCTGGGCGAGCAGATCCTGCATCGTGTGCCCGAACATGTTGGCGGTGACCGAGATCCAGCCAAACAGACTGATGGCCATCAAAATGTTGATGGCAATGGCGCCCTTATTGCCAAAAGAGAATTTGACTATGCCATAGGTTGGCAGCCGGGCCTTTTCTCCCACGCTGATGGTAATGGCGGAGAGGACGGCTAGGATCAGCCCCCCCAGTGCCACGACGCTGACGAGCTGCTCCTCCAGCAGCTGGTTACCCAGGCTGGACGAGGAGAGAAGCACGGGCGTCATGGCGATGCCCAGCAGGATCATAGTGATGTGCAGTCCGGATGCCGTTCCCGGGCTCGTTTCGGTTTTGCGCATGATGCTCTTCCTTGCTTAGTTGATGTGGTGGTGACCTGTGTAATTGCGCCAGCCGCCGGTTTCGGTGATCTCCCGTTCGCCCTCAACTAGCCAAGGCTCAGCCAGCACACCCAGCACTTCCTGACCGTCCTTGAGGGTGACTTTGCCAATCGAGAGGCCAGCCGGCTCTTTTTGCAGGATGCTGCCAAGCCCTGCGGGCGGTACGGCCCAAAGCTCCAGTGCAATCTCGCCTCCTTCACCAGGGAAGCGGATCATGCCGGGGTGGCGATCGCCGATGCTCCAGCAGCGGTAATCCGCGGTGGTGGTTGACTCGGCGACAAACTCGGCGTCGACGGCCAGCATGTTGGGATTCAGTTCCAGGCCGCGCATCAGCGTGCCGTTGACTGCGAGCAGAACCTTGTTGTCAGACATGAGTACTCCTTAAATAACGTGGTGATGTGTTTCTTGCAGCGGGGCACCTAGCCCCGCTTGTCATCAGTGGCCCAGAAAACGGGTTCCGGCTTGGCCAAGCACAGCCTTGCCCATGGAAGGCGGATTAGTGATAAGACCCACCCCATCAGGACATCCCTTGAGGTAGCTCAACATGGCTTCTACTTTGGGGCCCATACTGCCGACACCGAAGTGACCATCGGCCAGCAGTTGAGTTGCCTCTGCAAGGTTCAGGGTCTCGAGCCAACGTTGTTCTGGTGTTCCGAAATGGATGGCAACACGTTCGACACCGGTCGGGATTAACAGCATGTCGGCTTGCAGCTCGATAGCGAGCAGGGCAGAGGCGCGGTCTTTGTCGATGACCGCTTGGGCGGCCTGCAGGGAACCGTCTTTTTCTCTCACCACAGGAATGCCACCACCGCCACAGGCAATGACAAGCGCATCCTGCTCGAGTAGGGCTCGGATGGTGGGCGTCTCAACGATGCCAAGCGGTGCTGGGGAGGCGACCACTCGTCGCCAGCCACGCCCGGCATCTTCGGCAATCTGCCAGCCCTGCTCTGCGGCTAGCTGTTCGGCGATCGGTTGGCTCATGTGCGCCCCGATGGGTTTGTCGGGATGAGCAAAGGCCGGGTCACAACGATCGATCAGGGTTTGGGTGACCAGCGCTATGACCTTGGTGTGTGCCAGTCCGCGGCGCTGCAGCTCGTTACCGAGGGCGTTTTGGAACATAAAACCAATAGCGCCCTGTGTATCGCCAACGGCGTACTCGAGCGGCACGGTCGGCACTTGCGCACTGGCCAACTCGCTTCGGCGCAGGATAAAGCCCACCTGTGGCCCATTGCCGTGGGTTAACACCACCTGCCAGCCCGCAGCGATCAGGTCCGCTACATGGCGTGCTGTTTCGACTACCGCATCGTATTGCTGGTCGAGTGACATTTCGTCATTGCTTCGGATCAGGGCATTGCCGCCAACAGCAACGACCGCAAGTTTCTTCTTCTGCATGCTTATTCCTCCAGATTGCCGGCGATTGCCGAGAGAGCGCTGACAAAGCAGGCGAGCGGGGCAGTCGTGATCCCCGCGCCAATCTGGCCAACGCCAGCCTGCTTGTGAGCGATACCGGTGTTGATGACAGGCAGGATGTTGCGATCTACAACCTTGCGGGCATCGATACAGGCTGCTGAACCGGCAAAGTTGAGTGCAGGCAGGGTAAACGCTGGATGTTGGGTCAGAGTGATCTGCTGCATCGCCATGCTGTGACCGATGGCATCAGCCGGCGTACCGCCAACAAACTTGACGATGGCAGGTGACGCAGCCATGGCGAACCCGCCAATCCCTGCCGTTTCGGTAATGGCGGAATCGCCGAGGTCGGCGGCCGCGTCATCGACGCCGTAGCCGGGGAAGAAGAGGCCGTTTACCGGATTGGCCGGAGCCTGGAACCAGCGATCGCCAGTGCCGGAGAGGCGGATGCCAAAGTTGACTCCGTTACGGGCCATCACGGTCACCATAGTGCTGTGAGGCACGCCATGCGCCGCATCGAGCATCACCTTGCAGGCGGCCATCGAGAGGTTGAGGAAGAAGTGATCGTTAGCGGCGATGAACTCCAGCACCTCCGGTCCACGATCAAGCCTGGCGAGGGTCGGAGCAAGCCGCTTGAACAGCAGGCCGCTGGCTGCCGCATTACGGTTATGGCACTCATCCCCCATATGCAAGGCTTGGGCGATTAGAGGCTTGAGTTCAATTTCGCCGCATCGCTCGAGTGCGGCGGCCAGGGTCGGAGCCAGTACGTCCCCCATCCAGCGCAGGCGGTTCAGCACATCATCACTGTTGGCGCCAAAGCGCAGGACCTTGCCGAGCCCTTCGTTGAAGTTGCAAAACGCACGGTTGCCGTGGGCACGATTCTCTACCACCCAAACGGGCATAGAAGGACTGATGATGCCGGACATGGGGCCGACGGCCTGATAGTGGTGGCAGGGCTCGAGTGCGATATCGCCCCGTGCAGCCATGTCTATGGCGCTGTCAACATCCTTAGCCCAGCCTTCGAACACGATGGCTCCTGCGATGGCGCCCTGCATCGGGCCGCACATGTCGCTCCAGTCGATGGGAGGGCCTGCGTGCAGGATACGGCGTTTACCATTCAGGGCCGATATTTCGCGGCTGGCAACGCTCACACCGATCAAGGTGGGTTGGGCGTCGAGGTAGCGTTGCATTGCCTGCTCGTTGGCAGCCTGAATGCGCGGATTTTCCAGCAGGGTAGCCAGCGTCCAGTTGGCGGCATCATCTCCTTCGGCGACCGGTTGCCAGGCCAGATGCAGCACTTGGCCGCCGGCGTCGGTCAGGTTGTCGGAAAAGCTCTGCAGGCCCAGACCCAGTACCCGGAGCGGTTGTTGAAACAGGGAGTTGGCGGATTGAATGCTCATCTTGGTTCTCACTTCAGTTGCAAGGCCAGTCGGGCGGCAAGCTGGGCGGCTTGCATGTTGCTTTGGGCGATCAGCACGCCCGCCTCGCGCAGACGATCAATCTGCTGCTGGCGCGGCTGGGGATCGAGCTCGGTACCGCAGACATGGGCGATAGCGATGAATTGGCGTCCGGTCTGTTCTGCCTTGTGGCGCGCATGCGCCAGCGTGGTAAGGAGCTCGCCAGTGGGATCGAGGCTCGCGCCATAGCCCAGTACCACATCAAAGAGCAAGATGGCGGTAGCGGGATCGGCGGCCTCCTGCAACAGACGTGCGTTGCGCAGGGTCGGGTCGATCATGGGGTGAGGGCGGCCTTGAGTGAATTCGTCATCACCCATGTCCACCAAGCTGTGGCCGTAACCACGGGCGGGGTCTTGCAGCGCGCTTGCACCTTTGACCGGCGCATTGGATTCGCACTCAAGACCGGCAGCGATGAGGGCAAGCTGGGCTTCGTAGCAGAAGGTACCGCCGGCAAAGATGCCGCGAATATCCCGCTGACCTTGCGCCATGGCACCAAGGGCATTTTGCGCTTTCTCAAGGGCCACATCATCAAGGCAGGCAGAGGGGGGCAGTTCCTCACCACGCAGGGTGGCCACAGCCATATCGGCCGCATGTTGCAGGCTGGTGGCGGGGATGACGCCTTGTGCTGCCAGTGCGGCGCAGTCGGCGCCAAGGAAATGCACCACAACCGGCTTGCCACACTCACGGGCCAGGGTCAGCACCTGTTGACTCACCGCTTCTGAGGGCGGCTTGGAGATCAGGACGATAAGGCCGGTGCCGGGATCGGCGGCCAGCATCCGGAGCGCTTGTTGCATGCTCAGGCCGCCAATCTCTTCATGCAGGTCGCGCCCGCCGGTACCGAGCGCTTGGGAGACGCCTTCGCCCAGATGATGAATGCGGCAGCTCACTTCTTGCAGGCCTGTACCGGACGCGGCTACCAGGCCGATGGTGCCGCGCCGTACCACGTTGGCAAACCCCAGCGGCATGCCATTGACGATAGCGGTGCCACAATCGGGCCCCATCACCAGCAGGTCTTTACGGGAGGCAAATTTCTTGATGGCAAGCTCTTGAGCTTCGGGCACGTTGTCGGAAAACAGCATCACGTTCATGCCTAGGTGCAGAGCCTTGAGGGCTTCGGCGGCAGCGTAACGACCGGGTACCGATATGAGGGCGAGGTTGGCTTCGTTGTCACGTTCCATGCCCATGGCCAGAGAGGTAGCAGGTCGCTGGCCGACCGTGCCAGGGGCGTCATCAACCGCTGCCGGGCGTAGCAGTTCGTCAGCCAGTGCCAGCGCCTGCTCGCCAACGGCCTCATCGGCCAACAAGGCGATCAGCAGATCGCTGGGTTTGGCCGCAACAGTGATCGCCATTCCCGCATCGCGCATCCGATCAAGATTAGCCTCGGTCGCCATGGCGACCGAGGCCTGACGCACGCCCTCCAGTCCACTCAGACGGGAGGATACTTGCATCAGCGAGACAGAATCCTTGTAGAGATTTGAATAGATTTTGTAGTGCAACATGTCAGCGTTTCCGTAGTAAACGGGTGCAGAAGGCCCTGACCCGGTCACGGGCCTTCTGTGAGTCAGTAGATGGTGGGGCGATAGGCCCCAGGAGTCAGTCTTTGAGGGCCGCGACCAGTTGTTCTGCGTCGCTAACCCAGCCGACGATGGCGCCCTGGGCCTGGATCATCTCGAGGGTGACCCGGTGGAATTCGGGGAAGTAGGACGCGCAGCAATCGGCCGGGATCACCAACTCATAGCCACGGTCGTTGGCTTCACGAGCGGTGGTCTGCACGCAGACCTCGGTGGTAACGCCGCAGATGATGAGGGAGCGAATGCCACGTGCTTGCAAGATCAGGTGCAGGTCGGTGGAGTAAAAAGCGCCCTTGCCTGGCTTGTCGATCACCGGTTCGCCAGCGATGGGATAGAGCTCGGGGATGATGTCGTGGCCCGCTTCACCTTGCACCAGGATCCGGCCCATGGCTCCTTGCTCCCCGATGAAACGCTTGCCGCCGCGGATCAGCTTGGCCGGCAGACAGTCGGTCAGATCCGGACGATGACCTTCACGTGTATGGATGACCAACATGCCTTTGGCTCGAGCCGCATCCAGCACCTTGCGGCAGGGTTCGATGGCCCGGCGCACGAGGGAAACATCGTTACCGAGGGCATGACCAAATCCATTCGGTTCGACGAAATCACGCTGCATGTCGATCACGAGGAGGGCTGTGGTGGCCGGGTCGAAGGTGAAATCGAAGGGCTGTGCACTGATACGCTTGTTCATGGTGTTCTCCTACGAGGTGGATGATTCATGGCCAGTCTATGGAGGGTGCTGAGGGGGTGCGCAGAAAGAAATTGAGCACAACCGACAAAAGATTTGAGGGATGGTGGCCGGCGGTAGTGGCACAATGGCGCAGAGCCAGACCATGACTGGCTTTGCATTACCATGGTACCCCATCGTCCGAAAGAGGGGGGAGTCAGACCGGATCTCGGATCTGTGATCTCTCTCGCCAATCTTGGTTTAAGGAGCGCTCTTGTCTCTTGGCACTATCTCCGCTGTGCGTGGTTGTGACCGCCTTTTCGTGAGGAAAAGGCCTCAGATGCTAACGGTGCATTCTCGTTTTCGCCATGCCTGTAATCTGCGCTCCAGTGAAGGGGAGTGGCTCACCTTGCTGGTACATGGCATGCCGCTCCCGCCTGCGGGTCTTATCCTCTCCTGTGAAGAGTTGCCCGCCGCGCTGCAACCAGGTAGCCGTTGGTGTTGGGACAGTTCCCTTCACTCCAGCTCCGGCGATGAGATAGGAGTGAGCGACTGTCAATGGTCCATCACGCGCTTGGTCAGGGGGCTCGATAACGAGGTTACACTGCTAGGTGAATTGAATCGCCTTTTGCCTCTTGCTCCCCCGGCGGGGGGATTCTGGGCACAAAAACATGAGTATGACGGGAGCTATTTAGTGGCTCCGCTCACCGAGCTGGGTCATTGGTTGAAGGGGGCCTGGGTCGATCTGTCTTCTACCCTCAAGCGGCTACTGGGCTATGGGCAGGGTCTGACGCCTTCCGGGGATGATTTTTTGTTAGGGGTGTTGTTTGCGCTGGAAGGGATAAGGAATCTTCGCCGTGGGGAACTGGTGGTTGCATTGCTTCCACTCTTGGGACGAACCACGGACATCAGCGCCGCTATGTTGCTGTTTGCTACTATGGGCCATTACGGGGAACATTTGCTGCAATTGGGGGCAGGGGAGAGCGAAATACTGAATCGTGCCGTGACGCAGGTGTTTGAATATGGCCATTCGTCGGGACATGACATCTTGTGTGGCGTGCACTTCGTCTTAAGCCAGAGTCATGAAAAGAATATTTGGCTATAACTGCACGATTAAAACAAAAAAGCCCGATCGAGTGATCGGGCTTTTTGGTATCAAATGTGGCTCCCCCGACAGGACTTGAACCTGTGACATACGGATTAACAGTCCGCCGTTCTACCGACTGAACTACGGGGGAAGTGGCTCCTCCAACTGGACTCGAACCAGTGACATACGGATTAACAGTCCGCCGTTCTACCGACTGAACTATGGAGGAATCGTCGCTTGCGGGACGGGGCGCATAATAATGAGCCCCCCTGGCGCTGTCAAGGCGTTGCGCCCCTATCGGCTTTGGTTGGTTAAATTCAATACAATCATATGGTTAAATGGGTCTCTGCGCTAACAATCTGACCCTGCAGAGGGCGGGCCGCAGGCGATGAGCAGGCGCATAACCCTATATTGATCCTGATCGGCGCCTCCGAGTCCCTGAAAAGGTTACAATGGTAGCGATACCATCGTCGCGCCGACCCCGATTGCCGACGCCCCGATGATTCGGGTTCCGGTCTCTGCCGGTCTTTTTTATCTCTTCTGGTATTACACCTCGATGCACAATCAAGCACAGCTACAGAGTGTTAGGCTGGGTATTGCCCTTCGCCAAGCCTGTTTCCAAGAACCTTATAATCTGAGACGCCTTGGGCGTGATCTGGTGGCCGGTGTCACGGTCGGGATCATCGCCATTCCGTTGGCCATGGCGCTGGCGATTGCCAGCGGTGTTGCACCTCAACATGGCTTGTACACCGCCGTCATTGCCGGGATTGCCATCGCCGTGACCGGAGGGTCCCGTTTCTCCATTTCGGGGCCGACGGCGGCCTTTGTGGTGATCCTCTATCCGGTGGCCCAACAGTTTGGGCTGGCTGGACTTCTGATGGCGACCCTGATCTCGGGCCTGTTTCTCATCGTGATGGGGATGGCCCGCCTTGGGCGCCTTATCGAATACATTCCCCCTTCGGTGACCCTGGGGTTCACCGGCGGGATTGCCATCGTGATCGCGACCTTGCAGGTCAAGGACTTCTTCGGTTTGCATGTGGCCGAGATGCCAGAGACCTATCTGGGCAAAGTGCAGGCGCTGATCCAGGCCTTACCCACCCTACAGTGGGGCGATACCCTGGTCGCGTTGAGCACATTGGCGGTGCTACTACTCTGGCCACGCCTGAAGCTGCCCGTTCCGGGGCACCTGCCTGCCGTCTTGATTGGTGTGGGCTTGGGTTATGGGCTGCACCTGGCCGGAGTCGATGTGGCGACCATCGGCTCCAAGTTCCACTACACCCTGGCAGATGGCACCCAGGGTAGCGGTATTCCCCCCATTGCCCCCGAGTTGGTGCTGCCGTGGGCCTTGCCGGGGCCCGATGGCAATCCGGTTCACTGGGATCTGCTCAGCTTGCAGCACCTGCTGCCGGCCGCCTTCTCCATGGCCATGTTGGGGGCCATCGAGTCGCTGCTCTGCGCCGTGGTGCTCGACGGCATGACGGGGCGTAAACACAGTTCGAACGCCGAGTTGGTGGGGCAGGGGATCGGTAACCTGTTGACCCCCTTCTTCGGAGGGATCACCGCCACCGCGGCGATTGCCCGCTCGGCCGCGAATGTCAGGGCGGGGGCCACCTCGCCGGTCTCCGGCGTTGTGCATGCGCTGGTGGTATTGGCGGCTATCCTGGTGCTGGCCCCTTGGCTCTCCTGGCTGCCGCTGTCGGCCATGGCCTCTCTGCTGCTGATCGTCGCATGGAACATGAGTGAGGCTCACAAGACGCTGGAGCTCATTCGCCGTGCTCCCCGCTCGGATGTGCTGGTGCTGCTGGTCTGTCTGCTGCTTACCGTTATCTTCGACATGGTCATCGCCATTACCTTTGGCGTGATCCTCGCATCCTTGCTGTTTATGCGTGAAGTGGCGAGGATGACCCGGCTGCACAACATGGCCGAGGATCGTCGTCACAGCCACAAGGTGCCTGACGGCACCCTTCTCTACAAGGTCAATGGTCCGCTCTTCTTTGCCGCGGCCGAGCGGGTGTTCGGCGAACTGCTTGGCAAGGTGGAAGGGCACGAGCGGCTGGTGTTGCAGATGGAGGCGGTGACCGTGTTGGATGCCGGTGGTCTCTCGGCGTTCTTGCAGTTCGAACAAACCCTGGCACAGCGAGGCGTTGCCCTGTGCATGGCCGAGCTGCAGTTCCAACCCCTCAAGACCCTGGCCCGTGCCAAAGTCCATCCGAAGCCCGGTCGGCTGGCGTTCTACCCGACGGTGGAAGAGGCCCTCGTCGAGCCCATGGCCCGGGAGGAGTAAGGAAACGTGGGGTTATTGCACAATAAGTTGTCTTTTTAAGCAAACGGCTCATAAGAGACAGAATTGTGTTGACCACGCACCTCCTATCCCCTACATTACGCCCCGTTCCAGCGCATAGCGCGGGGCGAAAAATTTGGTGAGGTGTCCGAGTGGCTGAAGGAGCACGCCTGGAAAGTGTGTATACGGCAACGTATCGAGGGTTCGAATCCCTCCCTCACCGCCAAATTCGAAAGGGCCCACTCAGGTGGGCCCTTTTTCGTTTCTTGCCCTGAGTCAGAGGGGAGAAGCCTCGACGGGTTCGAGCGGAGCAGCTTGCTGCGACGAACGTCGGAAGTACGCCCCGAAGGAGTAAGCCGCCTTGGCGGCGAATCATCCCTCCCTCACCGCCAAAGTTGAAAAAACCGACCCGATGGTCGGTTTTTTGTTTTGTGGGTTTGTCTCCTTGCTGTCAATACGATGCAGTATTGCCCAGATTGGTGCCGGGGGGCTTGGCGGTGCCAAACTGTCGGGCCTTGTATTGATAGGGCGTCCAAACCGCCGCAAAGCCACCTGTCCTTCATCACATATGCATTGTTAAAAGGCCCATCACGAGATGGGCCTTTTTCGCCAGTGGCATCGCAGGTACGTCCGATGGCCATAGATACAAAACGGGAGCCAGTGCTCCCGTTATCGTTTATTGCGCGCCGTCTTCTGGCTCATCGTCGGAGGGGGCCAGCGGCCAGCCGCCAAGGGCCTTCCAGCGGTTGACGATATGGCAGAAGAGCTCGGTGGTGCGCTCGGTATCGTAGAGTGCAGAGTGGGCCTCTTTATTGTCAAAGGCGATCCCTGCGCTCTGGCACGCCTTGGCCAGCACGGTCTGACCCAGAGCCAGACCCGAGAGTGCTGCCGTGTCGAAGGTCGCGAAGGGATGGAACGGATTGCGCTTGAGGCCGGCCCGCTCGGCGGCCGCCATGACAAAGCCATGATCGAAGGGGGCATTGTGGGCCACGACGATGGCGCGGCCACAGTCGCTCTCTTTCATGCCTTTGCGGATCCCTTTGAAGATCTCGGTCAGCGCCTCTTTTTCACTCACTGCGCCACGCAGAGGATTGAAAGGATCGATGCCGGTGAACTCCAGTGCCGCCTTTTCCAGGTTGGCGCCCTCGAACGGCTCTACATGAAAGTGAAAAATGTGATCGGGTCTGAGCCAGCCCTCGTCATCCATCTTGAGGGTGTAGGCGGCGATTTCCAGCAGGGCATCGGTCTGGGCATTGAAACCGGCGGTTTCCACATCGATAACGACGGGATAGAAGCCGCGAAAACGTCCCTTCAGGGTGTGAACTGACTCGGTCATGGGATCTCTACTGGCATAAAACGAAGCGGCATTATGGCAAAACCCCGGGAGATTGTCGCCCCGACAGAAGTGCGGTATCAGCCTAAAGGATGCGGCATGACTGCCGATAAGAGAGCTGAGGTTCTCTGGAGGATGGTCAGTGAAGCACAGTTGGTGGGCAATCATGGCGGCAGCCGTACCGGTTCAGGCTGGAGTCACCGAGTTTGGTGCCAGTCTGGATCAGTCTGTCTGGCGACTGACCTCGGATACGCAGGTGGAATGCCGCCTCGAGCATCCGATCCCGAGCTGGGGGACGGGCATGTTTGTTGCCCGCGCCGGCAAACAGATCAACCTTGACTTTGAACTGCATGGGCAGCGGCCTCAGGCTCAGAGCCAGTCGGTTACGCTGGGCTCCATGCCACCCGCCTGGCGGCCCGGTGTCGCCGGCCGTCAGTTGGCACAACTGCGCTTTTACAAACAGTTTGACGGTCTGGTCAATGGCCAGACCGCCTGGACCATGCTCGATGAACTGGAGGGGGGTCGTATGCCAACGTTCCAGTATCGCGACTGGTATCGGCAGGATCGTCCGGTGCGCGTCTCGCTCTCCTCGGTCAACTTCAGGGTGAAGTATCAGGCGTTCATGGATTGCATGGGGAGTCTGCTGCCTTACAGCTTCGATGATATCGCCTTTAGTATTCTCACCTACGAAAAGAACAGCGATCGTCTTTCGGCCGTGTCCAGGCGCCGTATGGAAATGATATCTGCCTATCTTAAGGCGGACCCGAGCATCGATGTGGTGGTCATCGACGCCTATAGCGATAGCTATGGGGGGCGTTGGACCAACCAGAAACTCTCTGAGAAGCGGGCCGAGAGTATCAAGAGTCTCTTTACCGGATTGGGGCTCGACGCGGCCAAGATCGCCGTGGAAGGGCACGGAGAGAAGCAGCATGTGGCCTCTAATGAAACGGAGAGTGGCCGGGCGAAAAACCGCCGTGTCGTCATCTCCATGGAGCGCAGCAGCAACCTCTAGGCTACGTTACACTCACATCTCACCCTTTTTCGGCCAATTTCTGTTATGATCTTGCCCCCGTGCCGCGCCACGATCCTCCTCAATCGAGGATGACGGTGCTAAGCGGCCTTAGCCGATAGGTTTATCATGAGTTTTGCTGACAGTTTATTCCTGCTCTCTCTGCTGGTTGCCGGCAGTGTCTTTTTCTCCCTCTCCGAGATCTCCCTTGCCGCTGCTCGAAAGATCAAGTTGCAGTTGATGGTGGATGAAGGGAAGCAGAACGCCCAAAAGGTGCTGGACTTGCAAGCCCAGCCGGGCAATTTCTTTACCGTGATCCAGATAGGACTCAACACGGTGGCGATCCTCGCCGGTGTGCTGGGTGAGTCGACACTCAATCCGGCGTTTCGCGAGCTGGTCTCTCGCTTCTACCAAGGCAGTGCCCTGGGGCAGCTGAGTTCGATCCTCTCCTTTGTGGCCGTCACCTGTAGCTTTATCCTCATCGCTGACCTGATGCCCAAACGACTGGCCATGAGCTTCCCCGAGCAGATCGCCGTGCGCATCGTGCGTCCGATGATCTTTTTGGTGGTGGTGTTGCGGCCGCTGGTCTGGGTCTTCAACGGTCTGGCCAACACCCTGTTTCGATTGCTACGGGTTAATACCGTGCGTAACGACGAGATCACCTCGGACGATATCTTCGCCCTGGTGGATGCCGGCGCCGAAGCCGGGGTGCTGCAACGGGAAGAGCAGCAGCTCATCGAGAACGTGTTCGAGTTGCAGTCTCTCTCTGTCACCTCGGCCATGACGGCGCGCGAGAGCCTCATCTATTTCACCCTGCAAGAGAGTGAAGACAGCATCAAGGCCAAAATCGCCGATCATCCTCACAACAAGTTCCTGGTGTGCGATAAGAACCTCGACAGCATCAAGGGGTTTGTCGATGCCAAGGAGCTGCTGATCCGCGTTATCAACGGCAAGAGCATCGACTTCAAGGGAGGGGACTCGCTCATTCACAGCGTGCTCATCATTCCCGATACCCTGACTCTCTACGAGGCGATGGAGTATTTCAAAAATCATCGTGGTGATTTCGCCGTGGTGATGAACGAGTATGCCCTGGTCGTTGGTATCGTCACCATGAACGATCTGATGAGTACCGTCATGGGCGAGTGGGCGACCCATGTGGTGGAAGAGCAGATCGTCCAGCGTGACGAGCACTCCTGGCTGGTGGATGGCGTGACGCCGATCTCCGACGTGATGCGCGCCTTCGATATCGAGGAGTTTCCGGACGATCAGAATTACGAGACCATCGCCGGCTTCATCATGTATATGCTGCGCAAGATCCCCAAGCGTACCGACTCGGTCACCTTTGCCGGCTACAAGTTCGAAGTGGTGGATATCGACAGTTATAAGATCGACCAGTTGCTGGTCACCCGAGTTGAACTTTCTCCTGCGGAAAAAGGAGGTCAGGAGTAAATGCACGTATCGAACAAGCCATCCTGGCTGATGCTGGCGGGTGCAGCCCTGCTGGTGAGCGCCTGCACCCAACAACCCAGGGTTGCGCCGGCCAAGCCCAAGCCGGCGGTCGTCGAGGCGCCGGCCGTCCCCAGCGTCGATCCCAATGCGAAGGTGCAGATCGAAGGGGTTGAGCGTCTGGCGTTCAGCGAGGAGTATCAGGGCCCGGCCGAGGGCAGCCTCGAATCGGTGCGTGCCCTGTTTGGCCGTGGTTACGTGGACTCAGGCCTGCGCGAGACCATGCTGGCGGCGGTGCGCAGCGACTACCCCATGCTCGGAATGCGCGATGTGCGTCTGACCGATCCGGTGCGCAAGTTTTTGACCTCTGAGCGTGCGGCCATGACGGCTCATGACTATATTCGCCGTGGTCTTGAGGCCCACTTAGGCCCCATCAGTGATGCTCGCTACCGGCAGATCTGGCAGAGCCTGCCGCAAAACGGTGAAGTGCGCCACTGGAGTGCTCGCATCAAGCAGGTGATGGCAAAACGCTGAGTGAGGGTTGTATCGAGGAACCGACGGGGTAGGTCTCTTCGGATTCTCGATGAACAACGAGAAATGAATACGGCTGGAATGGTGACTGTGTGGTGAATAAGCCAGCGCAGTGACCTCCAGCCGTTTTTAATGCAAGCGCCGCCTGTCTATACAGCAACGGGTTTACCCCTTCGCCATACCCCGCCAAGCCGCGCGCGCAAAAAAAAAGCCCAACTAACACAGGGAAGGTTGGGCAAAGACTAATGCTTAATTGCAGTGGCATAGATATAGACCGTGGCTGTGTCACAAAGTTCAAAAAAACATTTTGTTAATGGTGTTAACACTCTCTTGACATGAAAGGGCCTGAAACGTACTTTTTAAACATCTGTTTAAGAGGGCGTTTTCGTGAGTAAGACCGACACCAAACACCGAATTCTCGATGCTGCCGAGGTGCTGTTTGCCGAGCGTGGCTTCGCCGATACCTCCCTGCGTCTCATCACGGGGGAGGCTGATGTCAATTTGGCTTCGGTCAACTATCACTTCGGCTCCAAGAAGGAACTCATTCAGGCGGTGCTGGATCGCTACCTCAGCCTCTTCATGCCTCGCCTCGACGCCCAACTCAAGGGTCTGCAGCAGCGCGATGAGGTGACCCTGCTCGAGGTGTTTGAAGCCTTCGTTGAGCCCCTGATGTCCCTGTCTGAGGTACGCAGCAACGGGCCGACTCTGTTTTTGCAACTCCTGGGGCGCGGTTATATCGACAGCCAGGGCCACTTGCGCCGTTTCATCACCGCCCACTACGGGGAAGTGATGGGACGCATCTCTGGCTCTATCTCGCGCGCCAACCCGGCGCTTTCGCCGGCCGATCTCTTCTGGCGCCTGCACTTCACCCTGGGCACAGTCGTCTTCACCATGGCCTCGGCCGATGCGCTACGTGACATCGCCCAGGCCGATTTTGGCCAGCAGCTCGATGTCGAAGGGCTGGTGCGCAACGTTATTCCTTACCTGGCGGCCGGTGTCGGTGCGCCAGTGGAATCGGCCAGACTCTCTCTGGCCGGCTAACAACCACAACAATCTCAACGGAACTGTGAAATAGAAGGAATGGAAATCATGACCACATTGCTACTCCTGCTGGTCCTGGCGGTCGCCGTAGTGCTGGGAGTCCCTTCACTGCGCAAGCAGTGGGTGACCCGCCCGGTGTTTGGTATCTTCAAGAAGATACTGCCGCCCCTGTCGGCGACTGAGCGCGAAGCCATGGAAGCGGGCTCGGTCTGGTGGGACGGGGAGCTGTTTCGCGGCAACCCGGACTGGAAAAAGTTGCACGGTTACGGTAAAGCCGAGCTGAGCGCTGACGAGCAGGCCTTCATCGACAACCAGGTTGAAACCCTGCTCGCCATGATCGACGATTTCAAGATCGTCAACGAGACCAAGGACTTGCCCGAGCCGGTCTGGGATTATCTGAAGAAGGAAGGCTTCTTCTCTCTGATCATTCCCAAGAGCTACGGTGGGCGCGAGTTCTCGGCTATTGCCAACTCCACCATAGTCACCCGTATCGCCACCAAGAGCCTGAGTGTCGCGGTGACCGTCATGGTGCCGAATTCTCTCGGCCCGGGTGAGCTCTTGATGCACTATGGCACCGAGGAGCAGAAGAACTTCTGGCTGCCGGGTCTGGCCAATGGCAAGGAGATCCCCTGTTTCGCCCTGACCGGTCCCGAGGCGGGCTCCGATGCGGGATCCATCCCGGACAAGGGGATCGTCTGCAAGGGCGAATATCAGGGTAAAGAGGTGGTTGGTATTCGCCTCAACTGGAACAAGCGCTACATCACACTGGCACCGCGTGCCACCGTGCTGGGTCTGGCCTTCAAACTCTATGATCCGGACCACCTGATGGGTGAGAAAGAGGATCTCGGCATCACCTGCGCCCTGATCCCGACCAGCCATCCGGGTGTGCGTGTCGGCGATCGCCACTACCCCATGGGACTGGCCTTCCTTAATGGCCCCACCTTCGGCAAGGATGTCTTCATTCCGCTCGACTGGATCATCGGTGGCCCTGACTACGCCGGTCGTGGCTGGCGCATGCTGGTCGAGTGCCTCTCTGCCGGCCGTGGCATCTCCCTGCCGGCACTTGGTACCGCCTGTGGCCACATGGCGAGCCGCACCACCAGTGCCTACGCCTATGTGCGCAAGCAGTTTGGCATGTCCATCGGCAAGTTCGAGGGGATCCAGGAAGCCCTGGCCCGTATCGGTGGCCTCACCTATCAGCTGGAAGGGGCGCGTCGCATGACCGCCGGCTCCCTTGATCTGGGCCAGGCTCCGGCCATCGTCACCGCTATTTCCAAGTACCACATGACCGAGATGGCCCGTCAGATCATCGACGACTCCATGGATATCCATGCCGGTCGTGCCATCCAGCTTGGTCCGAAAAATTATACGGGTTACGCCTACCTGGGGATCCCGGTGGCCATCACGGTGGAAGGGGCCAATATCCTGACCCGTAACCTGATGATCTTCGGTCAGGGGGCGACCCGTTGCCATCCGTATGTGTTTGGCGAGATGGAAGCGGCCGCCGATCCGGACTTCGAACGGGGTCTCGAGAAGTTTGACGGCCTGCTGATGAAACACATCGCCTTCGGTGCCGGCAACTTCTTCGGCTCTCTGTTCCAGGGGCTGACGCTGGGGCAACTCAACACGGCGCCGGTCGCCGGCGAGACGGCCCGTTGCTACAAGCAGCTGACCCGCATGAGTAAGGGGCTGGCCCTGTGTGCCGATGTCTCCATGTTGATGCTGGGGGGCGATCTGAAGCGCAAGGAGATGATCTCCGCGCGTCTGGGCGATGTGCTGAGCCACCTCTATCTGGCCTCCGCCACCCTCAAGCACTACGAGGATCAGGGGCGCATGGTGGCCGATCTGCCGTTCGTTCAGTATGCGGTAGAGCGTAATCTCTATCTCATCGGCAAGGCGTTTGACGGCTTCTTCCAGAACTTCCCCAATAAGGTGGTGGGTATGCTGCTCAAGCGGGTGGTCTTCCCGTTCGGCATCGGTTACCGCATGCCAGGTGACGATCGCTGCCACGCCATCTGCGAGGCCATGATGAAGCCGGGTGATCTGCGCGACCGCCTCTCTGCCCTCTGCTATGTGGGCAAGGACGAGGCCGATCCCATCGGCTTGATGGAGCGCGCCTTCCTGGCCATGAGCGCGGTGCAGCCCTTTGAGAAGAAGCTGGCTCAGGCTCAGAAGGAGGGTCGTCTGCCACGCAAACTGCCGTTTGCCGAGTTGCTGGCCGCGGCCGCCGAGAAGGGGGTGCTGAGCGCCGATGAGGTAGCCAAGCTGCGCGCCGCCGAGGCCTTGCGCTACGAAGCGATCCAGGTGGATCACTTCGAGCCCGGAGTACTGGAAGGAACTGCCCTTGAGGGCACCAGCCTCAACGATGCAGCCTGATCGGGCTGACAATAAAAAGGGCGCCATCGGCGCCCTTCTTCATGGCTCAGCGTCGACGATTACTCGACCACCATCACCTTGCAGGTGTTGGTGCTGCCGACGGTTTCCATCTTGTCACCGTGGGTGAGCAGGACCATGTCACCGCTTTGCAGCAGCCCCTTTGCCTTGAGCACATCCAGGGCGTCGCGGCACACCTCGTAGACCGGCTTGCTCTCGTCACCGTCGAACAGCACAGGCGTGACCCCGCGATAGAGGTTGGTCCAGGCCAGAGTGCGCGCATGGGGGGAGAGGGCGAAGATGGGCAGGCCTGAGCTGATGCGGGACATCAGCAGCGGAGTGGTGCCAGACTCGGTCAGCGCCACGATGGCCTTGACCCCTTGCAGGTGGTTGGCGGCATACATGGTCGACATGGCAACGGCCTCTTCCACCGAGGTGAAGGTGTAGTTCATGCGGTGGTTGGAGACGTTGAGGCTGGGGTGCTTTTCGGCGCCCACGCAGACACTCGCCATGGCGGTCACCGTCTCAATGGGGAAGCTGCCCGCGGCCGTCTCGGCAGAGAGCATGACGGCATCGGTGCCGTCGAGCACGGCGTTGGCCACATCCATCACCTCGGCGCGGGTCGGCAGCGGGGCGTTGATCATGGACTCCATCATCTGGGTGGCGGTGATGACTACGCGGTTGAGGCGACGGGAGAAGCGGATCAGCTTCTTCTGCACGCCGACCAGTTCGGGATCGCCGATCTCGACCCCCAGATCGCCACGGGCCACCATGACGGCGTCGGCGCCGAGGATGATGTCTTCCATCGCCTCGTCGGTGGCGACGGTCTCGGCACGCTCCACCTTGGCCACTATCTTGGCATCGCAGCCGGCTTCGCGGGCCAGCTCACGGGCGTAGCGCAGGTCATCGCCGCTGCGCGGGAAGGAGACGGCAAGGTAGTCGACCCCCATGCGGGCGGCGGTCTTGATGTCTTCTTTATCCTTGGCGGTCAGGGCCGGCGCCGAGAGGCCACCCCCCTTCTTGTTGATCCCCTTGTTGTTGGAGAGGGGGCCTGCGACGGTCACCGTAGTGTGAATGCGGGTGCCTTCGACGCGTTCGACCTTGAGCTGTACGCGGCCGTCGTCGAGCAGCAGGATATCGCCCGGCTTAACGTCCTTGGGCAGATCTTTATAGTCGATGCCGACTTGCTCCTGGGTGCCTTCTCCCTTGCCGAGGGCGCCGTCGAGCACGAACTGATCGCCGATGGCCAGGTAGATTTTACCGTCTTTGAAGGTCGAGACGCGGATCTTGGGGCCTTGCAGATCGCCCAGGATGGCGACATGGCGACCGAGGGCGTTGGCGATCTCACGTACCCGGTTGGCGCGCGCAATGTGATCCTCAGGCGTGCCGTGGGAGAAGTTCATCCGTACCATATCGGCACCGGCCTTGATGATGCCTTCGAGGATTCCCTCGCGGTCGGTGGCCGGACCCAGAGTGGTCACGATTTTAGTACGTCTAGCCATGAGAAAACTCCATTAGGATGAGAGAAAACGAGCGATGTGCACAGCGCGAGGCTGTCCTTACCATACACCAGGGTGGGGCAAAAAACGAAAACAGGGGCCTGGGCCCCTGTGATGATTAGGATGAGCTCGAGTTGTCAAAGCGCGATTCTCGCAGCCCCTCTTTGACCTTCTTCAGGTTTTCGCGAAACTTCATGCCGCGGCGCAGGGTGAAGCCGGTGGCCAGCACATCGATGAGGGCCAGCTGGGCGATGCGTGAGGCCATGGGCATGTAGACGTCGGTGTCTTCCGGCACATCCATGGAGAGCACCAGGTTGCACTCGCGCGCGAGCGGCGAGTCTTTGGCGGTCATGCCGATGACGGTGGCGTCGTTCTCACGGGCCAGAGCGGCGATCTCGACCAGGGCCTTGGTGCGGCCGGTATGAGAGATAAGCACCACCACGTCGCCCTCTGAGCTGTTGATGCAGCTCATGCGCATCATGACGATGTCATCGAAACAGACCACGGGAATATTGAAGCGGAAGAACTTGTTCTGGGCGTCGCGAGCGACGGCGCTGGAGGCGCCGAGCCCGAAGAAGCTGATCTTCTTGGATTGGGTCAGGATGTCGACGCAGCGATTGATGATGCCGGTATCCAAGCTGTTTTTGGCCGCATCGAGGCAGGCCATGGTGGACTCGAAAATCTTGGAGGTATAGGCATCCGGACCATCTTCGGCCTCTACGTGGCGGTTCACATAGGGGGTGCCGTTGGCCAGGCTCTGGGCCAGATGCAGCTTGAAGTCGGGGAATCCCTTGGTGTCCAGGCGGCGACAGAAACGGTTGACGGTCGGTTCGCTCACATCGGCCATCTTGGCCAGGGCGGCGATGCTGGAGTGAATGGCCGTCTGGGGGGCCGCCAGGATCACCTCTGCAACCTTGCGCTCCGATTTACTGAAACTTTCCAAGTTTTTGGTAATTTTTTCGAGGGTATTCATCATCACCACCAGGTTTTTTGTAACTTAGCTTCAGTGTCTTTGCACTGATAGACAGCCCATGCACGGATTCCAATTGTGCAACGACTATACATGACAAGCAGTTATGCGCCCTAATTGTGGCCATGTAAAGTATGACCCATGTCTAATAATTTCTTTCAAGATCCGCTGAGTATCCATTGAAACCCTGAAAGCGGTTACAAATGTAGCAAACTAACCACATTGTGACCCAGTGCACGTTTGTGTCGAGCCAGATCCCGTAACTCCCTATCAGAGGGGTAGAATGACCCCATAACAAGAGAGGCGCGCCGTCGCCTTGCACCATCTGTAACGAAGGAGTTTTACCATGCAGCAAACCCATGCCCTGGTTGGCGATGTGGGCGGCACCAACGCCCGCCTGGCACTGTGCGATCTGGCCAGCGGCGCCATCACCCATAGCCGGACCTTCTCAGCAGCCGATCACCCCAGCCTGGAGGCGGTGATCCGTCTATATCTTGATGAATCCAGCCAGGCGGTCCGTCAAGCCTGTATCGCCATTGCCTGCCCTGTCCAGGGAGACTGGGTGGCCATGACCAACCATTGCTGGGAGTTCTCCATCGAGGAGATGCGCCAGAATCTGGGGCTTGAGAAGCTGTTTGTGATCAACGATTTCACCGCGGTCTCCATGGCAATTCCGGTACTGGGTGAGGCCGATCGCATCCAGATCGGCGGTGACCAGCCCCAGCCGGGCAAGCCGATTGCCATCTATGGTGCCGGTACCGGTCTTGGGGTGGCACACCTGCTTCAGGCAGGCGGTGAGTGGATCAGCCTGCCAGGGGAGGGGGGGCACGTGGACTTCTCTTCTAACAGTGAAGAGGAAGACGCCGTCCTTCAGGTGATGCGTGGCGAGTTGGGCCATGTCTCGGCCGAGCGTTTCCTCTCGGGCCCGGGTCTGGTCAACCTCTACCGTGGTCTGGTCAAGTCCGACGGCCGCGAGCCAGAGGCGCTGGAGCCCAAGGACATCACAGAGCGTGCCCTGGCCGATAGCTGCCTCGATTGCCGCCGTACTCTGAGCCTCTTCTGTGTCCTGATGGGGCGCTTTGGCGGCAACCTGGCCCTTAACATGGGCACCTTCGGTGGCGTCTATATCGCCGGTGGCATAGTGCCGCGCTTTCAGGATTTCTTCCTGGGGTCGGGATTCCGGGTGGCCTTTGAAGATAAGGGGCGCTTCAAGTCCTACCTGCATGGGATCCCCGTGTTTCTCATCACCCACGAAGGGCCCGGCCTGCTGGGCGCGGGCGCCTATCTGCGTCAGGCGATGGGGTATCGGTTGTCCTGATTCAGGCAAGGTTCAGTGTTGTTGATCTACTCTATTTACCGCGCCCAAGACTTGCCGAGTCCAAATGGAATCTGGTGACGCAAGTCATCCGCTGGGTTGCGTTGTCACCTGACAAGCCTGAACTGTTTCGCCGGCCATCTTGGCCGGTTTTTTTTATTCTCGACGTTCGTCCATAAAAAAAGCCGACTCTGTGAGTCGGCTTTTTGTCCATCTGGTCGCTATCAGGCGGTCACGGCGTCGGCCTTGGTCGCAGCGGCTTCTGGCGCCGGGTTGCGAATGAGGTAGTCAAACGCCCCCAGCGCGGCGGTGGCCCCTGCGCCCATGGAGATGATGATCTGCTTGAACGGCACTGTGGTGGCATCCCCTGCGGCGTAGACGCCGGGCAGGGAGGTGGCGCCCTTGGTGTCGATCTCTATTTCGCCGAAGCGGGTCAGGGCCACCTCGCTCCCTTTCAGGAACTCGGTGTTCGGTACCAGGCCTATCTGGACGAAGATGCCGGCCACCGCCAGATGCTTGATCTCGCCGGTGGTGCGATCTTCGTAATCCATGCCCACCACCTTGCTGCCGTCACCGATCACCTCGGTGGTGCGGGCGCTCATGATGATGTCGATATTGCTCATGGAGCGGGCTTTCTTCTGCAGCACTTCGTCGGCGCGCAGGGTGTCGGCGAACTCCACCACGGTGACGTGTTCGACGATGCCGGCCAAGTCGATGGCCGCCTCGATGCCGGAGTTGCCGCCACCGATCACCGCAACCCGCTTGCCCTTGAAGAAGGGGCCGTCACAGTGGGGGCAGTAGGCCACGCCCTTGGTGCGGTACTCGAGCTCGCCCGGCACGTTCAGATCGCGCCAGCGGGCACCGGTCGCCAGGATCACGGCGCGGCTCTTCAAGGTGGCGCCAGAGGCGAGATCCACGTTGACGTAGCCATCACGGCTGATGGCGGCGGCGCGCTGCTCGGTGATCACCTCCACGCCGTACTGCTTGACGTGCTGCTCCAGGCTGGCGGCCAGCTTGGGGCCTTCGGTGTAGGGCACGGAGATGAAGTTTTCGATGCCGACGGTGTCCATCACCTGGCCACCGAAGCGCTCGGCGACGATGGCGGTGCGAATGCCTTTGCGGGCGGCATAGATGGCGGCGGCGGCGCCGGCCGGGCCACCACCGACGACCAGTACGTCGTAGGGGGCCTTTTCGCTCAGCTCTTGCGCCTTGCGTTCGGCGGCGCCGGTGTCGAGCTTGGCGACGATCTCTTCCAGTGAGATGCGGCCCTGGCTGAACGGTTGGCCATTCAGGTAGACGTTCGGGACCGCCATGATCTGACGCTCGTTGACCTCGTCCTGGAACAGGGCGCCGTCGATCATGGTGTGGGTGATGCCGGGGTTCAGGGTCGCCATCAGGTTGAGCGCCTGCACCACGTCCGGGCAGTTGTGGCAGGAGAGCGAAATATAGGTCTCGAAGTGGAACTCGCCCTTGAGATTGCGGATCTGCTCCTGCACGGCCGCATCGGCCTTGGAGGGGTGACCGCCGCTTTGCAGCAGGGCAAGCACCAGGGAGGTAAATTCATGACCCATGGGGATGCCGGCAAAATGAACGCGCGGGGCTTGGCCCTTCGGCGCGACGCTCATGGAAGGCTTGCGGGTGTTGGTGCCAGAGGTCTGGGTAATCTTGGGGGACATCTCGGCGATCTCGCTGGCCAATGCCAGCAGTTCGGCGGATTTGTCGCTGTCGTTGCCGGACACGCTGATCTCGATGGGATTGACGATGTACTGCAAGTAACCGTTGAGTTGTTGTTTGAGGTTGGTATCTAACATGGTCGAATTCCTTCTTGTTGAATGCGGGTCGGCGTTTTGTCAGGCCAGAAAGCAGACCGGCGCCTGTTCTGAGGTCCGTAAACAAAACCGGCCCTTGAACGGGCCGGTCTTCAGAGCGGGGAGGCTTAGATTTTGCCTACCAGATCCAGGGACGGGGCCAGGGTGGCGTCGCCTTCTTTCCACTTGGCCGGGCACACTTCACCCGGGTGAGCGGCAACGTACTGGGCAGCCTTGACCTTGCGCAGCAGCTCCAGAGCGTCACGGCCGATGCCGCCAGCGTTGATTTCAACGATCTGGATGATGCCCTGCGGGTCGATGACGAAGGTACCGCGGTCAGCCAGACCGGCTTCTTCGATCATCACGCCGAAGTTGCGGGTGATGGTGCCGGTGGGGTCGCCGATCATCGGGTACTGGATCTTCTGGATGGTGTCAGAAGTGTCGTGCCAGGCCTTGTGGGTGAAGTGGGTGTCGGTGGAGACGGCGTAGATCTCGACGCCCAGCTTCTGGAATTCGGCGTAGTTGTCAGCCAGGTCGCCCAGCTCGGTCGGGCAGACGAAGGTGAAATCAGCCGGGTAGAAGAACACCACGGACCACTTGCCTTTCAGGTCAGCGTCAGACACCTGAACGAATTTGCCATTGTGGTAGGCGGTGGCGTTGAACGGCTTGATTTCAGTGTTGATGTAGGTAGACATTCGTAAGCTCCTTGAGGCTCTTTTTGCGATTCAATTTCTGCGTTACTGAGCATCGCTGCTCAACTGGTTGTCACTATAGGCTGGGCAACCAATCGACGAAAGCGACAAAAACCTATCACATAAATCACCTTTTTAGATTAACCCACCTCTCTGTACCTCGGATGAACAGGGAATGCCTACTCGTCATTTCTATCAATAGATGTTCAACGCTATGAAATTAATCACATTTCATCTTTTTTGGTTCGCTCGTGGCGACGCAGGGTATCGACGCCTCCCAGGATGCGAGTCAGGGTGGTCAGCAGGCAGAGGGCGCCAAAACCCCAGGCGAGAGGGGCAAACGCGTGGGGCCAGAGACAGAGAAGGATGAAAAAAAGCAAAGTCTCACTGCCCTCTGTGATCCCCCCCATGTAGTAGAGCGACTTGTGGCGGTAGACAGGGCTCTCAATCCCCCGTTTGCCCGCCATCACGGCGAAGGCGAGGAAACTCGAACCTGTGCCCATGAAGCAAAAGAGTAGAAAAGCTGCCGGCAGGGCGTTGAGAGCCGGGTCTGCCAGGGCAAAGCCCAGTACCACGGCGGCGTAGAAGATGAAGTCGCAGGTGATGTCGAGAAAGCCGCCGCTGTCGGTGATCCCCTGATGGCGTGCCAGGGCGCCGTCGAGTCCGTCGCCCAGCCGGTTGAGAAGGATGGCGGCCAGGGCCAGTTGATAGAGGTTCAAGGCCAGCAGGGGCAGCGCCAGCAGGCCGATGGCAAAGGCGGTCAGGGTCACCGTATCGGCCCGGATGCCCCGTTGCGCCAGTGGTGAGGCGAGGGCCGCCAGCGGGCGCCGGGTGAGGGGGGCGAGGTAGCGATCAAGCATGGTGGGGCTCCGGGGTAAGGCGCAGGATCTCCTCCGGGGCATCCTCGGGGTCGTGGGTCACCAACAGTACGGGGATGGCCGTGCACTGGGCAAAGACCCAGTGACGAAATGCCGCCCGCAGAGGCTGATCGAGGCGGGAGAAGGGCTCATCGAGCAGCAGGGCGCGCGGGCGGGCGAGCAGGGTGCGAAGCAGGCTCACCCGGGCACGCTCGCCGCCGGAGAGCTGGTGAGGCAGGCGCTGGCCGAACACCCCGATCCCCGCATCGTCCAGGGCGTGGCCCACGGCATCGAGACGCGCCTGCCGGTTGCCGGCCGGTACGGCGAAAAGCAGGTTCTGCGCCACCGTCAGGTGACCAAACAGCAGATCGTCCTGAAACAGGATGCCAATGCCGCGCCGCTCTATGGGTTGCTCACGAAGGCGCTCCCCGGCCAGGGTGAGACGCCCCTCCCAGCTTAAGGGGCTATGCCCCTCGAGGTGTGATGGGGCGGCTTTTTGACCCCGCTCGGGCAGGGCGCCCAGCAGGGCGGCGAGCAGGCTGCTCTTGCCGCAGCCGCTCGGTCCCATCAGGGTCAGCGGGGCGCCGGGGGCGATGGAAAAGTCGGGCACCCTGAGCAAGGGGCGCTCCCCTTGATAGAGGGTAAAGGATTGCACGCTCAGCATGGGCGACGCTCCAGAGGGTTGATGCGGCCCGGCAGCCAGAGGGCCAGCAGGAAGGTGGCCAGGGGAATAAGCAGTTGCAGCAGGGCATAGAGTCCGGCCAGCCGGCGGTTGAGGCCGCTGCCGATGGCCACCGCCTCCGTGGTCAGGGTCACCACCCGGCCGCCACCGAGCAGCAGGGTTGGCAGGTATTGGGCCAGGCTTACCGCCACCCCGACCGCCAGGGCGGCCAGCAGTGGGCGGGCGAGCAGGGGCAGCTTGATGCGCCACCAGGCACGCCAGGGGGAGGCTCCCAGGGCGCGGGCGCACAGTACCAATCGCTCGTCGAAGCCATGCCAGGGGCCACGCAGGCACAGATACACATAGGGAAAGACAAACAGCAGCTGGCCCCAGACCACCCAGCCAATCCCCGGGGTTGTGTCCAGATAGGCCAGGGCCTGATCCAATCCGATCAGCAGGCTCGCCTGAGGCAGCAACAGGGGCAGGCAGAGTAGCCACAATGGCCAGGGGCGACGCTCGCTCTCCAGCACCAGCAGGGCCCAGAAGGCGGCAAGGCACGTCGTGACCAGCGCCAGCGCCAGTGTGGTGCCGAACAAAGGCAGCGCCGTCGGCAGCGCCTCCTGCCACCCCTGCCAGGAGAGGTGGGTGGGGAAGAGATCGGGAAAACGCCAGCGGCGAGTCACCGACCAGAGCAAGAGGGCGAGCAGTATGGCGCCGTTCACTGCGAGCAGCAGACCGGTGAGGGCTGCGGGCCAGCGGTGGGCCCGGGCCGGGCGGCGGTGGCCGTCAAGCTGGCGGTGCCTGAGCCCCTGGCAGGCGAGATGCTCGAGCCATCGCAACAGGGCGAGCAGCAAGAGAGCCGCGCTGAGCAGCAGCAGGGCCCCCTGATGGGCCAGCCGGTGCAAGGAGAGGTCAGCCTCACGACTCCAGAGCCAGAGACGCTGGGCCAGCACCGGGGGGGCGTCGGGGCCGAGTAGCAGGGGCAGGTCGACCACCCCGCAGCCATAGGCGGCGATGGCGGCCAGGGGCAGCCGGATCTTCGGCCAGAGGGCGGGCAGCAGCAGGCGCCACCACACTTGAGCCGGGGAAAAGCCCAGACTCTGGCCGAGATGAAGCTGGCGGGTCACTTCGTGGCGGCGCAGGGCGGCGAGGGCCATCAGCAGCAGAAAGGGGAGCTCCTTGAGGGTGAGAGCCAGGGTCAATCCCAGTCCTAAGGGGTCGCGCAGGGTCTGCCAGTCTGGCGGCAGGCTCCATCCGAGCAGCTGGGCGGGCAGGCGCAGCAGCCAGCCCGAGGGGGCAACGAGAAAGGCGAGTCCCACCGCGAAGGCCACGTGGGGCAGTGCCAACAGGGCGGAGAGCAGCCGCTCGAGGTGGCGCAGGGCCGCGCTCTCCCAGCCATGGGCCAGCAGGGCGAAGGTGAGCAGCAGAGTGAACAGGGTCGAACCCAGGGACACCCCCAGGGTCAGCAGCAGCGAGATGGCGAGCCCGGGGGCGGCCAGCAGGGCCGACCAGCCGGCCCCATCCAGCAGGGCGGGGAGCAGGGCCCCCAGACCTGCCAACAGGGGCAGGCCAAGCAGCAGCAGGGTGGTGATGAGGGCCAGATGGCGCAGGCGCTCACTGGCCATAGCGACGGGCCCACTCCTGCTCGAGATAGAGCTGCCAGCTGGGGTGCGGCTCGGCCTGGGCGGCAAAGCGCAGGGCCGGCAGTGTGCCTTGGGGCAGCGCCTCGGGGCGCAGCACGCTGGGATCACCCCAGATGGCGGGGTCGGCCTTACGGGCTTGGGCCTCCGGGCTTAGCAGGAAGTTGACCACCACCTTGGCCCCCGCGCGGGCGCGGGCGTTGAAGGGGATGGCGAGGAAGTGGGCGTTGGTGAGCGCCCCCTTTTGCATCACCACGGCTTCGACCCGCTCGGGCAGATTGCCGCTTAGCACGCCATAGGCGGCTTCCTGGGGATTGAAGCTCAGGGCCATGTCCAGCTCGCCGTCATCGAGCAGCTGGCGACTCTCGGCGGCGCCGGTAGGAAAAAGCTTGCCGGCGCGCCAGAGGCTCGGGTGCAAGGCATCGAGGAAGGCCCACAGGGGGGCGGTCACCCGGGCCGCATCGCTCTGCCCGGCGGGACGGTAGAGGGGGGCCGGGTCGGGGATGAGATCCAGCAGCATCTGCTTTAAGAAGCTCGAGCCGTGAAACTGGGGCGGCTTGGGATAGGTGAAGCGCCCGGGATGGGCCTGGGTCCAGGTGAGCAGGGCCGCGGCATTAGTGGGGGGCGCAGGGACGCGATCTTTGTCGACCATCAGGTTGAGTTGTCCCATGCCCCAGGGGGCCTCGAGCCCCTCGACCGGCACGGTAAAGTCCCGTTCGACCGGCAGTCCCCCGTCGACCAGCGCCATGTTGGGCAACTCGGCACTGAAGGGGGCGCCGAGCAAGGCGTTATCTTTCATCGACTTGAAATTCTCTCCGTTGACCCAGAGCAGATCCATGGTGCCTTCGCGCGCCTTGCCCGCCCGCTTCTGGGCCAGCAGAGAGGCGATGCTCGGGGCTATGTCATCGACCTTGACCTGGGTCAGGGTGATATCGAAGCGCTTCTTGATCTCGTCGGCGCTCCAGGCCAGATAGCGATTGACCTCTGGGCTGCCACCCCAGGCGTGCAGATAGACCTGCTGGCCACGTGCCTCTTGCAGGGTCTGCTGCCACTGACGCTGTGGTTCGGCCCAGCTGGGCAGGGTGATCAGGGCCAGCAACAGGGCGGCCATGGTGTTTTTCATCCTCAAGACTCCGAATGGGGGGAACGGGGGCCGCGGCGCCAGGCGTGCCAGCGTCCGGCCAGGGCGAGCAGCCGTTGGGGTTGGCGAGCCTGTCGCCAGCGGCCGGCCACGTACTTGTTGCCCTCGCTGCGGGTGGGGTAGGGGTGAACGGTCGCGAGGATCTTGCCAAGACCGAGCCCGTGCTGCATCGCCAGGGTAAACTCGGCGATGCGCTCTCCCGCCTCGGGCCCTACCAGGGTGACCCCGAGCAGGCGATCGCTGCCCGGTGCGGTGAGCACCTCCACGAACCCTTCCCGCTCGGCGTCGCAGATGGCGCGGTCAAGCTCGGCCAGCTCGAAACGGGTGCGCTCAAACCCGATGGCGCGCGCACTCGCCTCCTCGGTGGTGAGGCCGACCCGGGCCAGCTGGGGTTCGGTGTAGACCACCTGGGGAATGGCCCGGTAATCGACCCGAAAACGGCGCAGGGAGCCAAAGAGGGCGTTGATGGCGGCGTACCACCCCTGATGGGCGGCCACATGGGTGAGCTGGTAAGGCCCAGCGACATCCCCCACCGCCAGGATGGAGGGGTGAGTGGTGGCGAGGGCGTCATCCACCCGAATGGTGCCCTGGGCGGTGAGCTCTACCCCCAACGCCTCGAGACCGAAACCGCTCACGTTGGCCTGGCGCCCCAGGGCCAGCAGCAGGGTATCACCTGTGATCCTGTATTCACCCTGTTCCTGGCGAAGGTGCAGGGTAATCGCCTCCCCGTCTTGCGCCACGGCCAGTGCCTGGCAGGTCAGTTTCACCTCGACGCCACAGCTGCGCAGCGTCTTTTCGATCACCCTTGTGGCGTCGGGCTCCTCCCGGGGCAGCAAGCGCTCGGCCTGCTCGATCAGGGTGACCGGAACGCCGAGCAGGGCGAAGGCCTGTGCCAGCTCGCAGCCGATGGGGCCGCCTCCCAGGATCATCAGATGGCGCGGCGGGCGGCGAAGATCCCACAGGGTGTCGGAGGTGAGGTAGTTTACCCCCTCAAGCCCGGGTATGGGGGGCACGCGCGGCCTTGCGCCGGTGGCGATCACCAGATGGCGGGCGGTCAGCACGGCCCCGTTCACCTCGACCGACCAGGGCGAGCGCAGGTGTGCCCGTCCCTCGATGCACTCGACCCCCAGCCCCCGGTAACGCTCGATGGAGTCGTGAGGAGCCACCTCTGTGATCACCCGGGCCACTCGCTCCATCACGGCAGCAAAGTCGGGCTGGCTCTGGCCAGGGCTGAAGCCAAGCTCGGCGGCGCGGCGCTGCTCGGCGGCGAAGCGGGCCGAGCGCAGCAGCGCCTTGGAGGGGACACAGCCGTGGTTGAGGCAATCGCCTCCCATGGCTTTGGCCTCGATAAGCCCGACCCGGGCCCCGGTCACGGCGGCGATGTAGCTGGTGACCAGCCCCCCGGCACCGGCGCCCACCACCAGCAGGTTGTAATCAAAGTGCTTGGGTTTGGGCCAGCGCTGCCGACGGCGGCGCTCGGCCAGCTGAGCGGCGATGAACTTGCCCAGCCAGGGCAGCAGCCCGAGCAGGCAGAGGGTGGCGATCAGGGCGGGCGACAGCACCTCTCCCGTATTGGCCAGGGTGGCGAGCTCGCTGCCCGCCAGCACATAGATGAGGGTGGCCGGCAGCATGCCGAGCTGGCTGACCCAGGCATAGGTGGTCAGGGGCATGCGGGTGAGCCCCATCAAGAGGTTGACCATGAAGAAGGGGAAGAGGGGCACCAGGCGCAGGGTCAGGAGGTAATAAATGCCATCTCGCTCCAGTCCGCCGTTGATGCGCTCGAGCTGTGGGGCGAAGCGACGGCTCACTGCGCCGCGCAGCAAATAGCGGGCCGAGAGAAAGGCCAGACAGGCACCTAGCGTACTGGCCAGAGAGACCAGCAGCAGCCCCCAGCCAATCCCGAGCAGGGCGCTCCCCCCCAGGGTGAGCAGGGTGGCCCCCGGCAGGGAGAGGCCGGTGCTCAGCACATAGAGAAGAAAGAAGCCGAGCGCGGCCAGAAGGAAGTGACCGTCGACCCAGGCCTGCCACTGAGCCTGGTGGCGTTGCAGGCTGGCGAGGTTGAGCCACTGCCCCAGATCGAGGGCGTAGTAACTGCCCACCAGGGCGAGCAGCAGGCAGAGCAGCAACCCGCGCCTCATCGTGGCTCCCCGGAGCCGGGCTGCACCGGCACCTGGCAAAAGCCCTGGGTTGGCACGTCGAGGGCGGCGTTGAACTTGGCCGACATGTTTTGAAAGGCGATGAGGCCGGTGAGCTCGACCAGGGCGTCGTCGTCAAACCAGGGACGCAGCCGCGCCACCTGATCGTCGTTGACACCATCGAGGCCGGTCATCGCCTCCGCGTAATCGAGCACGGCCCGTTCGCGCTCGTCAAACAGCGGCGAGTCGCGCCAGCTCGCCAGGGCCTCGACCTTGTCGCTCGAGCCGGCCCGCTTCACCAGTGTCATGGCGTTGATATCGACGCAGAAGCGGCACCAGTTGAGCTGGGAGACCCGTACCGTGACCAGGGAGCGCAGCACGGGGTCGATGGGGGAGCGGCGGCGGTTGATCACCCCGTAGAGGGTCGCCACGGCGGCGAAGAGGCGAGGGGAGCGCCCCCAGCACTTACCGGGGATCAACACCTGGCCATAGTTGCGTTTTTGCAGCCAGAAAAAGGGTTTGATAAACCAGGCATACTCCCGGTCCGGTTTCAGTTCGATGCGCATGAGACTCCCTTAACATCAATGGCGTGTGGTGGTGCCGCCAGGGGCATGGCGGGCGAGCTCCCGGTCGAGATCCTGCATGAAGGCGACGATGCGGGCCCGGTTCACCCCGAGATCCGATTGCCCGACCCGGGAGGCCGAGCGCATGTCGACCCGGGTCTCTTGCCCCACCCGGATCCGCAGGGCGATATCGTCCACAAAACCGAACCAGGGGCTGGTGGCGACGGCCTGCAGCCCGTGTGGGGTGCGCAGGGTCTGCCAGCCGCGCGCCTGCATCAGGGTCTCGGCCACGGCGATAACCTGGCCGGGCAGGGCGGCGGTATAGAGAGGACCCGGATTGTCGGCAAAGGCTTTCAATATCCCCTGATTGATCGGCAGGTCGCCCTCAGCGCGCAGCTGCTCGGCCCAGAGCAGGGGCGGAGGGGAATACGGATCGGTGGCCACGTCGTTTTGCAGCGGGTGGCGCAGGGCCTGGGCCATAAACCAGAGCAGAGGGAGCAGGGGGAGGGCGCCGAGCAGGGCGCTCACGCGATGGGGACGCCAGGGGAGTCGCAGTAGCAGAAAGAGGGAGAGCAGGGACGAGACGCCGCAGCTGATAAGCCCGCTCCACCACGGCCAGAGGCCGAGTCGGGTCAGCAGGGGACCGGCCAACAGCAGGCCCCAGGCGAGCAGGGGCAGGATCAGATGAGAGGGCATGGGAGAACCTGAGTCGTATCCGAGCCCTTAAGGATACAGCTAATCCTATGATCCTGTTAAGGTTTACAATCTGATCCCGGCGTGGATATGGGTGGCGCCGGATCAGCGGCGGTAGAGCACCTTGATAAGATGAAAGCCGAACTTGGTGCGCACCGGGCCTATGACCTTGAGCAGCTCACCCTTGAAGACGGCATCGTCGAAGGGCTTGACCATGTCACCTTTGGAGAACTCCCCCAGATCGCCACCGCGCTTGCCCGAGGGGCAGGTAGAGTGGCGCTTGGCCAGCTGACCGAAATCGGCCCCCTTGTCGAGCTTCTCCTTGAGGGCGAGGCATTCCCGTTCGGTCTTGACCAGAATGTGCAGGGCGCAGGCGGTTTTCATGTTGGCTCCTTGGGCTGTGGGGGCGCAAGGGTACAGCAAAACCGGTGCGGCGTCAGCTGCGGGCCACCCTTTTCAGCGGCCGGGCCGATTGCCACAGCAGCTCCAGACCCAGCAGGCCATAGAGGCTCCAGACGGCCAGCGGGTTAACCCAAGAGGCCCCCAGCGCCAGCACGCAGGCGGCGGCGAGCAGCAGCCACACAGGGGTGAGCCCGAGTCGCACCGGGGCCGACAGTCCGGCCGTCAGCGCCAGCACCATCATCAGGGCGAGCCCGACCGGCAGGTTCAACGCCACAAAGGAGAGGGCCTGCTCCCCTTGCATCCCGCAAAGTAACGCCAGCAGGGCACTCATGCTCGCAAGAAAGGTCATAAACTCGAGGCGATCGCCCAGATAGTCGGCCACTCGTTCGCTCATCTTGGTGCTCCCATGTTTGCTCATGAAGTGAGTCTGGCGGGTTTCGTGACGACAGGGCAGCGCAATGAATCGATTGGGGCAAACGAGTGAGGCGAATGACGGGGTTGGCTGGAATATCGACAAATCGCGTCAAAGATAGTCTCGGTGGCCGTAACAGGTTAGAAAATCGGGGAAAAGAGAGGGAAGAGCGAGATTCCCGGCGTGGTCGCTGTGGTAGCATAGGGGCGCCCGAAAGGGGCCTGATGAATCGACATGGTGAGGAGTGGCAGTGGCGCAGCGTGAATGGAATCTGGGAGGGCGGGAGCTTGGGCTTGGGCTCCGTCTTGTCTGCGCCCTTGCGATGCTCCTCTTGGCCCCCTCCCTGGCGGCCGCCGAACTCACCTATCGCGTCGAAGGGCTAAAGGGAGAGGCCAAGGAGAATGTGCAGACCTATCTCAAAGGTCTGCCCACCTATCAGGAGCGGCAGTACCGCGCCGCGCGGGAGAAGATCCGCGATGCGACCCGCAAGGGGCTACAGGCGCTGGGCTACTACTCGCCGAAGATCCGGCTGGTGCTGGATCCGGACCGTGCCGGCCGGGTGCGGGTGCTGATCAAGCCAGGTGAACCTGTCGTGGTGCGCCATCTGGACATCCTGCTGCGCGGTGCTGCCGCCCATGATGAGGC
Organism: Aeromonas diversa CDC 2478-85; assembly: GCF_000819805.1. GTDB lineage: Bacteria > Pseudomonadota > Gammaproteobacteria > Enterobacterales > Aeromonadaceae > Aeromonas > Aeromonas diversa. Next base: position 97,457 of record NZ_CDCE01000037.1, read on the forward strand.
TTATAGCCGCCTGCTCGATTCGCTGCCCCTGAAGGAGGGCAAGCCGTTTCATCACGGTCACTATGAGAGCATCAAAGGCAGCCTCGGTAATCTGGGGCTGGCGCGGGGTTACTTCGATGCGCGCATCGTCAAGAGCCAGGTCAGGGTGATGCCGGATCAGCAGGCGGCCGATATTCTGATCGTCTATGACTCGGGTCTGCGCTACCACTACGGTCCCATCTCCTATGAGGCGACCCCGGAGGCGGTCAATCTCATTCGTCCCCTGATCCGCATCAAGACCGGCGAGCCCTATCAGGCGCTCACCCTGGCCGAGATGTCGCAGGATATCTCCTCCACCGGCCTGTTTCGCGAGACCGATATTCGCCCCAAGCTGGCCGATGCGGCCAATGGCGTGGTGCCGATGCAGGTGACCCTGTCGCCCCGTGAGAAGCATGAGGTGGAGTTGGGCCTCGGTTTCTCTACCGATGAAGGGCCGCGCATGTCGGCCAGTTGGGAAAAACCCTGGGTCAACCGCTATGGCCACAGGCTCAAGAGCGACATCAAGATCTCCCAGCCCAAGGCCGAGCTGAGTCTCGATTACCAGATCCCGGTGGGCAACCCCTTGCAGGACTACTACTCGGTGCTGGGGGGCTTCAAGCACGAAGACAAGAACGATACCCGCTCCGATCTCACCACAGTGGGGGTGCATCGCTGGAAGAAGCGACCCGATGGTTGGGATCGGGACGTCTACTTGCGCCTGCTCTACGAAGACTATGAGCAAGGGGAAGATTCGGGTCATAGCCTCTTGCTGTTACCCGGGGTCTCCTGGTCCCGCCTGCGCCTGCGTGGCACCCTCTTGCCCGACTGGGGCGATCGCCAGCAGCTGCTGGTCGAGGGCTCGGCCACCGAGTGGGGCTCTGACACCAGTTTCATGCGGGTATGGGGGCGCTCCAAGTGGCTTCGCACCCTGGCCGACGACCACCGTTTCCTGTTTCGCGCCGAGCAGGGGGCCATCATCGGAGACAGCTTCTCCGAGGTACCGGCCTCCCTGCGTTTTTTCACCGGTGGCGATCAGACGGTGCGCGGTTATGACTATGAGACCATCTCGCCCAAAGACAGTCTGGGTCGCCTGCTGGGGGCGCGTTATGTCACTGTGGGCAGTGTCGAATACAACTACCGCGTGAGCGAAAACTGGCTGGGCGCCCTCTTCGTCGACGGGGGGACGGCCACCAATGACTATGCCGAGCCCTGGAAGATAGGGACCGGTGTCGGCGTACGCTGGGTAACGCCCATCGGCATGGTACGGGTCGATGTGGCGGTCGGCATTTCGGAAGAGGAGAAGCCGCTGCGTCTCCACTTCGCCCTGGGGCCTGAACTATGAATGGGATAAAACAGGGGCTGCTCTGGCTGCTCGCCCTCTTCTTCCTGCTGCTGGTCGCGGTCTCCTTGTTGGGCTTCACCCACACCGGCAACCTCTGGTTGTGGCAGCAGGCCCGGGCGCATGTGCCCCAGCTCAAGGGAGAGCTGGTCTCGGGCCAGCTCGGCTATGGCTGGACCCTGGAGGGGGTCGGCTGGCAGGACGAGCTGGTCGATGTGACCATAGGCCGGGCCAGGTTAGAGTGGGATCTCGGCCAACTGCTTAAGGGGCGCCTCTGGGTCAAGCGCCTCGAGGTCGAGCAGCCGGTGATCCGGGTGGCCGAGAGCGAGCCAGCCCCAGAGAGCGATGAGCCCTTCGTCTGGCATCCCCTTCCCCTGCGGATCGAGATCGACACCCTGCTGGTCAAGGGGCTCGAGCTGGCCGTGCCCGGACTGAACTTGGCGATCAAGGAGGGCGAGCTTGGCGCCCGAATGACCCGGCACGGACTCACCGTCCATGGGCCTCAGGTGGATGGGCTCACTGTGGCCCTGTTGCCCACCGAAGGCGCACCCGCCGAGGCCGGCTCTTTGCCTGCCAAGCATCCGGCTCAGTCCGCCTCTTCGGGGCCGACGCTACCCGCCATCCATTTGCCGTTTCCGGTGCAGATAGACGGCCTGACGCTGAACGATTTCACCTATCGCGATGGTGACTTCGAGGAGCGGGTCGGGCGCGCCACCCTGCAGGGCAGCGCAGTGGACGACCTTATCCAGATAGAGCGGCTCACCCTGGAGCATGAGATGGCCAGCCTCACCCTGGCCGGCAAGGTGAACCTGAGCGACGCCTATCCGTTGGCCCTGACCCTGGATGGCACCCTGGGCAAGGGGATGCTGGAGGGGGCCCTCGCCGGCGAGACGTTACGCCTGATCGGCAGTGGCTCGCTGGAAAAATTGGCGCTCTCGCTCGAGGCCAAGGGCAAGATCAACGCCACCCTGAAGGGCTCGCTCTCCCCCTTAGACCCGGCGCTTCCGTTCGATGCCCGTCTCAGTTGGTCCAGCCTGCGCTGGCCCCTGAACAAACCCGCAGCAGGGGAGGAGAGCTATCGCCTCAAGAAGGGGGAGCTGACCGCCAAGGGGAGCCTGGAGGGCTACCGCGTCGCCCTCAACACGGCCGGTGAGGGGAGCGCTCTGCCCCCCTTTGCGCTCAAGCTGGAGGGGGAGGGCGATCTGCATCGTCTTAAGCATCTGGCGCTGGAGCTGGCTGCCTTGAGCGGTACCCTCAAGGTGGCTGGCAAGCTCGGTTGGGATAAGGGCGTCGATTGGCAGGGGAAGGTGCACTTTAACGGCATCAATCCCCACGCCCTGATCCCCGAGATCAAGGGGGAGCTGGCGGGGACGGTCGACAGCCGTTTTCGTCTGGATGATAAGGGGTGGCGACTCGCTCTGCCCAGTCTCGCCCTGCGGGGGCGGCTCAACCAGTACCCCCTCTCCCTGGAGGGAAAACTCGAGGGCAACGACAAGCTGGAGTGGCAGATCCCGGCCCTGCAGCTGACCACGGGCCCCAATCACATCAAGGTCTCCGGAGCCCTGACACCGGGGCGCTGGGCGCTGGACTCTGTGGTGGCGGCGCCTGAGCTGGTCGGCCTCTATCCGGGGCTCAAGGGCGATCTCGCAGGCCACGTGCGCGTGAGCGGGGATCAGGCGCGGCCCCTGCTCGCCATCGAACTCGGTAGCAATCGCCTCTACTACGCAGGGCTCGACATGCGAGCCTTGACCCTGGGCGGGGCGCTGACGCTCGGGGAGCACCCCGCCGGCAAGCTGGCCGCTACCGTTGCCAGCATCAAGCAGGAAGGGGTGAAGCTTCGCAAGGTGACGGCCCAGCTCGACGGGGATCTGCGCCGCCACACCTTGCGGCTCGCCATGGCGGGGAAACCCGTCGCCACCCGGCTCGAACTCACGGGATCACTGCAACAGCAGCGCTGGCGCGGTCGCCTGGAGCAGTGGGAGCTCGATACTCCCCTCGATGGGTGGCAGTTGCGCCACCCTTGGCCGATCGAGCTGGATACCCGTCAGATGAGTGGCCAGGTGGGCGAGCTCTGTCTCGACTCCGGGCAGGCCACCGCCTGTGTGGAGAAGGGGAGCTTCTCGCCGCAGCAGGGGAGCCTGGATGTGGCGCTGAGCGGCTTTGATCTGACGCGCTTGCGTCCCTGGCTACCCGATAACTTCCAGTGGCAGGCCACCCTCTCTGCCGAAGGGCGGGCCGGCTGGCGCGGGGGGCGTCCCGAGGTGCGTGCGACCGTTCGCACCACGCCCGGCGTCCTGGTGAGCGACCAACTCAAGACCCCGTATCAGAGACTGGTGTTGGGAGTCGACATGGACGCCCGTGAGGCCAGTTTCACCTTCGATTTTGCCTCCCGCCAGCTCGGCACGCTGGAGAGCCAGGTGCGTGTCGTGGATCCGCTGGGGCGCGGCCTGCTCTCGGGGGCGGTGACCCTGGGGGATCTCCATCCCGATGCCTTCGCCCCGCTGCTGCCCGAGGTGCGCGAGCTCAAGGGGGTGCTGGCCGGTCAGGCGCGTCTCGAGGGGACCCTTGCCAAACCGCTGCTCTATGGAGAGGTGCGGCTGCGCGACGGGGAGGTGCAGACCCATGCCGATCTGGTGACCCTCAGCGGGCTCGATACCCGGCTGAGGATCAACGGGGAGCGGGCCGATATCGATGGCAAGGTGTTGGTGGGCAAGGGGCCGCTGACGCTGGGTGGCTTCGTGGTGTGGGATCAGCTCCCCCTGCGCGGCTCGCTCACCCTCAAGGGACAGGATCTGGAGGCCCAATACCCGGGGATGGGCCGGATCAGGGTGAGCCCGGATCTGGCGGTCTCGCTGGGGGAGAAGACGGAGGTGACCGGCAAGATCGACATCCCTTGGGCCCGGATTCTGGTCAAGAGCCTACCCGAGAGTGCCGTGGCGCTCTCCTCCGATGTGCAGGTGGTGATGGATGACAGGCCTGCGCCACCGCCACCGGCACCGCTGCCGTTACAGATGCGGGTGCAGGTCACGATTGGCCCCGATGTTCGACTGGATGCCATGGGGCTACGTACCCAGCTGGTGGGGGTGCTGCGCCTCAATCAGGATGAAGGAAAACCGCTCGCGGCACGGGGAGAGATCCAGCTCAACGACGGTCGATTTAAGGCCTACGGACAGAACCTGCTGATTCAGGAGGGGAAAATCCGCTTCTCCGGACCGCTGGATCAGCCCTATCTCAATATCAATGCCATCCGTAACCCCGAGACGGTGGAAGGGAATGTGACGGTCGGGGTCAAGGTAACCGGGCCGGCGACCAAGCCCAAGATCAGTGTCTACTCGGATCCGGCCATGTCGGAGTCTGAGCGCCTCTCTTACCTGCTGCGTGGTAAGGGATTGCAGGCGACGGGGGACGAAAACGGGATGAACAGCCTGCTGGTGGCCGGTGCCGTTAATCTGGGGGGGGGGGTTGTCTCCAACCTTGGGGAGACGCTCGGGCTGAGCGACGTCAGCCTGGATACGGCCGGCAGTGGTGATCAGACTCAAGTCACCCTGTCTGCCTATCTGTTGCCCGGCCTGCAACTGCAGTATGGGGTGGGGGTCTTCAGTCCCATCGCCGAGTTCAAGTTGCGCTATGAGTTGATGCCGCGCCTCTATCTGCAGGCGATGACCGGGCTTGCCCAGGCGGTGGATATTTTCTATCGCTTCGAGTTTTAAGAGAGGGGGAGCATGGGCTCCCCCCTTTTTTCGGGTCGGTGACCGCCAGATAGCAAAAAGCCCGACACATGGTCGGGCTTTTCAGGAAGATGGTGGAGGGAGAAGGATTCGAACCTTCGAAGGCAGAGCCGTCAGATTTACAGTCTGATCCCTTTGGCCGCTCGGGAACCCCTCCAAAACGAGGCGCATCTTATCCACTTCTCTTTGGCTTGTGAAGTGTTTTTTAAAAAATCCCTTAAATTCATCCAGATGGTGCCGATACGAGGAGACGCAATCCTGTGGTGGAGCCCCCATGTCCCCTTCCATACAGCCTCTCATCGATGAGCGCCTGCTCGGCTCTCGGCTCAATCTCGATCTCCAGCACGGAGACAGGGCCGACTTTCGCCTCTGGCTCTCGCTGCTCGACGAGCGGGTGGAGGAGCTCCCCTGGTTGCAGCGTCCGACACGGGAGCAAGGTGATACCCGCGCACTGCGCGAGCGGTTCTTGTTGCCACCGGAGCAACCCCTGGTGGATGAGGGTGCTGCCGACCTCAGCCCGTGGGGTGAGTGTCTGCAGCAGGGGGGAAGCATGAGTGATATCCGGCTAGCGCTGGCACTGCAGCCCCAGCCGCTAAAGGGTAAGAGCGCACTGCTCGAACCCGAGGTTTACCATAACCTCTCGGCGCGGGCGCAGTGCGCCTTGGCCAAAGATCAGAGCAGCCTGCCGCCTCTGGAGGCCAAGCCTCCGCTACTGCTCGCCATCCTCGATACCCTGCATGGGGGAGAACTGCGGGCTCGCCCGTTGCAAGCGGCCGCCTGAAAACAGAAGAGGCGGGTTTCCCCGCCTCTTGCCCTAGTTGAGCCTGTTACGCATCGACCACATCGGTGCGGCACTGCTCCTTGCCGGAACGCACGCCGCGGTGGGCATGGGGTTTTTCGGTGTGACGATTGATTTGGCGCTCCAGTTTCTGACCTAGGTCGGTGATGGCGGCATAGAGATCCAGATGTTCGGCCTGGGCGAACAGGGTGCCGCTGGGAATGCTGGCCGTGGCTTCGATGATAAAGGTTTGACCCTCCTTGCCCACTACCACATGGGGCTTGATCAGAGGCACTTGCAGACGCTCAAGCTTGTCGAAGCGGGACTCGATACGCTCGCGGATTGCCGGGGTGATGTCCATGATTTTGCTGATGATTTCTACTTTCATATAACCCCCCTTCGGGTCGTCTTGCTTGTCTCTTCACCTTCAGATTATCGAATGAGTACATTTAAAATGTGATCCTTGTCACGTTGTGGCCGTTCTTATTCAGGTGCTGGCGGCAAATGTGATCATCTTTGAGTCTCTCGGAAAAAGGGCTTGAGCTTGCCAGATCGCGCAGGCACTATGTCGATTATCGAGTCGTATCTGTCCCCTTCTTGGCAGCACCTGTTTTCGGCCCCGTTTCGGGTCACCTCCTACCGGTCGAATGTTTGTGTCCTCCTGAAGCATCGGGGCAGGTACCCTGTTTCGCGATGGGCATGTGCCCATGTGCAGTCGGTTTGTATCGGGGTTTTCGATGAGTGCGCACAGTGCACAACTAATGTGGTTCTTTGACGGCAGCGAGGGTGAGGGTTTCTGGTCACCGCGTCGCGTGGCAGAGCGGTTGGCGCAGCGTGGTTGCCTTCCCGATCCGGCATTGCTTGAGCGCCTTGGGCGTGAAGTGTGTGAGAGCGCGGCCCCGGCGGCGTGGCAGGCTCAGCGTGATGATGAAATCGTGGCGTGCATGCGTCTGCTGCCCGCCGGCGCCGGCCTTGGTTGTATCGGTCTGCTGACTATCGATGGGCTGGCGGCGGATCGCCAGTTTGCGTCCCCCTTTCAGACGCTGGTCGAACTCGCCTGCGACCTGACGGCCAGGCCCGAGGTGCTCTCCTCGTTTTATCTCCATTTTACCGATTGGTTGCACTCCTCCCTGGGGGTGGATGGCAGCTCGGTCTGGATGGGAGAGGGGCTCTGTCAGAATCTCTTGTGTCTCTATGACAGCGAGCACCGTCTGGCCGGGCAACAGCTCGAGCGCAGCGCGCTGGAGGCCCTGTTCTCCGTGGTGCGGTTAACCGGCCCCATTGTGCTGGAGCAGGTAGATCAGCATCCGCTGGCCCACTCCCTGATCCCCCTGCTGCAAGGGGGAAGTCTGTTGGTGATCCCCATTTGGCTCGACGACGAACCCCAGGGCGCTGTGCTGTGCCAATGGCGCTCGCCCGAGGCGCCACTGCTTCTCGAGCAGATGGCCCTGTTACGCGGCGCCATGTTGTTGATGAGTCGTGCGGTGGATCAGATGCGGATCTCTCGCCAGGCCGAGGAGTGGCGGCGTCGCAGCGATCTGCTGGAGCGCTTCTCCCTGGCGCTGTCGGCCAAGACCGGAATGGCGTTCATTGACACCCTGGTGGAGCGCCTGTACGAGGTCAAGGGGGTCGAGGGGGCCTGGTTGGCCGAGCGTCACGGGCATGAGTCGCTGCGGCTACTCTCGGCCGTGGGTGAGCATCCCCAGCCCGAATATGCCCTCGGTGGCAGCCTCTGTGAGGTGGTCTATGGCGGCAAGACGCGCCATCACCGCATCCCGGGGGATGAGGAGCGGCACTTCTATGGCATGCCGCTGCTCGATGGTCACGGCGTGGTCGTCGGTCATCTGGCATTGACCTGCCGCCATGGCCAGCTGGTCGCCGATCTGGACTCCTTGCTCAAAATTCTCTCCAGCCGGATCAGCGCCGAGATAGAGCGGTTGCAGGTCGAGGCTCAACTGCGCCTCTCTGCCGTTGCCTTTGAAACCCATGAGGGGATTGTTATCACGGATCCCGCCTTTACCATCTTGCGGGTCAACAAGGCGTTCAGTCAGCTCACCGGCTATGAGAGTGGCGAGGTGCTGGGCCTGACGCTGGGGGAGGGGGTCTGGTGTGGTGGGCTCGGGTATGATCTGGACGATCTCGATCGCTGGCAGGGAGAGACCCAGCGCCCGCGCCGCGATGGCAGTGTCACCCATCACTGGGAGATAGTCACCCCGGTGAAGGATGAGCGTGGCCACCTCACCCACTTCGTGATCTGTTTTGAGGATATCTCCGAGCGCAAGGCGGCCCAACGCAAGATCCAGGATCTTGCCTACTACGATGAGCTGACCGGCTTGCCCAACCGGCGACAGCTACACGAGACCTTGACCCGAGCCTTTGCCGAGGCCCAGCACAGCGAGATCATCGGGGCCCTGCTCTTTATCGATCTCGATCATTTCAAGACCATCAATGACTCGCTGGGACACGCCACCGGGGACTGGTTGCTGCGTGAAGTGGCGGAACGGCTCAAGCGCCTCACCCGCCAGGGCGACTTCCTCGCCCGCCTGGGGGGGGATGAGTTTGTGCTGTTGTTGCCGCAGCTCTCAGCCAGTCCGCCACAGGCCGAGATGCAGGCCGATCTGGTGGGCGAGCGGCTGATCGCCGAGCTTTCAGCCCCCTATCCGTTTGCCGGGCAGTCTCTGCATATCGGGGCCAGCGTCGGTGTGACCCTCTTCCCGGGACGGGATCAGGGGGTCGAAGATCTGCTCAAGCAGGCCGACACGGCCATGTATCAGGCCAAGTCTGCCGGACGACGGACCCTGCGCTTCTTCGACGCCTCGATGCAGTGGCAGGCTGACCGCCGCCTGCTTATCAACAATGAACTGCGCCGGGCGCTCGAGAATAACGAGCTGCTGCTTCACTACCAGCCCCAGCACATGGTGCAAGGGGGAGAGATCATCGGGGTCGAGGCATTGCTGCGTTGGCAGCCTCCTGGCCGTAACATGGTGTCGCCCGCCGAGTTTGTTCCCATCGCCGAGGAGACGGATCTCATCGTCGATATCGGTAACTGGGTACTGCTCGAGGCATGCCATCAATTCGTGGCATGGGAAGAGGCGGGGATCAATCTGCCGCAGATCTCGGTCAACGTTAGCGCCAAGCAGTTTCATGCCCCCGATTTTGTCGAGCGGGTTCACGAGGTGCTCGCCATGACAGGTATGGATCCGGCCCGGCTCAACCTCGAGATCACCGAGTCGGTGGTACTGGGACACGCCGAAGATACCATCAACAAGATGGGGGAGCTCAAGGGGCTCGGGATCAGCTTCGCCATCGATGACTTCGGGGCTGGCTACTCCTCCTTGAGTTATCTCAAGCGGCTTCCGGCCGACGAGCTGAAGATAGATCGCAGCTTCATCCAGGACATTCCCCGCGATGCCGACAACATGGCCATCGTCGAGGCGGTGTTGGCCATGGCCAAGCACATGGGGTTCAATGTCACGGCGGAAGGGGTGGAGTCTCGCCAGCAGCTGGAGTTTCTGCAGACCCAGGGGTGCTGTTTCTATCAGGGGTATCTAGCCTCCAAGCCGCTGCCCGCCGAAAATCTGGCCCGTTATTTCCAGCGGCAGCGGCGGCAACCCGAGCTGGAGCTTCAGGCCTTGGGCTGACGCGTAAAATTATTCATTCTCTATTGGGGTCTTGGGTAAAATAATCCCAAGACCCTTTTTTCATGGTTGCGGCCGCAGGCCGCACCATACTGGAGCAAAGACAGTTGAAAGCCGTTATCGGTGTTGTCCTCTGTGCCCTGAGTGCGCCCTTGCTGGCACAAACGACGGAGCAAACCCTTTATCGCCAGGCTCATGAAGCCGTGCGAGCCAACGACATGGGGCGTTTCAATCAAATCAGAGCCCGCCTGAGTCACTATCCCCTGTTGCCCTATCTCGATTACTACCGACTCGCCTTCCGTCCGGGTCAGGCCGACTATGCCGAGGTGACCCGCTTCATTCGCCAGCACGGGGATACCCCTCAGGCCAATCGCCTCGAGCGCAGCTATTTGCAATATCTGGCCCAGAGTGAGCAGTGGTCTCGTTTTCTCGCCTTCTATCCCGAGGTGCCCGAATCCACGGGGCTGCGCTGCCTTCACTATGAAGCCAGATACCGCACCGGTCACCGTGACGAGGCGCTGAAGGCGGCCGAGGCGCTCTGGATGAGTGGTGAGTCGCGACCGGATAGCTGTGACGGCCTCTTTATCCTGTGGCAGGGGAGTGGTCAGCGCACTCAGGCCAAGATCTGGAAGCGTATGAGCCTGGCGTTTGAGGCGGACAATCCTGCCCTCATCCGGCACCTCTCGGTGGCGCTGAGTGGCGATCAGGCCTACAGCAAGTTGATGCTGGACACCTATGAGCGTCCCGCCAAGGTAGTCCAGACGGCCCGCTATCCCAACACGGCCAAGGGACGAGAGGTTCTGCTGTTGGGATTGGCGCGTTATGCCAATGAAGAGCCGCTGCGTGCGCTCGATCTGTTAGCCAGTTATCAAGGGCGCTATCGCCTGACCAATGCAGCCATGCAGCCGGTGGAGCGTGCAGCAGCCCGTAGGCTGCTGCTGGATCGCGCGACACAGCGCCGCGCCTGGCTCGATGGCTGGATGCGCCCCTCCAAAGACGAGGAGCTGCTGGAGCTGCGCGCTCGCCTGGCCGTCTGGGAGCAGGACTGGCAGCATCTGGCGGGTTGGATCAAGGGAATGCCTTCGGCGCTGCAACAGAGTGAACGTTGGCGTTACTGGCTGGCCAGATCCCTGGATAAGCGAGGGGAAGCGCAGCAGGCCAAGGGCCTCTATCGCGAGGTGGCCGCCATGCGTGGCTATTACGGCTTCCTGGCGGCGCAGCGGGCCGGCGTTCCCTATCGCCTGAAAAACGAGTATCCCGCCAAGGTGCCCTCCTGGTCACAGGCCGTGCGCCAGTGGCCCTTCCTCGCCAGGGTGAATGAGCTCAAGGCGATGAATGATCTGACCGGGGCTCGCTCGGAGTGGGTGCACAATGTCGATCGCAGCGAGCGCGAGCACAAGTTGGTGCTCTCCGCCCTCGCCGAGGGGCAGGGGTGGCACGATCTGGCCATACTGGGCACCATCCGCGCCGAAGCCTGGGACGCCCTCGATCTGCGCTTCCCCATGCCGCTGCGGCAGACCTATGACAGAGTGGCGCGCGAGCATGGCATGCCAAGCTCTCTGCTCTATGCCATCTCTCGCCAGGAGAGCGCCATGTACCCGCTGGCCCAGTCGCCGGTGGGGGCTCGTGGTCTGATGCAGCTGATGCCGGCCACGGCCAAGCACACGGCAGGCAAGATAGGTTTCCCCTATCGCAGTGAACAGCAGCTGTTTAATCCGGATGTGAACGTCCGCCTGGGGAGCGCCTATCTAAAGGGGCTGCTCGACAACTACGATGGCAACCGCATCTTTGCGGCGGCGGCCTACAACGCAGGTCCGGGACGGGTGGCTCGCTGGCGTGCCCAGAGCAATGGTAAACCGGTGGATGTATGGGTCGAGGGGATCCCCTTCAAGGAGACCCGCAACTATGTGCAGAACATCCTCTCTTTCAATCTCATCTATGAGCACAAGCGGCGTCAGCCCTTGAGACTGCTCAGCGACGCCGAGCTCCACGGCCGCTATTGACCCCCTTTTCTCTGCCGGTAGGCAGGGGATAGGAAGGGGGCGGCAAAGGGGTTAATATCCAAGGCGACGCAAGAGTTTATTACATTAAGTAACCCTGGTGCTGATCAGCGCCAGGGTTTACCGCAGCCGGCGCGGGTATAATGCCGGAAACAGTGACAGATCCCCCAACAAAGGATGTGCGTGTGGCAACGATCAAAGACGTTTCCCGATTGGCCAATGTCTCCATCTCCACGGTCTCCCGTGTGATTAACAATACGGCCCAGGTTGCGCCCGAAAAACGTGAAGCCGTTATGGCTGCCATGAAGGAGCTCAATTTCCGTCCCAACAGTTTTGCCCAGGCGCTGGTGAGCAAGCGCTCGAACTGCATCGGTCTGCTGGTAGGCGATCTCTGTGGTGGCCCTTTCTTCGCCCAGATGATGCGCGGCGTTGAGCGCGTCGTCGACGGGGCCAACAAGTTTACCATCGTCATGTCAGGCAACCATGAGGAGAACCGCGAACGGCACGCCATTCAGGCCTTGCTGCAACGCCAGTGCGATGCGCTGATCCTGCACAGCAAGGCTCTGCCAGATGAGGAGCTGGCCGAGCTGGCCCAGGGAGATACGCCCGTCATCTTCATCAACCGGCTGATCCCGGGATTTGAGGATCGCTGCGTCTGGTTTGATAACCAGGCGGGGATCGAGACGGCGTGTCAGCTGCTTATCGACCGGGGTCATCGCCGTATCGCTTTCGTCACGTCTGACGACGACGCCTTCGTCGATGGTCGCCAGCGGATGGAGGGATATAGCGTCACCTTGGCCAAGGCCGGGATTACCCTGGACGAGGCGCTGATCGGCAAGGCCTTTGCTGACGAACAAGGGGGTTATGTGGCGATGGCCGGCTTGCTGGACCGAGGCGTCGACTTTACCGCCGTGCTTGGCTTTAACGACGGCATGGTCGCGGGGGCGATCTCCTGCCTGCTGGAGCGGGGATACCGCATCCCGGAGCAGGTCTCTGTGGTGGGGTTTGATGATATTCCCTATGCCCGTTACACCTATCCCAAGCTGACCACGGTCAAATATCCGATAGAGGCCATGGGCGAGCGAGCCGCCGAGCTGGCACTGGCGCTGCTTGATGGCGATGATATGCCGACCTTGCCGCGCAAGTTCGAACCCGAACTCATCGTTCGCGAGTCGGTGGGTTAACCAAAGAGGGGCCAGTTAGGCCCCTTTTTTGATGGTTGCGTGAAATCGCTTTCAGAAATCCTTTTCAAACGTGATCGGCTTCAAAGCTTTTTGACCCACTTCTCTCTAGGATAGGCTTCACGAATTAGGAGCCTGGCTCCCGATTTTCCCGCTGTGGGAAGTATCTGGACAATCCAGCTATTTCCTTCGTTACTTTCAACGGTCATCATGGATGGCCGTTTTTTTTTATCCGGAGGTACGATGAAGTATGCGGTGATCGGTGCCGGCTGGCTGGGGCTTCCCCTTGCCGAGGCCTTGCAGCAGCGGGGGGACGTGGTGGCGGTGACCTGCACCTCCCGGCAGAAGTGCATCGAGCTGGGTCAGCGGGGAGTTCAGGCCTACCCCTACACGGCCGGGGTGGGCGAGCCCAGGCCCTGGTCAGACTGCGACGTGGTGGTGGTGGCGATCCCCCCGAGCAAGACATCGGATTACCCGGCGGCGCTCGCCGAAATAGCCTCCCACGCGCTCGCCTCGGGCTGCCGTCACTTGCTCTTGGTCAGCGCCACATCCGTCTATGCCGATGGCCAGCAAGAGGGGGCGTCGCCGATGGGAGAGGGGAGTCGTGCCCAGCGATTGCTTGGTGCCGAGCAGGCGGCGCGTCAGAGCGGCATAGCGCGCGTCACCATATTGCGACCCTCCGGCCTCTATGGACCAGATCGTCATCCGGGGCGATTCTTGGCAGGACGTGAATGCAGTGGCGGCGCTCGTGCCGTCAACCTGGTTCATCTTGACGATGTGGTCAACGCCATCTTGCTGCTGCTCGATAACCCTGGCGCCTCATCGGAGTATGTGATCAGTGCACCCGGGCACCCGACGCGCGAGCGGTTTTATACCCAGGCTGCCCTGGCGCTGGGTCTGCCCCCCCCCCGGTTCGTCCCTCCTGAGGGTGACTTCTTGCCGCTGAGTGGTCTGCGCTTGTGTCAGGAGCTGGGTTTCACCTATCGCTGGCCCGACCCCATGATCTGGCTCAACCAGGCATAGATTGCGGTTTGCCAAGGGCGGGGGGGAGCACTATCATGCCCCCATCCATTCTATTAGAGCAGTAAGCATGGTCGATACAGTACGTCAGCCCGACGGAGAACTCCTACTCAGAACCCTGGCCATGCCGGCCGACACCAACCCCAACGGCGATATCTTCGGTGGTTGGATCATGTCTCAGATGGACATAGGTGGTGGCATTTTGGCCAAAGAGCTGGCCAAGGGGCGGATCTGCACCGTCTCAGTGGAGGGCATGACCTTTCACAATCCCATCAAGGTGGGCGACGTGGTCTGTTGTTACGGGCGCTGCGAGCGCATCGGACGCACCTCGATGCGCATCAAACTCGAAGTCTGGGTCAAGCCAGTCCTCAGAGAAAATGAGGCACAGCGTTACTGCGTGACTGAAGGGATCTTCAACTACGTGGCCATCGACGATCAGGGGCGGCCACGCCCTGTGCCTCGTCACGACTAGAGCGGGCTGGCGTTGATGATGGAGATCTCCTCATCAACCCCGGTCTTTTGCCGTATCATGTGCTCGAGCATCTCCTCCGAGCCGACACACTGATCGAGGTCAAACAGGCAGAGATCATACTGAGAGTCGCGCATGATGAGATAAGGGGTGCTCAGCTCGATCTGGTTGCTTACCCCATGGCGGTCAAAGAAGGTGATGCGGTACTGGTTGTATCGGGTCATGGGAGCCCTCCGGCAAGGTGGTTCCACGTTGCATCAAACGAAGTATGAGCCTAGCCGTTTTTCTTTTCAGTGGGATAAATGGGTGGCATCGCTGACACAGGTGATTGTTCTTCAATGAAAAAAAGTTATCGCATCCTGGGTTCCTCTCTGCTGGCTGTGGGGTTGGTCGGTTGCTTCGATGTTCCGCAGCAGGGCTATTTTGTGACGGCAGAGGGGGTGGTGCCCGGTGTTGGCTGCGATGCGCCGCCTCTGGTGGCCCTTGCCAATCGCGCTTTACCTCGTGAGTTCGGGGTGACGGTCTGGAACCTCTACAAGGGCCAGCGCAAAGAGTGGCTCGACGGCATGGAGCGCTTCGTCAAGACGCAGGATCTGGTGCTGCTGCAAGAGAGCAAGACCACGCCTGAACTGCTTGGCTGGTTACGGGACGGAGGCTTCGAATGGCAGCAGGTACAGGCCTTTACCCAGGGGCCGAGCTCGCTGGGGGTGATGACGGCGGCCAAGACGCCCCAGGCTTTCGTGTGTGGCGTCCGCTCTCCCGAGCCCTTCTTCCGTATCCCCAAGTCGGGACTGGTCAGCCTCTATCCTCTGGATGGCGATCCGGATGGGGTCTTGGTGGTGAACCTCCATGCGGTCAACTTCGAGTTGGGCATGGCAGGTTATCGAGAGCAGCTCAACGATCTGACGGCATTGGTCCGCCGCCATCAGGGGCCGGTTATCCTGGCGGGTGACTTCAATACCTGGAGCGATAAACGCCAGCGCTGGCTCGACGGCTTGGCCGAAGAGCTCAGCCTGAAAGAGGCCAGACCCGTGCCCGACACCCGTAGCACCGCCTTTGGCCGCCCGCTCGATCACCTCTATTATCGGGATCTGGAGCTGCTTGAGGTGGCCTCGCCCGCCACAGCGGCATCGGACCACAATCCCATCGTGGCGCGATTTAAGGCACAGAGCCTGACGCCTCAGGAATAAAAAAAGACCCGCCAAATGGCGGGTCTTTTTATGACGGCGGCAAGCGGGGTTAGCCGTTATCCCCGACAAACAGGGTGAGGGTCTGGCCCGGTTGCAGGTAGCTACGCTTGCTGAGCTGGTTCCATCGCATCACGTCCACCACGGCAACCTGGAATCTGGCCGCGATGGAGGAGAGAGAATCCCCACGGCGTACCTGATAGTTGACCGAGCCGTTAGTGGGCTTCCCCTTGATCACCAACTTGGCACCGGGCTTGAGGGTGGTGCCGGCCGACAGGCCGTTCCACTGCATCAAGGCCTTCTGGCTCACGCCGCTCTTGCGGCTGATATCCCACAGGGTATCGCCGGCTTTGACGGTATAGCGACTCACGGTCGGGGTGCTCTTGGTCGCCGGCTCACGGCTTGCCAGGGTGCGACCGCTGTCGACGGCACTGGCAGGAAGACGCAGACTCTGACCTGCACGCAGGCTGTGACCCCGCAGATTGTTGGCCGCTTTCAGGTCATTGACGCTGACCCCATGACGACTGGCGATGAGGGAGAGGGTATCCCCCCGCTCGACCTGATAGCTGCGGCCTCGGACGCGCTCGGTTCTGGGCAGGTCGGCCAGGGCCAACTCCAGCGAATCGGCATATTCGACCGGGACCATGATCCGATGAGGCCCACGCGGAGAGGTCACGCCGCGCACCAGCGCCGGGTTGAGCTCTCGTAGTTGGCTCTGACGCATGCCCACCAGATTGGCCGCGGTGGCGATATCGAGCTGACCGCCCACATCAATGGCGCGCAGCTTGGGCTCATTGGCCAGACTGGGTAGCGAGAGGCCATAGCGCTCCGAGTTGCTGATGACATCGGCCATCGCCAGGATCTTGGGAACGTATTGCTCGGTTTCTCGCGGCAGATCGAGTGACCAGTAATCGGTCGGCTGACCGCGTTTCTGATTGCGTACTATGGCATTGCGTACCCGGCCTTCCCCGGCATTGTAGGCGGCCATAGTATTGAGCCAGTCACCGTCAAAGAAGCGGTTCAGGTACTCAAGATAATCGAGGGCGGCCCGGGTCGAGGCTACCACGTCCTTGCGCCCGTCATACCAACGATCGTGGGAGAGACCAAAGTTGCGACCGGTCTGGGGCACAAACTGCCACAGACCCACCGCATTGCTACGGGAGCGTGCGGTCGGATCGAAGGTACTCTCGACCATGGGGATTACGACCAGCTCCATTGGCAGCCCGCGCCGTTCGATCTCCTCAACCATCAGGAAGAGGTAAGGTTCAGCACGGCTGGCAATGGTCGCCATGTGGCTGTCACTGCGCAGAATCGCCGCTCGTTGTCGTCGAACTCGATCGTTCTCCGGTATCTCCAGCTGCATGTCGTCGCTGATCCGTACCCAGAGATCATCGCTGCCCTCGAAAGACTCGAGCTGATCGTCGTTGAGCCACACCCCGGGGGCGTAGCGTTTATGGGTTTTCTTGTTGACTTGGGGGGACTTGATCGGCTCGATAGCCGCTAGCGCCCGGTCATCCTGATTGCTCAGGTTTTGGCAGCCACTCAAAAACAAGGCTGCCAATAAGGCCGTTCGAACCTTCATCACTCACAGGTCATCCAATAGGTAAACAGCGGTCATACTAAGCGGCTATCCCCCCCGGATCAAGGTTTGTTCAAAAAACATCCTTCCAGCGACGCAAGGCGCTAAACAGATGCAGTGGTGTATCTAGTTGTTCAGACAGGTGATTTTCAACATTAAATTTTATGTTTTCGTGTTCGCAGCGCAGAAACACGTTGACCTCGCGCTCTCGCTTCAAGAGGGTCGGCAGGGTGGGGAGCCCTTGTCTGCGTAACTTGCTGATCTGGCGCAGGTAGTCGCTGATCGCGGCATTATCCGGCTCGACCCGCATCGCAAACCTGAGGTTGGAGAGGGTGTACTCATGGGTCGGGTAGATCAGGGTCTCGTCAGGGAGCGCAGCAATGCGATTCAGGGAGTGATAGAGCTCCTCGGCCGTACCCTCGAACAGGCGGCCGCAGCCGGCCGAGAAGAGGGTGTCGCCGCAAAAGAGCATGCCTGCGCCGTAATAGGCAACATGACCACGGGTATGGCCAGGCAGATGCATCACGGTCAGGGACAGACCGTGCCAGTTGATGAGATCTCCCTCATCGACCCGGATCCCGTCCAACCCGGGCAGCGCCTCATGGCGAGGCAGATAGAGCCGGGCTTCCCGATAGTGCTCGAGCAGTTCGGTGACGCCGCCACAGTGATCGTGATGGTGATGCGTGATGAGGATACCGTCGAGGGTCAGCCCCAGGGCCTCAAGGCGTGCCAAGACCGGGGCTGCGCTGCCAGGATCGATTGCAAGGCAGTGATTGTCTTTGCAGATCAACCAGATGTAGTTGTCTTCGAAGGCGGGGACAGTGATGACCTGGAACATATTCTGGCTTCTCTTTGAACAGTCGATCTTATATAAAAGGAGGGTACCCTCCATCCGGAACGAGCCCTATTATGCAGGTGGCCCGTAGCGAACGACAAATCATGAGTCCGTCCAGCTGGTGTGAGCTGCCGCTGGGCGACTGGATTGCCAGCGAGGTGCAGTCTCGCCTCGATCTCTGGTGTCCCCGTCTCTTTGGTTATCACCTCCTGAAGGTCGGTCCACTCAGCGCCGAGCTCTCCTGTGGGTGCTCGACTATCCGTCATCAGATAGCCGTGGCCCCGCTGGGGCGTGACCTGAGCATTCAGGGGGAGGCGACGCAGCTACCGGTGCGTTGTGGCAGCATCGATGCCTGCTTGCTGGCCCATACCCTGGACTTTAGTCAGGATCCCCATGAAGTATTGCGCGAGGTGGAGCGGGTGTTGACACCCGATGGTTGGATCATCCTCAGCGGTTATAACCCGATGAGCCTGCTGGGCGTCGGCAAGCTGCTCCCCTGGTTTCGGCACCAGTTGCCCTGGTCGGCGCGCATGTTTACCCCGGGGCGGGTGACCGACTGGCTACAGCTGCTGGGGTTTGAGGTGATGTTTGACGAGCGGTTTGGCTATTCTTGGATGGGGCGCAAGAGCTCGGTAGGCTGGTGGCGTGAGAGCCTGGGTCACGACTATTGCCGCGCCTTCTCTTCCGTCTATGTGATAGCCGCCCGCAAACGGCGTATTCCGCTCCTGCCCGTCAGAAAACGCTGGAGTCTGCCTCACCCCCTGACCACGCCGGGCATGGCCAGGGTGTGGCAGGATCAGGGGCGATAACCGGTATCGTCGGCCAGCGCACTTCCCGAGGCGGCCTCTCTGGCCAGTTCATCACAGCGCTCGTTTTCGGGGTGTCCCGAGTGGCCCTTGACCCAGAGCCACTCGACTTGATGACGTGCCACCTCGGCATCGAGTTGCTTCCATAGGTCCACGTTCTTGACCGGCTCGCGATTGGCGGTGAGCCACCCCTTGCGTTTCCAGCCGGTGATCCATTGGGTTATCCCCTGCCTCACATACTGGCTGTCGGTGGTCAGGCGTACCTGGCAAGGTTCGCTGAGGGTGCGCAGCCCGGCGATGGCTGCCATCAGCTCCATACGATTGTTGGTGGTGAGGCGATAGCCGCCCGACAGCTCCTTGCGGTGCTCGCCATAGATAAGGATGGCCCCGTAGCCACCTGGTCCCGGATTGCCGAGGCAGGAACCATCCGTATATAAATCAATCTGTTTTAGCATGCGCGTTGGGGTAAACTTGGGGAAAACCCGAGTTTGACACAGATCCCATGATGAACATACCCCAGGCCCAGCGCCAGATAATCCTCGATACCGAAACCACCGGCATGAACATGGCGGGTGGCCCCCACTACCTTGGGCACCGCATCATCGAGATAGGATGTGTTGAGGTCATCAACAGAAAGCTGACCGGCAACCACTTTCACGTCTATATCAAGCCCGATCGTTTGGTCGATCCCGAGGCTATCCAGGTGCACGGGATCACCGACGACTTCTTGCGCGATAAACCCTCGTTTAACCAGATCGCCGACGAGTTCATCGAGTATATCCGTGGTGCCGAACTCATCGCCCACAACGCCCCCTTCGACGTGGGCTTCATGGATTACGAGTTCAGCAAACTTGGTTTGAGCCTCAAGACCACGGATATCTGCACCGTCACCGATACCCTGGTCCTGGCGCGGGAGCTGTTCCCCGGCAAGCGCAACAATCTGGATGCGCTGTGCGATCGCTACGGCATCGACAACTCTCACCGCACCCTGCACGGCGCTTTGCTCGATGCGGAGATCCTCGCCGACGTCTACCTGATGATGACCGGCGGTCAGACCAAGCTCAATTTGGCTTCCGAGTCGGCCGAGAGCGATAGCTCGGCGCAGGATACCGGGATCCGTCGCCTCTCTGCCGACCGCTCACCGCTGCGGATCATCCGTGCCGAAGGCGAAGTCCTGGCGACCCATGAGGCGAGGCTGGATCTGGTCCAGAAGAAGGGGGGGAGCTGCCAGTGGCGCCAGTAAAAGGCTTGAACGTTGCGCTGTTGCTCCTGTGTACCGAGCTGAGTGCGGCCACCGTATATGGTGCGAGCGATGTGCCCCTCCTCGAGAACCGCTTTCGTATCGATCACGGGGTGCGTGAAGTCACCTTTATTCTGAAAAAGCGTGAGGGTTCCGCTCCCGTGGTGCTGGTGCAGCCCGATGGCAGCAAGCTCTACAGCACCCGCCACCCCGAAGGGCAGATTGGCTGGCTGGTTACGCCCGACGCGGATCTCATCACCATTCGTGATCCTATGCCGGGCCCCTGGCAGGCTATCGCCGATGCCGATTCGGAAAACCGGATCCGCCTGCTGACCAAGGTGGCGCTGCAGACAGATCCCTTGCCGCTGCGTCTCTACCAAGGGGAGAGCGTCAAGGTCACCGGTCGATTGCTGATCGATGACAAACCGACCAATGACAAAGACTATCTCTCCTCCCTTGGCATGACGGTACGCCTGCAGAGCTTCCAGACCGCCGAGATGAAAGGCGAGCCGGTGCAGGACCTGGTCATTGGCAGCTATCTGGACGATGGGAAGGGGCTCGATGAGCGCCCCCATGACGGTGTGATGACGGCCGAGGTGGTGTTTGATGCCCCGGCTGGCAAGTATCGCACCGTCATCAGCACGGGGAATGAGGTGTTTGCCCGAGCCCGGCATCAGGATATCCTCATTTACCCCATGCCGTTTCGCTACGAGATGCAATTGCCGAGCGAAACCAAGGGGCCCAAGCTCACCTTCCTCATCGACAAGGATGAAGTGGATCCCGTGAGCATTGCTGTTGCCGGGCGGGTGATTGACCCGGCCGGCCACCCCCTGCCGTTTAACGGCACGGCCAGCAGTCAGAGTCTGGAGATCCCGCTTCCCAAACCGGCCGCGCCCGGGCTCTATCACATCGAGGGGAGCCTGTTTGGTACAACCCTCTCCGGGCGAGAGTTTCGACTCACCCTGCCGCCCAAGAGCTTCAACATCTATCCTCCGCCACCGCCCCCGGAGCCCGTCATCAGTGACGTAGCCAAACTCGAGCCGCTTCCGGTCGAGGAGAGCAGCGGCTGGCTGGTCTGGTTGCTCGGTGCGCTGACCGTTCTGCTTGGCGTGGGGGGCGGGATCGGTTTTATCCTGCTGCAAAAACGCAAGGCACTGAAGCGCGCCTTGGCCGCGCAGCAAGCGGCGCAGGAGGCCCAAAGCAAGGCCCCCACCTCGGAGCTCGATCTCAACAAGCCCGAGCAGTAAGCAAGGGGGAAGGCTTCCTCCTGTTGATTCATGCGATTGCCGATGAGGCATAAAAAAACACCCTGCCAGGCAGGGTGTTTTCATTGGTAGGATCAGGCTGCGTGATGCAGGCTGGCCGGTTGATAGAGGGACTTGTCGGCGGCCAACTCCATGGGGTCGAAGTCGTCTACGTTGATGGTGTAGAGGCGGCTTTGCTCGGCGCGGCGCAGCACCTCGGCCTCGGCTTCGCTCAATATCCCGGCAGCCAGGCCGACGTCGGCCACCTTGTCCAGCCCCATGAAGGGACGCTTGACGCCATCGGCCTTGCACACCTTGTCAAACAGCGGCTCGGCGGCCAGCACGTCATCGAGCGCCTGCTCGAGCAGACCGAAGGGGTTGCCCTCCTCGCGGGTGAGGTACTGCCCCTTGGCCAGACGGCTGCGGCTATCGCTCGGGGCTTGCAGCAGGCGGGCTACCTGATTGTCCAGTCTGTCAGACGGCTTGTGCATGTCGCAGCCGAGCGGCAGCACCAGGAAGCGCAGGGCGCGGCCAATCCAGCGATTCGGGAAGTTACGCAGCAACTCGTCGATGGCCTGCTGGGCCTTGAACAGGGCATCTTGCAAAGCCCAGTGCAACAGCGGCAGATCCCCCTTCTGACGTCCCTCGTCGTCGAAACGCTTGAGGGCGGCAGAGGCCAGATAGAGCTGGCTCAACACGTCACCCAGGCGTGCCGAGACACGTTCCTTGCGCTTGAGTTCACCACCCAGAGTACCCATGGCCACGTCCGACAGGAAGGCGAGGTTGGCCGACAGGCGAGCAAGCTTCTGATAGTAGGGGCGGGTCTCATCCTTGAAGGGGGCGCCAGCGAAGCGGGCACCGGTGAGCCCCAGCCAGAGGCTGCGCACCATGTTGCTCATGGCGAAGCCCACGTGGCGGAACATGGCCTTGTCGAAGTCCTTGAGTCCCTGTTCGGGATCGGGATGGGCTGCGGCCAGCATCTCGGTCAGTACGTAGGGATGGCAGCGGATCGCGCCTTGTCCATAGATGATCATGGAGCGGGTCAGGATGTTGGCCCCTTCCACCGTGATGGCGATGGGCGCCCCTTGATAGCCGCGAGCCAGGTAGTTATTCGGGCCCATGCAGATCCCCTTGCCGCCGTGGATGTCCATGGCATCGATGATGCACTTCTGGGCACGGTCGGTAAGGTGATACTTGACGATGGCCGAGATGACCGACGGCTTCTCGCCGAGATCGATGCCGGCGACGGTCAGCCCCGCGGCGGCCCCCATGATGTAGGCGTTGCCACCGAGACGGGCGAGCGGCTCTTCGATCCCTTCCATCTTGCCGATGGGCAGCTTGAACTGACGGCGGATACGGCTGTAGGCACCGGAGGCCAGAGCCAGCATCTTGACGCCGCCCGTGCTGTTGGAAGGAAGGGTGATACCGCGGCCCACCGACAGACACTCGACCAGCATACGCCAGCCCTGACCGGCCATGGACGGACCGCCGATGATAAAGTCGAGCGGGACGAAGAGATCCTTGGCCTGGGTCGGTCCGTTTTGGAAAGGCACGTTGAGGGGGAAGTGGCGACGGCCTATCTCAACGCCTTTCAGATGGGTTGGAATGAGGGCGCAGGTGATGCCGAGGTCGGTCTCGTCACCGAGCAGGTGGTCCGGGTCGCGCAGCTTGAAGGCCAGACCCAGTACGGTAGCGATGGGAGCCAGCGTGATGTAGCGCTTGTTCCAGGTCAGGCGCATACCGAGTACTTCTTTGCCTTCCCACTCGCCTTTGCAGACCACGCCGGTATCGGGGATAGAGCCGGCATCGGAGCCTGCTTCCGGGCTGGTCAGGGCGAAGCAGGGGATCTCCTTGCCCACCGCGAGGCGGGGCAGGTAGTAATTCTTTTGCTCCTCGGTGCCGTAGTGTTGCAGCAGCTCGCCCGGGCCGAGGGAGTTGGGGACGCCCACGGTAGAGGCGAGCACGGCACTGGCGCCGGTCAGCTTTTGCAGCACGCAAGATTGGGCGTAGGCAGAGAACTCCAGACCACCGTATTTTTTCTTGATGATCATGGCGAAGAACTTGTTCTCCTTGAGGTATTGCCACACCTCGGGGGAGAGATCGGCGCGCTGGTGGGTCACTTCCCAATCGCTCACCATACGGCAAACCGTTTCGACCGGGCCATCGAGGAAGGCTTGCTCCTCGGCGCTGAGGGTGTTGGCCGGAATGCGGTGCAGCTTCTTCCAGTCCGGATCGCCGGCAAACAGCTCGGCTTCCCACCAGGTGGTCCCGGCTTCGATGGCTTCCTTCTCGGTGCGTGACATCTCCGGCATGATCCCCTTGTAGAGCTTGAACAGGGGTTTGGAGATGTTGCTGCGGCGCAGCTCGACCAGGTTAAGAGGAAGGGCCACCGCGGCAAACAGCAACCAGGTCAGCCAGGAGAGCTGGCCATAGAGGCTGCCGGCAAGTAGTGCCGCAAAGGTGATCAGGGTGGACATCAAGAGAGGAGTACGGCGATACGCCAGCACTCCGATGACGATCAGGACCCCGAGCAGGGTGAGGGCCGTAGTCATTGTATGCTCCTTGCAATAGGGTTTACGAGTCACTGACTCATCTAGAGGTCTGACCTGTTGGTCATGAGATATCTTGTAATGGATAGGTTGCGAATTATCAAGTTGTTTACAAAATCCCGACCGGCGAATGTGATGGGGGCCGCATCGGTGGGCCAGCATGCCGATTGAGAATGATTTGCAAGGGGCGACGAGAGTAAAACCTTGTGCGACAATGGCGCCGTTATTGCTGACCTGAAAGAGAGCAACCATGTACCAAGATCTGATCCGCAGTGAACTGACTGAAGCCGCCGATGTGCTGCAGAAATTCCTGGCCGACGAGCAGAACATTCACAATATCGAGGCCGCCGCCAAGCTGCTGGCCGCCTCCTTCAAGGAGGAGGGCAAGGTGCTCTCCTGCGGCAACGGTGGCTCCCACTGCGATGCCATGCACTTCGCCGAAGAGCTGACCGGCCGTTATCGCGAGAACCGCCCGGGTTATGCCGGCATCGCCATCTCGGATCCGAGCCACCTCTCCTGTGTCTCCAACGACTTTGGCTACGACTTCGTCTTCTCCCGTTACGTCGAGGCCGTCGGTCGCCGTGGTGACGTGCTGCTCGGCATCTCCACCAGCGGTAACTCCGGCAATATCATCAAGGCCATCGAGGCTGCTCGCGCCAAGGGCATGAAGGTGATCGCCCTGACCGGCAAGGACGGCGGCAAGATGGCCGGCCTGGCCGACGTCGAGATCCGCGTGCCCCACTTCGGCTATGCCGACCGCATTCAGGAAGTGCACATCAAGGTGATCCACATCCTGATCCAGCTGGTCGAGAAGGAGATGGCCAAGTAATTGGCTGGCAGGAGAGGGCGATGTGTGAACTGCTTGGCATGAGTGCCAATGTCCCGACCGACATCTGTTTCAGCTTCAGTGGTTTGATGCTGCGTGGGGGCAAGACTGGCCCCCATCGCGACGGTTGGGGGATCACCTTCTACGAGGGGCGCGGTTTTCGCACCTTCAAGGATCCCCAGCCGAGCGCCGAGTCGCACATCGCCCGCCTGGTGCAGGAATACCCCATCAAGAGCTGCGCCGTGGTCAGCCACATTCGCCAGGCCAACCGGGGCACCGTCTCGCTGGAAAATACCCACCCCTTCACCCGTGAGCTGTGGGGCCGTTACTGGACCTTCGCCCACAACGGCCAGCTGACGGGGTGGAAGCGGTTGCCGACCGGTCGTCACCGCCCGGTGGGGCAGACCGACAGCGAGCATGCGTTTTGCTGGCTGCTCGACCAGCTCGAGCAGAAGTACCGCCGTCAACCGGCCAACTTTCCCGCCATGTTCCGCTATCTCGCGTCCCTGTGTCAGCAGCTGCGCGGGCTCGGGGTTTTCAACATGCTGCTCTCCGACGGGGAGTACGTGATGACCTTCTGCTCTAACAACCTGCACTGGTTGACCCGGTGCGCCCCCTTCGGGGAGGCGACCCTGCTCGACGACGAGGTCTCCATCGACTTTCAGCGTGAGACCACGCCCAACGACGTGGTGACTGTGATAGCGACCCGGCCGCTCACCGGCAACGAGAGCTGGCAGGCGATGGGGCCGGGGGAATACAACCTGTTTCGGCTTGGCGAGCGGATTGCCGGCGGGCAGGGGTAAACCGCCGAGATAAGTAAAGAGGGAGGCCACGGCCTCCCTCTCTATTGGGTCACGTCGCCGCAGCAACGCTATTCGGCGGCGTAGCCGGCCGGCTCCAGGGGCTCGCCGTCCATCAGTGCCTTGTCTTGCATCATCACCAGACGGCCCATGCAGAACCAGCTCACCACCAGGGGGTAGATGGCGTGCTCCTGCACCTGTACCCGGGCGGCGACCTCTTCTTCGCTGTCGTCCTCGAAGATGGGGACGCGCGCCTGCAACACCACGGGCCCGCCATCGAGCTCTTCGGTGACGAAGTGGACGCTGGCGCCGTGTTCGGTCTCACCGGCCTCGATGGCACGGCGGTGGGTGTGCTGGCCCTGGTATTTGGGCAGCAGGGAAGGGTGGATATTGAGCATGCGGCCACGAAAGCGGGCGATGAAGCCAGGCGACAGAATACGCATGAATCCGGCCATCACGATGAGATCGGGGCGGTATTCCGCCACCAGATCGCCAAGCGCCGCGTCGTAGGCTGCCCGGTCGGCAAAATGGGCGGCGTCGAGCACCTCGGTGGCACACCCCGCATTGCGGGCACGGGTGAGGCCGTATGCCTCCCCCTTGTTGCTCACCACGGCCACCACTTCGCCGGCGATGCGACCCGCCTGACAGGCATCGAGGATCGCCTGCAGGTTGCTGCCGTTACCGGAGATGAGGACCAGGATGCGTTTCATCGGATGACGACCTGCTCCTCGCCGGCGGATTGGGCGGCAATGTGGCCGATGTGCCAGGCCTGCTCTCCTTCGGCCTTGAGCAGGGTCAGGGCCTTGTCGAGCTGGTGTTGGGGCAGGGCGATGATCATGCCGACGCCGCAGTTGAAGGTACGGTACATCTCGTGACGGGTGACGTTACCGGCCTCTTGCAACCAGCTGAACACCGCCGGCCATTGCCAGCTCTGCTCGTCGATGATGGCCTGGGTCTGCTCGGGCAGCACGCGCGGGATGTTTTCCCAGAAGCCGCCACCGGTGATATGGGAGAGGGCGTGGATCTCGCACTCTTTGAGCAGCTTGAGCACGGGTTTGACATAGATACGGGTCGGCTCCAGCAATGCATCTGCGAGGGTGCTGTCCCCCAGTTTCTGTTGCACGTCGGCGCCGGAGACTGCCAGGATCTTGCGAATGAGGGAGAAACCGTTGGAGTGGGGGCCGCTGGCGGCCAGGGCGATCAGGGCGTCACCGGCCTGGACCTTGCTGCCGTCGATGATCTCGCTCTTTTCCACCACGCCGACGCAGAAACCGGCGATGTCGTAATCTTCCCCTTCATACATGCCCGGCATCTCGGCGGTCTCGCCACCCACCAGAGCGCAGCCAGACTGCTCGCAGCCGGCACCGATCCCGGTCACCACGGCCGCGGCTGTATCGACATCCAGCTTGCCGGTGGCGTAGTAGTCGAGGAAGAAGAGAGGCTCTGCCCCCTGCACAATGAGATCGTTGACGCACATGGCCACCAGATCGATACCGACAGTGTCGTGCTTCTTCAGATCGATGGCCAGGCGCAGCTTGGTGCCCACCCCATCGGTTCCGGAGACCAGCACCGGCTCCTTGTAACCGGCCGGAATTTGACACAAGGCCCCAAAGCCGCCGAGACCACCCAGGACTTCCGGACGGCGTGTGCGCTTGGCCACACCCTTGATACGATCGACCAGGGCATTGCCCGCATCGATGTCCACGCCTGCATCCTTGTAGCTCAGTGAGGTTTTGTCAGTCACGAGTATTCCCCGTCAAGTGGTGATAATGGAGGGTAAAATTCGGGGCGTATTCTAGCAGCGCGGGGTCAAAACCAGAAAGGAAATCGTTTGCGCAGCAAGGCGCAAAAAAGATCCACAAGAAGGGGGATTTGGTGTATGATTCCGCGATTTTTTTGCGCGGCAGTTCCAGGAGATAATAATGAGAGTCGTAGAAGCCAAACACCCGCTGATCAAACACAAGCTCGGTCTGATGCGCGAAGGAGATATCAGCACCAAGCGCTTCCGTGAACTGGCCAAGGAAGTGGGCAGCCTGCTCACCTACGAGGCGACGTCTGACTTCGAAACCGAGAAGGTTACCATCAACGGTTGGAACGGGCCAGTAGAAATTGACCAGATCAAGGGCAAGAAGGTCACCGTCGTGCCGATCCTGCGTGCCGGCCTGGGCATGATGGACGGCGTCCTCGAGCACATGCCGAGCGCGCGCGTCAGTGTGGTCGGTATCTACCGCGACGAGGAGACCCTCCAGCCGGTCCCCTATTTTGAGAAGATCGTCAGCAACATCGAGGAGCGTCTGGCCCTGGTCATCGATCCCATGCTGGCTACCGGCGGCTCCATGATCGCCACCATCGATCTGCTCAAGAAAAAGGGTTGCCAGTCCATCAAGGTACTGGTACTGGTCGCTGCCCCCGAGGGGATCAAGGCGCTCGAAGCGGCCCATCCGGACATCGAGCTCTACTGCGCCGCCATCGACAAGGGACTCAATGAGAAGGGTTACATCGTGCCCGGTCTCGGCGATGCCGGTGACAAGATCTTCGGCACCAAGTAACGCTTGCTGCCCATGACGAAGCCGGCTCACGCCGGCTTCGTGCTTTTTAGGGTCTGCGGGTGGAGGTGCCTTGCTGGTGCCTGTCTCTTGCCGCTACCATATCCCCACTCATTGTCTTTTGAATCGAGAGCCTGCCAATCATGCACAAGACCCTCGTTACCCTGCTGCTGTGTATTGCCTCTGCGTCCAGTTGGGCTGTTCAGATCACGGATCTCTATCAGGGGCGCGCAGGGGCGACCACTGAGATGGCCAAGTCCCAGGCTGAGGCATTGGGGGCGGTGCTTATCAAGCTAACCGGCAAGCGGGATGTGGTGACCCAACCCAAGGTCGCCGCCGCCCTCGCCAACCCGGCAGAGTATGTGCGTCGCTATGCCTATCAGGGTGAGGGGGAGGGGCGCCAGCTGGTGGCCGAGCTGGATCCATCCCGGGTCAATCAACTGCTGAGCCAGGCCGTATTGCCCATACTGGGGGCGGTACGCCCCCAGATCGCCCTCTGGCTGGTTATCGATGATAGCCAGCGGCGCATGGTCTCGGATCAGTCGCAGGATGGGTGGGCACGAGAGCTGCGCGATAGTGCCACCCCACTGGCCCTGCCAGTGGTGCTGCCCATCATGGATCTCGACGATAGCGCCGCGGTGGCGGTGACCGATGTCTTGGGCCGTTTCGCCGAGCCGGTTGCGGCGGCCAGCCAGCGTTACGGTGCCGAGATGGTGCTGCTGGGGCGACTGAGTGCCGAGGAGGAGACCTGGACTCTGGAGTGGGGCCTCTATGGTAGCAAGGAAGGCCAGCTCGCAGAGCTCACCAAGGGGAGCCTCAGCGGCAGCCAAGAGGTGGTGAGTGAGCAGCTCACTACCCAGTTGGCCGGGTGGCTGGTGGAGCACTATGGCGCCAAGGTCTCCGGTGAGAAGGGGCAGTTGCAGATCAAGGTCGAAGGACTCAGCCAGATGAACGACATCGCTCAGGTGCAGGGTCTTATCAAGGGGATGGCAAGTGTGGCCAGCGTCGAGTTGGCCGAGCTGGACACGGAGAGCGTCACCTTTGCGCTCTCCTACTATGGCGAGCAGAAGGAGCTCGAGCGCGCCCTCTCCCTGGATGCCCGGCTGGCCCAGGTTGGTAGCCAACCCGGCAGTTTGCAGTATCGTTGGAGCGCGGAGTAAAACGTCATCGCCCGGGTCTCGGCCTGGGCGGTTCTCTCCCGGGCCACACAATGGTACACTGAACGGCAAATGACACAGTTTAAGCCTCAAGAGTGAAACAGCCGGCCCAGCTATCCCTCGCCGTACAACTACCGGATGACGAAACCTTCGTCAGTTTCTATCCCGGCAGCAATGCCCACCTGATCACGGCGCTGAAGAATGCGGCCATCGGTCAGGGCTCTCCTTTTATCTATTTCTGGGGCCCCAAGGGGACCGGACGTTCTCATCTGCTTCATGCCACCTGCGCCGAGGTCAATGCCCGCGATGCGGCAGCGGCCTACCTGCCTCTCGATCAGTTTGAGCGGCTCGACCCCAGCATGCTTGAATCCCTCGAGAGCCTGCCTTTGGTCTGCCTCGACAACCTGGAGGCGATCGCCGGTAACGAGCACTGGGAGCGGGCTCTGTTTGACTTCTATAACCGCTGGCGAGAGAAGGGGCAACCCGGCTCTCTGGTGGTCACCGGTACCAGCGCCCCACGCAAGATAGGGCTGCAGTTGCCGGATCTCGCCTCGCGTCTGGACTGGGGGGTCAACTTCCACCTGGACGAGCTCGACGACGAGGGTAAACTCAGCGCCTTGCAGCTGCGCGCCGAGCTGCGCGGCTTCAAGCTCCCCATCGACGTGGGCCGCTTCCTGCTCAACCGTCTCTCGCGGGACATGCGTACCCTGCTGGCGACTCTCAATCAGCTCGACAACGCCTCGTTTCGTGCCAAGCGCAAGCTGACTATCCCGTTTGTCAAAGAGATCCTCGAGCTCTAGTCCACAGGCGGCACCCCAAAAAAGAAACCCCGGCACCAGGCCGGGGTTTTTGTTGGCGTCCTACTTAGTGGAACTGATCTTCCTCGGTGGAGCCGGTCAGTGCGGTGACCGAAGACTGGCCGCCCTGGATGACGGTGGTCACCTTGTCGAAGTAGCCGGTGCCGACCTCTTGCTGATGCGCGACGAAGGTATAGCCCTGCTTGGCGGCGGCAAATTCCGGCTCCTGTACCATCTCGACATAGTGCTTCATCCCTTCGCCGCGAGCGTACTGGTAGGCCAGTTGGTACATGTTGAACCACATGTTATGGATACCCGCCAGGGTGATGAACTGATACTTGTAGCCCATGTCGGAGAGCTCCTGCTGGAAGCGGGCGATGGTGGCATCGTCCAGGTTCTTCTTCCAGTTGAAGCTCGGGGAGCAGTTGTAAGCCAGGATGCGATCGGGGAACTTGGCCTTGATCGCCTCGGCGAATTTGCGCGCCTCGTCCAGATCCGGCTTGGCGGTTTCGCACCACACCATGTCGGCGTAGGGGGCGTAGGCCAGACCGCGAGCGATGGCCTGATCGATGCCGGCACGTACCTTGTAGAAGCCTTCGGCGGTGCGCTCACCGGTCAGGAAGTCCGCATCGTACGGATCGGCGTCGGTGGTCAGCAGATCCGCCGCGTTGGCGTCGGTACGGGCGATCACCAGGGTGGTGGTGCCGCACACGTCGGCCGCCAGACGGGCCGCGATGAGCTTTTGCACCGCTTCCTGGGTCGGGACCAGCACCTTGCCGCCCATGTGGCCGCATTTTTTCACGGACGCGAGCTGATCTTCGAAGTGCACGCCGGCGGCGCCCGCCTCTATCATCCCCTTCATCAGCTCGAAGGCGTTCAGCACGCCGCCGAAACCGGCCTCGGCGTCGGCGACGATGGGCAGGAAGTAGTCGATAAAGCCCTCATCGCCGGGGCCGACCTGGCTGGACCACTGGATCTGGTCGGCGCGGGCGAAGGAGTTATTGATGCGCTCTACCACAGACGGCACCGAGTTGGCCGGATAGAGGGACTGGTCCGGGTACATGGTGGAGGAGAGGTTGTTGTCCGCCGCCACCTGCCAGCCGGAGAGGTAGATAGCCTCGATGCCGGCCTTGGCCTGCTGCACCGCCTGGCCGCCGGTCAGGGCGCCGAGGCAGTTCACGTATCCCTTCTTGGCGCCACCGTGGATCAGCTCCCACAGCTTGTCGGCACCGCGCTGGGCCAGGGTGTGAGCCGGCTGGATGCTACCGCGCAGGTTCACTACGTCCTCGGCGCTGTAGCCGCGCTTGATCCCTTTCCAGCGGGGATTTTCCGCCCAGTCTTTCTCGATAGCCTGGATCTGTTGTTCACGGGTCAGTGCCATATCAGTTCCCTCTTTCATTGATTTCACGTTTCCATTTGACTTGTTATGGGGGCCGTCACCGGCCCGGATCTCACAGCCGCTCGTAGCCGGGCAGCGTCAGAAAATCGATCAGCGTATCGGCACAGGTGATCTCGTCCATCAGGCGAGCCGCCTCGGCAAAGCGTCCCGACTGCCAGCGGGTCTCACCGAGTTCGCCCTTCACCACCTCCTGCTCTTCGGCCAGCATCTGACGGAACAGGGCCTTGGTCACCACCTGGCCGTTGGAGAGGGTCTTGCCATGGCGGATCCACTGCCAGATGGAGGTGCGGGAGATCTCGGCGGTGGCGGCGTCTTCCATCAGGCCGTAGATGGGCACGCAGCCGTTGCCGCCGATCCACGCCTCTATGTATTGCAGCGCCACCCGGATGTTGGTACGCATGCCCGCTTCGGTGCGTTCCCCCTCGCAGGGGGCCAGCAGATCGGCGGCAGTGATGGGAGCATCCTGCTCGCGCAGCACACCGATCTGATTCTTGGCACCGGCCGGGATAGCGGCGTTGAAGACCGCCATGGCGGTGTCGGCCAGGCCCGGGTGCGCCACCCAGGTGCCATCGTGGCCGTTGTCAGCCTCACGCTGCTTGTCCGCCAGTACCTTGGCAAACACCTGCTCGTTGACCGCCGGATCCTTGGCCGGGATGAAGGCCGCCATACCGCCCATGGCCAGGGCACCGCGTTTGTGACAGGTCTTGATCAGCAGGCGCGAATAGGCACTCAGGAATGGCTTGTCCATGGTCACCACCTGGCGGTCCGGCAGGACCCGATCCGGGTGGTTTTTCAGGGTCTTGATGTAGCTGAAGATGTAGTCCCAGCGGCCGCAGTTGAGCGCGACGATGTGATCCTTCATCTGGTAGAGCAGTTCGTCCATCTCGAACACCGCCGGCAGGGTTTCGATCAGCACGGTGGCCTTGATGGTGCCGCGGGGCAGGCCGAACCTGTCCTCGGTCCAAGCGAACACCTCGCTCCACCAGCGCCCTTCCAGGTGGCTCTGCAGCTTGGGCACGTAGAAGTAGGGGCCCGAGCCCTTGGCCAGCAGCGCCTTGTGGTTGTGCAGGAAGTAGAGGGCGAAGTCGAGCAGGCCACCGGGGATGGGCTTGCCGTCGAAGGTGACGTGCTTCTCCGGCAGGTGCAGGCCGCGCACCCGGCAGATCAGCACGGCGGGGTTGGCATTGAGGGTATAGGCCTTGCCCTCCGGGCTGGTGAAATCGATGGTGCCGTTGACCGCATCGCGCAGGTTGATCTGCCCCTCCATCACCTTGTCCCAGGCGGGGGCCAGCGAATCCTCGAAGTCGGCCATGAAGACTTTCACGTTGGCGTTGAGGGCGTTGATGATCATCTTGCGATCGACCGGTCCGGTGATCTCGACGCGTCGGTCTTGCAGGTCGTCAGGGATGCCGCGCACCGTCCAGTCACCCTCGCGGATGTGGGCCGTTTCGGGCAGAAAATCGGGTAGCTCACCGCCGTCGATGCGAGCGGCGCGGGCGACGCGCTGACCCAGCAGCTCGTCGCGTTGGGGAGCAAAGCGCTCCACCAGCTCGGCCACCAGCTGCACCGCCTCCGGGGTGAGGATCTGGGCGTACTCGGGACGCATCTGACCGGTAATGGCCAGGCGGCTGCTGCAGTGGGTCTGGGCCGGTGCCGACATGGGATGACTCCTTGAAAATTACATTTTGAACAAATTCACTACGACCAAAATCGTTCCCTGTTCTGGATGAGAACCCATCTGGTGTTGACTCATCGCTGTTTAAGTTGCGTAAAAACGCTCAAATCGTCAACACATTTTTTTAAACACTTGTTTTCATTTTTTATATAAATTGCTGTTTTTACTGGGTTAATGAATTGTGAGTATTTGCTCTAGGTAGATAGTTATGCTTAACAGGTCTCGCCTGTCAGGAGGAAGGGGAGTGGGGGGGGAAGGGGCGGTCTGATGATCGGTATTACGTAATTAAATTACCTTAATGGCAGGGTGCAAAAATAAATCCCGAGCTTACTCCAAGCTTTGCCCTGGTCTGTTGATGAGCCCCCACCCGATGTGACAAGTGATCGGCAACATCATGATTCACTGCACGTTTTACATATCGCCTGCAATGAGCATCAGCCGGGTTGTGCTCCTGCTTGCAGAGTGGTTCCAAGCGCCTTGGGGCGGGGTGATGATGTTGGTTTGTATCAGAAAGGGAGCCGCCCCATCACGAGAGTGGGGGGAAGGTGAACAGCATATCTTGCTGTCATTGAATCATCCTGTGGTGATTTGTCGTTTTTTACTTGCCGGCGCCCCCGACCAGGGGAAGGGAGCCCGCAGCCCCCCCGCGGAAACAAAAAAGCCTCCCGAAGGAGGCTTCTTGTTACTGACGGGGATCGTGCGATCAGCGCGCCAGGTTTTCCGGCAGGTGCTCACGCATGCGAGCCAGCATCTCTTTGACAACACGCGGGTTGCCGACGACCAGGTTGCCGGAGTGCTCGTAGTTGTGACCACCCACGAAGTCGGTGACGATGGCACCGGCTTCCTTGGCCAGCAGTTCACCGGCGGCAGTATCCCACGGCTTGAGACCCATCTCCCAGAAGCCATCGACACGGCCGGCAGCGACGTAGGCGAGATCCAGTGCGGCAGAGCCGGCACGACGAATGTCTGCACACTCGAGGAAGAGGGCATGGAACATCTTCTGGTACGGCTCGATCTGGTGCTTCTGTTTGAACGGGAAGCCGGTGGCCAGCACAGTGCCGGAGAGATCCTTGGCCTTGCCGGTACGGATGCGGTAACCGTTGAGCTGGGCGCCGGAGCCACGAGTCGCGGTGAACAGTTCGTCACGGATCGGATCGTAAACCACGGCCTGCTCGGTGCGGCCCTTCACGCGCAGGGCGATAGAGACGGCAAAGTGGGGGATACCCTTGACGAAGTTGGTGGTGCCATCCAGTGGGTCGATGATCCATTGATAGTCCGGGTTGGTACCGGCGATTTCACCGCTCTCCTCGCCGATAATGCCGTGCTCGGGATAGGATTTTTTGATGGTGTGAATGATGGCTGCTTCGGCGTCGCGATCAACGTTGGTCACGAAATCGTTGCTCCCCTTCTGCATAGCCTCGATGTTCTCGGGCTGGGAGAAGGCTTTGACAATAACTTGACCGGCGTTGCGCGCAGCGCGCACAGCGATATTCAGCATCGGATGCATAGACTCACCACTGGATGTTAAAGAACGGGGAAATTTAGGACGCGGCATTCTACTCAAAACTGTGAGCAAAGTACAAAACAAATCGTAGCCGTTGTGCCGCCGATGGGGGAGTGTAATGCCTTGCTTCTTTTGGATGGCCACCCGCAAGCAGGCAGGATAAGCGGTGAGCACTGGTTGTTAATTCACCTTTCATTAGAAAATGTAGGGCATGGAGATGACAAAGATTCGTTCGTCTACTGTGACCTGAATCACTAATATAGCCCCCGGTCGGGGTTCTTCCGGCCCTATGACTCCTGCGGCGCGCCCGCATCGAATCCATCGTATCGACTTCAAGCCAACCTGCCTGTCGGGATGGCCGGGCTTTCTCATTTCGGGTCCACTATGCAACGCAACGGTTTTTACGCTCTCTATTTTATTACCATCCTGATGGTGGCGGTCGGGCAGATGACCCAGACCCTCTATGTGCCCTCCATCGGCCACATGGCCGCCGAGTTCATGGTACGTCCGGGCAGCCTGCAGGCGGTGATGGCCTGTTATCTCATCCCGTACGGGCTCTCCCAATTCGTTTACGGGCCGCTCTCCGATCGCATCGGTCGTCGCCCCGTACTGCTGCTCGGCATGATGGTGTTTCTCGCCGGCACCCTGCTGATCCAATGGGTGCCGACCTTTGATGCCCTTTTGCTGGGGAGCGTGATCCAGGGATTGGGGACGGGTGCGGCTGGCGCCATGAGCCGTACCGTCATGCGGGATCGCTACAACGGGGCCGAGCTTAACCGGGCCAACAGCCTGGTGAGCATGGGGGTGATCTTCTCTCCGCTGCTGGCGCCCATGATCGGTGCCTGGTTGACCGAGCAGCTGGACTGGCGCGCCGGATATTGGTTCCTGTTTGTGTTCGGCGCCCTCACCACTGGCGCCATCATGCTCTGGTTTGCCGAGACCCTGCCTGCCGAGCGCCGCCAACCACAACGAGTCGTTGCCGCCTATCGTCACGTGCTCGGTAACAGTCGTTTTCAGGGGAACCTGATCTGCCTGATGGCGACCTTCTCCGGCCTGGCCGTGTTTGAGGCCGCCGCCGGGGTGATCATGGGTAAGGACTTGCAACTCTCTGCCAAAGCGATCAGCGTGCTCTTCGTGCTGCCGCTGCCGGGTTACATGTTTGGCGCCTGGCTCTCTGCCCGCCTCAGCTATCGGTTCACCATGGGCAAGTTGATGCGCCTTGGGATCGCCTTTCTCGGGGTCGGCAGCGTCATCATACTGGTGCCGGGAGTGCTCGGTGAGGTAAGCGCCCCCTCGCTCATCCTGGGCGCGGCGCTCTACTTTGTCGGCAGTGGCATCCTCTATCCGACGGCCACGACCTGTGCCATCGAGCCCTTCCCCGGTCAGGCGGGCACGGCGGGGGCCATACTGGGCGGCATGCAGAATCTGGGGGCCGGTCTGGTTACCTTGCTGGCGGCGGGGATCCCCATGCGAGGTCAGCTGACCCTGGGTATCATCATGAGCCTGATGGTGTTGGTGGTGGCGGCCAGTTTCCTGTGGATGCGGCGTGGTCACACCCCTGAGCATCAGATGGCCTGACAGGGTGCATTGTCGTAAATAAAGAAAAGGCCCGTCGCGATGACGGGCCTTTTTTATTGGTACCCCGGAGATGCCGTTGCCGGTTTGGGCCCTTGAACCATGAGTTCAAGGCGGAAGCCGGGCCTGGCCGCAGGCTTCTCGGTACGGGCCGAGCTTGCACAAATAACCAGGTTGCCGGGTTCCTTAGGGTATGAATATCGGCTCGGGGACATCAACCGACTGACGAGCACCCCAGGGATTTAAACGTTAGGCGTGACGCTGTCATCGCCTTGACCATGTTCGATGAGCGCCGCTTCGATGGTGCGTTGCAGCATCTTGATGCGCTTGTCCATAGTCTCAGAGTATTGGTGATTCTTCTCTTTTTCAAGGCAGAGCTCATGGCAGAAATTGAGCGCTGCCATGATGGCCAGCTGTTCGTTGCTGGAGACGCGGGAACGCTGGCGAAGCTCGATCAGCTTCTCGTTGAGCTGGGTGGCTGCCGCCTGCAAGGCTGCCTGCTGCCCCGGGGGGCAGGAGACCTTGTAGGGCCGACCCAGGATCACGATTTCAACGGCCTCTGTACTCATGCCTTCCTCGATTGGACTTGGCCTCAGGGGGCCCGGGTCCGCTTGGATAACTGGGCGGGACTATATAGCGCATAGTGTGAAGTTTCAAGGCCTTGCTGGCTCTGGTGCGGGTCGGGTGATAGGATCTTGGGCACATATGCTGCAACTTTGAGCGACACGAGATGAAAGAGGCTAATGGCGTAAGTTACGAGACCCTGGTCACCCTTTTCGAACAACACGATCTGATGGCGACGGCGGTCGAGGCCCATGCCGTGGTGTGCGGTCTTATCTGCGGGGGTTGTCCCCTCGATGGCAAGAGCTGGTTGCCTCACCTTAACGATCTCATCAACGACGGCTTTGGCTTGCCCAATCCGGTTCGTCAGGCGATGACATCCCTCTATGAGTCGGTGATTGCCTCCCTGATGGCCCAGAAGGGCGTCGAGCTGATGCTGCCGCCGGACGAGGCCCCCCTCGATGAGCGCATCGATGCCCTGGTCGAATGGTCCCAGGCCTTCCTGGCCGGTTTCGGTGTGGTGCAACAGGAGCTGGGTAAGGCCTCCGAAGAGCTGCAAGAGATGGTGCGCGACATTGCCAACATCACTCAGGTCTCCGACGAGCTGGATCAGGAAGATGAAGAGAACGAGGCCGCGTTCCTGGTGCTCTATGAGCACGTCAAACTGGGCGTCATGATGGCCTTCGAAGAGTGTGGCAAGCGCCCCTCTACACCGGCTGGCGCTCCGACTCTGCATTGATCCGATGAGAAGTGCCGGGCGGCTCGCACCCCGGCGACGTGGGGCTGTGCTACCATGGCCCCACCTTTTTACTCTCCACCGCGTGGAACCCTGCATGTCAGTTAACCACTACGATGTCGCCATCGTTGGCGGCGGCATGAGCGGCGCCTGCCTGGCGCTGGCGCTCTCTCGTCTCCCGTTACGGGTGGCACTGCTGGAGGCGGCCCTGCCCGACGTGGCTCAGCATCCCGCCTTCGATGCTCGCGCCATCGCCCTCTCGGCGGGTAGCGTCGATGCCCTGAGCCGGCACGGGATCTGGCCTCTGCTGGCGCCGCAAGCTGAACCCATCACCCGGATCCATGTCTCCGATGCCGGCCATCTTGGGCAGGTCCGGCTGGCGGCGAGTGACTACCGGCTCCCGGCCCTCGGTCAGGTGATCGAGCTCACGGCCGCCGGGCGTGCCCTGCAACAGGCCTTGGCCATGGCCCGCAATGTCGAGTTCTACTGTCCGGTGACGCCGATGACGCTGCAGCCCGACGTGAGCGGCGTGACCCTGACCCTCTCCGATGGACGAGCCTTGTCGACCCGCCTGTTGGTGGCGGCCGATGGGGGACACTCCTTTGTGCGCGAGGCGCTCAAGATCCCCGTCACTCGCCACGACTTTGAGCAGAGCGCGCTGATCGCCACCGTTAAAACGGCCGAGCACCCTCAGGGGCGAGCCTTCGAGCGCTTTACCAAGGGGGGGCCGCTGGCCCTGCTGCCGCTGCCAGGTGGACTCAGCTCCCTGGTCTGGAGCGTGCCGCGCCATGAGGCCCCCGAATTGGCGGCCCTGCCCGATGCGGCCTTTCTGGCTCGTCTGCAACAGGCCTTTGGCTGGCGCCTCGGGCGTTTTGAGCAGACTGGGCCGCGTCATCTCTATCCTCTGGTCATGACTCAGGCGCCCTGGCCCATCGGACAGCGCACCGTGCTGCTCGGCAATGCGGCCCATCTGCTGCACCCCATCGCGGGTCAAGGCTTTAACCTCGGCATGCGCGACATCGATCAACTGGTGCTGACGCTCGAAGAGGGGCTGAGCCGGGGCGAGCAGCCCGGCGATCATGAGATGTTGCGACGCTACTGGGAGCGGCGCCGTCAGGATCAGCAGGACACCATCTGGCTGACCAGCGCACTCGCCGAGCTCTTCTCCAACGACTATGCCCCCCTGGTGGTCGGCCGTAACCTGGGGCTCTCCCTGATGGGTCATCTGCCCCTGTTGCAACGTCCCCTGGTGGCGCAGACCCTGGGCTTTGGTGTCGCCCCCTCCGCGCGCTGAAAGGAATCCCTATGCAAACTTTCGATCTCATCATCAATGGCGGCGGCATGGTCGGGCTCGCACTGGCGGGCTCCCTCAGAGGGAGTGGCCTGCGCATCGCCATCATAGAGGGGCAGCTGCCCGATCCAGCTCTGGGGCCGGTGGCCGACAACCGGGTCAGCGCCTTGAGCCTGGCCAGCCAGCAGCTGCTGCGCCGGGTTGGCGCCTGGTCAGGCATGGAGGCGCGCCGGTTTCAGCCCTACACCCGTATGGAGGTGTGGGAGCAAGACAGCTTTGGTCGCATCGAGTTTGATGCGGCGCCCCTGCGCCAGCCGGCCCTGGGTCATATCGTCGAAAACCGCGTGATCCAGTTGGCCCTGCTCGAGGCGCTGGAGGGCGAGGCTGGGGTGACCCTGATCACTCCGGCGCGCGCTCAGTCGCTGCAGGTGGGGGAGAGCGGCGCCGTGCTGCTGCTCGACGATGGCCGCGCCCTCGGTGCCAAGTTGGTGGTGGCCGCCGATGGCGCCCACTCCTGGCTGCGCCGCCAGGCCGATATTCCGCTCACCAGCTGGGACTACGGCCACCACGCCCTGGTGGCGACGGTGCGCACGCAAGAGCCCCACGGCGGTGTCGCGCGCCAGATCTTCACCCCGGACGGGCCACTCGCCTTTCTGCCGCTCTGGGATGCACACACCTGCTCCATCGTCTGGTCCTTGCCCCCGGAGCGGGCTGAAGGATTAATCCAGTGTGATGAAGAGGCCTTCAACCGTCGTCTCACGGTCGCCTTCGACGGCCACCTCGGCCTGTGTCAGCTGCAGGGCGCGCGCTGCGCCATACCGCTCACCGCCCGCTTTGCCCGTGACTTTGCCCGCGAGCGGCTGGCCCTGGTGGGGGACGCGGCCCACACCATACACCCGCTGGCGGGCCAGGGGGTGAACCTGGGGCTGCTGGATGTGGCTGCCCTGGCCGAGCAGATCCTGGCGGTGCATGGTGCCGGTGGCGACATCGGCAGGCTCGAGAGCCTGCGCCCCTTCGAGCGGGCACGCAAGGCCGAGGCGGCGCGCATGCTGGCGGCCATGGAGGGGCTCAAGCGTCTGTTTGCTGGGCGCCACCCGTTGAAGAAACTGGTGCGCGGCATGGGCCTGGTGATGACCGATCTTGCGGCGCCCATCAAGGAGCGATTCATCCTCGCGGCCATGGGGCTCGATGCCTTGCCGCCACGCTACAGAGATGAAAAAAACTAATAAAAAGCCTGTTTTCACTAAATTTAACTAATGTAATGAGGCTATCGATGCCACTGCACCGATAGCCTTTTGTTTGGCATGTGGCGCAAACGTTTTTATGTAAAATGTGACAGAACAGTGAAATCTGGTGTTTTATGTTGCGCACTGCCGGGTAAATCTGGTTTTCTCACTCTGTTTGTATCCGTAGCTGGTGCGTCATGATTTCGGTTGGATTAGTTTTTTTCTAGTTAGGAGCGGTTCTACCGGATCTTGCCATGACTTATAATCCGCACCATTCAAGGACCCGGCCCGACTCGCGATGTCGAGAGGCCATCCCGCCTGCAGGCCTTCTGTGGGCAGAGAGCAAGGAAAAGTGAGATGACCCAGAAAACCGTTCTGCATCCCAAGCATCTGGAAGCCGGCGCCAAGATGGTCGACTTCCACGGTTGGGAGATGCCCATCAACTACGGCTCCCAGATTGAAGAGCACCACGCGGTGCGCGGCGACGCCGGCATGTTCGACGTCTCCCACATGACCATCGTCGATTTGCACGGCGAGCGGGTCAAACCCTTCCTGCAGCACCTGCTGGCCAACGACGTGGCCAAGCTGACCCAGCCTGGCAAGGCCCTCTATACCGGCATGTTGACCGCCGATGGCGGCGTCATCGACGATCTCATCGTCTACTTCCTCGGTGACACCTTCTATCGCCTGGTGGTGAACTCGGCCACCCGCGAGAAGGATCTGGCCTGGATCACTCACCACGCCGCCGACTTTGGCGTCGCCGTCACCGAGCGCCCCGAGCTTGCCATGATCGCGGTGCAGGGGCCCAAGGCCAAGCTCAAGGTGGCCACAGTGCTGAGCGCCGCCCAGCGCACCGCCGTGGTGGGCATGAAGCCCTTCTTCGGCGTGCAGGCCGGCGATCTCTTCATCGCCACCACCGGCTACACCGGCGAAGAGGGGTATGAAATCGTGGTGCCCGAGCAGAAGGCCTGCGAGCTGTGGCAGGCGCTGCTGGATGCGGGCGTCGCCCCGTGCGGCCTGGGTGCCCGCGATACCCTGCGTCTGGAAGCGGGCATGAATCTCTATGGCCAGGACATGGACGAGTCGGTCTCTCCGCTCGCCGCCAACATGGCCTGGACCATCGCCTGGGAGCCGAGCGATCGTACCTTCATCGGTCGCGCCGCCCTGGAAGCCCAAAAGGCTGCCGCCAATCTGCCCAAGCTGGTGGGGCTGGTGATGGAAGAGAAGGGGGTACTGCGTGCCGGCATGCCGGTCACCTTCACCACCGAAGCCGGTGAGGCGCGCGAAGGCGTCATCACCTCCGGCACCTTCTCCCCGACCCTGGGCCTCTCCATCGCCCTGGCCCGCGTACCCCGCGACATCGGTGCCACCGCCCAGGTCGAGATCCGCAAGAAACTGGTGACCGTTGCCGTCACCAAACCCGCTTTTGTCCGCAACGGCCAGAAGATCGTCTGACTCAAGAGAATAAAGGAAGCTGAAAATGAGCCATATCCCGAGCGAACTTAAATATGCCACCTCCCACGAGTGGATCCGTGTCGAAGCCAACGGTGAGGCCGTGGTGGGCATCACAGAGCACGCCCAGGAGCTCTTGGGTGACATGGTGTTCGTCGACTTGCCCGAGGTGGGCAAACAGGTGAGCGCCGGTGACGACTGCGCCGTGGCCGAGTCGGTCAAGGCCGCCTCCGACATCTACTCCCCGGTGAGCGGTGAGATAGTTGCCATCAACGAGGAGCTGGAAGGTAGCCCTGAGCTGGTCAACTCCGATCCCTACGGCGCCGGCTGGCTGTTCCGCATCAAGCTGGACGACGCCGGCGAGCTGGCCAACCTGCTGGATGCCGACGGCTACCAGGGCGTGGTGGACGAAGCCTGATGAACGGAGGCCCTGCCAGTGCGGGGCCTTTTTGCATCAAGGCGGCATAGCCGCCCCGCATCATTGCGGCGCACGCCGCCTGTGTCTTGCGGCACCTAGAACATGAGCGAATGCCTGCCCGGCTGCGGCCGCGCGTGGGTAGAAATGACAAGGAAGAGAAGGGACATGACCCAATCGCTGTTTGAACTCGAGCAGAAGAGTGACTTTATCCGCCGCCACGTCGGCCCGGGTGAGGAGGAGCTGCGCGCCCTGTTGGCCGTGGTCGGCGCCGAGAGCCTGGACGATCTCATCGATCAGACCGTGCCGGCGGCCATCCGCCGCCCCGGCCCGCTCGGTATCGGGGCCTCCATGACCGAGGTCGAGGCCCTGGCCAAGCTCAAGGGCTACGCCGCCCAGAACACCATCGCCAAGAGCTACATCGGCATGGGTTACCACGACACCCACGTGCCCCACGTCATCTTGCGCAACGTGCTGGAGAACCCGGGCTGGTACACCGCCTACACCCCCTATCAGCCGGAGCTGGCTCAGGGCCGTCTCGAGGCACTGCTCAACTTCCAGCAGATGACCCTGGATCTGACCGGCATGGACCTGGCGAGCGCCTCCCTGCTGGACGAAGCCACCGCCGCGGCTGAAGCCATGGCGCTGGCCAAACGCACCGCCAAATCCAAATCCAACCTCTTCTTCGTCGCTGATGACGTGCACCCGCAGGTGATCGACGTGGTGCGCGAGCGCGCGGTTCACTTCGGTTTCGACGTGGTGGTGGGGCCGGCCGAGCAGGCCTGCGCCGAAGAGGTGTTTGGTGCCCTGCTCCAGTACCCGGGCAGCACCGGTCAGGTGCGCGATCTGCGTGCGCTTATCGCCGCCGTGCAAGCCCAGAAAGGGCTGGCCTGCGTCAGTGCCGACATCCTGTCGCTCCTGCTGCTCAAGTCTCCCGGTGAGTTGGGGGCCGATGTGGTGCTCGGCTCGGCCCAGCGCTTCGGTGTGCCCATGGGCTACGGCGGCCCGCACGCCGCGTTTTTTGCCACCCGCGACGCCCACAAACGCTCCATGCCGGGTCGTATCATCGGCGTCTCCAAGGATGCCCGTGGCAAGACGGCGCTGCGCATGGCCATGCAGACCCGCGAGCAGCACATCCGCCGCGAGAAGGCCAACTCCAACATCTGTACCGCTCAGGTGCTGCTGGCCAACATGGCGAGCTTCTACGCCGTCTACCACGGTCCGGTGGGGCTCAAAACAATCGCCTCCCGCGTCCATCGCCTGACCACCATCCTGGCCCTGGGGCTCAAGACCAAGGGCGTGGCGCTTGCCCACGACACCTGGTTTGACACCCTCACCGTCAAGACCGCCGACAAGGCTGCTCTGCTGGCTCGTGCCGAAGGGCTTGGCATCAACCTGCGCCGCGACCTCGATGGCGCCGTGGGCGTCTCTCTCGGTGAGACCACCACCCGCAGTGACGTGGCCGAGCTGCTGACCCTGTTCCTGGGGGCAGGCCATGGCCTGGACATCGAGGCCCTCGACAAGGCGGCTCAGGTCCATCACGCCATCCCGCAGGATCTGCTGCGCAGCGATGCCGTGCTGACCCACGAGGTGTTCAACCGCTACCACTCGGAAACCGAGATGCTGCGTTACATCCACCGCCTCGAGGCCAAGGATCTGGCGCTCAACTACGCCATGATCTCCTTGGGATCCTGCACCATGAAGCTCAACGCCACCGCTG
Source organism: Aeromonas diversa CDC 2478-85 (assembly GCF_000819805.1). GTDB lineage: Bacteria > Pseudomonadota > Gammaproteobacteria > Enterobacterales > Aeromonadaceae > Aeromonas > Aeromonas diversa. The sequence goes on from NZ_CDCE01000037.1 coordinate 140,748, forward strand.
AGATGATTCCGGTGACCTGGCCCGAGTTTGGCAAGTTGCACCCGTTTGCCCCGCTCGAGCAGGCCAAGGGGTACCAGCTGCTGCTGGCAGATCTTGAGGATTGGCTGGTGAAGGTGACCGGCTACGACGCGGTCTGCATGCAGCCCAACTCGGGTGCCCAGGGGGAGTACGCGGGTCTGCTTGCCATCAAGAAATACCACGAGTCCCGCGGCGAAGGGCATCGCGATGTGTGCCTCATCCCGGCCTCGGCCCACGGTACCAACCCGGCCTCGGCACAGATGGCGGGTCTCAAGGTGATCGTCACCGCCTGTGACAAGTCGGGCAACGTCGATCTGGCCGACCTGCGCGCCAAGGCCGCCGAAGTAGGGGATCGCCTCTCCTGCCTGATGGTGACCTATCCCTCGACCCACGGGGTGTACGAGGAGACCATCAAGGAGGTGTGCGACATCGTGCACCAGTACGGTGGTCAGGTGTATCTGGACGGCGCCAACATGAACGCGCAGGTGGGCCTCACCGCCCCGGGCTTTATCGGCGCCGATGTGTCGCACCTCAACCTGCACAAGACCTTCGCCATCCCCCACGGTGGTGGTGGCCCCGGCATGGGGCCCATCGGTGTCAAGCAGCACCTGGCACCGTTTGTGGCTGGCCACAGTGTCATCAAAACCGACAAGTCCAGTCGCGATAACGGGGCCGTTTCGGCTGCGCCGTTTGGCTCGGCCAGCATACTGCCCATCAGCTGGATGTACATCGCCATGCTGGGCGACGAGGGGCTCAAGAAATCCACTCAGGTGGCGATTCTCAACGCCAACTACCTGGCCAAGAAGCTCGGCGATGCCTTCCCTGTGCTCTATGCTGGTCGTAACGGCCGGGTGGCGCACGAGTGCATCTTGGATATCCGCCCGCTCAAAGAAGCGTGCGGCGTCAGCGAGATGGACGTGGCCAAGCGCCTGATGGACTACGGCTTCCACGCACCGACCATGAGTTTCCCGGTGGCGGGTACCCTGATGGTCGAGCCGACCGAGTCGGAGTCCAAGCGCGAGCTGGATCGCTTCGTCGAGGCGATGACGGCGATCCGCGCCGAGATTGCCAAGGTGGAGGCGGGGAGCTGGACCCTGGAGGACAACCCCCTGGTCAATGCCCCGCACACCCAGGACGACGTGATGGATGAGCAGTGGCACCGTGCCTACACCCGCGCCGAGGCGGTCTTCCCCTCTGCCGCCGTGCGTGCCGCCAAGCTGTGGCCGAGCGTCAATCGCATCGACGATGTGTATGGGGATCGCAACCTGTTTTGCGCCTGTGTGCCCCTGGAAGAGTACAAGGGGTAAGCGTGCAGGTCGGTTAACCTATCGGGCCTGAGTGCCCACTATGCACAGAGGGAGGCCATGGGCCTCCCTCTCGTTATTGTTCAGCATCGAGAGAGAACCCGCCTCCTGGCGAGTCTTGCATCCCGATAAATCGCACCATGCATAAGATGTGGCCCGCATGCGAATGGCCCCTTCGTCGCCTGCCCAAAGGTAGTATCACCAGCCCGTTAATGGTAAAGTCTCGCAGTTTTTGAGCTCTGCCAAGGCTCGCATTCCTTGGTGTGGAGTGGCACTTATCGGGAGCAATAAATGAGCAGTCTCGATAACGTACAGAGTAAAACACTGGTAAAAGGCAGCAGGTTGGGAGCTGTAACCCACGTGCGGTAGCCTTGTCTTCTTATCAATGTTTGTCTTTTTTTTGTTCTGTTTGGTGATCGGTCGCCTGAGCGGCACAGCGTCATACCCAAGCGTCTTTGATCAACGAGCAGGTCGCCCATAGCGGGCCATCGCCTGCCATCAGGCAGAGCCGAGAGCTTAACATTTCATCCTTCCTGACGTGGTTGAGTTACCCCATGAAAATCCTAGTCACCGGCGGTGCCGGTTTTATCGGCTCTGCCGTGGTTCGTCATATCGTTGGTCACACACAAGACGCGGTGGTTAATCTCGACAAACTCACCTACGCGGGTAACCTCGAGTCACTCGTTGATGTATCTACCAGCGATCGCTATGCCTTCGAGCAGGTGGATATCTGCGATCGCGCCGAACTGGATCGGGTGTTTGCACAGCATCAGCCCGATGCTGTGATGCATCTGGCGGCCGAGAGCCACGTTGATCGCTCTATCACTGGGCCGGCGGCGTTTATCGAGACCAATATCGTCGGCACCTATATGCTGCTTGAGGCGGCACGTGCCTATTGGAATGGTCTGGACGAGGTACGCAAGGCGGCCTTCCGCTTCCATCACATCTCCACCGACGAGGTGTACGGGGACTTGCCCCATCCGGATGAGGTCAGCGGCGACGACCCGCTGCCGCTCTTTACCGAGACGACTCCCTATGCACCGAGCAGCCCCTATTCCGCTTCCAAGGCGTCGAGCGATCATCTGGTGCGCGCCTGGCGCCGAACCTATGGCCTGCCAACCCTGGTCACGAACTGCTCCAACAACTATGGCCCCTATCACTTTCCCGAGAAGCTGATCCCGTTAGTTGTCCTCAACGCCCTGGATGGCAAGCCGCTGCCTGTGTATGGCAAGGGCGATCAGATCCGGGATTGGCTCTATGTGGAAGATCACGCTCGGGCGCTCTACAAGGTGGTCACCACGGGCGTGGTAGGGGAGACCTACAACATCGGTGGGCACAATGAGAAGCAAAATCTGGAGGTGGTGCATACCATCTGCGATCTGCTTGACGAGATGGTGCCTAAAGCCTGCTCCTATCGGGAACAGATCACCTATGTCGCCGATCGCCCTGGCCACGACCGCCGCTATGCCATTGACGCCAGCAAGATGAGCGCCGAGCTCGATTGGCAGCCGCAAGAAACCTTCGAATCCGGGATCCGCAAGACGGTGCAGTGGTATCTGGATAACCAGCAGTGGGTGGGCAACGTCAAGAGCGGTGCCTATCAATCCTGGATCGAGCAGAACTATGGGGAGCGTAGCTGATGCATATCCTGCTGTTTGGCAAAAACGGTCAGGTGGGTTGGGAGTTGCAGCGCTCGCTCGCCCCATTGGGCCGTATCACCGCCGTCGACTTCGACTCCACCGACTATTGCGGCGACTTTAGTAACCCGGCGGGGGTGGCCGAAACGGTACGGCTAGTCAAACCGGATGTGATCGTGAACGCGGCGGCGCATACGGCGGTCGACAAGGCCGAGAGCGAGCGTGAGTTTGCCGAGCTGCTCAATGCCACCAGCGTGGCGGCGATTGCCAGAGAAGCCCAAGTGCTGGGCGCCTGGCTGGTACACTACTCCACCGATTATGTATTCGATGGCAGTGGCGAACGTCCCTGGGTTGAAACCGATGCGACGGCTCCTCTCAACGTCTATGGTGAGACCAAGCTGGCAGGAGAACAGGCGGCAGCACTCTGCTCCCGTCATCTTATCTTCCGCACCAGCTGGGTCTATGCCGCCCGTGGCGCTAACTTCGCCAAGACCATGCTGCGTTTTGGTAAAGAGCGCAGCGAGATGTCGGTCATCAATGATCAATTCGGCGCACCGACCGGTGCCGAACTGCTGGCCGATTGCACGGCTCACGCGATCCGTGTTGCGCAAGCGAGGCCGCAGGTCGCCGGGCTCTATCATCTGATTGCCTCGGGTACCACCACCTGGTTTGACTATGCACAGCTGGTGTTTAGCAAGGCCAAAGAGGTAGGGGTTGAGCTTGCAGTCACACGTGTCAATGCGGTACCGACCAGCGCCTTCCCCACCCCCGCCAAGCGTCCTCACAACTCGCGACTGGATACGACCAAGTTCCAGCAAACCTTTGATCTGGTGCTGCCAGATTGGAGTGTGGGTGTGGAGCGGATGTTGACCGAGATCCTCGCCACATAGGGATCAATGTCGCCGCACTCAGTGAATGTACAGCTGACTGATAGGGATAAAAGTGACGGGGTGGCAGCAGGCCCCCTTATCTCGCAATTAAATAGAAGAAATTGAGCACCATGACCCAACGTAAAGGCATTATTCTGGCCGGAGGCTCCGGCACCCGTCTCTATCCTGTCACCATGGCCGTGAGCAAGCAGCTGCTGCCTATTTACGACAAGCCGATGATCTACTATCCGCTGAGCACCCTGATGCTGGCCGGCATTCGTGACATCCTCATCATCAGCACACCGCAAGATACTCCCAGATTCGAACAGTTGCTGGGTGATGGCAGCCAATGGGGCCTGAACCTGCAATACAGGGTGCAGCCGAGCCCGGACGGGTTGGCTCAAGCCTTTATTCTGGGAGAGGAGTTCATCGGTACCGACCCCTGTGCTCTCGTGTTGGGTGATAACATCTTCTATGGCCATGACTTGCAGAAACAGCTTGAGGCGGCAGCAGCCAAAGAGAGCGGTGCCACCGTCTTTGCTTATCACGTACATGACCCTGAGCGTTACGGGGTAGTGGAATTTGATAAACAGGGAACAGCTATCTCCTTGGAAGAAAAGCCCCTAGAGCCCAAGAGCAATTACGCCGTTACCGGCCTCTATTTCTACGACAACAGTGTGGTGGAGATCGCCAAAGGCCTGAAGCCTTCGGCGCGCGGTGAATTGGAGATCACCGATGTGAACCGTATCTACCTGGAGCAAGGCAATCTGTCGGTGGCGATGATGGGCCGCGGTTATGCCTGGCTCGATACTGGTACCCATGAGAGCCTGATTGAAGCGAGCAACTTTATTCAGACCATTGAGACTCGTCAGGGATTGAAAGTCGCGTGTCCGGAAGAGATTGCCTATCGCAAGAAGTTCATTGACGCAGAGCAAGTGAAAAGCCTGGCGGCGCCACTTGCGAAGAATGCCTATGGCCAGTATCTGCTAAAGCTCATCGCCAGAGCCTGACGCATTCAATAGATACGCAGGCTTTGGTTCATGTCTCTCTAGCATCATAACGTGTGGGTAATCCAATGAATGTAATTAAGACCTCTATTCCTGACGTGCTCATCTTTGAGCCGCGTGTATTTGGTGATGACAGAGGTTTCTTCTTCGAAAGTTTCAATCAAAGAGTCTTTGAAGAGGCGGTCGGGCGTGCGGTGGAGTTTGTCCAGGATAACCACTCACGCTCGAGTCAGGGCGTGCTGCGTGGGCTCCATTATCAGCTGGCCCCGCATGCACAAGGGAAATTGGTGCGTTGTGTCGCCGGTGAAGTGTTTGATGTCGCGGTGGATATCCGAAAAGACTCGCCAACCTTTGGGCAATGGGTGGGCGTGAACCTCAGCGCACAAAACAAGCGACAGTTGTGGATCCCGGGAGGGTTTGCCCATGGTTTTCTCACTCTGAGTGAACACGCCGAGTTTCTCTACAAGACCACCGATTACTATCAGCCCACCGCTGAACGCAGCATCTTGTGGAACGATGCCACCTTGGCCATTGCCTGGCCCGAGATCGCGACGTCTCCAACCCTGTCGCCCAAAGATGCGCTTGCTGCTGCGTTCAATGACGCGGAGCTCTGTTAATGATTGCGCTCTTCGGGTCCGCTCTTGAACACAAGTCGCTTATCCGTGATTTGGTGATCAGAGACATTAGTGCCCGCTATAAGGGAACACTGTTAGGCATGGTGTGGGCATTACTCAATCCCTTGTTAATGCTTGGACTCTATACGTTCTTCTTTACCCTGATCCTCAAATCGAAGTGGGGCGTTGGCGATACGCAGGCTAACTATGGTCTGATGTTGTTCTGCGGATTGATTGTCCACGGGTGGATGGCTGAGGTCCTATCCAGGTCCCCGGATTTACTGTCTTCCAACCGAAACTATGTAAAAAAGGTCGTCTTCCCGTTAGACACCCTGGTGTGGATCACCGTTCTCTCCTCTCTCTTTCAGGTATTTCTCAGCCTCGTTTTGCTGTGTCTGTTGGCATTACTCATGGGCAACGGCCTATCCTGGACGTTCTTTTTATTGCCGTTAGTACTGCTGCCACTGTTTGCACTGTTATTGGGGTTAGGATGGTTTGTTGCCTCTCTGGCCGTCTATTTTCGTGATATTGGCCAGTTTATGGGGAGTTTCCTGACGCTGCTGCTCTTTACCAGTACCGCGTTTTTCTCCCTGGAAACAGCACCAGAGGTGATTCGCTCATTTCTCCTCTTTAACCCACTGACCATCATCATGGACTCGCTACGGGATGTACTGATCTTGCATCGACAGCCCGATTGGCGCTTGCTGGCTGTGCATGCGGTCGTCTCTTTCTCTGTGATGTGGCTTGGATACCGCTGGTTTAATAAAACCAAGGCCGGATTTGCCGATGTTTTGTAGGACGTGTCATGAAGATTGGTGAGAGACTGATCGCCAAAGGGGCGATCGGGCGCGAAGACTTAGAGCGAGCCCTGGAAGTACAACGTCAGGCCGGTGGACGCCTGGGCTCCATCCTGGTCAGGATGGGTGCTGTCTCTGAAGATGCGGTATTGCGATCGCTGTCAGAGCAGTTGGGCTATCCCTGTGTCGAGCCTGCCCACATGCCGGCCCCCTTGGATATCTATCAATGCCTGCTGCCTCTGCCAGTCAGGCTGGAGTGGTGGCTCGATAACGATGCCCTGTTGTGGGAGGTGGACGGTCAGCTGCAGCTGGTTGCAAAAGACCCGTTAGAGACGCAGCTGCAGGATCTCATCGCCTATCTGTTTGCGGGGCGCCCGGTGCAGTACTGGCTGGCTCGAACCCAGGACATCGACACCCTGGTGGACCAAGTCAGGCGTGAGAGTGCCGTCACCGACCTGTTCAGTAACAGCGAGCATTCGTTGCAGGCGTTGATCGAAGAGGCGCCGGTCGTGGAGCTGGTCAATAACCTGCTGGCACAGGCTGTCGACAGCGGTGCATCCGATATTCACGTTGAGCCCGAAGAGCTGCGCTTCACGGTACGCATGCGGGTCGACGGTGTGCTTCATACTCATATGGTGCAACCGGCCGAGCGTTACCCGGCGATAGGGTCACGGATCAAGCTGATTGCCGGATTGGATATTGCCGAGAAGCGCTTGCCACAGGATGGCCGTATCACCTTGCGCCTGAGTGGCCAGGATATGGATATCCGTGTTTCGACGGCACCGGGTGTTCATGGTGAGTCGATCGTGATGCGTCTGCTGCCCAAGAACAGGGGAACGCTGTCGCTGGAAAAACTCGGGTTTGAGCCTGACCATCTCAGTTTGCTGCACAGCTGGTTGGCGTGTCCCAACGGGATCGTGTTGGTCACAGGCCCGACGGGCTCCGGTAAATCCACCACGCTCTATGCCGCGCTCGAAGCCATGCGCGATGGCAGCAACAAGATCATCACGGTAGAAGACCCTGTTGAGTATCAAGTCTCGGGTGTGACCCAGATCCAGGCGCACAACGAGATTGGTTACACCTTTTCCCGTGCACTGCGTGCCATCTTACGTCAAGACCCCGACACCATCATGATCGGTGAGATCCGGGACCTGGATACGGCGCAGATTGCCATCCAGTCAGCCCTGACGGGTCACTTGGTGCTCTCTACCTTGCACACCAACGATGCCGCTTCTGCCTTTACCCGATTGGTTGACATGGGGCTTGAGCCCTTCCTGGTGGCGGCGTCGGTGCGTGGTGTTCAGGCACAGCGGCTGGTCCGTCGCCTCTGTGAGCAGTGTGCCGTCGAGGACGACCATCCGCTCTTGCCACAGGGGTGGTCAAGCAGCCAACCGGCGTTTGCTGCCGCCAATTGGAAGAAGGCGGTGGGATGCCCGCACTGTCATCACACCGGCTATCGCGGGCGGTTGGGGATCTATGAGCTCGTTGCCCTGGACGGTGAGTTGCAACAGCTGGTCAACCGGCAGGCCCCCTTGCAGGAGATCAAGTCGCTGATCCGGCAACAAGGCCAGCGGACACTGTTTGAAGATGGTCTGATCAAGGCCAGCAGGGGATTAACCAGCATTGAAGAGGTGATGCGGGTCGCCTATGTGGAACACGACTGATGATTTTCCGATATGAAGGCGTAGACGCGCAGGGCAACAGCCTGAAGGGAGAGCTGGACGCAGTCCATCGTCATGCGGCACTGCGCCAGCTCAGTGACAAGGGGGTCATCGTCATTGAGCTCAGCGAGCAGGCGGCCGTGGCGCGCGCGCCCTGGTTTACCCCTCGCCTGACGCGTGCTCAGTTGCTGCAGGCTCTGCATGAGTTGACCACCCTGATCACCTCAGGGGTGACCCTCTCCGAGGGGATCGATGCGCTGATTGAGGGGGGACACCATCCTCAAATTGAGCAGGCATTTCGCACCATGGGCAGGGCTTTGCAGCAGGGGGAGAGTTTTTCCGCCGCCCTTGCCCAGAGCAAGCTACCGCTGCCCGACTACCTGTTTCATCTGGTGAGGGCGGGTGAAGCTACCGGCGAGTTGGGTGAGGCGCTGAGCCGAGCCTTGGAGAAAATGCAGTTTGACCAACGCACCGGCAATGAACTGCGTAATGCCCTGACCTATCCCATCGTGCTGGTGCTGGCAGGCCTGTCGGCGGTCGTGTTGATGTTTGCCGTGGTGGTGCCGAAATTCACCGGCATGTTGGGCCACGGTAAGGTGACGCTGCCCTGGTTGGCCGACATGGTGCTCTCGACGGGGGAGTGGTTTAACGCCAACTGGGATCTATTGCTCATCGCACTCACTCTCTGTGTGGCAGGTCTTGCCCTGGCGCTGCGCTCGCGCGATGTGCGCCAGCGTCTGCTCAACGGCGTGTCACGCCTGCCCGTGGTGGGGGAATGGCTCTACCAAAGCGATGTCGCAAGCTGGTCTTATACCCTGGCGGCCATGCTGGGATCCCGGGTCGAGTTACTGCAGGCACTCGAGTTATCGCGCGGCTCTTTTCGTATCCCGTTTCGCCAGCGTGGGATGGGGGAGGTGATCCGCCTGGTGCGCTCGGGCAAGAGCCTGTCGGAGGCTCTCGCCGAGACCCGGCTGATCGCTCGGTCCGGGGTCAATCTGGTGCGGGTCGGCGAGAAGAGTGGCCGCCTTGCCGAGATGTTCTCCTCGCTGGCCGCCATGTATGAAGAGAACAGCAAGAACCGCATCAAGAAGGTGCTTGCGTTGATCGAGCCCCTTGCCATTCTGCTGATTGGCTCTATCATCGGCGTCATTATTCTTGGCATCATCCTGGCCATCACCAGTGTGAATGAGATGGCCGTCTAGTTAATCTGAGGACTCTCCATGCAATCCCAACGTTTCTCCCGCCATCAAGGCGGTTTTACCCTGATCGAGCTCTTGGTCGTGCTGGTTATTCTGGGCATGCTGGCCGGTTTGGTGGGCCCGCGCCTCTTCTCCAACGTGGATAAATCCAAAGTCAAGACGGCAGAGACTCAGGTCAAGATGCTGCGCGGGGCCTTGCAAACCTATCGCCTGGATGTGGGGAGTTATCCCACTACAGAGCAGGGCCTCGTCTCTCTGATGAAGGCTCCTGCCGATGTGCCGAGCTGGCAGGGACCCTATCTGGAAGATCAACTGCCCAAAGATCCCTGGGGCCGTGACTACGTCTACAAGAGCCCAGTCAGCAACCTGCAAGGTTTCGCCCTCTACTCCCTCGGTGCCGATGGCAAGGAAGGGGGGGACGGTATGGATGCAGAAGTCGGCATATTGGAGAAGTAAGCATGCCGCAACGGGGTTTTACCCTGCTTGAGCTGCTTGTGGTACTGGTGCTGGTGGGCATGATAACGGGGATGGTTGGTCCCCGTTTTATCGATCTCGCCGAACGTCTGCGTCATCGCAATGAGTGGCAGACACTGCAGCAACGCATCAATGGTTTGCCAATGGAAGTGCAACTGACCGGACAACCCATGGTGTTGCAGGCGTTGCCATTGACACTACCAGCTGGCTGGCAGCTCAAAACGGAGCGACCGGTACGCTATCTGCCCAATGGCGTTTGCCTCGGCGGGCAATTGCAGCTGCTGCAAGACGACGAGGTGAAGCGTCGGATCGCGCTCACTCCTCCCTATTGCCAATGGGAGGGGCGGGCATGGTGAAGCAGCAAGGTTTTTCGTTGCTCGAGGCCATCGTCGCCTTGACCATACTGGCCGGCGCATCGATGGCGCTGTTTGGGTGGATTGGGGGAAGCCTCAGGCAACTCAACCGCTCGGAGTTCTATATCGAGTCAACGCCAGCGCTGACCAGCGCACTTGAATACCTGAAGTTTCAAGACTTGGCCTCAAGACCTTCGGGTGATTTTGTCAGTGGCGATCTGTTGGTGCATTGGCAGGCGGTTGCGATTGAAAAGGATGTTGCCGGCGTTCAGGGCAGTAACTTCTTGCTCTCGCTCTATGATGTCGAGTTACAGGTCCGCAAGGGGCAACAGAGCCTACCGCCCCTGAAGACCCGTGTTGTCAATTATCACCGCCTGCCCGGTGTGGCTGAGAGCCAAGATGTCAATTAGCTACCAACGGGGGATGACCCTGCTCGAGTTGCTCGTGGTGATGGTTTTGCTGGCCGTCATCTCGACCCTGCTAATGCAAGGCCTGTCCGTTGCGCTGTCGACCTATGAGAAGGTCCAGCGACGGCAGTATGAAGGCGTGCCACGCATGTTGGCTTCCGCTTGGTTTGTTCAGTCGGTCGCGGCGATGGAGGCCAGGTTGGATGCAGACGCTCAGTTTAAAGGGAATGCGTCGAGCATGAGTGGAATGTCACACTCCGCTCTGGTGAGCCGTAATGGACAGGTACAACCTGTGACGTGGCGAATCAATCAGATGCCCGATGGCCGGGTCGCACTGCAATATGAGCAGCCGGGCATTGCCTGGACTTTGGCGCAGTGGCCAGCGGGTACCAAGGCACAGTTTCTCTATCGCGATCACGATGGCACTCCGCAGACTCTCTGGCCCCCCTCCGAGAAGCTGGCCTCTCTGGTACCCGATGGCCGAGTACCCTCTGCCGTGCTACTGGAAGTGGCGCCGCCTTCTCGCCCTTCTTTACGTTGGTACGTCTCTCTTACAGGAAGACGTCTTCCCAGAATGGACTATCGAGACTTGTGATGTCGCATCGGCCCATCAACAAAAAAGAGCGGGGCTTTGTGCTGATCGCTGTGCTTGGTCTGCTCATGGTCATGAGTCTTGTTGCGGCCTTTGTCGCGGCATACGCCGAGCAGCGTACACGACAAGCCATCGTGTTGCGTCAAAGCTGGCAGGACAGGCTGGACCAGCAGTCAACCATAGCGACCCTGCTGCATCTGGTGGCTACCCGCCCAAGAGTCGCTCAGGGTTATGCGCTTTCCTCGCCCGGAGATCTGCGTCTGGCCGAGCGAAATGTGCCGGCGCTCGCTGCCGACAGCCGTGTCTATCAGGGGATCGGCAAGAGTCGCTTCGCGATTCAGGACGAAGGGGCGCTGCTTAGCCTGCTCGACCCAGATCGTGGCCGTTGGCACGCCCTGCTCAAAGGGAGAGGGCTTGCCCCCATCGAAGCCGATCGCGTGCTCGACCTGCTCCTTGACTACACGGATCAGGATGACTTGCGACGACTCAATGGTGCCAACGACGCGGACTATCTGGCGAGAGGCCTGCTCAAGCCAAGTCACCGCCTGATGGTTGGCCCCGGGGAATTTTTCAACCTGCTCGAGGCCAATCAGTGGTCTTGGGCACCGGCATTGTTGCCTTTGCTAACCGCCCGAAGTGGTCAGTTACTCAATCTCAACACCATGCCCCTTGAGTTACTCGAGTCATTAAATGGAATCGACAGCGCGACGGCTGCGCTGATGGTGTCGCAGCGCCAGCAGCAGCCTTTTTCATCTCTCGCCGATGCCAACACCAGAGTGGGTAAAATTCTGCCCATCGTCGATGAGCAAGTACCTGGTATTGTCTCAATCTATACCCGGTTGATGGTGTGGAGTGGCGGCGACAACCAGTGCAGACAGCAAAAATGGATTGGGATATCATTGTCGCCCTCTTCAGCACAGGCGCCTTGGGAAATAGATTATGCCTTTACCTTTGACCATGAGCAGAGTTGTGGAGCGCCTCAGTCGTTGGTGGTGGCACCGTTATTCCCAGCCCCAGTGGCGGGTTGATCGCCTCACTGTCACTGCCCAGCGATATCCAGGCTGGCGACCACGGGTCATCGTCGCTCGCTCTCTGTGTCTCTATTACTGCTGGGATCTCAACTCAGTCCCTCTCAGCCGCCGTCCTAAAGCGTTGCAGCAACAGGTTTCGCTACACTCGCCCTTCTTGTCGCCCGGCTATCAGGTGCGTTGGAAGGGGGGGATGGCCCAAACCTGGATCTGGGATCAAGAACGCCTACAGCCTCGCCTGCCGACTCATTTTCAGGGCAACATTATTCCAGAAAGCCTGCTCTCCCCAGCCGCCGAAGATGGCGAGCGCTGGCTGCAAGGCATCGATGGGTGTGAATGGCAGCGATGGCATGATGGCATTCTGGTCGAGAGCCGCCTGAGCGAATACCCAGATAAGGCGGCCATCGCCTGTGATTACACTCGACGCCTGCCGCTGCAAGGGGCCGAACGCACATGGCTGGTGATGTGTGCGGCGGCGGCCGTGACCATGTTGCTGCTCGCGAGCCTACTGCTGCAAGGGGGCATGGCGCTGCGCCATTGGCAGGCGTTGACACAGCTGGAAGAGCAGCTATCTGCTCAGGATGAGTCCGCCGTCATGGAACAGCAAGCTCGTCTGAGAGCCGAGCGGCTGCGCCAGCGGTTACTGACGCAACGATCGTTGCTGCAACAAGAAAACACCCTGCTACTCAATCAAATCCTGGAGCAGATACCGGCGACGGTAAGCAATCTCCAGCAGCTGGTGATCCAGCCAGGTCGTATCGAGATGACATTAAATGACAGCCAACCGGATCCGAGGGGCTATGTGACGCGATTTGATGGCCTGCAGGCGGGGGCCATGGTGCTGCGTAATGTGCAGATCCAACTCAATAGCAATGGGCAAGGCGTTCGCTTTATTGCAGAGATAGACAGAGTCACCCCGGCGGGGAGAACAGGTTCATGAGCCTGCAGCAACAATGGCGCCAGCTTTTGGCCGAAAGTAAAGAGCAGTGGGACACCAACGCCAGGGTACGTTATGGCACCTTGGCGATTGGCCTGATTTTTTTGCTGTGGCTTAATCTGGTGATGAGCGATCTGCGTGCAGATCTGCAAAGCCGTGAAGCCTCGGCCCTCAACCAGCTGGCTGAATATCAGCAAAGTTCCGGTAAAGAAAGCTGGCCCGATCGGCTCGCTCAGGTGCGTCAGGGGCTGGATGCTACAGCCCGCCACTTTGGTCGTGCCCAGAGCGAAGCATTGGCCCGTGCCGACTTGCAGAGTCGCATTGCCGCCCTGCTCAAGGAAAATGGTTTGGCGCAGGGCCAGATTGAGGTCTCGAGCGCACCGGCTGCCGATGCGGCAACGGCGCTGACACCGCTCCAACTGCGCATCAGTGGCAGGGCCAAGGCGTTGGGGCTGCTCAAGGTGATCAACCGGCTCGAGCGCACGGATCCGGTATTACGTGTGGAGAATTTAACCATTAGCAATCAGGTCGGGGATGAACTGATTTATAACCTCATTGCCACCGTTTGGTTCCATCCCTTCGGAGCAACACCATGATGGTCAGGCAAAAGCAGCTCATCGCATTGGGCCTGACCTCTCTGTTTTCCGCCTTGCCGCTGGGTTATTTCACGGCACCGGAAGCGGAGATAGAGAATAATGTGGCCGCCACGCGCTGGCAGTTACCCACGGCGTTACCCGATCTCGCCATGGTTCAACCCGATCCACAGCGCATAGCGCAATTCTGGCCCGTCGAGCCCTCGTCAAGCACTGCCGATGGCGCGCAAAACGAGCACCAGAAAGACGCTCAGGGGGCAGAGGCGACCGAATGGCGCCTGGTCGCCGTGATCCGTCAGGGGGGGCACCCTCAGGCCCTGGTGCTGAGTCCGAAAAACAAGTTGTTGACGGTGTCGGTGGGGGCCGAGCTTGACCCACAGCAGCAGGTCACCAGCATTGAGCCGGATCGCGTACGATGGACAACCAGCACGGGCAAGCAGGGGACCTTGGTTCTCTACCCCAAGCCACAGGCAGCTCAGGCTAATACAACACAACCCTAATTCATGGCATAAAAACAATATGGATCTTCTGTTTAAATCCGAATCCCGTGCCGGGCATCATCTCCTGAAGGCCGCTGCGCCCCGACTCACACTGCTCGCACTTTCTCTGGGCATGCTGGCGGGCTGTGCGATCAATACCGATCCGACGGCGCTGCCCAAGCCAATCCGCGAGCAGCAGACGCAAGGGGCGATCAATGAAACGCTGCAGGCCGAGCAGGCGCAAGACCCGGCCCAGCGCAAACGCGATCGCTTCGGCATCACCCCGAGCCAACGTCAGAGTGTGCGGGTCATCACCCCAGATGACTCGACCCTGGGAGAGGCGCTCAAGGGCGACGCCATCAGCATGAACGTAAACAACTTCCCGTTGCCTGCCTTTATCAACGAGGTCTTTGGCAACCGTTTGGGGCTCTCGTTCACCATGACCCCCGAGCTGCAGAAAAAGGGTGATCTGGTTACCCTTCGCATGAGCGATCCCCAGCCGCCGGCGGTGCTGTTCAACACGGCGCGCAATGTATTGGCCGATTACGGGGTCGAGGTCAAGCTGCGCGATGGCCTCTATACATTCGGTGTGGCCCAGACCGTGGCCAATGACGCCTTGCCACTCATGGTGAGTGGCGGTGCCCTGCCAGACGTCCCCATGTCCCATCGCCCCGTGTTCCAGATTGTGCCGATGAAGGTGGTGCGTAGCGATCAGATGGCCGCCTGGCTGGCCGAGATGTTCGGTAATTCTCAGCTCAAGATAAAGGACGATCGCATCATCAATGCCCTGATGCTGCGCGGTCCGGTAGAGCTGGTCAAGCAGGCGACCGAGGCGATCTCCCTGTTCGATCAGCCGGCGCTCAAGAGTAGCCATAGCCTGGCCATCAGCCCCGTCTATTCCGATGCCGATCAGCTGGGCAATGCCCTCATCAAGGTACTGCAATCCGAAGGGTATGATGTTGCCGACACACCGCCATTCGGTGGCGTCTTGGTGCTGAAGATGAAAGAGTTGCAGCGCATCATCGTCTTTGCCGCCGAGCCCCGCGTGCTCAGTCATGTGCGCCAATGGGTCGAGGTGTTGGATCGCGAGTCTCAGGAGAAGGTAGAGAACGGCCTCTTCATCTACCAGGTGCGTAACACCCAGGCCGCGTCTATCGCGACCATGCTGGGCGCGCTCGGTTATGGGGCCAACATTCCGGCAACCGGGGTCAACAGTAGCAATACCGTGAGTGCGACCGGCGAGCAGAGTGGCTCAGGATCCCTCACCGCCGGCGCGCCGGCAACGCCGGCCCCCACTTCAGTAGCGCCCAAGGGCGAGCAGGGGAGCGTGGTGGTCGATGGCAACCGCAATGCCCTCATCTTCAAGGGCAGTGGCCGTGAATGGGTGACACTGCGTCCACTGCTCGACGAGCTGGATAAGCCGGTGCCGTCCGTGATGATCGATGTGCTGCTGGCCGAGGTGAACCTCAACGATAAAGAGGGGCTGGGCGTCAACTGGCAAGGTATTCGTACCGATCTGGGGGCCAAAGATCTGGTCCTGGGAACCGCCAACCAACTTGGCAAGGCCGGTCTCAACATGACGCTTAACAGTGCCGGTCAGACACGGGCTACCCTCAACGCCTTCTATGACAACAAGCAGGCGGTGATCCGCTCCAGCCCCAAGTTGATGGTGCGCAGCGGTGAAGAGGCGCGCATCGAGGTGGGTAACGAGATCCCCGTCGTCACCGGCACCAACCAGGCCAGCGACAATCCCGATGCCCCCATCAACAAGACGGTGCAGTATCGCAAGACCGGTGTGATCCTCACCATCAAGCCGACGGTGCAGGCGAGCGGTGTGGTCGACTTGACCGTCAGTCAAGAGCTGTCGGAGCAGGCAGATACCTCAAACAGTTCAGAGAGCCTGACCCCCACCATCATGAATCGTAAGGTGCAGACGGCGCTGACCCTGCGTGATGGTGGCTCCGTGATGCTGGCGGGTCTTATCTCCAGCACCAAGGGGGAGGGCGATGCCGGCGTGCCGCTGCTGGGGGACATCCCCTGGATTGGTAGCCTGTTCAAGACCAAGAGCAACAGTGAAAACCGTACCGAGCTGGTGGTGATGATCATCCCCTATGTGATCCGCGACTTCAACGAGGCGCAGAGCCTGACCGAGCGCTATCAGCAGCAGCTCGAGCTCAATAATGCGCCGACCCTCAAGCGCCGCTACCTGCCGGGGCTGGCCCCCGAGGGGGCCAGCCAGTAAAGCGCGTGACTCGTCCTGCCTTATATAAGGCAGCACCAATAAAAAGCGGAGCCGATTGCTCCGCTTTTTTATTTGGCCGGCCTGCCGCCCTGGTGGTCACGGTTGGTGGTGCCCCCAGAGGCCTGAGCGACGAAAAATATTGATCAGGGGCTCTCGCCTGTTTTTTCCCCAGTTTGGGGCCGAGCCGCGCCGGCATAAATTCACAAAAAGATCATGATGATCGTCATGCTAAGGGATCGGATCAGTTCAGTGGCTGTTCAGTAGGAGCCAAAGCGGCGCCTTGCAAGGGGTCCACAACTGACGCCCTTGGGTGCCCAATGCAACCGCAATTGATAGTTTAGTCATAGAAAGGGGCTCAAAAGGGGCCCTTTATTTGTGATTTTTTTCACGCTTTGGTGCGTTTGGCGCTTTTATGGGCGCTTAAGAGATTGAGAGTGCTTGATTATTTTAATGCGACGGATATGATCAACAGGCTTTTAAGCAACAGAGCCTCATCTTTCCTGTGCATAGCACACCTTTCCGGAAAAGGGGCGTTTAGGCGGGAAAGCAGGTTTTAGTCTTACCTGAGGGAGCTCGGGTTAAACTAGTTTAATTTCGGAGAATGATTCTAATGAAAAAGACACTGATCGCCCTGGCCGTTGCTGGCCTGAGCTTCAATGCAGCTGCAGTGGTTGACTTTGACGCAGCCACCCCCACCGCGCTGAAGTTTGCTTCCGAGATCAAGTTCGATACCACCGCTGGTACCCTGCTGGTCAACGATGCCAACGCAATGGACATCACTGCAAAGGTTGGTTTCTCCATCTCTGCCAACAACCAGCGTTACGTTCGTTTCGACGTGACCGGTGCTGAGTTCGATGTTGCCAACATCGCTGCCGGCGACCTGACTGCCGTTTCTGGTACCTTCACCAAGACTGTATCCAGCACTGGCAAGACCTTCGTTATCTTCGAAATCAAAGATACCGCAGCTGCCATCGGCGCCAACGACGTGTTGACCTTCGCTCCGCGCATCCTGGCTAAGGCTGGCAACACTGTTAACGTCACCTACAAGCTGTTCGAAACTGCCGTAGCTGCCGTTGCCAACGATCCGGCTCAGGCTCTGGCCAACAAGAACGCCAACGTGGTGACCTTCACCCCGGCTCTGGCTGCCAAGTTCGTTGCCACCACCCCGGCCAAGATCGACGTATCTGCTGAGTCCAAGAAGTTCGAAGCCGGTGCCGTCACCAACACCGTTGGTAAGGTTGCTATCGGCATGACTGGTGCTCGTTGGACCGACGGTCAGGCTGCTGCCATGGCTGACCTGGTTGCCGCTGGCTCCAAGGTTGAAGTGACTGCCGACCTGTCTGCTGCCAAGAAGCAAGCTGCCGACGCCACCAAGGTTGACGTTTCTGCTCTGAAACTGAACGGCACCAACGCCACCACCATCGACACCGCCAAGGCCACCTTCGACCTGGTTGCTGCTGTGGGTGACGTGACCACCGATCCGGCTACCACCGTTGACCTGGTTCTGGAAGTAGACGGCAAGACCGCCATCAACGAGACCTCCTTCGTTGGTAAGTACCTGGTCAAGGCTGCTGCTAACTCCACCGCCACCGACCTGCCGATCGGCACCCTGTCCGAGCTGAAGAAGAACGGCGCCTCTGCCGAGCTGAACATCGCTCTGAAGCCGGCTGGTGCTTACAAGAACTTCGTTCGCATCTCCAACAAGTCTGGCATGAAGGGTGACTTCTTCGTTACCGTTATCGCCGACGATGGTAAGAGCGCTACCTTCCCGCTGTCTGCCGTTGCTAACCAGCCGGCCGCTCTGGAAGCCGGTGCCTCCACCACCCAGATGCTGGTTGACGACGTGTTCGCCGCCGCTGCTGCCAAGGGTCTGACCCTGGCCGGCGAAGGCAAGCTGCGCCTGAAGGTAGAAGGTCAGGTTCCGGCTAACATGATCAGCCTGCAGTCCTATACTGTTTCCAAGGATGGCAACACCTTCGCCACCATGAACAGCTTCTAATCCACGCGATTAGAGTCCAAGACGGGCAGCCTAGGCTGCCCGTTTTTTTATGTCTGCCGTTTAACAGGAGGAGTGATGCACTGTCTCGAGGGGGTGACGATTCACGAGCATGAGGGGCTGACGCTGTGTGGGCCGCTGCATGTGGGGGCCGGCACCGTGATCCAGGCCGCCGGCGGCGTCAGCCTTGGCGCCGGGGTGGTGATCTCGTTTGATTGTGTGCTCTGGAGCATCAATCACGACTACGAGGGGGAGCGTCTTCCCTATGGTCTGGCCAGGGTACAGGCCCCGATCGTGATCGAGGATTATGTCTGGTTAGGGCGTAATGTCCTGGTGGCGCCCGGCAGCCGGATTGGTGAAGGGGCCGTGGTCGCCATGGGCAGCGTGGTGAGCGGTCGGGTGCCAGCGCTGGCGGTCGTTGCCGGCAACCCGGCTCGGGTGGTCAAGTTTCGCAGTCCGTGGCGCTATTTGGCGCTCAAGCGTCAGGGGATGTCGCTGTGGCACGGTGCCGAGCAGTGCCCCGCCTGCTGCAATCCGAACTTTTATCTGACGCAGATCCGCGAACCGGGCGAGTGGGGCCTGTGGTGGCAATGGTTACCCCGTTGGCTGCGCTTTCGCTTGCAACAAGATATAATCGCCCGATTGTTATCAAAATAACCCTTTCCGAATGCAAGAAGAGCTGCCCGTTTGCCGCTTACTGGTACAGGATGTTGCCAAGACTTATCGCGTCTATGATTCACCCCAGCAGCGCCTCAAGGATCTCGTGGGGCTGTCTGGCCGCCATCAGAGTGTCGAGGCGCTGCTGCCGCTTTCGTTTCGGCTGGCCGCCGGTGAGACGGTCGCCATCATCGGCGCCAACGGCTCCGGCAAGTCGACCCTGCTACAGCTCATCTGTGGCACCCTGACTCCCAGTGGCGGCACCATCACCCGCCATGGTCGCATCGCCGCCCTGCTGGAGTTGGGGGCCGGCTTTAACCCCGAGTTCAGCGGCATTGAGAATATCTTTCTCAACGCCAGCATCAATGGCATGAGCCGCGCCGACACCGAGAGCCTGTTGCCACGCATCCTGGAATTTGCCGATATCGGTGAGCATGTGCATCAGCCGGTCAAGACCTATTCCAGCGGCATGTACGTTCGTCTGGCCTTTGCGGTCGCCATTCATGTGGAGCCCGATATCCTCATCATCGATGAGGCGCTGGCGGTGGGGGATGAGGCCTTCCAGCGCAAGTGTTTCGCCAGGTTGCGCGAGATGCAGAGCCAGGGGGTATCGATCCTGTTTGTCTCCCACTCGGCTGAGTCGGTGGTGTCGCTCTGTGATCGGGCCCTGCTGCTCGATCATGGTCAGCTGCTGTTTGATGGTGAGCCCAAACAGGCGGTGGGGCTCTATCAGAAGTTGCTCTATGCCCGCCCCGAGCAACGGGACGAGGTTCGCCAAGGGATCCTGGCGCAGTCGGCGGCTCCGACCATGGCCCCCGAGCCCGAGCCCGCAAGCGAAGCCGAAGCCGATCACCCTCTCCATCCGGACTTTTATATTGAAGGCTTGGTGGCGCAGAGCACCGATTACGTAGAAAATGGAGCCTCAATCGAGGAGCCTTTCCTGCTGGACGAGCAGGGGTTCAGGGTCAACCTGCTGCATAAAGGAAAGCGCTACCGCTACCGTTTCGCCGTGCGACTGCATCAGGATGTGGATAACTTCTTCTATGGCACCCTGATCAAACGGGTCGATGGGGTTTCCATCGGCGGGGTGAGCAGTGCGCCGCCGCAGCAGGCGAGTGGTGTCTCTCTTCCTGCCGGCAGCAGGCTGACGGTGGAGTGCGAATTTGAGCTGAGTCTCAATGCCGGCACCTATTTTATGAACGCCGGTGTCTATGGCGACACCGATCAATACAGCGGCTTCCTGGCGCGCAAGCTCGATGCACTCGTGTTCAAGGTGCTGCCCAATCCGGCCGAAACTGCGACCAGCTATGTGGATCTGGGCTTTCGGTGCCGGACCCTCTCACGGGCCTAAGTGGTGCGGTGGATTAAGCCAAGGGGTGGATGATGATCAATAAAACTCGACGCTGGGTTCTGGTACTCGGCATGCACCGCAGCGGTACCAGCGCCGTTGCCGGTGCCCTTGCCCATACGGGGATCGCCTTTGGTGATTCGTTTATCGAGTTGCAGGGGGATGTCAACGAGAAGGGGTTCTGGGAGCACGCAGAGCTGGTAGCGATCAACGAAGCGCTGCTGCAGGAGCTCGGCGGCGCCTGGTATGATCCCTTTACTCTGGCGGCCCGGTTCGAGCAGGGTTGGCGCCCCAGTGCCGCCCTGTTTACACGCATGTGTTCCTTTTTACGCGACCCCGAGTTTGCCGATGCCCCCCTGTGTGGCTTGAAGGATCCTCGCTTGTCCATCTTGCTGCCCTGCTGGCAGCAGGCGATCTCCGAGGTGGGGGATCAGGCCTGCTATCTGCTGATGAACCGCGACCTGGATCAGGTCGCGCGCTCGCTGCAAAAGCGTGACCAGATGAACCCGCTGCTGGGGGGGCTGCTTTGGGGCGAATATACGCTCTCGGCCGAAGCCTATACTCGCGGCCAGCCGCGCTGCTGGCTCGATTATGAGGTCATGTTGGCCGATCCAACCCGCGCATTGACCCAGATCCAGCAGGAGCTGGCCTTGCCGGCAGTGAGTGCCGTCGATTTCATCGATCCCGCCATGCAGCGCCAACAACGACGCCAAGCCAGCGCCCCCATATTGCCGAGCCTGGACGCTCTGGCTGCCCAGATAGCCAAGCATGGGGAGCAGATCCTGCAGCAGGATTGGTCCCACTGGCATACCCATTTTCGTGAAGAATTGGCCGCGGCCGGGCTCTGGCTGCCAGCCCTGGTAACCGATTTTCGTACCCTTAACCGGGTGGTGGTCGCCTCCCTGGCATTGGGAGAGAACCATACTCTGGCGCTGGCGACCATAGCGCAGCGCGATGAACAGCTTGCATCGTTGCAGCAGCAGTTGTGCTCTCTCGGTGAGCTGCACACGACTGCGCTCGATACCCTGAGGGTGCGCGATGCCGAGATCGAGAGACTCGATGAGCGGCTCAAGGAAGAGGGTGAGGCGCATGGATATGCCATTCGAATCGTGGAGCAGAGGGATCACGAGCTGAAAATGCTCCAGGGTCGCCTCAGTGCTATCGCTGCGCGGCCGTTGCTGCGCTGGTTTATCAATCGCTTTGTTACTGAATTGTGAGTTTATACATGCTCGAAATGAAACCCCTCGATATCATCATTCCTGTCTATCGGGGTCTTGACGAGACCAAGGAGTGTATCCTTTCCCTGCTGCCGGGGATGCCCGATTGGGCCAAGCTTATCGTCGTCAATGACTGTTCCCCCGAGCCAGCCTTGACCCAATGGTTGCGTGAGCAGGCCAGCCCCTTGGGATTCGAGCTTTATGAAAATGAGCAAAACAAGGGGTTTGTCGGGACGGTCAATTTTGGGATGGCACTGCATTCTGACCGTGATGTGCTGCTTCTTAACAGCGACGTAGAGCTCGCCAATTCAAACTGGCTGGAGCGGATGCGCCGCGCAGCCTATCGTCACGATCGGGTCGCCAGCCTGACCCCATTTTCCAATAATGCCACCATCTGTAGCTTCCCCCATTTTTGTCAGGATAATGAGCTATTTGCGGGGCTTGACGTCAACGCCTTGGATCGCCTGTTCGCCACCTTGCCACTCGAAGATGAGCTTGTCGAAGTGCCGACGGGAGTGGGCTTTTGCATGTATATCCGTCGCGATTGCCTCGATGCCGTCGGTTATTTCGATGAGCAGACCTTCGGCAAGGGCTATGGTGAGGAAAATGACTGGTGTCAGCGTGCCCATAAGCTGGGTTGGAAAAATTATCACCAGCTCAATGTCTTTGCGTACCACAAGGGGGGCGTCAGCTTTCAAGAGGAAGGGGACCCTCGCAAGGCACGGGCACTGGAGCTGCTCAATGCCCTGCATCCTAACTACACCCGCGATGTGATGGCCTTTATTGGGCAAGACCCTGCCAAGCAGGCCAGGATGATGGCCAAGATCAAATTTGTGGCACAAAGTGGGCTTCCCGTTGTGCTCTCGGTCGCTCATCACCTCGGTGGTGGTGTGGCCCAGCATGTTGCCGAGTTGGCCACTCACCATCTGGGTAAGGCCTACTTCCTTCGTTTGACCCCGGGCCAACAAGAAGGGCACGTCAATCTCTACCTCAGTGCCCTGGAAGACGATAAGAGCGATGCCTTTGTCTTCAATATTCACACCGAATATGAACTGCTTGTGGCCTTCTTGCGTGAGCTTGGCGTCGGGCGCGTGCATTTTCATCATGTCATGGGGCTATCGCCGCGAGCCTGGCTACTGCCCAGCTCGCTCGGTGTGCCATATGATGTGACGATTCATGATTATTACATGATCAATGGCAATCCCACCTTGACGGACAGCTATGGGCAGTTTGTCAGTGAGGAGCGCAAGGAGTGGGAGGACCTATGCCGACAAGCGGCGCAAATTGGCGTCTCGGGCGAGGAGTGGCGAAACGGCGTGCTGCCTTTGCTCTCGCGGGCCGAGCGGATCATCTATCCCTGTCGTGACCTTTATCAGCGCTTTAGCCGACTCTATGGCAACGAGAGTGAGCTCTCTGGCAAAGCCGTCGTGGCATATCACCCGGACGCGCAAGATTACGCTGAGCCCCGGCAGACGCATGTAGCGGGTGAACCCTTGCGGGTGCTGATCCTGGGGGCCCTGAGTCGTGAGAAAGGGGCGGACTTGCTCGAACAAGTTGCCCTGCTGTGCGACCCGGCCAAGGTGGAATTCCATTTGCTGGGCTACGGTTATCGTCCCTTGCGCGGCATCGTGAACCATGGTGCCTATAGCTTGTCTCAACTCGATGAGAAGCTGGATAACATTAAACCGCACGTGGTCTGGTTCCCGGCGCTGTGGCCTGAGACCTACAGCTATACGCTCTCCATTGCTCTCGAGCGTTGCTACCCTGTCGTTTGCCCGGATCTTGGCGCCTTTATCGAACGCACACAGGGGCGAGCTCACTCTTCGCTATTGCCCTGGGATATTAAGCCTCTCGATTGTGCTGCCTTCTGGCGAGCGTATGCTCAAGGCGCGGATCTGACCGCATTTGTCGCGACCGTTCAGGATGATGACAGCATCGAACTGCGTGAGCATTTCTATGCCGGTGAATATTTGCGCGTTGATCCGGTCGCGCAGTCAACCGATGCTGAAACGTTGGCAAAGATATGGTGTGAAAAGTTGTCACTTGCACCCACAGTCGTGTTGTTGTCGCGTAAAGAGCGCCTTTTACAGCTCTTGTGGAAGGTACGAAATCGCCCCTTCATTGGCTCCCTGGCGCGTCTTATTCCCTTCCGACTACAAAGAGCGATTAAGCGTTTTCTGAGCAGAAGACCGATACATGAGATTGTTAAGTAATTCGGTGTAATGGTGAGATAGTGCGGGAGTGAGCGAAACCAAAATATGCAGTGGCTATCTGAGCCAGCCGATAGAGGAGATCGTTCACCCCGTATATTGAAGACTTGTGGTAACGGTCCGTTTTGTATTACCGGTTAGAGACCTGCATGCAGAACGGACCATAAATAGGGGTATCCGTTGAATGACAATAAGAATGCGGCGTCTTTGGGATGATAACAGCACTAGCTTGGTCATATTTTATGTACTGGTCATGATATGCGCCATATGGAAAATGATACCCATTCTCAACGAGCGAGGCTTTTGGTCCGACGAGTTATTCACCGCTTCCGTAATTCGCTACCATCCTGTTTTTGATACTCAATATGAGCGAAAGACAGTGCTTCAGATTGAGATGGAGGACAGCTTTCTGACCGTGAAGGCCGGTGAGCAACATCCACCCATGTATGATCTTTCCCTCAAAGCGTGGGCGTCGCTCTTCGGTGATTCTGAATATTCACTACGCGGTTTTAATGTCGCTATCATTATGTTAGCGCTTTTATTTATTTTGACCGCATGTCGATCGAAGCTAAAAAACAAAACAGAACTGTCTATTATCGCCACCGCGTTGCTTTTGTTATGGCTCCCCGTGACTCAAAGTTATGTGACGCAAGCCAGAAGCTATATGTTTTTCATGATGCTTTCCACTCTCTGTCTCTTGGCATTTACCAAAGTGAAAACTGGGCATGGTAATGAGCGTGTTTGGCGGTATACATTTTATTCTTTAGCGACAGCGTCATTTTTAACCCATTATTATATGGCGGTGTTTATTGGTATCATTTACCTCTCCATTGCGTGGGATGATATAAAAAGAAGGCGTTATTGGCTTCCGGCAATTCCAGTGCCTTTTGTTGTGCTCTGGATATATCTTTCATATCACAGTCTTCTTTTCACCGCGAAGGGTGGCGTTGCGTGGTCTCAATTATCATACACTCAGTCCCTGAGCTCAATGTTGACTATAATGTATGGTTATTTTGGCTGGGGGATTGTTGCCATTGCACTATCTGCCGCCTATGTTTTTTTGAAAAAAAAGCACACTGAGCAATACATTGTCATCGCTATCTTACTGTCAATCGCTGTGTTGGCCTTTGTCTGCAAAAAATCAGGAATTCTCCATCCACGCCACTTTATCTTCATCATCCCTTGGTGCATCTATCTTTTGTTTCATGCACTGTCTAACCTGACAGAAAGAAAAACAGTACTCATACTCGTGGCTTTTCTTATCTCCTGGCTTTCCCCCCCAGCAGATAGTCAGGCTAATGTATATGAAAAAGAAGAGTACAAAGAAGCTGCGAAATTTATATCAGATGGTTATGGTGTTTCAAAGTATAAGATTTTTGCATCTTGGTCACCCAATGAAGCCTATTACAAATATTATCTTGATAACTACATGCATAAGAAGGTTGATATTGACATGCTTTCGGCGAGTGGCGATGTAGAGAATGCTTGCCAAGAAATTCGTGATGGCCATGCTTTATTATATGCTCACGGCTCTCATCACGAAATTATTAATGCATTTAAAGCGTGTGCCTTGATATACCAGGAAGTGAAATTCAATGGTATCGTGGTTATCGTTAAGTCTTGATGTGGAGCTTCAGTAATGGAAAATAGTCTTGATCTGTTGGAAAACGAAGCAATCACCATTTTCCGTGAGGTCGTTGCCCTGTTCGAGCATCCAGTGATGCTCTACTCTATTGGCAAAGATTCTTCCGTGTTACTTCATCTGGCACGCAAAGCCTTCTATCCAGGAAAAATCCCTTTCCCATTGTTACATGTGGACACCGGATGGAAGTTTCGCGAGATGATTGAGTTTCGTGACCGGATGGCAGCCCAGTATGGATTCACCTTGTTGGTTCACACCAACAAGGAGGCAAAGGATAAAGGAATTAATCCATTTGACCATGGCTCTTCTTACACCGACATAATGAAAACTGAAGCACTCAAGCAGGCACTCAATAAATACAAGTTCGATGCTGCATTTGGTGGTGCTCGTCGTGACGAGGAAAAAAGTCGCGCCAAAGAGCGAGTGTTCTCATTTCGTGATGACCAGCATCGTTGGGATCCAAAGAATCAACGCCCGGAACTTTGGGATATTTATAATACACGTATTCATCCGGGTGAAAGTATCCGCGTATTTCCCTTATCGAACTGGACAGAGCAGGATATTTGGCAGTATATCTATCGCGAGAAGATTGAGATAGTTCCTCTCTATTTTTCGGCTCCCCGCCCGGTTGTGGAGCGAGGAGGAACCCTTATCATGGTGGATGACGACAGAATGCGCCTTCTCCCTGGGGAAACGCCGCAGATGAAAACGGTGCGTTTTCGCACTCTGGGTTGCTACCCACTGACAGGTGCATTTGAGTCAAATGCAGACACGCTACCCGCTATCATCGCTGAGATGCTTCAGGCGAGAACATCGGAGCGGCAAGGGCGCCTCATCGATTCGGATCAGTCTGCTTCGATGGAAAAGAAGAAGATGGAGGGGTATTTCTAGAATGGCTAAAGAGCTCATGATCAGCGATTTTGATGCGTATTTGACATCGAACGAGCAGAAATCGCAGTTACGCTTTCTGACCTGCGGTAGTGTAGACGATGGTAAGAGCAGCCTGATAGGCCGATTGTTGCACGACTCAAAGTTGATCTACGATGATCAGCTCGCGGCCCTGCAACGAGATTCTCGTAAGTTCAATACCACAGACCAAGAAGTAGATCTGGCTCTGTTAGTCGATGGGCTTCAGGCCGAACGCGAGCAGGGTATTACGATTGATGTGGCATATCGCTATTTTTCTACCGACAAGCGAAAATTTATCATCGCCGACACTCCGGGCCATGAACAATATACACGGAATATGGCTACTGGTGCCTCACACTGTGACTTGGCCATCATACTCATTGATGCCAGGTCGGGTGTAAAGCCCCAGACACGACGTCATAGCTATATTTGTTCGCTGCTTGGCATAAGGCATATCGTTGTTGCCATCAATAAAATGGATTTGGTGGGCTATGAGCAACAATGCTTTGAGAACATTTGTCATGACTTCATGGCTTTCACCAAAGATCTCAACTTTGTCGAGCCCCAGTTTATTCCTCTCTCTGCATTGCGTGGTGACAACGTGGTAGAGAGAAGCTTGGTGATGCCCTGGTATCAGGGCGAAACCTTGCTGACTTGTTTGGAGACCGTCGAGGTTAATCCGCCAGTGAATGGTGCCTTACGTTTCCCGGTGCAATATGTGAATCGCCCTGATGGAGAATTCAGAGGTTATTGTGGCACCGTCGCTCGTGGCATTGTTCGAGTAGGGGATTCGGTTCGCGTTTGGCCATCAGGAAAAGAGAGCAAGGTCGAACGTATTGTGACGTTTGATGGAGACCTTCCTTCTGCTGAGACGGGGCAGGCCATTACCTTGACACTCAATGACGACATAGATATCAGTCGTGGTGATGTCATCGTGTCCAATGATGAAAAATGGAAGAATGTGTCTCATGTGAGTGGCATGCTCGTATGGTTACATGAGCAGCCATTACAACCCCATCAACAATATGAGATTAGAATCGGGACTCGGGTCTTAACAGGTTCTGTCGATGCAATTGACTATCGCATTGATATTAATGACTTTTCACATCATGCAGCGGCTCATCTTCGGCTTAATGAAATTGCGCAGTGTAAGATAAAATTCACCCAGTCTATACCTGTCGATCTTTACCAGGAAAGCCATAAAACGGGTTCATTTATCATCGTCGACAGGATATCGAACGCCACATTAGGCGCAGGTATGATCAGTGAAATCCCGTCTGAAGAATGTCGGCAAGACTCCAAATTCAGTGACTTTGAGTTGGAGTTAAATGCGCTGATCAGGAAACACTTCCCTCACTGGGATGCAAAAGATATCCGTGAGCTACTATGACATCTGAAGCATTATGGGTTTTGCTCATCTTCCTCATTACCCTGGCTGCATTGGCTTATTGGCACCATAGAGCGGAAAAGATCTTTGGCTGTGCTTTACTCGTGCTTTATATTTCCGGTGCGATTAGCAGTGATGACTTGATCGCCAGTGCCGCAAATCAAGGTCTTGTGACGCTGGTGCTGCTGCTTTGTACCGCGTTCGTACTTGAGCGGACTTTTTTGCTACAACGTATCACCAGCTGGATGCTGGCCAGTAGTTTTACCGGAAGTTGGTGGCGCGTTATGCTATCTGCTCTGATGAGTTCAGCCTTTCTCAATAATACGGCAATCGTATCTATTTTGTTGGGCCCCTTGCGAGCGTCCCAACAGCACCCGGGTCGTCGTCTTATCTTGCCGATGACTTACGTGGTTTCAATGGGAGGCATGCTGACATTAGTTGGTACTTCAACCAACTTAATTGTTAATACTATGATGCTGGATGCAGGGTTAGAGGGATTACATCTGATGGATTTTTTCCCGGTTGGAGTGATCGCCGCTGCGTTAGGCCTGGCATGGCTATGGATTGCACGTAATCTATTGCCGAATGATAAACTCGATAATGATGCCTTAATGCCCTATCTGTTAGAGGCAAGAGTTTCGGATAACTCCTCAATGATAGGCAAAACTGTGGCACAGGCGGGGTTACGGCATCTTCAACGTCTGTTTCTCGTTGAAATTATCAGAAGGGGCAGTTCTTTGCGCCCCGTTGCTCCTGGAGATAGATTAGAGGCCGGTGATACCTTGTTATTTTCAGGTGATCCAACAGCCGTTGGCCTTCTTTCGCGTTTTTCGGGGCTTGATAACTACGCTGAGCGTCACGGTATACAGGGTGATGAGCTAACAGAAGTTCTTGTCTTACCTGACTCACCACTATGTGGGTGTATGCTTAAAGACACTGATTTTAGGGCGAAATTTGATGCCGCCGTTGTTGCTATGCGACGCAATGGAGAAACCCTGTCTGGCTCATTGGGTGAAAAGACGCTGCAAGGTGGCGACTTTCTTGTATTAGCGACGGGTCTTGATTTCTCCAATAGAAATAATTTGGCCAAAAACTTTCTCATTATTCGTGGCGCTAAACCAACCAGCGCATTCAGGCCATTAACTGAATGGCTAATGATAGGTGGTTTTGTATTGTCTATCACACTCTCTGCGTTAGGTTGGGTGTCTCTTCTCAAGGCGATGATCTGTTATTTTGGATTGTTGTTATCGACGGGAGTATTAACACTTAATGAGCTGCGCCGGCGATTCCCATTTGGCCTATGGCTGATCGTCATGGCGGCATTAGCCCTGGCGAAGGCAATGGAAGGGAGTGGCTTGATGGGCTACGTATCGAGTCTGGTTAAGGTTGCACTGCAAGATGTGTCACCCTATGTTGCCCTTATTGGTGTCTTGTTTGTTACTTGGTGCGTGACCGAGTTGGTCACCAACAATGCCACAGCCGCAATGATGACGCCGGTTGCCCTCGCTGTTGCACAAGGACTGGATGTTTCTCCATTGCCTTTTGTAATGGTGGTCGCTTATGCATCCAGCTGTAGTTTTATTAATCCATATGCTTACCAGACTAATCTGATGGCATTTCGTGCCGGTGAATACGGGCTTGGTGATTATATCAGAGTCGGCTTGCCGCTATCGATATTGTATTTGGTCGCAATAGTATGTCTAGTTCCTCTCATCTTCCCATTTTAGGCAGGGTTTTCTATGAGCAATGATCTTACATGGCATCATCATAAGATAACGGCAGCTCAGCGTGCGGCACAAAAGCATCAGCGGCCAGCCGTATTGTGGTACACAGGGTTGAGCGGTTCAGGAAAATCGACGATTGCCAACTTGGTCGATGAAAAGTTGTACAAGATGGGGTGTCACAGTTTTTTACTTGATGGTGATAATGTTCGCCATGGCCTCAATGGAGATCTTGGCTTCAGTGATGCTGACCGTGTAGAAAACATTCGGCGTGTTATTGAGGTTGCATCGTTGATGTCGGATGCAGGTTTACTTGTGCAAACCGCGTTTATATCTCCTTTTGCAGAGGATCGTACTTTAGCAAAAGCCCGCTTGGGCGAGCGAATGATCGAGATTTACGTCGATGCATCGCTGTCCGCGTGCGAGGCTCGTGATCCAAAAGGGCTATATCGCAAGGCAAGGGATGGGGCCATTAAAAATTTCACCGGTATAGATTCCAACTATGATGTCCCTAATAACCCCGACGTCATTGTCAATACTGTCAATCTGAGTGCAGATGCCTGTGCTCAAGAGATCGTTACGTTTCTGGTGAACAAGGGATGGATCGGAACCGGTCCTGCTGGTGCATGAGTAAAATGTTGACAATTTCTTTAGTGACTTATCATCCAGATTTGGAACTGTTATCCCGAACGCTTGTCTCGTTGCATAAGGCAGTTGAATGGGCTGGAATTAGCGCGAGTCTGAAACTGATAGACAACTCGCAGCGAGTATCTGAGCGACTTAGCCAAGCCTGGGTCAATCAATTTTGGCATGGCTCATTCGAGTTGGTGCTGTCTGGGAAGAATGCCGGCTTTGGTGCTGCCCATAATCTTTCGTTAGGGCACGGTGATGACTATCATCTGATTTTGAATCCGGATATAGAAATTGCCGAAGATGCGCTGAAAAATGCTATCGTCTTCATGGAAAAACACCCTAAATGTGGTTTGCTTACCCCCTATGCGACATGGGATGGGGGCGTTGTTCAGCGTCTGTGCAAGCGTTATCCAACCGTGTTGGATCTTATTCTGCGTGGGTTTGCACCTCGACGGATCAAAAGAGCATTTAATGGTCGGTTATCCAGGTATGAGATGTCCGATCAGCTCAATGGCCAGGATGTGCTGTGGGATCCTCTCATTGTCAGCGGCTGTTTTATGTTGTTTCGTTCGGATGTCTTGCATAAATTAAAGGGCTTTGATTCCCGGTTTTTTCTCTATTTTGAAGATTTTGATATTAGTCTTCGAGCAGGCAAGTTAAGCAGAATTGCGTATGTTCCACAGGTCAAGGTAGTTCATCATGGCGGGCATGCATCTCGTAAGGGATTGCGGCATATCAGGATGTTCGGGCGCTCCATGGTGACCTTCTATAATATCCACGGTTGGCGTTGGTGGTAATGAGAATAATGGCATGAATGTGTTGGTCTCAGGAGCCAATGGGTTTGTTGGCAAGGCAGTGTGCGAGCATCTTATTGAGCTTGGTTTCAATGTGAAAGGCGCCGTTCGTGGTGAACCCATGACCTCTTATCAAGTCGTTTCCCCTGCGTTGAGTGAGAATGCAAATTGGGCAACGTCGTTGCAAGGTATGGATGTCATTGTGCATTGCGCCGCACGGGTGCATGTGATGTCTGAGTGCGATGCTGATCCCTTGTCTGCTTTTCGCGCGGTGAATACGTTGGGTACCTTGAACTTGGCCAGGCAGGCGGCGAAGTCTGGCGTCAAACGTTTCATTTTTATCAGTACGATCAAGGTGAATGGCGAATCGACCGAGCCGGGCAAGCCCTTTACAGAACAGATAGTGTCTTCACCTATTGACCCCTATGGTCGTTCCAAATATGAGGCCGAACTCGGCCTGTTGGCGCTGGCAAATGAGAGTCAAATGGAGGTGACTATCATTCGGCCTCCTCTTATCTATGGTGCTGGGGTGAAGGCCAACTTTGCTAGCATGGTGAAGTGGGTTCTAAAGGGTATTCCTTTGCCGTTTGCTCGGGTGGACAATGCCCGCAGCCTACTGGGGTTGCCGAACCTGTGTGATTTCGTGGCTCGGGTTTTGACACATCCTGGCGCAGCGAATCAGGTCTTTCTCGTGGCGGATCCGAAGCCGTATTCAACGTCAACCTTGCTCGGTGAGATTGCCTTGGCACACGGCAAATCGGCACGCCTCTTCTATATCCCTCCTACCATTATCAGGGTTTTGGGCAAAGCATGCGGGTTGGATGCAAAGCTTCAGCGCCTCTTTGGCTCGTTGGAAATGGATACCCGTAAGGCCCGGCGGCAGTTACAATGGCATGCACCATATACCATCACCGAGACCCTATCTTCGATGGCTTCATCTCATACTGAGTCCTGTTGATGCTGTTACTCCTTTCTGTGCTGATTGTGACGTTGTTGCTGTCTGTCTTTTGTACCGGTTTATTGAGACGCTATGCCCTGACTCGTCTGCTTGATCACCCAAATCATCGTAGCTCGCATCAGGTCCCGACTCCGAGAGGGGGAGGGATGGCGATTGTCGCCACCTTCTTGCTCGGTGCGCCCCTGTTGATCGCGTTTCTTCCGAGTGTGAGCGCCTTGCCTTTCCAGAAGCTCATCGTGTTATGGCTAGCCGCGTTCGGCATCGCCGTGGTTGGATTTATCGACGACCACATCTCTCTTAGGGCTTCGACGCGCCTGTTGGTGCAGGGGGCGGCGGGGGCCGGTGTGGTCTGGGCCGCAAGTGGTCTCCCGGTGGTCACCCTATTAGGCATGGACCTTGATCTTTCCTGGGGTGGTTATCTGCTGGCCTGGGTTGGGGCCATCTGGATGGTCAATCTCTATAACTTCATGGATGGAATCGACGGTCTGGCCGCAGGGGAAGCCGCCGTCGTGTGTCTTTTCATGGCCCTCTTTCATTATCTGGATTCTGGCGTATGGGACTCCGGTGCTTTGGCCCTGCTGCTGTGTGCCGCAGTGGCTGGTTTTCTGTGCTGGAATTTTCCTCCTGCCCGCATTTTTATGGGCGATGGGGGGAGCGGCTTCCTGGGCCTGACACTGGCTACCCTGATGCTACTAGATGCGGGCCAGCAACCGCATTATCTGTGGGCATGGTTGGTGATGTTGGGGATATTTGTGGTGGATGCGACCTGGACCCTGTTCAATCGCTTTCGTCATCACTGTCGTTTAAGTGAGGCACACCGTACCCATGGCTATCAATATGCGGCGAGGCGTATGGGCAGTCACCGAATTGTGACGCTAATCGTGCTTCTTATAAATAGTTTCTGGTTGGCCCCGATAGCAGCCATGATTATTGGTGGCTATCTCGACGGACTCATTGGCTTGGTCATTGCTTACTTGCCTCTGGGCGCCTTGGCTTACCACCTGAATGCAGGAGTACCAGAATGAAGCAGGGCGCATTTCCTGGCAGCAATCAATTAGTCACATGTCTGAGTTCGCTTTCGCGTACCAGCAAGAGGATGGTATCGGTTCTTGTCGATATGCTGCTTATTTCAATCAGCTTCTGGGGGGCATTCTGGATTCGTCTCGAACAGGAGTGGCCAATCACGAGCCCCCATCACTGGACGCTGCTAGCGGCCATCATAGTGGTGAGCATCGCAGTCTTTATTCGTCTAGGACTTTATCGGGCAGTATTACGTTATGTGAGTTTTCGCGTACTCTGGACTATATCGCTTGGTGCTGCCCTTTCGACCTGTTTCTTTGTGGTTTCTGCATTCTATTTCGATCTCTTTCTACCCAGAACCGTCTCTGTTATCTATCTCTCTTTCCTCGTGTTGCAGGTGGGTGGGGTGCGACTGTTTTTCCGCGCACTGCTTAATACGACCCGCCTTGCTCGCACTCAGGTGCTGATCTATGGCGCAGGCGCTTCCGGGCGCCAGTTGCAGGTTGCGCTACATCAAGGCAGTGAGTTTTATCCTGTTGCCTTTGTCGATGATGATCCGGCCAAGCAGGGATGTGTTATCCAGGGGTGTGCCGTATACAGCAGCCGGTTGTTGCCCACCCTAATCCATGAGCATGGGGTACAAAAGATTCTGCTCGCCATGCCGAGCTGTGGCCGTGCTCGTAGACAGGAAGTCATCCAGGGTCTCGAAGAATTGGAATGTGAGGTCCTTTCTATACCCGGGATGGCCGATCTGGTGAATGGATCTGCCACCATCGATCAGCTCAAAGAGGTCTCTATCGAGGATCTGCTGGGCCGAGAGCCAGTCGATCCCGTAAGGCATCTGCTCGAGGCAAATATCAAAGGCAAGATGGTCATGGTGACGGGGGCTGGCGGTTCGATTGGTTCTGAGCTGTGCCGTCAGATCTTGCGCTGTCACCCCACCAGACTGGTGTTGTTTGAGCTGTCGGAGTTTGCGCTGTATCAGCTGCATAAAAACTTGCGCGAGCAGTGCAAAAGAGAGGGGCTCGACACCGAGCTGGTTCCCTTGCTCGGCTCCGTGCAGCGACAGCATCGCCTTAAAACTGTGATGCAGAGTTTTAACATTGATACGGTCTACCACGCTGCGGCCTACAAGCATGTACCACTCGTCGAGTTCAATATCATCGAAGGGGTCCGTAATAACGTATTTGGTACTCTCTATGCGGCTCAGGCGGCCATCGATGCCGGGGTTGAAACCTTTGTATTGATCTCGACTGACAAAGCGGTCCGGCCGACCAATACCATGGGGGCGAGCAAGCGGTTGGCCGAGCTGATTTTACAGGCGCTGACCCGTGAGAAACACAACACCCGTTTCTGCATGGTTCGCTTTGGCAATGTGTTGGGCTCTTCAGGCTCGGTGGTGCCGCTCTTCAGGCAGCAGATCAGGAAGGGGGGGCCAATCACCCTGACTCATCCAGAGATCATCCGTTACTTCATGACCATACCGGAAGCGGCGCAATTGGTGCTGCAAGCGGGCTCCATGGGCTCTGGTGGAGAAGTGTTTGTGCTGGATATGGGGCAGCCGGTCAAAATTATTGAGCTCGCCAAACGGATGATTCGACTCAGTGGCTTGGCCCTGCGTGATGAGCAGCATCCGGATGGGGATATTGCTATTGAAGTGACGGGGTTACGGCCAGGGGAGAAGCTCTACGAAGAGTTACTGATTGGTGATGATGCTCAAGGCACCGAGCACCCCAGGATCATGATGGCGCAAGAGCGCTGGCTCCCCTGGACACTGTTGCGGCCCGTATTGGCAGCATTGGATGATGCCTGCCATGCCTTTGACCATCAACAGGTTCGAGAGCTGCTGATGAATGCTCCTACGGCGTTTGAGCCGACGGATGGTATCTGCGACTTGGTTTGGTTGGCCAAGCAGCAACATCAACACCAGTCGAATAATGTCGTGCAGCTGCCGACACACAACATTCAGTTTCTCCAATCCCGTAATTAGGCGCTGGGTTGATTGAAAACGCGGCAATCACGCCGGCTTCGACGGGGATGGGTCGCAAATTTGTGGGTCCAGTATGGTGTCTGCACATCGGTGCCACTAGGATAAGAGCAGGTTTTTAAAAGGAAAACATGCATGGAACCTTTGCTCAGCCCGCTCGAAGCCCGCATCATTGGCTGCCTGATCGAAAAGGAGGTCTCGACCCCGGATCAATATCCTCTCTCACTCAATGCGCTGGTCAATGCCTGCAATCAGAAGAGCAACCGCGATCCCGTGCTTTCCCTCAGCGAACGAGAGGTACAGTCGGCGCTCGATCTCCTGATTGCTCGCCGTCTGGTGAGCAATGTCGCCAACTTTAGTGCCAGAGTGGCTCGTTATCAGCATCGTTTCTGTAATACCGAGTTTGGTGATCTGAAGTTTTCTCCCCGTGAGCTGGGGGTGGTGTGCGAGCTGCTGCTGCGTGGTGCCCAGACCCCGGGTGAGCTGCGCTCTCGTACGGCGCGTCTGTGCGAGTTTGATGAGGTGACCCAGGTAGAGGCGGTGCTACAGGCGCTGATTGAGCGTGGCCCCTATGTGCAGAAACTGCCGCGTGAACCCGGCAAGCGTGAGTCCCGCTATCAGCATCTCTTCAGCGGGGCGCCGGATGTGGCCGCTGAGCCCGCGACAGATCGCCTGGCCGAGCTGGAGGCAGAGAACGCCACCCTGCGCGAGGAGATCACAAGGTTGCAGCAGGTCATCGCAAATTTTCAATCTCATCAATAAGTTAATAAGCCCCTATTGAGGGGCTTATTTTTTGCCGTCACTGTCATTAATTTGGCGTTGCGCTCTTGTTCAGGCGATCCCGAGCGATTAGACTTCCGGCAGATGTTGTCGTAGCGCTCACCGGAAGGATGAATCAATCATGCTGGACCTTTCTATCTTAATCGTCGACGAGAGCGCCGAGCGCTGTCGTCAGTTGTCCGGTCTGCTCACGTTTATGGGGGTTGCCTGGCAGCAGGTCGACGAGGAGGATCTGGAGGTCGCCATCGAGGCGGCGCCGGTACAGGGGATCATCCTTGGAGAGCTCAAGACCCATACCCTGAGCGCCTTGTTGGAGCGTTACCCCAGGCTGCCGTTTCTTTCGCTCCTGCCGGGGCAGGGGGAGCAGCGCAATTTTATCGGTACCCTGGAGACGCCCTTCGATTACGAGTCGCTGACCCGCGTGCTCCATTTCTTCCAGGCTTTTGCCTCATTTCATCCCAGGGTGCAGCAGCACGATAAGGGGCAGACGCTGCTCCGCTTGCTGGTGGGCAAGGGGAAGGGGATCCAGGAGGTGCGTCGTCTCATCGGCCAGGTGGCCGAGACCGAAGCCAACGTGTTGATCCTCGGTGAGTCGGGCACTGGCAAGGAGGTGGTTGCCCGTGCCATCCACGAGTTGTCTGCGCGCGCCAAGGGACCCTTTGTTCCTATCAACTGTGGCGCCATTCCTGCCGAGCTGCTCGAGAGTGAACTCTTCGGCCACGAGAAGGGGGCCTTTACCGGCGCTATTGCCGCACGTCGCGGCCGCTTCGAGTTGGCTCAGGGGGGGACCCTCTTTCTCGACGAGATAGGGGACATGCCCATGCCGATGCAGGTGAAGCTGCTGCGGGTGTTGCAAGAGCGTCAATACGAGCGCGTGGGTGGAGGTAAGGTGATCGACGCCGACGTGCGGGTAATCGCGGCGACTCACAGGGATCTGGAGGCGATGATCCGCCAACAGGCGTTTCGCGAGGATCTCTATTACCGTCTCAACGTCTTCCCCATCGAAACGCCGCCGCTGCGCGAGCGGGTCGATGACATTCCGTTGCTGTTGCAAGAGCTGCTGGCCCGTCATATCGAGCAGCATAAGGCTTGGATCCGCCTCACTCAGCGCGCCACGGAATCTTTGATGCAATACCATTGGCCCGGCAACGTGCGTGAGCTCTCCAACCTCATCGAGCGGCTGCTGATCCTCTATCCCAATCGCATCGTCGATGTGGCCGATCTACCCTCCCGCTATCGCCTGCTTCCCTGTGACGTGGCGAGCCCTGAGCCGAGCGATTGGGAAGAGAGAGAGGCGTTGGCCTCGGTCTTTCAAGATACTCCCGTGCTCGAGCCGACAGCGGCACCCAATCCGATGCAGCTGCCGCAGGAGGGGATCAATCTCAAGGAGATGCTCGCCGAGCTGGAGATCGAGTTGATCCGCCAGGCGCTGGAGTCACAGGACGGGGTCGTGGCACGGGCTGCCGATATGCTGGGCATGCGTCGTACCACCCTGGTCGAGAAGATGAAGAAATATGGGATGACGAAGGAAGGATAGGGTCAAACTCTTGACAGAACCTTATCAACCTATTGATTTCATTCGAATTGTCTGTTTGGCATGGTAATTGAATAAACCTGCTCATGTTGAATCTTGAGTCAGGTTTATGACCATGCAGACCCACACTGATGTGACCCCGGCCTATCGCCAGCTCGATGCCATCTTTGCCGCCCTGCCGACCGGTGTCTTGGTGCTGGACGCCGGTGGGGTCATTCGTCGTGCCAACCCGGCCGCCGTGGGGCTGTTGGGAGAGCCTCTGGAGGGCGAGCTGTGGCGCCAGGTGATCCTGCGCTGTTTCCAGCCCCAGGAGGACGATGGCCATGAGATCTCCTTGCGCGATGGTCGCCGGGTCCAGCTCTCTACCCAGCCTCTTCAGGATCAACCCGGTCAGCTCATCTTTATTAACGATCTGACCGAAACCCGTCGCCTGCAAGACAGGCTCAACCATATGAAGCGCCTCTCTGCCCTCGGCAATATGGCGGCTTCTCTGGCCCATCAAATCAGAACACCGCTGTCGGCGGCCATGCTCTATGCCGCCAACCTCGGCAATCGCACCCTTAAACCCGAATCACGCAGCCAGTTTCAGCAGAAGTTGATGGATCGACTGCAGGATCTCGAAAAGCAGATCAACGATATCTTGTTGTTTGCGCGCAGTGGTGAGAGCCAGGTCGTGTGCGCATTGTCGCTCGATGAGCTGCTGACCCAGGTGGCGTCGGCGGCCGAGGCGTATTGCGAGCAACACGGCTGTGAGCTGCAGATCCAGGCCCCTCAGGGGGCGCTGATGCTGATGGCAAACAGCAATGCGCTGGTCGGGGCTATTAATAACCTCATCGCCAACGGCCAACAGGCGGGGGCAACCCGGATCCTGGTGACGACGGCGCCGCGTGGCAATCGGTTGGAGCTGCGCATCATCGATAACGGTCGGGGCATTACTGCCGAGCAGCAGGCCCGGATCTTCGAACCCTTTTATACCACCCGCAGCCAGGGAACTGGCCTGGGGCTGGCGGTCGTGCAATCCGTGGTGCGTTCCCATCAGGGCGAGGTGAGCGTCGCGTCGGTTCCCGGTGAGGGGAGTTGTTTTACCCTGTCTTTGCCACTGCATGAGAGTGCAGTCGGTCGTCTTGGAGGTGTGGCATGAGCCAGGCACGCATTTTAGTTGTGGAAGATGATGGAGGCCTGCGCGAGGCGCTGGTGGATACCTTGCTCCTGGGTGGGTATGAATGCCGTGAGGCCGACAGCGGCGAGCAGGCGCTGGTGATGCTCTCGCGTCAATCCTTCGACATGGTGATCTCCGACATTCAGATGGGCGGCATGGATGGGCTCACCCTGTTGCAGACCATCCGTCAGCAATATCCCCAGACGCCGGTGTTACTCATGACGGCTTACGCCAATATCGATGGCGCGGTGCGCGCCATGCGGGAAGGGGCGATCGACTACCTGGCCAAACCATTCTCGCCCGAGGTGCTGCTCAATCAGGTGAGCCGTTACGTTCCGGCCCAGCGCGTCGAGAAACGCACCGTCGTTTGTGGGGATGTGCGCAGTGTCGAGCTCTTTCAGCTTGCCGCTCGAGTGGCGCGCAGCGATGCGACCGTGATGATCTCGGGGCCGAGCGGCGCCGGCAAGGAGGTGCTGGCCCGCTATATCCACGACCAATCCAGCCGCGCCGATCAGCCCTTTATCGCCATCAACTGTGCGGCCATCCCCGAAAATATGCTGGAGGCGACCCTCTTTGGTTATGAGAAGGGGGCCTTTACCGGCGCGGTGCAGGGGTGCCCGGGCAAGTTCGAGCAGGCTCAGGGGGGAACCTTGCTGCTCGACGAAATTACCGAGATGGATCTGGGGCTGCAGGCCAAGTTGCTGCGTGTCTTGCAGGAGAAAGAGGTCGAGCGTCTGGGCAGTCGCAAGGTGATCCCCCTCGACGTGCGGGTGCTCGCCACCAGTAACCGGGATCTTAAACGCGCGGTTCAGGAGGGAACGTTTCGCGAGGATCTCTACTATCGCCTCAATGTCTTCCCGCTGCGCTGGAGCGCCCTGTGCGAGCGTCCCGGCGATATCCTGCCGTTGGCCGAGCACCTGCTCACCCTCTATTCTGCCGAGCAGGGGTTGGCGCTGCCTGCCATCGAGCCTGCCGCCGCCGAGTTACTGCTCGAATATGGTTGGCCCGGCAACGTACGCGAGCTGGCCAATGTGATCCAGCGGGCGTTGATCCTCTGTGATGGCGAGTGGGTCCGCGAAGGGGACCTTATCCTCGAAGAGGAGGAGATGGGCGGTCAGGACGAGTCGTTCAGAGAGCGGCAACCGGGTCTGGAGAAGCTCGGCAATG
Organism: Aeromonas diversa CDC 2478-85; assembly: GCF_000819805.1. Taxonomy (GTDB): domain Bacteria; phylum Pseudomonadota; class Gammaproteobacteria; order Enterobacterales; family Aeromonadaceae; genus Aeromonas; species Aeromonas diversa. The sequence goes on from NZ_CDCE01000037.1 coordinate 180,078, forward strand.
AGCTCAAGCAGCAGGAGCACCAGATCATTCTCGATACCCTCAACCAGTGTCAAGGGAGCCGTAAAGCGGTGGCCGAGAAACTGGGGATCAGTCCTCGAACCTTGCGCTACAAGTTGGCCAAGATGCGTGATGCCGGGATCGAGTTGCCAGCCTAGCTCCCCCCGTCTCCCTGATTTATCATGGCTCTCTCAATCAAGGGGCTCGGCTGCGGCCGGGCCCGGGGAGTCATGATGATCAGTAACAACAAACTCGAAAACCTCCTTAACCAGCTCCTTGAGGCCCATGCCATCAAGGATTACTGCCCCAATGGGCTGCAAGTTGAGGGGCGTGCACGTATTCGGCGTGTGGTCACCGGGGTGACTGCCTGCCAGGCCCTTATCGATCGCGCCGTCGAGCTGGAGGCCGATGCCATCCTGGTCCACCACGGTTACTTCTGGAGCGGTGAGCCGGCGGTACTCAAGGGGATGAAACAGCGCCGCATCAAGACGCTGCTCACCCACGATATCAATCTCTATGCCTACCACCTTCCCCTCGATATTCATCCCGAACTCGGTAATAACGCCCAGCTGGCCAAGTTGCTCGGGATCACCCTGCGCCGCGGCCTGGAGCCTTGGAACAGCAAGAGTGTGGCCATGGTCGGCAAACTGGAAGAGCCGGTGAGTGGTGAGCGCTTCGCCCGTCGGGTCGAGGCAGCTCTGGGGCGCGGCGTTTTGCATGTGGGCGACAGTGGGCCCGAGCTCATTCGCTCCATCGCAATCTGCACCGGCGGCGGTCAGAGCTATATCGCGCAGGCCGCCGAACAAGGGGTTGATGCGTTTATCACGGGAGAGGCGTCAGAGCAGACGGTGCATACGGCGCGTGAGATGGGAATACACTTCTTCGCGGCGGGGCATCATGCCACCGAGCGTTATGGGATCCAGGCATTGGGCGAGTGGCTTAAGCAGGCCCACGGACTCGATGTTATCTTTGTTGATGTCGATAATCCGGTATAAAAAAATACCAGGGTAGAAATACTACCCTGGTTCTTCGCAGCAGCCATAGAGGCAAAGGGATTACATCAGTTGTTGCGGTGTATGTTATTGAATTGTTTCTTTTGTGTATATGTGTGTTGTGGTTTTCTGGCGAGCCGATGGCATTAGTTTGACCTGGCTCACACTCATGGCAGGGGGGGCGTGAATGGAACTGCTTAATCGCGGGACGCTGCAACAATTAGAGCGGGATATCGGCAGCGATATGCTGCCCGTCGTGATCCGGGTCTTTCTCGACGAGGTTGGCCAGCAGCGTAATCAGCTGGGGCCGCTATTGGCTGCAGAAGAGGTGGTGGCATTGGGGCGTCTGGCGCACAGCATCAAGTCGTCGTGTGGCAGTTATGGCGCCGAGCTCAGCCAGCAGCAGGCAGCGCAGATTGAGCTGCGGTGCCGAAACGGTGAGCCTGCTGCGGCCCTCAAGGGCGATGTCACGGCACTCGAACACTCCCTGGCCGAGGTGTTGGCTCAGTTGTCAGAGATGGCGGCCTGACGGTAACGCCTGTAGCCACTGCTCGAGGGCGACTCTGAGCTTTTCCCTGTCATGGCGATGGGGGAGGGCGCTCTCGCCGAGCTCGGTCTCGATCACAGTGCCGGGCCAGGCGCCACGTCGGCTTCCCGGTGGCGCCAGTACGGCATCGAGACGTCCCCGGCCGAGCTGCGACTCCAGCCAGTGGCACTGGGCTTCCAGATCCAGCTGACCCGCTGGGCCGGCTTCATCGACCAGATTGGTGATAAAAAGCAGCGGTGCACGGCTCCGCTCTATGGCGCCGGCCAGCTCGGGCATCAGCAGGGGTGGCATGATGGAGGTGAAAAAACTCCCGGGGCCAAGCAGGATCAGCTCTGCCCGCTGGATCGCCTCGAGGGCCTCGGCAATGGCGGGCACCGGGGGATGCAGAAATAGGGAGTGAGGAGGGGTGTCGAGTTGATCCACCGATACCTCGCCGATGATGTGGTTGCCACAGGGGGTACGGGCACAGAGATCGGTCGGGTGCTCCGACATGGGGAGTAACTTGGGCTCGATGTGCAGCATGTCGCTGATGAGCTCGATGGCGTCGAGAGGACGCACGCAAAGGTTATCCAGTGCCAGTAGCATCAGGTTGCCCAGGTTGTGTCCGGCCAGCTCCCCGTTACCCGCGAAGCGGTACTCGAAGAGCAGGCTGCCCGTGCTGGGGTTGGTAACCAGTTGGTTGAGACAGTTACGCAGATCTCCCCAGGCGATGCAGGACTGGCTCTTGCGAAGGCGCCCGGTCGAGCCGCCATTGTCAGTGGTGGTGACAATTCCGGTGAGGCGGGGCCCGAGGAAGGAGAGGGCCGAGAGCACACGGCCCATGCCGTGACCCCCACCGAGGGCAACCACCTGTTTAACCTGTGTCAGCGCGTCAATTGGCATCGGACTCCTCTCTGCTCAGGGAGATAAGCGAATAATTGGGTGTACATGGAATAATTCTTGCTAGTTCAAGCGTTTGTGCTTGAGGGGTTTATTGTGGATTATTTTACCGCGCAATCAAATCGAGACTGCTCTATCGCGGCTGCACAGCACCTCATCGAGCAACTTTTGGCCCATAGTGCGGCGATGCCTTCCTTACTGATCCTCTACTTTGCCGAGCGTTATGATGCCGAGGTGCTGCGAAGGACCCTGAACGAGGTCTTTCCCGAGAGCCCGTTGATAGGATGTAGCTCTTGCCAAGCGGTGCGCACCGTCTCACTGGATGAGGTGCCGGTCGCGCTGGCGGCCATCTATGACGAGCAAGGGGCCTACGGGGTTGCCGGAGGCAGTCACACCGAAGGGGATGTGCGGATGTGGCTGCGCCAAGCCATGGCGGCCTGCGATCGCCCCGGCGAGTTGCCCCAGATGGTGCTGCTTCACACGACTCCGGGGGGCGAGGAGGCGCTGCTGGCCGAGCTGGATGAGGAGCTTGGCGGAGCGGTTCCCGTGATCGGTGGCTCTGCGGCGGATGATCACCTGCAGGGTCACTGGCGTCTTTTCTGGCAGCGGCAGACCCTGACCGAAGGGAGTGTGCTGGCGGTGTTTTATCCCAACTGTGAGCTGGTCTTCCAGTTTCATGCCGGCTATCGCCCCACAGAGCACTCCGCCATCGCCACTCGCGTCGAAGGACGCGAGATCATCGCGCTGGACCAGCGTCCAGCCGCCGAGGTGTACGGCGAGTGGGTCGGCAATACCCTACCCGAGGGGCCTGTACTGCATGAGACCACCTTTTTCCCACTGGCTCGGCTCACCGGTAACGTCTACGGCATGCCCTGTTTCAAGCTCTCGCACCCCGAGTCGGTGACGGCGCGGCGCGGCTTGCGCCTCTTTACCGACGTCAGTGAAGGGGAGCGCCTGGTTTTGATGCAGGGGAGCGAATCCGGAGTCCTCGAGCGCAGTCTGTTGGCCGCCCGTATCGAGCCTGAATATGGCATGCCCGAGAAGCTGCATCCTATCGGTGCTCTTATCATCTTCTGTGCCGGTTACCGCTATGCCCTGGCTAGCCGTATAGACGAGATCATCGGTCATTACAATCAGCGCCTCGAAGGAGTACCTTATCTTATCCCCTTTACCTTCGGTGAGCAGGGGCGTATGCCTCAAGGGGAGTTGGTACACGGGAATCTCATGATCTCGAGTGTGATTTTTTGCCGCGGCGCGTGAAACCGAGGAGCGGATGACCCATCACGATTCATTGGAAATGCTGGGGGAGCGATTACAGGCGACCCTGGCTGAGTTGGCACGCACTCAAGAGCGGGAATCCCACTATCGTAGTGAGTCCGATACCCTGCTCAAGGGGGTTGCCGCGCTGGCGGATGCACAAGATCTGGATGCCGTGCTGGCCGGTCTTATCGGAGCCTTGCAGCCTTTCATCGGGTTTGAGGCGGCCACAGTGCTTACTGTGGGGCCGAGCGTCTGCACTCCTATCTTCAGCTCACAGGGTGACCATACGCCAACCTGTTGGCCCTTGGGGCGCGCCTTTGAGCGCGCCTTGGCAGGGGAGACCCTGGTGCTCTATGAACCTGCCCTGCTACCGGATTTCCTTCCCGTTGCGCATGACGCCAGATGGCGCAGTGTCCTGGTGACCGGTCTCACTGTGCCGGGCTTTGAGGGGCTGCTGCTCTGTCGCCACAGCCGCCAGGGGGCGCTCGATCTCAAGAGTAAGGCTGCCTTGCAGCGGTGCCGGCCGCTCATCTCCCAGGCGCTGGTCAATATCGCGTATCGCAGCCGCTTGCAGGATCAGGTCAGGCTAAAAACCCAGGCGTTGCAACTGAGCAAGGCGCGTTTTCGCAGCTTTGCGGGCATGGCGTCGGACTGGTTCTGGGAGTGTGATGCCGAGCATCGGCTGCGCTATATCTCGACCCCGGATCAGAAAGAGGCGGCCTTGAGCCAAAACCTGGTGGGAATGAGTCTGCTGGAGTTGCCCCTGATCCCCCATGAAGGGGAGCCGGATTATCATCAGCTGCTGGGACGTCTCGAGCCGGTGCGTGGCCTGCGGGCCGCCCTGCGGCGCAAAGAGGGGCTGGTCTGGCTGGAGATCAACGCCGCACCGGGTTTCGATGAGGCCGGTCGATTCGTTGGTTATCGAGGAACGGCCAGGGATATCAGTCCCCAGATCCGCCGCGAGCTGGAGCTGGCGGCGGCGCGTGATTCGGCGCAGGCGGCGAGCCTTGCCAAGTCGCGTTTTCTGGCCATGATGACCCACGAGATACGCTCTCCCATGAATGCCGTGCTGGGGATGCTGGACTTGTTGCAAAGCGCCCCTCTGGGGGGGGATCAGCGCGCCTTGTTGGGCCATGCGACCCACTCGGCCAAGTTGCTGCAGACCATCATCGATGATGTCCTCGATCTCTCCAAGATCGAGTCGGGTACCTTACAGATCCACTGTGAGGAGATGGACATTCGAGCCCTTTGCCAGCTCAACCTGGCCTCCTTCTATCGCCAGGGGGAGGAGAAGGGGGTCGCCATTACCCTCACCGTCGCCCCTGCGGTACCAGAGCATCTGTTCGGCGATCCGGTGCGGATCTCCCAACTCATCGGTAACCTGGTGGGTAATGCCCTGAAGTTTACCGAGCGAGGAGAGATTGCTATCACGCTGGATTGGCGCCGTGAGCGCCTCTGTGTGGCGGTGGAAGACAGCGGGATCGGTATCGAGGAGTCGCAAGTCGAGCGACTGTTTGAGCCGTTCGTGCAAGGGGACAACTCGGCCTCACGCAGTTATGCAGGGGCGGGATTGGGGTTGGCCATTTGCAAACGTCTGGTACACCAGATGGGGGGGGAGATCGGTGTGCTGAGTACCCTTGGCCAGGGAAGCCGTTTTTGGTTCGAACTGCCCGGCCTGGCGCTGCCGTGCGAGCATCACGCCAGTGAGCCTGAACCCGACGGGCCGATACGCCCGCTCGATATCCTGGTGGTTGAGGATAATAGGGTTAACCAACTGGTGGTCTCTCTGATGTTGCAGAGACTGGTTGCCGGGGTGCGCCTGTGCGATAGCGGGGTGGCGGCCCTGGAGCAGGTCGCCTTGGTGAGGCCCGATCTCATCTTCATGGATATGCGGATGCCACAGATGGACGGGCTTGAGGCCACACGTCGGCTGCGTCGCTTGGGGTATGACGGCGTCATCGTCGCCCTGACGGCCAATGCCATGTCTGACGACAGGTCCGCCTGCCTTGCCGCCGGTATGGATCATTTCCTGGCCAAACCCATCAGCCTCTCTCAGCTGCGGCACTGTATCGATGCCTACTTTCCCGGCTCAGGCGGATAAAAAAAAGGTCAACCTGAATCAGGTTGACCAATTCTTCAGCATAACTGAAGAGAGCACGGGATAAATCGGGTTGTTCCTACTATATGAAAAAGTCGTGCCAACTTTTTCTCTTGTATTTTCCCGTTGTTTTGTCGTTTTTATGAGCGAATCGTTGCATATTGCGAAATTCTTACGTCGCAAAATGCGATAATTGCATTTTGCATTGCTCGTCAGGGCGTGATGAGCTTGTGCAAGAACTGTCTGGCGGCATCGCTGTTTTGCTTGGCGATGAGTCCCTGTTTCTCTTGCACCGGCATCGGCAGCAGCTCCAACCAGCGCTGGCAAATCCAGGCAGCATCCTCGTAGCGTTTCTCGGGATAGAGTTCATCGAGCTCGGGATACTGGGCAAAGATGTCTTGCAGCCGGGTGACCAAGACCTCGTCGCTGTTATCTGAGGTGAGTCTCGGCCAGTTGGGCAGCGGCTCGACCTGAGCGCGCTTGATCCCACGCTCGTCGGTGTGCAGCTGATGGATGCTAAAGCGCTCCAGTCCAAGCACAGTCACACCGAGCAGGCCATCGTTGAGGGTGTAGAAGTCGATCACCTTCACCCTGGTGCCCACCGGTAAGATGCGACCGGAGAGGCCGGTAGCCGTGTTCTCTTCCATCACTATGCCAAAGCCGCGATCGTCTATCAGAGACTCCTTGAGCATCTCGATATGATTCGGCTCGAACAGCCGCAGCGGAAGTTTCCCCCCCGGCAGTATGTGCGAGGGCAGGGGGAAGAGGGCGATAGATTGTTGTGCCATGATGCGGTCTCCCTGTCTGAAGCTGTGTCAAACAGGACTTTGCAGCTGGCGTGCCAAGAAATAAAAAACGGGCACAAGGCCCGTCTTATCGCTCTGTGAGGGTGCTTATTGGCGCTGCTCGAGATACATTACAGCCGCCTCAACACGGCTCTGGGCCTCGAGTTTCTTCAGGAGACTCTTCACGTGCACCTTGACCGTACCTTCCGAAATGTGGAGGACAGAGGCGACCTGTTTGTTGGAGAGTCCCTTTGCAATTTCGCGAAGGATTTGCATTTCGCGACGCGTCAGGCTCTCCAGTTTCTCCTGCAGGTGGTCAGTCTCATAGAGGTTCTCCAGGTAGGGGCGCAGGGGCTCGCTCAGGATCTGCTTGCCACTCATCACCTCCTCGAGCTGCGCCAGCAGGAGCTCGGGCTCTGTGTCCTTGAGCAGATAGCCGTCGGCACCGGCCTTGAGCAGGGCCACCACATCCTGGCGTGAGTCGGAGACGGTGAGGATCACCACCCGGGAGGTGATCTCTTCGGCACGAAGGGCACGAAGGGTATCGAGACCGGAGAGCCCTTTCATATTGAGATCGAGCAGGATCAGGTCCGGCTCAGATTCACGAGCCATGGCGATGGCGTCGGCGCCGTTGGCCGCCTCGCCGGTCACCTCGAAGTTCTCTTCCAGTGAGAGCAGCTGCACAATCCCTTTGCGCATCAGGGGATGGTCATCTACGACCAGAATGGAATAGTTGAAATCGTCCATCAGGGTTCTCTTGTCTGCAAAACGGGAAAAATAAGGTGCACACAGGTTCCTTGGGGAGTGCGATCACTGATGCTCAGCTGTCCATGCAGCTTGCTAGCCCGCTCGTTCATGATGCTCAGACCGTAGTGATTTACAGCGGATCTGGATGAGCCTATGCCCACTCCGTCATCGGTCACTTGAACCTGGATAGTACCATCGGAGAGGGTTTCGCACCTAACATCAATCACCTGGGCATTGGCGTGTTTGATCGCATTGAGAACTGCCTCACGAATGAGCTGCAATATGTGAATGTGCTGGCCGGCCTCGAGATCGTTGCTCGACAGGCGGTAGTCGAGTTCGATGCGAGCCTGGGTCTGGGGCTTGAGCTGCTCGAGCATCACGGCAATGGCCTCGCCCAGATCCAAATCCCCTATGGTGAGGCGGAAGGTGCCCAGCAGCTCCCGCAGCTGGGTATAGGCGTTGCCGAGCCCCTCATCGATCTGCTGCATCGCCTGCTCGGCCTTCTGGGTCTGCCCCTTGGCAAAAGAGCGCTTGAGCAGAGTGGCCTGGATCTTGAGGTAGGAGAGGGCCTGTGCCAGGGAGTCGTGCAGTTCGCGGGCGATGACGGCGCGCTCCTCCATCAGCAGCAGTCGCTGGTGTTGCAGCAGAGACTGATCCTTGTGCACCACCTGGGCCAATAGCATGGCGAAGTTCTTCATCAGCCGCTGATCGATAGGGAAGTCGCTGATGAGATCGAGCCGACCATACTCCTGCTCGTCCATCTGCAAGAGGAAGTGCTCGACCCCGTCGATATCCCCCGGCCAGCCGGTGCGACCCGTGATGTAGACCGGCATGGCATTGCGCTCGAAACGGGTGAGACGAATATGGGCGATACGCTGGTGGGCGGCGGCCCGGTCCAGTAGCTTGGCCAGGGTGTGGCTGCTCAGGGGCGCCTCGTGCAACTTCTGGGCTGTGCTGTAGAGAAACGAGAGGGTATCGTTGGCCTGTTGCAACTTGGCGGTCTTCTCTTCCACCTTGCCCTCGAGATCCCGATAGAGCTTGTCGAGCTCGCTCGCCATGGTGGCAAAGGCGCCCGACAGCTCGCCCAGCTCGTTGGGCCAGCGTGGTGGCAAGTAGAGGTGGAAGTTGCGCTGCTCTATCTGGCGGGCGCAGGCCACCAACTGGTTGAGGGGCGCCACCACCTGCCTGCGGGTGAAGCGCACCGTGAACCAGGCGATCACTATGATGGCGAGCAGTCCCAGCCCCTCGGCCAGCGCCAGCATCCGCACCTTGAACTCCACGTGATACTGCATCTCGTTGACGAAGTCGTCGATGGCCGAGACAAACCGCTCGGTATTGGCCGAGTAACGCTCAGGGGTGTCATTTTCGATGTGCAGGCGCATCATCTGCCATTCGTCCAGGACGCGGCTGTAGGTGCGGCGCAGCGAGGCCGGCGTTATCCAGCGCTGGGTTTCCTGCAACTCGCCGGCATGCAGGGTCTGTTCAAATTGGGCGAGGCGCGAGTAGACCGGCTGGTCCTTGGAGATCTCATAGGCCATTCGGTAGGCCTGCATGCGCAGGGAGCCCGAGAGGTTGATGGCCTTGGCGTCGGGGACTGAATAGAAGAGGGTGACCATGGCCACGACCGCGATGAGGCTCGCCATGAAGAGGATCAGCAGCATGGAGCGGCCGATGGCGCTGCTCACCGAGCGCACTTCGAACCAGGTTTTCATCGGAAATAGCAACCACATTCAAGAAATACCCCTTTGGTAACGTGGGCATAGTAACCCATCTTGTGCTAGCATCGGCACACTATTGAACTCCGAAGCCGTCTTGCCTAAGTCCTTGTCTGGATAGGGGAGGCCGGCCGAACACCCGGGTTGCCGGCGTGTTAAGGGTCAGGAAAGAAATGCCCTGGTCTCCCGTATTTGGAAAGGTGTTTATGTCGCTGCTTGTGGACGGCCATGCCCGTCGCTTTCACTATTTGCGCCTGTCGGTCACCGAGGTGTGCAACTTCCGTTGCACCTATTGCCTGCCCGACGGTTATCAACCCCAGGGACGCAACCACTTTCTGACCCTCGATGAGATCGGCAGGGTGACCCGTGCCTTCGCGGCCATGGGAACGCGCAAGGTGCGCCTGACCGGGGGAGAGCCCTCTTTGCGTCGTGACTTTACCGATATCATTCGGACGGTGGCGCAGACGCCGGGGATCACCCAGGTCGCCATGACCACCAACGGCTATCGTCTCAAGGAGCGGGTTGCCGAGTGGCGTGAGGCGGGCCTGACCAGCCTCAACGTGAGCGTTGACAGCCTCGATGCCCGTCAGTTTCACCGTATCACGGGGGAAGACAAGCTCGCCGAAGTAATGGCCGGCATCGATGCGGCGTTGGCCGCAGGCTTTGAGCGGGTCAAGGTCAATGCGGTGCTCCTCAAGGGGCTTAACGACAGCGAGCTCACCACCTTCCTCACCTGGATCAAGGATCTACCCATCGAGCTGCGTTTTATCGAGCTGATGCAGACCGGCGAGATGGATGATCTCTTCACCCGTCACCACGCCAGTGGCGAGGTGCTCAAGGGGCAGTTGCTCGACGGAGGCTGGGTGCAGCAGCTGCGGGCTCTCGATGCCGGGCCCGCACAGGTCTTCACTCACCCAGACTACCGGGGCGGTATCGGCCTCATCATGCCCTACAGCAAGGACTTCTGCGCCGGATGCAATCGCCTGCGGGTCTCTTCCCATGGCAAGCTGCATCTGTGCCTGTTCGGCGATGAGGGGGTCGTGCTTCGGGATCTGCTGGCGGCGGATGATCAGCGTGAAGCCCTGATGGCTCGGGTGCAACAGGCACTGGGTCATAAGCTGGCGACACACCGGCTGCATCAAGGTGACAGCGGCACCACACCCCATCTGGCTTCGCTGGGCGGATAAGCCACGCCAAATAGTCATTTATTGGTATTGTCATCGCGGCCCCTCTCTGGGCCGCACAGGTAACTTTTTGATCTAACGCAATAACCACCCGGATTTATCCCCCTGGTGGTATATGTGCTCTTTTCTCGCGCCTGCACTATAGCCACAACAACAAAATGTGCATCTTAAAGCACATTTAGCCATCCTTAGAATGGCGTTCTGGAGCGAGAGAGGAACACGCATGTCACAGGGAGTCGATCCGGCTCGCCGCGCACTGCTGCGCGGTCGATTACGCAAACCGGCGAAGGCGCTACCCCTGCCATGGTCAAGACCATGGAGCGATTTCGTGGCCGGCTGCAGTCGCTGTGGTGACTGCCTCTCTGCCTGTCCCGAGGGGATCATAGTGCAGGGGGACGGCGGCTTTCCCACACTCAACTTCTCCCATGGCGAGTGCACCTTTTGCGGCGCTTGTGCCGATGCCTGCTCTGAGCCCCTGTTTCTTCCCCGTGAGCAAACGCCCTGGCAGCTGGTGGCCCGGATCGGTGAGGGGTGTCTGGCCTTCGGCCAGGTCTTCTGCCAAGCCTGCCAGGACTCTTGCGAACCACGCGCCATCCGTTTCAGCCCCGCCCCGCGAGGCATACCCGTTCCCATCCTGACAACGGCCGACTGCACCGGTTGTGGCGCCTGTGTGAGCGCCTGCCCGGTACAGGCCATCAGGGTGACTGACAGTGAGGACGCATCCCATGAAGCATGAAGAGAGTGGGGAGTACCACGTCTCCAGTCTGCTGGTGTTGACCCAGCCCGCCAAACGCCACGAGGTGGCAGCGGCGGTGGCCTTGATCGAGGGGGCCGAGGTACACGCCGTGAGCGACGAAGGCAAGCTGGTGGTGACCCTGGAGGGGGGCCGGCAGCGCCAGATCATCGAAGCCATTGACCGGATCAATGCCGTACCGTCCGTCATCTCGGCGGCGCTGATCTACCATCAATTCGACGAACAAAAACAATGTGAGGACCTGTCATGAAGCTGAGCCGACGTGACTTTATGAAGGCTAATGCGGTGGCAGCTGCCGCCGCTGCGGCCGGGATCAGTGCCCCCTCTCTGGCGGCCAACCTGATCACCAGTACGCAGAAGACTGCCATTCACTGGGACAAGGCCCCCTGCCGCTTCTGCGGTACCGGCTGCTCTGTACTGGTGGGTACCCAGGAGGGACGCGTGGTGGCGACCCAGGGCGATCCGGATGCCCCGGTTAACCGCGGTCTCAACTGCATCAAGGGTTACTTCCTCTCCAAGATCATGTACGGGGAAGATCGCCTCACTCAACCGCTGCTGCGGATGAAGAACGGCCAGTTCGACAAAGAGGGTGAGTTTGCCCCCATCAGCTGGGATCAGGCCTTCGATATCATGGCCGAGAAGTTCAAGGCGACCCTGAAAGAGAAGGGGCCCACCGCCGTCGGCATGTTTGGCTCCGGCCAGTGGACCGTGTGGGAAGGGTACGCGGCGGCCAAGCTGTTCAAGGCCGGTTTTCGCTCCAACAACATCGATCCGAACGCCCGTCACTGCATGGCCTCGGCCGTGGTCGGCTTCATGCGTACCTTCGGCATGGACGAGCCCATGGGCTGCTACGACGACATCGAGCAGGCCGACGCCTTCGTGCTGTGGGGCTCCAACATGGCCGAGATGCACCCCATCCTCTGGTCGCGTATCTCGGATCGCCGTCTCTCCAAGCCCGATGTTCAGGTCCACGTGCTCTCGACCTTCGAGCACCGCAGCTTCGAGCTGGCCGACAACCCGATGATCTTCACCCCGCAGGCCGATCTGGCGATCCTCAACTACATCGCCAACTACATCATCCAGAACGACAAGGTGAACAAGGCGTTCGTCAGTCAGCACGCCGTATTCAAGAAGGGGGTCACCGACATCGGCTATGGCCTGCGCCCGACCCACCCCTTACAGCAGAAGGCCAAGAACCCCGACAGCGGCGACGCGACCCCCATGACGTTCGAGGAGTTCGCCAAGTTTGTGGCCGACTACGACGCCGAGAAGGTCTCCAAGATCTCCGGCGTGCCGGTGGACAAGCTCGAGAAGCTGGCCCAAGTCTATGCCGATCCTACCAAGAAGGTGGTCTCCTACTGGACCATGGGTTTTAACCAGCACACCCGCGGTGTCTGGGCCAACAACCTCTGCTACAACATCCACCTGCTCACCGGCAAGATCTCCGAGCCGGGCAACGGTCCCTTCTCCCTGACCGGCCAGCCCTCCGCGTGCGGCACCGCCCGTGAAGTCGGTACCTTTGCCCACCGCCTGCCGGCGGACATGGTGGTGACCGATCCCAAGCACCGTGCCGTGACCGAGAAGATCTGGCAGATCCCCGATGGCACCATCCCCGACAAGCCCGGTTTCCATGCCGTGCTGCAAGATCGCATGCTCAAAGACGGCAAGCTCAACGCCTACTGGGTGATGTGCAACAACAACATGCAGGCCGGCCCCAACATCAACGAGGAGCGTCTGCCTGGCTACCGGGATCCGCGCAACTTCGTGGTGGTCTCCGACCCCTATCCGACCGTGACGGCCCAGGCGGCCGACCTCATCCTGCCCACCGCCATGTGGGTCGAGAAAGAGGGGGCCTATGGTAACGCCGAGCGCCGCACCCAGTTCTGGTACCAGCAGGTGAAATCTCCGGAAGGAGCCAAGTCTGACCTGTGGCAGTTGATGGAGTTTTCCAAGCGTTTCACCGTGGAAGAGGTGTGGCCCGCCGATCTCATCGCCAAGATGCCCGAGCTCAAGGGCAAGACCCTGTTCGATGTGCTCTATGCCAACGGTGCCATCAACAAGTTCAAGAAAGAGGAGTGCAAGGGCCCCCTCAACGATGAAGCCGAGCACTTCGGTTTCTACGTCCAGAAGGGGCTGTTTGAAGAGTATGCCAGCTTCGGTCGCGGCCATGGTCACGATCTGGCCCCCTTCGACACCTATCATGAAGCCCGCGGTCTGCGCTGGCCCGTGGTGGATGGCAAAGAGACCCTGTGGCGCTATCGCGAAGGGTTCGACCCCTACGTCAAGGCCGGGGAGGGGGTGCGTTTCTACGGTAAGCCCGACGGCAAGGCGGTGATCTTCGCGCTCCCCTTCGAGCCGGCCGCCGAGGAGCCGGATGCCGAGTTTGATCTGTGGCTCTCCACCGGTCGCGTGCTCGAGCACTGGCACACCGGCACCATGACCCGTCGCGTGCCCGAGCTCTATCGCGCCTTCCCCGATGCGGTGCTCTTCATGCACCCGGACGACGCCAAGGCGCGTAATCTGCGCCGGGGTGACGAGGTGAAGGTAGTCTCTCGTCGCGGTGAGGTGAAGACCCGCGTCGAGACTCGGGGGCGCAACAAGCCGCCCAAGGGACTGGTCTTCATGCCCTTCTTCGATGCCAGCCAACTGGTCAACAAGCTGACCCTGGATGCCACCGATCCCCTCTCGAAAGAGACGGATTTCAAGAAGTGCGCCGTCAAGGTGATGAAGGCCTAAGCCATGAGCAGAGCGGTAACCCGGCGACAGTTTATCGGTGAGATGGCCAAAGGGGCCTGCGGGGTGGGGCTGCTTGGCCTTGGCCTCGGGGCCCTGGCACGCCAGCAGGCCGATGGGTTGCCGGCCCAGGCCCTGCGTCCCCCCGGTGCCCTGGTGGAGGGGGAGTTCCTCGGTGCCTGCGTGCGCTGCGGTCTCTGTGTCGAGGCTTGTCCGTACGACACCCTGAAGCTGGCCCGTTGGTTCGAGCCGGTGACCACGGGCACCCCCTGGTTCTCGGCGCGCCAGGTGCCGTGCGAGATGTGTGACGACATCCCCTGCGTGGTCGCCTGTCCGACCGGGGCGCTCGATCCTGCCCTGACGGAGATTGACGACGCTCGCATGGGGGTGGCCGTGCTCATCGATCACGAGACCTGCCTCAATGCCCTCGGGCTGCGCTGCGACGTCTGTTACCGGGTCTGCCCGCTGATCGACAAGGCGATCACCCTGGATCTGCAGCACAACGCGCGCACTGGCAAGCACGCCATCTTCCTGCCCACTGTGCACAGCAACGCCTGTACCGGCTGCGGCAAGTGTGAACACGCCTGCGTGCTGGAAGAGGCGGCCATCAAGGTGCTGCCGCGCCAGCTTGCCAAGGGAGAGCTGGGGCATCACTACCGGCTCGGCTGGGAAGAGAAGGAGAAGGCCGGCAAGTCCCTCATCGGGGACAAGTTGACCCTTCCCGTGCGCAAACCGGAGGGGCTATGAGCAAGGTGCGTATCCCCGGGCACGAGGCGCGCGAGAAGCTGGGGTGGTGGCATGCCCACCGCTTCCTGCTGCTGCGCCGCCTGACCCAGCTGGGGGTGATCGCCCTGTTTCTGCTGGGGCCACTCGTTGGGCTCTGGGTGCTTAAGGGGAACCTTTCGAGCTCCTTGCTGCTGGATCGGGTGCCGCTCGCCGATCCCCTGGTGTTGCTGCAAAGCCTGACTGCCGGCCACTGGCCGCTGACGGCCTTGTGGCTTGGCAGCGCCATCGTGCTGCTGGGCTACTGGCTGGTCGGGGGGCGGGTGTTCTGCTCCTGGGTCTGCCCGGTCAACCTCATCACAGATGCGGCGGCCTGGCTCAGGATGCGCCTCGGGATTCGCGCCGGCGGTACCCTCTTTCGCTCGGCCCGTTACTGGCTGCTCGCCATGGTGTTGCTGTTGCCGTTGGCGACCGGGCTTTTGGTGTGGGAGTGGGTCAATCCGGTGCCGCTGTCCCTGCGCGCCCTGCTGTTTGGCATGGGCGCGGGGTGGAGTCTCTTGCTGGCCCTCTTCCTGTTTGATCTCTTTGTGGTGGAGCGGGGCTGGTGTGGTCATCTTTGCCCGGTCGGGGCCTTCTGGGCGCTGGTGAACCGGGTCGGGTTTATCAAGATCTCTGCCAGTGGTCGTGACCGCTGCAGCAATTGTATGGACTGTTATGCCGTCTGCCCGGAGCGGCCGATCCTCAAGGGACCGGTGCACGGCGCCAGACGCGGGCACGGGCCGCTCATCTCGGCACAAGAGTGCCTCAACTGTGGCCGCTGCATCGATGTGTGCGCGGAGCAGGTGTTTACCATTTCGGTAGGATTTGCCGTGAAGGCAGACAACATGTCGGAGAAACAACAATGAAAAAGCTGATTGGAGCAATGCTGGCCTGCCTGCTGGCGGGGGGCCTGATGGCCGCCGAAACCCCCGAGTTCAACACGGACACCGGCGGTGTTCGTTCCGAGCGCGGGACCACGGATCTGGGGAGCGAGGCGACCCCGGCTCCCTTCAAGAACTATCGCAAGGACGGCGAGCCGTACGATCGTCAGTACATGCATCAGCCGCCGCTGATCCCGCACGATGTCCGCAACTACGAGGTGGATACCAAGGTCAACAAGTGCCTCTCCTGCCACAGCTTCAAGAATGCGAGCAAGATGAAGGCGCCCAAGATAAGCCCGACCCACTTCGAGACCCGTGACGGCATGACGCTCGGCGAAGTCTCCCCGCGTCGTTACTTCTGTCAGCAGTGCCACGTGCCCCAGGCCGATGCCAAGCCGCTGGTGGAGAACACCTTCAAGCCGGTCGAATCCCTGGAGTAAGGAGCGAGAGATGAAATTACCCGGTTTTATCCAGCGACTCTGGGTCACCTTCAAGTCCCCCTCCAAGGCGGCGCTCTGGGTGATCCTGATGCTCGGCTTCTTCGGTGGCGTCATCTTCTGGGGTGGCTTCAACACCGCCATGGAGGCCTCCAACACCGAAGCCTTCTGTACCGGCTGCCACGAGATGCGTGACAACGTGTTCCAGGAGTACCGCGACACCATCCACTATGCCAACCGCTCCGGTGTGCGTGCCAGCTGCCCTGATTGCCACGTGCCCCACGAGTGGACCTACAAGATCATCCGTAAGGTGCAGGCTTCCAAGGAGCTGTGGGGCAAGATGACGGGCAAGGTGGATACCCGTGAGAAGTTCGAGTCGCACCGGCGTGAGATGGCCGAGCGGGAGTGGAAGCGGATGAAAGACACCGACTCGCGCGAGTGCCGCAACTGCCACAACTTCGAGTACATGGACTTCTCCTTGCAAGGTCAGCGGGCGGCCAAGATGCACTCCACCAACCTGGCGAGCGGCGAGAGCACCTGTATCGATTGTCACAAGGGGATCGCTCACCAGCTCCCCGAGATGTCCGGCGTACCGGGCTTCTGATTACCCAGGCCGGCGCAAGCCGGCCTTCTTCTGTGCGTTGGCCCGTGCCATCGCCTTGTCTCATTAGACCCAGTCAGAACAAGCAGTTGTGTTCCCTATCTGATAGAATACCCCTTTGCTTTGGCCGACCCCTTCCTCGTCAGAAGCGGTGGCCGGTTCTGCCTGATGTCGCCTGCTGTGAGGAACTTCCATGGCCAAGTGTGTCACCCCCTTTCGCCCCCTCGCCATCGCCGTGTTGACGGTGACCGACTCGCGCACCCCCGACGAGGACAGCTCGGGGAGCTATCTGGTGGAGGCCCTGATCCGAGCGGGCCATCGTCTCGCCGCGCGGGCCCTGCTGCCCAATGATCGCTACCGGCTGCGCGCCCAGGTCTCTGCCTGGATCGCCGATCCCGCCATCGAGGTGGTGCTGGTCAACGGGGGCACCGGTTTTTATGGTCACAACTGCACCCCGGAGGCGCTGGCGGTGCTGTTCGATCGTCCCGTCGAGGGGTTTGGCGAGCTGTTTCGCCAGCTCTCCCATGCCGAGCTCGGCTCGGCCAGCCTGCAGAGCCGCGCCCTGGCCGGCCTTGCCAATCGCACCGCCATCTTCTGCCTGCCCGGCTCGACGGGTGCCTGCCGTCTCGGCTGGGAGCAGCTGATCGCCCCCCAGCTCGATGCGACCACCCGACCCTGTAACTTTGTCAGCCATCTTGGCGAGGAGTCCCGATGAGCACCGAACTGACCCACCTCAACGCCCGGGGCGAGGCCCACATGGTGGATGTGACCACCAAGGCCGTCACCGAGCGCGAGGCGCGTGCCGAGGCGTTCATCGCCATGGCCCCCGAGACCCTGGGCTTAATCCTCTCCGGCGCTCACCACAAGGGCGACGTGTTTGCCACCGCCCGCATCGCCGGCATCATGGCGGCCAAGAAGACCGCCGATCTCATCCCCCTGTGTCATCCGCTGGCCCTGACCCGGGTCGAGGTGGAGATCACTCCCGAGACGGCCCTGAGCCGGGTGCGCATCGAGACGGTGTGCAAGCTGTCGGGCAAGACAGGGGTGGAGATGGAAGCCCTGACCGCCGCCTCGGTGGCGGCGCTCACCATCTATGACATGTGCAAGGCGGTGCAAAAGGACATGGTCATCGGTCCGGTGCGCCTCCTTGAGAAGCGTGGTGGCAAGTCGGGCCATTTCCAGGTCGATATGAAGAACGATCAACCCATTGAAGGAGAGCAGCCATGATCCAGGTGCTGTTTTTTGCCCAGGTGCGCGAGCTGGTCGGCTGCGATGCCCTGGCCATGAACGACGAGTTCGCCACCGCCGAGGCGCTGCGTGCGGCGCTCGCCCAGCGCGGCGACAAGTGGGCCCTGGCGCTCGAGCCCGGCAAGCTGCTGGTGGCGGTCAATCAGACCCTGGTGTCCCTCGATACCCCCATCAAGGGCGGCGACGAGGTGGCCTTCTTCCCTCCGGTCACCGGGGGCTGAGATGGAGCCGATGATTCGGGTGCAGCGGGAGGATTTCAGCCTCGCCGCCGAGTATGAACGGCTCTCTGGGGATCCCGCCTGCGGGGCCATCGTGACCTTCGTTGGCAAGGTGCGCGACATGAACCAGGGGGAGCAGGTGGCCGGTCTGTCGCTGGAGCACTATCCGGGCATGACCGAGAAGGCGCTCGCCGCCATCGTGGACGAGGCCAAGACTCGCTGGGCGTTGCAAGGGTGCACCCTGATCCACCGGGTAGGCGATCTGCTGCTCGGGGATCAGATCGTGCTGGTGGCGGTGAGCTCGGCTCATCGGGAGGCGGCCTTCGCCGCCTGCCACTTCATCATGGATTACTTAAAGACCCGGGCCCCCTTTTGGAAGCGCGAGCTCAGCACAGACGGGCGCCGCTACTGGGTCGAGGCCAAAGAGAGTGATAACGAGGCGGCCGCTCGCTGGCACGAGTAGACCGCGTCCCTGGACCCTAGGGTCTGTTTTCAGGCAAGGAGTGTATGGATGAATCGTCAATGGGGATGGGCGTTTGCCCTGATGCTGACCGTGCCGGCCGCGCAGGCCGACGAGGTGCGTGTGGCGGTGGCGGCCAACTTCAAGGGGACCCTCGGCAAGATTGCCGAGGCGTTCAAGGCACAGACGGGGCACTCGGTCACCATCAGCGCGGCGGCGACCGGGGTGCTCTACACCCAGATAAGTCACGGTGCCCCCTTCGATCTCTTCCTGTCAGCCGATGCGGCCACCCCCGAGAAGCTCGAGCGCGAGGGCAAGGGGGAGGGGCGCTTTACCTATGCCATCGGCAAGCTGGGGCTGTGGCATCGGGGTGGTCCTGCCCCCGATGAGGCGTTTTTGCGCAGCTGGCGTGGGCATCTGGCCATCGCCAACCCCCGCACCGCCCCCTATGGTGCCGCCGCCATGGCGACCCTGACCCACCTCAAGCTCGATCCTGCCCAGTATCGCCTCCTGACTGGCACCAACATAGGCCAGACTTGGCAGTTTGTGCACAGCGGCAACGCCGAGCTCGGCTTCGTCGCCTGGGCCAACCTGGTGGAGGCGGGCAAGACGGCCGAGGCCTGGGCCGTGCCGGCCGAGCTCTATCCGCCCATCGAGCAGCAGGGAATCGTGCTCAAATCCGGGGTGGCCACCGAGGCACTGGTCAGTTGGCTGGGCAGTGAGAAGGGGCACGCCATGATTGCCGCCGCCGGTTACGGCCTGCCCAGCGCCGGTTAAACCATGCCGAGCCCTGCCGATCTGTTGGCCATTGGCCTGACCCTCAAGCTCGCCGCCTGCACCACTGGGATCCTGCTGCTGCTCTCGCCGCCGCTTGCCTGGTGGTTGGCCCGCAGCCGTCACTGGCTGCGCCCCGTGGTGGAGGCGCTGGTGGCCTTGCCCCTGGTGCTGCCGCCGACCGTGCTGGGTTTCTACCTGCTCATCGCCTTCTCCCCCGAGACGGCCCTGGGGCAGGGGTGGCGGGCCCTGTTCGATCGCCAGTTGGCGTTCAGCTTCAGCGGCCTGCTGCTTGCCTCGCTCATCTACTCGCTCCCCTTCGTGGTGCAGCCGCTCACCTCGGCCTTCGTCAATCTGGGTAACCGGGAGCTGGAGGCGGCGGCCACCCTGGGGCTGGGGCCGGTCGAGCGCTTCTTTCGCATCGTGCTGCCCATGACGCTGCCAAGCTTCGTGATGGCGGCGGCCCTGGGCTTTGCCCACACTCTGGGCGAGTTCGGTGTGGTGCTGATGATAGGGGGCAACATACCCGGTGAGACCCAGGTGCTCTCGATTGCCCTGTTTGATCACGTGGAGGCCCAGGATTATGCCAACGCCCACCTGCTCGCCGGCGGCCTGCTCGCCTTCGCCATGGTGGTGCTGGTGCTGGTCTACGGGGTGTTGCAGCGCCGTCAGCGGAGGATGTTCGCATGATGACGCTGTCGCTGCGGCGCCTCTATGGCGCCTGGGACCTCGACTGTGATCTGAGCTGGCGGGGGGAGGGGATCTGTGGCCTGTTCGGCCCCTCGGGCAGTGGCAAGAGCACCTTGCTGCGGGCCATCGCCGGGCTCGATCGGGCGCCCGGCGATCGCCTCTGCTGGCAGGGGCGCGAGCTCGCCGCGCTGCCGCCCGAGGGGCGGCGCATCGGCCTGGTGTTTCAGGATGCGCGCCTCTTTGGCCACCTGAGCGTGCAGGGCAACCTGGCGCTTGCGGCCGGCAAGGGGCGGGGGCGCTGGCACCCTCGGGAGCTCGCCGAGCGGCTTGGTTTTGTGGAGCTGCTCGGCCAGCGCGCCTCGGCTCTCTCGGGCGGCCAGCGCCAGCGGGTCGCCCTGGCCCGAGCCCTGCTCGCCGAGCCGAGCCTGCTCCTGCTCGATGAGCCCTTCTCGGCCCTGGATCGGCGCAGCCGCCTGCACCTCATCCACGAGCTGCAAGCCCTGCAGCGGGAGAGCGGCCTGCCCATGCTCTACGTGACCCACGCCATGGAGGAGGTGGGGATGCTCTGTGACGAGTTGATCCTGCTCGAGGGGGGACGGGCCCTGGCCCAGGGGCAACCGGATGCCCTGTTCGCCCGCCTCGATCTGCCGCTCGCCAGCCGGGACGACGCCGGGGTGATCCTCTGCGCCGAGCTGGTGCGTTGGCATGAGGAGGAGCAGATGGCCGAGCTGTATCTGGCCGGCCAGCCCCTGTTTGTCACTATGCCGCTTCCCCCCGACATGCCGGGGCCGGTACGGATCAAGGTGGCGGCCAGGGATGTGGTGGTGGCGACGCGCCCCATCGAGGGCTCCAGCCTCTCCAACTGTCTGGTGACGCGGCTTGAGCAGCAGCAGTCGCCGATGCCGGGCCAGAGTCTGTTGCAGCTGGCGCTCGGTGAGCAGCGCCTGCTCGCCCGCATTACCCGTCGCTCCAGCGCACGGTTGGGATTGACGCAGGGACAGGAACTATTTGCTTATATCAAGGCAGTCAGTCTGCTGGGGGAGGCGTGATGCGCCGAAAACGCAAAGAGAGTCGAGTCAAGGGACTCTATCAACGCAGTGCGGGTGAGGGGCCCTTGCTGCTGTTTCTGCACGGGCTGGGTTCATCGGGTCTCGATTGGCAGTCCCAGCTCGAGTACTTCTCGCCCCACTACCGCTGTGTGGCGCTGGATCTGCGTGGCCACGGGCTGAGCACCCTGGAGGGGCCGCTCAACCTGGGGCAACTGTGCGCCGACGTGGTGGGCTGGCTCGACGAGCAGCCCGGACAGGTCGTGCTGGTGGGCTGGTCGCTCGGGGCCATGGTGGCCCTCGAGGTGGCGCTGGCGCGGCCCGGACGAGTGGAAGGCATGATGCTGATCAACGGCTTTGCCGAGTTTTCTCTCGATAATGAGGCCGATCGCGCCCGCTTCGAGCAGCGGCTCAAGTGGTTGCGCTGGATTGGGATGTGGCCGCTCGCCTGGTGGCTGGGTCGCAGCCTGTTTCCCACACCCGATCAGGGGGCGCTGCGCCACACCTTTCGCCAGCGCTTCGTGCGCAACAGCAAGCGGGCCTACCGCGCCCTGCTCGAGGCCTTGCCCGGCTGGAGTGTGCGCTCTCGCCTGAGCGTCTTGCATCAGCCGGTGGCGCTGGTCTCGAGCGATCAGGATTACCTGCCGCTGGCGCAGCGGGTGGCTCAGTTTGCCTCGTTGCCCGATGGGCGTATCTTCACCCCGAGCGGCCACCATGCCTGGCCGGCCGAGGATCCGGCGGCCTGTAACCGGCTGCTGGAGCTGTTTTTGACCGACATACATTTCTATTAAATTGCGATGGGAGTCGATGATGAACGAACGTCTGCTGCTCGGCGCTCTGGTGCTGACCCTGGGCGCCTGTGCCCAGCAGAGCATTGCCCTGCACCAGCAGGGAGGCTCGAGCCAACTGACCATGAATACGCAGGCGCCGCTGGATCTGAGCGGTCGTTGCGGTGAGGGAGAGACGCTGCATATAGCGAGCCACCAGGGGCCGGTGGAAGGCTTGCTGACCCTGGCCAGCCTGGGCAGCTATCGGCCCGACGCCAGGGTCGACTGCAAACCCTGAGATCCTGCTTGTAACGATGAGCCCGGCAGTGCCGGGCTCATCGTTTCTAGTCTTTGGCGCAGCCGGGGCAGTCGGGGCGCCTCGGCAGGCGCAGGGGCCTAAACTGGCCGGTCAGGCCATCGATAAGCAGCATGCGATGGGTGAGGGGCTCGCCACAGCCGCTCAAGATCTTGATCGCCTCGAGCGCCTGCAGGCTGCCGACGATCCCGACCACGGGCGCCATGATGCCGGCCTCAACACAGGTGAGGGCCTGCTCGCCGAACAGCTGGCTCAGGCACTCGTAGCAGGGCTCCTCCGGATGCCACTGGAAGCTGCACACCTGTCCCTCGAAGCGGATGGCGGCGCCGCTCACCAGCGGCACCCGGTGGGCGCGGGCGCGGCGGTTGAGCAGGTTACGGGTCGGCAGGTTGTCGCTGCAATCGAGCACCAGATCGTGCCGGGGCAGCTCGGCGTCGAGCAGGGCCTCATCCGCCTGGGCCTGGAGGGGGCGTACCTTGAGGTAGGGGTTGAGCTGGCACAGGGCCGTGGCTGCCGAGGCCACCTTGCTCTGGCCGAGGCGGGCATCGCAGTGGAGCACCTGACGCTGCAGGTTGGAGCGCTCGACGCTGTCGAAGTCGACCAGGGTGAGCTGGCCCACCCCGGCCACTGCCAGGTACTGGGCGGCGGCGCAGCCGAGGCCACCGGCCCCGATGATCAGCACCCTGGCCTGCTTGAGCGCCTCCTGCCCCTCGAAGTCGAAGGACTTGAGGATGATCTGGCGGTTATAGCGCAGCAGCTCCTCGTCGCTCAGGATGTCGCTCATTGCAACAGGCTCCCGAAGGGCTCGACGGTGACCGACTCCCCGGCGGCCACCCGGCCCCGCTCGCACTCGAGCACTATGTAGCAGTTGGCCCGGGAGAGGGAGCTAAAGACGCCCGAATCCTGAGAGCCGGTGCTGCGCACCACCAGCCCATCCGGGGTGCTCTCCAGAATGCCGCGCTGAAAGTCGAGACGACCGGGTGCCTTCTTGAGCGCATCTGCGGTGATGGCAGTCAGGCGCAGGGGCGCGCGGTAACGCTCGCCAGCGAGCCTGGCCAGGGCCGGACGCACCAGCTGATCGAAGGTGACCATGGCCGAGACCGGATTGCCGGGCAGGCCGAAGAACCAGGTGTGCGCCAGGCGACCGAAGGCGAAGGGCTTGCCGGGCTTGATGGCCAGCTTCCAGAAGCCGATCTCGCCGAGCTCTTCGAGCAGCTGCTTGGTGTAGTCGGCTTCGCCCACCGAGACGCCGCCCGAGGTGATGAGGGCATCGGCCTCCCGTTGGGCGTGCTCGAAGGCGGCGCGAAGCTGCTCGGGGTCGTCGGGTATGATGCCGAGATCCAGGATCTCCACGTTCAATCGCTCGAGCATGGCGCGCACGCCATAACGGTTGGAGTCGTAGATCTCCCCGTGGGCGAGCGGCGTGCCGACCGCCTTGAGCTCATCACCTGTGCTCAGCAGGGCCACCTTGGGGCGGCGCAGCACCCTGACGCTGGCGATGCCGAGGGAGGCGAGCAGCGGCAGCTCGCGCGCGGTTAGTCGGGTGCCAGCGGCCAGCACCTCGGATCCCCGGGGGATGTCTTCCCCGCGGCGGCGCACGTGCTGACCCGGTTGCGGCGTGGTGGTGAAGGTCACCCGGTTGCCGTCGGCCTGCGCCTCCTCCTGCATGATGACGCAGTCGGCGCCCTCGGGCAGGGCTGCCCCCGTCATGATGCGCACGCAGTGGCCCGCCTCGCAGGTCGAGCCGTAGGCCCCTTCGCACCCCAGGGGATGACCCGCCAGGGCGCGCCCCTGTAACAGCAGGGTCGTACCGGCGGCGAGGTCGGCGCTGCGCAGGGCATAGCCATCCATCGCCGAGTTATCGAAGGGTGGGACATCCATCGGAGAGATGACCGGCTCGGCCAGCACCCGGCCCAGGGCCTGCTCGATGGGCAGGGCGAGGCTCTCGGTCAGCGGGGAAAGGGTGGTGAGCATCTCGTGCAGGGCGTCGTCCAGAGGACGCAGTGCGGGTTGACCCATGGGGCCTCCTTTACATGGCAGGCTGGCAAAATAAGGCACATTATTTCAAAAAAGCGGTCGTATGGGCAGTTTCCCCATATGGGGTAGCGAGGTTTGACTTGCAATGAACTGTACTTACGCATCTACTAGTCAGCTGCGCCTGACCCCGATTGAAGAGAGTGAAGCATGAGTGAGCTGAGCACACACGCCAAACTGGTCCGCGATGCCCTGGTAGCCCAGGGGTTGGAGACCCCCATGGTGCCGAGCACCCTGGACCGCGCCGAGAAGCAGGCCCGCATCGAAGAGCACATGCGTGCCATCATGGGACTGCTCTCCCTGGATCTTGAAGACGACAGCCTGGCCGAGACCCCCCACCGCATCGCCAAGATGTACGTCAATGAGATCTTCGCCGGACTCGACTACAGCACCTTCCCCAAGGTGACGGTGATCGAGAACAAGATGCAGGTCGACGAGATGATAGTGGTGAGGGATATCTCCCTGACCAGCACCTGCGAGCACCACTTCGTCACCATCGATGGCCTGGCCCACGTGGCCTATATCCCTCGTGGCAAGGTGATTGGACTGTCCAAGATCAACCGCATCGTGCAGTTTTTCGCCCGCCGTCCCCAGGTGCAGGAGCGACTCACCCAGCAGGTGCTGCTGGCGCTGCAGACCCTGCTCGGTACCCGGGATGTGGCCATCAGCATCACGGCGACCCACTACTGCGTCAAGGCGCGCGGGGTGATGGATGCCACCTCTGCCACCACCACCACCTCCCTCGGTGGTGTCTTCAAGACCCAGCCCGATACCCGTGCCGAGTTCCTCGGCATGCTGCGAGCCACCCGCTGATGGTTTGCCTCGCCCCGAACCCGCAGCTGGGTTCGGGGCGGCGAAACGATCCTTATCGACCATTACTGTTGTTTTCGTTAACAAACATTTTATTTTCGTGATTGTCATCTCAGCCTGAATAACTGCGCGATTTGTCATTGCGCATGGCGTTTTTCGCTCGGTTATGATAGCGGCTCGAATTCAAACCTTTACGGGTGACATCATGTTTCGTTCCATCAGGCATCAAGTGATGCTCTCGGGTGGCTGCCTCTTGCTGGCCACAGTACTCAGCGTGGTCGGGTACGGCTATCTCTCCCTCTCATCGACACAGGATCAGATCCAGCAGACCATCCGGGCTCAGGCTCGCGAGGAGACGGGACGTTGGCTCGAGGCTCTGGCCAGCCAGCAGGCGGGAGAGGTGGGACGGCGTTTTGAGCAGGCACTCGATACGGCCGCCACCCTAGCGGCCACGCTGGGTGGCAATACCCATCAGGCGCAGCCCATCACCCGGGCACAGGCGACCGCCCTGCTCAAGGATGTGGTCGAGCGCAATCCCGATTTTCTCAGCATCTACAGCGGTTGGGAGGCCGATGCGTTCGATGGTCAGGACGCGGCCTTCACCACAGAGGGGCATCATAGTCAGGCCAGCGGCAATTTTGCCCCTTACTGGAGCAAGACCCAACATGGCTACAACCTGGCGCCGCTCGGGGATTACTACAGCCAGACCCTGAGCCCGACCGGGATCCGCGCCTCCGAGTGGTATCTCTGCCCGATGGAGAGCAAGGCCGCCTGCGCCGTCGATCCTTCCGTCTACACGGTCGATGGTAAGCCGACACTGCTGACCTCCTTCGTGGTGCCTGTGCTGGAGCAGGGGCGTTACCTCGGTCTGGTGGGGGCCGATTATTCCCTCAACTATTTGCAGCAGCTGGCCGAGCGGCTGAGTCAGGCCCTCTATCAGGGGCAGGCCAGGGTCCGCATTCTGAGTCCCAAGGGGATAGTCGCGGCCGACTCTGCCAAGCCGGATCAGATCGGCAAGCGTCTCGACGAGGCGGGACTGATGGCGACCCTGAGCCAGGCCAAGGCGCAGCAATACGAGCACGACGGCCTGCTCGGGGTCTTTGCCCCCATCGAGATCAACCGGGTCACCCAGGCCTGGGGGATCGCCATCGAGATCCCCCTGCAGGCGCTGTTGGCCAACCACGTGAGCGCCGAAGAGGCGAGGGCCCAGCAGTTTGCCGATGGTCTGTGGATGCAGCTTCTGGTGGGGATCCTGATGGCTGTGCTGGGACTCCTGGGGCTGGCCTGGGCTGCCGGCTTCATCTCGCGTCCGGTCGATCAGACGGCCCGCATGGTAGCGCGCTTGTCGGCGGCGGGCGGGGATCTGACCCAGCGGCTCGATGTAAAACGGCGCGATGAGACCGGTAAGCTCGCCGAGGGGATCAACCGTTTCGTTCACTCGGTGCACGAGATCGTCAGCGACACCGCCGCGACCGTGCAGACCCTGCAGGAGCGCGCCTCGGGTGCCGCCGACCAGGCGCAGCAGAGTCTGGAAAATAGTCGGCGTCAGCTGCAAGAGATCGAAATGGTGGCCACCGCGGTGAACCAGATGGCGTCGACGGCGGACTCGGTATCGAGCCATGCCCAGCAGACGGCCGGTGCCGTGGAAGATACCCGTAAGGCCGTGCATCGGGGTCAAGAGGTGGTGGGCGCGGCGGCGGGCGGGATCCGCCACCTGACCGAGCAGTTTGCCGAGGTGGCGAGCCAGATCGCCTCCTTGCAGCAGCAAGGGGTGCAGATCGGCAGCATCCTGGATGTGATCCGTACCATCTCGGAGCAGACCAACCTGCTGGCGCTCAACGCCGCCATCGAGGCGGCCCGGGCCGGTGAGCACGGGCGTGGCTTCGCCGTGGTGGCCGATGAGGTGCGCGGGCTGGCCTCCAAGACCCAGGCGTCGACCAAGGAGATCCAGGCGATGATCGACCGGCTCAGAGAGACCACGGTCGAGGCCGTCGACACCATGGATGAAGGGCGCAGCCTGAGCGAGAAGGTGCTGAGGGATGCCGAGCAGGCCGAGCATGAGCTGGCACAGATAGTGGTCGCCGCCGATCGCATCGGCGATATGGCGACCCAGATCGCCAGCGCGTCGGAAGAGCAATCCCAGGTGACCGCGGAGATCAGCCGTAACGTGAGCAACATTCACGATGGGGCGGCGCGCTCGACGGCACTGGCTCGGGAGCAGGATGAGCAGGGGCGCACCATGGATACTCTGGCCGGAGACGTGATGAACAAGATGGCGCGTTTTCGCTATTAACTAACAAGGCAGGGTTTTCCCAACCAGAAGCGGCGCAAGCCGCTTCTCTTTTTGGTCAAAGTTTATAAAATACACGTCCCTTATGGAGCCGGCTTCGAGCGTGGCCATTCGGGTGACCAGGAGGGTTATGACAGGGCCAGGATGGCGATCCTCGTTTCATCATTCAGGTGCTTGCATGACCACCCACACCATGACCATTGGCAAGAAGCTCACGGCCGCCTTTG
The DNA here is from genome assembly GCF_000819805.1 of Aeromonas diversa CDC 2478-85. GTDB lineage: Bacteria > Pseudomonadota > Gammaproteobacteria > Enterobacterales > Aeromonadaceae > Aeromonas > Aeromonas diversa. Next base: position 207,330 of record NZ_CDCE01000037.1, read on the forward strand.
CCGTGCTCGGCCTCATAGTAGCCCTCATCGGGAGCTTCTCCCTCTATCAGTTTTCCTACATGAACGGGGCGGCGCTGCGCTTTACCGACAGCATTCTGCCCGCCGTTAACCGCTCCAACGCCATCGGCGAGAGTATCCGCGATCTGCGCCGCTATCAGCTCGGCCTCTTCCTGGTGCTCGATGATGCCGTACGGACCCGGGAATACAGCGCCGAAGCGGAGAAGTATCGTCAGCAGATCGAGCGCCAGCTGGCCGAGCACGACCAGACCATCTGGGCCACGGATCTGGAAGAGCGGCGCGTCTTCGATACGGTCAAGGCCGACTGGCAGCGCTACTCGGCCCTCTATGGCCGGGCGCAGCAGATGGTGGCGCAGCAGCCCCTGGCCGCCAAGGATCTCTTCCTCGATGAGGGGATCCCCCTGTTCCAGGCCTTGGGCGACTCGGTTGCCAAGTTGGTGCAGATCAACCATGGCTATGCCAAGGGGGCCCGTGCTGAGGTGATTGACGCCTATGACTCGGCGCACTGGAGCGTCACCGTGGCCCTCCTGGTGGCCCTGGCGCTGGTGGTGGTGCTCTCTGTCATCCTGACCCGTCAGATCCGCGATCCTCTGATCATGCTGGCCCGCCATACCCAACGCATCGCAACCGGTGAGCTGGGGCGTGGTGAGTTGCAGCTGTGGCTCAAGGAGGGGCGCTTCCAGCGCGACGAGCTGGGCCAGCTGGGCAATGCGGTGGATCGCATGCAGCACTCCCTGGCCGAGCTGGTGAGCGAGATTGCGGGCTCGGTGGCGCAGCTTAGCAGCGCCGTGGAGGAGGTGAGTGCCATCTCCACTCAGTCGGCCAAGGGCATGCAGCTGCAACAGGGAGAGATCTCCCAGGTGGCCACCGCCATGAACGAGATGCAGTCCACCGTCAATGAGGTGGCGCGCAACACGGCCGATGCCATGGCCTCGGCCAAGGGGGCCTCGCAGACCTCTCACAACGGCAACCGGGTCGTGCGCAGCGCCATCGAGAGTATCGAGGCGGTGTCGGATCGGATCGAGCAGGCGGGTGCCGTGGTGCTGCAGCTGGAGCAGGAGAGCGGCAACATCACCATGGTGCTGGACGTGATCCGCGATATCGCGGGGCAGACCAACCTGCTGGCACTCAATGCCGCCATTGAGGCGGCCAGAGCCGGCGAGCAGGGACGCGGCTTTGCCGTGGTGGCCGACGAGGTGCGCTCCCTGGCCCAGCGGACTCAGGACTCCACCGCCGAGATCGGCAAGATGATCGAGCTGCTGCAGAGCCGCGCCGCCGAAGCGGGCAGTGCCATGCAGAGCAGCCGGGAGCAGATGCAGGAGAGCGTGCAGTTGGCCCGGGATGCGGGTCAGAGTATCGACACCATTAACGGCTCAGTGGTGCAGATCACCGACATGAGTACCCTGATCGCGACCGCCACCGAAGAGCAAAACGCGGTTACCGAAGAGCTCAACCGCAGCATCGTCAGCATTCACAACGCCGCTGACGAGAATGCCCTGGGGGCGCAGCAAATTGCGCTGGCTTGTGGCGAGTTGAGCCGGCTGGCGACGTCACTGCATCACCTGGCCCAGCGCTTCACCCTCTGATGGCCACGAGGCCCCGTCCATGACGGGGCCTCGCTCGTTGTGGGGCTAGCTCAGGCCGGTTATCTCGCCTTGCTCGTCGATATCGATGTGGCGATAGGCCGGCAGGCTACCCAGACCCGGCATGGTCATCACAGGACCGCACAGGGCATAGACGAACCCGGCACCGGTACAGGCGGTGAGGGACTCCACCGGCAGGGTGAAGCCGCGCGGTGCCCCCTTGAGGGTGGGATCATGACTGATGGAGAGCGGGGTCTTGGCCATGCACAGGGGCAGGTGGTCGAGCCCCTCTGCCGAGAGGCGCTCGAGCTGGGCGCGGGCGGTGTCGCTCAGAGCCACGCCGGCCGCGCCATAGCCACACTCGGCCAGGGTGGCGAGCTTATCACGAAGTGACATCTCGCTCGGGTAGAGCAGGGTGGGGCTGGCCGGCCGTGCGGCGGCGTGCACCACGGCATCGGCCAGGGCCACGGCGCCTTGGCCACCCAAAGAGAAGGCGTCACTCAGGGCCACGCCGTCGGCACCGCTCTCGGTGACCCGTGCCATGAGCCAGTCGAGCTCGCTCTGCTCATCCTGCGGGAAGCGGTTGATGGCGACCACCACAGGTACCCCGTAGCGGCGGGCGTTCTGGATGTGCCATGCGAGATTGTCAAAGCCTTGTCGGAGCAGGGGCAGTGAGGGCTCGGTCAGCGCCGATGGCAGGGGCTGGCCCGGCGCGAGTCTGATGGCGCCACTGTTGGCCTTGATCCCGCGCAGGGTGGCAACCAGCACGATGCAAGAGGGGAAGAGGCCGCTCTGTCGCCCCTTGATGTTGAAAAACTTCTCCAGTCCCATGTCGGAGCCAAAACCGGCCTCGGTCACCGCATAGTCGCCGTGGCGCAGGGCAATCCGATCGGCGATGACCGAGGAGTTGCCATGGGCGATATTGGCAAAGGGGCCGGCGTGGACCAGTACCGGCGTCTGCTCCGTGGTCTGCATCAGGGTCGGGGCGAGGGCCTCCTTGAGCAGCACCGTCATGGCGCCGGCGACCTCGAGGTCCTCCGCCGTGATGGGATGCCCCTCCTCACTCAGGGCCAGGCGAATGCGCCCGATGCGGGATCGCAGATCGCCCAGACTCGAGGCCAGCGCCAGGACAGCCATCAGCTCGGAGGCGGCGGTGATGACAAAGCCCCCCTCCCGCTCCACCCCGTCGGCGGCCCCGCCCTGGCCGAGGGTGATGTGGCGCAGGGCTCTATCGTTGATGTCCATGGCCCTGGGCCAGAGGATCTGTCCTATGTTCAGGCGTGGCAGGCCGGTGCGCTCGGTGAAGGTCTCCCCGAGGCGCTGCTCGTGATAGAGGCGGGCATCGATGGCGGCGGCCGCAAGATTGTGGGCGGCCGTGACCGCATGAAAGTCGCCGGTCAGGTGCAGGTTCATCTCCTCCATCGGGACGACCTGGGCATGCCCGCCGCCGGCGGCCCCCCCCTTGACCCCGAAGACAGGCCCGAGACTCGGTTGCCTGATGCAGGCGATCGCCCTGTGACCCAGCCGATTGAGCCCCATGGAGAGGCCCAGGGTGGTGACCGTCTTCCCCTCGCCAAAGGGGGTCGGGGTGATGGCGCTGACCAGCACCAGCTTGCCCCTTTGCTCCCCTGCCGTCTGTAGCAGGGCGGGATCGAGCTTGGCCTTGTGGCGACCATAGGGGATGACGAAGTCGGGATGAATGCCGAGATGGCGAGCCAATTCGTCAGCGCACAGCCGGGAAGAGTGGCGAGAGATGAGGATATCGCTTAGCATCGAGCTCCTTAAAGGATCCATGATCCGGTGTGAAACGATTGCGAAGTTCGCGAAGAGTAGAGCGTAACGACTGAGAGTGCCATGACAAAAAACATATTATCCCGTGATGAAGGGGCGTTGACCACGGTCGTCGAGCTCGATCTCAATGCGCTCTACCATCCTGCCAAGGCCAGGCTGACGGCCTCGGGCATCTTCTCGGCCATGGCCCCTCTGTTTGGATTCGGGTGGGCGGCCCTGACCCAGGACCCCGAGAGCCGGTTGCGCGAAGAGCTCAGACGGCGGATCCGCAAGGAGCGCACCGACCTGGCCAACCTCACCCTGATCCTGCAACTGGCCGCCCTGTGCGACTGTCATCATCTGCGTATCAGCCTGCCGATGGAGCCCGATGCCGCGCTCTGTGAGGGGTTGTCGACCCGGTTACCGCACTGGCGGCTGACGGTGGACGACAAGGGGTTGACGGCCTGCCACACCCCCCCCGAGACCGCCTGAGCGAAGGCGCTCTTCATGACGCGCAAGTGTATGATCCGCCACCAAATAGGGGCATTGTTGTCGCCTTGGTCATAATCCCGCTCAATAGCGATTGAGTCAGATAATTCTTTCAGTTAAAAAAGGGATATTATCTGGAACCAGCCCGGCGATGCCGGGTTTGTTGTTCCTGCCATAGTGCGCAAAAGGAGGCTGACATTGCGCAATCAAGGTGTGGAGCGTTACTTCTTCGATCACTTTACTGCCGATGGGCCGCTCCAGGGACTCTGTTTTCTGCTGGTGACGCACCTGCTCCCGGATCGCCCCCGTTTCATCGAGGCGCTCTCTCGTATTGGCCGTGTCGGTGCCATCTTCCCCAAGCCCAAATCCATACATGCGCCTACCCTGGCCTGGGCCGAGGCGCACTATCCCGTCATGGGGCTGGATCGTCACTGGACTCAGGACGCCTGCGAGGTCGTGGCTCGTATCGATGCGCTGCTGGCCTCTGATGAGCGCCTCCTCATTCTCGATATCGGGGGCTATTTCGCCGGCGTGCTCTTGCCCCTGAAGGCCCATTTCGGTGAACGTTTCCTCGGCGTGGTGGAGATGACCGAGAATGGTCATCAGCGCTATGAAGAGGAGACGCTTGCCGTACCCGTTCTGTCGGTGGCGCGCAGCCCCCTCAAGCAGGCGGAAGACGTGCAGATTGGCCTGAGCGTCGTCTACTCTGCCGAGTCGCTGGCGCGCAGCCTCAACCGCACCTTCAACGCCTGCCAGGCCGCCCTGTTTGGCTATGGCAAGGTCGGCCACAGCATCGCGTTCGAGCTGCGTAGCCGCAATCTCTGGCTCGATCTGGTGGAGACCTGTCCACTGCGGCAGATGGAGGCGCTCTCCCACGGTTTTCATCTCACCGATAAGGGCACCGCCCTCGGTCGCGCCGAGCTCATCATCTGCTCGACGGGGAACGGCGTGCTGAGTCGCCAGGATCTGCTGACCTTGCGTGCGGGCGCCATGCTGGCCTCGGTCACCTCGGCCGATGACGAGTTTGCCTTTACCCTGGCCGAGCTGGGCTGGCCCAGTGAGGAGATTTGCCATCGGGTGTTGCAGCTGACGCGACCCGATGGCTCTGTCATCTATCTGCTCAACCGGGGCGAGGCGGTGAACTTTGTCCATGGTGCCGTGATAGGGGAGTATGTCTATCTGGTGCTGGCCGAGATCATCGAAGGGGCGCGGCAGCTGGCGCTGGGCCGGCTGGGGGCCGGGTTGCACGAGCTCTCTCCGACGGTGATGCGCGATATTGCCAGGTTGTGGCTGGCTGATTTTCATGGAGTCGGGGTATGAAACCGAGAATCGAGATACGCTATTGCACCCTCTGCCGCTGGATGCTGCGTGCTGCCTGGTTGGCGCAGGAGCTGCTCTCCACCTTCGATGCCGAGCTGGGCGAGGTGGCGCTGGTACCCGCCAACAAGGGAGAATTCCGGATCCTGGTGGACGGGGTGCAGGTGTGGGAGCGGGTCGCCGATGGCGGTTTTCCCGAGGCCAAGGAGATCAAGCAGAGGGTGCGCGATCTGATAGCGCCGGAGCGCGATCTGGGGCACAGCGATCGGCCCGGTTAGCCGCCTTCTTCTCACCCAAAGAGCGACACAGACTGTCGCTCTTTTCTTTTAAATGAATGAGTTATAAGCAAACAAGCCGTCATCTTGAACCCAGACTGTACCGGATCTCCGCCCAGCCTTGTCTCGCACTCCCCGGGGGATCACACTCGCCGCCCGTGACTGTTTACTGATTGGGAGAAGAGGCGTGTTAAAGGCAAAAAATGTGGCACTGGGTCTGTTGGCCGTGATGGGCATGTCAGGTTGTATGGGGCAGATGGGGCTCTCCAAGATGCTGACCGAGGTCAACCTCAAGACGGTCGATAACCGCTATGGTCGCGCCGGTGTCTATATGCTGCTGAGCCCCGTCTATGCCTTCACGGCGACCGCCGATCTCTTCGTCTTCAACACCGTCGAATTTTGGACCGGTAAAAACCCCATCACCCAGAAGGGACCCGCAGTAGTGGATACGCCCATCGGATCGGTGATCGAGGTCAATCCTCATCTGGGCAGTGAGCTGACCACAGTGCCTCTGGCCAGCCGCAGCCATGTTGAGAAGGTGGACTTGAGCTATCCGCAGCCCGATCGTGCCCGCATGGAGGTGCAATACCGAGACGGTCGCCGCGCCGTGATGGAAGGGGTGCGCCGTGAAAGCCATGTGGATCTCTACCTCGATGGGCGCAAGATGGCCTCACTCACCCAGGATGAGATGCAGCGCTACGCAGGCGAGATAGCGGCGCGGCAGGCCTGAGCACCGCGCCGATGCAACGGCTGTCTTGCTCTCTGCCCCCGCATCCGCGGGGGCGGCGCGAGGTGGGGCGTCGGCGCAAGGATGCCGTATCGGATCCTGGCTTAAGGGGAATGTGCACCATCTTGCAGAAGGGGACCGATGCATCGCGCGCGTTGATCTTGATGCCCGCGTCGATAAGGGTGAACCCCGCCCGTTGATAACAGGCCCGCGCCCGCCGATTGGCGGTGCGCACGTGCAGCGTTATGGGTATCGGCCCGAGCGCACCGCGAACCTCGGCGATGGCCTGGTCGATGGCGGTCCGTCGTAGTACGGCTGCACCGCTCGAACCCGTCGAGGCTTCTCACCCTTCCTCTCGGGCTCAGGGCCAGAAACGAACAAGGGCCCACCTGAGTGGACCCTTGCAAAATTGGCGGTGAGGGAAGGATGATTCGCCGCCAGGGCGGCTCACGCCTTCGGGGCGTCCTTCGGACGTTCGTCGCAGCAAGGCTGCTCCGCTCGAACCCGTCGAGGCTTCTCACCCTCCCTCTCGGGCCCAGGGCCAGAAACGAACAAGGGCCCACCTGAGTAGACCCTTGCAAATTTGGCGGTGAGGGAGGGATTCGAACCCTCGATACGTTGCCGTATACACACTTTCCAGGCGTGCTCCTTCAGCCACTCGGACACCTCACCAAATTTTGTCAGCGTAATGTTTGCTGGCTGTGCGGAGCACGCTCTGCGTGCTTTGCATGTCGACATCATCGACGGGCAGCCACTCGGACATTTCACCAAATTGTCGATTGTTTTTCGTGTGGTCAATCACCACTGCGGTTCACCGCTTAAAGCTGGCGGTGAGGGAGGGATTCGAACCCTCGATACGTTGCCGTATACACACTTTCCAGGCGTGCTCCTTCAGCCACTCGGACACCTCACCGCAAATTGTCGATGGTGGATTAACGTGGCCCATCACCACCGCGCCAGCCTTATCGCTGGAACGGGGCGTAATCTAGGGGAAAGCCGGTGTGGGGTCAACCTTTTTTCCCCTTAATTTTCATGTTCTTCACCGTTTGCACAGGGGTTAGACAAAGGGCGTGCACTTTCTCGCCTTATGGCTGATCCAGCACCACCAGATCGTCCGAGAGCTCGTTGCGATCATGGGTCGGAGGGAAGGCATCGGCCAGGACTTCTCCGGTGCGGCGCACGCACTCCACAAAGCCATCCTCCACCTTGCCACGGCGTACTTCGGCCACAAATTCGTCGATGATCTCTTGCCATACCTGATTGTCGATATGTTGGGCGACCCCGTCGTCCACCAGGATCTCGACATAGTGCTCGGCCACCGAGACGAAGATCAGCACCCCGAGGCGCTCCTGAGTGCGGTGCAGCCCCTGCTCGATAAATTGCAGCCTGGCCATCAGAGAGGCGCGATGGCGCTTCACCGAGGCTGGCGTCAGCCGCATCTTGATCGGGGTCCACTGGAACAGCAGGGTGAGCAGCAGCCAGACCGCCCACTGGACCATCAGGATCTCGTGCCAGGCCATCCAAAAGCCCAGTTCGTGCACCAGCAGGGGGGTGAGCATGGCCAGCAGTGCCGCCCAGAGGGTGGGGATGAAGCGATAGCCATCGCTGGCCGGCGCCAGTACGGTGACCAGCTCGGCGTCGGTGGCCTGCTCGACCTTTTTCACCCGGGCGTTGAGAGTGTGAATAAATTGCTTGGATAACATTGCCGCGTTCCTCGAATTACCAACCACCGGAGGCGCCGCCGCCACCGAAACTACCACCGCCGCCGCGAAAGCCGCCTCCGCCAAATCCGCCGGAGAGGCCGCTGCCGCCGCCAATATAGATGCCACGCCGGCCACCGCGACCACCCCGGCCGCCGCGAAACGCCTGCAACAGGATCATGATGATCACCATGATGACGAACAGCCAGAAGCTGTTATCCTGCTTCTCATCGTCCTGGGCCTGATAGTGGCCGGTCAGGGCCTGCTCGATGGCCGTTACCCCGGCATCGATGCCAGCCGGCATATCCCCCTGGCGAAACAGGGGCAGGATCCGGGTCTGAATGATGTTCGATGCAATGGCATCGGGCAGATCCCCTTCGAGGCCATAGCCCACCTCAATGCGCACCTTGCGATCGCTTGGTGCGATGATCAGCAGCAGGCCGTTGTTTGTGCCCTTCTGGCCTATGCCCCAGTGCCGGCCCAGCTGATAACCGAGATCCTCAATGGGGTAGCCTTGCAGGGAGGGAAGAGTGACCACCACCAGCTGTATGGTGCTCTGGCGCTCGAACTGGGCGAGTCGGTGGCTCAGGCTCTGACGCTGGCCGGGATCCAGCAGATGCGCCTCATCGACCACCCGACCACTCAGGGCCGGGAAGTCGGGGGCTGCATGCAGGTTGAAGGTGAAAAGGAGTAGCAGCAGGAGCCGCCAAGGTCGGGGAACCGCGCTCATTGGAAGCTCACCTTGGGAGCCTCGTCGCTACCCGGTTTGGCGCTAAAGTTGGGCTTGGCGTCAAGATCCGAATAGAGCAGCTTGGACCAGATCACCCCGGGGAAGGTGCGAATTTCGGTGTTGAAACGGCGCACCGACTCGATATAGTCGCGCCGTGCCACGCTGATGCGGTTCTCGGTGCCCTCGAGTTGGGCCTGCAGGGTCATAAACTGCCGATCTGCCTTGAGCTCGGGGTAACGCTCGACCACGACCATGAGGCGAGAGAGAGCACTGGTGAGCTGGTTTTGGGCCTGCTCGAAAGCCTGGAACTGGGCCGGGTCGTTCACTTGCACGCTACCGACCCGGGCACGAGCGTCGGTGACCGCCTTGAGGGTCTCCTGCTCATGCTTGGCGTAGCCCTGCACGGTCGCGACCAGGTTGGGGATCAGATCGGCGCGGCGCTGGTATTGGTTCTCTACCTGGGCCCAGCTCGCCTTGACCTGCTCATCAAGCTCGGGAATGGTGTTGACGCCACAGCCGGTGAGCATCAAGAGCAGTGGCAGCAGGGCCATCATCCGTTGCAGACGGCGCCGTAACGTGCGCTCTATCATCTTGTTCTCCTTAATGATTTGAATCTTACCACCATATCAGGTTGGCATGGCCTTGAACATCATCCACAGCGTGCGGGCAGGCGCGGGCTGGGCCGCTCTCGCGAGACCTTGGGCAACTGGGGCTTGTCTTTGAGCCAGGCGGCCAGCTCCTCGCCGCAGCCATTGCCGGGCGGGATCTGCGCCTGATTGACGCACTCCGGGCTCCCCGCCGGGCAGCGCAGGCGCACATGAAAGTGGCTGAAGTGGCCCACCCAGGGGCGCAGCTTGCCTACCCAGGGGGCGTCAGGGGCGCGGCGGCACACCTCGGCCTTGATGGCCGGGTTGATAAAGATGCGCTCGACTTGAGGGGCTTGGGCCGCCAGGCGCAGCAGGGTTAACTGCTGCTGACCAAAGCGGCCCGGTAGCAGGCGGTAGCTGGGCTCGTCGATGAGGGGCCACTCACGGGGCGCATCGCGCTCGGCGGCACCGATCGGCCGGTTGCTCATCCGAAACCAGATATCGGCGTCGAGACCGGTCTGGTGGCTGCTGTGTCCGCTGCGAAACGGTCCGCCGTGGGCCATGGCCAGATCTGCGATATACAGGTTGGGCAGTCCGGCCTGACGGGTCTGGCGCGCCAGCCGCTCCAGGTAGTCGATAAGGTCGGGATGGCCATAGTAGCGCAGCCGCTTGGCGCGGATCACCTGGTAGCCTGGGCCCGAGAGCGGGAGCGCCTCAGCCCCCTTCAGGCAGCCGGCGGCATAGCTGCCAATGGCCTCGGCCTGCAGGGTGGCGGCGAGTAGTAAAGCGGTGAGCATGAGACCCGTTCCTCGCAGGGAAAATGATGAAAACACTGGCGCTGAGCATATCAATAAACTATCCGGACGGGCACGCCCTTGTCAGCGGCCTTGCCTGTGGCCACAATGAGCTCCTGCTACAGGAGCCCCCATGTCTTTACTCACCGTTACCGAATTGAGCCGGCGCCCCGCCACGACTCTGCTGATGCCGCCGGCACTGCGCTATCGTCTCGTCATCTCGCTGCTGCTCGCCCTTGCCGTCGTCGCAGCCCTCTGGGGCGCGAGTGGGTGGGGGGCCATGGATGCCGCCCGTTGGGCTGCGCTGGTGTTGGGCGCCCTGGTGGCCCTGATGCTACTGCTCCCCCGCAGCTGGCAGCCCTGGCGCCTGGCCGAGCTGGCGTGGGACGAGGGGCACCTCTATCTGCTCTGCCCCAGCCGGGACAAGGCGCAGGCGCTCCCCCGCACCACACTCCATGCCCTGAGTCTGGAGCGTCAGGTGGGCCATCAAGGGGAGTGGCTGGGCTTTGCCCTGGATCTCGCCCTCGACGAGCGTCAGCTGGATGAGGCCCTGGGCTTGCTTCAGCTTGCTCGGGAGCAGGCCTATGAGGTGAGCCCGGGTGTCTATCGCTTCGCTTTTCGCCGGGCTTGGCACAGCCAGGCGGCGTTGAGACGCAGGCTGCAACCCCTGCAGGAAGGCTGACTAATTTCTCGACAATTCAGTATAAAGACCGGATACTGCCCAAGGAGTGACTTGCCTGTTTTGCTGCGGTTTGGCTGTGACAGGGAAGGCCGGGGGAGTCCCGGCAAACAGCCCGGGGGGTTGTGCCCTTACCGTCGGGTGGTGAATGCACAGTGAAGGCACCTGAATCGAGAGTGGATGGCATGAAGATTTATGTAGGAAATCTGTCGTACCGGATGACCAATGACGAGCTGGAACGGATTTTTTCTCAGTTTGGTCAGGTCGAGAAGGCTGACATCATCATGGATCGTGAAACCGGCAAGTCCAAAGGTTTCGGGTTTATCGAGATGCCGGTTGGAAGCGAAGCCGAGGCGGCGATCAAGGGGTTGCATGGCACCGAAGTGGGTGGCCGTACCCTGACCGTTAACCAGGCCAAGCCCAAGACGGATGCTCCGCGCCGTCCACCGCGCTCACCGCGCCACTAAGACCAGAGAAGGCACCCTAGGGTGCCTTCTTCATTTTGGGCTTCGTCTGGCATGCTTGAGCGCCATCCATCCACGCTCAAGGCACGTCGACACCGAGCGCCGCCTTGCGGATGCGGAACCACTGCTGGCGTGAGAGGCTGATCTCGGTGGCGCGGGCCGCCTGGGCGATGCGCTCGCGTTTGCCCGAACCGATGATGGGCAGCGGCCTTGAGGGGAGCATCAGCACCCAGGCGTAGACCAGCTGCTCAATGCTTTCACTACCCACCTCGGCGGCAATGGTCTCGAGCTCCTGGCGCAGTGGCGCATACTCCGGGGCGTGGAAGAGGCGCCCGCCGCCAAGACAGGACCAGGCCATCGGGCGTATGCCCAACTGTTGGCACTGATCCAGGGTACCGTCCAGGGTCGCACTCTGGTTGAGCGGGGAGATCTCCACCTGGTTGGTCACCAGGGGGAAGGGGAGGCGCGACTGGAGCAGAGCAAATTGACTCGGGGTGAAGTTGGAGACCCCGGCATGGCGGATTTTTCCCGCCTCGTTGAGGCACACGAAGGCCTCGGCCACCTCGTCGGCGTCCATCAGGGGATCGGGGCGGTGGATGAGCAGCAGATCCAGGCTGTCCACGGCGAGGTTGCTCAGGGAGCGCTCGGCGCTGGCGATGATGTGTTCGCGGCTGGTGTTGTAGTGGTTGAGCCGGTGAGCCGGGTTGGCGGTCAGGGCGATACCGCACTTGCTCACCACCTCCATGCGATCGCGCAGGGAGGGCTCGAGGCGCAGGGCGGCGCCGAAGGCCGCCTCACATTGATACCCCCCATAGATGTCGGCGTGGTCAATGGTGGTGATGCCGAGATCGAGGTGAAACTTGACAAGATCGAGCAGCCCGGCCGGGGTGAGCTGCCACTCCATCAGGCGCCAGTAGCCCATGATGAGGCGGGAGAAGTCGGGCCCTTGCGGGTGCAAAGAGAGGCGTTGCATGGTCAAAGCTCCGTGATGAGAAGTCCCCCATCTTGGCCAAGGGGGGTGGCCGTGGCAAGATGAGGGTCCGTTTCAATTCGAACCATGGTACGAAGATGTCCGGATTCGCCGAACGCCTGACCCAGCTCATCGGGGAGGGCAGTGTCAGCGCTTTCGCCCGTAAGGTGGGCCTCTCCGAGGCCTTGCTGCGCAAATACCTCAAGGGGGCCGAGCCGAGCCTGGCCAAGGCCAACCAGATCGCCATGGGGGCCAACTGCTCGTTGGAGTGGCTTGCCACCGGTTGCGGTTACCTCTACCGTCAGGCCGAGGTGGTCGACCGTGAGGCCCTGCAAGGGGCCCTCTCCCTCGTTGCCGAGCAGGCGCCCCTGCCGGCGGTCGACCCCGAGCAGCTGGTCAGGCTACTCGCTTATTACCAGTTTCTGCGTACCCACAAGAAGGGCGACGGCTTTCTCGATCTGGCCATGGCGCGCGAGTTTGGCCGTCGCCTGGGCGACGCTTAAGCTTTCGCATCATAGCTTGGCGAAGTAGTCGATAAGGCGGACGAACTTGTCGCGGCTGTAGCTCTTCCCCTCTTCGAGCAGGCCTGTGTTGACCGACTCGAGCAGGTTGCCCTGTTTGTCCAGCACATAGAAGTGGGGCACCCCCTGAAACTCGGGGTAGTGACTGAGGAATGCCTTGTTCTTGTTCTCGTCGCTCACGTTGACCTTGACCACCACGAAGGTGTCGGTGAAGGCCTTGCCGAGGGAGGCATCGGCGTCGAGGAAGCGGTTCATCTCCTTGCACCAGCTGCACCATTGGCCGCCGACAAACAGCAGGATCTTCTTCTTTTCCACCGCCGCCCTGAGACGGGCCGAGGCGAGATCGTCGAGGGGGTTGCGGGCGGGGTCGTACTCCTGGCTATAACCGGGTTGCCCCTCTGCCCAGCCGGAGGCGAGGGTGGGAAGGGGGAGCAGGGCGCAAGCCAGTAGCAGCGCGAAGAGGCGTATCATCGTCACATCCTTGTCGTTGAGAGAGGGGGGTCAGGCTAACGGGGCGGCGCACAAACAACAACCCCCGCCTGGGCGGGGGTTGTTGTTCATCAGTAGGACTGCTGGTGCACGTCGAGCACGGCGCGGCCCGATGGGTCGGCCATCTCCTTGAACTTGGCATCCCACTCCAGCGCGGTCGGGGTGGAGCAGGCGACCGACTTGCCGTAGGGTACGGTGCGGGCGGCGGACTCCAGCGGGAAGTGCTCCTCGAAGATGGCGCGGTAGTAGTAGGCCTCCTTGGTCAGCGGGGTGTTGACCGGGAAGCGATAGGCCGCGGCCTCGAACATCTGATCCGTCACCTCTTTTTCCACCATAGCTTTGAGGCTGTCGATCCACGAATAGCCTACGCCATCGGAGAACTGCTCCTTCTGGCGCCACGCTACTTCATGCGGCAGCAGATCCTCGAACGCTTCGCGCAGGATGTGTTTCTCGATCTTGCCCTTGCCGCACATCTTATCGGCGGGGTTGAGGCGCATCGCCACGTCCATGAACTCCTTGTCGAGGAAGGGCACGCGACCCTCGACACCCCAGGCGGCCATGGACTTGTTGGCCCGCAGGCAGTCATAGAGGTGCAAAGAGGCGAGCTTGCGCACCGTCTCCTCGTGGAACTCTCGGGCGTTGGGCGCCTTGTGGAAGTAGAGGTAGCCGCCAAACAGCTCGTCGGAGCCCTCGCCCGAGAGCACCATCTTGATCCCCATCGCCTTGATGTAGCGGGCCATCAGGTACATCGGCGTGGAGGCGCGGATGGTAGTGACGTCATAGGTCTCGAGGTGATAGATGACGTCCCGCAGGGCATCGAGGCCTTCCTGCACCGTGAAGTGGATCTGGTGGTGGATGGTGCCGAGGTGATCGGCGACCTTCTGGGCCGCGGTCAGATCCGGCGAGCCTTCCAGGCCGACGGCAAACGAGTGCAGCTGCGGCCACCAGGCCTCGCTCTTGCCATCGTCCTCGATGCGGCGCGCCGCATAGAGCTTGGTGATGGCGGAGATGACGGAGGAATCCAGCCCGCCGGAGAGCAGCACGCCGTAGGGCACGTCGCACATCAGCTGGCGCTTGACCGCCGCTTCCAGGGCGGCTTTGAGCTCGGCCTTGTCGCTGACGTTGTGCTCGACCGCGCCGTACTCCATCCAGTCGCGTTGGTACCAAGTTTTAAGCTCGCCATCCTTGCTCCACAGGTAGTGTCCCGGCGGGAAGGTTTCGACGCTCTTGCAGACCGGTACCAGCGCCTTCATCTCGGAGGCGACGTAGAAGTTGCCGTGCTCGTCGCGGCCGGTGTAGAGGGGGATGATCCCCATGTGGTCGCGACCAATCAGGTAGGCATCCTGCTCGGCGTCATAGAGGATGAAGGCGAAGATGCCGTTGAGATCGTCCAAAAAGGCGGGGCCCTTCTCCTTGTAGAGGGCCAGCAGCACCTCGCAGTCGGAGTGGGTCTGGAACTGGAAGTCGACCTTGAGGTTCTTCTCCAGCTCCTTGTGGTTGTAAATCTCGCCGTTGACGGCCAGCACATGGGTGCGCTCGGGATTGTACAGGGGTTGGGCGCCGTTGCCCGGATCGACGATGGCCAGGCGCTCGTGCACCAGAATGGCTTTGTCGGTGCTGTAGACGCCGGACCAGTCGGGCCCGCGGTGGCGCAATCGCTTGGACATCTCCAGCGCCGATTTGCGCAGGGCGGCCGCGTCAGACTTGATGTCCAGAATACCGAAGATGGAGCACATCGATGTAAATCCTCTTTATTTTTGTTGGGCCCCCCACGTTTGGGCCCGAAAGTCCGTTTACATTCCTCGCCTTTCACAATGCCAGAGCGCCGCCCGTTTGCAAACAGAAAAGCCGGAGAATCTCCGGCTTCTGCTGTGGTTATTTATGCATCCTTCAAGGCTGCTCTCTAGGCTCGAAGATGACGTAGATCTTGCGGCAGGTCTCGAGGGTCTCCCAGGTGCCGCGAAACCCGGCCGGGATGACGAACTGATCCCCGGCAACCAGGGTCATGCTGTTGCCCTCCTGATCCGAGAGACGCACCCTACCCTCGATCAGGTGGCAAAATTCGTGCTCGGTGTAGCGTACCTCCCATGCCCCCGGCTCTCCCTGCCAAACACCGGCGTGAAACTGGGCGCTCGGATCCGAGTAGTGGTTCCACAGCAACTGCTTGGGATCGCCGGCGATGAGGCGCTCCTTGGCCGGGTAGAGGGGATTGGGGGTGATGGACTCGGAGAAGAGCACGAGGTCGGTGATGAGAGGGGAAGACATGAAACCTCCTTGGCAGCGAATGAAGGGGGCATCATGCCCCCGTTTAGTATTCTAATCGCCTTAGACCTTAGCCACCTTGTCGTCGCTTGCCAAGGGGTCATGCTGCTCGAAGGGGCGCAGCTCACGCATCACATGACGGGCGAAACCACTGCCCGCCTCGTTATAGACGTTGAATACCGCATCGATCCCTTGCTCGAGCAGGGACGGAATGTCGTCCTCGAAGCGGACGATGGCGGCGATCCGTCCCTTGAAGTTGTGGCTGTGCAGTTTGTCGATGGCATAGAGGTTACCCGAGTGGTGCGGCATGGCGAGCAGCACCAGAGAGACCTGGTTGGAGAGCAATACCTTGTCCCAGAAGTCGGTATCGGTGGCATCCCCTTCAATGACGTTAAAGCCGCGCTCGCGTAAGGTCGGCAGCTTGCTGTTGTCATTCTCGACACCGAGCACCACTGGGCCATGGCGCCGCTCCAGCTCGGCATAGGCCCCCTGGCCGATGCGCCCCATACCGAGCACGATCACCTGGGCATCACCCAACTCGATGGGTCTGTCTTCCGGGTGCAGCATGCTGGTCTGCCAGCGCCGCAGGCGGTCACCATAGCGATGGTAGAGGCGCTCCCCGAGGCCATTGAGGGGGGCCGAGACCATGAAGCTGGCGGCCAGCACGAGGGAGATGGCGACCAGCCACTCGGTGGGCAACCAGCCTGCCTTGGTGGCGATAGCGCCCACGATAAGCCCGAACTCGGAGAAGTTGGAGAGGGCCAGGGTGGAGAGCAGGGCGGTGCGCACCCGCAGGCGGGCACTGCAGTAGACCACGTAGTAGAGCAGGCTCTTGAGCGGTAGAACCAGCAGCAGTATGGCCGCCATCAGCAGGGTATCCGAGGTGGGGAGCCCGTGCAGACCGATGGAGACGAAGAAGCAGACCAGGAAGAGATCTTTGAGGTTGAAGAGCGACTTGGCTAGGCCGCTGGCGGACGGGTGGCTGGCCAGCAGCATCCCCATGACCAGGGCGCCGAGATCGGGTTTGAGCCCCACCAGTTCGAAGCCACCGGCGCCGACCACCAGGGCGAGGAAGATCCCCATCAGCAGTTGCAGCTCGCCGTGACCGGCACGCTCGAGCAGCAAGAAGAGCAGAGGACGCAGCAGCGGAAGCGCCAGTACCCAGAGCGCCCACAGACTCGGCAGCTTACCGCTCGATGCGGTGAGGAAGGCCACCGCAAAGAGGTCTTGCAGCACCAGCACGCCGATGGCGAGGCGGCCGTAAAGGGCATTCATATCGCTGCGCTCCTCGAGCACCTTGACCGCGAAGACGGTACTCGAGAAGGAGAGGGCAAAGGCGAGCAGCATGGCCAGCTGCCAGTTTAGTCCCTCGGCAAGGGGGACGCCGAGCCCCTTGCAGGCGAGCAGGACCAGGGTGAAGAGCAGGGACGAGAGCAGCATGTGCAGGCTGGTGGTGCCCCACACCTCCCGCTTGAGCAGGGTCTTGACCTCCAGCTTGAGGCCAATGGTGAAGAGCAGCAGGGTCACCCCGAGGTCGGCCAGGGTGATCAGCGTCTCACTGTGGGAGAACCCCATCCCCTTGAGGGCGAAGCCGGCCGCCAGATAGCCGAGCAGGGGAGGGAGTCTGAGCAGATTGGCCAGCATGCCGCAGCCAAAGGCCACGGCGATGATCATCAAGTCCATGGTGTAACGGGTTCCTAAACGATGTCGATCTCGTTGACAGTGGCGAAGATGTGATTAGGGCGGAAGGGGACCTGATCGATGTCCTCAGCCCGGCAGACGCCGGAGAGCACCAGTATGGTCTCGAGGCCCGCCTGGAAACCGGCCAGAATATCGGTGCGCAGGTTGTCGCCGATGATGATGGTGCTCTCGGAGTGCGCCTCCATCCGGTTGAGCGCCGCGCGGATGATCCAGGCGCTCGGTTTGCCGACGTAGAAGGGCTTCTTGCCGGTCATGCGCTCGATGGGGGCGCAGAGGGCACCGCAGGCCGGGTACATATGGGGTCCATGGGTATCGGGGTTGGTGGCGATGAAGCGGGCACCCTGGGCCACGAACTTGGCCCCCAGCTGCATCATGGACCAGTTGTAGTTGCGGGTCTCGCCCACCACCACAAAGTCGGGGTCGATGTCGGTGATGGTGAACCCCGCCTTGTAGAGCTCGTGGGTCAGGGCTCCCTCGCCGATCACATAGGCCTTCTTGCCATCCTGGCGACGCAGGAAGTCGGCGGTCCCCATGGCGGAGGTGTAGAAGCACTCTTCCGGTACCTCGATGCCGGCGGAGCGGAAGCGATTTTGCAGATCTTTCTGGGTCTGGGCCGGATAGTTGGTCAGAAACAGCAGTTTGTTGCCCTGCTCGAGGAGGCGGTGGACAAAGCGATCGGCGCCCGGGATCAGATCGTTGTTGTGCAAAATGACGCCGTCGATGTCACAAATCACACTTTTCTTCATATAGCCTCCTTGCGTGGCATGCGAGGTTGGAACAACCTACTCTATCAATTAGTTAGCTTATTTAACGCGGGGATTATAAGCCCGTTTGGCAACAGGGTTACAGCCGTTTTCTTGTGGAGGTAATGATGATGGAGACATTGATTGCCGAACTACCCAAGGTAGAGCTGCATCTGCATATCGAGGGCACATTGGAGCCTGAGCTGGTCTTTGCGCTGGCCAGGCGTAACCGTATCGCGCTGCCGTGGGGGTCGGTTGAGGCGCTTCGCTCGGCCTATCAATTCACCGATCTGCAATCGTTTCTTGATCTCTATTATCAAAACGCTGCCGTACTCTGCACCGCCCAAGACTTTTATGATCTGACCCTGGCCTATCTGGAGCGCTGCCATCAGGAGCGTATCGTCCATACCGAGATCTTCTTCGATCCCCAAACCCACACGGCGCGCGGGATCCCATTCTCGGTCGTGATGGAGGGGTTGATGGGGGCGCTTGAGGAGGGACTGCGTCGTTGGCAGATCAGCTCGCGCCTCATCCTCTGTTTCCTGCGCCATCTGAGCGAAGAGTCCGCCTGGCAAACGCTGGCAGAAGCCGAGCCTTGGCTCGATCGATTACACGGCGTCGGGTTGGATTCGGGCGAGCGGGGTAACCCACCCGAGAAATTTGCCCGTGTCTTCGAACGAGTGCGGGAAATCGGGCTGCCCGTGGTGGCCCACGCGGGGGAGGAAGGGCCTGCCGACTACATCTGGCAGTCGATGGAGTTGCTCAAGGTGCGGCGTATCGATCACGGGGTGCGCGCCATCGACGATCCTGCCTTGCTGGAGGTGCTGGCTCGCACCCGGCTGCCCCTGACCGTCTGCCCCCTCTCCAACCTCAGGCTGCAGGTGGTCAAACAGATGAGCGATCACCCCATGAGAGAGCTGCTGGAGCGGGGGCTCTGCGTCACGGTCAACTCCGACGATCCGGCCTACTTCGGCGGTTATCTCACGGCCAACTATCGGGCTTTGGTTGAGGGGCTCTCCCTGAGAGCGGAGCAGGTGGTTCAGCTGGCGCTTAACGGGGTCGAGGCGAGCTGGATGAGCGATGAGCAAAAGCGCCGCTGGAGCGAGCAGATCCTGAACGTCGCCCGCACCCATGGTGTCGGTAATCTTTGAGCCTGGGGGGGGATGGGCTAAAATGCCCCCCTCGTTCTATCGACCCTCTGGAATACCATGAGCCAGTTAGATCCTGTGTTCGATCACTCTTTTCGCCGTGAGCTGCTTCACCCCAAACACTGGGGGGCCTGGCTCGGTGTCGGCGTCCTGCGTCTGATGGGCTATCTGCCCCCCCGTGTGCGAGACCTTCTCGGTGATGCCTTGGCCCCGCTTCTGGTGCGTCTGTCGAAGAAGCAGTGCTACATCGCCCGTACCAACCTCGAGATCTGTTTTCCTCAGCTAAGCGTCGACGAGCGTGAGGCGTTGCTGCACAAGAGCGTGCGGGTCGGCATCAAGACGTTTGCGGGTTTTGGCGAGCTGAGTGTGCGCTCCCCTGGGTATCTCGAGTCACGTACCCGGGTTGTTGGCTGGGAGCACGTGGAAAGAGCCAAAGAGGCGGGTCAGTCGGTGATCTTCGTGGTGCCTCACACCTGGGCCATCGATTTCTGTGGGCGTATTATCGATAACCGCCATCTCCTCTCCATGAGCACCATGATGAAGAGCGCCAAGAGTGCGGTGTTTGATCGCTATATCAACCGCGAGCGGGGACGTAACGGGGCCAAGATCTACGAGCGAAGCGCCGGGCTCAAGCCCATCATCAAGCATCTCAAGCAGCCCGGGTGCGGCTTTTATTACCTGCCTGATCAGGATCACGGGCGTGAGGCGAGCCTGTTCGTTCCCTTCTTTGGCATGGATAAGGCCACCTTGCCGGCCCTGCCGCGTCTGTGCAAGCTGACTGGCGCCCGCCCGTTGATGCTATTGGCCGCCTACGACGAGGTGAGCCGCCATTACCAGTTGGTGATTGAGCCGCTCCCCGAGCCTTATCCGAGCGAGGATGTGGCCCATGATACGCTCGTCATGAATCAGGCGGTGGAGTCGCTATTGACCCGTTATCCGGAGCAGTACATGTGGTTTCTTAAGATTTTCCACACGCGCCCCGACACGGACGAAGGATTCTATGAGGCGGTGATCCACCGTATGCGCGGTTACATCAAGGATTGACCGGCCCCCCTTGCCCCCGGGCGGGCAAGGGGTCTCTGCTCCCTGCCTTGCCTGCCGATTTGAGTGTGGCATCCAGCTGTCTTAAGATGGCCCACCATCGCAATCCGGGCCCCTCTTCCCATGCCTTCTCTCTGGTTTCTGTTTCCCGTGTCGTGTATCGCGATCTGGGCGGGTAATGGCATCGTCAGCAAGCTGGCGGTGCAGCTGATGTCGCCCTCGGCACTCGCCTGGTCACGCTGGCTGGTGGCTGCCGTGGTGCTGACTCCCTGGCTGGGTCATCGGGCCTGGTTGCTTCGTCATCGCCTGCTGCGTTGTGCCCCCAGGCTTGCGGTATTAGCCCTGCTGGGCATGGTGCTCAACCAAACCTTTGGCTATTACGCAGCGACCACGCTGGGGGCGACCGAGATCAGCCTCATCATGGGGTTGACGCCGTTGATGACGGTGGCGCTGAGCAGCCTGTTGCTGCGTGAGCGCCCCACTTGGGGGGCTTTACTCGGTGGCCTGGTGTCGCTCGGCGGATTGATGATACTGCTGGGGCAGGGGGATCCGATGGCGCTGCTGGTTCACGGGGTGTCGGTCGGGTATGTCTATATGTTGCTCTCGGCCTTGACCTACGCCCTCTACAGCGTGTTGCTGCGCCGTTGGCGCCTGGGTATCGATAACTGGATGATGCTCTATGGCCAAGTGCTGATGAGCCTGCTGTTTCTCACCCCCTTCTTTTTCCTGGTGGATGGCCGTCTGCCGGGGTGGGAGAGCCTCTGGTTTGTGCTCTACGCCGGCATTCCTACCTCGGCGCTCTCTCCGTGGCTCTGGATGCAGGCGATCACCCTGCTCGGTCCAAGTAGAACGGCTATCTATATGAACCTGTTGCCGG
The DNA here is from genome assembly GCF_000819805.1 of Aeromonas diversa CDC 2478-85. Classification (GTDB taxonomy): domain Bacteria; phylum Pseudomonadota; class Gammaproteobacteria; order Enterobacterales; family Aeromonadaceae; genus Aeromonas; species Aeromonas diversa. Next base: position 228,215 of record NZ_CDCE01000037.1, read on the forward strand.
TGATGACAGCGGTGCTGGCGGTGACGCTGCTCGATGAGCGGCTCACCTGGAGCCACATGGTGGGGGGAGGATTGACCCTGCTCGGCGTGGTGCTTGCGCAGCTGCGACGTGGGAGCGACAGAAACAAAACCGCCTCCCGGGGGAGGCGTGGCGACAAATCTGCTCGTGCTGCTTGTGATTAAATACTTTGTGCTTCTTTGGGCACAATGACGGATGCGTGGTTTCCTTTGGGGCCTTTCTGCAGTTCAAATTGGACAGACTGGCCGGCCTTGAGTGTCTTGTAGCCATCCATCTGGATGGTCGAGTAGTGGGCAAAAATATCTTCCCCACCCCCTTCCGGGCAGATGAAACCAAATCCTTTGGCGTTGTTGAACCATTTGACTGTTCCGGTTGCCATACATCTACATCCTTTTATTGATTACCCTAAAGTCGTTGAGTAACCTGCGCCCGCTCCATGTAAACTAGAAATATCTGGCCTCATCTGGGGGCAGATTAGCAAGTAACCAATCTAGTCCAAGAATTCATCGAGTCAAGAAGTTGTTAACAAACTAGCGTGATCGAGTTAACAAAATCTATTGACAAGTGCTTTTCTATTGATAGTAATCTTAAGGTGCCAGAGAAAGATGGCTAAACAGAAAGAACTCTTTGTAAATGAAGAGGTTGCTCAAGATTCTCGGGTTGATGTGCAACCTCCCCCCATGTACAAGGTGGTATTGAACAACGATGACTATACCCCCATGGACTTTGTGGTAGAGGTTTTGCAAAGGTTCTTCAGTATGGACTTGGACAAAGCGACTCAGGTGATGCTGAGTGTGCATTATAGTGGTAAGGGGATCTGTGGCGTGTTTACGGCCGAGATTGCCGAGACCAAGGTGGTTCAGGTCAATACTTATGCTCGAAAAAACGAACATCCGCTGCTTTGTACCATGGAAAAGGCCTGATAAATGATCTGAATGACACCACGTTAAGCTGTTGTATTAGGGGAGGTGCCTATGCTGAACAAGGATCTGGAAAGGACGCTGAATGAGGCATTCAAGTATGCCCGGGATGAGCGCCACGAATTTATGACCGTTGAGCACCTGCTCTTGGCCTTGTTGGATAATGCTTCCGCCAAGGAGGCCCTGCTCTCCTGTGGTGCCGATATCGACAACATGCGGCAGGAAATTGCCGCCTTCATCAACCAGACGACCCCTCTGCTCCCCCGCGATGACGAAGACCGGGAAACCCAACCCACCCTTGGATTCCAACGGGTATTACAACGCGCCGTGTTTCACGTCCAGTCTTCTGGCAATACCGAGGTGAGTGGCGCCAATGTGCTGGTGGCCATCTTCAGTGAGCAGGAGTCGCAGGCGGTCTATTTCCTGAAAAAATCGGATATCAGTCGCCTCGACCTGGTTAACTTTCTCTCTCATGGTGTGCGCAAAGAGAGTAAACCCGAGCAAGGTGGGCAACCAGCGCCGGAGGGGGAGGATGATCTCTCCTCTGCCCAGATTGAGAGTTTTGCCACCAACCTCAACCAACTCGTGCTCGAGGGGCGCATTGACCCTCTGATCGGTCGCGACCAGGAGCTCAACCGCACTATTCAGGTGCTCTGCCGTCGTCGCAAGAACAACCCGCTGTTGGTGGGGGAGGCCGGTGTCGGCAAAACCGCTATCGCAGAAGGACTTGCATATCGCATCGTCAAGGGTGATGTGCCCGAGGTGATTGCCGGTAGCACCATCTATTCCCTGGACATGGGGTCACTGTTGGCGGGCACCAAGTACCGCGGGGATTTCGAGAAGCGTCTCAAGGTACTGCTCAAGCAGCTGGAGCGTCAGGAGGGGGCCATCCTCTTTATCGACGAGATCCACACCATCATTGGGGCCGGCGCCGCCTCGGGTGGGCAGCTTGATGCGGCCAACCTTATCAAGCCGCTGCTCTCCAATGGTCTGCTGCGTTGTATCGGGTCGACCACCTATCAGGAGTACTCCCAGATCTTCGAGAAAGAGCATGCGTTGGCGCGCCGCTTCCAGAAGATCGATATTGTCGAACCGAGCGTGGATGACACAACTCGAATCCTGATGGGTCTCAAGAGCCGCTATGAGCAGCATCACAATGTGCGTTATACCGCCAAGGCGATGCGTGCCGCGGCCGAGCTGGCGGCCAAATACATCAATGATCGCCATCTGCCTGACAAGGCCATTGATGTCATCGACGAGGCGGGTGCCAGCCAGCGTATGTTACCCGTGAGCAAGCGCAAGAAGGTGATCAATGTGCCCGAGATCGAGGCGATCGTGGCCAAGATAGCCAGGATCCCCGAGAAGTCGGTTTCGGCATCCGATAAAGAGGTCCTGAAAAACCTGGAGCGCAATCTGAAAATGGTGGTGTTTGGTCAGGACAGGGCCATTGAGGTGCTGACCGATGCTATCCGCCTGGCGCGCTCCGGGCTGGGTAATGAGCGTCGCCCTGTGGGTTGCTTCCTGTTTGCCGGTCCCACCGGGGTGGGAAAGACAGAGGTGACTCAGCAGCTTGGCAAGGCGTTGGGCGTTGAGATGCTGCGCTTTGACATGTCCGAGTACATGGAGCGGCATACTGTCTCGCGTCTCATCGGTGCCCCTCCTGGCTATGTCGGCTTCGAGCAGGGCGGCCTGTTGACCGATGCGGTGATCAAGCATCCCCACTCTGTGGTACTGCTTGATGAGATAGAGAAGGCTCATCCGGATGTCTTCAATCTGCTGCTGCAGGTGATGGACAACGGAACCCTGACCGATAACAACGGGCGCAAGGCCGATTTTCGCAACGTGATCCTGGTGATGACCACCAACGCCGGCGTGCAGGAGACCCAGCGCAAGTCCATCGGTTTCCAGCAGCAGGATATGAGCCACGACGCCATGTCGGTGATCAACAAGACGTTTACGCCGGAGTTTCGTAACCGTCTCGATCACATCATCTGGTTCAACCACCTCGACATGGAGGTGATCTATCAGGTGGTGGACAAGTTCATCGTCGAGTTGCAGGTTCAGCTGGATGCGAAGGGGGTGTCGCTCGAGATCACAGATGCAGCCCGGCACTGGCTGGCAGAGAAGGGATACGACAGGACCATGGGGGCTCGTCCCATGGGACGGGTTATCCAGGAGCAGCTCAAAAAGCCGCTGGCCAACGAGATCCTGTTTGGCTCGCTGGTGGACGGTGGGGCGGTCAGGGTGGATCTGGGCAAGGAGGGATTGACCTTCAACTTCCAGACCCAGCCTCTGACCATGCAACACTAAACCAACAACAAAAACCCCAACCGACTGGTTGGGGTTTTTGTATGAATTCCTGGCTTAGCGAGAGCGGAAAACGATGCGACCCTTGGAGAGATCGTAGGGGGTCAGGGCAACGGTTACCTTGTCACCGGTCAGGATACGGATGTAGTTCTTGCGCATCTTGCCGGAGATATGGGCGATCACCACGTGACCGTTCTCAAGTTCCACCCGGAACATGGTATTGGGCAGAGTCTCCAGAATGGTGCCCTGCATCTCAATACTGTCTTCTTTAGCCATTGAATCCTCTTGATAAGCCACAACAAAAATCGGCGAGATCATGCCGGATTTAAGGCTATGTGTAAAGTTTACTCGGGGATTGAGGGCACTTTTTTCCACTCTTTGCCGATGAGAAGCTCATGAGGGCGGTACTGGCTCTTGTAACTCATCTTCTGACAGTGCTCGACCAGATAACCCAGATAGACCCAGCTTCGTCCCGTTCTGGCGGCTAGATCCAACTGGCTCATGATGGCGAAGACCCCCAGCGAACGGTTCGCCTCATCAGGGTCGAAGAAGGTATACATGGCGCTCAGGGAGTGGGGCATCAGATCGGTGACCGCCACGGCCAACAGGCGCGTGCCCTGGCGAAACTCCATGTAGAGGGGAGGCATCCAGGTACAGTGGAGAAACCCCTGATATTGACTGCGACTGGGGGGATACATGGTGCCATCGGCGTGTCTGCCGCGGATATAGCGTTCGTACAGCTCGTAGTACTCGGGCTTGTCTTGATAGCTCAAGACGACCTCTACGTTGCGATTTTGCTGGCGGATGCGCTTCTGACGTTTGCTGGGGACAAACTCCTGGCTGTGGATGCGAAGCGATTGGCAGGCCGAGCAAGTGGGACAGTGGGGACGATAAATATCGTTGCCGCTGCGGCGAAAGCCGGCACTGAGCAGCCGTTCATAACCGTTGGGGCTGAGAAGACTATGATCCATCAGCACCAGCAACTGTTCCTGCCGATCACCCAAATAGCTGCAAGTGTGTTGTGGGGTCAGGCCGACCCTGAGTATTACCTCTTCAGTCATAGTTGACCTGCCTGCGCGTCCAGCAGCCTGCGAGAAGTGGCTCCTGCTGAAGATGAGCCAGGGCATCGAGAAAGCGCCGTCTCGGCCATTCCTCGACGCCCATGGTGGCCAGAAACGGGTTCTGCATCTGGGTATCGATCAGAGCGCCGCCATAGGCTCTAACGTGGCGGCAAAGGGCCATCAATGCCAAGCGAGCACCACCATCGATACGCGAGAAGATAGATTCGCCGCAGAAGACGCGACCCAGACTGAGGCCGTAGAGTCCGGCGACGGGCTCTCCTGCCTGCCAGATCTCGATACTGTGGGCGTCGCCTTGCTCGTGAAGTCTCTTGTAGGCGGTGATCATCTCGCTGCTAATCCAGGTTGAGTCTGCTGTGCGGCGAGGTGCCGCGCACGCTTCGATGATCCTATTAAAGTCGCGATTGATCCAAATATCGAATTGTCCGCGGCGCCAGAGTTTGCGTGCGGTGCGCCCTTCATGGAGTCGCTCCGGGAGCAGCACTCCGCGGGGATCCGGCGACCACCAGAGGATGGGCCTGTGTGGTTCATACCAGGGAAAAATCCCTTGTCGGTAGGCGGCAAGCAGGCGGGAAGGATTGAGATCGCCGCCGATCGCGAGCAGGCCGTTGGGCTCTGCGAGGGCGTGCTCTACGGAGGGAAAATACAGTGAGCGGGTATCCAGCTGGGTGAGATACATCGACATCCAAAGGCACCGGTTACGAGCTATAGAGAGATAGTATCCACCCGGCTTGGCTTTGTCACGGTAGCGGGTCGATGGCATCTGCACGGGCACGTTTTCTGCCGGCGCGCGTTGAGAAAGGTTCCGCCAGGCGGGTCCAACAGCCTGATCCCCGATGCGGCGGCGCCGTGGGTGGGGCTGGGGGATAAGGGTGTCCCTGTGGTCGCCACATGTCTTGCGTCATCGTGCGTGTGTTGGAAATGAAAAAGGCATGCCGGTTGGCATGCCTTTGGTCAGCGTCGTGGGCTCATTGGCTGTCGAGGAAACGCTCGGCATCCAGGGCCGCCATGCAGCCGGTACCGGCAGAGGTGATGGCCTGGCGGTAGTTGTGATCTGCCACGTCGCCGGCGGCGAACACCCCCTCTATGCTGGTCTGGGTGGCAAAGCCATCGAGGCCGCCACGCACCTTGAGGTAGCCGTTTTGCATCTCGAGTTGGCCGTCGAAGATCTGGGTGTTGGGCTGGTGGCCGATGGCGATGAAGACGCCCATCAGTGCCAGCTCGCGGGTGCTCTGGTCGCGAACGTCGCGCAAGCGCACGCCGGTCACGCCCATGTCGTCGCCCAGTACTTCATCCAGGGTCTGGTGGGTGTGCAGTTCGATGTTGCCGCTGGCCACCTTGTCGTGCAGGCGCTTGATCAGGATCTTCTCGGCGCGGAACTCGTCGCGGCGGTGAATGAGGTGCACCTTCTTGGCGATGTTGGCCAGATACAGAGCCTCTTCCACGGCGGTGTTGCCGCCGCCGACCACAGCCACTTCCTGGTTGCGGTAGAAGAAGCCGTCACAGGTGGCACAGGCGGAGACGCCGCGGCCCTTGAAGGCCTCTTCCGACGGCATGCCCAGGTACTTGGCAGAGGCGCCGGTGGCGATGATCAGCGCATCACAGGTGTACTCGCCGCTGTCGCCCTTGAGACGGAAGGGGCGTGCGGTAAGGGTCACCTCGTTGATGTGATCAAACTGGATGCGGGTCTCAAACTTCTCGGCGTGAGCCTTCATGCGCTCCATCAGGGCCGGGCCGGTGAGGCCTTCCGGGTCCCCGGGCCAGTTCTCCACCTCTGTGGTGGTGGTGAGCTGGCCGCCTTGCTGCAACCCGGTGATCAGCAGGGGATTGAGGTTGGCGCGAGCCGCGTACACGGCGGCGGTGTAGCCGGCCGGGCCTGAGCCCAGGATGATCAGCTTGCTGTGGATGACTTCGCTCATGTTAGTTGTCCTGCTCGGTTATTTGGGCCGGATTTTAGGGAATTGTGGATCCGTGGTCAAAGCTGTCCGCTCGATAGACCTCATCGAGGCGATGCTAGGGCTCGATGCAACCACCAGTGTGCCCCCAGGATGGCGGTCGCGGAGCCGAGTAGTGCGCTGGCCAGCAGGTCTCCCGCCCAGTGCATGCCCAGCAAGAGGCGCGAGATGGCCACACCCAAGGCCCAGAGCGGTAGCAGCCAGGCGCCGCGTGGGGCGCGAGCCAGCCAGATCAGGCCAAAGAACTGGGCCAGAGTGATGGTGACTATGGTGTGGCCAGAGGGGAAGGCATAGTTGACGCCCTGTTGCCAGTGGCCTGCCAGCCAGTCGGGTAGCCCCAGCAGTTGACCCGCGGCACGGATCTGCTCGATACGCTGAGCGTTTGGCTCGCCGTAGAATTGCTCGAGGGAGGGGAGGATCCCCTGCTCGACCAGCCACACCAGATAGGGGCGGGGCTCCTGGGTCAGGTGTTTGATGATGGCCTTGATCCCCCAGTCGGCCGCCATCAGGGCGACCAGCACGGCGAGCAGTAGCAGCCATTCGCGCCGCCCCGGTCGCAGCTTGAGGTGGCTCAGTAGCAGCAGCAGGGTCAACGTCACCAGCAGGCCCGGCAGGCCGACCGTACCCGAGAGCAGATAAGCCAGATAGAGTCCGGGTTGGTTCAGGTCGTGAGTCAGAAATGGGGTCCAGCCCGACAGAGCCAGCAGGAGAAGAGGCAGGATCAAGGTCGCACTGAAACGAAGAACTTGGGCATTGGTCAGCATAGGGGCTCCAGGTGGCGAGGTGCGTCATTTTGCCTTTCTGGGGAGTCGGGTCAAGCAACGGACATGAAATCGAACGCCGCTTTGGGCTAGAATGCGCCCCTTGCCGTTTCCTTACCAGTGTGTGCCGTGGAGGTGCCAGTGCTGAAGATCGTTGCCGATGAGAACATGCCCCATGTCGAGGCCCTGTTTGGCGAGCTGGGGGAGGTCACCCTGCTGCCGGGACGGGAGATGCAGCCGGCGCAGCTGAGCGACGCCGACGTGTTGCTGGTGCGCTCGGTAACCCGGGTCAATGGGGATCTGCTGGCCCAGGCGAAGCGGTTGCAATTTGTCGGCACTGCCACCATCGGTACCGATCACGTGGACCAGATTCTGCTTGCAGAGCGCGGCATTGCCTTTAACAGTGCTCCGGGCTGCAACCGCATCTCGGTCGGCGACTATGTGCTGAGCGCCTTGCTGGTGCTGGCCGAGCGGCATGGGTTGACGTTGGCGGGGATGAGCCTTGCCGTCGTGGGTGCGGGCAATACGGGCAGTGCGGTCGCTACCCGGGCAACCGCGCTCGGTATGCGGCTGCTGCGTTGTGATCCCCCTCGGGCCCGGCGTGAGGGGGCGACAGGGTTCGTCACGCTGGATGAGGCGCTCTCGGCCGATGTGGTGAGTTTTCATGTGCCGCTGACGCGCACTGGCGAGGATGCAACCCACCATCTGCTCGATGCAACGCGCATTGCCCGTCTGCAGCCGGGCCAGTTTCTCATCAACGCCTCGCGCGGCGAGGTGTGGGATAACCAGGCGCTGCTGGCGCGTCAGCGAGGGGATGGCCCACTGCATCTGGTGATGGACGTGTGGGAGCATGAACCAGATCTGTTGCACGATCTGGTTCCCTTCGTCGAGATCGCCACCCCCCACATCGCCGGTTATAGCCTGGAGGGCAAGGCTCGCGGCACCTGGATGCTCTATCACGCCCTGTGCGAGCGGCTTGGCCGGCCGGCGCGCCAGGATCTGACCGCCCTGCTACCGACACCCGAGGTGATCTCCTTGCAACTCGGTCAGGAGCCGGATCAGGCCGTGATCGGCCGACTGGTGCACCTGGTCTATGACGTCCGCCGGGACGACGCCCGTTTTCGCCGCGAGTTGGTCCAGCCCGGCAGCTTCGATCGCCAACGCAAACGCTATCCCGAGCGGCGTGAGCTCTCGGCACTGCGTCTGACGGGGACGACACACCCCCTATTGGCCGAGCTTGGGTTTACCCTTTCCTGACTATCGATTATTTCGGGTTCGCCTCACGGCGGGCCCATCCTCTCAAGGAGTGTTTTACATGACTGCGCAATTTAGCGTCGCTGTATTGGGGGCCGGCACCGCCGCCGGCCAACTGGTGCTGGAACTGATCGAAGAGCGCGGCCTGCCGGTCGACGCCATCATCCCCCTTGGCAGCGCCGATGAGGTGGGCGACACGGTACGTGCCCTCGGCCGTAATCTCGACGTGCGTGATGTGGCCGACTTCGATTGGAGTGAGGCTCGACTCGCCCTGTTTGTCGGGGACGCCAGCGACAGCCTGCGCTGGGCCGATGTGGCCGCCGAGCAGGGCTGCCTGGTGCTCGACGCCAGCGGCGCCTTCGTCAACGATGATGACGTCCCCTTGGTCTGCATGGAGGCCAATCCCGAAGCCCTCGGCGATTATCGTCAGCGCAATGTGGTTGCGCTGGCCTCCGGCGTCACCAGTGAATTGCTGGCGGTGCTCAAGCCCTTGCATGCAGAAGTGGGCGTGGCGCGGGTCAATGTGGGCGGGTATCTGTCGGTCTCCGGTGTCGGCAAGGCCGGGGTCGATGAGCTGGCTGGCCAGACGGCCGCCCTGCTTAATGCCCGTCCGGTTGAGCCGGCCTGCTTCCCGGCCCAGATCGCCTTCAACCTGCTGGGCCACTGCGGTGAGCTGCAGGATAACGGCTACAGCCGCGATGAGTGGCAGCTGATCCTCGAGACCCAGAAGGTGTTGGGACAAGAGGTGGCCATCAACCCGACCCTGGCACGGGTGCCGGTCTTCTATGGCGATGCGCTGGCGGTGCACCTGGAGCTGCTCCAGCCTCTCGATGCCGAGCAGGTCAAAGAGGTGCTGCGGGGCGCGGCTGGCGTGGCGCTGTTCGAAGATGACCAAGTGCCGTCACCGGTATGTGATGCCAACGGGCGCGACGAGGTGTTGGTAGCCCGGGTTCGTCAGGATTTTTCCCACCCTCAGGGTGTGGATCTCTGGCTGGTCGCCGATAACCTCAGGAGAGGGGCGGCGCTGGGGGTGGTGCAAGCAGCAGAGTATGTGCTGCGCGACTATTTCTAACGATGAGGCCACCTTGGGTGGCCTTATTTTTTTGCGCGGGATCACTCTGCCAGGGGCAAAGAGGACAAAAATGAGTCGATGGGTTAGTGATAACTGGTTTGACAGCGTCGGCTGAATTATAGTGATTCGATAAAACGGGTTAACTATCTAAACTTTTCAATGTGATAGAGCCGTCACACGAAGGAACGAATATGGGACACTCCCGCATAGCATTGGCTACGCTGCTGGTTTTGGGGTTGCTGACTCCTGTTCATGCAGAGCAGCGTGAACCCTTCTTTGTCGAGTTAAAGGGCCCGGATGCGCCGGCCCAGCCTTCCCAGCCGGTTCAGGCTACTCCCTCTGCCGCGCCCCAGCGGGCCCAGGCTCCGGTGGCACCGACGCCACGTTTACCGACGGCGACCAATGCCACGGTCGGCCGCTATGGGCCAATTCAGCGCACCGATACCCTCTGGAGCCTGGCCAATCGCTATCGTCCCAGCACTCGGGTGAGTGTCTATCAGACCATGGTGGCCATCTACGAGAAGAACCCGCGCAGTTTTGCCGATGGCAACATCAATCACATTCTGGTGGGCTCGACTATCGCCCTGCCGAACGAGCAAGAGGCGAGTCGCATCTCCGATGAGCAGGCACGCGCCCGTTTCCGTAGTGACAACGCCAGCTGGAAGGGGATCAGCACCCGTTACACCGCCGAGGTGAAGAAGGTTGCTGTCCCGCCCAAACCGGCGGTCAAACCAGCCGGTGAGAGCAAGCCGCACGTCACCACCAAGCCCGGCGAGACGGAAGTGGCACCGCAGCCTCAGGTCGTGGCCAAGGTCGAGGAGAAGGCGCCGGCACCACTGCCCAAACCGACCGAGCCGGCTACGCCTGCCAAGGTCGACGATAAGCCGCAGGCCAAACCAGAGGCCGAGGCACCCAAGCCGCTGCCGCCCGAGACCCAGACCGAGCAACCCAGCAGCGTGACCGAGATGAAGCTGGCTCTCGATGATGCGACCAACCAGCTGTCGCAGGTGAGCGAGACCAATCATCGTCTCAAGCTGAGAGTCGAGTCGCTGACTCAGGAGCTCGAGACCCTCAAGGCTCAGTTGCAAGATCAGGAGTCTTTGCAGAAACAGGTCGCCGAGCTCAAGGCGGGGATGCAGACCCCGGTGGCGGCGAGTGAGGAGCCCGCCAAACCGGATGAGAAGAACTGGTTACTCGATCTGCTCTCGTCACCGCTCAACCTGGCCATGATCATTCTGTTGCCCGTGCTGCTGGTGCTGGCGCTGGTCACTCTCTGGCTGCGGGCCCGAGCTCGCCGTGAGCTGGAAGAGCAGGAGAAGAGCCTCTCCGAGTCCACCGCCGCCTTCATGGAAGAAGAGAGCAATGAGTTTGATGATCTGCTCTCGCCCGAATTGGCCGCGCTGGATCTGGCCGCCGATCAGAAGCTGGAGCCAGAGATGGCGCCCATGATGGCGCCTGAGCCCGATTATCAGCTCGAAGAGTCGAAGGAAGAAGAGCTCTTCTTCCATGACGACCATGAGGCCGAGGCGCCTGTCCATGCACCGGCGGATCCCGATCTGGTTCCCGAGCCCGCTGAGTCGCCTGAGGCCTTCATGGCCGATGCCGACCTGCTGCCCGGTGACGATAGCCACGAATTGGATCAAGACTCTTACGAGGAGTTTGATCTCAGTGAGCTGGATGCCGAGCTCGACAAGATGCTGGCCGAGTCGGATGACAGCAGTGTCTCCCTCTCGCCGATCGACGAGGCGTTGGAGTTGACGCTGAACGAGCCTCTTGCCGAGCCCAGGGGAGAGGATCCTAACGAGTTGGCCTTGGCCGATTTCGAGGATGCCTTCAAGCAGGCTGAGCAAGCCGAGCTGGCTGCCGTGCCGGATCGCGACGCCGCTGCCGATAACCACTACGTGGAGATCGATACCCTGCTGGCCGAAGCCGATGCCGCGGCTCAGGGGGAAGAGCCCTATCAGAATGCGACCCTGGATGTGGGTCTCGATGGGTTCCCTGAGGTGCTACCCGATCGCAGTGAGTTTGACATCGATGCCGATGACGGTGGTGTGGGCGCCAAGCTCGATCTGGCGCGCGCCTATCTCGAGATTGACGACAAAGACAGTGCTCGCGAGCTGCTCGAAGAGGCGGCAGCCCAGGGCAGCGACAGCCAGCGCAAGGAAGCAGAGAAGCTGCTCAAGCGACTCGGCTGACGGGATCTCATCATGGTGTATAAACAGGGCGGCCGCGGGCCGCCCTTCTTTTTGACGCCCCATTGCGTATAATTCGCCGCGTTTTTATTGCATTCAGGTGTCCCATGCGTATAGCCCTCGGAATCGAATATGACGGCAGCCGCTACTTCGGCTGGCAGCGTCAACGGGAAGTGATCAGCATTCAGGAGGAGCTGGAGCGGGCGCTCGGCAAGATTGCCAATCACCCCGTCGAGATCCAGTGCGCCGGTCGCACCGACGCCGGCGTTCACGGCACCGGCCAGGTGATCCATTTCGACACGGATGCCGTGCGCAAGGAGTCGGCCTGGACCCTCGGCCTCAACTCCAACCTGCCGGGCGACATCGCCGTGCGCTGGGCCAAGGTGGTACCAGACGATTTCCATGCCCGCTTCAGCGCCACCGCCCGCCGCTATCGCTATGTGATCTACAACCACAACTACCGTCCTGCCATTCTGGGGCGCGGGGTGAGTCACTATCACGATCGGCTCGATGCGGATCTGATGCACGCGGCGGGGCAGTGCCTGATTGGCGAGCAGGATTTTAGCTCGTTTCGCGCCATCCAGTGCCAGTCCAACACCCCCTGGCGCAACGTGACGCATCTGTGCGTCAGCCGCTCCGGTCCCTACATAGTGCTCGACATCAAGGCCAATGCCTTCCTGCACCACATGGTTCGCAACATCACCGGCTCCCTGATAGAGGTTGGCAAGGGGGAGAAGCCGGTGGAGTGGGTGGCCGAGGTGTTGGCGGCGCGCGATCGCAACGTGGCGGGCCCCACCGCCAAGGCGGGCGGACTCTATCTGGTGGAGGTGGACTACCCGGCCGAATTCGCCCTGCCGCGCGTTCCGATGGGCCCCTTGTGGCTGCCGGACTCGGCACCGGGTACGACCAGTTTTTTGTAACTGCCCCCAAAAAAGTGTGCTTTAATGGCAGGCCACATGTCCCTGCAATACCGTCAAGTCATTGAACAATCACGGTGTTGTTGTGTTTTCAAGCATTAAAAAGCATTAAGGAATTCCATGAGCTGGCTTGAGAAGATTCTTCCCAAGAGCAAGATCACTGCACCGCGTCGCCACAACATCCCGGAAGGGGTGTGGTCCAAGTGCAGCGCTTGCGAACAGGTGTTGTACCGGGCTGAGCTGGAGCGCAACCTGGAAGTCTGCCCCAAGTGTGACCACCACATGCGTATCAGTGCTCGCGATCGTCTCGAGCGTTTCCTCGACGAGCAGGGACGTGCCGAGGTAGCGCTCGAGCTGGAGCCGCAGGATATCCTCAAATTCAAGGATGCCAAGCGCTACAAGGAGCGCCTGGCCACCGCCCAGAAGGCGACCGGCGAGAAAGATGCGCTGGTCGTGATGAAGGGGACCCTTAAGGGCGTGCCGGTCGTGGCGTGCTCCTTCGAGTTCGCCTTCATCGGTGGCTCCATGGGGTCCGTGGTCGGTGCCCGCTTCGTGCGCGCCGTCGACGAGTGTCTGAAAGAAGGGCGCGGTCTTATCTGCTTCTCCACTTCAGGTGGTGCACGCATGCAGGAGTCGCTCTTCTCCCTGATGCAGATGGCCAAGACCAGTGCGGCGCTCGATCGCCTCTCCAAGGCCGGTCTGCCCTTCATCTCCGTGCTAACCGACCCGACCCTGGGCGGCGTTTCCGCCAGTCTGGCGATGCTAGGCGACATCAATGTCGGTGAGCCCAAGGCGCTGATCGGTTTCGCCGGTCCGCGCGTCATCGAGCAGACCGTACGCGAGAAGCTGCCGGAAGGGTTCCAGCGCTCCGAGTTCCTGCTCGAGAAGGGCGCCATCGATCTCATCATCGATCGCCGCGAGATGCGTGATCGCCTGGCCGGCCTCATGGCCAAACTGATGAACACGACCGTCGACGCCGAGTAAGCATGACCTCTTCATCTCAGAATCAAAGCCGGTCGCTGGTCGACTGGCTTTCTTATTTGGAAGCCATTCATCCCGCCAACATCGACATGGGGCTGACCCGGGTCGGTGAGGTGGCTCGTCGCCTGGGGGTGACCACACTGCCGTGCAAGGTGATCACCGTCGGTGGCACCAACGGTAAAGGGACCTCCTGCGCCATGGCCGCCAGCATATTGATGGCCCAGGGCTACCGGGTGGGGGTCTACTCCTCGCCACATCTGCTGCGCTTTACCGAGCGGGTTCGGGTCAACGGGACCGAGCTGGCCGACCAGGCCCACTGTGAGGCCTTCGCGGCGGTTGAAACCGCCCGTGGGGACATCTCCCTTACCTTCTTCGAGTTCGCCACTCTGGCGGCGCTCTGGCAGTTTGCCCGTGCCAACCTGGATGTGTTGCTGCTCGAAGTGGGGCTGGGAGGGCGACTCGATGCCACCAATGTGGTGGAGTCCGACGTGGCGGTGACCACCTCGATTGCGCTCGATCACTGCGACTGGCTCGGGGATACCCGTGAGCGGGTGGCGGTGGAGAAGGCGGGGATCTATCGCGCCGGCAAGCCCGCCATCAGCGGTGAGCCTGAGCCACCGGCGACCATTGCGAGTGAAGCGATGCGGATCGGCGCTCATCTTCGCCAGGTCGGTCATGATTTTCGCGGTGAGACGCGGGAGCTGGGATGGGATTACCATGGCTTGAACACCTATCTGAACTTGCCGCTGCCGAGCCTGCCCCTGATGAATGCCGTCACCGTGCTGGCGGCCCTGGAATCGCTTGATCTGCCCCTTGGTGAGGCCGCAATCCGCGAGGGGTTGGCGAGCGCGACCCTGGCAGGCCGCCTGCAACTGTTGCAGCAGAGCCCGACCGTCTATGTGGATGTGGCGCACAACCCTCACTCCGCCGCCTATCTGGCCAAGCGGCTGCGCCAGATGCCGTGCGCCGGAGTACGCCGTGCCGTGGTTGGCATGCTCAAGGACAAGGACATGGCCGGGTCGCTGGCCGAACTCAAGGGACTGATCGGGCAGTGGCACCTGGCCACGCTGGGCGGTCCGCGCGGCGCCAGTGCCAGCCAGCTACAGCTGGCCCTGGGGGAAGAGGCGACCTGTCATGACAGCGTGATGGAGGCCTATCGGCTTGCCCTTGCTCAATCGGACCCCCTTGATATGGTTATCGTTTTTGGCTCGTTTTATACTGTCGCGGACGTATTGGCCGGGCACGAGCAAAAGGAGTCATAGTGGCCTCGCAGTTTCAGAATCGTTTAGTGGGCACCGTCATTCTGGTTGCCCTGGTGGTCATCTTCCTGCCGGACCTGCTCGACGGTAACAAGCAGCAGGAGGTGGAGGACGCGGCCTTTGCCAAGATCCCCCTGCGCCCCGAGCTCGAGCCGGCCAAGCCGGCGCTGCAGGTTTCGGGGGCGGCCGATCTTCAGGCCACTCATGAAACGGCGCAGGTGACGGCGGCCCAGCCCCCGGAAGCGACGGCGGGGGCGAACAGCTGGCAGGTTGAGCCCATCGCCGAGCCGGTCACGGTGCAGAGCGCGTCGGCACAGCCGAGCGTCGCCCAGCCCAAACCAGAGCCGCCGGCGCAACCCAAGCCCAAGCCCGCCGAGGTCGCGCAGACGAAACCCAAGCCCGCAGAGGTCAAACCCAAGGTGGTTGAGAGCAAACCGGTCGATAAGCCCAAGCTGGTCGATCCCCTCGGCGAGCTGGTCTCCAGCCTCGATAAGTCCAAGCCGGCCTCGCCGAGTCAGGGCTCCTGGATCATCCAGCTGGGGGCGTTCAAGAATGTGGAGAGCGTCAACAGCATAGTCGCCAAGCTGCGCGCCGCCGGCTATCCGGCGCACACCATACCCCGTACGCCCCGTCAGGGAGAGCTCAACCGGGTGGTGGTGGGGCCTGACGTCTCCCGCGACAAGCTGCAGGGGATGTTGCCACGGCTCAATCAGCTGACGGCCCTGAGTGGGTCAGTTGTGGCCTATAGTCCCTAACCTCGCTTTCATTAACAAAACACCGCGCCTTGGCGCGGTGTTTTTTCAGATGCATTTGACCGGTTTGGGAAGGCCGCCGATCTTGGTCGCCTGCTTGGCGGGACCCTTGGGGAAGAGCTTGTAGAGATAGCGGCTGTTGCCCTTCTCGGGACCGTAGTGTTTCTCCATCGCCTTGACCAGGGCGCGGATCGCCGGCGAGGTGTTGAACTCCAGATAGAAGTTGCGCACGAAACGCACCACCTCCCAGTGGGGCTCCTCCATCACTATCCCCTCCTGCTCGGCCAAGAGCAGTGCCAGCTGCTCGCTCCAGTCGTGGATGTCGCACAGATACCCCTGGGCATCGGTGGCGATGGCCCGCCCGTTGAAAATCAGTTCTGCCATGGATGACTCCTGTGATGAGGCGGGCATGGTAGCGCCTCACCCCGGTGTGAGCAACCGGGTCTGGTGGGCCAGGGCCAGCAGCTCTTCGGCCTGCTGGCTGATGAGGTTGAGCTGCTGAGTCAGCATCTGCTGCTCCTCGCTCTGATCGTGGGTGAGCAGAGGGCAGTGTCCATGGGGCGGCAGGGGAGGCTGGCCGGTGACCTGCTGGGCGGCGCTGTGCAGAGTCTGCTCCAGGTAGCGCCCTATCTCGTCGAGTCCCTCTATGCTCTCCAGCTTGTCCCTGTGGGCCCCGAGGGCCGAGATGTAGGAGAGCAGGGCATGGTTGTGCCAGGTGAGCGAGAAGCAGAGATCGAGAAAGCGGCGCCGCTTCTGGGGCTCGACCAGCATGCTCTGCCAGGCCAGGGCCAGCTCGCTGTCGGCCTGATGGGCCCGCTTGCGGGCGATGCGATAGTCGAGGGATTCAGTGCGCCCCTGGGTCAAGGACGCGAGCACGACGTCGAGGTAGCTGGCGTTGGCCGACAGGGAGCGGGCAATCAGGGCAGGCAGACGCTTGTATTGCCAGTCGGGCCACAGCCAGGCTACCAGGGCATAGGCGAGCAGGCAGCCGAGGGCGGTATCGAGCAGGCGTGGGGCGACGATGGCCAATCCGATGTTGTCGAGCAGGTTAAAGGCCATCAACACATAGAGGGTGATGAAACAGACGGCGGCGCTGTAGTTGTTGCGCACCTGGGTGAAGAAGAGAAACGCCGCCAGCCCCATCACCACCAGTTGGGCGTGGATGTCGGGGAAGAGCAGCAGCACGGGAACGCCGAGCAGGATCCCGGCGAAGGTGCCGAGCATGCGTTGCACCAGGCGGCGCCGGGTGGCGCTGTAACTGGGCTGGCAGACGAACAGCAGGGTCAGCAGGATCCAGTACCCCTTGTCGAGGGAGAAGGCCTGCAGTACGCCATAGCCCAGCACCAGGCCGAGGGAGATACGGATGGCGTGGCGCAGCAGCATAGAGTCGAGGGTGAGATGCTGGCGCAGACTCTGCCAGCCGATCCGGGCCGGCCGTGCCAGGGGTGGCAACTCCCCTTGTGGCTCGGGCAGATCGGCGGCGCTCTGCAGCAGGGCATTGATGCTGGCCAGGTTACGGCGCAAAAACTTCATGGGGGTGAAGAGGCTGCTCGGGTAGTGCTGCTTGAGATGGGTGAACTCGAGCTGATCTCCCAACGCCTCCAGGGTCCAGTGGATCCGGCGTGAATGATGATAGGGCGTGTGCACCAGTATGCTATAGCCCAGACGCTGGCACGCCTCTGCCAGTTGCAGCAACACCTCCTGGAATCCTTCCAACACTATGCCCTGTTTGAGGTCCTGCTCGAGACGACTGTAGGGGTAGTGGCTCGAGGTCGCCCGCTCGTGGATCTCCTGCGCCAGCAGATAGAGCTGCAGCAGGCGAGCCAGCTCTGGGGTGTTGCGCTGGCCCAGGCGGCTGTTGAGGCTGGCCTTGGCCAGATTCATCGCCTGCACCACCTCTATGTTGAGCAGGGCGAGGTTGTGGCGGATCGCCTGGCTGCCGTGCTCGTCGGCCGGAAAGAAGCGGGACTTTTCCAGCAGGTAACGCCCGAGGGCGAAATAGCCCTGGGCCAGCTGCTCGTGCAGGGTCTTGTAGGGGAGCAGCCAGAGCCAGATGAGCGACACCACTCCATACCAGAGGGCGCCGGCCGACAGCAGCAGGGGCTGATAGAAGAGAGAGGGAGTGCTGGCGGCCCCCAGCATGGTGTAGATGGCGATGAGCAGGGAGCCGAAGCTGATGGTGGCGTAGCGCTGCCCCAGGGCACCGACCATTACAAACAGAAAGCTCGAGCCCGCCAGCCCCAGTGCAAAGAGCCAGGGCCAGGGGAAGAGAAACTGGACGCAGACGCTGGCAAAGAGGAAACAGGCCAGCGTCATGGCCAGGTTCTTGATACGGCCCCAGAGGTGATCATCGGTCTCGGCGATGGCACCGGCCACGACTCCGAGGGAGAGGAGCACGGCCATGCGCAGCTCACCGGTGACAAGGGCGAAGGCGAGGATCCCCAGTATGGTGATGAGCACCTTGAGGGCAAAGTAGACGTGGCTGTCGGTAACGAGGCGGCGCAGGGGGCCAAGGATATCCATCGGCATGGGAGAGGTGACACATCCGAAGCGGTAACGAGACCCCGATAGTAGCGCAAACGGGGTTGGTGCATCCTGATCCAAATCAGGGGGTAATAAAAACCCCCGCCGAAGCGGGGGTCATGCAGCCATCAGGCTTAGTTACGGTTGCCGCCGAGCAGGCTCAGCAGGCTGACAAAGATGTTATAGATGGAGATATAGAGGGTGATGGTGGCCGAGATGTAGTTGGTCTCGCCGCCGCGCACGATCTGCTGGGTTGTCAGCAGGATGGCGCCGGAGGAGAAGAGCATGAACATGGCAGAGAGCGCCATGTGCAGGGCCGACATCTGCAGGAAAATGTTGGCGATGGTGGCCACCAGCAGAACCCAGAAGCCGACAAACAGCATGCCACCGATGAAGGAGAGATCACGCTTGGTGGTCAGGGCATAGGCGGAGAGGGCGAAGAAGGTCAGCGCCGTGCCGCCGATGGCGGTCAGTACGATATCGCCACCGCCGTTGTTCATAAACAGGTTGATGATGGGGCCCAGGGTGTAGCCCATGAAGCCGGTAAACAGGAAGGTGAAGACCAGCCCCATGCTGTTGTTGCGGTTCTTCTCGGTCAGGAACATCAGGCCATAGGCGCCAATGAGGAAGACGGCCCAGTGGGGGGCCGGCAACGCCAGCATGGCGGTCGTTCCGGCCACCAGGGCGGAGAAGCCCAGCGTCATGGAGAGCAGCAGGTAAGTGTTGCGCAGCACCTTGTTGGTGTCGCGGGCGGTGCTCTGTACACCGGTAAAGACAGAACGGGTTTCCATCTTGTCAGTCCTCTAATGATGAATGGGCCGGTAGTGGTCCGCTAACCCCTCCAAGATGGGGACTCAAGCGCAGGTTCACAACCTTTGGCGTCGATTATTACTCAGTTGTATGTACTTGTCATGAACAACCCCCTCGAGTGGCGCGGCGCCGCTGGCGACGTACCGCTCGAACCCACAGCCAGGAGATGGTGCTTGCCCCCAGGGCGGCACTGATGCCGGCCAACAGCAGGGCACCGAGCAGCAGTGCTGGGCCTACGGTTGCGAAAGCGCTCACCAGCCAGTGCCAGGAGAGCTCCATGTGAAAGGGCTGAGGCTCAGCGCCGATGAGCGCGACACCCAGCGTGTAGGCCCCATAGAACATGGGCATCAGGGTGATGGGATTATTGAGCCAGACCAGCGCCACCGAGAGCGGCAGGTTGGCCCCAAGCACCAGGGCTCCCGCTACCGCGATCCCCATCTGAAACGGTACGGGTAGCCAGGCACAGAAGAGGCCGACGGCGAAGGCGCGTGTCGCCGTGCGCCGGCTGAGGTGCCACAGAAAGGGGGTGTCGAGCCAGCGGCCAAACAGCCGCAGTCTGGGGTGGTGGCGCAACTGGGCCGGGTTGGGCATCCAGCGGTTGAGCCGGCGCTTGAGCTGCATGGCGTTAGCTCCTTGAGTCGCAAAAGGCGGGAGTGTAAACCCGCGTCGACCGCTTGGCACGGACAAACTCAGCGCCGCCGTTGCCACAGGGCAAGGGCGCCTGCCAGCAGCAGGTAGCCGAGGGCCGCGCTCAGCAGCCCCAACAGCAGGGAGCCGAGCAGGAAGGGGGGAAGCACGGTCAATGCCTCCTGCTCGAGCCAACCCAGACGCCACACCAGATGAAACTGCTCGGCCGGGACCCCGAGCAGGCGGCAGCCGGTCTCGTAGGCGGCCAGATACATGAAGGGCAGGGTCAGGGGGTTGTTAAACCAGACCGCAAGCAGTGCCAGGGGGAGATTGAGCCCGAGCCACAGCGCCAGCACCACGGCGATCAGAGAGTGCATGGGTATTGGGATCCAGCTGGCAAAGAGGCCGGCGGCGAGGGCCCCCCCCAGGGCAACAGGGGTGGTGCGCCAGAGGCGGGGAACGAGCAGGCGCTCCCCGAAGAGGGTAAACCAGCGTTGCTGGCGCAGAGCCTCAGGGGTTAACCCCAGGCGGGACATCAGGCGATGGTTCACGGTGGCTTGGCTCGTGATGAACGAAGGCCCAGTTTATCGACTCCGGACGGGGTGGCCAAGTTGGCGAAGCGTGCGTGCCATACGAATACTCAATGCCATGGACCGTCACCTTATGGGTTTTTGCCTGGGCGGGGCATCGGCCCTGCTCTGGCCCTTCATCCCCGACTGGCCGTGGGCACTGCTGCCCCTGGCCGGCCTGTTATTGTCCCTCTGGCGCGGGCCGCGGCCCCTGTTGGTGGGGCTCTGCCTCGGCCTGCTCTGGCTGCAGCTGAGCCTGCACCTTAGACTCGCCTGGCTCGAGGTGCTGCCTGCCCAGCAGCGGGTCTCCCTGGTCGGGACGCTGGAGCGCTGGGAGCGCGGCGACGAGCGCTTCAGTCGCTGGTGGGTGCGCGCAGGCAAGCTGGACGGTGAAACCCTCTGGCCCGCACCTCTGGTTCAGCTTAATCTCTACCGCCCCTTGCCTCCGCCAGCGGTGGGGTCGCGTGTCTCGCTGACGGCCCGGCTCAAGCCGGCCCATGGCCTCGGTAACGCCGCCGGATGGGATGGACGCCGAACTCTGCTTGGCAAGGGGGTGACGGCGACCGGTACCCTGGATACGGTGGTGGTGCTGGCGTCTCGCCCTGCCGGGCTGCGTGAACGCTGGCTGACCCGCGCCGATGCCCTCTGGCATCCCCTTGCCCAGGCGCCGCTACTGCGAGCGCTCACCTTTGGTGAGCAGGGGGAGATAAGCCGCCGTCAGTGGGAACTCTTTCGTGGGGGCGGATTGACCCACGTCATCGCCATCTCGGGTCAACACATCGCCATCGTCGCGCTGCTCGGCTGGTGGCTTGGCCGCCTCTGGGGAGAGCGCCCCGCCATTATCCTCTCTTCGCTACTCGCTCTCATCTACGCCTATCTGGCCGGTTTCGGGGTGTCGGTTGAGCGGGCGCTGCTCATGGTGCTGGTATGGGGAGGGCTTCGCTGGTGGCGCCGCGCCTGGCCGCCCTGGCGGGTGTGGCTCTGGGCCTTTGCCCTCCTGCTGCTGTGGGATCCCCTCTCGCTTTGTTCGGCGGGCTTTTGGCTCTCGTTCGTGGCGGTGGCCCTTTTGATGGTGGCAGGGCTACTCTGGCAGCGCCCTTCCCTCTGGCGGCTGCAACTCTGGATGCTGCTGGGGCTGCTCCCCCTGCAAGTCACCCTCTTTGGCGGAGTGGCGCCCCTGGCCTTTGCCACCAACCTGTTGCTCTTGCCCCTCTTTGGCCTTGTCATCATCCCGGCGGCCCTGATCGGCGTGCTGCTGATGCCGCTTGGTGCCCCGCTCGCCTATCCACTGCTGTGGCTCTCCAATGAGGCGTTGGTGGGAGTGATCTGGCTGCTCGAGTGGCTGGCAGGCCAGCTCTCGCTCTGGTGGCCCTTAGGTCGTGAGTGGGGTCTGGTGGCGGGTATTGGCCTGATCGCGCTCACGGCGTTGCCACTCGCGGGAGGGCGCTGGCTGCTACTACCTGCGCTGACCCTGTGCTTGCTGGTGGTGGGGTGGCCGCGCGATGGGCTCAGGGTCAGCGTGCTCGATGTGGGGCAGGGGCTCAGTGTCGTCATTAGCCGGGGAGGGCGGGCGCTGGTGTATGACACCGGGGACAGCTATCCCGGTGGTTACAGCATGGCCGACGCGGCCTTGCTGCCTCATCTGCACGAGCGCGGGATCACCCGGGTCGATACCCTGGTGATCAGCCACAAGGACAGGGACCACTCGGGAGGGCGACGCCGTCTCCTGCGTCAGATGGCGGTGGGCCGCGAGATCTCTTCCTACCCCTTCGCAGGCAGCACCGAGCCTTGTCAGGCCGGACAGCAGTGGCGTTGGCAGGAGGTTCAGGTACGGGTGCTCTGGCCCGAGTCGGGGCACAGGGCGGATAACAGCCGCAACAACGGCAGCTGTGTGCTGCGTCTGGACGGTGAGGGGTGGAGCCTGCTGCTGCCCGGTGACATCGAAAAAGAGGCCGAGGCAGCCCTGGTGGCGCGCTGGGGCTCTGCGCTTAGAAGCGATCTGCTGGTGGTGCCCCACCACGGCAGTCGTACCTCATCCACCCCGGCCTTCGTGGCGGCGGTGGCTCCTCGCTTCGTGGTCTACGGGGCTGGGCTCTACAATCGCTGGCGCTTTCCCCGGGCCGAGGTGGTGGCGCGCTATCAGGGGCTCGGGGCCCATCAATGGGTCACTGGCTTGCACGGAGAGGTGGTGATGGAGCTCGGCCCAGAGGGGCCGGAGGTCAGTGCCGAGCGAGCGCATGGCCCCTGGTACCGGCGTCACGGCGCTTGGTGGAAGCCGGCGCTTTGGCTAGAATGACGCGTCTTTTCAATTAACAAGCAGCAGTTCAATGCAAGATACTCATGATCAACCGAGCTGGCCCGTGTTCAAACGCCTGCTCGGTTATGTGCGCGATCGCAAGCTGGGCCTCATCGGCGGCATCATCGGCATGCTGGGCTACGCCGCCGTCGACACCACCTTCGTCTACTCCATCAAGCCGCTGATCGATCAGGGGATCAACGGCAGCGACCCGAGCGTGCTCAAGTGGATGCCCTTCTTCGTGCTCGGCATCGTCGCCCTGCGCGGGGTGGCCAACTTCCTCTCCAACTACTGCATGGCCTGGGTCGGCAACCACGTGGTGATGCGCCTGCAGCAGCAGGTCTTCAACCACATGGTGGCCATGCCGATGAGCTTCTTCGATCGGCAAAACACCGGTCATCTGCTCTCCAAGGTGACCTATGATGCGAGCCAGGTCTCCTCGGCCGCCAGCACCACGCTAGTGACTCTGGTGCGGGAAGGGGCGACCGTGGTGGGCCTGCTCGGCCTGATGTTCTATCACTCCTGGCAGCTGTCGGTGATCTTCCTGGTGGTCGGTCCCCTGGTCGGCATCATCATCGGCCTCATCAGCCGCCGTTTTCGCAAGATAAGCCGCCACATTCAGCATGCGGTGGGCAATATCACCACCTCTACCGAGCAGATGCTCAAGGGGCATAAAGAGGTGCTGATGTTTGGCGGCCAGAAGGTCGAGGAGCAGCGCTTCTATCAGGTCAGCAACAACATGCGTCAGCAGACCATGAAGATGGTGGCGGCCGATGCCATCGGCAGCCCGGTGGTGCAGATGGTGGCCTCCATCGCCCTGGCCGCCTTCCTCTATGTGGCGACCATCGACAGCGTGCGCAGCACCCTGACCGCCGGTACTTTCACCGTCATGGTTACCTCCATGATGATGCTGCTCAAGCCGCTCAAAAGCCTGACCGACGTCAACAACCAGTTCCAGCGCGCCATCACCGCCTGCCACAGCCTGTTTGGTCTGCTCGACACCGAGCCCGAGCAGGATACCGGCACCCAGACGCTGGAGCGCGCCCGCGGCGAGATTGAATTCCGCAACGTCACCTTCACCTACCCGACCAAGGAGACGCCGGCCCTGTATGGTGTCAGCTTCAAGGTCGAGGCCGGCAAGTCGGTGGCCCTGGTGGGACGCTCGGGCTCGGGCAAGAGCACCATCGCCAGCCTCATCACCCGCTTCTATGACATCGATGAGGGGGAGATCCTGCTCGATGGGGTCAACATTCGCGACTATCGCCTGAGTGAGCTGCGCAAACAGTTCGCCCTGGTCTCCCAGCAGGTGCACCTGTTTAACGACTCGGTGGCCAATAACATCGCTTACGCCGCCGAGGATCGCTACAGCCGTGACGAGGTGGTTCAGGCGGCCCGCATCGCCCACGCCGACGAGTTCGTGAGCAAGATGCCTCAGGGTTATGACACCGTGGTTGGCGAAAATGGCGCGTCGCTCTCGGGTGGTCAGCGCCAGCGTCTGGCCATTGCGCGTGCCCTGCTGCGCGATGCCCCCGTGCTGCTGCTCGATGAGGCCACCTCGGCGCTGGATACCGAGTCTGAGCGCCACATCCAGGCGGCCATTGACGAGCTGTGCAAGCAGCGCACCTCCCTGGTCATCGCCCACCGCCTCTCTACCATCGAGAAGGCCGACGAGATCCTGGTGATCGACGAGGGTCGAATCGTCGAGCGTGGCAATCACGCCGAGCTGATGGGGAAAGCCGGCACCTATGCCCAGCTGCGCGCCATCCAGTTTGGTGACAAAGCCTGATGCTTGACGCCATCTGGTATCAAAACAGCCCCCTGCGCTGGGGGCTCTTACCCCTGGCCGCCCTGTTTGCCGCCGTGAGCCGTGCTCGCCGCGCGACTTACCGGCTGGGGCTGTGCAAGGCCTATCGCTCGTCTCTGCCGGTGGTGGTGGTGGGCAACCTCTCGGTGGGAGGAAACGGCAAGACCCCCGTGGTGGTCTGGCTGGTGGAGGCCTTGCGCGCCCAGGGGCTGCGCCCCGGGGTGGTGAGCCGTGGCTACGGTGGCAAGGCATCGCACTATCCGTTGCGCCTCGCGGCGGACACCACCACCGCCGAGGCGGGGGATGAGCCTGTGCTGATCCACCGTCGCTGCGGCTGCCCGGTGGCCGTCTCTCCCCGGCGCGCCGATGCGGTGCGGCTGCTCGAGCAGAGCGGCGAGGTGGACATCATCATCACCGATGACGGCCTGCAGCACTACGCCCTGGCCCGGGACGTGGAAATCGTGGTGGTCGACGGGATGCGCCGCTTCGGCAACGGCTGCCTGCTGCCCATGGGACCCCTGCGTGAGCCCCTCGCGCGCCTTGGCTCGGTGGATGCCATCATCTGCAACGGTGGCGAGCCTGCGCCGGGTGAGTGGGCCATGCGCCTGGTCCCGGATGCACCGCGCCGGGTGCTGGATGATCTCCCCGCCGGGGGGGCGCTCGGTCCCAAGGTGGACGCCCTGGCCGGCATCGGCCATCCCCCCCGCTTTTTTGCCACCCTGCGCGAGCTGGGCTATGACCTGGTCCAGGCGCAGGGTTACCCCGATCACCACGGCTTCGATGAGGCCGAGCTGACCGCCCGCTTTGGCGAGCGGCCGCTGCTGATGACCGAGAAGGACGCGGTGAAGTGCCGCGCCTTCGCCCGGCCCAACTGGTGGTATATTCCCGTGCGTGCCGAGTTGCCGGAAGGGCTGCTCGGTACCCTAATGACATCGTTAAAGGAGTGACGCAGTGGCTCTCGATCCGAAACTGCTGGATATCGTGGCCTGCCCCCTGTGCAAGGGCAAGCTGAACTATGACAAGAGCAAGCAGGAGCTGGTGTGCCGGTTTGACCGGCTCGCCTACCCGCTGGAGGAGGGGATCCCGGTGCTGTTGGAAAACCGCGCCCGTCACCTCTCGTTGGAAGAGCTCAACCCATGAGTTTCGTCGTCATCATTCCTGCCCGTTACGCCTCGACCCGGCTGCCGGGCAAGCCTCTTGCCGATATCCACGGCAAGCCCATGGTGCAGCACGTGGTGGAAAAGGCCCTGCTCTCTGGCGCCGAGCGGGTGATCGTCGCCACCGACGACGAGCGGGTTCGTCAGGCGTTGGCGCCCACCGGGGTTGAGGTGTGCATGACCTCACCGGATCACCAGTCCGGCACCGAGCGTCTCGCCGAGGTATGCCGCCACTACGGGTTTGCTGCCGAGACCATAGTCGTGAATGTGCAGGGGGATGAGCCCCTCATTCCGCCCGCCATCATCCGTCAGGTGGCGGACAACCTGGCCGGCGCCAGTGCCCCCATGGCGACCCTGAGCGTGCCCATTCATGCGGCCGCCGAGGCCTTCAACCCCAACGCGGTGAAGGTGGTGACCGACAAGGATGGCTACGCCCTCTATTTCAGCCGTGCCCCCATCCCCTGGGAGCGGGACCGTTTCGCCGCCAGCCGCGAGGCCATCGGCCCCTGGTTCCAGCGCCACATCGGCATCTATGCCTATCGCGCCGGTTTTATCGAACGCTACGTCTCCTGGGCGCCGAGTCAGCTTGAGCAAGTTGAGGCCCTCGAGCAGCTGCGGGTGCTCTGGTACGGGGAGAAGATCCACGTGGCCGAGGCGATCGAGGCGCCGCCGGTCGGGGTCGACACCCCGGACGATCTGGAGACGGTGCGCCGGGTGCTGGCCGGTTAAGCGGGAGACTCACTTTTCCTGTTTCTTGGATAAAGCGACACTCAGTGTCGCTTTTTTATTCACTATTGCTGTCTAATTTGTTGATTTTAGTGAGGATGTTCGCGATTTTTTGCCTCGGACTTGCCCTGGATTGCCAAATCGGGCAGTTTGGTTATGATGCAAGAATTGTGGTTCGCCCGAGTAAGGGCAAAAAAGTGATAAAAATGGGGTGTCCGGGTGATTAATGTATTTCTGGTCGATGACCATGAGCTGGTGCGTACCGGGATAAGACGAATTCTGGAAGATGTGCGCGGGATCAAGGTGGTCGGTGAGGCCCAAAGTGGTGAAGCCGCCGTCACCTATTGCCGTCAGAGCCATCCCGATGTGATCCTGATGGACATGAATATGCCCGGGATCGGTGGACTCGAGGCGACCCGCAAGATCCTGCGTATCTGCCCCGATGTGCGCATCATAGTGCTCACCATTCACTCCGAAAACCCGTTCCCGACCAAGGTGATGCAAGCTGGCGCCGCCGGTTATCTCACCAAGGGGGCGGCCCCCGAGGAGATGATCCAGGCGATCCGCCTGGTCCACTCCGGGCAGCGCTACCTCTCCCCGGAGATCGCCCAGCAGATGGCCCTGAGCCAGTTTGCCTCTGGCGACGAGAACCCCTTTAAGTCCCTCTCCGAGCGCGAGCTGCAGATCATGATGATGATCACCAAGGGGCAGAAGGTGAACGAGATCTCCGAGCAGCTCAACCTGAGCCCCAAGACGGTCAACAGTTACCGTTATCGCCTCTTCAGCAAGCTCGGGATCAACGGTGACGTGGAGCTGACCCACCTCGCCATCCGTTACGGCATGCTGGATGCCGACACCCTCTGAGCCCCGGGCTCTCGTTTGTCAAAGGCGGCCGTGGCCGCCTTTTCCCTTGATGGAGCACCATGAGCGAGCAGTTTGACAGCAAGGCCTTCCTCAAGGTCGTGACCCACCAGAGCGGCGTCTATCGCATGTATGACGCAGGCGGCAGCGTCATCTACGTGGGCAAGGCCAAGGATCTTAAAAAAAGGCTCTCCTCCTATTTTCGCAAGCAGGTCGACAGCGCCAAGACCCGCGCCCTGGTGAGCCAGATAGCCGACATTCAGGTGGTGGTGACCCACACCGAGACCGAGGCGCTGATCCTCGAGCACAACTTCATCAAGCAGTACCAGCCGCGCTATAACGTGCTGCTACGGGACGACAAGTCCTATCCCTGGATCATCATCACCGACCAGCGCCACCCGCGCATCGGGGTACACCGCGGCGCGCGCAAGGTGAAGGGGGAGTACTTCGGGCCTTACCCCTCTGGTGGTGCGGTGCGCGAGAGCCTGCACCTGATGCAGAAGATCTTCCCGGTGCGTCAGTGCGAGGACGCCGTCTATGCCAACCGCTCGCGCCCCTGTCTCATGTACCAGCTCAAGCGCTGCGCCGGCCCCTGTGTGGCTGGACTGGTGAGTGACGAGGAATACAGTCGCCAGGTCGAGCTGGCGCGCCTCTTCCTGGCCGGCAAGAACCAGGAGGTGATAGGCCGGCTGGTGGCGCGGATGGAGGCGGCGAGTCTGGAGCTACGTTTCGAGGAGGCGGCCCGTTTTCGCGATCAGATCCTGGCCCTGCGCCGGGTGACCGAGCAGCAGTCGGTGAGCGGCAATGTGCTGGACGATCTCGACGTGGTGGGGGTGGCGCAGGAGCAGGGCACAGCCTGTGTGCACGTGCTCTTTATTCGCCAGGGCAAGGTGCTCGGCTCGCGCAGCTATTTTCCCAAGGTGCCGAGTGACACGCCTCTGGACGAGGTGGTGCAATCTTTCCTGTTGCAGTTCTATCTCTCGGGCCAGTCCGGGCGGCAGATCCCGAGCGAGGTATTGCTCGATGTGGCCCTCGAGGACGAATCGATCATCGCCGACACTCTGGCGCAGACCGCCGGCTACAAGGTGCGGGTGGTGAGCCGCACCCGCGCCGAGCGCGCCCGTTTCATCAAGCTCGCCAGTACCAATGCGCTCACCGCGCTGCAATCGCGTCTGGCTCACAAGAGCACCATGGGCGAGCGGCTGCGCCAGCTCGAGGAGTTGCTCGAGCTGGAGGCGCCGATCGCACGCATGGAGTGTTTCGATATCTCTCACACCATGGGGGAGCGAACCGTGGCTTCTTGCGTGGTGTTTGGCCGTGAGGGGCCGGTGGGCAGCGAATATCGCCGCTTCAACATCGAGGGGATCACCGGCGGCGATGACTACGCGGCCATGGAGCAGGCGCTGGAGCGCCGTTTTGGCAAGCAGCAGGATCCGGACAAGGTGCCGGACGTGCTGTTTATCGATGGTGGCCTCGGCCAACTGCGCCGGGCCGAGGAGATCCTCGCCAGCCATCAGGATCGCCTCGGCGGCAAGCAGCCTCTGCTTATCGGGGTGGCCAAGGGGGTGACCCGCAAGGCGGGCCTCGAGACACTGATCATCGGCGACAGCCACGAGGAGCTGCATCTGCCGGTAGACATGCCGGCGCTGCACCTCATCCAGCACATCCGCGACGAGTCCCACCGCTTCGCCATCACCGGCCACCGGGCGCGGCGCGCCAAGGCGCGGGTATCGAGTTCGCTAGAGGAGATCCCGGGGGTTGGCCCCAAGCGCCGGCAGGCGCTGCTCAAGTACCTGGGGGGCCTGCAAGAGGTCAAGCGCGCCGGGGTGCAGGAGCTGGCCAAGGTGCCCGGGATCAGCGAGGCGCTGGCAGAGGCGATCCACGCCGCGTTTCACGGTGCAAACGGGTGACGCACAGACGGTGGGGTGACATAATGACGGCGCCTGTCAGACAGGTACTATCAGGCGGCGCCGCCGCCTCTCGCTCGCACAGATGAAGTGGCTGACAATAATGACCAATATTCCCAACCTCCTGACCTACTTCCGGATCCTGCTGATCCCCTTCTTCATCGTTCTCTTCTATCTCCCTTACGAGTGGTCCTATCTGGCGGCGGCCATCGTCTTCATCCTGGCGGCGGTCACCGACTGGTTCGATGGCTATCTGGCGCGCAAGCTCAACCAGTCCACCGCGTTTGGCGCCTTCCTCGACCCGGTGGCCGACAAGATCATGGTGGCGGCCGCCCTGGTGGTCATCGTCGAGCACTACAACACCGTCTGGGTCACCATTCCGGCGCTGACCATGATTGGCCGCGAGATCCTCATCTCGGCCCTGCGCGAGTGGATGGCCGAGATCGGCAAACGATCCGCGGTTGCCGTGGGTTGGATTGGCAAGTGGAAGACCACCATCCAGATGATTTCGCTCACCGGCCTCATCTGGCAGTACAACATCTGGATGGTGTGGCTCGCCTATGTGCTGCTCTACGTGGCGACCGTGCTCACCTTCTGGTCCATGTTCCAGTACCTCAAGGCGGCCTGGGCCGATCTCAGCTATCACTCTCGTTTTTGAGTGTCACGAAGACGCACCTGCATATCAATCAAGCCCGTGTGCACGGCAGTCCCCTGATGGGGGCCGCCGTCGCTAGCGCCGCTCTTTTCGGCAAACGGCGCAAAAAATGCCCGAACGATCAGGCAATTAACTTTTTTGGGTTGACTCATTGGCACAAGCCGATAGAATGCGGCCTCACAGTCAGGGCGAAAGCCGAGACAGGCGGGAATAGCTCAGTTGGTAGAGCACGACCTTGCCAAGGTCGGGGTCGCGAGTTCGAGTCTCGTTTCCCGCTCCAAACTCTCATCGAGAGTCTGGCGCGTTAACAAAGCGGTTATGTAGCGGATTGCAAATCCGCCTAGTCCGGTTCGACTCCGGAACGCGCCTCCATATTCCAGGGCCCGCAGTGCGGGCCCTAATACAATCAGTTATCGCCCGGATGGTGAAATCGGTAGACACAAGGGATTTAAAATCCCTCGACCTTTGGTTGTGCGGGTTCGAGTCCCGCTCCGGGCACCACTTAAATTGATTGTAAAAACATAGACTTACGAAAGGCCACTCCCACGAGTGGCCTTTTTCGTTTGTGCACCTCACCTGCAAAGTGGCGACAAAGTGGCGACAGAATTTTAGAGGGTGGGAGCTAGGAAGGAGTAGGGGAGGGACGATCCCTGTGGGATTGAAGTCTTGATAAAGGTGTTCTTCTCACCCGACACTCGTTTCCTCTTTTCAGTTTCTTGTTTGATGGCTATAGGGCCGCAGCCCTTGCCGCGTATAGATCACCCCTAGGGGAAGAATCGCTTGTAAAGGGGTTGGTACTGCTCGCTGGCCAGTACCTTGGTCAGCGCCTGCTGAAACTGGTTGACCGTCTCGTCGTTGACGGACTGGT
This sequence comes from Aeromonas diversa CDC 2478-85, assembly GCF_000819805.1. Classification (GTDB taxonomy): domain Bacteria; phylum Pseudomonadota; class Gammaproteobacteria; order Enterobacterales; family Aeromonadaceae; genus Aeromonas; species Aeromonas diversa. The sequence goes on from NZ_CDCE01000037.1 coordinate 258,485, forward strand.
TGAAGGCGTAGCAGAGGGTCTCGGCGCTCAGGGTATAGGCGCGGTGGAACAGGGTCGGATCTACTTTTAGCTCTTGCATGGCCTGCTGGGCAGCCAGTGCTCCGGCGGCCACCAGATCAACTCGACCGGAAAGCAGCATGCGCAGCGCCTGGGAGAGACGGTTGGCGGGCATGATGCGGGTATCGTCCAAGCCGCGATTGAGCAGCAACTGTTCGGATACATCGAAGCGCACGGCGGAGTAGGTATAGGCATGCAGGGTGCTTTCGTCGGTCAGGGTGAGATTTCGTTTGGCCAGGGCAAGCAGGACTATCTCCGAATAGCCGATGGGGCAGGCCCACTTGAATAGCGGATCGCGCACCGCTGTGCGGGCGGTCGAGAAGAGCACCACATTGGGCTTCTGGGTCAGAAGATAATAGCCGCGGGCCCAGGGGACGACCCGGATCGGTTGCTCCGGAGTGCCGCTTTGTTGCCACACCAGCTTGAGGATCTCGACGGCGAGGCCTGCCGCTTTGCCCTCTTCCTGATAGTTATAGGGGGGGTAGTGCTCGGTCAAGTATTCAAGCTGACTCAAATCAGCCAGCAGGGGGAGGGGGCAGAGCAGCAGCCAGATGGCCAACAGTGTCTTCATCTATGCCCCTCACTGCTTGGTCGGAAAGTATTTGTCCCGGATCGGACCATAGTCATTGCTGGCCAGCACCTGGTTGAGGCCAGTCTGGAAGCGTTTGATCAGATCATCGCTCACCTGATAACTGAAGGCGTAACAGAACTGCTCGGAGCTCAACACCCAGGCGACGGTGAACTGGTCGGGGTTGAGCCGTTGGTTATGAATCAGCTCCATTACGGTAGTGCGATTGGTCGAGAGCAGGGTCGCCCGCCCCGAGGTCAGCATCTTGAGCGCCTGCTGCAATCGGTTGGCACCGAGGATCTTCCCCTCGTCAAAGCCTTTGTTGAGCAGCAATTGCTCCCCCACATCGGCACGCACCGCCGCGATGGGGTACTGCTTGGCATCGTCCAGACTCTTTAGCGCCGGCCCCTTATCCTTGATGGCGAGGAGCACTATCTCTGCGTAGCCGATGGGGCAGGCCCATTTGAACAGAGGTTCGCGCGCAGCGGTACGGGCGGTGGCAAAGAGCACCACGTTAGGCTTTTGAGTCAACAGATAGTAGCCGCGCGCCCAAGGCATGATAGTAATACGCTGGGGTGGGGTATTGGTCCTCTTCCACACCGCCTGAAGCAACTCCACCGACATGCCAGTCGGTTGGCCCTGCTCGTCGCTGAAGTTGTAGGGGCGATACTCTTCGCTTAAGTACTGCAAATCGCTCAGTTCGCTGGCCTGGGCACAACCCAGAGCGAGCAGCAGAAGGAACCAGCGCTTCATAGGCTCTCCTTGCAGATGAAGGGTCTGGCCTAAGTGTTGACACACAATGGCCGGATCACAACCCGCTCACCAGCGCGGGCGCTGTTTCCCCAGAGGGTGCCCCTCTTCATCGGCCAGCCCAACTAGCAGTAACACATCCCGGTGGAGGCGAAACTCGCCATAACGGGCTCGGGTTAGCGCCTCACCGTCACCCTCCTCGAAGAAATAGGCGTCGGGACCTATCCGCCCCTGTTTCGGGAAGAGCCGCCGCTCGTTCGGGGCGAGGCGTTCGGGCTTCCCCTGTGCTCGCCAGCGGGCCACCCCCCTGGCATCGAGGGTGACGACGAGAGGGGCGCCGGGTCGCCATTGGCGAGCCAGCTCGTAGTCAAGGCGCATATAGTCCCCCTGCATCAGTGAGCGGGGATCGACCGGCGCCAGGGGCAGCAGTATTCGCTCCCCCCGGCTCAGGATGTACTCCCGCCAGAGGGTGACGCCCCCGAGCAGGAGCAGCACCAGCAGACCGTAGAGGGGGATCAGGCGAGTGCGACTCATGAGTTCCTCCCGCCGCGCAGCATATGGCGCGTGACGAGCAGCAGCAGGCCGAGTAGCCCAAGCAGCAGGGATTTGGTCATCAGGGTCAGGTTCAGGTCGTAATAGTAGAGGCCGATGCTCGCTATCAAGAGCAGCAGGCCCAGGCTCCAGAGCCCTCGGTGGCCGCCGTGAAAGCCTATCAGGAGCAGCAGAGCGGCTCCCCCGAGCCAGGGGATGACGGCCGCAGCCGCCATCAGGGGTAGCACCAGATGCCAGGGAATGGCGGCGCGCCGGGCCAATAGCCCAAGCAGGGGGAGGCTAAGTAGCGGCGCCAGCCAATGAGGCAGACGCGATGCCACAAACCAGCCGAGGGGATCGAGGCTCGCCTCGCCGATCACGCCGGCCAGGGTCAGGGTAAGCAGTGCCAGGGCGATGCCGAGTTGCTGGCTCTCCCAGAGGGAATAGTGGCGCGGTTGTTGCCCACTTGCGTACCAGAGCAGCAGCAAGGCGAGCAATAGTAAGGGTTGGGCCAGCGCCTGTAGCCCCAGACAGGCGAGCGCCAGACTCAGCAGCAGGGCACAGGCAAAGCCATGAAAGAGGCGCAGTAGCCAGTGGGCGAAGAGCAGGGCAATTACAAGTGCCCCCAGAGCCGCCGTCAGCCAGAGGCGCGCCGATTGCGGATCTCCTTCATCCAGCAGGGCATAGAACAACCAGCCATCGCCGGTCAGGGCCAGTGCCAATACCAGCTGCGCCACCAATTCGCGCCGCCCCTGCCACACAAGCAGCAGGCGGGCGGTGAGCAGCAGGGCGCTGCCGAGCGCCAGGGCGTGGCGGGGCTCGAGCAGCGTCTCGCCGAGAGACAGATGCAGGGCGATCAGCAAGAAGAGGGCGGCCAGCCAGCCACAGGCGCCGAGCAGCAGGCGGCTGCTCCAGTGCGGGGTGACCGGCTGCTCGCCCTTGACCAGGCCGGCCTGATGCAGTCGTTGCCAGAGCGATTCACTCATGACGCGCCTCCCAAGCCAGCCAGCGCACGGCGCCGACAGAGAGCGCAATGGCGAGCAGGGCCAGCAGCAGGGCACCCAGGGCATCCACCTCTATCTGGCGGGCGACGAGGGCGAGCAGGATGGTGATCATCGAGAGGGCCATCAGCGCCAGCCCGGTCAGAAACCGGCCTCGCCACCCCAGATAGGCACAGCCGAGCCAGCCGAGCCAGAGGGGCCAGGCAAGGGGCGAGGCGATCTCTGTGATGGCCAGCAGCACCAGCAGGGTGCTGCCGAGACCGGCGGCGAGCGCCGGCAGGGCCTCGGGCAACCAGCCAGTGGGCAGGGTGCGAACTATCCCCCAGAGCAGCCCGTTGCCGAGGGTGAGTCCCCAGGCCAGCCCCTCCTCATCGAGCCAGCCTAGATCGGCGCGGGCCACCTGCCAGTAACGCAGCAGCGCCACCTGCGCCAGCAACCAGCACAGGGCCCAGAGGGTCGCAGAGCGTCCGAGCCAGGCGAGTGGCAGCAGGAGCAGGGCCCAGAAGGCAAAAAGCTCATAAGGGTCGGCGCCACTCTGGTAGGTCTGCCCCATCAGGGCCAGCAGTGCCCCCAGGTTGAGGGCCGCGAGCAGCATCACGCCCTCCCGGGTTGGTGCTGAAAGCCTGGGATGGCCGAACAGCTGCAACAGGGGAAGCAGGGGGGCGGCGACCAGCAACAGGCGGGGCAATCGGCCGAGGGCGTGCCAGTTGAAGGCGACAAAGAAGATGATCCCGCTCCCCAGTGCCAACACACCGAGCCAAAGTAGCAGGCGATCGAGCAGCCAGTGCCAGGCCGCAGGCGAGGGCGGAGGACACAGCGCCTTGGCCTCCTCCAGGTGCTCCTGGCTGAGGTGACCACTGCGAAGCCACTCGAAGAGGGGGGCGCGAGAGGGTGGAAACATGGCGGCTCCTGATATCGGGAGCCGCCATTATCCCACGAATTGACGTTTTGAGGATCAGGCCATCAACAGGGTGCTGATCCCAAGCAGGGCGAAGAGCAGGGCGCAGCCAATACGGATCCATTTCAGTGGCAGCCGGTCGGCGCCGAGCTTGCCGATCAGCACTACAGGCACGTTGGCCAGCATCATGCCGATCGTGGTGCCGGCGATCACCTGGAAGAAGGCGTCATATTTGGCCGCCAGCAGGACGGTGGCGATCTGGGTCTTGTCACCAATTTCGGCGATGAAGAAGAGGATGAAGGTGGCGAGGAAGGGGCCGAAGCGATCGAGTGGGCTCTCCTCGTCGTCCATCTTGTCGGGCACCAGGATCCACAGAGCCATGGCGATGAAGGCGCCGGCCACCAGATAGGTGAGGGTCTTGGGATCGATCCAGCGGCTGATTAACTCGCCAACCCAGGCGGCACCGGCGTGATTGAGCAGGGTCGCGGCCAGTATGCCGGCAATGATGGGCCAGGGTTTCTTGAAGCGGCAGATGAGCAGCAGGGCAAGTAATTGGGTCTTGTCGCCAATTTCGGCGATGGCCACGCTGAGCGTGGAGGTGAGCAGAGCTTCCATGAATAAGAACCGGGGGACGGGGTTGTTATCAACCAAAGACCGGCAGGTGACCCCCGTCCCCGGTTTAGGTCCCCCGCCCGTCAAAGGTCTTGTCAACAGCCGTCGGCTGCATCCTGACCATGGTGATTTGGCACCAAGTGTGTTGATCAGGATCACCCCCTGCATGGCGTCAGGTGGCGAGACTACTCCCCCTCGATGGGAGGCTGCATTCTAGTGAAAAGGGTTGCCTGCGGCAAGGGTTTTACCCCCCCACCAACTTGACCGTGAAGCCGGCCTTCTCCAGCTCGCTCTTGATAAGCTCCCGCTTGTCTCCCTGGATCTCGATCACCCCCTCCTTGAGGGAGCCCCCGGTGCCGCACTTCTTCTTCAAGGTGGTGGCGATCGCCTTCTGCTGCCCGGAGGGGATCCCATACACAGTGATGACGCCGGCGCCCTTACGTCCCTTGGTTTCACGGCGAATGCGCACCACCCCGTCGTCGGGGAAGGGAGAGGCCGCAGGGGTGAGGGTAGGCTGGTCAATGGGGCCGCGATCGGTGGAGTAGACCAGGCGGCTATTGGCATCGTGTGACATGAATCGTTCCTGAATTTGCTGAACAGAGTTTGATTTTACGCAAAATAAAGTTGGAATCACGGCTTATAATGGCGATCATAAAAACGAATTATTCTTGTTTGAAGTTAGGAGTCGGCCATGGATCTCGCAGATCTGGCGCCGGGACAGCGTGCCCGTATCGTCAACATGAACAGATTAAACCATCAGGTTCGTCGAAAACTGATGGTGATGGGGCTGCTACCCAGCAGCCAGGTGCAGTTCTTGCGTGCCGCCCCGTTGGGGGATCCCCTGCAGATCCAGTGTGACGGGATCTGCCTCTCCATGCAGAAGAGTCTGGCCCGACTGATCGAGGTGGAAGCAGTATGAAGTTGAACGTGGTGACTGTGGGTAACCCCAACAGTGGCAAGACCTCCCTCTTTAACGCCCTGACCGGTGCACGCCAGCAGGTGGGGAACTGGTCCGGGGTGACAGTAGAGAAGAAGAGCGGCCGTTTCGAGCATCGCGGTTTCGAGGTGGAGCTGATGGATTTGCCCGGTATCTATGGGCTGGGCAACCAGCACGATACCATCGATGAGCAGATCGCCAGTCGCTACATTCAGAGCCAGCGTCCCGACCTCTTCCTCAACGTCATCGATGCCGCCAGTCTCGAGCGCTCCCTCTACCTGACCCTGCAGCTGCGTGAGCTGGGATTACCTGTGCTGGTGGTACTCAACAAGATGGATCTGCTGGAGAAGCGCCGCATCGAGATCGACACCCGCGCCCTCTCGTCGGCGCTCGGTTGCCCCGTGATTGCGTTGTCGACGCGCAAACCGCGCCAGATTAGCGCCCTCAAGGATGCCCTCCTGACCTTTACCGGCGATCAGTCGCCTCTGCGCCTCGATTACGGCAGCGAGTTCGAGGCGGCCATCGAGGAGCTCTCCACCTGCATTGGTGATGAGCATCATACCGTGGCCCGGGGCCGCGCCTTGCGTCTGCTGGAGGGGGATAGCAGTTTCCTCGGTGGGCTCGAGGCAGAGCGCCAGGCCAGCGTGCGCGCGCTTATCGAGCGGATGCAGCAGGGGCACGACGTGGATCTGCAACTGGCCGACGTGCGTTACGGCCACATCCATGCCCTCTGCCAGGCCTATCGCCATCAGAAGGGCAAGCTCTCTGCGGCCGGTAGTGAGTTGCTCGATCGGGTGTTGCTCAACCGCTGGGTGGGGATCCCCTTCTTCCTGATGGTGATGTATCTGATGTTCCTGTTTGCCATCAACGTGGGCAGCGCCTTCATCGACTTCTTCGACATCATGGGCGGTGCCCTGTTTGTCGATGGTGTCAAACACCTGCTGGAAATGGTCTCGGCCCCGGAGTGGGTGAGCGCCATCCTGGCCGATGGATTCGGGGCTGGTCTGCAGACGGTGGCGACCTTTATCCCGGTGATCGCCTGTCTCTATCTCTTCCTCGCCGTGCTCGAGAGCTCGGGCTATCTGGCCCGTGCAGCCTTCGTGGTGGATGCCCTGATGCGCCGCCTCGGTCTGCCGGGCAAGGCGTTCGTCCCAATGTTGATGGGGTTTGGCTGCTCGGTGCCGGCCGTGATGGCTGCCCGCACCCTGGGGGCCGAGCGCGAACGGCTGATGACCTCGGCCATGGCGCCCTTCATGTCCTGCGGGGCCCGCCTGCCGGTCTACGCCCTGTTTGCGGTCGCCTTCTTCCCTCATAACGGGCAAGATCTGGTGTTCGCCCTCTATCTGTTGGGGATTTTGGTCGCAGTGCTTACCGGTCTGTTGCTGCGCAGCACTCTGCTGCCGGGCAAGAGCGAGAGCCTGCTGATGGAGATGCCGGATTACGAACTGCCGCGGCTCAATCATGTGCTGCTCAAGACCTGGCAGAAGCTCAAGACCTTCATCTTCGGGGCGGGCAAGACCATAGTGCTGGTGGTGGCGATCCTCAGCATCTTTAACAACCTCGGCACCGATGGCCGCTTCGATCATGCCGGTGGCGAGAAGTCCATCCTGGCGACCGTGAGCAAGGCGATCACTCCCGTCCTGCACCCCCTGGGGATCCGCGATGACAACTGGCAGGCAACGGTCGGAATTGTCACCGGTATCTTCGCCAAGGAGGCGGTAGTGGGTACCCTCAACAGCCTCTATGCCGGCAGTGCCGATGATGAGGCGGGTGAGTACAGCCTGCTCGGCAGCCTCAAGGAGGCGCTGGCCACCATCCCCGCCAACCTCGAGGCCATCGATCCGCGCGATCCCATCGGGATTTCGGTCGGTGAGGTGGAAGACCAGGCCGTGGCGGCCGAGGAGCAAGAGGTCGATGTGGCCACCTATGGCAACATGCAACAGCACTTCGACGGGGCGGCCGGTGCGCTCTCCTATCTGGTCTTCGTGCTGCTCTACATGCCCTGCGCCGCCGCCATGGGGGCCCTGGTGCGTGAAACCGGCCGTGGCTGGGCTACCTTCACCGCCCTGTGGTGCAACTACACCGCCTTCATGGGGGGCACCCTCTGCTATCAGTTGATGACCTTCGAGCGTCACCCTCAGCAGAGCCTGCTCTGGATCCTCTTCTACCTGATGATGAGCGTGCTGCTCTGGGTAGCGATGCGCCGCCATGGGGACCTGATGGCACGCAAGGCGGTGGTGCTGTGATCCTGCGTGACCTGGGTCACTATCTGGCCGCGCAGGGGCGCGCTTCCCGGCGGGATCTGGCTCGCCACTTCGCCACCTCAGAGGATGCGGTGGAGGCGATGCTGGGGATCTGGATGCGTAAGGGAAGGGTTCGCAAGTGCGCCACGGGCGGCTGCAGTGGCAGCTGCTGCGGCAAGCAGTCGGAGGTGCTCTTCGAGTGGCTACCGGAAGGACAAATAGGCGTGGTACAACAAGCCTGAATGGAGGGCCCGCAGATGCGGGCCCTCGTTATTGGGGGTCAGTGATCCCCCATGTCGATGGCCCAGCCGGAGGAGTCGCCACTGCTTGCAATCTGCCCCTTCTCTCGCCACAGCTTGATCTTGAGACGCAGGTTGTTGGCCGAGTCGGCGTTTTTCACGGCCTCTTCCTCTTCAATGCAGCCCTCGACCACCAGCTCGAAGAGCGCCTGATCGAAGGTGACCATGCCGAGCGCACGGGATTTTTCCATCACCTCCTTAAGGCCGCCAAACTCATTGCGTTTGACCATGTCGCGCACCGTGTGGGTGCCGAGCATCACCTCGACGGCGGCACGGCGCCCACCCTCCTTGGTCTTGACCAGCCGCTGGGAGATGAAGGCCTTGAGGTTGTTGCCGAGATCCTGCAGCAGCTGCGGCCGCCGCTCCTCGGGAAAGAAGTTGATGATGCGATCGAGGGCCTGGTTGGCGTTGTTGGCGTGCAGCGTCGAGATGGCCAGGTGGCCGGTCTCGGCGAAGGCGAGGGCGTGCTCCATGGTCTCTTGGTCCCGGATTTCACCGATGAGGATCACGTCGGGTGCCTGACGCAGCGTGTTTTTCAGCGCCGCATGGAAGCTGCGGGTATCGACCCCCACCTCGCGCTGATTGATGATGCAGCGCTGGTGCTGATGGACGTATTCGACCGGGTCCTCAATCGTGATGATGTGGCCGCCGCTGTTACGGTTGCGGTGATCGATGAGGGCCGCGAGCGAGGTGGATTTACCCGAGCCGGTGCCGCCGACAAACAGCACCAGGCCACGTTTCTCCATGATGGTCTCGAGTAGAACCTCGGGTAGCTTGAGATCCTCGAAGCGGGGGATATCGGTCTTGATGTTACGCGCGACGATAGAGATCTCGTTGCGCTGCTTGAAAATATTGATACGGAAACGACCCACCTTGGGGATGGAGATGGCCAGGTTCATCTCCAGCTCCTTGGCAAAGGCGATGCGCTGCTCCTCGTCCATGATGCTCTCGGCGATACGCGCCGTCTCGCCGGGGGGGAGGGGATCGCTGCCCAGCGGCTTGAGCACGCCCTGAAACTTGGCGCTGGGGGGGGCACCGGTGGAGAGGTAGAGATCAGATCCATCCTGGTGGGCCAGGATCTGCAGCAGGGGTTGCAATTCCATGGTGGTTCCTCGATATCGCGATGTGTTGAGTATAACTGCAAGGGGCCCAGACCGGCTCAGCTAACCAGCTTCTCCCGGAAGACGAAGAAGACTGCCCCCATCATGCACAGGGCCGCCCATAGGTAGTCGAGCTTGATCTCCTCCTTGAGGTAGAAGACCGAGAAGGGGACAAAGACGGTCAGGGTGATCACCTCTTGCAGGATCTTCAACTGCGCCACCGTCAGCACCTGATGGCCGATCCGGTTGGCGGGGACCTGCAACAGGTACTCGAACAGTGCGATCCCCCAGCTCACCAGGGCTGCGATGATCCAGGGCTTGTGGCTCATGTTCTTGAGATGGGCATACCAGGCGAAGGTCATGAAGACGTTGCTGCACAGCAACAGGCCTATGCTGGTGGTGACGGGGTTCATGATTTGTGTCCAAAGCAAAGCGGGTGCTCTTTATAGCTTGAGTCGCTTGTGGGATAAAGAGGGAACACGGAAGTGAGTCGTCGTGGCAAGGATGGTGTAATGAAGTGGTGGTATTGGGCTTTGCTCTGGTTGGCGCCCTCGGTATGGGGCGCACCTCTGGTGGTGGCCATGGATGAGTGGCCCCCCTTTCGAATGGAGCAAGAGGGGCGTTTTCATGGCCTGGATGTGGATATTCTGGAGGCGATGGCCAAGCGCGCCGGGGTCGAGGTGGAAGTCCGGCGTTATCCCTGGGGGCGAGCCCTCTCGTTTATGCAAAGTGGTAAGGTCGATCTGATGATGGGGCTGGCCCGCACCGCCGAGCGAGAGCGTTATATCGACTATCTGGCCCCCTCCTATTACGAGTGTCACCCGGCCTTCTACGGCCGCGCCGAGGTAGCAAACCGAGTCCATCGTTATGATGATCTGTACGCCCTCGAGCTGGGCTACGTGCTCAAGTCAGCCTATTTCGAACCCTTTGACTCCGATCCCAAGTTGCGTCGTCATGGGGTGCCTACCGAGCAGCAATTGCTTGGCATGGTGGTGCGCGGCCACCTGGACCTCTTGGTTGGGACCGACTGCCAGGTCGACTATGCGCTGGCCAAGGATGCGCACCACCTGATCAAGACCCCCTGGCAACCCGATGCCAGGGTTAACCTCTATGTGGGCGTGAGTAAGCAGTCGGCCGGCAAGGAGCAGGCTCACCTGCTGGAGCAAGCCTTGGCGAGCATGATCAAAGATGGCACTATCGAGCGCCTCGCTACCGCCTATCGCCCCCGGGTTAAGGAGCTCCACTGAATCACCCTCTCCTCGCGTTGCAGGTACGCCAGCGCCATCGTCACCGACTGCTGCTGGGGACATTGCTGCTGGTGCTGCTGGCCATGGCGCTGCTCTCCCTCTCTCTCGGTGCCTATGGGCTCTGGCCCTGGCAGGAGCTGGATCCCATCGGGCGTCAGATCCTCTGGCAGCTGCGTCTGCCGCGCACCCTGCTCGCCATGGCGGTGGGGGCGGCGCTGGCCATGAGCGGTGCCACCTTGCAGGTGCTGCTCTACAACCCGGTGGCCGAGCCCGGGCTGCTCGGCATCTCCAGTGGTGCCGGTCTGTGTGCCATGGTGGCGATGACGCTGGCCAATGCGGGGGGGTGGATACTCCCCGCCTGGGCCCTGGCCCTGGCGAGTTTCGTCGGGGCTCTGTTGGTGACCGCGCTCCTGGTGGGGATGTCGCGTCGGCGGCGCCTCGATACCGGGCGTTTGCTGCTCTTCGGCGTGGCCATCGGCATCCTGGCCAATGCCGCCGTCACCTGGTTACTCTACCTGGCCGACGACGCCTCTCTGCGTCAGTTTATGTTCTGGCTCATGGGGAGTCTCGCCTTCGGGGGAGGCCAGCTCTTCTGGAGTCTGCCCTTGCTGCTCGCCGGCCCCCTGATGTTGGGCCTGCGTGGCCGTGCCATGCAACTGCTGCTATTGGGCGAAGATCAGGCGCGTCTGATGGGGCTCGATGTGGTGCGAGAGCGCACCTGGCTTATCCTGCTGGTGTGTCTGCTCACCGCGTTGGCCGTTTCCCTGGCCGGGGTCATCGGTTTCGTTGGGTTGGTGGTGCCACACCTGCTGCGGCTTGCCGGAGTGACCCATCCGCGCCATCTGCTGCCTGCCTCGGCGCTCGGCGGGGCCCTGTTGCTGCTGATGGCGGATCTGCTGGCCCGCACCACCCTCACCAGCGGTGAACTTCCCATCGGTGTGGTGACCGCGACCCTGGGAGCCCCCCTCTTTATCGCCCTGCTGATGAGGCGCCATGCTGCAACTTGAACGATTGACTCTGGCCGGCCGACTCGACGGTCTCTCGCTCTCGCTGGCGCATCCCGAGGCCGTGGCATTGGTTGGCCCCAACGGTAGCGGCAAATCGAGCCTGCTCGGCGCCATGGCAGGGCTGTTGGCCCCGAGCGCAGGGCGGATCAGCCTCGATGAGCGCCCCTTGGCTGAGTATGACTGGCCGTCGCTTGCCAAACGTCGCGCATTGCTGACGCAACGGGTTCAGCCGGGCCTGGCCATGCCGGTCTTCGAGTTGCTTACCCTGGGGGTAGCGCCCGAGCGTGTCGAAGCGGGTCTCGATACCCTGATGCAGACGCTGGAGTTGGTCCCGCTGCTGGGGCGCGATGTGACCACCCTGTCGGGAGGCGAGCTGCAGCGGGTGGTGATCGCCCGCACCCTGCTTCAGGTTTGGCCCACAGAGAGTGCCGGCCTCTTGCTGCTCGACGAGCCTCTGGCTGGACTCGATCTGCATCACCAGCACGCTCTGCTGGGATTATTGCGCCATCTGGTGGGGCAGGGGATGGTGGTGGTGCTCTCCATTCATGACCTCAATCTGGCCCTGCACTGGGCCGATCGTCTGCTCTGTCTCGAACAGGGCCAGCTGGTCTTTGATGGCACACCGGACCGGCTGGAACTGTCCCTCATCGAGCGGGTCTTCAAAATCAAAACCGGCCGCGTGGAGGCGGCCGGTCGTCACTGGATCTTGCCTGTCGGCCAGGGTTAACGCGGCTGGCTGCTCATGCGGGCTTGGCTCGCTTCGGCCAGCATGGCCACCAGACGCTCGCTCGTCTCCCAGCAGAGGCAGGCGTCCGTGATGCTCTGGCCAAAGGTGGCGGCGCGACCGTCGACCACCTCTTGGCGACCTTCGACCAGGAAGCTCTCGGCCATGATGCCGGCAATGCCGCTGCGGCCGCGGCGCAGTTGATCGCAGATATCCTCGGCCACCAGCATCTGGCGACGATGATCCTTCATGCTGTTGCCATGGCTGAAGTCCACCACCAGTCGCTCGGGCAGTGCCACCGCCGCCAGGGCCTCGCACGCCTCGTCGATGCTGGCGGTGTCGTAGTTGGGCCTGTGGCCCCCACGCAGGATCACGTGGCCGTGTGGGTTGCCGGCGGTGCGGTAGATAGTCATCTTCCCCTCTTTATCGGGGGAGTAGAAGATGTGGCTGTGGCGGGCGGCGCGCACCGCATCGATGGCGATGCGCAGGTTGCCGTCGGTACCATTTTTAAAGCCCACCGGGCAGGAGAGGGCAGAGGCCATCTCTCTGTGTACCTGAGACTCAGTGGTTCGTGCCCCGATGGCACCCCAGGTGATGAGGTCGGCGTAATACTGGCCGGTGACCATGTCGAGAAATTCGGTGGCAGTGGGCATGCCGAGTTGATTGATCTCGAGCAGCAGCTTGCGAGCCAGGCAGAGTCCTTGATTGACGTCGAAGCTGCCATCCAGATGGGGGTCGTTGATGAGCCCCTTCCAGCCGATGATGGTGCGTGGCTTCTCGAAATAGGCACGCATCACTATGCACAGGCTCGCACTGTAGCGCTCACGCAAGACCACCAGACGACGGGCATACTCCAGGGCCGCAGCCGGATCGTGAATGGAGCAGGGCCCGATGATCACCAGCAGGCGCTTGTCTTCACCCTGCAAGATAGCCTCGACTTCCCGACGCGCGTTCAGCAGATGGTGGGCCGTCTCGTCGTCGATGGGAAAGGAGTGGGCCAGCTCGCGCGGGGTGATGAGATCGCCAATGCGCCGTGTTCTCAATTCGTCAGTGTGAATGGACATATACAACTCGGGTCAAATGGCCGCCAGGGCCCATGAAAGCGAGGGCTTACCATAATGCAAAAGCCGCTTGATTGAAACCGCGGGACGCTCTGGTACTATCGTGCCCTCTGTTCTGCACTGCTTGCACATAGTCGAGGTGTCATGTGGGAAAACCTGGGGCAACCGGCCTGACCCGGATCATTCACGCCACCGGATATAGCATCAAGGGGCTCAAGGCTGCCTGGTGTAATGAGGCGGCCTTTCGTCAGGAGCTGATGCTCATCCTGTTTCTGATGCCGCTGGCGTTTTGGGTGGGGGATACTCTCGAGCAGATCCTGCTGCTGGTCTGCGTCAGCTGGCTGGTGGTGATCGTCGAGGTGCTCAACTCGGCGCTCGAGGCCGTGGTCGATCGGATCGGGGCCGAACGCCACGAGCTGTCGGGACGGGCCAAGGATATGGGATCGGCTGCCGTCTTTTTGGCATTGGCACTGACCCTGTTCGTCTGGGGGGCCATCGCCGGTCGTAACTTGCTTGGATGGTGGTAGTGGTCGCACAAGCGGCGTTCTCTGCTGGCTTTTTGCCCGCTTGAGAGAAAAAAAGGCAAAAAGCCTTGAATTATTCCCTTCGGGTCGCCACCTTCGGCTCCGGTCGTGCGCCAAATCGCGTGCTGGTGCACAGAATCGTACGGCGCTGCGGCTCGACTCGACCAAACCGCACCGCTATAATGCCGCGTCTGATTTTCATTTGAGCAAAGACACCCTGTTGTCTTTGAATACCAGGAAGACCCCGGGGAGACCCTTGGGGAGATAAAGGGTCAGCACCGAGTGCTGAGTTGAACGAGGTAAAAGAATGCAAGTTTCTGTAGAAACAACCCAGGGTCTGGAACGTCGCCTGACTATCACTGTTCCGGCTGCCGCCGTGGATGCCGCCGTCAAGAAAGAACTGAACGGTCTGGCCAAGTCCCGTCGTATCGACGGTTTCCGTCCGGGCAAGGCACCTGTTTCCATCATCAAGAAGATGTTTGGCGCCCTGGCCCACGCCCGCGTTGCCGACGAAATGATGCAGACCAACTTCATCAAGGCCATCATCGATAACAAGCTGAGCCCGGCCGGTGCCCCGACCATGGATCCGCAAGAGATCAAAGAAGGTCAGGATTTCGTCTTCTCCGCCACTTTCGAAGTCTATCCCGAGTTCGAAGTAGCCGGTCTGGACGCCATCAAGGTCGAGAAGCCGGTTGCTGCCGTGACCGACGCCGACCTGGACAAGATGATCGACACCCTGCGCAAGCAGCACGCCACCTGGTCTGAGGCCGATGCGGCCGCTGCCGATGGCATGCGTGTCACCATGGACTTCGTCGGCTCTATCGACGGTGAAGAGTTTGACGGTGGCAAGGCGGAAGGCTTCAACCTGGTACTGGGTGCCGGTCGTATGATCCCGGGCTTCGAAGACGCCATCATGGGCAAGAAGGCTGGCGACGAGTTCACCATCGAGGTGACTTTCCCGGCTGACTACCACGCCGAAAACCTCAAGGGTAAGGCGGCCAAGTTTGCCTCCAAGCTGAACAAGGTTGAAGAGCAGATCCTGCCGGAGCTGACCGAAGAGTTCGTCAAGCGCTTCGGTATCGAGAGCGGTGCCGTTGAAGAGCTGAAGGCCGAAGTTCGCAAGAACATGGAGCGCGAGCTCTCCCAGGCACTGAAGAACGCCGTCAAGGAGCAGGTGCTGAACGGTCTGGTTGAAACCAACGCCATCGATCTGCCGAAGGCTGCCGTTGAGCAAGAGATCGACGCCATGCGTAAGCAAGCTCTGCAGCGCTTCGGCGGCTTCCAGGGTGGCAACGTTCCCGAGCTGCCGGCCGAACTGTTCAAGGACCAGGCCGAGCGCCGCGTTCGCATCGGTCTGCTGCTGGGCGAAGTGATCCGCACCAACGAGATCAAGGCCGATGACGCTCGCGTTGAGTCCATCATCGAGTCCATGGCCACCGCCTACGAAGATCCGAAGGAAGTGGTTGAGTACTACAAGCAGAACGAGCAGGCCCTGAACGGCGTGCGCAATCTGGCCATCGAAGATCAGGCTATCGACCTCATCCTCTCCAAGGCTCAGGTGACCGAGAAAGCCGTGAGCTTTGACGAGGTCATCAACAAGTCTGGTGCCGGTGCCTAAGAACATTTGACTTAAGGTCAAGAGTGTTACGTATAATGGCCCGTGTGTTACTCACTCGGGCCATTTTATTTTAGGGACAATGCCTTATGTTCAAAAATTACAACGATGTGACCGACTCCCCCAGCAATGCCCTGGTCCCCATCGTGGTAGAGCAGACCGCCAAGGGTGAGCGCTCCTACGATATCTACTCTCGCCTGCTCAAAGAGCGGGTGATCTTCCTGACCGGTCAGGTGGAAGATCAGATGGCCAACCTGGTGGTGGCACAGCTGCTGTTCCTCGAGTCGGAGAATCCGGACAAGGACATCTACATCTATATCAACTCACCGGGTGGCTCGGTCACTGCGGGCATGTCCATCTATGACACCATGCAGTTCATCAAGCCGGACGTGAGCACCGTTTGCATGGGGCAGGCCTGCTCCATGGGTGCCTTCCTGCTGGCCGGTGGTGCCAAGGGCAAGCGTTTCTGCCTGCCTAACGCCCGGGTGATGATCCACCAGCCGCTGGGCGGCTTCCAGGGTCAGGCATCGGACATTCAGATCCACGCCCAGGAGATCCTCAAGATCAAGAACACCCTGAACGAGCGCCTGGCGTTCCACACCGGCCAGGACATGGCGACCATCGAGCGCGACACCGACCGTGACAACTTCATGTCGGCCGAGCAGGCGGTAGCCTATGGTCTGGTCGATGGTGTGCTGACTCATCGCTCCTGAGCACTCGGGCGCGGCCTGTAGTACACTGACCAAGAGAGTGCGCAACGACCGCGCCATCACGATAGAGGTTTCTTAATGACAGACAAACGCAAGGGTGAGGGCGAAAAGCTGCTCTACTGCTCTTTTTGCGGCAAGAGCCAGCATGAAGTGCGCAAGCTGATCGCTGGCCCTTCCGTCTATATTTGCGACGAGTGTGTC
Organism: Aeromonas diversa CDC 2478-85; assembly: GCF_000819805.1. Lineage (GTDB taxonomy): Bacteria > Pseudomonadota > Gammaproteobacteria > Enterobacterales > Aeromonadaceae > Aeromonas > Aeromonas diversa. The sequence continues at coordinate 274,570 of NZ_CDCE01000037.1, forward strand.
GAGCTGTGCAACGACATCATTCGCGAAGAGATCCGCGACATCTCTCCCAAACGGGAAGGTGCCGAGCTGCCGACTCCGCACAAGATCCGTGCTCATCTCGATGACTATGTCATCGGGCAGGAGCACGCGAAGAAGGTGCTGGCGGTGGCCGTCTACAACCACTACAAGCGTCTGCGCTCGAGCGGTGTCGACACCAACGGGGTCGAGCTTGGCAAGTCCAACATCCTGCTGATAGGTCCTACCGGCAGCGGTAAGACCCTGCTGGCCGAGACCCTGGCGCGCCTGCTGGATGTGCCCTTCACCATGGCCGATGCCACCACTCTGACCGAAGCCGGTTACGTGGGTGAGGACGTGGAGAACATCATCCAGAAGCTGCTGCAAAAGTGTGACTACGACGTGGAGAAGGCCCAGCGCGGTATCGTCTATATCGACGAGATCGACAAGATCTCCCGCAAGTCAGACAACCCCTCCATCACCCGTGACGTATCGGGCGAAGGGGTGCAGCAGGCGCTGCTCAAGCTGATCGAGGGGACCATCGCCTCGGTTCCGCCGCAAGGGGGGCGCAAGCACCCGCAACAGGAGTTCTTGCAGGTTGATACCTCCAAGATCCTGTTCATCTGTGGCGGTGCCTTCGCCGGTCTCGACAAGGTGATCGAGCAACGCTCCGTCAAGGGGACCGGCATCGGTTTTGGCGCCGAGGTCAAATCCAAGGATGCCAAGGCGACCTTGAGCGAGACCTTTGCCAAGGTCGAGCCCGAGGATCTCATCAAGTACGGTCTCATCCCCGAGTTCATCGGTCGTCTGCCGGTGGTCGCGACCTTGAGCGAGCTTGACGAGGCGGCCCTGATCCAGATCCTGCAAGAGCCCAAGAACGCGCTGACCAAGCAGTATGCTGCCCTGTTCGATCTCGAAGGGGTGGAGCTGGAGTTCCGTGAGGACGCTCTGGTCGCCATCGCCAAGAAGGCGATGGAACGCAAGACTGGTGCTCGTGGTCTGCGCTCCATCGTGGAGGCTGTCCTGCTCGATACCATGTATGACCTGCCTTCTCTGGAAGACGTCAGCAAGGTGGTCATCGACGAGGGCGTCATCAAGGGTGATACTCCGCCCTTGATGATCTATGAGCGTCCCGAGACTCAGGCCGCGGCTTCTGAATAAGTGACTGTGTTTTAATCAAATGAAAGGGGCAAATTGCCCCTTTCATGCTTTTTGGCTCCTTATTCGTTGAATCCCCCCGATCAGCCCCCATATACTCAGCCAAGCGCTAGCCAACGGTATAACAAGCCGAGAGGACATATATGAACCTAGAGCGTTCAGAACGCATCGAGATTCCCGTCCTGCCTCTTCGTGACGTGGTGGTTTATCCCCACATGGTCATTCCACTCTTCGTGGGGCGGGAAAAATCCATCCGGTGTCTGGAAGCGGCAATGGAGCACGACAAGAAGGTCTTGCTCATTGCCCAGAAGGATGCCTCCACAGATGATCCGACCGTCGAGGAGATGTTCACGGTCGGTACTGTGGCCAACATTCTCCAGATGCTCAAACTGCCCGATGGCACCGTCAAGGTGCTGGTCGAAGGCGGCCAGCGGGCACGCCTGGAGCGGATGGTCGATGATCGTGCCTATTACGTGGGCGAGGCGAGCTACCTTGCCTCCGAGGGGCTCCCCGAGCGGGAAGCCGAAGTGCTGGTGCGCTCCGCCATCGGCCAGTTCGAAGGCTACATCAAGCTCAACAAGAAGATCCCGCCCGAGGTGCTCACCTCCATTGCGGCGATCGATGATGCGGCTCGTCTGGCCGATACCATGGCTGCCCACATGCCGCTCAAGCTCGAGGACAAGCAGAAGGTGTTGGAGTTTGCCTCCGTCGCCGAGCGCATCGAGTTCCTGATGGCGATGATGGAGTCCGAGATCGATCTGCTGCAGGTCGAGAAGCGTATCCGTTCTCGCGTCAAGAAGCAGATGGAGAAGAGCCAGCGGGAGTACTACCTCAACGAGCAGATGAAGGCGATTCAGAAAGAGCTTGGTGAGCTGGAAGACAGCCCCGACGAGTTCGAAGCCCTCAACCGCAAGATTGAAGAGTCCGGCATGCCCGAGGAGGCGCGCGAGAAGGCCTTCTCCGAGCTCTCCAAACTCAAGATGATGTCCCCCATGTCGGCCGAGGCGACCGTGGTGCGCGGCTACATCGACTGGTTGGTACAGGTGCCCTGGAAGGCTCGTACCAAGGTCAAGAAGGATATCGCCAAGGCTCAGGCCATCCTCGACGCGGATCACTATGGTCTCGAGAAGGTGAAAGATCGCATTCTCGAGTATCTGGCGGTGCAGGCTCGCGTCAATAAGCTCAAGGGGCCCATCCTCTGTCTGGTTGGCCCTCCCGGTGTCGGCAAGACCTCTCTGGGTCAGTCAATTGCCAAGGCGACCGGGCGCAAATACGTGCGCATGGCCCTCGGTGGGGTGCGTGACGAGGCCGAGATCCGTGGTCACCGTCGTACCTACATCGGCTCAATGCCGGGCAAACTCATCCAGAAGATGGCCAAGGTCGGGGTGAAAAACCCGCTGTTCCTGCTCGACGAAATCGACAAGATGAGTTCGGACATGCGCGGCGATCCCGCCTCTGCCCTGCTGGAGGTGCTGGATCCGGAGCAGAACAACAGCTTCAGCGATCACTACCTCGAGGTGGACTACGACCTCTCGGATGTGATGTTTGTCGCCACCTCCAACTCCATGAATATCCCGGGCCCGCTGCTCGATCGTATGGAGGTGATCCGTCTGTCCGGTTACACCGAGGACGAGAAGCTCAACATCGCCAAGCAGCACCTGGTGGCCAAGCAGGTACAGCGCAATGGCCTTAAAGAGACCGAGATCACCATCGAAGACTCCGCCATTCTCGGGGTGATCCGTTACTACACCCGTGAGGCCGGGGTGCGTAGCCTGGAGCGGGAGATCTCCAAGATTTGTCGCAAGGCGGTCAAGAAGATCCTGCTCGACAAGAACATCAAGCACGTCACCGTGAATCAGGAGAACCTCAAGGAGTTCCTCGGGGTTCAGCGCTTCGACTACGGCAAGGCCGAGGATCACAACCAGGTGGGTCAGGTGTGTGGCCTGGCCTGGACCGAGGTGGGGGGCGATCTGCTCACCATCGAGGCGACCTCTGTGCCCGGCAAGGGCAAGCTCACCTTCACCGGTTCGCTCGGTGACGTGATGCAGGAGTCCATCCAGGCCGCTATGACGGTGGTGCGTGCCCGTGCCGAGAAGCTGCGGATCAACGCCGACTTCTACGAGAAGCGCGACATCCACGTGCACGTCCCGGAAGGGGCAACCCCGAAGGATGGTCCGAGTGCCGGCATCGCCATGTGTACCGCTCTGGTCTCCAGCCTCACCGGCAATCCGGTGCGGGCCGATGTGGCCATGACCGGCGAGATCACCTTGCGCGGCGAAGTGCTGCCCATCGGTGGCCTCAAGGAGAAGCTGCTGGCCGCTCACCGTGGTGGTATCAAGCGGGTGCTGATCCCGAAAGAGAACGAACGCGATCTGGAAGAGATCCCGGCCAACGTCAAGGCGGATCTCGAAATCCATCCGGTACGCTGGATCGATCAGGTGCTAGAGCTGGCCCTGGCCGAGAATCCGCAGGGTTTCGAGGTCGTTTCTGACGTCAAAGCATGATGTACCGCAAATTTGGTGCATGAGGGCGGGGGAGAAGGGTTGCAAGGTCTCATTAAGGGCAGTAGCCTTGTCCCCCGACCGGGAACTCATGATGAGTCGCAAGGCGTGATGTGGCGCGGGTTTGCGCCAGATTGTCACTTGCAACTGATCAGGAGGCTTGTTATAAAACCTCCACTTGTTGCGGCCAGGGAAATCAGCGCCGTAGCGATGTTCGATAAAAGGGGAATTAAGAGTGAATAAATCTCAACTGATTGACAAGATTGCCGATGGCGCTGATATCTCCAAGGCCGCTGCCGGTCGTGCGCTGGATGCCTTCATCGATGCCGTTACCGACTCTCTGAAAGAGGGTGACCAGGTTGCTCTGGTTGGTTTCGGTACCTTCGCCGTTCGCGAGCGCGCTGCCCGCTCCGGTCGTAACCCGCAGACTGGTGCCACCATCGAGATCGCTGCCGGTAAAGTACCTGCCTTCAAAGCCGGCAAGGCCCTGAAAGACGCAGTCAACTAAGCCGCCTCGGCTTCCGGTTCGATTCGTCGAAGCGAAGATGTGAGAGGGCTTCCCTCATACTGATTGACCTAGGCGCATCGCATTCGGTGCGCCTTTTTATTGTTTTTGCCTGGAGCAACAGTAAAAACATGATGATGGATAAACTTCGCGAAGGGGCGCAGGGCAAGGTGGCCAAGGTCATCTTGGGCCTGATCATCCTCTCCTTCGCACTGGCCGGTGTGGGTAGTTATCTGAACCGCCCCGCTAACACCGCCGTCGCCGCCGTCAACGGCAATGAGATCTCCCCCCAGGCGCTGGAAACTGCCTACCGCAACGAGCGCGCTCGCCTCGAGGCGCAGATGGGTGAAGAGTTCAATCGCCTCGCCGAGAATCCCCAATATCTGAAGCAGCTGCGTCGCAGCGTACTGGATCGCCTGATCGAACAGGCGCTGGTCGATGCCAAGGCGCACGAGCTCGGGCTGCGGATCGGTGACGAGCAGATCAAACAGGCGATCGTTGCCATGCCCGAATTCCAGAATAAGGGCAAGTTCGACAACGAGCGCTACCTGCAGCTGATCCAGCGTGCCGGCATGTCTCCCGAGATGTTCAGCGAGAACGTTCGTCAGGACATGGTGCGTCAGCAACTGATCGGTGGCCTGCTCGGCAGCGAATTCGTGCTCAACGGTGAAGCGGGTAGTCTCGAGAAGCTCTATCAGCAGGGCCGTGATGTGCGCCTGGTGCGTCTGGCGGCCGAGCGCTACCTCAATGACGTTCAGGTGAGCGACGAAGAGATCAAGCAGTACTTCGATGCCAACCAGGGCCGCTTCATGAACGACGAGCAGGTCAAGGTTGACTATTTGCTGCTCGACGCCGCCAATCTGGCTCAGGACATCCAGGTCAGCGATCAGGATGTGCGTGACTACTACGACCAGCACCAGGATCAGTTCCAGCGCAACGAACGTCGTCGCGTGGCGCATATCCTGATCCCCTTCGGTAAAGATGAGAAAGCGGCGCTGAAGAAGGCCGAGGACGTCTTGGCTGCCCTCAAGGGCGGTAGCGATTTTGCCGAGCTGGCCAAGCGTGACTCTGCCGATACCTTCTCTGCCAAGAAGGGTGGCGAGCTGGATTGGTTTGACAAGGGCGTGATGGATCCGGCGTTCGAGAAGGCCGCGTTCGAGCTTGCCAAGGTCGGTGATCTCTCCGCCGTGGTGAAGAGCCAGTTCGGTTTCCACATCATCAAGCTGAGTGGGGTCGAGCCGGCCACCGTGCGTCCCTTCGAGCAGGTGCAGGTCGAGACCAAGGATCGTCTGCAGAAAGAGAAGGCGCGTGAGCGTTACTTCGCCGAGCAGCAGAAGCTGGCCGATGCGAGCTTCGAGAATCCGGATTCACTGGACGCCGCCGCCAAGGCGGTGGGTCTGAAGGTGATCTCCAGCGACTACTTCACCCAGGGCAGTGCACCGGCTCCGCTCAACGATGGCAAGGTGCTCTCCGCGGCGTTCTCCGAAATGTTGCGTGAGGAAAACACCAACTCCGACGTCATCGAAATTGGTGATGGCAAGGCGCTGGTGCTGCACGTGATGGACCACAAGGTCAAGGCGCCCAAGCCGCTGGATGAGGTGCGCGATCAGGTGGTTGCTGCCATCAAGCACAGCAAGGCCAGTGAAGTGGCGCGCAGTAAGGGCCAGGAGCTGATGGCCAAGTTCAAGTCCGGTGCTGCCGGCGAGAAGGACCTGGCTGCCCTCGGCCTCAAGCTTGAGAGCGAGAAGGGCGTCACCCGTTTTGCTCAGGGACTGGATCAGAGCCTGGTGGCCGAGATCTTCCGGATGCCGCATCCTGGCAAGGATCAACCTACGGTCGAGTTGATTGCCCAGAGCAATGGTGATCAGGTGATCGTCGCCCTGGATACCGTCCAGGTGCCCGAGAAGGCGACCCAGATGGCCGAGCTCATCAAGGGTCAACTGGGGCAGGTGAAGGCACAGGCCGATTACAAGGCACTGATCAACAGCCTGCGTAAAGCCGCCAAGATCGAATACTTTGATACTCAGGAAGCGGTCGTCGAATAAGGCTCGCTTCAGACAAAAAACCCGCCACATGTGGCGGGTTTTTTTATGAGCTGGCTGAGCCGGTGGGCCCTCGCCGTCGTCAGGGGGAGTTGAAGCCCTCAGGCAAGGCCGTTCGCCTTGCCTGAGGGAGGTCACGCCTCGTCGTCGGCGCTGCGCTGCTCATGCTCGGCAACACGCTGATCCCAACGCTCTCTGGCCTTGGCCTGGGCACGTTGTTCGAACTCCTGGCGCATCTGCACCACCTCTTCATGAATCGACTCTTCCATAAGAGGACTCCTTTGCTGGGTGAATGGAGCCCAAACCGTACCATCGTTTTATGAACGTAAAGTGAATAAAAAATGGGTTGGACTCATACGGTTAAGAAAAAAGGGGAAGCGTTGCGCTTCCCCTCCTCACTCACTGCGCCGTGAGGTAGATCTCGCGGCTGTAGACCACGTCCTGCGGGTTCTGATAGGGGTAGCCCTTGACGAAGGGTTTGAGCAGGCGAGACTTCACCGAGAAGTAGATAGGGGCGATGGGCGCCTCCTTGTCCATCACGGCCTCGGCCTGTTGGTAGAGGCGGGTACGCTCGGCGGCATCCATGGAGTCGTGCGCCTTGGCCAGCAGGGCATCATACTCTGCGTTCTTCCATTGACCGCTGTTGGCGCTGCTGGAGCTGGTCATGATGTCGAGGAAGGTGGAGGCGTCGTTGTAGTCGCCATTCCAGCCGTAGCGGCTGACGTTGAAGTCACCCTCGTTGAGGGTGGAGACCATGGTCTTCCACTCCATGTTGTTGAGCACGGCATTGACGCCGAGATTCTGCTTCCACATGGAGGATACCGCCAGGGCGATGCGCTTGTGCCCCTCGTTGGTGTTGTAGAGGATGTCGACGCTCAGCGGCTTACCCGGACCGTAGCCGGCCTCGGTCAGCAGTGCCTTGGCCTTGGCGATACGCTCTGCCTTGGTCATCAGCTGGCTTTCGGGTTTCTTGAGCTCGAAGCCATCGACGATGGGGGGAGTGAAGCTGTAGGCGGCGATCTGGCCCTGGCCCAGGATCTTGTCGGTGATCACCTCACGGTCGATGGCCAGCGACAGCGCGCGGCGCACCCGCACATCGTCGAAGGGTTTGCGCTTGGTGTTGAAGACGTAGTAGTAGCTGGCGAGGATGGGCACATTGACCAGCTCGTTGGGGCTCTCCTGCCTGATCTTGCGATACTGCTCGAGGGGGTAGGTGGTGTAGTGCACCTCGCCGGAGCGATAGCGGTTGAAGCCGGCCGTCTCGGAGGCGATCTCCAGGTAGATCACCTTGTTGATGACGGTCTTGGCGTCATTCCAGTAGGTGGGATTGCGCTCGGCGATGAGGCGCTCGTTGGGAGTCCACTCCTTGAGCACATAGGCGCCGTTGGAGACGATGTTGCTCGGCTTGACCCACTCCTGTCCGAATTTCTCTATGGTGGCCCTGTGGGCCGGGAAGGTGGTGTAGTGGGCCAGGGTCTTGAGGAAGAAAGAGGTGGGGCTCTTGAGAGTCACCTGCAGGGTGTGATCATCGAGCGCCTTGACCCCAAGATCCGAGAGCGGTCGTTTACCTTGCAGCACATCACCGGCGTTTTTAAGCCCCATCAGCTCGATAAACCAGGAGTATTGGGACGCGGTCTTGGGATCGGCGGCGCGCTGCCAGCCATAGACATAGTCGCCGGCGGTGACCGGATCCCCGTTGGACCACTTGGCCTCGGGTCTGAGCTTGAAGGTGTACACGGTGCCGCTCTGATCGACCTCGTAGCTCACTGCACCGGCCGGCACCAGCTTGCCTTCACCATCAAGGCTGAAGAGGCCTTCGAAGAGATCGTTGACCACCTCGCTACCGGCGCTTTCCTCGACCAGTTGAGGATCGATTGAGGCTGGCTCTGTGTTGATGTTGCGAACGAACACCTGCTGGTCGGTGGGGAGCAGCTGGGTGCCGGGTGGCACATCTGCTGCGAAGGTGGGGAGGGAGAACAGCGCAGCCAGCGAGGCCGCGATCAGGGTCTTCTTCATGAAAATATCCTTGTTATGTTTGCTTCCGAGCAACCGGCAGTGTGCGTGAAGCCGTGCGCCGAGACAAGGCGGTGAGATAAACTCGCAGTAAAAATAAAGTCATCTCACCGAACCGGATCGCCCCGGTCAATGCGTGCAATGTGACGGTAGCAGGGCGGTACTATGGGAGGCGGGAGGGGGGATTCAGGCGAGTTAATTCGCTGCAAAAAGCAAAAAAAGGCGTTACATTCGGTTACACAGCGCTGTCACCCAAGAACAGCGATTTTTTTGCGCTCACTTGCAAACGTTTTCAACGCCAACGGTTCACGTTAAGGACATACGATGAAAAACATGGTCACACTCGGTGAATTTATCGTCAAGAAGCAAGCCGAGTATCCCAGCGCCACCGGTGAGCTCAGCTCCTTGCTCAGCTCTATCCGACTCGCGGCCAAGGTGGTCAACCGGGAGATCAACAAGGCGGGACTGGCCGATATCATCGGCTCGGTCGGAGCCGAAAACGTGCAGGGAGAGGTGCAACAGAAGCTCGATGTCTATGCCAACGAGCGCTTCAAGGCGGCCCTCGAGGCCCGCGGAGAGGTGTGTGGCATGGCCTCGGAAGAGGAAGAAGACTTTGTCGCCTTCGACTCGGCGCTGGCCAAGAACTCCAAGTATGTGGTGCTGATCGATCCGCTCGACGGCTCTTCCAACATCGATGTCAATGTCTCGGTCGGTACCATCTTCTCCATCTATCGCAGGGTCAGCCCGGCCGGCTCCCCCGTGGTGCTGGAGGACTTCCTGCAGCCGGGCCATCGCCAGGTGGCGGCCGGCTACGTGGTCTATGGCTCCTCGACCATGCTGGTCTACAGCACCGGCTACGGGGTGAACGGCTTCACCTATGACCCCTCCATCGGCTGCTTCTGCCTCTCTCACGAGAATCTGCGTATTCCCCAGGAGGGCAAGATCTACTCCATCAACGAGGGCAACTACATCAAGTTCCCGGACGGGGTGAAGAAGTACCTGAAATATTGTCAGGAGCTCGACGAGGCGACCCAGCGCCCCTATACCGCCCGTTACATCGGCTCCCTGGTGTCGGATTTTCACCGCAACCTGCTCAAGGGCGGCATCTATATCTATCCGTCCGGCACCAATGCTCCCAAGGGCAAGCTGCGCCTGCTTTATGAGTGCAATCCCCTGGCGTTCCTGATTGAGCAGGCTGGTGGCAAGGCCTCCGATGGCTTCCGCCGTATCCTCGACATCGAACCCACCGCCCTGCACCAGCGTACCCCTTACTTTATCGGCTCCACCAAGATGGTAGAGCGGGCGGAGGCCTTTATGCGGGAGTTCTCTTCCCACGAGGCGCCGACCGAGTAAGGCATTCACAGGGGCTTAGGCCCCTGTTGACTTGGTGAGTGAGGCAACACAAGGAGCCCCCATGCCGCTGGCCGTGACCCGTGATGGGTTGTTGGCTGACTTTGACAAGGCCAGTATCCGGCTGTCGGGGTTGGTCGATGGGATCTCTGCTCCCCGGGCTCGCCTCGGCCCACTCGGGGAGAGCCCATGCGATCGGCTCTCTTATTTGCTGGGATGGGGGGCCTTGCTGCTCTCCTGGGAGGCGACCGAGTGTGCCGGTGGCGTGGCCGTGATGCCGGCTCCGGGTTTTCGGTGGAATGAGCTGGGGCGGCTCAATCGGTCGTTTTATGAGGGCCGGGCGGCCGCAGATTATGTCGAGCTCAGAGGCCAATGGAAGGCGCAGGTTGCCACCCTTCGCGGCTGGATCCTGGAGAGCAGCGAAGAGGTCTTGTTTATGCGCCACCAGAGGGTGTGGTGCGGTGACAAGTGGCCGCTGGCCAAGTGGTTGCAAGTCAATACAATCGCCCCATATCGGCGCATCGCCACCGAGCTGGGGCGATGGACCAAAGAGTGGGGGTGATAAAAAAAGAAGGCCGCATCTGCGGCCTTTTTCTATCCGATCACAAGGTGGGGAGCAGGCCCGCCGAGACGCCTATCTGCACCACGACGATAAGACTCCCCAGGGTGGCGGCGCCGGCCAAGGCCAAGGTGCCGCCGGGGGCGCGGTAACTCCCCTGCTCGGGCACCTTGCGCGCCTGCCACACCAGCGCCACCGGCAGCAGCACGGCGAGCACGGCCAGCGCGATGGCGGCGTAGCCCAGAGCCATGATGAAGCCCTGCGGGAAGTAGAGGGCAAACAGCAGGGGCGGCACGAAGGTGATGAGGCCGGTCTGGGCCCGACCCACGGCACTCTCCTTGCGATCCAGCGCCTTGGCCATGAAATCGAACAGACCGAGAGTCACCCCGAGGAAGGAAGTGGCGAGCGCCAGATCCGCAAACAGGTGCATGGCCTGGCTGAAGGCGCCCCAGTCGATCACCTGGCCGACGCTGGCGAGCAGGCCATCCAGGGCGCCGCCGCTGGCGAGCAGGCTCTGCTGGCCGAGCAGACCGAGGATGGCCACCTGCCACAGCACGTAGAGGATGAGCGGCAGGGCCGAGCCCCATACAAACACCCGGCGCAGCTGGCGCGGATCGCGACCGAGATAGAGCATCACGCTCGGAATGGAGCCGTGGAACCCGAACGAGGTGAAGATGACCGGCAGGCCCGCCAGCAGGAGTCCCTGCTCGAGCGGCATGGCCAACAGGTGCTGCCCCTCGGTGCGCGGCAGCAGCATGGCCAGCACCGCCACCATGATCACCAGCTTGGTGGCGAACATCAGGCGATTGATGTAATCGACCGAGCGGGTGCCGACGCAGACCAGGCCGCCAAAGAGCAGGGTGAAGATCCAGGCCGCGCGCTCCTGGCTTAAGGCGAAACCCTCATCCTGTACTGCCTGGGCGAGCAGGCTGCTGCCGCCGCTGATGTAGGCCGCGGCCAGTGAGTAAAACAGCATTAGCATGCAGAAGGCGGCGATGCGCTTGCCCCAGGGGCCGAGCAGATGATCCGCCAGCTGATGCAAATGGGTGTGGCCCGTGGTGAGGCTTGCCTCGACCTGCAGCATGGCGGTGTAGGCCATCAGGGCCCACAGGATCACCATGAGCAGCAAGGTGGCAGGGCCGCCGAGGGAAGAGGCCGCCAGCGGCAGAGCCAGCATGCCGGCGCCTATGGTGGTGCCGGCGATGAGCAGGGTACAACCGAGTGTTCTGGATCGCATGAATTCGTTTCCGTAAATATTTTTATACACAAAAATAGGGATGGAATGGATGCCGCCACCAGCCTCAGGCTGGTGGCTAGAGATATCGGTTGTCGAGAAGAAGCGACATAGCATAACCCGCTGTAAGAGAGGGTTGCCACTGTAAACAAGGGAGAGGGGCCCTGGCAAGCAAAAAGGGACTGTTCGTCCACTTTTGTGGCCAGGGTGTGGAAAGAAAAGATGACGCCGGTGCGGCCGGCGTCCGGATCAGCGCCGGTGCAGGCTGCGACCGATGGCGTGCACGCCGCAAGGGTAGTGGCCTCCGATGGAGGCGATGGCCAGCTGCAACGCCTTGGCGGCGATCTCGTCGTGGCGTTGGGGCAGGGAGTGGATGGCACAGGGTAAGAAATCGAGCAGGCGATCGTCGCCGAAGGTGGCCATGGCGAGGCTGCTCATCTCGACCTCCTGCTCCAGCAGGTAGTCGAGCACCCCCTCCATCAGTATGTAGGAGGTGGTAATGAGGGCCGCCGGCAGGGCGCCGCGCTGCTCGTGCAGCTGCTTGATCAGGCGATAGCCCTCGCGCCGATCGAAGTGGGCGCCGGCACACTCCCAGACTTGGGCACCATGCCCCTCGAGCGCCTGCACGAAGCCCTCGCGGCGCTCCTCGCTGATGGTGAGCCCCGGCATGGCGGTAATGAGGGCGATGCTCGGCAGGGTTGGGGAAAGCAGGGAGCGGGTCAGCTCCTCGCATGCCTTGCGGTTCTCGCTGGCCACCGACACGAAATGAGCCGGGTCGAGCACCCGATCGATGGCGATGATGCGGGCTCCCTCGCGCTGGCGCTCGCGATACCAGGGGTCGTCCGGCGGCAGGCAGCTGGCCACCAGCAGGGCGTCCACATGGCGCGCCAGCAGCATCTGGGCCAGCTCACGTTCGGTCTGTGGCTCGTCTTCCGAGCAGACGATGAGCAGCTGATACCCCTCGGCACGGGCCCCTTGCTCGAGACGCTTGGCCAGTTTGGCGTAGCTGGCATTCTCCAGATCCGGCAGGATGAAGCCGAGGGTCTTGGTCTGCCCGCCGCGCAGGGAGGCGGCCCGGCTGTCGGGCTGGTAGTGGTGGGCCTGCACCACGGCCATCACCTTGTCGCGGGTAGCCTGGCTGATGCGGTACTGCTCGGCCTTGCCGTTGATCACATAGCTGGCCGTGGTGCGGGATACCCCCGCCAGTGCGGCAATCTCTTCGAGCTTCATTGTCTCCTCACTCGGCTCCACGTCCCCGTAAATTTGTGCGCCCGATCATACCATTGGAATGTTGCCGCTGGCGTGGGCTTGATCAAATCGCTGAAACGATTCAGTCTTGAGTGTAAGTGAAACGATTCAGCTTGTCAGCGTTCAGTATCAGAATCGATGGTGACGCCAGAAGACGAAGGGCAGGGGCGATGATATGAGTCCCTCTGCTGACGCAGAAAGCTGAAACGTTCCAGCCGCTCTTGCCTGGTGATCTACACTTGGGCGGGCACAACCAGATTGATGATGACGGAGAGTATCTATGTTGACCTTGGCACCTGAACAGATCCTGCTCGGCCAGCGCGCCGCGAGCAAAGGCGAGGCCATCGCCCTGCTGGCGGGCCGCCTCGAAGCCGCCGGTCTGGTCGAGTCCGGCTACCTGGCCGGCATGCAGGCTCGCGAAGCCCAGCACGCCACTTACCTCGGCAACGGCATCGCCATTCCCCACGGCACGACCGACACCCGCCACCTGGTGCGCCAGACCGGCGTGCAGGTGGCCCAGTTCCCGGACGGGGTGGAGTGGGACGACGGCCAGAAGGCCTATCTGGTGATCGCCATCGCGGCCAAGTCCGACGAGCACCTGGGGATCTTGCGCCAGCTCACCCACGTGCTGGGGGACGAGGCAGCCGCGCTGCAGCTGCGCGCCACCACCGACGTGGAGGACATCATCCGGGTGCTGAGCGGGCAGGGCGGTGGCACTGAGCCGGGTTTTGAGACCCTGCAACGCTTCCCTGCCAGCGGCCTCGACGAGCTGCGGCTGGGGGCGGCCGCCCGAGCCAAGTCCGCCGGTTGGCTCGACAGCGCCACCCTGGCGACCCTGCTGGATGACGTGCCCATGCACCTGGGGCAAGGGTTGTGGCTGGCGCGCACCCGCGCCGCCCAGGCCGGCTGGTTGCTGGCTACCCCCGAGCAGGCGTTCGAATCGGCCGGCAGTGCAGTCAACGCCCTGCTGCTGCTGTGTGCTAACGGCAGCGGACACGAGGTCCAGTTGACCCGTCTGGTCGAGTTGGCCGGTGCCGGTCGCCTCGGCGAGCTGGCCCAGGGCGGGCTGGCCCTGCTGCGAGGGGAGGTCGCTCAGGCCGCAGAGAGCGACGGCCACAACGCCACCTTCACCATCGTCAACCCTCACGGGCTGCACGCCCGTCCCGGCGCCATGCTGGTCAAGGTGGCCAAGGAGTATGAGGCCGACATCCGTGTCGCCAACCTCGACGGCAGCGGTGAAGAGGTCAACGCCAAGAGCCTGATGAAGGTGATCGGGCTCGGGGTGAAGTGCGGTCATCGCCTGGCGTTTCGCGCCAGCGGCAGTGACGCCGACGCCGCCCTCAAGGGGCTGGGCGAGGCCATCGCCGCCGGCTTGGGTGAAGGGGTCGCCGCATGAAGATCGCTACCATCACCCTCAACCCCGCCCTCGACCTCACCGCCCGTCTCGGCGAGCTGGTAGCCGGGGAGGTGAACATGGTGGAGCAGGCCTCCCTGCGCGCCGCCGGCAAGGGGATCAATGTGGCCATGGTGCTCAAGGATCTCGGCTGCGACGTGACCGTCACCGGCTGGCTGGGGGAGGGCAACCAGGCGCCCTTCGTCGAACTGTTTGGTCGCAAGGGGCTCACCGACGTCTTCGTACGGGTACACGGTGAGACTCGCATCAACGTCAAGGTCGCCGAGCTTTCCGGGCGCGTGACCGATCTCAACCTGCCGGGACTGAGTGTGGATGAAGAGGCCCGCGAGGCGCTGCTGGTTACCCTCGACCGGCTCTGCCTCGATCACGACTGGTTCGTGCTGGCCGGCAGCCTGCCCAAGGGGATCGAGCCCGAATTTGCGCGCGATCTCATCGTGCGTCTCAAGGCGCGCGGCAAGCAGGTGATCTTCGACTGCAGCGGCGCCGCCCTGCGTGCCGGTCTGGACGGGGCCCCGACCTTGGTCAAACCCAATCGTGAGGAGCTCGGCCAGTGGGCCGGGCGTCCCATCGAAAGTGACGCGGATCAGCAGGCCTGCGCCACCACCCTGCTGGCGCGCGGGGTCGGTCAGGTGGTCGTCTCCGACGGCAGCCGTGGCCTGCTCTGGTTCAGTCAGGAAGGGGTGCTGCGCGCGGTGCCGCCGCGCATGCAGGTGGTGAGCACGGTCGGTGCCGGTGACTCCCTGGTCGCGGGTCTGGTCTATGGGCTGGCCACCGGATTACCCAAGGAGGAGACGGTGCGCCTTGCCACCGCCGCCTCGGCCCTGGCGGTGAGCCAGGTCGCGGTTGGATTTGCCGGGCGCGAGCAGCTCGCGCCCCTGATGGAACGTGTGGTGATCACACAATTGATGACTCAAGGAGATGCCCAATGAAAGCACTCATAGTGACGGCCTGCCCGGCGGGCATCGCCACCGGTTTTCTCGCCGCACGCCGCCTCGAACAGGCGGCCAAGGCACTGGATTGGGAGGTCAAGGCCGAGGCCCGCGGCCATGCCCAGGTGGTGACTGACGCCGACGTGGCGGCCGCCGAGCTGGTGGTGGTCGCCGCCAGTAGCGACATCGACCTGGCCCGTTTTGACGGCAAGCGCCTCTATCGGGGCGAGCTGGAGCAGGCCATCCAGGCGCCGGAGGCGCTGCTGCGCGCCGCCGCCGAGCAGGCCAAGCCCTATGCCCATGTGGCCAGCACACCTGCGTCCACCGGCAAGGCCGGCAAGCGCATCGTGGCGGTCACCGCCTGCCCGACCGGGGTGGCGCACACCTTCATGTCGGCCGAGGCGCTGGAGAACACCGCGCCCCAGCTGGGTTACGGGATCCGTGTCGAGACCCAGGGCTCGGTCGGTGCACAAAATGCCCTGACCGCCGAGGAGATCGCCACCGCCGACCTGGTGCTGCTGGCCACCGACATCGAGGTGGACATGGCACGCTTTGACGGCAAGCCGGTCTATCGCACCAGCACCGGCGCCGCGCTCAAGAAGACCCGCGCCGAGATCGAGCGTGCCTGGAGCGAGGCCAAGGTCTATCGCCACAGCGGCGCCCAGAGCGAGGTCAAGAAGGCCGAGAAGGCCGGCCCCTACAAGCACCTGCTGACCGGCGTCTCCTTCATGCTGCCCATGGTAGTGGCGGGCGGCCTCATCATCGCCCTGTCGTTCGTGTTCGGCATCGAGGCGTTCAAGGTGGAAGGCACCCTGGCGGCGGCCCTGATGAAGATCGGCGGCGCCTCGGCCTTTGCCCTGATGATCCCGGTGCTGGCCGGTTACATCGCCTACTCCATCGCCGACCGCCCGGGTCTGGCCCCGGGCATGATAGGTGGCATGCTGGCCAGCTCGCTCGGCGCCGGCTTCCTCGGCGGCATAGTCGCGGGTTTCCTCGCCGGTTACAGCGCCAAGTACTTGAGTGACAAGGTGCGTCTGCCGGTGACCCTGGAGGCGCTCAAGCCCATCCTGATCATTCCGCTGGTGGCGAGCCTGTTCACGGGCCTGGTGATGATCTACGTGGTGGGCGGCCCGGTGGCAGGCATCATGAACACCATGACCGCCTTCCTCAACAACATGGGCTCGGCCAACGCCGTGCTGCTCGGGGTGATCATCGGCGCCATGATGTGCTTTGACATGGGTGGCCCTGTCAACAAGGCGGCCTACGCCTTCGGGGTTGGCCTGTTGGCCTCCAAGACCTACGCCCCCATGGCGGCGGTGATGGCCGCCGGCATGGTACCGGCGCTGGGAATGGGTATCGCCACCTTCCTGGCAAGCAAGAAGTTCATCAAGGCGGAGCAGGAAGCGGGCAAGGCCTCCTTCGTGCTGGGTCTGTGCTTCATCTCCGAGGGGGCCATCCCGTTCGCCGCCAAGGATCCGATGCGTGTCATCCCGGCCTGCATGGCGGGTGGTGCCCTGACCGGGGCCCTCTCCATGCTGTTCGGCTGTGAACTGATGGCGCCCCACGGCGGCCTGTTCGTACTCTTCATCCCGAACGCCATCAGTAACGTCATGATGTACATTGGGGCGATTGCGGCGGGGTCGCTGCTGACCGGCGCGGCCTACGCCATCCTCAAGCGCACCGAGCAGCCGGCGGCCAACCTCGCCACCGCCTGAACCCGGTAAGATGAAAAGCGGCCCCGGGGCCGCTTTTTTCTTTGCCATCGCTCACAGGCGTTAGGCAACGAGGCTAGAAATCCCATCCGTCCGCAGGCGAGGAGCCCTCCTGCGCTGGCTCCTGCGTCTTGCGTCTGGCCGCCTCGACCCGTGCCTTGCGTCCCCGGCACAGGCGCATCACCTCCTGCTGCTCGGCCGCCGTCATCATCTGCCAGTTAAAACGCTCTTCACGGCTGCGATAGCAGCCCTTGCAGTAGCCGCGATTATTGGCCTCGCATACCCCGATACAGGGGCTCTGCAGAGGAAAAAACTCGAGCTGCTCCATCATGGCCCCCGTCTATTCCTGCTCATGTTATAACCCATGGGGTAGCGCTTGTAACTTATTGATAACTACCTGCAAAAAAAGGCACCTCACGGCGCTCGGCGGGTTTGCTTTGTCACGCTCTTTTTGGCATCTTCCCGCCCATCGTGGTGTGGTGTTGAACGAGGACCAAATGAAGAGACGAGCCTGTTGGTGGTTGGCAATCCCCCTGGCACTGGGTGGCTGTGCCGGCTCGGGGGAGGCCCCGAAAAAACCGCCCAAGTCAGAGAGCTGCTTCGTTGATTGTAATCCGCAAGAGAACCTGGGCCGTCAGTATCTCGACGGGACCTTGCCCGGTGATCTCAATCATGTCACTCGGGTGAACAGCAACCGCCCCCACAACTTTCGCATGTTCGGCCCCCAGAGCCAGCTGGTGGTCGATCGCTCCAAGCGCATGGCGAGCCGCTACGGGGATCTCTACTACAAGCTCAACCGCTGGATAGCGGGCGGCGGTGATCCCGCCAGGTTGCCGAACTACGGCATCTCGCTGGCCCAGATGGGCGGGGCCGATCGCCAGGGCAACGTCCTCTTCACCGGTTACTTCTCCCCGGTGCTCGAGGTGCGCCGCCAGAAGGGCGGGGAGTTTAAATACCCCCTCTATGCCATGCCCAACTGCGGCGGACGTTGCCCGAGCCGGGCCGAGATCCATCAAGGGGTCCTGGCCAATCGCGGACTGGAACTTGGCTACAGCAAGTCGCTCATCGACAATTTCCTGATGGACGTGCAGGGCTCGGGCTTTGTGCACTATGGGGAAACGGATCAACTGCAATACCTCGGCTATGCCGGCAAGAACGGCCACTCCTACGTCAGCATCGGCCGGGTGTTGATCGACCGGGGCGAGGTCCCCAAGGAGAAGATGTCCCTCAAGGCCATCAAGGAGTGGGCGGACAGCAAGTCCGAATCCGAGGTCAAGGAGCTGGTGGAGAACAACCCCTCCTATGTCTTCTTCCAGCGCCGCCCGACCAACGACGTGATCGGCGCCGCCGGCATTCCGTTGCTCGGCATGGCGGCGGTGGCGGCCGACAAGCGGCTGCTGCCCATGGGGACGCCGATCCTGGCCGAGGTGCCCTTACTCGACAAGGAAGGTAACTGGACCGGACGCCATGAGCTGCGCCTGCTCATCGCCCTCGACACAGGCGGGGCGGTCAAGGGCGGCCACCTGGATCTCTACCACGGCATGGGAGAGAAGGCGGGGTTGGATGCGGGCCACTACAAGCACTTCGGCCGGGTCTGGAAGCTGGGGCTGCACAGCGGCCCCACCGCCGCCCCCTGGGTCTATTGATGGTTGCAGGCTGCCCTCGGGCAGCCTTTTTTATGTCATCCTGAATGCAACGAGGAGGTGGCCATGAGACGAGTGCTATTGGCGCTGCTATTGGCGGCGCTCCCTCTGCGCGCCGAGGTGATGGTGCGCGACATGTTCGATGCGCCCGGGGCCGCGCAGACCTTGCGCGAGCTCTATCCGGATCTGGGGGTGAGCCATCTGGGTAGCCAGCTGGTGGTGAGCGGCACGCCGGCGCGTCTGGCCGAGGTGAAGAGCACCCTGGATGCCCTCGACCGGCCACCGGCCATGCTCAATGTCGAGTGGCGGCTGGTGGGGGAGGCGAGCGATCAAGGGTGGCAGCTTGGCCTCGATCAGGGCAACCTCACCCTGAACGCGGGGCGGCGCAGCGCGACCACCAGCGGTCACTGGCAGGTGAGCGGTCTCTCGGGCAAGCCGGTGCGACTCACCCTCGGCACCACTCGGCCCGTGGTGCTCTATGGCTGGCGCGGTGAGCGCTGGGTGCAGCTCGCCGAGGAGCGCGAGGGCATTGCCGCCGTACCGACCCTGGTGGGGGAGCGGGTGAGCGTGGCCATCGGCGCCAGCAACAAGACGCCAGGCGGGGCCAGTCGTCAACAGCTCTCCAGCGAGGTGAGTGGTCGGCTTGGCGAGTGGATCGAGCTCGGTGCCATCACTCAGGCAGAAATCGCGAGTCAGCTGGGCACCACTCTCGGGCAGGGGAGTGAGGCCCTGCGTCAGCGGCTTCAGGTTCGGGTGACGCGGCGCTAGGCGGTGGGGACGATGAGCAAAGAGGGCGGCCAGTGGCCGCCCTCTTCGTCTGTGCGCCACTCAGTCATGAGGCACGAGGCGATCGCTGGCATAGTCGCGCAGCTGACGGCTGCGCAGCAGATACCAGATGGCCCAGAGGTTGCCTACCAGGGTGAGGGCGCTGGCCCAGTTAAAGTCCCAGCCCTGGGTGTCGAGGGTGGCGCCTTGCAAGAGCAGGCCGCCGAGGGCCGAGATGAGCAGCAGGGCGCGCGTGTGACGGCGCAGCCAGGCGCGCAGCGGGTGGGATTGCAGCCCGCCGCAGGCGAGCAGGGCGAGGGCGGCCGGCAGATCGCTGGTCATGGCCAGATAGAGGCTCGGCTTGTCGGGGTAGAGCAGGGTGAGGATCTCGCTTCCCCCCTGATGGGTGACGCCGGCCATCAGAAACAGCCAGAGAGAGCGGGTGAGCAGCAGGGCAATGGGCCAAAACCAGAAGGGAGGATTGAGCTGGCCGTGGCGATCGTATCTGTGTTCGGGATAGAGGGTCATGAGCATCTCCAGGGGCGATGACAACCATATGGGGATGCCAAGCCGCGGATGCAATGGGTTGAAGCCGACCCGGGCGCGAGATAAAAAAAGTCCCTCGCGGGGAGGGACTAACTGCACACAGATACAGGAACACAAGCCAGCAGGCTAGTGACACGAATTATGGGCTATTGAGGCAAAATGCCTAGCTGTCAGATGTGACATACGGGGCCACCATCGGGCCACAGAAAGCGAAAAGGCCCAGTCATAAGACTGGGCCTTTTGCGGGGAATGATGGTCGGCGTGAGAGGATTTGAACCTCCGACCCCTGACACCCCATGACAGTGCGCTACCTGGCTGCGCTACACGCCGACGTGGTCAGCTTGGCTGACGGGGGCAGAGTCTATGGGGATGGCCTCTGCCTGTCAACACGAAATCGGCCACCTCGGTTTGTTTGCCTGCTTTGTGATCTATTGACGATCAAAGGTTAAGCGCTTGCCTAAAAGTGCATCGGTGACCTGGCCGCCCTGATAGGCGATCTGGCCATTGACCAGGGTGGTATCGATGCTGCTGTGGAAGCGGTAGCCGTTGAACGGGGTCCAGGCGCAGTGATAGAGGATGTTGCTGTCGTTCACCACATAGGGTTTGCCCAGATCGAGCAGCACCAGATCGGCGTAGTAGCCCTCGCGAATATAGCCGCGATCTTCAATCTCGTAGCGTTCGGCCACCGCATGGGAGGTCTTTTGCACGATCTTCTCCAGGGTGAAGACGCCGTTGTGGTAGAGCTCGAGCAGCGCCAGCAGGGAGTGCTGCACCAACGGGATGCCGGAGGGGGCCTTGAAGTAGCTCTGCTGCTTCTCCTCCCAGGTGTGGGGGGCGTGGTCGGTGGCGATGATGTCGAGCACGTCGCTGCGCACCGCGTCGAGCAGGGCGTGCTGGTCGGCCACCGTCTTGACCGAGGGGTTGCACTTGATCTGGCTGCCCAGGGTCTCGTAGTCCTCCTCGTTGAAGAAGAGGTGGTGCACGCACACCTCGGCGGTGATCTGCTTGGTGCGCAGCTCTTTGACGTCCTGGCTCGGGGTGAACAGCGACAGCTCCTTGGCGGAAGTCAGGTGCAGCACGTGCAGCTTGGCGCCGTGCTCCTTGGCCAGCGCGACCGCCAGCGACGAGGAGCGATAGCAGGCCTCGTCACTGCGGATATGGGCGTGCTCGCGCATCGGCACCTGCTCGCCCCAGCGTTCGCGGGCGGCCTGCTCGTTGGCGGCGATGGTGGGGGTATCCTCGCAATGGGTCACCAGCAGCACCGGGCTTTCGCGGAAGATGGCGGCCAGGGTCTCCTGGTTGTCGACCAGCATGTTGCCGGTGGAGGAGCCCATGAAGATCTTCACCCCGCAATTGCGCTTGGGATCGAGGCGCTTGATCTCTTCCAGGTTGTCGTTGGTGGCCCCCAGATAGAAGCTGTAGTTGGCCACCGAGGAGTGCTCGGCGATGGCGTATTTGGCTTCGAGCGCGTCTATGGTGGTGGTCTGGGGATTGACGTTGGGCATCTCCATAAAGCTGGTGGTGCCCCCGGCGACGGCGGCGCGCGATTCGCTTCGAATGGTGCCCTTGTGGGTCAGTCCGGGCTCACGAAAGTGAACCTGATCGTCGATCATGCCGGGGATCAGGTGCTTGCCCCTGGCGTCGATGACGATGGCGTCGGCAGGCGCCTCGATATGAGGGGCGACACGGGCGATCCGCTCCCCCTCGATCAAGACATCGGCGGCGTAGATCTGTCCTTCATTGACGAGAGTGGCCTGGGAGATAAGCAGCTTGTTCATGGGGGTCCAGTTCCTTTGCAGAAGATCGCGCGTCATAATACCTGAAACCCGTTTACTGCTGTAGGCAAGAGATAGTGATGAAATTGTTCGTAAGAGACCTCACCGTGATTGACTCCAGCTACCTGTGTGAGCGCCGTGGCATGGTGGGCGAGAGCTGGGTAGTGGACATCGAGCTCGGCGGTGAACTCAACGAGATGAGCATGCTGCTTGACTTTGGTCGGGTTAAAAAGCTGATCAAGGCGATCATCGACCGGGAGGTGGATCACAAGCTGCTCATCCCCGCTGACAACCCCCTGCTGCGCCGCGCCGCACCTGCCGCCGGTGAGGTGTGGGTCGACTGGCTTCGACCGGGGCACACCATTCATCTGCGTAGCCCGGAGCAGGCGTTTGCCTTTATTCCCGGTCAACAGGTCGACAAGGAGAGCCTGGTCGCCTATTTGATGGAGATCCTGGCCCGTGAGTTGCCCGGCAATATCAAGGATCTCGCCCTGACCCTGCGTCACGAAAAGATTGAAGGCGCCTTTTACCACTACAGCCATGGCCTCAAGAAGCACGATGGCAACTGCCAGCGCATCGCTCACGGCCACCGCTCTCCCATCGAGCTCTATGTGGACGGGGAGCGCGCCCCCGAGTTCGAGGCCGCCTTCGCCGAGCGCTGGAGCGATATTTACCTCGGCACCCTTGAGGATGAGGTGGCGCTCGAGACGCTGGCCCTGAGCCCACAGGCCGCCCTGATCGGCCCAGATAGCCACATCGGTTTTGCCTATGAGGCCCCTCAGGGTCGCTTCGAGCTGGCCATGCCGCGTGCCGGGGTGGAGATGATCGACACCGACACCACGGTCGAGCTGCTTGCCCACTACATCGCCCGTGAGGTGAAAAAGCAGGTGGGGGAGAAGTTTCTCAAGGTGGTCGCCTATGAAGGGGTCGGCAAGGGCGCCATCGCCTGGGCCTGAGCCTTGATGCCGAAAGGCAATAAAAAAACCACCGCATGAGGCGGTGGTTTTTCTTTATGGGCAACCCGGATTAGAACAGGGTGCTGGAGAGGTTGTAGAGCTCCTGATCGAACGGGCGCTTCATGTTCTCGATGCAATCGATGATGTCATGGTGCACCAGCTCGTTTTTCTGGATCCCGATGCAGCGGCCGCCATGGCCCTCCATCAGCAGCTCGACGGCGTAGGCACCCATACGGCTCGACATGATGCGATCGCGCGCGGTCGGGGCGCCGCCACGCTGGATGTGGCCGAGGATGGTGGCACGGGTTTCACGGCCGGTCATGGCCTCGATGTCTTTGGCCAGGGCGTTGACGTCGGTGACGTGCTCGCAGATGGTGATGATGGCGTGCTTCTTGCCTTTGGCTTCACCGGCACGGATCTGCTCGAGCAGCTTCTCTTTGTCGAAGGCCACTTCCGGCACGATCACGTATTCGGCACCACCGGCGACGGCGGCAGACATGGCCAGATCGCCGCAGTGACGGCCCATGATCTCGACCACAGAGATGCGGTGGTGAGAGCTGCAGGTGTCGCGCAGACGGTCGATGGCATCCACCACTACGTTCAGGGCGGTGTCAAAGCCGATGGTGAAGTCGGTGCCGGCGATGTCGTTATCGATGGTGCCGGGCAGGCCGATGCAGGGGTAGCCCATCTCGGTCAGCTTCTTGGCGCCCATGTAGGAGCCGTCACCGCCGATCACCACCAGGGCCTCAATGCCGTGCTTTTTCAGGTTTTCGATGGCCTCGGCGCGCACTTTCTCCTCCTTGAAGGCGGGGAAGCGGGCAGAGCCGAGGAAGGTGCCGCCGCGGTTCACCACGTCGGAGACGCTGTGACGCTCGAGCTTGACGATGCGGTCCTGGTGCAGGCCCAGATATCCGTCCTGGATACCATAGACCTCGAGCCCGTGGTGCAGGCCGGCGCGCACCACGGCGCGGATGGCTGCGTTCATACCCGGGGCGTCGCCACCGCTGGTCAGTACACCAATACGCTTGATCTGTTTGGTCATTGTCTGCCTCTGGATCTGAGTTTACGAATCAGGATAGCCTGTTTTTATTGGCTTCGGCTTTCCCATGGGTCAGTGGGGGAGGCCCATGGGAAAGCCAACAAGAGGGGGCACAGGCCCCCTCTTTATATGCGCTTATTTGGCAGCGCCGGCGATGATCTGGGAGAAGTCTTCCACCTTCAGGGAAGCACCACCCACCAGGCCACCGTCGATGTCCGGCTGACCGAACAGGTCGGCGGCGGTCGCGCCAGTCACGGAGCCACCGTACAGGATCTGCACCTTGGCGGCGACGTCGGCGTCGAAACCGGCCAGGTACTGACGGATGTGGGCGTGCACGGACTGAGCGATCTCGGGGGTCGCGGTCTTGCCGGTGCCGATGGCCCATACCGGCTCATAGGCGATGACGGCGTTGGTGAAGGAAGCGATGCCGGAGCGGTCGATGACGGCCTTCAGCTGGGTCTCAACCACCTGGTTGGTGGTACCCGCTTCGAACTGCTCCAGGGTCTCGCCGATGCACAGCACCGGAATGAGGCCCACTTTCTGGATGGCTTCGTACTTGGCGGCGACCACGGCGTCGGTTTCGGCGTGCAGGGTGCGGCGCTCGCTGTGACCGACCAGGGAGTAGGTGCAGCCGAACTCTTTGAGCATGACGGGGGAGTTTTCACCGGTGAAGGCGCCGGCTTCGTGCACGTCGGCAGACTGGGCACCGTAGGCGATCCGGGTGCCGGCGGTCAGTTGCTCGACCTGGCCCAGGAAGATAACCGGGGGGCAGACGGCGACTTGAACGGAGGGGTGGGCGGCGGCAGCCGGAGCCAGACCCTTGATCAGGGCTTCGACGGAAGCCTTGGTGCCATTCAGTTTCCAGTTACCCATTACCAGATGCTGTCTCATTTCTTCTTCCTTCTGAGATGTTTGACTGCGGGTCATTATAAGAAGTGAACCGGGACCAAGATAGCCGCGTCGACGGCTATTGATGTAATTTTTTTTCGTTTTATCTGATCCAGGTCAGTTTCCAACCCCTTGATTGTTCACTCGTTGCTCTGTCCGCGCAGCCGGCTCCAGAGCTGACCGATCCACTCGTGCAGGGCCGCCTCCGAATACATCAGATAACGCCCTCTTGGCAGGTAACTATAGAGAGGCAGCGGCTCCTGGCTCTCCTTGGCGGTGTAGTCGGTGGGGGCCGGGATGGGGTTCATGCCCTGGGCCCGGTAGAGGGCCAGCGCCCGCGGCATGTGGGTGGCTGAGGTGACCAGCGCCACCTGCTGACCGGCCAGGGCGCGGCTGATGGAGACCGCCTCGTCGTGAGTGTCTTTGTTGTTTTCAAACAACTGCATCCGCGAGCGGGGGATGCCCAGGCTCTCGGCCACGCGAGCGTTCACCTCGGCGTTGGAGAGGGGGTCACCGACCGCGTAGCCGGAGAAGATCAGGGCGGCGTTGGGATACGCCCAGGCCAGACGGACCCCTTCCAGGGTGCGCGCCAGAGAGATGTTGTTCTGCCAGCTCGACAGCGGCACGGCCGGATCCGAGACATGGCCGTTGCCGAGCACCACGATGGCGTCGATACGAGGATGCGCGGCCACCACCAAGGGAGGATTGGCCTGCTCGAGGGGGCGGGCCAGCTCAAAACCGACCGGGCGCATGCCAAAGGCGGCGATCAGCAGCAGCGAGAGGGTGGCCAGCAGCTTGCCGCTCTTTTGAAAGCGGGTGAACCACAGCAGCAGCAGGGCCAGCAGCAGCAGGGAGAGGCCGAAGGGGAGGGGCATCAGCAGATGACCCAACCATTTTTTGATGGCGAACACGGGGCGGAGTCCTCGGGTTTTGACGAACCGCACGAGTATGCCAGAATAGCGCACTTTTGGAATTGGCCCGACCGGGCCCGTTTTCGAGTCAGTTTCTTGAAGCACGATCAGAGTTTCGACGGGCGCGCCGACAAGTTCGCCCGCAATATCTACGACTCCAGCAAGGGCCGCATCCGCACCACAGTGGTGTGGAGCGATCTGGAGGCCTGCCTCGCCCGCCTTGGGGACCGCCCCCTGCGCATCCTCGATGCGGGCGGCGGCTTTGGTTTTTTTGCCCGCCGTCTGGCCGCCCTCGGCCATCAGGTGACCCTGTGCGATCTCTCCGCCGAGATGCTCGCCATGGCCCGCGTCGCCATCGAGGAGGAGGGGCTGACCGACAGGATTCGTCTCATTCATTGCCCCATTCAGGATCTCAAGACCCAGGTGACCGGGCCCTTCGATCTGGTGCTCTGCCACGCCGTGCTCGAGTGGCTGGCCGAGCCGCGCCAGACCCTGCTCGGCCTGTTCCCATTCCTGGCGCCGGGCGGCATACTGTCCCTGCTTTTTTACAACCGCCATGGCCTCTTGTTCCAGAGCCTGGTGGTGGGGAATTTCGACTACGTGAAGGCGGGGCTTAGCAAGAAGCGCCAGACCGCCCTGACGCCCACCAATCCGCAAACGCCCGAGCAGGTCTACGACTGGGTCGGACGCGGCGGCTTGAAGATCATCGGCAAGACCGGGGTGCGCGTCATTCACGATTACATGCGTCACAAGGAAGATCAGACCGGCAAGTTCGAGGACCTGCTGGCCATGGAGCAGCACTACTGCCGGCAGGAGCCTTTCGTCTCCCTCGGTCGCTATATCCATGTGATGGCGCAAAAGCCGCTATGACCCGTGCATTAGCAAGATAACAACACGAGATGACCTCATGACCAGTACCACCCGCCTTTCGGCCGAGCCGGCCTATGCCGGCCGCTCCCTGCCCGACACGGTCGGCTGGGTGCGCCAGGAGGGGCTCGCCCTGCAGCTCCCGACCGACCGGCTGGCCTTTCTCGTCGCCATCAAGACCCTCGCCGAAGAGGAGTCGGATCTCGGTGAGGCGGCCCTGCACGACGCGTTCGGCTATGTGAGCCAGGCCTTCGGTCAGATGGATGAAACCGCCAGCGCCCGCGCCAACAACGCCATCAACGATCTCATCCGTCAGCAGTTGCTGGCGCGCTTTACCACGGACCCGGTGGCGGGCGAGAGCCTCTATCGCCTGTCGCGCCTTGGCATCGCCATCGTCGACTTCTTCCTGGACCAGCGCCAGGTGGACTCGATCAAGCTCTCTATTTTGCTCGAGCACCTGGCCGCCGAGCTGGACAAGGCGCGCACCGCGGCGCTTGAGACCAACACCCGCGAGCAGTGGGATGCCGAGGTGCTGCCGCGCCTGACCTTCTCTCTGGAAGAGACCATGGAGCGCATCGATCTCACCCAGCGCGCCATGGACGAGCAGCAGAATAAGGTCAAGGAGGAGATCGCCGCCCTGCTGACCCAGGACTGGATGGATGCCATCCACAGCTGCGAGAAGCTGCTGCGCGAGACCGGCCAGACCCTGCGCGAGCTGCAAGACACCCTGGACGCCGCCGGCCACCGGCTGCAAGAAGGGCTGCTCAACATCCAGGAGGCGGCCCAGGGGCGCGACGATCTGTTCCACGTCGAGGAGCTGACCCACGCCCTGCAGGGGCGCCTGGACGTCATCACCAGCTGGGGCCAGCAGTGCATCGAGCTGTGGTCACGCTATGACCGCCACGTGCACAAGTTCATCCGCACCGCCATCGACATGGACAAGAACCGCGCCTTCAGCCAGCGGCTGCGCGAATCCATCCGCCAGTTTGAGCAGCACAACTGGCTGCTGCGCATCGCCGAGGAGCCGCGCCTGCTGGAGCTGCGTGACGAGACCATCGCCATCCACGACGAGGAGGTCACCGGTGAGGTGCCCGCCGAGCTGGAGTTCCAGGAAGTGGTCGACATCAGCGCCGAGCTGGCCGAGCGCATCGAGCGCCACCTGGTGCGCTACAAGGAGGTGGGGTTGCCCCTCGATCTGGCCGAGGTGCTGCGCGAATACCTGGATGACTTCCCGGCCCACGCCCACTTCGACGTGACCCGTCTGCTGGTGGATCAGGCGGTACGCCTCGGTCACAGCAGCGACCTCACCCCCCATGCCCAGCCGAGCTGGAAACCCGTTAACCAACATGGATCCAAGGTTCAGGCCTATGTCATTGATCAATACTGATTTCCCCTTACCGGTCCGGCTGGCCGAGGCGATCGCCAACCCCTTGTTTCCGCGCCTCGACACCGCCCTGCGATCCGGTCGCCACATCAGCGCCGATGAGTTCGAGCAGCACAGCGTGCTGGTCGAGTACCACATGGAGTTCGAGCTCTTCTATGGTCGCTACCAGGTCGAGCTCATCAAGGCCCCCGAGGGCTTCTTCTACCTGCGTCCGCGCCCGAGCGCCGACATCGGCACCACAGTCCTCTCCGAGCTCGACATGCTGGTGGGCAAGGTGCTCTGTTACCTCTACTTGAGTCCCGAGCGGATCGCCTCGGAAGGGGTGTTTGCCATGGCCGAGCTGCAGGAGGAAATCCTGACCCTCTCCGACGAGAAGCAGCTGCTGCGCATGGTGAGCAGCCGCACCGGCGGCACCGATCTCGACAAGAAGAAGCTTTTGGAGAAGATCCGCACCTCCCTGCGCCGCCTGCGCCGCCTTGGCATGGTCACGGCCCTTGGCAACGGCGACAAGTTCAAGGTCAACGAGTCGGTGTTCCGCTTCGCCGCCGACGTGCGCAGCGACGAGGATCCGCGCGCCGTGCAGCTGCGCATGATCCAGGAGGGGGAGGCCATCTTCCACGACGACGAGCTGCCGAGCAGCGAGAGCCTCTTCGAGGATGTCGAGGCGGATCTCGATGAAGAACAACTGGATCTGGAGGTATAAACGGTGCGTGGTAAGTTCAAATCCCTGACCATGGTCAACTGGAACGGCTTCTTCGCCCGGACCTTCGATCTCGACCAGCTGGTCACCACCCTCTCCGGCGGTAACGGGGCGGGTAAGTCCACCACCATGGCGGCCTTCATCACGGCCCTCATCCCGGACCAGACTCTGCTTCACTTCCGTAACACCACCGAGGCGGGCTCCAGCAGCGCCTCTCGCGACAAGGGGCTCTACGGCAAGTTGCAGCGCGGCCATTGCTATTCGCTGCTGGAGGTGATGAACAGCCGCGAGCAGCGCATCTGGGTCGGCGTGCACCTGGAGCAGGTGGCCAACCGGGACAACAAGGTCAACATCACCCCGTTCGCCCTGGTGGACGTACCGGATGGCCTGGCCCCGACCGATCTGCTGCTGGAAAAGCTCGACGACGGCAAGGGCCGGGTGCGCGCGTTTGCCGATCTGAAGGCGGCGGCGGTGCAGCTGGGCTCGCTCAAGGTGGCCAAGTTCAATTCGGTGACCGACTACCACAACTTCATGTTCGAGTTCGGCATCACCCCGAAGAAGCTGCGCGATCAGAAGGATCGCAGCAAGTTCTATCGCCTGATCGAGGCCTCCCTCTACGGCGGCATCTCGTCGTCGATCAGCCGATCCTTGCGCGAATACCTGCTGCCGGAGAACTCCGGTGTGCGCAAGGCGTTCCAGGACATGGAGGCGGCCATCTACGAGAACCGCCGCACCCTGGAGGCGATCAAGGAGACCCAGGGTCAGCGGGATCTGTTCAAGAACCTCATCACCGAGACCACCCACTACGTGGCCGCCGACTATGTGCGCAACGCCGCCGAGAAGGCCCGTCTCTCCGAGCTGGCCCTCAAGGCGAGAGCCGAGCTCTCGGACAAGCGCCGCCTGCTGGCCGAAGAGAAGCAGCGTGCCATCTATCTGGCCGACGAGGTAGAGCAGCTCACCAACCGCGAGAAGCTCCTGACCGACGAGCTCGAGACCGCCGCCGAGCACCTGGGCAAGGTGATGGCCGCCGTGGCGCTCAAGAAGAAGATTGAACTCTACCGCGCCGATCTGCAGGAGCTGGTCGACAAGCTGGAGCAGCAGAGCGCCGTGGTCGAGGAGATTCAGGCCCGCTTGCTCGACGCCGAAGAGCGCCGCGAGCGCGCCCTGGCCGAGGTGGACAGCCTCAAGACCCAGTTGGCGGACTACCAGCAGGCGCTGGACATCCAGCAGACCCGCGCCATCCAGTACCGCCAGGCGGTGCAGGCGATGGAGACCGCCCGTGAGCAATGCGAGCTGGCCGATCTCGACGCCGGCAACGCCCATCAGCAGCTGGCCGCCCTGCGCGAGCGCGAGAGCCAGCTCACCCGCGCCGTGCTCGATGCCGAGCAGCAGCTGGCCCTGGCCAAGACGGCCGCCAGCGACTACGAGCAGGCCATGACCCTGCTTCTGAGCGTGGCGCCGCAGACCCAACGGGGCGATGCCTACACCGTGGCCCAGCAGCTTGGCCGTCGCCTCATCGAGGAGCGTGCCCTGCTGGCGCAAGGGGAGGGGCTGCGCGCCGCGCTCGTCCGCCTCGAGAAAGAAGTGGCCGGCGCCGAGCAGCTCGGCAAGCTGGTGGCCCAGCTCGCCGAGAGCGGCGCCCGGGTGGAGGATGGCGACGAGCTGGATCTGCTGCTCGAGGGGCTGCGTACCCGCCGTGAGGAGCTCGACGAAGAGGCCGAGGGGATCGCCCAGCGCCGCTCCGAGCGCCGTCATCAGAGCGAGCAGCTCGAGCGCGACATCAAGGCCCTCACCGCCCTGGCCCCCCGCTGGCTGCAGGCGAGCGACAAGCTCGAGCAGTTGCGCGAGCAGAGCGGCCTGCCTCTTGCCACCGCCGAGGAGATCTCTCTTGGCATGAGCCAGGTGCTGGCGGACGAGCGCCGCTTCGAGCAGGAGAGCCGCGACATCCAGGGCCGCAAGCAGGCCATCGAGCTGCAGGTCAAAAACCTGCAGCTGGGTGCCGGTGAGGCGGATTCGCGCCTGTCGCGCATCGCCGAGCAGGTGGGGGGCGTGCTGCTCTCCGACGTCTACGACGACATCTCCATCGACGACGCGCCCTACTACTCCGCCCTCTATGGCCCGGCCCGCTGCGCCCTGGTGGTGCTGGATCTGGATGGCGCCATCGAACGCCTCAAGGCCCTCGACGACTGCCCCGAGGACATCTACCTCATCCAGGGCAATCCCGACTCGTTCGATGAGGATCTGGTCGAGGCCGACGAGCTCGGCAACGCCGTGCTGGTGCGCACCAGCAAGCGCCAGGTGCGCTATTCCCGCTACCCTGAGCTGCCGCTGTTTGGCCGCGCGGCGCGGGAGAAACGCATCGAGCAACTGGAGGTCGAGCGCGATGCCCTGGTCGAGGCCTACGCCAAGGCGGCCTTCGAGCAGCAAAAATTCCACCGTCTCTATCAGCACTTCAGCGACTTCGTCGGCACGCACCTCGGCATCGCCTTCCAGGCGGATCCGGAGCTCGAGATCGAGCAAAAGCAAGCCGCCCTGCGCCAGCTGCAAGGGGTGGTGGGGGAGAGCGAGCGCGAGCTGCAATCCCTCAAGGGGGCTCAGGCCCAGGTGGCCCGCCAGCTGCAACTGGCCCAGGCCATGCTGCCGCTGGCCCACCTGTTCGGCGAACCGGTGGGTGAGCAGCTCGAGGAGGCGCGCGCCCAGGTGGCCCGCCTCGACGCGGCCCGCGACTTTGTGGCCCGCCACGGGGTCACCCTGGAAAAACTCGAGGCCATGAATCAGGCCCTGCGCCAGGATCCCCAGGGGCTCGCCGAGCTGCAGGCCACCTTCGATCGGGAGCACGGGGCGCTCTCCGAGCAGAAACGCCGCTGCTACCTGCTCGATCAGGTGGTGGCCCGTCTGCCGCACCTGGCCTATCAGGATGCCCAGGACCTGCTTGGCAAGGCCTCCGAGATGAGCGAGCACCTCAAGGCCAAGCTTAAGGCCGCCGAGGTGGACGCCCGCGCCGCCGGTGAGCAGCACAAGCAAATCAGTGCCCAGCACACCGAGGCGATGCAGGTACGCACGGCGCTCAACTCCAGCGTCGAAGCCAAGGCCGAGACCCTGCGCGAGTTCGAGCAGGAGCTCGGTGCCATGGGGTTGACCCTGTCGGACGACATGGAAGAGAAGGCCCGTGGCCACAAGAAGGAGATCGAGGAGCTGCTCATTCGCACCCGCTCCCGTCGTACCAGCGCCGAGGCCCAGCTGCAGGTGACCAAGCGCGAGATCGAATCCCTCGGCGGTCGCCTCAAGGTGGAGGGTAAGGACTACTTCGGCGCTCGCAAGGCCCTGGTCGGCCACAAGGCGAGCTGGTCGCGCGTGGTGCGCCTGGCCCGCGAGACCGACGTGGAGAAGCGCCTCAATCGCCGCGAGCTGGCCTATCTCGATGCCGACGACCTGCGCTCCATGTCGGACAAGGCCCTCGGCGCCCTGCGGGTGGCGGTGGCGCACGACGAGGACTTGCGCGACGCCCTGCGCCGTTCCGAGGGTAACCGCAGCACCGAGCAGAAGGTCGCCTTCTACGTGCAGGTCTACCGCTATCTCAAGGATCGCATCCGCAACGACATCATCCGCTCGGACGATCCGGTGGAGGCCATCGAGGAGATGGAGATCGAGCTGGCGCGCTTGGCCGACGAGCTCAAGCAGCGGGAGAATCATCTGTCGCTCTCCTCCCACGAGGTGGCGGCCAAGATCACCAACATCATCCGCCGCGAGCAGAACCGCATCCGGGTGCTCAACCAGGGTCTGCAGAACATCGCCTTCGGTCTGGTGCGCGGGGTGCGCCTCAACGTCAACGTGCGCGAGGCCCACACCCGGCTGCTGACGGCACTCGCCGATCAGAGCGCCATGCACAACGATCTGTTCGCCGACAAGGAGCTCACCTTCTCCGAGGCGATGGCCAAGCTGTTCCAGCGTCTCAACCCGCAGGTGGAGCAAGGAGAGCGCAACTACCAGGTGATGGGGGACGTGCTGCTCGATTACCGCAACTACCTGGAGCTGGAGATCGAGGTGCTGCGCGGCGCCGATGGCTGGCTGCGCGCCGAGAGCGGCGCCCTCTCCACCGGCGAGGCGATTGGGACCGGTCAGGCCATTCTGCTGATGGTGCTCATCAGTTGGGAGGAGGAGTCCCGCCGCCTGCGTGCCAAGGACATCGCTCCCTGTCGCCTCCTGTTCCTCGACGAGGCGGCGCGCCTGGATGCCAAGTCCATCGCCACCCTGTTCGAGCTGTGCGAGCGCCAGGACATGCAGCTGCTGATTGCGGCGCCGGAGAACATCAGCCCCGAGAAGGGCACCACCTACAAGCTCATCCGCAAGGTGCAGGGCAAGCACGAACACGTGCACGTGGTGGGGCTGCGCGGGTTTGGTTTCACCGACGAGGCCGCCAGGCTCAGCGCCTGACGAGAAGTGAAATGATGCGGGGGGCCTTGGCCTCCCGCATCGTTTGTATCGGCCACGAGAGAGGGAGTCGGGGATGAAGAGGGTGAGCATGGGGCTGCTGCTTGGCGCGTGCGTTTTGCTGGCGGCCTGTAGCAGCCGCTACGATGAGGCCCACGGCGGCAGCTGGCGCGGTTACAGCGAGACCGGGCTGGCGTCGTATTATGCCGATCGCTACCACAATCGGCGCACCGCCAGCGGCGAGCCCTATCGCAAGGATCGCAGCACGGCGGCGCACCAAGTGTTGCCCTTCGGCAGCCGGGTGAAGGTGACGAATCTGGCCAACGGCAAGAGCGTGGTGGTGCGCATCAACGATCGCGGGACCTTCCCCGAGGGGCGCGTCATCGATCTCTCCCGCTCGGCCTTCGCCGCCATCGCCAATCCGGCGCAGGGGCTAATCCGGGTGCGCATTGAGGTGATCGAGTAGGGCCGTCAGGTCTCTCAGGCCTGGGGTTTTAGCAATGAAATGGGAGGCCTGCGCCTCCCATCGTGTTTCTGCTCCCGTCACTGGGTGCTGCGTTTTATGGTCTCACCGGCTTTCTCGATATCCTGACCGATACCGTGCACCGTATTGCAACCGGCGAGGGCCAGCAGTAGCAAGAGCAGACCGGCACTGAGTACTCTCATCTCTTCCTCCTTCTCGTTGGCATCTGGGCTTATGAGAAAGCGTGGCATCTTTTCAATCAGGCGCTAAGCCGAAAGCGACTGACCAGCTCCTGCTGGCGCTCGGCCAGCCGATCGAGCTGCTGACTGGTGCCGGCGACCTGATCGATGCCGCGATAGTTGAGATCCGAGATGTCCGAGATGTGATTGAGGTTGGTCGCTATCTCGGCGCTGGTGGCCTGCTGCTGCTCGGCGGCGGCCGCTATCTGGCTCGCCATGTCGTTGATCTGGGTGACGATCCCCTGGATCTCCTCCATGGCGCCGTTGGCATCGGAGCTCTGTTGCACGCTCGCCTCCATCTCGCCGGAGCACTCCTCCATCTCCTTGACGGCGCGGGAGACCGCCTGTTGCAGCCCCTCTATCATGGCGTTGATCTCGCTGGTGGAGTCGCTGGTGCGCGAGGCCAGGTTGCGCACCTCGTCGGCCACCACGGCGAAGCCGCGACCCTGCTCGCCGGCCCGGGCCGCCTCGATGGCGGCGTTGAGGGCCAGCAGGTTGGTCTGCTCGGCGATGCCGCGGATCACCTCGAGGATGTTGCCTATCTTGCTGCTCATGGTGTTCACCTCGGCGATCACCTGGCCCGCGTGCTGCAGCTTCTGGGCCAGCTGATGGGTGGTGGAGATGTTGCCGGCCATCACCTTGCGCCCGACGCGTGAGGCGCGCTCGACCTCCTGCACCTGCTCCAGGCTCTGGTGGGCGGCCTGGGCCACCTCGCGCACCGAGGCCTCCATCTGGGTCATGGCGGTGGCCACAGAGGCGGTTTCGGCGCGTTGGCGCTCGAGCTCACCGCGTACCTTCTCGGCGGTGTGGCGGTTGCTGTGGGCGGTGGCGGTGAGCTGGGTCGCCGCACCGGCCAGTTGGCCCAGCACGTCGCCCATCTGGGTGATGAGCAGGTTCACCTGGCGGGCCAGTTGGCCAAATTCGTTCTGGCTCTGGAAGCGGACCCGGGCCGTCATCTCCCCTTGGGTGACGGCGCCCAAGACGCTCAGCAGCTCTTGAAGCGGGCGGCGAATGGCCTTGCCAAGGCCCCAGGCGACCAGCAGGGCCAGCACGATGGCGGCGGCGATGGCCATGCCCTGGGTGAGGCGGCTCTGGCTGAGCACGCCATCGGCGGCGGCGATGCTCTGATCCATGATCTGGCGGCTCTCCTGATCGACGCTGGCCAGGGTCTGCTGGATGGCGACGACCTGTTCGCCGGCGGCGCTGCGCTGCGCCTGCATGTCAGACTGCTCGCGCATCAGGGCGAGGTATTGCACCAGCACCCCCTCGTCGGCCGTGGTGTCACGCACGAAGGCGCGCACCTGGTGACCCAGATCGTTATCGAAGTTGGGCAGCTCGTTTTCCAGATCCTTGACCGTGGCGTTGAACCCCTGGATCTGCATCTTGTTGCGTTTGAGGGCGGCCTCAATGCTCGCGGTCGCGCTCTGGTTGAGGGCATCCATGGTGGAGAGTTCGATGGTCGAGAGCTGGGTGGTGAGCTTCTCGGCGAGCATCTTAATGAAGCTGTCATCGATAGTGATCATCATGTCGGCCAGGTTCTTCTTGAACTGAGGCAGGGTCACCTGAAACTGACCCTTGGCCCGGTTCACCTTGGTCAACCGCTCCAGCATGCTGCGCCGGGTGGCGGGCAACGGCGCGGTCTGATCCAGGTATTGGCCAACCTGGCTGGAGAGGGTCGCCAACGACGAGCTCAACTGGGTGTGGCTGGCCGCCGCCTGTTTGAGTTCGGCCAGGGCAGCCCGGGTCGCTTCGCGCTCAGTGGTGAGGTGCTTGACCTCTTCATCGAGCACCTTGAGATCCGATTCGGAAAGGGTGTCGCTGAGCCAGCGATGGGTCTCTAGCAGTACGATTTGGGTGCGAGCGCTGGCCTGCACCAGGGGCATGGACTGATCCGTGACCCGGGTCAAGGCCCCCTTGAGCTGCCCCTGACTGAAGAAGGTGAGCGACGAGGCGCCGACCATCACGAGGATCAGGATGGCAAATCCCAGATAGACTCGCTGCAAGATTGAAAGGTTGTGTACGTTCATTATTGTGTTGTCCCGCTGTCACTGTGTTCCTGTCGATGCGACTATCGGCATTTTTAACAGTAAATCGAGCAGAAGTGGCAAGGCACGTAGCAGAAAAGGGGGCCAGCTCACACTTGCCCGAAAAGGTGGCGCCACAAGGCACTTTCCTTTACCCTCACTCCACTGCCAACCCTTTGTTTTCAAGGAGTCTATCCATGGCTGAGGAAACCATTTTCAGCAAGATCATCCGCAAGGAAATCCCGGCCCAGATCCTCTATCAGGACGATCTGGTCACCGCGTTTCGCGATATCAGCCCCAAGGCACCGACCCATATTCTGCTCGTCCCCAATGTGTTGATCCCGACCGTTAACGATGTCGAGCCCGAGCATGAGGCCGCCCTCGGTCGTCTCTTCACCGTCGCCCGCAAGCTGGCCGCCGAGGCAGGTATTGCCGAGGATGGCTATCGCCTGGTCATGAACTGCAACCGTCACGGCGGACAAGAGGTCTATCACATCCATATGCATCTGCTGGGCGGCAAGCACCTGGGTGCCCTGGTGAGCTGCTAAGGCAGCTCCTGTCGTCCGGGTGCCGGTGTGGCATCGATCTTCTGCCGGGGTTTGCCCTAGCATTAGCGTTCATGGCGGGGCAGTGGCTCCGCCATCTGTCTTTTGTTGAGAGAGTAAACAAGATGAAGATGCGTCTCCTGATGCTGGCCACGGCCCTCCTGCTGGGGGGCTGTAGCGTTAATCCCTACAACTGGCCCGGCAGCGAGAGCCCGGCGCCGGTCAAGCCGGCAAAGCCGACCCCACCGCCCGTGGTGAAACCCGCCAAGCCGCAGCAGCCCGAGTCGGTCAAGCCGTCGCAGAGCACGGCCACCCTGGCCCAGGCCATGGCCGACAGCTTCGTGCAGGCCCCCGAGGTGCGTCAGCTGGCGCCTTCCGCCCCCGTCTTGCTGCTGACCCCCCCGCAGAACGGCACCGGTGAGCCGGTCGATACCCGACTCATGGCCGATATCATGAGAAAGCGCATCGCGGCCCAGGCCGGCTTTCGTTTCGTCGACTCGGGCCAGGTGGCCGCCATTACTAGCCAGCTCGAGTATCAGCAGGGGGGGATGAATCCGGCCTCTCTGGTGCGTCTGGGCCGTCAGAGTGGCGCCGGGCTCATGCTCTACGGGGATCTGGCCAGGGAAGGGGGGCGTTATCGCCTCTCCATGAGCCTGATGGACCTGCGAAGCGGGGAGCTGCTCTGGAATGGCAGTCGTGCCGCCGGCCGCTGAGCCGCAGCGGCTGATCCTGCCCGCGCCCTGGTGTGATGCCGCCGTCGACGCCGTCGCCGGCGGCCTGACCAACCGCAACCTGCGCCTGCGCGCCGCCGATGGGCGCCGGGCCTTCCTGCGCATCGGCCACCCCTCGCCGGAGCACCTTGGCATCGATCGCCACCAAGAGTGGCGCCTCTATCAGCAGGCGGCCCAGGCGGGGTTGGCGCCTCCCTGCCTGTTTGCCGACCCCGGGCGCGGCGTCTTGCTACTCGAGTGGTGTGACGAGCCGAGCTGGGCCGAGCGCCCGCCTTCGCAGGCAGAGGCCATCTCTGCCCTGGCGCACCTGCTGGCGGGTCTGCACCGGCTGCCTGTGCCTGAGGTCAGCATGGCCGTGCGTCCCCATGCGCGGCGTTATCGCCGCCAACTGCTCACTGTGCCCGACTGGCTGTCTGCCCTGGAGCGGCCGCTGCTGGCCAGCCGCGAGCCCGCTGGGGCCCTGCGGGCCTGCCATCACGATCTCAACCCGGCCAACTTGCTCGGGCCGCGCCCCTGGGTGGTGGACTGGGAGTATGGCGCAGCGGGTCATCCGGGCTTTGAGCTCGCCTCCATCTTGCGCACCCATGGCTGGTGCGAGGAGCGGGGCGACGAGTTGGAGGCTTGCTATCTGGCCGGCGGCGGGGCATGTTCAGAGTTGACGTTTCGTCCCTTCTTGCCTTGGGTCGACTACATAGCCCTGCTCTGGGCCCTGGTGCGTCAGCAAGAGGGGGAGGAGATGAGCAGTTGGATTGATAGCTATCGTCAACGACTGGAGTGATCCCATGATGCGAACCCGAGCCTGGTTGCTTGGTCTGCTCTGCCTCTTGCTGGTCGGCTGCTCGACCCGCCTCATCTACAACTGGCTCGATTGGGCCATCGTCTGGCAGCTGGACGATTACTTCTCCCTGACCCGGGATCAGCGCAGCGCCCTGGATAGGGAGGTGAGCGGTCTGATGCGCTGGCACCGCAAGTCGGAGATCCCCGCCTACGGCGCCCAGCTCAAGGGGCTGAGCGAGGCAGTGGCCAGTCCCATGACGACGGCTCAGGTCGACAAGCACCTGGCGGCTCTGGAGGGGGATCTCGATCGCCTCATCGCCGATGCCATGCCAAGGGCGGTGCGTCTGGCCGAACAGCTCACCGATGCGCAGCTACAGCGTTTTCTCAAGGAGCGGCGGCAAAAGCTGGCGCAAAAACGCGAGGAGTTTCGCCGCAACCCGCGCGAGCAGGAGCTGCGCGAGTTCACCGAGAAGATGAACACCCGGCTGACCTTTTGGATAGGCGAGGTGAAGCCGGCGCAGGCGCCACTGGTCGCCCGTTGGGTCGAATGGCAATACGAGCTCTACGGCCCCTGGCTCGACTATCAGCTGCATTGGTGGGATGAGCTCGAGCAGGTGGTCAGGCTCAAGGGCACCCCTGAGTTTGCGCCGGCCTTCGAGCGCCTGCTCGCCAGCGGCGACAGCCTGATGGGGGGGCGCTACACGGGTTACACGGCCCAGTCGCGCCAGCGAACCGTGCAGTGGTTATCGGACTTGAGCCAGAGCCTCGATCTCTCCCAGCGGGCCCATCTCTATGGCCTGCTCAAGGGATATGCCGATGACTTCATGGAGATGGCGCGCCGTTGAGGCATGCCGTCCGCGTCCTTGTGAGGGGGAGGGGGTCATGATATGGTGCCTCCTTTGCTTTTGCCCGTGAGACGACGTTTGCGCTTTTCCTGGCTTAAAACCTTCCTTCTGGGGAGCCTGCTCTCTCTGATCCTGTGCAGCTTTTGGGGTGCAGGGACAGAGGCATCTGCGCATCCGGATGGCGGTGTGGTCGCCGGGGTTAGCCAGCCGCTTCAGGACAATCTGGAGGGGATCCTCACTCATCAGACCCATCTGCTGCGCCTCGAGCAGGGACTTCGCAGCGATGACGAGCCGGGCGATACGCTTCGTCTCTTGCTGACCGAGTGGTCCCTTGCCGAGATCCAGCAGCTGCTGTTTGGTCTGCTCCTCGTCCCCGGTATCGCCTACCTCAGGTACTCCTTTCGGGATCGCTTCAGCCGAGATGATCGGCGAAGACGAGTCCGTCCCCATCTTCTCTATCGCTTCCTCCAGCGCCATCGCGCCTTGCCGCTGATGGCCTGACGCGCAGCCGCGCAGACAGGTCTTCCCTCTCGTGGGCTTCACGCCGGTGAAGCTGCCGTTTTCTCTATTGGGATGCTGTCATGACCAACCAGACCCGACGCCGTGCCAAGCATGGCGCCATCAACCGCATGAGCCGCTGGCGTTACGCCCTGCTGCTGCTCATGCTGGCGACCTTTACCTTTTATTCTCTGCCCACCTTCTTCGGTGAGCAGCCTTCCATTGGACTTCATGGCCAGACGGCACTGAGCGATGCCCAGGCGCACGCCCTGGCCGAGCGCCACATAGCGCCGAGGCTCGTCATCGCCGAGGCGGATCGACTCGAGCTGGTGTTTACCAGCCAGGATGAGCAGCAAGGGGCCAAGTTGGCACTCGATGCGCTCGGGGCCAGCACCACGCTGGAGTTTCACGCCAATGCTCCTGCCTGGCTCAAGGCTCTGGGCGCGGCCCCCATCAAGCTCGGGTTGGACTTGCGCGGGGGATCGCAGCTGCTGATCGCCGTCGACACCGACTTCGTGCTGGAGCGCCAGACCAGCAATCTGGTCGACTCACTGCGCTCGGCCCTGCGGGAGGCCCGCCTGCGCGGCGCCGTGGTGCAGCGTATCGGGCTCGACAAGGTGGCGGTGACCCTGCCTGCCGGGGAGCCTGCCGCCCCCTATCTCTCGCTTATTCGCCCCGAGCTGGGTCAGGGGCAGTGGCAGTTGGAGCGCGAGGCGGGGCGTCTGCTATTGACCCTGTCGCCCAAGGAGCGCAGCGAGCTCATCAACAATGCGGTGAGCCAAAACCAGACGATTTTGCAAAAGCGGATCCACGAGCTCGGCATCGTCGAGGCGGCGGTGCAGCGCCAGGGGCAGAGCGCCATTCGCATCGAGCTGCCCGGGGTGCACAATCCCAAACAGGCCAAGGAGGTGCTGGGGGCCACCGCCTCGCTGGCCTTCTACGAGGTGGTGCCTGAGGGGGGCGTCAAGGTGGCCGATCGCAGCGGTCGCCCGATCCCGCTCGCCCGCAAGCCGGTGCTGACCGGTGAGCACATCGTCGATGCCCGCGCCAGCATGGGAGAGAGTGGCCAACCTCAGGTCGGCATAGTGCTCGACGGGGCCGGCGGCAGCGTGATGAGCCGCTTTAGCCGCCTGCATGTGGGCAAGCCCATGGCCTCGCTCTTCACCGAGTACAAGAGCAATGGGGAGGGCAAGCTCATCGCCCGCAGCGAGGTGATCAACGTCGCCACCATCCAGACGGCGCTGGGCAGTCAGTTTCGCATCACCGGCCTTGCCAGCATGAGCGAGGCGCAAGATCTCGCCATGCTGCTGCGCGCCGGCGCCCTCACAGCCCCGCTCAAGATCCTCGAGGAGCGCTCGATAGGCCCGACCCTGGGGATGCAGAACATAGAGGCGGGCTTCAGCGCCCTGGCCTTTGGCATGGCGGGCATGGCGCTCTTCATGATCCTCTGGTACCGCAAGTTTGGCTGGGTCGCCATCACGGCCCTGGTGGCCAACCTGCTGATGCAGGTGGGCATGCTGGCCCTGCTACCCGGCGCCGTCCTGACCCTGCCCGGCATCGCCGGTCTGGTGCTGACGGTGGGCATGGCGGTGGACACCCATGTGCTCATCTTCGAGCGCATCAAGGACAGGTTGCGGGAGGGGGCGAGCCTAGCGAGCGCCATCGATTTTGGTTATCGCAGCGCGTTTCGCACGATTTTTGATGCCAATATCACCACGCTCATCAGCGCCGTCATCCTCTACTCGGTGGGCTCGGGCCCGCTGCAGGGCTTCTCCATCACCCTGATCCTGGGTCTTATCTCCAGCATGATCACCGGGATCTGGGGCACCCGTGCCATCATCAACCCACTCTGGGGGCAGAGCTCCCAGACGCTCTTGAGGGTATAAGTCATGACCAATCGTCTGATCGCCAACCTGACTCGCCTGCGCTATCTGGGGCTGCTGCTTTCTCTGTTGCTCACCGGCTACTGCGTCTGGTTGCTTGCCTCGCACGGGCTGCAACTGGGGCTCGATTTCACCGGTGGCTCCCTGCTGGAGTTTCGCATCGATACCCTGCGCTCGGCTCAGGATCTCAATGCCTTGTTGACGCCTCCCCTGAAGGGGGCCATCGAGCTCCATTCGGCCGGTGCACCGGGGGAGTGGCTCATCAAGCTGCCCGACCATGCCCTTGCCTGGAGCCCACAGGAGCTGGGCACCTTGCTGGCTGAGCAGCTGGGTGTACCCGTCGAGCTCTTGCGCACCACCCAGATGGGGCCCCAGGTGGGTGCCGAGCTGCTCGGACAGGGGATGTTGGCGTTGTTGGCTGCGTCGCTGGCCATCAGCGCCTATCTCGCCTTTCGCTTCGAGTGGCGCCAGGCGCTGGGGGTGCTTGCCTCGGTGGCGCACGATGCGTTGGTGGCGCTGGGGCTCATCGCCATGCTCGGAATCGAGTTTGATCTCAACGTGATCGCCGGGCTGATGGCGGTGATCGGATATTCGCTTAACGACAGCATCGTCATCTCGGACCGGCTGCGAGACATCCTCTGCTCGCGTCAGCCCCCTTCGATCCATGAGTGTACCGACCGGGCCGTGGTGGCTACCTTCAGCCGCACCCTGATCACCTCGGGCACCACCCTCTTTACCGTGGGGGCCCTGCTACTGCTCGGGGGGGAGGCGCTACACGGCTTCGCCTTTACCCTCTTCGCCGGGGTGCTGACGGGGACGCTCTCCTCCATCACCATCGCCACGCCCATTCAGGAGCTGCTGGGCTTGAGCCCGGCGGCGTATCAGAAGACGGAGATCCCCGAGGGCGCCTGATGGTGAGGCTGGCAGAGGGGGACCTCTGCCAGTTGCCTGATTCAGAATGACGAGCCAGGCTCGCCGAGAAAGGCCAGCTCGCTTTCGCTGCTCTCGCGGCCGAGAATGGCATTGCGATGGGGAAAACGGCCGAAGCGGGCGATGATATCCCGGTGACGGCGGGCAAAGTCAAGATAGTCCCCAAACGGGGCGTGGGGGTGGTGCTCGAAGAGCCGCTCAAACAGGGCGACGCTGAGATCTTGCAGCTCCAGGCTCTCGGCATGCTCCAGGGGCAGGTAGAAGAAGAGGCGCTCTATGGGGAGAAGATGGGTGTCATGGCCATGGGCCAACCCCTCCAGGCAGAGCTGCTGAGCGCGCCCATCCTGGGCAAACGATTCTGGCTGCCCCCGACAGGTGTTGCGCGGCAATTGATCGAGCAGCAGCAGCAGGGCGAGGCAGCTTTTCGGTTGCCAGCACCAGTCGTCGAGTTCCCCCTCGGCGGCTTGCCGCTGCAGCGTGCCAAATTGCAGCCTGAGTTGCCTGTCTACTTCCTCATCCTTACCCCACCAGAGGCCGGCCTGGCGCTGGGCCAGGGTAGCGGCATCGGCAGGTTCGCCAAACCAAGTGTCGAGCAGGGTATTCCATGGCTCCATCAGAGGCTCCTTATCGTCGTTTATCCCTGTATTAAGGGTAGCATTCGCTCCCCGCACGGGGTGGGGTGGTTGCCGTTAGGGTCACATGGGGTAGACTGTTGCCTCTTTTTTACAGTTGGAGTGCTCCGGATGGCCGGAACCAGTTTGCTGGCACTGCTCGATGATATCGCCGCCGTGCTCGATGATGTTGCCCTGATGACCAAGGTGGCTGCCAAGAAGACGGCGGGTGTGCTGGGGGATGATCTCGCCCTCAATGCCGAGCAGGTGAGCGGCGTGCGCGCCGAGCGCGAGCTGCCCGTGGTGTGGGCGGTGGCAAAGGGCTCCTTTCGTAACAAGCTGATCCTGGTGCCGGCCGCCCTGCTGATCAGTGCCCTGGTCCCCTGGCTCATCACCCCTCTGCTGATGCTGGGGGGCGCCTACCTCTGCTTCGAGGGGGCCGAGAAGCTGGCGCACAAGTTCCTCGCTCATGACGCAGAGGATCAGGGCGCCGCCGAGCCCATTCCTGACGATCTGGTCGCCTACGAGAAGGAGAAGGTCAAGGGGGCCATTCGCACCGACTTTATCCTCTCGGCCGAGATCATTGTCATCGCCCTGGGCACGGTCCAGGGGAGCGCCTTCCCGGTGCAGGTGAGCGTGGTGGCGGGGATCGCCGTGCTGATGACCATAGGGGTCTACGGCCTGGTGGGGCTCATCGTCAAGCTCGACGACATAGGCCTGCATCTGGTCAACAAGGGGGAGGGCGGCACCCTGGCGGCGCCGCGTCTGGCGCTGGGCCGCGCCCTGGTGGTGGTTGCGCCCAAGCTGATGCACCTGCTGGCGCTGGTGGGCACCATCGCCATGTTTATGGTGGGGGGCGGCATACTGGCGCACGGTTTGGCCCCCCTGCACCATTTCATCGAAGGGGCGGCCCAGAGCCTGGCCCCGCTCTCGGGCCTGGTCGCGGCCCTGGTGCCGAGCCTCTTGTCGGCCCTCTTCGGGATCGTCGCCGGCTTGGTGCTGGTCGGTGTCATGAGTGCCATCGGGCGTCTGCGCGGCTAGCCCTGAGCGGTACCGGGGAGTGCCATTCGGGAGTGGCAGAGACTGGCCACTCCCGTCATACTGACCAGCCGGCCCCACCCGGGCGCAGGAAGCAAACACCATAACAAGGAAGAATTCATGACCTATCAGACCATCTGGCGTGACGAGCACATCTTCACCGCCCCGGACGCCCCTG
This sequence comes from Aeromonas diversa CDC 2478-85, assembly GCF_000819805.1. Classification (GTDB taxonomy): domain Bacteria; phylum Pseudomonadota; class Gammaproteobacteria; order Enterobacterales; family Aeromonadaceae; genus Aeromonas; species Aeromonas diversa. The sequence continues at coordinate 317,896 of NZ_CDCE01000037.1, forward strand.
AGGTAGCCCAGACCCTGACCCGGTGCCGCGAAGGCATCGCAGCCCTTGCCGAGGCGGCCAAGGGGCTCGCCGCCGGCGATGAGGCAACGCTCGCCGAGCGGCTCGGCGCCCTGCGTGAGCAAGGGGATGCGCTTCATCACGCCATCGACAACCTGGGCACCTACGCCTATAACCGCCTGAGTCGCAACGGCAAGGAGAGCGTGTCTCGCGAGCTGTTGTCGCGGGTCATGCAGCTTGGCGCCGAGCTTGCCATGGCCGAAAAACCCGTTGAGCTGTTCTGGGCCCGGGCCGATCAGGCCCTGGTCGATAGTCTGCTGGCTCGTCCTGCCCTGCATACCCTCGCTTACCGCGTTTCCCATCAGCGGCTCCTCTCGGATCAGCTGCTCTCCCTCGAGAGCGAGCAACTGGTCGAGGGGCTGGGTGTCGACGGCCTGCAGGCCTGGGGCAATCTCTACGACACCCTGGTGGCCAAGCTGCAGGTGCAGGTCGGCGAGGAGACCCTGGGGCTGGCTCAGGCAGCCAACCTACTGTCACACCCCGAGCGTGCCCGCCGCTACGACGCCTGGCACGGCATCTATCAGGCCTGGGGCTCGGAGCAGGAGACGGTGGCGGCCATTCTCAACGCCATCAACGGCTGGCGTATCGAACTGGCCCGTCAGCGCGGCAGCGCTCGCCAGCTCGACGCCCTCGAGCTCTCTTGCCATCAGTCCCACATCGAGCGCGAGACCCTGGATACCCTGATGGCCCAGGCGTTCGAGCACAAAGATCTGGGGCGGCGCGCCCTGCGCGCCATGGCAAGCGTGCATGGGGTAAGCGACTTTGGCCCCTGGGATCTCTATGCCCCGGCCCCGGCCGAGCAATCCCGCCACTATGGCTTCGATGAGGCCATCGAGTTGGTGGCAAAGGCCTTTGACGGCTTCGATCCCGAGATGGGCGCCTTTGCCCGCATGATGGCCGAGAAGGGGTGGATCGATGCCGATCCCACCGAGGGGCGCCGTACCGGGGCTTACTGCACCGAGTATGCCGATCCCGCCGAGCCTCGGGTCTTTATCACCTTCGAAGGGACCATGGACAACGTCATCACCCTGGCTCACGAGTTGGGGCACGCCTGGCATAGCTGGCTGCTGCGCGATCAATGCCGTGTGCTGCGCAACTACCCCATGACCCTGGCCGAGACCGCCTCCATTTTCGCCGAGACACTGGTGCGTGAGGCCCTGATGGCGCAGGCCCAGAGCCGTGAGGAGCGCCGCGCCATCGCCTGGATGGAGGCCGACAGCGCCGCCGCCATGTTGGTCGATATCCCGTCCCGTTATGACTTCGAGAGCCGTCTGGTGGCTGCCCGCCATCAGGGCCACGTGGGGGCAGAGCGGCTTCGTGAGCTGATGCAAGGGGCGATGGAGTGCTGGTATGGGGATACCCTCTGCCGTCACAACGATCTCTTCTGGGCCAGCAAGGGGCACTTCTCCATCGCCGAGCTCGGGTTCTACAACTACCCCTATCTGTTTGGTTACCTCTTCAGCCTGGGGGTCTATGCCCAGCGCTCGCGCCTTGGCAGCGACTTTGCCGCCCGTTATCGGGCCCTGCTGGTGGACACCGGCGGCATGAGCGCCGAGGCCTTGGTGCAAAAACACCTGGGGGCCGATATTGGTCAACCCGACTTCTGGCGCGCCAGCCTCGCCCAGGTGGCGGGGCAGATCGAGCGCTTCGAGTCGCTCTTGTGATCCCGGGGCGGCATGGCCGCCCTTTTTCTTTTCCGGTGGCCGGTGCTCGGGAGTGCTGCAACGCTTATCCTTCGTATCACCCACGGGGGGCGCCTGCAGGCGGATCCGATGGCCCGTTTGTGCCCGGCTTTTGGTGATCCAAAGCAAGAAAGTATCAATCTGCAGTGGCAGGAATTGTCGTCCCTGGGGTAGGGTCGGAACATGCACTGCCCAGAAGTAAGGAAGCAAGCGATGATCATCTATCTGCATGGGTTTGACGCCACCAGCCCGGGCAACCACGAGAAGGTACTGCAATTGCAGTACATCGACGACGATGTGCGCTTCGTGCACTACAGCACGGTTCACCCCCGTCACGACATGAGCCATCTTCTCAAAGAGGTAAAAAAGCAGCTCGACATGAGCTCTGACCCCAAGCCCCTTATCTGCGGTGTTGGCCTCGGCGGCTACTGGAGCGAGCGGATCGGTTTTCTGTGCGGCATTCGCCAGGTGATCTTCAACCCCAACCTCCATCCGGAGGAGAACATGCAGGGGAAGATAGAGCGTCCCGAGGAGTACGTGGACATCGCCACCAAGTGTGTAACTGAGTTTCGTAATAAAAATTCAGGAAACTGCCTGTGCATCCTTTCAGTCCAGGACGAAGTGCGAGATAATCGGGACACTGAGCGAGAGCTGAAGAACTATTACGACATCGTCTGGGATGAGCGCGAGACCCACAAGTTCAAGAACATCTCGCACCATCTGCAGCGGATGAAGGCCTTCAAGGAGGCCTGATCCCTTATCACGCACGATTCGACTTTGGGGAGCCTCAGGCTCCCCTTTTTGCATTTTGAGATACGTTAGGAAAACACAACATGATGAATATCGTCGTCGTCGGTGGCGGTGCCGGTGGTCTGGAGCTGGCTACCCAACTGGGCCGTAAACTGGGCAAGAAGAACAAGGCCAGGGTGACCCTGGTCGATCGCAACCGTACCCACCTGTGGAAGCCCCTGCTGCACGAGGTCGCCACCGGCTCCATGGATGCGGGCATCGACGCCCTGAGCTATCAGTCCCACGCCAAGAACCACGGTTTCGACTTCCAGCTGGGGACCCTCACCGACATCAAGCGTGAAGAGAAACGCATCGTGCTGGCGCCCATCGTCGACGATAAGGGCGACATCGTGGTCAACGAGCGTGAGCTCCCCTATGACTATCTGGTGATGGCCATCGGCTCTGTCTCCAACGACTTCAACACCAAGGGGATCAAGGATCACTGCATCTTCCTCGACAGCCCCTCCCAGGCCCATCGCTTCCACAACAGCATGATGAACCGCTTCCTGCAGTTCGCCACCGAATACAAGCCGGGCGACAAGGTGAAGATCGCCATCGTCGGCGGTGGGGCCACCGGCGTCGAACTCTCAGCCGAGCTCTACAACGCCGTGGAGCAGCTCTACACCTATGGCTTTAAAAACCTCACCACCGACAGCCTCAAGGTGACCCTGGTGGAGGCGGGCCCGCGTATCCTGCCGGCTCTGCCCGAGCGTATCAGCGGCGCCGCCCATCAGGAGCTGGTCAAGCTCGGTGTGGACGTGCGTACCGGCACCATGATCACCGAGGCCACGGCCGAAGGGCTGCACACCAAGGATGGCGAGCTGATTGAGGCGGATCTGATGGTGTGGGCCGCCGGCATCAAGGCCCCGGACTTCATGAAAGATCTGGCGGGACTCGAGACCAACCGCATCAATCAGCTGGTGGTGCACGAGACCCTGCAGACCACCCGCGACGAGCACATCTTCGTCATCGGTGACTGCGCCGCCTGCCCGCAGCCGGATGGCAAGTTCGTGCCGCCGCGTGCCCAGTCTGCCCACCAGATGGCGACCCAGTGCCTCAAGAACATTCTGGCCAAGATGAGTGGCGCCGAGATGAAGCCCTATCGTTACCATGATCACGGCTCCCTGGTGTCGCTCAGTCGCTTCTCCACCGTGGGTAGCCTGATGGGTAACCTGATGCGCGGCTCCATGATGGTGGAAGGCTATATCGCTCGTCTGGTCTACATCTCCCTCTACCGGATGCACCAGATCGCCCTGCACGGCTACATCAAGACCGGCCTCATCATGCTGGTGGGTCGCATCAACCGGGTATTGCGCCCGACACTGAAGCTCCACTAAGGGCGACGGATGTGAAAGAGAGGCCAAGGGCCTCTCTTTTTTTATGGCCACGGCCTGTCGGTGAAACCGGGTGTTGCCAGTGGCAGGATTGGGGTAATCTGAAACCCGTTTTCACTCAAGGAGCCATCATGATCCTCTCAACTACTCCCACCCTGGAAGGCAAGACCATTCGTGAATACCGCGGCATCGTGGTGGGGGAGGCCATCCTCGGCGCCAACATCTTCAAGGATCTCTTCGCCGGCATCCGCGACATCATCGGTGGTCGCTCCGGCGCCTATGAAAAAGAGCTGGCGCGGGCCCGCGACATCGCCTTCAACGAGCTCAAAGAGCGTGCCGCTGCCCTGGGGGCCAACGCCGTGGTCGGCATCGATATGGACTATGAGGTGGTGGGCCAAAACGGCAGCATGCTGATGGTGAGCATCAGCGGCACCGCCGTCGTCGTCTAACCCCTTGTTCCCGCTGGCTCAAAGCGGGTAGGGTAGGGGCATGGCACTGTCGCACGGAGCACCCATGCCCCCACCTATTTTCCCCCCTCTGCTCAAGCCCGGGCAGACCATTGGCTTCTTCTCCCCCTCGAGTGCGGCCACCGCCTGGGCGCCGGCCCGCTTCGAGCGCGCGCGCACCTTTCTTGAAGGGAAGGGATTTGCCCTGCGTGCCGGCTCCCTGACCGGCAAGCGGGATCACTGGCGCTCCGGCTCCATCGCCGAGCGTGCCGAAGAGCTCAACGCCCTCATCCGCGATCCCGAGGTGCGCGCCATCATGTCGGTGATTGGTGGCAGCAACTCCAACTCCCTGCTGCCGTACCTCGATTACGAGGCGCTAAGGCGCGATCCCAAGATAATCATCGGTTACTCGGACGTGACCGCCCTGCTGCTCGGCATCCATGCCAAGACCGGGCTGATCACCTTCTACGGCCCGGCGCTGGTGGCCTCCTTCGGCGAGTTCGAGCCCCTGGTGGGGCGCACCTTCGATTATTTCTCGCGCCTCTGTGTCAGCGGCTGCGCCCCCCATGTGCTGCCAACCCCGACCGAGTGGAGCGATGAGCGTCTCGACTGGGAGAGCCAGAGCCGGGCCAAGCAGTGCCAGGATAACCAGTTGGTGAGCGTGGGTCGGGGGAGGGTGAGCGGACGCCTCATCGGCGGCAACCTCAACACCATGGCGGGAGTCTGGGGTTCCCCCTACATGCCGGCCATCGAGGCGGGGGACATCCTCTTTATCGAAGATTGCCTCAAGAGCGCCGAGGTGGTGGAGCGGTCGTTTGCTCACCTCAAGTTATGCGGTGTGTTCGACCGAATTGGTGGGCTGGTGCTGGGCAAGCACGAGCAGTTCGACAGCCAAGGCAGCGGCAAGCGGCCCCTCGATATCCTGCTCGAGGTGATTGGATCGCCAACCTTCCCCATTCTGGCGGAGTTTGACTGCGCCCATACTCACCCCATGCTGACCCTGCCCATCGGCGTACAGGCCGAGCTGGACGTGGATCGTGCCACCCTGACCCTGCAGGAGCCCTGGTGGCAGTAACGAGCGGGCCCGCACAGTGGCGGGCCCGAGGGTCAAGCGCGACAGGGTCAGGCGATATTGACCACGACGCGACCTCTTAGCTTGCCCTCCATCAGGGCGTGGGCCGTCTCAATCACCTGATCCAGGGTGATGTCACGGGCGATGAGGCCAAGGAGTTCACTGTCCACCAGGCGTGACAGCTTCTCCCAGGCCAGGATGCGGCGATCCCGCGGGCACATGACGCTGTCGACCCCGATGAGGCGTACCCCACGCAGAATAAAGGGGGCGACCGAGGCGGGCAGGTCGAGCCCCTGGGCCATGCCGCAGGCGGCCACGGCGCCGCCATAGCGCAAGCCGGCGCAGACGTTGGCCAGGGTATGGCTGCCGACCGTGTCGATGGCGGCCGCCCAGCGCTCGCGGGCCAGCGGTTTGCCCGGCTCGCTCAGCGCCTTGCGGTCGATCACCTCGCTCGCCCCCAGCGCCTTGAGATACTCCGCCTCCTCCTGCTTGCCGGTGGAGGCCACCACCTCATACCCCTTGCGCGCGAGCAGGGCCACCGCAAAGCTGCCGACACCGCCGCTGGCGCCGGTGACCAGCACAGGACCTGCCTGCGGGCGAATGCCGGCCTCTTGCAGGGCCATGACGCAGAGCATGGCGGTGTAGCCGGCGGTGCCGATGGCCATGGCATCGTGCGCGCTGAGTTCATTGGTGAGCGGGATCAGCCAGTCACCGTCCAGCCGGCACTGCTCGGCCAGGGCTCCCCAGTGCTTCTCGCCCACACCCCAGCCGTTGAGCAAAACCCGGTCCCCCACCCGGTAGGCGGGATGGTCGCTCTGGGTGACGACACCGGCGAGATCGATCCCCGGCACCATGGGGAAGCTGCGCACCACGGGGCCGCGGCCCGTGATGGCCAGGGCATCCTTGTAGTTGAGGGTGGAGCAGTGCACCGCGACGGTGACGTTTCCCTCGGGCAGGGCACTCGCCTCTACCTGGCTGAGGCTGGCTTGATAATGGCCTTCGGGTTTGTCGATGAGAATACAACGCATGAAGTGGCTCCCCAGGTGCTAGCGCACCGGCTGTTTTTCGATGACGCGGACCAGCTGATAGTGCAGGGATGAGCCATCGGCTGGCGGGTTCTTCACCTCACTGACCGCTACCTCGAGTCGATAGCGATAGCCCGGCTCGAACGCGAATCCCTCGATCTGTTGATAGAAGAGCTGCCAGGGCTCGCTGCTCTCTTCGCGCACCTGCATGCACTTCATGGGGGCGACCCCGACGCAGTGGGCCAGTTGGTCGTTGACTTCCATCACCTGGTTGGCGGGGCCTTGGGCACAGCCTGCCAACAGCAGGGCCCCCAGCAGCAGAGAGGATTTCATGAAGACTCCTTCGGGTGGAAAGGGGTTCATTAGAGCGCGAAAAAAAGGGGGCAGTCAATGGACTGCCCCCGGCTTAGCGGTGCGATCAGCGTTGATCGAGCGGCACAAACTCGCGCTGGGGCTCGCCGATGTAAAGCTGGCGAGGACGACCGATCTTGCTGTCCGGATCGGAGTGGAACTCGTTCCAGTGGGCGATCCAGCCGATGGTGCGGGAGATGGCGAAGATCACGGTGAACATGTTCATCGGGATGCCGATCGCCTTCATGATGATGCCGGAGTAGAAGTCCACGTTGGGGTAGAGCTTCTTCTCGACAAAGTAGGGGTCGGACAGCGCGATGCGCTCGAGCTCCATGGCCACGTCGAGCAGCTGATCCTTGATCTGCAGCTCTTTGAGCACCTCGTGACAGGTCTCGCGCATCACCTGGGCACGCGGGTCATAGTTCTTGTAGACACGGTGACCGAAGCCCATCAGACGGAACGAGTCGTTCTTGTCCTTGGCGCGGGCAATGTACTCGGGGATGCGATCGACCGAGCCGATCTCCTCGAGCATGCGCAGGCAGGCTTCGTTGGCACCGCCGTGGGCCGGCCCCCACAGGGAGGCGATCCCCGCGGCGATACAGGCAAACGGGTTGGCACCGGAGGAGCCAGCCAGACGCACGGTGGAGGTGGAGGCGTTCTGCTCGTGATCCGCGTGCAGGGTGAAGATGCGATCCATGGCGCGCTCAACCACGGGGTTGACCTTGTACTCCTCGGTCGGCACACCGAACATCATGTGCAGGAAGTTACCGGCATAGGAGAGGGCGTTACGCGGCTGCATGAAGGGCTGGCCGATGGAGTACTTGTAACACATGGCGGCCAGGGTCGGCATCTTGGAGAGCAGACGGAAGGCGCAGATCTCGCGGTGCTGCTCGTTGTTGATGTCGAGGGCATCGTGATAGAAGGCGGAGAGGGCGCCGACCACACCACACATGATGGCCATGGGGTGGGAGTCGCGACGGAAACCGCGGAAGAAGAAGGCGATTTGCTCGTGCACCATGGTATGACGGGTCACGGTACGCTGGAACTCGGCGAACTGGGCCTTGGTGGGGGCCTCGCCGTAGAGCAGGATATAGCAGACTTCGAGGTAGCTGGATTCCTTAGCCAGCTGCGCTATGGGGTAGCCACGGTGCAGCAGCACACCCTGATCCCCGTCGATATAGGTGATCGCCGACTTGCAGGAGCCGGTGGCCATGAAGCCGGGGTCGAAGGTGAAGTAGCCGTGGGCGCCGAGCTTGCGCACGTCGATCACGTCGGGTCCGATGGATCCGGAGAGGATAGGTAGTTCAACCGGATCCTGACCGGGTAGATGCAGGGTGGCTATCTTATCAGCCATAGCACGTCTCCTTTGCTCTTTATTTATATTTTGTTTCCAAGCCCCACTCTATCCCGAGAGAAGGGATGCTGGCAAAGGGTGAAAGACCCAACCAGGGTAACCGGGCGTTTGGAGCGCCCTATTTGAACCAGAAGCCCCCATCATTGTCAAATTTGCTGATTACTGGTTAACGAAGTGTGAAATTGGATATGAGATCTGGTTTATGGTTTTTGTAAAACTGTGTAGGCATTTGATTGTCATTGGTTAACGGCGCCGATATACTGCCGCTCGTGGGTGATGGACGTCGGTGTTTGAAACGCTTTCGGAAACTCTGGGATACACCCAATCTGCTGGATTTTGGCTTTACTGCGCAGTTTTAGTTACAAAAGCCTTACAAACCCGCCCAACGCCCATCAGCGATTGTTAAAACAATAACTAACGTGCTCAATGGAGCTGAGTGGGCAAAGCCGTGAAAAAGAAAGAGAGACCGGTCAACCTCGACCTGCAAACGATCAGCTTTCCTGTCACTGCCATCGCATCCATCCTGCACCGGGTGTCTGGGGTCATCACCTTCGTGGCCCTCTCCATCCTGCTGTGGATGCTTGGTACTTCACTCTCCTCGCCGGAAGGCTTCGAGCAGGTGATGTCCATCCTGGACAACATCCTGGTCAAGCTGGTGGTGTGGGGGATCCTGACTGCGCTGGCTTACCACATCGTCGGTGGTATTCGTCACCTGATCATGGATCTTGGCTATTGTGAAGAGCTGGAATCCGGCAACCAGAGTGCCCGTGTGGCCTTTGTCATTACCGCTGTTCTGGCTGTGCTGGCGGGAGTGCTGGTATGGTAACCAATTCTGCAACCTTCGGGCGCAGCGGCGTACACGATTTCATCCTGATCCGCGCCACCGCCCTCATCATGACCTTCTATACCCTCTATCTGGTGGGTTTCATCGCCTTCAACGACATCACCTACGAGGTGTGGGGCGAGTTCTTCGCCTCTACCTTTACCCGGGTGTTCACCCTGCTGGCCCTGCTCAGCGTGCTGATCCACGCCTGGATCGGCCTGTGGCAGGTGCTGACTGACTACATCAAGCCGGTCGGTCTGCGCGGTGCCCTGCAATTCGTAGTGGTGGTGGTTCTGCTGGCCTATCTGATGACCGGCTTCGTCGTGTTGTGGGGGGTATGATGATTCCTGTTCGTGAGTTTGATGCGGTCGTGATCGGTGCCGGCGGTGCCGGCATGCGCGCCGCCCTGCAGATTGCCCAATCCGGCAAGACCTGCGCGCTGCTTTCCAAGGTTTTCCCGACTCGCTCTCATACCGTGTCCGCTCAGGGCGGTATCACGGTCGCCCTGGGCAATGCCCACGAGGACAACTGGGAGTGGCACATGTACGACACCGTCAAGGGCTCCGACTACATCGGTGACCAGGACGCCATCGAATACATGTGCAAGACAGGCCCGGCCGCCATTCTCGAACTCGAGAACATGGGGCTGCCCTTCTCTCGTTTCGACAACGGCCGCGTCTACCAGCGCCCGTTTGGCGGTCAGTCCAAGAACTTCGGTGGTGAGCAGGCGGCCCGTACCGCAGCCGCAGCCGACCGGACCGGCCACGCCCTGCTGCATACCCTGTATCAGCAGAACGTCAAGAACCAGACCACCGTCTTCTCCGAGTGGTATGCCCTGGATCTGGTGAAGAACCAGGACGGCCACGTGGTCGGCTGCACCGCCATCGACATGGAGAGCGGTGAGGTCGTCTACTTCAAGGCCAAGGCCACCGTGCTCGCCACCGGCGGCGCCGGTCGCATCTATCAGTCCACCACCAACGCCCACATCAACACAGGTGACGGCGTCGGCATGGCCCTGCGTGCCGGTGTCGGCGTGCAGGACATGGAGATGTGGCAGTTCCACCCGACCGGTATCGCCGGCGCCGGCGTGCTGGTGACCGAAGGGTGCCGCGGTGAGGGCGGCTATCTGCTGAACAAGGACGGTGAGCGCTTCATGGAGCGTTACGCCCCCAACGCCAAGGACCTGGCCGGCCGCGACGTGGTCGCCCGCTCCATCATGATCGAGATCCGCGAAGGGCGCGGTTGCGACGGTCCCTGGGGCCCGCACATCAAGCTCAAGCTCGATCACCTGGGCAAGGACGTGCTCGAATCCCGCCTGCCGGGCATCTGCGAGCTCTCCCGTACCTTCGCCCACGTGGATCCGGTCAAAGAGCCCATCCCCATCATCCCGACCTGCCACTACATGATGGGCGGCGTGCCGACCAACGTGAATGGTCAGTGCCTGACCCAGGACAAGGACGGCAACGACGTCCCCGTGGTCGGCCTGTTCGCGGTGGGCGAGATCGCCTGCGTATCGGTGCACGGCGCCAACCGTCTGGGCGGCAACTCGCTGCTGGATCTGGTGGTCTTCGGCCGCGCCGCCGGCATGCACCTGGTCAACACCCTGGGCGAGATGGAGCACGGCCGCGAGGCCTCCGAGTCTGATCTGGACGCCGCCCTGGCCCGCTTCAACCGCTGGGAAAATACCCGTAGCGGCGAAGACCCGGTACAGATCCGCAAGGACCTGCAACGCTGCATGCAGAACAACTTCTCCGTGTTCCGCGAAGGCAAGGCGATGGCCGAAGGGCTCGAAGAGCTCAAGACCATTCGCGAGCGCCTCAAGTCTGCCCGTCTGGACGACACCTCCAGGGAGTTCAACACCCAGCGCATCGAGTGTCTGGAGCTGGATAATCTGATGGAGACCGCGTTTGCGACCGCGGTGGCGGCCAACTTCCGCACCGAGAGCCGTGGCGCCCACTGCCGCTTCGACTATCCGGACCGTGATGATGCCAACTGGCTGTGCCACAGCCTCTATCATCCGGACACCGAGTCCATGACCACGCGCAGCGTCAACATGACGCCCAAGACCCGTGAGGCGTTCCCGCCCAAGGTCCGGACCTACTGATTGCGGAGCAGCTCCAAATGAAAGTCACATTCTCGGTCTATCGCTACAACCCGGATATTGATAACGCACCGCACATGAAGGATTATCACCTTGATATTCCTGAAGGTTCCGACATGATGGTGCTCGATGCCCTGATCCTGCTCAAGGAGCAGGATCCCTCCATCGCCTTCCGCCGCTCCTGCCGCGAAGGGGTCTGTGGTTCCGACGGTATCAACATGAACGGCAAGAATGGCCTGGCCTGTATCACCCCGCTCTCGGACCTGCTTGGCAAGGGAGAAAAGGTGGTGATCCGGCCGCTGCCGGGTCTGCCGGTCATCCGGGACCTGGTCATCGACATGACCCAGTTCTACACCCAGTGGGAGAAGGTCAAACCCTTCCTCATTAACAACGACAAGCAACCGCCCGTGCGTGAGCACCTGCAATCCCCCGAGGAGCGCGCCAAGCTGGACGGCCTGTACGAGTGCATACTCTGTGCCTGCTGCTCCACCTCTTGCCCCTCCTTCTGGTGGAATCCGGACAAGTTCATCGGCCCTGCCGGTCTGCTCGCCGCCTATCGCTGGCTGGCCGACAGCCGCGACAGCGCGACCGTCGAGCGTCTGGGCAATCTGGACGACGCCTTCAGCGTCTTCCGCTGCCACGGCATCATGAACTGCGTGAACGTCTGTCCCAAGGGCCTCAACCCGACCAAGGCCATCGGCCATATCAAGTCGATGCTCCTGAATCGGGCGGTATAAGCCCAACGGGCTCTGGCCCAACCTCCGGATAGCCATTCACCGTGTAGGATGGCTATCTGTTACACCCTACAAGCTGCTAGACAGAGAAGAAGTACAAGGGATCGAAATGCATAACGGCGTGATGAAGGCCTGGTTGGAGTCATCTCACCTGGCTGGTGCGAATGCAAGCTACATAGAGGATTTGTACGAATCCTTCCTAGAAAATCCCGACTCCGTTGCCGAAGAGTGGCGCACCCTGTTTGCGGGGCTGCCTCAGGTCAATGGCCATGCAGTCGAACAACCCCACTCCCGCGTCAAGGATTATTTCCGTCGCCTTGCCAAGGATACCTCCCGCTTCAGTGCACCCGTCTCAGACCCCGAGGTGGATGCCAAGCAGGTTCGCGTCCTGCAACTCATCAACGCCTTCCGCTTCCGTGGTCACCAGAATGCCAATCTGGATCCCCTCGGTCTGTGGCAGCGCGAGCCGGTCGCCGAACTCGAACCGGCATTTCATAACCTGCAGGGGGCCGATCTCGACGCCACCTTCAACGTCGGCTCTTACGCCATCGGTCGCGAGACCATGGTGCTCGCCGATCTCTACGCCTCCCTGAAGAAGACTTACTGCGGCAGCATAGGCGCCGACTACATGCACCTCACCTCGACCGAGGAGAAGCGCTGGTTGCAGCAGCGGCTCGAGTCTATCGAAGGGAAGGGGACCTACACCCTCGAGGAGAAGACCCGCTTCCTCGAGAGCCTGACCGCCGCCGAAGGGCTGGAGAAATACCTGGGGGCCAAGTTCCCTGGCGCCAAGCGCTTCTCCCTGGAAGGGGGCGATGCCATGGTGCCCATGCTCAAAGAATTGATCCGCCGCGCCGGTGAGCAGGGCTGCAAAGAGGCCGTGATCGGCATGGCCCACCGCGGCCGCCTCAACGTGCTCATCAACGTACTGGGCAAACGCGCCCAGGAGCTGTTCGACGAGTTTGCCGGCAAGCACGGCGAGTCCTGGGGCACGGGCGACGTGAAGTACCACATGGGCTTCTCGTCCGATTTCGCCACCCCGGGCGGCAACGTTCACCTGGCACTGGCCTTCAACCCGTCTCACCTCGAGATCGTCAACCCCGTGGTCATCGGATCTGTGCGTGCCCGCATGGACCGCCGCGGTGACAAGGACGGCTCGACCGTACTGCCCATCACCATCCACGGCGATTCGGCCATGGCCGGTCAGGGGGTGGTGGCTGAAACCTTCAACATGTCTCTGACCCGTGCCTATGGCGTCGGCGGCACTGTGCGCATCGTGATCAACAACCAGGTGGGCTTCACCACCTCCTATCATCGCGATCTGCGCTCTACCGAATACTGTACCGATATCGCCAAGGCGGTGCAGGCCCCGGTGCTGCACGTCAACGGGGACGACCCGGAAGCCGTGGTGCTGGTGACCCAGATTGCCCTGGATTACCGCAACACCTTCAAGCGCGACGTGGTGATCGAACTGGTCTGCTACCGCCGTCACGGCCACAACGAGGCCGACGAGCCGAGCGCCACCCAGCCCTTGATGTACCAGAAGATCAAGCAGCACCCGACCCCGCGCAAGATCTACGCCGATCAGCTGGTGGCCGAAGGCAGCATCACCCAGGAGTTGGCCACCACCTTGGTCAACGACTATCGCGACACCCTGGATCGCGGCGATCGGGTGAGCAAGGAGTGGCGCCCGATGGAGCTGCACTCCGTCGACTGGACCCCCTACCTCGGTCATGACTGGAACATGGCCTATGACAGCTCTGTGCCGATGGATCACCTCAAGGCCCTCGGCGAGCGGGTGAGCCAGTATCCGGCGACCCATGTGCTGCAGCGCCAGGTCGAGAAGATCTACGAAGACCGTCGCCTGATGGCCGCCGGCGAGAAGCTGGTCGACTGGGGCTTCGCCGAGACCCTGGCCTACGCCACCCTGGTGGACAAGGGGTCGCGCATTCGCTTCACCGGTGAAGACTCCGGTCGTGGCACCTTCTTCCACCGCCACGCCGTGCTGCACAGCCAGACCGACGCCAGCACCTATACCCCGCTGTGCAACCTGCACGAGAAGCAGGGACCGTTCGAGATTTACGACTCTGTGCTCACCGAGAACGCGGTGCTGGCCTTCGAATACGGTTACGCCAGTGCCGAGCCGGCCGGCCTCACCATCTGGGAAGCCCAGTTCGGTGACTTCGCCAACTGTGCCCAGGTGGTCGTGGATCAGTTCCTCTCCTCCGGCGAGCAGAAGTGGGGCCGGATGTGCGGCCTGACCATGCTGCTGCCGCACGGTTATGAAGGGCAGGGCCCGGAGCACTCCTCCGCCCGTCTCGAGCGCTATCTGCAGATGTGTGCCCAGCACAACATGCAGGTGTGTGTGCCCTCCACTCCGGCTCAGGTGTTCCACATGTTGCGCCGTCAGGTAGTGCGCCCGATGCGCCGTCCGCTCATCGTGATGACGCCCAAATCCCTGCTGCGCCACCCGCTGGCGGTGAGCAAGCTCGAGGAACTCGCCGAAGGCACCTTCCAGAACGCCATCGGCGAGATCGATGCGCTGGATCCGAAGGGTGTCAAGCGCGTGGTGTTCTGCTCCGGCAAGGTCTACTACGACCTGCTCGATGCCCGTCGCAAGGCCGAGCAGCAGGACGTGGCCCTGGTGCGAATTGAGCAGCTCTACCCCTTCCCGGAAGAGGAAGTGCGCGCCATCCTGGCCGACTATGCCCACGTCACCGATTTCGTCTGGTGTCAGGAAGAGCCGCAGAACCAGGGCGCCTGGTACAGCACTCGTCACCATTACGACAGCGTGCTGCCGGCCGGCGCCACCCTGACCTACGCCGGACGTCCGGCCTCCGCCTCGCCGGCGGTGGGGTATATCTCGGTTCATATGAAGCAGCAGAAGGCGTTGGTAGATGACGCCCTGACCCTGGCCTAAGCCACAGGAAGAAGTAAAAGGAATCAAGCAAGATGACTATCGATATCAAGGTACCCGACCTGCCGGAATCTGTGGCTGATGCCACCATCGCCACCTGGCACAAGAAGCCGGGCGACATGGTGACCCGTGACGAGGTCCTGGTGGACATCGAAACCGACAAGGTCGTGCTGGAGGTGCCGGCACCGGACTCTGGCGTACTGGCCGAGATCCTCGAAGGGGAGGGCTCCACCGTCCTGGCCCGCCAGCTGATCGCCAAGATCAACCCGGCCGCCGTGGCCGGTGAAGAGACCAAGGCCAAACCGGCTGAGCCGGTCGAGAGCGATGACGCCCTGAGCCCTTCGGTGCGCCGCCTGGTGGCCGAGCACGGCATCGACGTGAGCAAGGTGACCGGCACCGGTAAGGGCGGTCGCGTCACCAAGGAAGACGTGGAAGCCTTCATCAAGGGTGGCGACAAGCCGGCTGCCGCAGCGGCGCCGGTCGCCGCGGCCACCGCCTCCGTGGCCCCGCTGGCCGGTCGCAGCGAGAAGCGCGTGCCCATGACCCGTCTGCGCAAGCGCATCGCCGAGCGTCTGCTGGAAGCGAAGAACACCACCGCCATGCTGACCACCTTCAACGAGGTCAACATGGGCCCCATCATGGCCCTGCGCAAGCAGTATGGTGAGACCTTCGAGAAGCGCCACGGCATCAAGCTCGGCTTCATGTCCTTCTACGTCAAGGCCGTGGTCGAGGCGCTCAAGCGCTACCCCGAGGTCAACGCCTCCCTGGACGGTGACGATATCGTCTATCACAACTACTTCGACGTCAGCATCGCCGTCTCCACCCCCCGTGGCCTGGTGACCCCGGTGCTGCGCGATGCCGACGTGCTGAGCCTGGCTGACATCGAGAAGGCCATCAAGGAATTGGCGGGCAAGGGCCGTGACGGCAAGCTGACCGTCGAAGAGCTGACCGGTGGCAACTTCACCATCACCAACGGTGGTGTGTTCGGCTCCCTGATGTCGACCCCCATCATCAACCCGCCCCAGAGCGCCATCCTGGGCATGCACAAGATCCAGGACAGACCCATGGCCGTCGACGGCAAGGTGGAAATCCTGCCGATGATGTACCTGGCCCTCTCCTACGATCACCGTCTCATCGACGGTCGCGAGTCGGTCGGTTTCCTGGTCTCCATCAAGGAGCTGCTGGAAGATCCGACCCGCCTGCTGCTGGACGTGTGAGCACAACGATAATGAGGGGCCGCCAAGGCCCCCTTCACGGGGATTGAGAAACACCCCATACGGAAATACCTACAAATACGGATAGAGCATCTATGAATCTGCATGAGTATCAGGCAAAACAGCTGTTTGCCGAATATGGCCTGCCGGTCTCCGAAGGCTACGCCTGCGCTACCCCGCAAGAAGCCGCCGAGGCTGCCGACAAGATTGGCGGCAATACCTGGGTTGTGAAGTGTCAGGTCCACGCCGGTGGCCGTGGCAAGGCCGGTGGCGTCAAGCTGGCCAAGAGCAAGGACGAGATCCGTGCCTTCGCCCAAAACTGGCTGGGCAAGAACCTGGTGACCTACCAGACTGACGCCAACGGTCAGCCGGTCACCAAGATCCTGGTCGAGTCCTGCACCGACATCGCCAAAGAGCTCTATCTGGGCGCCGTGGTTGACCGTGGCACCCGCCGCGTGGTCTTCATGGCCTCGACCGAGGGTGGCGTGGAGATCGAGAAAGTCGCCCACGAAACCCCGCACCTGATCCACAAGGCAACCCTGGATCCGCTGGTCGGTCCGCAGCCTTACCAGGCTCGCGAGCTGGCCTTCAAGCTGGGTCTGGTCGGCGATCAGATCAAGCAGTTCACCAAGATCTTCATGGGCCTGGGCCAGATGTTCCTGGACTGCGACTTCGCCCTGCTGGAAATCAACCCCCTGGTCATCACCGATAAGGGCAACCTGCACTGCCTGGATGGCAAGATCAACATCGACGCCAACGCCCTCTATCGCCAGCCCAAGCTGCGCGAGATGCACGATCCGTCCCAGGATGATCCCCGCGAAGCGCACGCCGCCCAGTGGGAGCTCAACTATGTGGCGCTGGATGGCAACATCGGTTGCATGGTCAACGGCGCGGGTCTGGCCATGGGCACCATGGACATCGTCAACCTGCACGGTGGTTCACCGGCCAACTTCCTGGACGTCGGCGGTGGCGCCACCAAGGAGCGCGTGACCGAGGCATTCAAGATCATCCTCTCCGACAGCAACGTCAAAGCCGTGCTGGTCAACATCTTCGGCGGTATCGTGCGTTGTGACATGATCGCCGAAGGCATCATCGGCGCCGTGAAGGAAGTGGGCGTCAAGGTCCCCGTGGTGGTGCGCCTTGAAGGCAACAACGCCGAGCTGGGCGGTATCAAGCTGGCCGAGAGTGGCCTCAACATCATTGCGGCCAAGAGTCTGACCGATGCCGCGCAGCAAGTGGTTAAAGCAGCGGAGGCCAACTGATGAGCGTTCTGATCAACAAAGACACCAAGGTGATCTGCCAGGGCTTTACCGGCGGTCAGGGCACTTTCCACTCCGAGCAGGCGCTCTCTTATGGTACCCAGCTGGTGGGCGGCGTCTCCCCGGGCAAGGGTGGTACCACCCACCTGGGCCTGCCGGTGTTCAACACCGTCCGTGACGCCGTGGACGCCACCGGTGCCACTGCCTCCGTCATCTATGTGCCGGCGCCGTTCTGCAAGGACGCCATCCTGGAAGCCATCGATGCCGGCATCAAGCTCATCGTCACCATCACCGAAGGCATCCCGACCCTGGACATGCTGGACGTGAAGGTGAAGCTGCAGGAAACCGGCGTGCGCATGATCGGCCCCAACTGCCCGGGCGTCATCACCCCGGGTGAGTGCAAGATCGGCATCATGCCCGGCCACATCCACAAGCCGGGCAAGGTGGGCATCGTCTCCCGCTCCGGCACCCTGACCTACGAAGCGGTCAAGCAGACCACTGACGAAGGTTTTGGCCAGTCCACTTGCGTGGGCATCGGTGGTGACCCCATCCCGGGCTCCAACTTCATCGACATCCTGGAGATGTTCCAGAACGACCCGCAGACCGAAGCCATCGTGATGATCGGCGAGATCGGCGGTAACGCCGAGGAAGACGCGGCCGCCTATATCAAGGCCCACGTCACCAAGCCGGTGGTCTCCTACATCGCGGGTGTCACCGCGCCTCCCGGCAAGCGGATGGGCCACGCCGGCGCCATCATCTCCGGTGGCAAGGGGACTGCCGCCGAGAAGTTTGCCGCCCTGGAAGACGCCGGTGTCAAAACCGTGCGCTCCCTGGCCGATATCGGCAAGGCCCTGCGTGAAGTGACTGGCTGGTAAGCTCGTCCGCTGATGTATCAGCACAGATGCCGACCCTGGGGTCGGCATTTTTTTTCCGAGCCGCTGCCGGTTTCACCTGCCCGTTCGGGCATGAGAGCGGCAGTGGTTCCTCTTGCTCTCTCCTCTCGCTAGAATGCGCCCCTCGCTCATCATCTGGAAACGCTCCCATGACCCAGGCTCCGGATCACTCGGTTAATCGCCTGCGCGCCGCTCGCCTTGCCCGCTCCACCCGCCCCTTTCTCGCCCGAGGCGGCAGCGTCAAGCGCTGCCCGGGCTGCCTGTTACAGCCCGGCCTCTGTGCCTGCCGGTTGCGCCCGATCATGCGCTCGCGCGCCGCGTTTTGCCTCATCATGTTCGATAGCGAGCCCCTCAAGCCGAGCAACACGGGACGCCTCATCGCCGATGTGCTGCCCGACTCGACCCATGCCTTCCTCTGGTCCCGTACCGAGCCGGATCCGGCGCTTCTGGCCCTGCTGGCCGATCCGGCCTATCAACCCTTTCTCATCTTCCCCGATTGCGAGAAGGCGCCCGAGCGGGTGATCCATACCCCGGTGCTGGAGGAGGGGAGACGGCCGCTGTTCATCCTGCTCGACGGCACCTGGCGCGAGGCGCGCCGCATGGCCAACAAGAGCCCCTATCTCGACGCTTTTCCGGTGCTCTCGGTGCGCCCAGAACAGCTCTCGACCTATGGCATGCGCGTGGCGGCCCACGACGAGCACCTGTGCACCGCCGAGGTGGCCGCCTGTGTCTTGGAGAGTGCCGGCTTTGGGCGAGAGGGGGAGGCGCTGCAGCAGTGGTTTAACCTCTTCAGTTGCCGCTATCTGGCCGGAAAGTTGCGCCGTACTCCCGAGGATGAGGCCATCTGCCGAGCCCTGGAAGGCTGGCAATCCACTCATTCCTGAGTGGAATAGGTCCGCTGCCGCCGTTTCGCTGTGCAGGGGGGATCAACCGGAGTAACATCGCGCCATTGCTGAGGATGAGGTGAACGATGGAAATGGAATTGATGACCCTGGTGATGCTGCTCGGGGTTGCCCTCTTGGCCGGCTTTATCGACTCGATCGCCGGCGGTGGTGGCCTGCTCACCGTGCCGGCCCTGCTCGCCACCGGCATGTCGCCGGCGCTGGTGCTCGGGACCAACAAATTACAGAGCAGCTTCGGCTCCTTCTCTGCCACCCTCTTCTTTGCCCGCCGTGGCATGCTCGAATGGCGCACCATTTGGCCTGCGGTGATCTGCACCTTCATCGGTGCCGCCGGGGGGGCGCTGGCGGTGCAGACCATAGACGCCGCGGTGCTCGAGCGCATCCTGCCCTTCCTGCTGGTGGCCTTCGCCTTCTATTTCTTCTTCTCGCCCAGGGTGAGCGACGCCGAGAGCCAGCGCCGTCTCGCCCCCTTGCCCTTTGCGCTGCTCGCCGGCGGGGGCGTGGGCTTCTACGATGGCTTCTTCGGGCCCGGAACCGGCTCCTTCTTCGCCATCGCCTTCATCGCTCTGGGGGGGTATGGCATGGCCCGTGCCACCGCCCACACCAAGCTGCTCAATTTTACCTCCAACATCGCCTCGCTGCTCTTCTTTGCCCTGGGGGGCAAGGTGGTGTGGAGTGTGGGGTTGGTCATGGCCGTCGGCCAGTTCCTGGGGGCCAGGCTGGGCTCTCGCCTGGTTATCAGCAAGGGGGTGAGGCTCATTCGCCCTCTGCTGGTCACCGTCTCTCTGATCATGTCCGTCAAGCTGTTGCTGGCGCACTACCCTCAGCTGCTCGCCATCTGAAGCGAGCCAAAGTGGTGGCCGATGCCCTCCAGCAGCGTGACCAGCCGCTCTCGCTTGAGGGCGTTGGGTCGATAGATGAGGTGTAGGGGACGGGTGAGTCCTGGTAGGCGACGTCGTGGCTGCGCCTCATCCCCCAGTTTGCCGAGCAGACCCGCCGGCAGCAGCACGGGCGCGACGCCGGCGCGAGCAAGCTCGATGAGAGCCAGATAGGAGTCCAGCTGCATGCGCGGGCGCAGTCCCTGCTCGTGCAGCGTGGCGGCCAGATAGGCGTTGGAGGGGTTATCCAGCTCCATGGTCAGGATACCGCCCGAGAGCGCCTGGCTCTCATCCCCGACCAGATAGAAGGGTTCATCCATCAGGCGCTGGGTGAGTAGTCCGTGGCCGCTGGGAAGACGACCGGCGCAGATCCCGAGCAGGGCATCGCCGGAGCGCACTCGCTCGATGATCACCGGCGTGTGGTGGGTCGAGAGGAGCAGGGCGCTGTCCTGGCGTTGCATATAGTGCGCGAAGAAGGGGGCCAGGTAACCGGCCAGCAGGGTCTCCGAGCAGGCCAGTGGCAGTGGCGTGTGATCGCTGAGTAGCCGATTGTCCGAGATTTCCCCTTTGAGCTCCTCGAGCAGCGGATTGACCCGGGTGAGCAGATCCCGTGCGTCGGCCGTGAGACGGATGTGACGCCCGTCCGGCTCCACCAGGCGCTTGCCAATGCGCCCCTCTAGGTTGGCGATGCGTTTGCTGACCGCCGACTGGCTGATATAGAGGCGGCTTCCCACCTTGCCCATGGTCCCTTCGCGGGCCAACAGATAGAGGGTTTCCAGTCCTTCCAGCAGCATGATGACTCCCAATATGGCGTGTTGCCGCCACGTTAGGCCTTGATGGACTGCTCGGCAAGCGCGGCGTTCGAAACACAGTGGGATCCCCTGGCTCGTCGTCACCCCTTGTGACCCTGGTTGTCGTTGATGCGCCGCGTTCTCGCGTTTGGCGCGATCATCTGACTGTCACACACAGAGGCGATAGTGGCGAGAATCACCCAAGGAGAGAGTCATGCGACATAAAAAGCGTCAACTGCGTCATCGTCAGCTCTGGTTTAGCCACTGGAATGGTCCGGTGTGGCACACGGCACCCAGCGAGACGGCGCAAAATCGCCAGATCCCTCACAGTTCCCGGTAAAGAGCCCTCTGCGCTCATAGGTTTTTGCGCCCGGCTTTGTCACTATTAGAGGAAAATGACTAGCCGGACCGCCCTTGAATGTACCTGGAACGCATCGATATCCGCAGTTTTCGCGGGATAAGCCGTCTCTCCATCGGCCTGGATCAGACCACTGTGCTGATAGGAGAGAACGCCTGGGGAAAGAGCAGTCTGCTGCGGGCACTTTGGTGCCTGCTGGGGCAAGAGGCCGAACCCTACCAGTTCACCGCAGATGACTTCTACCGTCCCGATGATCCCGAGTTGCCCCTGGCCGACCATGCCCAGATCGTCCTCACCTTCTGCGAATTTCGTCCCGATATCGCCCTGCACTCGAGCCGTCTCGCCCGCCTTGGCCCGGCCTGGGTAAAACACAAGGACAAGTTTAACCGGATCCACTACCGGGCCACGGCGGTACGACTCGAGGGAGGGGCGATAGAGACGCGCCATGACTTTCTCGATAGCACCGGCAAGGCGCTGACCCTGGCTGAAGAGGGGTTGGTCGAGCAATTGATCACCATGAATCCGGTCTTTCGGCTGCGTGATGCCCGCGCCGCCAGGGCGACCGAGCCGGCGCTCAACGGTCAGTGGGAGCAGTCCCTGAGCGAGCTGACCGATCGCATGCTCGACGATCCCCAGGGGATCACGGAAGGGGAGCTCAAAGGGGCGCTACAGGCAGTACGCCACCTGATGGAGCACTATTTTCGGGCCCTCTCGCCGCTTAAACACAAGCCCCGTACCCAGCGCGAGATCATCAACAAACCCATGACACTGCGTCATCCGACCAATCTTCACGACATGCTGGCACGCTCCGACAGTCGCGCCTTGCAGCTGGCGATGGCGGGGGTGGCGGGCACCTTGCTGCAGGCTCGGGGTAATCGTGAACTGGAGGAGGGGGCCAGGCCCATCCTGATCCTCGAAGATCCCGAGAGCCGGCTTCACCCCACCATGCTGGCGCTGGCCTGGGGGCTGCTTGAGCAGCTGCCCGGGCAGAAGCTGCTTACCACCAACTCGGGGGACCTGCTCTCCTCGCTGCCGCTCTCCGAGGTGCGGCGACTGGTGCGCCGCGATGGGGACATCCAGTGTCACCAACTGGGCGGAGAGCGCTATAGCAGCGACGATCTGCGCAAGATTGCCTTCCATGTGCGCATCAACCGCCCCATGTCCCTGTTTGCCCGCTGTTGGCTGCTGGTGGAAGGAGAGACCGAGATCTGGCTCCTCTCGGAACTTGCCCAGATCTGTGGCTATAGCCTGCGTGCAGAGGGGGTGCGGATCATCGAGTTTGCCCAGTGTGGGCAGACCCCCCTTATCAAGATCGCCCGGGACTTTGGGATCGAGTGGCACCTGCTTGCCGACGGTGACGAGGCCGGCGTCAAGTATGCCAACTCGGTGCGTGGGCTGCTCAAGGGGGAGCGTGAGCGCGATCGCCTCACCCTGTTGCCGGCGGCAGACATAGAGCACTACCTCTATCAGCACGGCTTTGAGCACGTGTACCGGCGTGAGGCCGGGGTCGGTGAGAAGACGCCGCTCAGTGCCGGGCGCATCATCGACAAGGCGATCCATCATCGCAGTAAACCGGGCATGGCCCTGGCCGTGGTGGAGGAGGCCGAGCGACTGGGGGCGGAGCAGATCCCCCATGTGCTCAGGCAGATGTTTGCCAAGGTGGTGGCCATGGCGCGTGGTCAGGGGTGATGGATTGGGCTGCCGGGGTTAATTGGGTATACTGCGCCGCTCTTGTATCAGGAGTCTTGCCATGTTTGCTCAACTCACCCTCTGGCTTTTTCCTCTGTTTGGCCTGATGGCCTGTGGTGCCTTGTTGTTGCTCGGTGTCGTGCTGTGGAAGGGCGATCTCTGCCCCGGCCAGCGCGCCCGGATCACGACCCAGCTCTTCTCGGTCTGGGTGATGACGGCACTGTCGGTGATGCTGGGCCTCTCCGCCGGCGCCCCGTTGTGGCTGATCGCGCCGGGGGGGATGGCGGTGATCGCCGGTTTCACACTCTCGATTCTTCAGTCGCGTCTCGACGCCAAGCGCTCGATCCCCTCTCGCTGGATTGGCGTGCCGGCGCTGCCGTTGGTCGTCTACGGGGCCTTGCTGGTGGCCGAGCAGGGCGGGGCGGCCCTGTCCCAGCTCATCGTGTTGGGGTGCGCCTTTGCCCACCTGATGCTGCTGCGTGCTCGTCATCGGCTGCAGGCGTTTAACCTATTGTTGCCGCTGGGCGGCCTCATGGGGGCCCTGGCCGGCCTGCTATGGCTGGGCGCCATGACCTTGATGCAGCAGGACGTGGCCCTGCTCGATACGCTGATCCCTTGGGTGCTGGGTTATAGCCTCCTTATGGTGCTGGCCCTCGGGATCTGGTTCCTCCCCCTGCTCAGTCGCCGCGACACCGCGCCCGTGGTGCTCTCATCGGCGCTCTTTACGCTGCTCGTATCCCAGTGCGCGGGCGCCCGCCTCTTCGGTCTTCTCTAAGTTCGTTGCTCAAGCGGGGCAAAAGCCTGCGGCCCCGCTGACCAGCAGGCAGCAACTGCGCTCGGCCAGACGGTAGTGCCCCTTGACCATCGTCAGTTCGCTCCCGAAGGAGACTATGTCCTGAGGGGAGGGAAGGGCGGTGTCGAGGATGCGATGCCACTCGCCGCCGACCCCGCGCGGGGGAGCCGGCAGTTTGAACTCGAGGGGCTCCCAGAAGCTGTTAAAGACCAGGTAGAAGGCGATCTTTTCTTCCTTCGAGAGGGCGGACATGGCAATGGCATGGGAGTGGCTGCCCCAGTCCGGTTGATAGCACTCCACCCCATGCCAGCAGATCTCGCTGTGGCGCAGGATCTCGGCCAGAGAGTGGGGCATGCCGTCTTGCTCGGGACGAGCCAGTAGCTGCTTGCGATAGAGGATCAGCTCACGCATGAACCGCAGCATGTTCTGGGCGCGGTTATCCCATTTCCACTGCATCCAGCTCAAGGGCGTATCCTGACAATAGGCGTTGTTGTTGCCCCCTTGGCTGTGGAGTACCTCATCGCCCATGAGGATCATGGGAGAGCCGACCGAGAGCAGGGTCGCCACCATCATGTTTTTTGCCTGACGCAGGCGCAGGAAATTGATGTGTGTGTCGTGGGTCTCCCCCTCATGGCCGTGATTCCAGCTGAAGTTCTCATTACTCCCGTCACGATTGTGCTCCCCGTTCGCTTCGTTGTGTTTCTCGTTGTAGCTGGCCCAGTCCCACAGGGTGAACCCATCGTGGCAGGTGACGAAGTTGATGCTCTTCTCGGGATCGGCGTGGTGATAGTGATAGATGTCGGGGCTGCCACACAGGCGCTCGGCAAAAGCCCTGACGCTGTTGTCATCGCCGCGGACGAAGCGGCGCACGTCGTCACGAAACTGACCATTCCATTCGCGCCAGCGGGCCCCCGCTATGCTCCCCACCTGATAGAGACCGCCGGCATCCCAGGCTTCGGCGATGAGCTTGGTGTCGGTGATTTGGGGATCGGTATCTATGGTGCGCAGGGTGGGGGAGTTGGCCACCGGCATGCCGCTTTCGTCGCGGGAGAGTATGGAGGCCAAATCGAATCTGAACCCGTCGACATGCATCTCCTGACGCCAGAAACGCAGGCTGTCCATGATCATCCTGAGGGCCACAGGGTGGGCGCCGTTGAAGGTGTTGCCGCAGCCCGAGTAGTTGGTGTGGCGCATTTGCTCGTTGAGGATGTAGTAGGCCTCGTTGTCGATGCCGCGATAGCAGAAGGTCGGGCCGTCATCGCCCCCTTCGGCGGTGTGGTTGTAGACCACGTCCAGAATGACTTCTATCCCGGCCCGGTGCAGCGCCTTGACCATGTCGCGAAACTCGGTGACCGGATCGCTGGTGGCGGCATATTGGGCGTGCGGAGCAAAGAAAGAGATGGGGCTGTAACCCCAGTAGTTGGCCAGACCCACGGGGGCGTCTTGGGGATCGAACTGAAAGATGGGCAGCAGCTCGACGGCGGTGATCCCCAGTTGTTGCAGATAAGGGATCTTGTCGATGAGCCCGAGATAGGTGCCGCGGCGTTTGGCGGGAAGGCCTGAGCTGGGATCGCGGGTAAAGCCGGCCAGATGTAACTCATAGATGACGGAGCGCGACAGGGAGTGGGCGGGGAGCTCGTCACCTTCCCAGTCGTAGTGCCCCAGATCGACCACGCGACTCTTGGCACAGCAGTGCAGATTGCTGCCCGGTCTGGCTGCCGCCAGGCGATCGTAATTGGGAGGGAGCTCGATGGCCCGGCTATAAGGGTCGAGCAGCACCTTGTCCCGGTCGAAGCGGGTTCCATTATAGGGACGCCAGGGTCCGTGAATGCGAAAGCCATAGCATTGACCGGCCTGGATACCGGAGACATGGATATGCCAGTAGTAAGCGGTGCGATTGAGGCGAGGGGAGAGGGGGATCACGGCCGGGTTGGTGTCTGTCTCGTGGGCAAACAGTAGCAGTTCAACATGGCTGGCGAGGCGGGCCCAGATGGCAAAGTTGACGCCGTCACCCTCAAGATGTGCCCCCAGTCGGGTGCAGTGGCCGCGTGAGATCCTCATAGTACTGCTCCTTTGACGCCAGTGCTTCACAGTCTAGTCAGGGATAAGTGTGGTTGATGCTGGTGCATTATTGGCCCTGAATTGCTCGAGAGTTGGTCATCTTGCCGCGTAAACCGGCAAGCAGTCGGTTCCATCAATTTTTTTTATGAATATTCCTTGCAATATGAAGCGCGCAGCCTATTATTGGCGGCCTCAGACGCGGGGTGGAGCAGCTCGGTAGCTCGTCGGGCTCATAACCCGAAGGTCGTCGGTTCAAATCCGGCCCCCGCAACCAACTTAGGCCGTAAGGCCAAGGCTTCGATGTTCTGCTCACAT
>NZ_CDCE01000037.1:344038-344350 GCF_000819805.1 Aeromonas diversa CDC 2478-85
CCCGCAACCAACTTAGGCCGCAAGGCCAAGGCTTCGATGTTCTGCTCACATCGGGGTGACAATTCGGACGCGGGGTGGAGCAGCTCGGTAGCTCGTCGGGCTCATAACCCGAAGGTCGTCGGTTCAAATCCGGCCCCCGCAACCAACTTAGGCCGCAAGGCCAAGGCTTCGATGTTCTGCTCACATCGGGGTGACAATTCGGACGCGGGGTGGAGCAGCTCGGTAGCTCGTCGGGCTCATAACCCGAAGGTCGTCGGTTCAAATCCGGCCCCCGCAACCAACTTAGGCCGCAAGGCCAAGGCTTCGATGTTC
>NZ_CDCE01000037.1:344801-377301 GCF_000819805.1 Aeromonas diversa CDC 2478-85
ATCCGGCCCCCGCAACCAACCTTCCTCACTGTTACATCGATTTCCTTCTCATTACTCCGCCGCCAGCGTCTGTTGGCGTGGCTTGTCGTCTCCTTGCTGGTTATCATAAGGGTCTGTTGTCAAGGATCAGGCCTCATCTATGTTGGAATTCAGCTACACCCCCCCCTCTATTCATCTGCTCGAACAGTCTCTGGATGCGCTTCCCCAATCCGATGCCGCTGTGGCACTCATCCTGGTTGCCGAAGATCGCAAGGGTTTCTTCCTTGGTGAGGTTCAGAGTCCCGAGCTGCAACTGCAAGAGCAGTTAAATCAGGGCAGCGTCATTCACAGGGTCGAGGGTGGCCAGTGGCAGTGGATCGGTTTTCTGCCTGCGATCCCGGAGTCGGAGGCTCAGCTCTACAAGAAGCTGCGGACTGTGGTGAGCCAGATCGGGCCGCTTCGGGCCGAACACGTGGCCATTCATCTCTACGGCTTCGAGCCCGAGGCCGGGGCGCGGGTTGCCGAAGCGGCGCTCGGCGTGCTGCTCAGCCAGCGGGTCGTCCTGTCCAGCTATAAGTCTGCACCGAAAGAGCGGTGGCCCTTGAGTCGGGTCTCCCTCTCGCCGGCACTGGCCATCGACATCCGCCGTATCACGGCCGAAGTCGAAGGCAATGCCCTGGCCCGTTATCTCTCAGCCCTGCCTTCGAGCGAGTTGACGGCCCGCGAATATCGCCGCTTTGTGCATCGACTGGCGCAGCAGGAAGGGTGGGAGTGTCATGATTACGATCAGGTGCAACTGGCCGAGCGCGGCGCAGGTGCCTTTCTCGCGGTGGCACGTGGAGCCGATGACGATCAGGGTGCCATAGTGCGGCTGCGCCATCGGGTCAGTGACAAGCAGGGTCGTTTGGCGCTGGTTGGCAAGGGGATCTGCCATGATTCAGGCGGCTACAACCTCAAGGTAGCGGGCTCCATGTATGGCATGCATCTGGATATGGGAGGCAGCGCGGTGGCGCTGGGCACCCTGCTGGCGATTACTCGTGCCGGGCTGCCTTATGGGGTGGATTGCTGGTTGGCGATCGCCGAAAACCATATTGGGCCGCGGGCCTACCGCCCCGGCGACATCGTCACCGCCATCAATGGCAAGACCATAGAGGTGGTCGATACCGACGCCGAGGGGCGTATGGTGCTGGCCGACACCCTGACCATGGCGTCGGAGAATGCGCCCGATCTGCTGATCGACTACGCGACGCTGACCGGTGCCTGCAAGCGGGCTCTGGGGAGCCGCTACAGCGGTGTCTTTACCAATCGGGAGGCCTGGTTGGTACCCCTGATCGAAGTGGGTCGTCGTTGTGGGGAGCGGATCTGGCCCTTCCCCCTGGATGAAGACTATGACGAGACCCTCGAGAGTGAGTGGGCCGATCTGTTGCAGTGCGCCCCCGGCGCCTCGTGCGATCATATCGATGCCGCCCGTTTTCTGAGCCATTTTGTGCCGGCCCAGACCCCCTGGCTTCACCTCGATCTCTCCGGTTTTCGGCACAAGGGAGGGCAGGGACTGGTTACCAGCGAGATCACGGGTTTCGGCGTCCGCTTGACCCTGGCACTGCTGGCCGATGGTCGTTTCCTTTCCAAAGTACGTAAGCAGGGGCGTTGAGATGTCCCATTACGCCTATGACTGGATCCTGTTTGATCTGGATGAGACCCTGTTTGACTTCCCGGGCCACGAGGCCCTGCTGGCCATGTTGGCCCACATAGGTCTCGAGCCACAGGCCACCCTGCTGGCGGAGTACAAGCAGACTAACCATACCCTGTGGGAGCGCTTCAATGCCGGACAGATCGATGCTCATCATCTCCAGCATGAACGCTTTGTCGGCATTGGCCAGCACACGGGCCACCACCCCCTGGAGCTTAATCGCATCTACCTGGAGGCAATCATCGCCCTGAGTCGTCCCCTGGACGGTGTGCTGGAGACGCTGGCCATATTGCGTGGCCGGATCGGCATGGGGATCATCACCAACGGATTTAGCCTGCCCCAACGCGGACGATTGCAACGCCACGATCTCGAGGGGTGGTTTAGCCCTGTGCTGGTCTCAGACGAGATCGGGCTTTCCAAACCCCATAGCGGGATCTTCGAGCTGGCCCTGTCACAACTGCCGGTGACTGAGCCCCGGCGGGTGCTGATGGTGGGGGATAATCCTCTGGCTGACATTGCCGGCGCCGCGGCGGCCGGGCTATCGACCTGCTGGTATGATCCCGGCTTTAGCGATCAGACCTGCCATCCAACCCATCATATCCACCATATCTCCCAATTGTTGGAGGTGATCGGTATCGATGAATAGGGGGCCATGTCGGCCCCCCGGGTGTATCAACGGGCCCGAGTTCGGGCCCATCGCTCCAGCAAGTTGACCGCCCGCATCATGACGCCCTCATCGAAGTCGAAGGCATTGTGATGATGCGGTGCGGCGAGATGGGCTCCCACCACCAGATAGGCCGCCTGTCCCCCGCCTCGCTGTACCCGCTCTAACAGAAAACCGGCATCCTCGCTGGCGCCAAAACGTCGGGTCGGTACCACGGAGAACCCTTCTGCCTGTGCCATCCCCTCCAGCTCGGCCACGAGCTCGGGTGAGTTGGTCAATCCCTGGGCTTCCCCCTGTTTGATGATGCGATAGGTGACCCCAAAGGCGAGGGCCGTACCCTCCACGATCCGCTGGACCTGACCAAACATGTAGTCGTTAAGGTGCGGCTCCGAGCCTCGGGTTTCGCCGCACAAGAGGGCATGATCGGCGATGACGTTGCGCCCGCTTCCCCCTTGCAGGGTGCCTATGTTGATCCGGGTCATGCCATCGCGATGGCGCGGAATACCGAGCAGGGCCGTGGTGGCACTGCAGGCGGCCGCCAGAGCATTGGCACCGGCATTGGGCTCCAGACCGGCATGGGCCGGTGTGCCGAAGAAGTGGACATCAAACTTGGTGGAGCAGAGAAAATCGGTAGGATTGAGAACGATCTCACCACTGGCGGCATGGATCCCGAGGTGCAGGCAGAGCAGGGCGTCTACGT
The DNA here is from genome assembly GCF_000819805.1 of Aeromonas diversa CDC 2478-85. Classification (GTDB taxonomy): domain Bacteria; phylum Pseudomonadota; class Gammaproteobacteria; order Enterobacterales; family Aeromonadaceae; genus Aeromonas; species Aeromonas diversa. Next base: position 347,835 of record NZ_CDCE01000037.1, read on the forward strand.
CGTCGAGCGCGCCACCGGACGCCAGCGCCTTACCACCACGGCACCCCTCTTCGGCCGGTTGAAACAGCAGCTTGATGCGACCGCACAACTGCGCCCTGTGTTTCATCAGTCGGGAGGCCAGGGCAAGGCCGATGGCGGTATGGCCATCATGGCCGCAGGCATGCATCCAGCTGGGGTTTTGTGAGCAAAACCCATCGCGCACCGGCGGGTGCTGAGGAGCCTCGCTTTCGCTGACCTCGACGGCATCGATGTCGAAGCGAAACGCCAGGGTCGGTCCCGGTCGTCCGGTTTCCAGCAACCCCATGACACCGGTCAGATCGCCCATGCGTTCGATCCAGTCGGGATCGCCCCCTTGCAGCAGGGCGCGAGCCTTTTCGGCCGCGACATCGACTTCACGCCCCATCACCAGGGGGGCGGCCAACAGATCTTCTCCCAGCTTCAGGGTAAACCCCAGCGACGCCAGGTGGCGGGCAATCAGACTGGTCGTGCGGAACTCTTTCCAGGCGGCTTCAGGGTAGCGGTGCAGATCCCGTCGCCACCTGACCAGCTCATCGGCGTGCATCATTTTCCCCTCGTCAGCAATACGCAGGCTATTGTGCGCCCTTGGGTTTCACTGGCAAGCAGATTGATCGGCTGGTAAGAGGAGTGCGCCGGCAGGATGGCGCGTTTTTCAGATACAAAAAAGGGGCGATAAGTGCCTGTTGCAAGCACTTATCGCCCCGCATTTGGAGACGCCCGTCTCTCTAACTCCCTGCGCTACCGCTGGTTTGGCTCACATCTGAGCCAAAGAGGGAACGGATGTGGCAATCAGGGCAAAAAAGACGGTAAAAACTGCAGTAACAATAAATTCTTTCATCTCCGCTCTCCTCGGTATGGTTAATTATGAATCAATCATACCATGCAGAGGCATGATTTCAATACTAAGTTGGTAAAAACCGGGGTTTTGTTTGCAATGACACTTTCTCCCCCCCTTTTTGCTATCTTTCCTTAGTCGAGAGTTACTGACTTGAGTTAGGCACTTTAAACGTAATAGCTCGTGGTTATGTGCGTGTTTTAAAAAGGTTTTTAGTTATTGTCTTTGTCCTGGATATCGAGGTTTGAGTCATGGTGCCAACCCGTTGTCAGATTTATGTCATCTTGGTGGCCAGTAATGGCTAATTTTTCTGTCAGAAATGGTCGCTTTAGTGTTTCTGAGTCTTGAACTGCTACTTATCACCCCGGTTGTGGTCTAAATTTAGCCATGAGCCTCGTTGGGCCCCTGGGTGGCCTCTTCGTCTTCCTGCTTGGTCGGGCCACCAGATGACGCGCCGTCACCCCGTATCTATCCCCGATGTGTTGAGGCCGTTTCGCGGTAAAGATGCTGGTCCGGTTTGGAGGCGGTCGTCCATGAAGATGGGAGTGCTTATCTTTTACTTTTCACAGAATTAACATCCGGTTAGTATCGTTTGGCAAAAATAATAAAAAGGAGTTCAGGGGTGTTGAGGACAGCGCAAGAACGGGTGCCACATTATTTATCGCAACTCTACGAGTGCGGCATAAATGATTCCGATATCAATTTGGTATTGGAAGAGGTCAGAAGAGACTCTGGTAGTTCATTATCCCTATTGCTGCTCAGGGATGAGGAGAAAAGTGGTCGAATTACGCTTTTTTCAAGTGGTTTGAGCGAGGCGCAGCACCACTATTACCTTCAGCATCATCGTCAGGATATCTGGTTCAACCACTATCTCGAGAAGGGGTGCAAAGGGGTCGTCAAGGCCGACACGCTCAGTAACAAGGCGGGGTTGCTGGCTGGTTTCGGGGCTCGCTTTGCCATCGGCGGCGTGTGCCGAGTGACGGGTTACGGCCTGACCAGCGTCAGTTCATATCGGGATCAGTTACAAAACGATTTCAATGAACAAGAAATTGGTGTCTGGGACAGCCTCTATTTTGGCCTTGCCTCCTGGAGCCGCAACTATTGGAATCTGGTTGGCCTCGAACTGCAGAATCACCAATTGCAGCAGCTCGTCAAGCATCAGAGCAAGGCGGTGGCCATTGTGGATGACAAGGGGGGGGTGAAATATTCCAATGCAGAGTTCAATCGCATCGCAGACGATAATCATGAGCTGAGAATGCAAAGTGGCGTTTTGTATATAAACAACAAGGATCAACAGCGACAATTTCGTGAATTGCTGGCGGGCTTTAGTTATACGACGCAGAGTACTCCCCGTTACATGCCTGTGACGCGTAGCGGTGGGTTGAGGCCCCTGCTGCTGCAAGCCAGCCTGATGAGCGGGCTGCGCAATGCCGAACGTTATATTGAACTGGTGATCCGCGATCCCGACCACTCTTTCTCTGCCGATATCACCGCCATGGGGAATCTCTATCCCTTGACCAGCGGGGAGCGCGAGCTGCTGCTACTGCTGAGCAAGGGCTACAGCAGCAGCGACATCGCCGAGTTGCGCGGCGTCAAGGTCGAAACGGTACGCTCGACCCTCAAGAGTGTCTTCAAGAAGACCGACTGCCACAGCCAGAGCGAGCTGTTGCTCTTGCTGCAATCCATTTCATGAGGGATGTCTACACTCAAGGGGTCGCTAGCCGTCAATGCCTTGGGGGAAGATATGCACTCATTGAAAGTAAAGGATTACATGTTGGCTCGCCCGGTGACCCTCTCGCCCGATACCACTATACCCGCCGCGGTGGAGAAGTTTTTGCACAGCAATCAGATGGGCGGCCCCGTGGTGGACAAGCAGGGGCATTTGTTGGGATGGATTTCCGAGCAGGATTGCCTCGCCACCATGCTGGAGGGAACCTACCACTGCGAGCAGGTGGCGCTGGTTCAGGACGTGATGCGTAAAGAGGTGCTCAGCGTCGGGCCGGAGAGCTCGGTATTGGAGCTGGCTGGCATGATGACGGAGCACAAACCCAAGATGTATCCGGTGCTCGAAGACGGGCGTCTGGTGGGGGTCATCAATCGTCACCTAGTGCTCAAGGCCATCAACGAGCAGCTGCAGGATTGTTTTATCAACCATCCGGCCTGAACGCCTTGGTTCAGTAGGGACGGGGAGACCCGTCCCTTTCTCTTGGTCATCTCTGACCGCCTTTTTCTTGCGCCTGTCCGAGGGGATCTTTAGGATCGGGTCATTGCATTTATCGGCCATGCCTGCATGAGGATGGCCCCAGTCGATCGCTATCAGGAATCTCTCTCTTGTCTCTTACACTTCCTGCCCTGCGGGCGCGTCTCGCCCACTGCATGAATCTCGATGCCCGTCAGTTGGGCAAGCGTCTGCACGGCGTCGCCAAGGTGCCGGCGGCCAAACAGGAGGCGGTGCTCGCCACCATCGACGCCGATCTGCGTCAGGCTGAGGAGCGCCTCGCTCGTCGTCAGGCCGGGGTACCTGCCGTCACCTATCCCGAGAATCTGCCCGTCAGCCAGAAGGCGGATGAAATTGCCGCAGCCATTCGCGATCACCAGGTGGTGATCATTGCCGGCGAGACCGGCTCGGGCAAGACCACCCAGATCCCCAAGATCTGTCTCTCCCTCGGGCGCGGGGTGAAGGGCTACATCGGCCACACCCAGCCGCGGCGCCTCGCGGCCCGCACCGTGGCGGCGCGCATCGCCGAGGAGATGCAGTCCGAGCTCGGTCAATACGTGGGCTACAAGGTGCGCTTTACCGATCAGGTGAGCGAGCAGACCCACATCAAGCTGATGACTGACGGTATCCTGCTGGCCGAGATCCAACATGACCGACTGCTGACCCAGTACGACACCATCATCATCGATGAGGCCCATGAGCGCAGTCTCAACATCGACTTCATTCTCGGCTATCTCAAGGAGTTGCTGCCGCGCCGTCCCGATCTCAAGGTGATCATCACCTCGGCCACCATAGATCCGGAGCGCTTCTCCCGCCACTTCGGCAAGGCGCCGATCATCGAGGTGTCGGGCCGCACCTACCCGGTGGAGGTGCGCTATCGCCCGTTGACCGACGGGGCGGATGACAGGGATGAGCTGCAGGGGATCTTCGATGCGGTCGAGGAGCTCAGTCATGAGGGACTCGGCGACATACTCATCTTCATGAACGGCGAGCGGGAGATCCGCGACACCGCCGATGGCCTGCGCAAGCTCAACCTGCGCGATACCGAGGTGTTGCCGCTGTATGCGCGCCTCTCCAATGCCGAGCAGAACAAGGTGTTCCAGCCCCACGCGGGGCGACGTATCGTGCTCGCCACCAACGTGGCCGAAACCTCGCTCACGGTGCCGGGTATTCGCTACGTGATCGATCCCGGTACGGCGCGGATCAGCCGCTACTCCTGGCGTACCAAGGTGCAGCGCCTGCCCATCGAGCCGGTCTCCCAGGCCAGTGCCAACCAGCGTAAGGGGCGCTGCGGCCGGGTGGCGGACGGGATCTGTATCCGCCTCTACTCGGAGGCGGATTTCAACGGCCGCCCCGCCTTCACCGATCCCGAGATCCTGCGCACCAACCTGGCCTCGGTCATCTTGCAGATGCTCTCCCTGGGCCTTGGTGACATGGAGGCCTTCCCCTTCGTCGAGCCGCCCGAGTCGCGCCACATCAAAGATGGTCTCTCCCTGCTCAAAGAGCTGGGGGCGGTGCAAGAGCGGCATGGCCGCGACGGCCGTGAGGCACTCAGCCTTACCGAGACCGGTCGCCAGCTCGCGCGCATTCCCCTCGATCCCCGTCTGGCCAAGATGGTGATCACCGGGGCCGCCACCGGCTGCCTCAAGGAGATGATGGTGATCACCTCGGCCCTGAGCATCCAGGATCCGCGCGAGCGGCCGATGGAGAAGAAACAGGCCGCCGACGAGCAGCATCGCCGCTTCGATGACAAGGACTCGGATTTTCTCGCCTTCCTCAACCTGTGGAACTACCTGCAGGAGCAGCAGGAGGCGCTCTCGAGCAATGCCTTCCGTCGCCAGTGCCAGAAGGAGTTTCTTTCCTACCTGCGGGTGCGTGAGTGGCAGGATATCCACTTCCAGCTGCGCCAGACCGTCAAGGAGCTGGGCTTTAAGAACAACAGCGAGCAGGGGGATTACAAGAGCGTCCACTGCGCCATCCTCACCGGCCTGCTCAGTCACATCGGTAACAAGGATCTGGAAAAGAGCGAGTTTCTCGGGGCGCGCAATGCCCGCTTCCACCTCTTCCCGGCCTCGGGTCTGTTCAAGAAGCCGCCCAAGTGGGTGATGGCCGCCGAGTTGGTAGAGACCTCGCGCCTCTATGCCCGCATCAACGCCCGCATCGAGCCCGAGTGGGTGGAGCCACTGGCCGGCCATCTCATCAAGCTGCACCACAGCGAGCCCCACTGGTCGAAGAAGCAGGGCGCCGTCATGGCGAGCGAGAAGGTGACCCTGTTTGGCCTCACCCTGGTCGCCGAGCGGCCCATTAACTACAGCCGCATCGATCCGGCACTGTGCCGCGAGCTCTTTATTCGCCATGCCCTGGTGGAGGGGGACTTCGAGACTCGCCACCGCTTCTTTGGCGAGAACCGCAAGCTCCTGGCCGAGGTCGAGGCGCTCGAGCACAAGTCGCGCCGGCGCGATATTCTGGTCGATGACGAGGACTTGTTCCGTTTCTACGAGGCGCGTATCCCCGAGGAGGTGGTCTCGGCACGCCACTTCGACAAGTGGTGGAAGGAGGCGCAAAAGCGCGACCCTGAGCAGCTTAACTTCGAGCGCGAGATGCTGATGAAGGGGGACGCCGCCCACGTGAGCGAGCTCGACTATCCCAATACCTGGCACCAGGGGCGTCTGAAACTCAAGCTCAGCTACCAGTTCGAACCGGGGGAGGCCGCCGACGGCGTTACCCTGCACATACCGCTGCCGCTGCTCAACCAGGTCGAGCCGGTGGGCTTCGAGTGGCAGATCCCGGGGCTGCGGCAAGAGCTCCTGGTGGCCCTCATCAAGTCACTGCCCAAGCCGGTGCGCAAGAACTTTGTGCCGGCCCCCAACTATGCCGAGGCGCTGATGGCCTCCATCAGCCCCGAGCAGGGGCCGCTGCTCGATGCCATGGAGCGCCACCTCAAGCGCATGACCGGTGTCAGCGTGGATCGCGAGGCGTGGGACTGGAGCGGGGTGCCCGATCACCTGAAACTCACCTTCCGGGTGGTGGATGAGCGCCAGCGCAAGGTGGCCGAGAGCAAGGATCTGCTCGCCCTCAAGGAGTCTCTGCGCGGCAAGGTGCAGGAGACCCTCTCCAAGGTGGCGGACGACGACATCGAGCAGTCGGGTCTGACCCTGTGGAGCTTTGGCGAGCTGCCCAAGGAGTACAGCCAAAAGCGCAGCGGCTTCGAAGTGAAAGCCTATCCGGCGCTGGTGGATGAGAAGGACTCGGTGGCCATCACTCTGGTCGAGAGCCCGGTGGTACAACAGCAATTGATGTGGGCCGGCCAGCGCCGCCTCATCCTCCTGAACGTGCCGTCTCCTATCAAATACTTGCAGGAGAAGCTCCCCAACAAGGCCAAGCTGGGGCTCTACTTCAACCCGTTTGGCAAGGTGAGCGATCTTATCGATGACTGCATCGCCTGTGGCTGCGACAAGCTTATCGAGCAGCACGGCGGCGTGGCCTGGGACGCCGAGGGGTTCGAGGCGCTCAAGGAGTTTGTGCGCGCCGAGCTGAACGATGTGGTGGTGGAGGTCGCCAGCCAGGTCGAGGCGGTGCTGACCCTGGCCCACGACATCAGAAAACGGCTCAAGGGCAAGATGCAGCTCGACACCGCCTTTGCCATGTCTGACGTGCAGGCCCAGTTGGAGCGGATGATCCACAAGGGGTTCGTCAGCGAGACCGGTTGGAAGCGGTTGCCCGATCTGCTTCGTTACCTGCGCGCCATCGAGCGCCGGCTCGAGAAGTTGGCGGTCGATGCCAACCGGGATCGGGTCTACATGCTCAAGGTGCAGAGTGTCGAGCAGGCCTATCAGGCCCTGCTGGCCAAGGTGCCCAAGGGGCAGCCCATGGCCCCCGAGGTGGTCGAGATCCGTTGGATGATCGAGGAGCTGCGCGTCTCCTTCTTCGCCCAGAATCTCGGCACCCCCTATCCGGTCTCGGACAAGCGGGTATTGAATGCCATTGAGGCATGCTAAGCTCAACCGGTTGATAACAAAGCTATAAATGGAGGCAAGGGAATGCTGTTAGGCTGGCTTGCATTGGTCTCGGTGAATGTGAGCGGCTATATGCCGCTGGCAGAGCAGACCTGGGTTGCGCTCGATCCCGCCTGGTACCCGACCTCGCGCCCCTTGCCCCCGATCTTTGCCGCCTGGCATGGCAACCAGTTTCCTGTACTGGAGACGGAGCAGCGTCATGGCCGTTGGCAGCTGCTCTTCCCGGCTCGCCTCAAGCCCCCCTTCGCCCTGTTCGAGGGGAGTCCACAACTCTCCCGTGTCTATCAGATGCGCCTTCGTCGCATCGAAGAGATGGCCTATGGGATTACGGTCAGGCCAGGGGTGACCACACCGCATGCCGAGCTGCGCGAGGCCTTGCCAATCGAGCGGGTGCCGTTTGTCCTGGAGTGGGCAGGGTGGCAGGAGCCTTGGCACCCTCAGCGCCTTACTGCACAGACACCGACTCAGGTGGCCAGTACGACAGTAGGCTCAACGGCGCTGCCTGCGGGGGTCTGCCATCGGGTGGGGGAAGGGGAGACCCTCTGGCGCATCGCCGATGGCCTGGCCCGCGAGCAAGGGGGAGATACCTACACCCTGGTGTTGGCACTGCATGCGCAGAACCTCGCCAGTCTGGGACCGCGCGGCCAACTGCGTCCGGGCAGTGAGCTGCGCTGCCCGGGGCCGCAGCATCTGCAACGTTATCAAGCCATGACGGCCGCCCAGCGCCAGGCGGCGGTGATTGCCCTGCCGCGTTGAAGCCGCTTGCCTGGCAGGGTGCCCCATGCTAGTATTCGCGCTCGTTTTGCGAGGTGTTGACCGGTCGCAGTCATCACCATTTATTCATCCAGATAAGAGATATTACTATGTCTTTCGTATACCAAGCTGAAGTCCGTACTGACATGGGGAAAGGTGCGAGCCGCCGCCTGCGTCATGCTGACCTGGTTCCGGCCATCATCTACGGTGCCGCTAAAGAAGCCGTTTCCGTTACCCTGGACCACAAAAAGCTGATCATCGACCAAGAGAAGCCGGAGTTCTACAGCGATGTGCTGACCCTGGTTATCAACGGCGAAGAAGTAAAGGTTAAGGTCAAGGACATCCAGCGTCACCCGGTTAAGCCGAAGCTGGTTCACCTGGACTTCGTTCGCGCCTAATCGCCGACGACCTCCTAAAAAGGCCACCTCAGGGTGGCCTTTTTGCATTGGCGCGTCAGACCAATCGGGTCAGACGCGTGCAACAAGCAGAGCCGCCCTTGGGCGGCTCTCTGTTACCAGATAGGTTGGGTCAGGTAGGGGTTGCTGACCCGCTCACGCCCTAGGGTAGAGCTGGGACCGTGGCCCGGGATGAAGACCACCTCGTCACCGAGGGGCAACAGGGTCTCGTTGATGGAGCGGATCAGGGTGGCGTGATCGCCCTTGGGGAAGTCGGTGCGACCAATGCTCCCGGCAAAGAGCACGTCGCCGACCCAGGCGACCTGCAGCTCCCGTGAGAGCAGTACCACGTGACCTGGGGTGTGACCCGGGCAGTGATAGACCTCGAGGCGCTGCTGGCCCAGGGTGAGCTGGTCCCCCGCGGCGAGCCAGCGGTCGGGGGCGAAGGCCGGCGTAGGGGGGAAGCCGAACATCTGGGACTGCTTGGGCAGCATCTCGAGCCAGAAGGCATCATCCCGATGGGGGCCGAGGATGAGGCAGCCCAGCTCGCGGCGCAGGGCCTCGGCGGCGCCCACATGATCGAGATGGCCGTGGGTCAAGATGATGTGGCGCAGGGTCAGGCCGTGGCGGCTCAGGGCCTCTTTGAGTTTCTCGGGCTCACCACCCGGATCGATCAGCGCCGCCTCATGGGTCTCGTCACACCAGATGAGAGAGCAGTTTTGGGCAAAGGGGGTGACCGGGATCACCTCGAACTTCAGCATGGGATCTCCTGTCAGCAGGCCGGTTTGGCCAGTTGGTTGAGGTAGGCGAGGCAGGCTGCCCGCTCACCGCGAAAGACGATGCGCTCCTGTTTCTTCTCCAACTGGTAGAGGTACATGGGATCGTAATAGCGCTCCAGCAGCAGGCCGATCCAGGCCAGATGCGCCTCGCTTCGGCCACTGCGTGCCTGCTCTTCGAGGGCGCCGCGCATCAGGCTGTCGAGCTCGCGCCAGCCCATATCCCCAAGGCGCTTCTTAAGGCGCGCTAGGCTGTCTTGCAGCGCCTCGCAAAAGAGCGACCAGCCCGCCTCGTCCCCATGGTGTGCCCGGTAGCGCTCGGCCAGATCGACCACATAGTCCTGGCGGATCTGCTCGGCCCGCTCCTCGCGGGAGACCTCGACCACCACCACGGGTGCCATACCCATGCGCTCGAACAGGGGGAGCGGGATGGCACAGCGCCCGATCAGATGGCTCTCGTCTTCCACCGCGAAATGGTGCTCGCCCTGCTGGCGCCGCTTGAGGATCTCAATAGCCAGGGTGTTCTCGAAGCCGATGGGAGAGGGCTGTCCCTCGGGCAGACGGCCAAACGAGGAGCCGCGATGGTGAGCGTGTCCCTCGAGATCGATGGCACAGCTGACCCGGTTGAGCAGATGAGTCTTCCCCGAGCCCGTCATGCCGGTGAGCACGGTCCAGTTATCCTCGCGCGCACTCTGCTCGACGGTCTGGATCAGCAGCTGACGCAGTGCCTTGTAGCCCCCCGCAACCCGGGGACGCTCCAAGCCCGCCTCGGCCAGCCACTGCTGCACCGTCTGGGAGCGCAGGCCTCCGCGAAAGCAGTAGAGCACGGCGTTGGGATGAGCGGCGATATGGGTCTGCCAGGCGGCCATGCGTTCGGCCTTCACCTCACCACACACCAGGGAGTGGCCCAGTGCGATGGCCGCAGCCTGGCCATGCTGTTTGAAGCAGGTGCCCACCTGGGCCCGCTCCTCGTTGGTCATCAGAGGCAGGTTGACGGCGTGGGGAAAGGCCCCTTCCTGAAACTCGATGGGGGCACGCAGATCGATAAGGGGCACATCCTCGAGAAACAGGGCGGCCAGGTCGGTCACGAGTTCGTTATGCGCCACGATTGACCTCGACCCACTGGCTCTGTCGCTCCTTGAGGTGACCGATGGGGTACAGGCTGAGGCCGGCCTCGGCGGCGATGGCCATCAGCTCGGCCTCGCTGTCGCTGTCCACGGCGACCAGCAGACCACCACTGGTCTGGGGATCGCAGAGAATGTTGCGAGTCCGCTCATCCAGGGCCGGCAGCTTGTGACCATAGGAGTCGTGGTTGCGTAGCGTGCCGCCCGGCACACACCCTTCGGCGAGATAGTGATCCACCTCGGGCAGCAGGGGGAGGGCGTCGAAGTCGAGCACGGCGGTCAGACCGGCCCCTTCACACATCTCGAGCAGATGGCCGGCCAGACCAAAGCCGGTGACGTCGGTCATGGCGTGGACCCCCGGCAGGGCGGCGAAGCGCTCACCCAGGGTGTTGAGGGTGCACATGGCCTGCGGGGCGAGGTGTTCGTGCTCGGCCTTGAGCTTGCCCTTCTTCTGGGCCGTGGTGAGGATGCCGATGCCGAGGGGCTTGGTCAGGTAGAGGCGATCGCCACTGCGACCCGTGTCATTTTGCTTGAGGCGCTCGAGGGGAACAATGCCGGTGACCGCGAGGCCGAAGATGGGCTCGGGGGCATCGATGCTGTGGCCCCCCGCCAGCGAAATGCCGGCGTCATGGCAGGCCTGGCGACCACCGTCGACCACCTGCTGGGCTATCTCTGGGGCGAGCAGATTGACCGGCCAGCCCAGGATAGCGATGGCGACGATGGGTTTACCCCCCATGGCGTAGATATCGCTGATGGCGTTGGTTGCGGCGATACGGCCGAAGGTGAACGGATCGTCGACGATGGGCATGAAGAAGTCGGTGGTGGAGACGATGCCCTGGCCGTTGCCGATATCGACGACGGCGGCGTCATCCTTGCTGCTGTTGCCAACGACGAGGTGGGGATCGTTAAAGCCGGGAATGTTGCTCTTGAGAATGGTGTCGAGCACCTTGGGAGAAATTTTGCAACCACAGCCGGCACCGTGGCTGTATTGGGTCAGGCGAACGGAAGACATGTTGACCTCGCAAAGGGGCGGCCAAGGGCCGCAAATTCGGCGTGGCGTGCAGGAAGGAGCTGATGCCCTTCGGCCACAGGACGGCGCATTATGCCACACAATGGCCGCGCCTCGAATCGGCGGCTTGAAAATCCACGACTTGGTTTGGTGCAGATCAAGTTTGCGACGCGGTGTGAGCACTGGCCGAGCCGCGGCTGGGTCAAGAGGGCGTGTTCGTCCCGGATATCCAGGGCGGCGTGCCCGCTGACCCGTTGGCTTAACAACGCAAGGCATGGCTTTACAAAACAAAATTGCTGTATAAAAATACAGGTGTTTAGTGAGGCGTTATGAGGCGCGCAAGGATGAAAGTAGAGATCATTATCGACCGTAAGCACCAGATCACCCAGGAGGTGATGGATGCCCTCTATCAGGCACTGCAACGCCGGCTGGAGGAGCGCTATCCGGATATTCAGGTCCGGGTTGCTCATGGCAGTGCCATGGCCATGAATATCACCCGGGCCAGTAAAGAGCAGAAAGAGGACCTCGAGGCGCTGGTCCAGTCGGTGTGGGAAGAGGCCGACAGCTGGATGCCGGAGGTAGCCTAGTCACAGGGCGAGCCTGCCGCACAAGACTGGCTCGCTGCCCGGGCCGGCGCATCCTGACGCAGCATAGGGGGCGCCGGCCTGACTCAACACTCTGTGATATTGACCGCGAGGCCCCCCCGGGCCGTCTCCTTATACTTGGTCTTCATGTCGAGCCCGGTTTCGCGCATCGTCTTGATCACCTTGTCCAGCGATACCTTGTGCTCCCCTGTGCCGCGCAAGGCCAACTTGGCGGCATTGATCGCCTTGACCGCCCCCATGGCGTTACGTTCGATACAGGGCACCTGCACCTGTCCGCCTACCGGATCGCAGGTGAGGCCCAGATTGTGCTCCATGCCGATCTCGGCGGCGTTTTCCACGTTATCCGGGCTACCGCCCAGCAGCTCGGCCAGGGCGCCGGCCGCCATGGAGCAGGCGACGCCCACCTCTCCCTGACATCCCACCTCGGCCCCCGAGAGGGAGGCATTCTTCTTGTAAAGGATGCCGATGGCGGCGGCGGTGAGAAAGAAGCGCACCAGGTGATCGTCATCGACCGTATGCACGAAGCGATCGTAGTAGTGCAGCACAGCAGGAATGATGCCGGAGGCGCCGTTCGTCGGGGCCGTCACCACCCGCCCGCCGGCGGCATTCTCCTCGTTGACGGCCAGGGCAAAGAGATCCACCCACTCCATCACCATGAGAGGGTCTTTGTTAAATCCCGCCTCGCTGGTGAGCTGGCGAAACAGGATGGGCGCCCGGCGCTTGACCTTGAGGCCGCCGGGCAGGATCCCTTCACTCTTGCAGCCCCGGATCACGCAGGCGCGCATGGTCTCCCAGATCCGGCGCAGCCCGGCTTTTATCTGCTCTTCACTGCGATACACCTTCTCGTTGGCGAGCATCACGGCAGCGATGGAGAGACCGCTCTCCTTGCAATGGGCCAGCAGCTCGGCACCGCTGTCAAAGGGGTAGGGAAGGGGGCGAGCGCTCTCCTCTTCTCTGGCCTGTGCCTGCGCCGAGGCAAAGCGGCTCTCTTCGATGATAAAACCGCCCCCGATGGAGTAGTAGGTCTGCTCACACAGCAGAGCATCGCCGGAAAAGGCCCTGAGGGTCATGCCATTGGCATGCAGGGGCAGGCTCTTGCGCCGGTTAAAGAGGATGGCTCCCTGGCGCGGGAAGCGGCTGGGCTGGACGCCGCCCAGCAGCAGGGTCTGATTGTGCTCAACCGCGGTGAGAAAGGCGGGGATGGTATCGATATCGACCGTGTCGGGCTCAAAGCCCGCCAGCCCGAGGATGATCGCCTTGCCGGTGCCGTGTCCCTTGCCGGTCTGGCCGAGGGAGCCATAACACTCGGTCTCGACTCGATCGATATCTTTCAGGAGCCCTTGCTGCTCGAGATGCCGGATAAAGCTGTGGGCGGCACGCATGGGCCCGACGGTGTGGGAAGAGGAGGGGCCGATACCGATAGAGAAGAGGTCGAACACGCTGATCATGGGCCGGAGCTCCATTATGAGTTTTGTCTAAATATTGTCACTTTTTTGGATGGCAGGGAAAGGTAATGGCGTGAGCCAGGGCCCAGAAATGAAACGGGGCTGCAAAAGCAGCCCCTTGAATCGACGGTGGGATCGATCAGCCAACCAGTTGGAACAGGATGGCAGAGATGGCCACCATGCCCATGAAGGCAACGAAGACGTTGCTGATGGCGCCTTGGTACTTGGCCATGGCCGGTACCTTCTTGATGGCGTACATGGGCATGATGAAGAGGATGGTGGCGATGATGGGGCCACCCAGTGACTCGATCATGCCGAGGATGGAGGGGTTAGCCACGGCGGTGCCCCACAGGGTCAGGATGAAGAAGGCGATGATGAACACCTCGAGCTTCTTCATGTCAGGCTGCTTGCCGCTGCTGCGCATCTGCTGAACGATGATCCCCTTGAGGCCTTCGCGGGCACCCAGGTAGTGGCCGAAGAAGGAGGAGACGATGGCGACAAACGCTACCAGCGGACCGAAGTAGGAGATGATCGGGCTGGCGTGTTGGTTGGCCAGATAAGAGAGCACGGCGATGTTCTGGGCCTTGGCTTCGGCCAGCTGTGCCGGTGTCAGGCTCATGACGCAGGAGAAGACGAAGAACATGACGAAGCCGAGCAATACCATGCTGGTGCGCTTGAGGATTGCATCGGACTTGGCCACGGCGTTGTCACCGTGATCGCGGCGCTGGGCCAGGGCGAAGCTGGAGATGGCCGGGCTGTGGTTAAAGGCAAACACCAGCACAGGGATGGTCAGCCACAGGGTGGTGGCGAAATCCTTGGCACTCGGTACCTGAGCCAGAGCGGCGCCGGTCCAGTCCGGGATGAGATAGAGTGACAGACCGGCCAGGATGGCGATGAGGGGATAGACCAGCAGCTCGGTGACCTTGAGCATCAGCTTCTCACCGGCCAGCATCACCGACATCATGCCCATGATCAGCACGATGGAGAGGATCCAGCGCGGCGGCGCGGCCATCTGCAGCTGGTTGACCATGAAGCTCTCGACCGTGTTGGTGATACCGACACCGTAGATCAGCACGATCGGGTAGATGGCGAAGAAGTAGAGCAGGGTGATGAGCTTGCCGGCGCCGGCGCCGAAGTGCTCTTCCACCACTTGCGTGATGTCGGCGTTCTTCTGCTTGGAGGACAGCACGAAGCGGGCCAGACCGCGGTGGGCGAAGTAGGTCATGGGACCGACCAGCAGCGCCATCACCACCAGCGGCCAGAAGCCGCCCATGCCGGCATTGATAGGCAGGAACAGAATGCCGGCGCCGACGGCGGTACCGAACAGGCTGATAACCCAGGTTGTGTCTTGTTTCGTCCAACCGCAGGACGTGGCGGAGCTGATTCCTTGCTCCTGACGGCTAGCAATTCCTTGCGCGCTTGTGACGTTGTCAGACATGTAAACACCCCATGTGTGGTTCTTATGATGTGGCGCAAGGATACAGGCTTTGTAGTGAAAAATGTTGATCAGATTCCACTTTTAACGGTGTTTATATGAGTAAATGTATAAAATCGTGATCTTATCGATAATTTTTAAACTTTTTTGAAAAGGTTTAAACGTAAATTGAATGTTAATCGGCCCCTATCGGCGCTCTTTTGAGTTGCTAAAATGTTGCGGTGCCAGTTGGCCCGCCAGCTGCCGGATGATGGCCGCCGTGGCCCCCCAGATGAGCTCTTGCTGCCACGGGATAAACCAGATGGTGTGACGCTGGCCGTGTCGCTCCAGCGTCCACCCCTCATGATGGGAGGGGGTCAGCAGGAAGGAGAGGGGGACCTCGAAGGCGCGCTCTACCTCATGAGGGTTGGGGGTGGCCACATAGTCTGCATTGAGCAGGGCCACCACGGGTTGTACCCAGAAGCGCGACACGGTCGGAAGGGGGGGCAGGTGGCCGAGTACGGTCAGGCGCGAGGGCGCGATGCCGAGCTCTTCCTCGGTCTCACGCAGGGCGGTGGCGATGAGGCTCTCATCCTCCGGATCGCGCCGTCCGCCGGGAAAACTGACTTGACCTGCGTGGTGGCGCAGGTGACGGGCGCGGCGGGTGAGCAGCAGCTGCCATCCATCCTCGCGCAACACCAGGGGCAGCAGCACCGCGGCCTGATCCAGATCGGCCCGATGGGCGGCGCCGGGCGCCGCAGGCAGGGTCAGCAGATAGCGGGTGAGCAGCTCATCCCGGATCATGGGGCCTCCAGCAGCGGCAAGATGCGCGAGAGCTTGTCGAAGGTCTCCTGGTATTCACTCGCTACCTCAGAGTCGGCCACTATGCCGCCGCCAGCCCAGCAATAGAGGTGGTCCGCCTCGGCGATCAGGGTGCGGATGGTGATGCTGGTGTCCATCTGGCCGTGCTGGCTCAGATAACCGATGCTGCCACAGTAGGCGTTGCGGCGCACCGGCTCGAGCTCCTCGATGATCTCCATGGCGCGGATCTTGGGGGCGCCGGTGATGGAGCCGCCCGGGAAGCAGGCGCGCAGCAGATCCACCGCCGAGTAGCCGGCGGCCAGTTCGCCGCGAATGGTGGAGACCAGGTGATGGACGGCCGGAAAACTCTCGATGGTAAAGAGATGCGGCACACTCACCGTTCCCGGCGTGCAGACCCGACCTATGTCGTTGCGCAGCAAGTCCACGATCATCAGGTTCTCGGCCCGATCTTTCGGGGCGTGCGAGAGCTCGACGGCGGCCGCGGCATCGCGCTCGGGATCCGGATGGCGGGCCCGGGTCCCCTTGATGGGCTTGGTTTCGACCGTGCGCCCGGCAAGGCGCAGGAAGCGTTCCGGCGACAGGCTCAAGATGGCGGCCTGCGGTAGCCGTAAAAAGGCAGAGAAGGGGGCCCGATTGCCCTGACACAGGCGCAGGTAAGCCTGCCACTCGTCACCCCGATAGCCTGCGGCAAAACGCTGGGTCAGGTTGATCTGGTAGCAGTCACCGGCCCTCAGGTACTCCTGGATAGCGTCGAACTTCTCCTCATACTCTTGCCGGGTCATGTTGCTAAGCCAGGGCGTGGTCAGGGCGAAGGGCGGGGCGGCCGCTTCCTCCTGACGCATTAACCAGTCGTGGCGGGCCTGCCACTGTGCCTTGTCACCTTGCACCACCAGCTGGGTGATGCCGGCCTGATGATCCCGAATGAGCGCCCAGTCGTAGATGCCGACGGCCATGTCGGGCAGGGCCAGATCGGCCTTGGCCTGGCTTGGCAGGCGCTCGAAGCGGCGCCCCAGATCGTAACCGAAGAGCCCCAGCGCGCCGCCGGTAAAGGGCAGGGGGCTGGTGTCGTCGGTCTGCAGCGGGCCGAGCAGCTGCTCCTGCCAATGCGCCAGCAGGGTGAGAGGATCGTCACCCGATGCCTCGTCCTGCAAGCCACAGCGGATCCGGGTGGTGGTGCCACGACTCTCCAGGGTGGCGAGGGGATCGGCCACCAGAATGTCGAAGCGGTTGTCCACGCCAGGCTCCCCGGCCGAGTCGAGCAGCATGGCCCAGGATTGGTGGGCGAGGCGCGCGAAGAAGGTGCGCAGGTTGGCGGCAGGGAAGGGGGCTATGTATCGATGCGTTGTCATATTTTTTAAGGCGTTAAACCGGCAAACGGCAGTTTTGCGACCTGCTCCCTAGTCGATTCGGTGCCCGTGAGCGTATCATAGCCCGGCAAAATCGAGCAAAGTCGCCGCCGGACGCGGTCAACATAACAAGATTCATCCGACGCGGCATCACCATGGAAGCCCTTGCCTATGTACCCAGCACGCCCGGGCAAGGCCAGTGAGGCAATTATGAGCATCATAAAAAAACAGGATTTCATCGATTCCATCGCAGATGCCCTGCAATACATCTCTTATTACCACCCCCTCGATTTCGTCCAGGCCGCCAAGGCTGCCTATGACCGGGAAGCCAACCCGGCCGCCAAGGACGCCCTGGCCCAGATCCTGATCAACTCCCGCATGTCTGCCGAAGGCCGCCGTCCGCTCTGCCAGGACACCGGCATCGTCACTTGCTTCGTGAAGATCGGCATGCAGGTGCAGTGGGACAGCGACATGACGGTGCAGGAGATGGTGGACGAAGGCACCCGCCGCGCCTACACCAACCCGGATAACCCGCTGCGCGCTTCCGTGCTGGCCGACCCCGCCGGCAGCCGCAAGAACACCAAAGACAACGCCCCGGCCGTGGTGCATATCGACATGATCCCGGGCAACAAGGTCGAGGTGAGCATCGCCGCCAAGGGCGGTGGCTCAGAGAACAAATCCAAGATGGTGATGCTCAACCCCTCCGACGACATCGTCGAGTGGGTGCTCAAAACCGTGCCGACCATGGGCGCGGGCTGGTGCCCGCCGGGCATGCTGGGTATCGGCATCGGCGGCACCGCCGAGAAGGCGGCCGTGCTGGCCAAAGAGGCCCTGATGGAACACATCGACATTCAGGAGTTGATCGCCCGCGGCCCCGAGACCACCGAAGAGAAGCTGCGCGTCGAGCTCTATGACAAGGTCAACAAGCTCGGCATCGGTGCCCAGGGCCTCGGCGGCCTCACGACCGTGCTCGATGTGAAGGTGAAATCCGCCCCGACCCACGCCGCCTCCAAGCCGGTGGTGATGATCCCCAACTGCGCCGCCACCCGTCACGTGCACTTCGAGCTTGACGGCTCCGGCCCGGCCGAGCTGACCCCGCCCAAGCTGGAAGATTGGCCCGAGATCACCCGTGAGGCGGGCGGCAACGTGCGCCGCGTCAACGTCGATGGCATCACCAAGGCCGAGCTCGCCAGCTGGAAGAGCGGTGACACCGTGCTGCTGTCGGGCAAGATCCTCACCGGCCGCGACGCCGCCCACAAGCGCATCGCCGACATGCTGGCGCGCGGTGAAGGGCTGCCGGAAGGGGTCGATTTCACCAACCGCTTCATCTACTACGTAGGTCCGGTCGACGCGGTGCGCGACGAAGTGGTCGGCCCTGCCGGTCCCACCACCTCCACCCGGATGGACAAGTTCACCGACATGATGCTGGGTGAAACCGGCCTGATTGGCATGATCGGCAAGTCCGAGCGTGGCCCGAAAACGGTGCAGAGCATCAAGGAGCACCAGGCCGTCTACCTGATGGCCGTCGGTGGCGCCGCCTACCTGGTGGCCAAGGCCATCAAGAAGGCCCGCGTGGTCGCCTTTGCCGATCTGGGCATGGAAGCCATCTACGAGTTCGAGGTGGAAGACATGCCGGTGACCGTGGCGGTCGACTCGCAAGGCAACAATATCCACGAGACCGGCCCGGCCTACTGGTCGGCCAGGATTGCCGAGCTGGACGGAGAGCTCTCCTCTTAAGGGCGCCCTCGGGCTCTAACGTGAAAAGGCGCACCCCATGGGGTGCGCCTTTTTTGTTATCAGAGTGCCTGTTACCAGCGATAGGTCTTGAGCAGCGACTCGAGCCGGTTGGAGAGTGCCACCAGCTCGGCGCAGGCGGAGCTGGCGGAGCGGGCCTGGGCCAGGGTCTCATGGGCCGTGTCGCGGATGCCGTTGACCGAGAGGCTCACATCGTGGCAGACCCGGCTCTGCTCAGAGGCGGCCTGCACCATCTGGCCATTGAGGGTGTTGATGGTGGCGATGCGCTCTATGATGGTCTTCATGGCATCCAGGGTGTCCCGGGTCCTGGTGATGCTCTCGTCGGCCTTGCTCTCGGCATCGCCAATCACGGCGACGGCGCTCTGGGCCTCGTCCTGCAGCGCCTTGATCATCTGTGCTATCTCCTCGCTGGCGGCACGGCTGCGGCTCGACAGCGCCCGCACCTCGTCGGCCACCACGGCAAAGCCGCGACCCTGCTCCCCAGCCCGGGCGGCTTCAATGGCCGCATTCAGTGCCAGCAGGTTGGTCTGATCGGCGATCCCCTTGATCACCTCCAGCACCCCGTCCACCGCCAGGCAGCGCTCGTCGAGGGCCTTGATCACCTTGTCGACCCGTCCAATTTCGGCCGACATCTCACCCATGCTGCCGATAGAGGCTTCGGCGAGCCGACTGGCCTGGGCGGCATCCTTGTCGGTGAGGGCCGAGAGCTCGGCGCTGCGCTCGCTGTGCTGGCGCACCTCGCTGGAGCTGGCATCGAGCTCGGTTACGGCGGTGGCCACCTGATCGGTCTGATCGTTTTGGGTGTTGGCGTGTTGCTCTGTGCTGGCGGCCACGCCGCGGATCTTCTCTGACTCGCTCAGGATGTGGCGGCTCGCCGCCTCGACCTCCTGCAGGCTGCTCTTGAACCCTTGCACCATCTCGTCTACCGCCCGGGTCATCTCGCCGAGCTCATCCTTGCCCGCACGGGGCAGGGGATGGGCCAGATCCCGGCTGGACGCGATGCGGGTGACCGAGCCTTGCAGCGCCTTGATGGGTCGCTTGATGTAGCGTTGCAGCACCCAGGCCAGCACGGCAAAGCCGAGGCCAAAGACCAGGGTCATGGCACCGACGAGGAGCCAGTTGTTATGCCTGATCTCGGCGAAGGTGTGGCCGAGATCATAGGTGATGCGCACCGCCCCCATTACGGTTCCCTCGGGCACCTGGTGGCAAGTGGTGCACTGGGTGCCGCGGTACTCCTTATAGGCCTTGAAGGGTTTGATCAGGGTGAGGCGTTCACCCTCCTGCTCGAGGATCAGCTCGCCTTTCTCGATGGCGCGGTGATCCCACCCGTCGACCGGCTTCTGATCCTCGTGGCCGGGGCCAAAGACGCCGGTGACTGCGGGCGCCCGGATGAGGCGTGCCTCGACGATGCCGGGCTCGCTCTTGAGCTTGGTCTGCACTATCTGGCGATTGGCGATGGTGCCGGTCACCATCAGGACGTTGAGCTGATCCATGTAGGTGTTGGCGACGTTGTCCACCTTCTCGGTCACGAGCTTGAGGGAGAGATCACGTTGCAGCCAGGCCGAGAGCTCGTAAGAGAGAAAAAAGGTCGAGCCTATGACCAGAGAGAGGGGGAGAAAGATCTTCTGGTTTAACGAGAGATTACGCATGGGTTGGCGTCCATGTTCATGAGTTGTCATCGTCTGCTGCCTTCACGACTCGGCAACATCAGTGGATACACACTTATCGGCGCAGTTTATCAATAACTTAACCGATGGGGTGTCAAAGGACTCAGTTATTGGGCGCCAGCGCACAGAGTTGATCCAGCGCAATGGCCAATAACTGATAATCAATATCATTTGGGTATTCACACTAGCCGTATTTGAAGTGAGCCCATGATATTGACCCCGACCATGACGGGTATTGCCACTCCGTCCCCCCTTCAGTATGCCTTCAGCGCCAAGCGCGCGCCTCATGCCAGACGCCCCGGTACACCATTGCTGCTCGACGGGGCTTCGCGGGAGGCTAGCTGGCAGCAAGTCTCGCAGGCCTCGGAGCGCGCCCTCTATCTGCACATTCCCTTCTGTCGCAAGCGCTGCAGCTTCTGCAACTTCTTCGAAAATGGCGCTAACCCGGCGCGCATGGAGGTCTATGTCACCGCCCTGTGCGAGGAGATCAAGCGCCGTGCCGACACCCCCTTCGCCCAGAGTCGCCCGTTTAACGCCGTTTATCTGGGGGGAGGCACCCCGACCGACATGACGGCCGATCAAATAGGGCGAGTGCTCGAGGCACTGCGCCGCTTTCCGCTTGTCCCCGACGCCGAGGTGACCCTGGAGGGGCGCCTCAACGGCTTTGACGATGAGAAGTGGCAGGCGGCTCTGGATGGGGGCGTCAACCGCTTCTCGTTCGGGGTGCAGAGCTTTGACAGTCGGGTGCGCCTGGCCGCCGGCCGCCTCGATGAGCGCGAGGCCGTGCTCGCGCGGCTGCAAACCTTGAGCGATCGCAACCGGGCCGTGGTAGTGGCCGACCTTATCTTCGGCCTGCCCTGGCAGAGCCACGCCAGCTGGGCGCAGGATCTGGACGATCTCATGGCCAGCCGGGTGCACGGGGTGGATCTCTACCAGCTCATCGGTCTGCCCGGTAACAACCTCGAGCGCTTCAACGCCTCGGGGCGGCAGCCCGAAGGGTTGCCCAGTGCCGAGCGTGCCCTCATGTATCGCTTTGGTGCCGAGCGCCTCGAGGGGGCAGGCTGGGAGCGCCTCTCCTGCTGCCACTGGCGCCGCGACGGACGTGAGCAGAGCCGTTACAACCGGCTGGCCAAGTCGGGGGCCGAGATCCTCCCCTTCGGCGCCGGGGCCGGGGGCTCGTATCAAGGTATGGGG
This sequence comes from Aeromonas diversa CDC 2478-85, assembly GCF_000819805.1. Taxonomy (GTDB): domain Bacteria; phylum Pseudomonadota; class Gammaproteobacteria; order Enterobacterales; family Aeromonadaceae; genus Aeromonas; species Aeromonas diversa. Next base: position 369,227 of record NZ_CDCE01000037.1, read on the forward strand.
GTGATGAACGGGCGAGACCTGAACGCGTGGCACCAGGCGCTCTCGGCCGGCGTGCCGGTGCCCGCCATGATGATGGGGCAAGGGCCGAATGATGCCCGGCTGGGGCGGGTGCGCGGCGCCCTGGATCAGGGCTTGTTACCCTGGGCCATCTTGCCCGAGCCGTGGCGAGCATCCCTTGCCACCCTGTTTGCACGTTGGCAGGAGCACGGTCTGGCCAGGGTGGGGGAGGAAGGGGTGAGCCTGACCCTGGCCGGGCGTTTCTGGACGGTGAATCTGCAGGCCGGGTTACTCGAGTTCCTCGACGCTGAGCGTCAGGCCGCCCTCGGCGAGGCGGGCTGACAGGCGCGCCCCCACCCGAGTGTCGCGGGGGCTCGTCACCACCTTGCCAGCCTCATCGCGCAAGATGGCGTAGCCGCGGCCCAGGGTGGCCAAGGGGCTCACCCCGTCGAGGCGTGCGGCCAGCATGCCGATGCGGTGGCTGCGCCCGGCCAGCTGGCGGGTCATGGCGGCGGTCAGACGCTCGCCGGCCAACTGGTGGCGGCGCCGTCCCTCCTCGATGTGCCTTGCCGGGGTGTGGCGCTCGAGGCGCTGGGCAAGCTGGGCCAGACGCCGCTCGCTGCCTTGCAACTGGCGGCTCATCTGCCGCTCCAGGCGCAGGGCCAGCTCATCGAGGCGCTGGGACTGCTGCTCCAGGGTGCGCTGGGGATCCCTGTGCTCGAGTCGCTTGGCCAGCAGGGTGAGGCGGTGCCTGCTCCCTTGCAGCAGTTGCAGGGCACTGCGGCGTAGCCGCAGATCGAGCGCACCCAATCGCTCGCGCAGCTGACCCTGATCCGGTGCCACCAATTCGGCGGCCGCCGACGGGGTGGGGGCGCGAAGGTCCGCTACGAAGTCGCTGATGGTGACATCGACCTCGTGACCCACGGCACTCACCACCGGGATGGTGCTCTGTGCGATCGCCCGGGCCACCGCCTCTTCGTTAAAGCACCAGAGATCTTCGAGCGAGCCGCCCCCGCGCCCCAGGATGATCACGTCCACCTCGGCGCGCCGGTTGGCGGTATAGAGCGCATGCACTATCTGACCGATGGCGGCCTGACCCTGCACCTGAGTGGGGTAGATGATCACGGGCAGAGAGGGGGCGCGCCGGCGCAGCACGGTCAGCATGTCGTGCAGGGCCGCCCCGGTGGCGGAGGTGATGATACCAACCGCCCTCGGCTGGGCGGGCAGGGGGCGCTTGCGTCCGGCATCGAACAGCCCCTCAATGGTGAGGCGCTGCTTGAGCTCCTCGAAGCGCATGGCCAGTACCCCGTCGCCGGCAGGTTGCATGCTCTCGACGATGAGCTGATAGTCGCCACGCGGCTCAAAGAGGGAGACGCGCGCCTGCACCAGCACCTGCATGCCGTCGCGTGGACGCAGGGGCACCCGGCGGTTGCTCCCCTTGAACATGGCGCAGCGCACCTGGGAGGAGAGATCCTTGAGGGAGAAGTACCAGTGGCCTGAGGCCGGCATGGCGAGGTTGGAGATCTCGCCATTGAGCCAGACGGTGCCGATCTCGTGCTCGAGCAGCATGCGAACGGCGCTGTTGAGCCGGGTGACGGTATAGACCTGGGATGCTTGGGTCAAAACGGTCCCTTCTGCGGATAAGCCGCCCGGAGGCGGAGAGAAACGAGGGGCCTATCTTATCCCAGAACCTGCGCCGAGGGGGAAGAGGATGCCCGCGGCCACCTCTGTGGAGGTCACGCAGCCGCGCTCGGGGACGGGGCTGAGGGGTGAAAAAATACTGGTTCGCCGTGGCCGGAGGGGGGCGCCACAATAGTGATGATGCTGTTTTTACTGATTAATCAGAGTTTTGTTTTTAATTTTGTTTGTTGTTTGGACCTATATTCCGAAAAATAGAACTTTAAGGTATCTTACGCTCACTCGCCGAACGTCGTTGTTGGCGGCGGGGCCGGCAGGAGGCCGGTTGCAAGCACATCAGGGAGCCTTATCCATGTCAGATACCACCCTCACCAGCCGGGTACCCCATACCCGTCTCGACGATCTCTATGCCCTGGCCCTTGGCATCATGTTTATCGCCATGGGACTCAATTTACTGAAATGGTCTGGCATGATCACAGGCGGCATCGCCGGCATCGCCCTGCTGCTCTCCCACTTTGTGGCGCTGCCCATCGGCGTGCTCTTCTTCCTGGTCAACGCCCCTTTCATGCTCTTCTGTGCCTTAACCATGGGGCGCGACTTTACCCTCAAGACCCTGGCGGTAAACCTGTTGCTTTCGGCCGCCACCCAAACGGTGCCTCATCTGCTGAGTGTCACCTATGTTCACCCCCTGTTTGCCGCCCTGGTGGGGGGCTCTTTCCTCGGCATGGGGGTGCTCTCGCTGGCGCGCCACAACGCCTCGGTGGGTGGGGTGGGGGTGGTCACCCTCTGGTTGCAGCGGCGCTTTCACATCAATGCGGGAAAGAGCCAAATGGCGCTTGATTTGTTGGTGTTCGCCCTCTCCCTGCTGACCCTGCCGCTTCCTCTGTTGCTCTGGTCGGCCTTGAGTGCCCTGGCCATGAACGCCATGCTGATGGCCTGGCACAAGCCGGGTCGGTATCAGGGCGGGTGAGGGGAAAAGATCTTTTCTCGGCAAACCGAGCCGGTTTCGGCCTGAAATTGTTGATCTTTTGCCGCGTTGAGAAGCATAAACGGGATTTGTCGTAAAAAATTCAAATTTAAGACTTTACGAAAGCCAAATTCACCGGTAGAATTCGCCGGCAATATTTTACACCCCCACACCACAGGTGAGATATTGCCATGCTCAGGATTGCCAAAGAAGCGCTGACCTTCGACGACGTGTTGTTGGTTCCAGCCCACTCCACTGTTCTCCCCAATACCGCCGATCTTCGCACCAAGCTGACCTCCGGGATCAGTCTCAACATCCCCATGATCTCCGCCGCCATGGATACCGTGACCGAGGCGAATCTGGCCATTGCCCTGGCCCAGGAAGGCGGCATCGGCTTCATTCACAAGAACATGTCCGTTGAGCAGCAGGCTGCCGAAGTGCGCAAGGTCAAGAAGTACGAGAGCGGCGTGGTCTCCGACCCCGTCACCGTGCGTCCCGACATGACCATCGCCCAGATCAAGGAGCTGAGCCACCGTAACGGCTTCGCCGGCTACCCCGTGGTCACCGAGGGCAACCAGCTGGTGGGCATCATCACCGGCCGTGACGTGCGCTTCGTCACCGATCTCTCCCTCACCGTTGAGCAGGTCATGACCCAGAAAGACCGTCTGGTCACGGTGCGCGAAGGCGCCCCTCGTGACGAGGTGGTGGGTCTGATGCAAAAGCACCGCATCGAGAAGGTGCTGGTGGTCAACGCCGACTTCAAGCTCAAGGGCATGATCACCGTCAAAGACTTCCAGAAGGCCGAGCGCAAGCCCCACGCCTGTAAGGACGAGCAGGGTCGTCTGCGCGTCGGCGCCGCCGTCGGTGCCGGTGCCGGTAACGAAGAGCGCGTTGCCGCTCTGGTCGAGGCCGGTGTCGACGTCCTGCTCATCGACTCCTCCCACGGTCACTCCCAGGGGGTGCTGGATCGCATCAAGGCGACCCGCGCGGCCTATCCCAACCTGCAGATCATCGGCGGTAACGTCGCCACTGCGGCCGGCGCGCTCGCCCTGGCCGAGGCCGGTGTCAACGCGGTCAAGGTCGGTATCGGCCCCGGCTCCATCTGCACCACCCGTATCGTCACCGGCGTGGGTGTGCCCCAGATCACCGCCATCTCCGATGCCGTCGAGGCCCTCGAGGGTACCGGCATTCCGGTCATCGCCGACGGTGGCATCCGTTTCTCCGGCGACATTGCCAAGGCCATCGCCGCAGGCGCCAGCTGCGTCATGGTGGGCTCCATGTTTGCCGGTACCGAAGAGGCTCCGGGCGAGATCGAGCTCTATCAGGGCCGCTCCTTCAAGTCTTACCGTGGCATGGGCTCCTTGGGTGCCATGTCCAAGGGCTCGAGCGATCGCTACTTCCAGAGCGACAACGCCGCCGACAAGCTGGTGCCGGAAGGGATCGAAGGGCGCGTGCCGTACAAGGGCCGCCTCAAGGAGATCATCCACCAGCAGATGGGGGGCCTGCGCTCCTCCATGGGCCTGACCGGCAGCGCCACCATCGACGAGATGCGTACCAAGGCCGAGTTCGTGCGGATCTCCGGCGCCGGGATGAAAGAGTCCCACGTCCACGACGTGACCATCACCAAGGAAGCCCCCAACTATCGGATGGGCTAACAAGACGGGGCCGTGCGCCCCGTTTTTCCAACCTTTTTACCCCCACACCAGCCTGAAACAGGATGAACATGAGTAAAAATATTCACGATCACCGTATCCTGATCCTGGACTTCGGTTCCCAGTACACCCAGCTCATCGCCCGCCGTGTTCGCGAAATCGGTGTCTATTGTGAGCTGTGGGCCTGGGACGTGACCGAAGAGCAGATCCGCGAATTCAATCCGAGCGGCATCATCCTCTCCGGCGGCCCCGAGTCCGTCACCGAGGCGGGCAGCCCGCGCGCCCCCGAATACGTCTTCAACGCCGGTGTGCCCGTGTTTGGCATCTGCTACGGCATGCAGACCATGGCCGAGCAGCTCGGTGGCAAGGTCTCTTCCTCCACCGAGCGCGAGTTTGGCTACGCCCAGGTTGAGGTGGTGGCCCAGAGCGCCCTGCTACGCAACATCGAAGACGCCATCGCCGATAACGGCAACGCCATGCTGGACGTCTGGATGAGCCACGGTGACAAGGTCACCACCATCCCCGAGACCTTCACCACGGTTGCCCGCACCCCGACCTGCCCCCACGCCGCCATGGCCTGGGAAGAGAAGCGTTTCTACGGCGTGCAATTCCACCCGGAAGTGACCCACACCCGCCAGGGTGCCCGCATGCTCGAGCACTTCGTTAAAGACATCTGCGGCTGCGAGTGCCTGTGGACCCCGGCCACCATCATCGACGACGCGGTCGCCCGCATTCGCGAGCAGGTGGGCGATGACGAGGTGATCCTGGGCCTCTCCGGCGGCGTGGATTCTTCTGTGGTGGCCATGCTGGTGCACCGCGCCATCGGCGATCGCCTCACTTGCGTCTTCGTCGACAACGGCCTGCTGCGCCTGAACGAAGGTACTCAGGTGATGGAGATGTTTGGCGATCACTTCGGTCTCAACATCATCAAGGTGGATGCCGAGCAGCGCTTCCTCACCGCACTGGCCGGCGAAGACGAGCCGGAGGCCAAGCGCAAGATCATCGGCCGCGTCTTCGTCGAGGTGTTCGACGACGAGGCGAAGAAGCTGAAAAATGCCCGCTGGCTGGCCCAGGGCACCATCTATCCCGACGTCATCGAGTCGGCCGCCAGCAAGACCGGCAAGGCCCACGTCATCAAGTCTCACCACAACGTCGGCGGGCTGCCGGAAGAGATGAAGATGGGTCTGGTCGAGCCCCTGCGCGAGTTGTTCAAAGACGAGGTGCGCCGCGTCGGTCTCGAGCTGGGTCTGCCCTACGATATGCTCTACCGCCACCCGTTCCCGGGTCCGGGCCTGGGCGTGCGCGTGCTCGGCGAAGTGAAGAAAGAGTATTGCGACCTGCTGCGCCGCGCCGATGCCATCTTCATCGAAGAGCTGCGCAAGGCCGATCTCTACAACCGCGTCAGCCAGGCGTTCGCCGTCTTCCTGCCGGTGCGCTCGGTCGGTGTCATGGGCGATGGCCGCAAGTATGACTGGGTCATTGCCCTGCGCGCCGTAGAGACCATCGACTTTATGACCGCCCACTGGGCCCATCTGCCGTACGACTTCCTCGGCCACGTGTCGAACCGCATCATCAACGAGATCAATGGTATCTCCCGCGTGGTGTACGACGTATCCGGCAAGCCGCCCGCCACCATCGAGTGGGAATGATCGCTCGTTAGGCATTAGTTGGTACTAACTGGCATTAAAATAGACTTAAGCCCATGTTTACATGGGCTTTTTTGTTTTTATGTTTGGTATGTTCTGGCAACGGATAGCAGTGGTAAGCACCACTTGAGTATGGCATTTAAGGTGGTATTATCGAGGCATGATGCCATGAGTGATAGCCGATACCATGCTGCTTGATCCTGCATGTTCATGGTATTGAGTTTACTTAACTAGCTGTTTTTATTGTTGTTATTGCCTGGTTTTTGGGTGATCTTTTGGCATGGTATCGGATTCGAGGAAGGGTAAGACTTTTGCTGACCGATACCAAGCTGCGCAACCTCAAACCGAGGGACAAACTTTACAAGGTGAATGACCGAGATGGCCTTTATGTAGCCGTTACCCCCGCCGGCTCGGTCTCGTTCCGTTACAACTACTCGATCAATGGCAGGCAAGAGACGATCACCTTTGGCCGCTACGGTGTCGGTGGTATCAGTTTGGCTGAAGCCCGAGAGCGACTGAATGAAGCCAAGCGGATGGTGGCCGACGGTAAGTCTCCGGCTAAGGAGAAGGCCCGTAAAAAGGCTCGGGTAAGAGATGCTGAAACATTTGGTGCTTGGGCTGAAAAGTGGCTGCGAGGTTACCAGATGGCGGACTCAACCCGTGATATGCGTCGCTCAGTCTATGCTCGGGAGCTTGAAACGAAATTTGGCAACCAGAAGTTGACCGAGATCACCCATGAAGATTTGCGCATGCTGACGGATGCCATTGTGGAGCGAGGGGCTCCAGCAACGGCTGTTCATACCCGTGACATAGTGCTGCAGATTTATCGTTGGGCTATCGAGCGAGGGCAGAAGGTTGAAAACCCAGCTGATCTGGTGAGGCCAACGAGCATTGCCAGATTTGAGCCGCGAGATCGAACTTTGTCGCCTGCAGAAATCCGGCTTATGTATGCATATATGGGGCGGATTGGTACATCGCCTTCCATCCGTGCAGCGGTAAAGTTGCTGCTTTTGACCATGGTGCGCAAAAGTGAGCTGACCAATGCGACCTGGAACGAGATCAATTTCAGCGAGGCTCTTTGGACCATCCCAAAAGAGCGGATGAAGCGGCGAACCCCGCATCTGGTGTTTCTATCCAGACAAGCCCTGGACATCCTGGTCGCTTTGAAGACCTTCTCTGGTGGCTCTGATTATATACTGCCATCCCGTTACGACTCAGATTTGCCCATGAGCAGTGCCACCCTGAATCGGGTGATGACCATGACCTATACACTGGCACAGAAAGAAGGTAAGCCGCTCGCCAAATTTGGTCCCCATGACCTGAGACGCACGGCTAGCACCCTGCTACATGAAGCTGGCTACAACACTGACTGGATTGAGAAATGCCTTGCTCATGAGCAGAAGGGCGTGAGAGCGGTGTATAACAAAGCGGAGTATCGTGATCAGCGTACATCTATGTTGCAGGACTGGGCTGATATGATTGATGAGTGGGTTATTTAGGGGGCTCGCTAACTTTTAAAGGCATCTCTTACAAAAAGGTAATCAGGGATGAAAATAGAGAAGATAAAACTACAGAATTTTCGTTGTTTCGGGCATGAGGTGGTCGAGCTAAATTTCGAAGAAGAACTGTCGATACTTGTCGGCGGCAACGGTTCTGGAAAGACAGCAATGCTGCAAGCTGTGTCCCGGTTGTTTGGTACATCACCAGCGCAGCGGTCGGTACAGCGTCGGGATTTTCACATACCTATTGACCGGCAGGAGCTGCAGTCTGGCGACAGTCTGTTTGTCGAAGCGGTACTTTCCTTCCCTGAACTGGAAGAGCAAGACGCTTCTCCTCTTGATGCCGTTCCGGAGTTCTTCAATCAGATGGCAGCTTCCGGTGAGGGGGAGCCCCTTCAGGCCCGGGTACGACTACAAGCAACATGGACGGATGACGGTACGCCGGAAGGAGCAATTGAAGAGGATATACGCTGGATAAGAGTACTGGATGATAATTTTGAATGGGATGATTGTTCCAGGGTTCAGGCTGTAGAGCGCTCCTCGATCCAGTTTATTTACTTACCTGCAAATCGTGATGCGACGACTCAGGTGACCGCTCTTCTCAAAGGGCGGTTATGGCAGGCTGCCAAATGGTCGACGGCATTTAGGGATGCAAGCGGCGTTGTTGATCAAATCC